>CAWBVH010000031.1:0-27473 GCA_963792145.1 Candidatus Acidiferrales bacterium
TTCCGATGCGGGAAAGTCGCCCGGCTTGTGGCCGAGATAGGAGAAGGCTTTCTGGAGGTGCAGGGGAATCGGATAGTAGATTTCCGAGGGAATGCCGCTGGCGCGGAGATGCTCGCGGAGGTTGTCGCGATCGTTGGAGCGAATCGTGAACTGGTTGTAAACGTGAGTGAATTGCGCAGGGGCAACGGGCAAAGTCAACTTTGATTCCAGATGGAATTCGCGGAAGAGTTGGCGATAACGATCCGCGTTGCGCTGCCGGGCTGCCGCCCATTTGTCGAGATATTTCAGTTTCACGCGGAGAATGGCGGCCTGCAGGGCGTCCAGACGACTATTCATTCCCAGCAATTCGTAAACGTACTTGTCACGAGCACCGTGGACATGCAACAGGCCGAGACGATCGGCCAAAGCCGCGTCGCTGGTCGTAATCAGGCCACCGTCGCCTGCGGCGCCGAGATTCTTGGAAGGGAAAAAGCTGAAACAACCGATCCGCCCAAGGCTGCCAACCGGGCGTCCGGCATAGCTCGCGCCGATGGCTTGTGCGGCGTCTTCGATGACGGGTATGCGTTGCGCCGAAGCAAGCTCCAGAATCGGATTCATATCCGCCGACAAGCCAAAAAGATGGATGGGCATGATGGCTTTGATTTTGGGAGTAATCGCGTGCTGGATAGCTTGGGGAGAAATGTTGAACGTTTGGGGATCAATATCGACAAAGACGGGTTTGGCTCCGACGCGAGCGATGGAACCAGCGGAAGCAAAAAATGTAAACGGAGTGGTGATGACCTCATCGCCAGGACCGATTTCAAGTGCCAAGAGAGCGAGAATCAGGGCGTCCGACCCCGAAGCACAAGCAACGGAATAAGCGCATCCGGTAAGGGCGCCGATTTCATTTTCAAAAGCAGTGACTTCCGGCCCGAGAATGAACTGCTGGGTTTCCAGGGTGCGCATCACCGCGTCGAGAATTTCCTGACGGATGGTGGCAAACTGCGCCTTCAGATCGAGGAAAGGCATCAGCATTTTTTGAGGCGCGGTTGAACCGGGCACGGGCATTTTCCTGTGAGTGCAAAGTTGAAAGAAAGCTCAGCTGGAACAAGAGCGCGGATTGAAGTGAACAGGCTGCGTTCCTGATTCCAGGTGATGTAAGAAAGTCTACATCACAATTGAGTTCGAGGGTTCCCGCAACATCAAGAGAGATTAACGATCTCGACGCGCAGCTTATCAAAATCGGTTGTGCCCAGATTTCGCTGGCTGGCCATTTTCAGGTATGGCATCGCGTTTACGTCCATATTCCAGTAAGCCTTGGCGACATAGGCATCGAGGGCAACGGGATCGGTCCCGGCGATAAGGGTCTTCTTCAAGACCACATCCTCGAGATTGCCGCCGGTGGGGCCGTTGCGGAGGAGGATGCGGTACGAATCAACGAGAGTGAGAGTGGGGCGAATAAAATCGGCGAGATCGACGAGACTCTCGTGAATGTGCTGGTGAAGTTGCGCGCGTTGTCCGCCGAGAATGCCGTACCAGTTTTTCATGCCCAGGGTGACGCCGGTGAGGCTGTGGTGCTTGGCGATGGGGACATTGATGATCTTGTCGGCCTCGAGGAAAGGCTGAAATACTGTCCAGTTCTGCAGGAAGTCACCGGCAAGGTCAACTTGCTTAAAGTGGGTAGATTCGGGAAGCAGAACCTCGGCACCTTCGCGGCTCGCAGCTTCGGCGATGCCCGAACGCTGGAAGCATGGGCGAGGATCGTTGCAACTGACGTCGGTGACGATGACTTTTTTCGCGCCGGCGTCCCAGCATTGGCGAACCAGTTCGGCAATAACCTGGGGATTGGTGTTGGCGGCTTGTTCGGGAGTGCGATCCCAGGCGATGTTTGGCTTGACGATGACGACATCAGAGCGAGAAATGAACCGCTTGATGCCGCCCATTTCTTGAAGCGCACGACGAACCAGTTGCTCCGGTTCGCCGCCGGCGATTACTGCTAATTGAGGCAGATCCGCAGATGCCGGCACGGTGTGACTGCGCTTGGCGTTGACGACAAGTTCATCGGTGGGACGTTCGCTGTGACGGCTGAGCCACCTGCCAGCGGCAACGGTTCCCGCACCGAGTCCGGCAAGGCCAAGCAGCCGCAGCAGGGCCCGGCGACGATCCATCCCGCTAGCGCTGGACTCTGCCATGTGCTTCCTCCCCGTGCTGACTACAGCTCGACTAAGATAATCCGTTGAGGATCATTGGTTCCGAGACGATGTTGCGCATCCGCAGCCACAGCGATGTACTTCGGCGGCCTGCCAGCTGCGGTGAGAGTCTTCAAACCTTTTTCCGCCCGCTTGCGTTCGATGATTTGCCAGGCTGTGTAATCGTGCGCAACGGGATCGGAGGCAATCATCAGGCCATTGAACCTCCAGGTATGTTGCGGCTGGAAGCTGGGGCCACCTTCGTAGCAGGCGGTGAACATATCGCAGATGGAGAGGCGGAACTTGTCTTTGACGACGGAATGCATGTACAGATCGGCAACGTAGGGGCAACAGTTGTTGGAATGAAAGTCGTTGGGATTGTCGACGACACCGTACATGTTCTTCATGGCGGACGTCACGCCGGCGCCGCTGTGGTCCTTGAGGATGGGGAGATTGATCATGCAAGTGCAGGTGCGCGTGAGGAGCTTGGAGAATCGTGTGGTGGTGCTGCCGTAGACCGAGGGCTTTTCTTCGTAGCCGACGTTTTTGTCATCAGTGCCGACGACGCGCTCGCGATTGGGATCGCTGGAGAGATGGTAGCCTGCGCGGGTCAACTCGCGGTTGGTGCGGTCCCAGATGACGATGTCGTTGGGTTTGATGCCGGCCTGTTTGAGGCGTTCGCAAATGGCTTCGACAAGAGCGACGCTGGTCGAGAGGCCGGGCCCAGCAATGGTGTTGACCTTTAGTCCTACTACATCTCCGGGATGAACCACCTTCTTCCAGGCAGCGACGGGATCCTGGAGATCGTAGAAAGATTGCATCGCGTGGTCCAGGAGTTTTTGCACGCGAGCAGGATCAGGGCTGGAACCTGTGCCATAGAGTTCAGGATCGCGCGCGATGACCACTTTCGATCTGGCGGCGGTATCAGCCTGAACCCCCGCGGGAATCGCGAGCTTTCCTGCGCCCAAAACGGCAGCACCGGCAACGCAGGTCCTCAGGAATGAACGGCGGCTGCTATCAGATTTCTCTTTCATACCAACTCCTCCTGCCGACGCGACTGCGGGGCGCTACTTAATCAACCTCTTATTGATTAGTTTGCCCAGATCGAGCAAGCCCTGCGCTAAGAGCGGCGAACTCTGGTACGCGACAATGCGAACCAGGTATTTTCCCTGGCGAAAGACCAGGCTCTGCTCATAAAGCCGGGCGGCGTCACCAACTTGCGGAGTGGATGCGCCCACAGAGGGTTCCGAGTCGAAAATGATCTTGGCGCCAGCGGGAGATGACATGGTGTAAAGGTCGACGACCGCCTCGAACTTGTCTTGAAACTGGTAATCGCTGGTGGAAGTACTCTCTACGCCAGCCTTCATATATTTTTCGGCATCACCATCGATGTATTTCCAAAGTTCAGCCGCGGGGAAGGTGCGAATCTCGTCAGACCGCGTCCAGCCTTGAACCTGATTCGATTCGGGAAATGGACTGGCGCTTGCGGCAACGGGCTTTTTGCTGCAGCCGAGACTGGTTAGCAGAACGACGAGCAGCGCCGTTGGTGTAAGAATACGAAATAGGTGGAATGGGGTCATGAGTGCGGTCTCGCTGTGCGGCGATTCAGAAGGATCTGGTTGGTTTTGGAGCGGCTCTCGCCGATGCTGAGGACGTAGACGGCGGGACGGTCGTGCACCGGGCAAGCGTATTCGCAGGCGCCACATCCGACGCAGAGCGCGGGATCGAGATACGGTTGTTTGATTTCTCGGGCATTGCCGTGGCTATCGATGACCTCGGCGGATCGCATGTAGATAGCCTTGGGAGAAGTGGGGCACCACTCTTCGCAGACGATGCAGTCGGTGGCCATGGCCCAGGGCAAGCAGCGTCCGCGATCATAGAAAGCGGTGCCGATTCTGACGGGTTTGGTCTCGCGATTGACGCCCACGACCCAACCCTTGGACTTCGGGGTAATCTCCCAGATGGCGCCCGTCGGACAAACCTGCGAACAGAGCACGCAACTAGGCTCGCAATAGCCGATTCGCGGGACAACTACAGGAGTCCACAGACCCTCGAGCCCGGCTTCAGCGAGAGATGGTTGCAGCGCGTTGTTGGGACAAACCTTCATACATTCTCCGCAACGGACGCATCGCGTGAGGAAGTCGGATTCTTCAAGTGCGCTCGGAGGACGCAGAAGACGATCGTTTTTCTCACTGGCGAAGCCTGTTGTGCTGCGCAGCAGAGGAATCAATGCGGCACCGGCCACCATGGAAGTGAGGGCCTTGCGGCGCTTCAAATCCGGGCCTTCAACGACCGCGCTATTAGGGAAGAACTTGAACGCCAAGCCGTGCTGTGGGCACTGGTCGATGCAATTCAGGCAGAGATGGCATTCGGACTTGCGCCAAGGGACTCCGCCGATGGGATCGTCACCACCCTGACAGGAGAGCAGACAGCGATTGCAGTTGTCGCACGCGACGGGGTCTTTGTGCAGTCCCAAGATCGACCAACGGGATGCCACGCCGAACAGCGCTCCCAGAGGACAGATAGCGCGGCACCAGAAGCGGGTGACGCGATAGTTCAGCGCCATGAGGAAGATAAAGATAAAGCCCAGGAAGAAACCCTGGCGGAAGTGAGGTTGCTTGAAACTCAGGACGACGGCGCCCAAGAGCCAGTCGAAGAGGCGGCCGGCGATCTGCAACGGGGCAAAGCCAATGTGCTCGACGGCGTTGAGTCCGGCATTCACGGCGTAATTCAGGCCCGGAAAAATAGAGAGACCGAGAGAACGCACGAGCAGTGAGAAGGGGTCGAGCCATCCGACCAGTCCGTTACCAAGAAGCGCGGCGACCAAGGCTGCGATAAGGATGTAATACTTGGTTTTCTGCCAAGGCTTGTAGCGGTTAGACGCAATGAGCTGCTTGCCGCGCTTGGTCTCAGACTTGAGGCTGCCGAACAAGTGATTCAGCGTGCCCAACGGACAAACCCAGCCACAAAAGAAGCGGCCAAAGAAGAAAGTTGGAATCAGGACTAGGAGGCTCCAAATTAAGCCATGGTACAGGGCACGGCTGGCGAGCGCGTTGGAGATGGCGACCAGTGGATCTAGTTGGAAGAACAACTGGACAGGGTAAGGCAAGCGGATCTCGTCTCCCCTGGCCTGGAGCGAGCCGCGGAACTCCGTGCGGAGTAAAAGCAGTAAGAAAATGCTCAGGAAAAGGATCTGCGAAAAGCGCCGTAGGTTGCTCAGCGTCAGATACTTCACAAGATGAGTGTGTGGGATGGATGGGCGCGCGGGATGTGACCGCCGTCACTTGGCGCGGTACGGCAAGGTTATCTAGAGAACGGATTTACTGATGATGAAGAATTGGGTGGGTTAGAGCAGGAGGTTTGGGGCAGTAAACCCTTTAGGCACAATAAGAACAGTGGAACCTGGATTGCGAGAATAGGTCAATTGGATGTGGAGTTTGGCCTGAGGAAGAAAGGCGTTCAGAGAAGCCATGGCCCGCCAGCAGACAACACCATTTGACAACATTGAGGGTGCGCTCGAATATGTGGGATATCTCTTAGAGGCGTCGAGGGAAGCGCGAAAGCACGTTGAGACAGAAATCACGTGCGCCACCAGCCAGAACTGGCCAGGAAGAGGCAAGCGCTGCAACTGGTGAAGTACAAACTGACCGTGCTGGAATCTCATGTCATCGTCAGCAAACGCCTTCTGAATGATCTGCGGAAATTGCGGCGCTTGATACTAGCGGAACGAGAGACGCGCGTTAGTTCCGCCTCTGCCTGATCAAAAACCCGCCTAACCGCGCTCGACGGTACTCTGCGCTGGCTAGAAGTAAATTGAGGAATAAGGGGATCGCGCTCAGTTGGATGGAAACGGCATAGAATAGTCACCCATGACTACCTCTATGCGTTGGTTGCTGCTTGCTTTATTTGTGCTGTTTGCTGGGGGCCGAAGTGCCGCGCAGGTTGCACCGCTGATCGCAAACATCGAAGGACGCTCGACCACCAGCTTGAATGGTCAATGGCAAGTGATTGTGGATCCGTACGACGTGGGAGCGGTCGACTACCACGCGCACGCGCTGAAGGGTAACGGCGCTTTTTACACGAACTACAAACCTCAGTCGAAATCGGAATTAGTGGAATACGACTTTGATACTTCGGGCCGCTTGAACGTGCCGGGAGATTGGAATACCCAACGCGACTCATTGCTGTTTTATGAAGGAAGCGTGTGGTACAAGCGGTCGTTTAACTACGCCAAAGGACCGAAGAAGAGAGTGTTCGTGCATTTCGGCGCCGCCAACTACATGGCATATGTGTATCTGAATGGGGAGGAACTGGGCCAGCACGAAGGCGGGTTTACTCCATTTGATTTCGAAATAACGGACCGGGTTCGCCCCGAGGGGAACTTCCTGGTGGTCAGGGTCAATAACACCCGGGGCAAAGATTACGTTCCCACCGTGAACACCGACTGGTGGAACTATGGGGGAATCACCCGCCCGGTGACGCTGGTGGAGGTGCCGGAAACATTCATTCAAAACTATTCGGTGCAGCTCGAGAAAGGATCGACACGGCAAATCAAGGGATGGCTACAACTGAACGGCCAACAGCTTCAGCAGAAGGTTACCATTCGCATTCCAGAAGCCGGGTCGAACAAGACGTTTCAGACAGATGCAGCGGGCCGCGTGGAGTTTTCCTTTGACGCTGATTTAACGCTGTGGTCGCCAGAAAACCCCAAGCTGTATCGGGTGGAGATCGCGAGCGAGACAGACCAAGTGACGGACCAAATAGGGTTCCGCTCGATTAGCGTTCAAGGGACGGAGATTCTTCTAAACGGAAAACCAGTCTTTTTGCGTGGCATCAACATCCACGAAGAAGCGCCGCTGCGCTCCGGACGGGCCTGGAGCGAAGACGATGCGCGGATCCTGTTGGGCTGGGCGAAAGAACTAGGGTGCAACTTCGTGCGGCTGGCGCACTATCCGCATAACGAAGCGATGTTACGAATGGCGGATCAAATGGGCATTCTGGTGTGGGAAGAAGTGCCGGTCTATTGGACCATTCAATGGGAAAACCCCAACACCCTGCAGAACGCCAAAAATCAGCTGGGCGAACTGATTGCGCGAGATCACAATCGCGCGGCGCTGATTATCTATTCGGTCGCGAACGAGACACCGATCAGCGATGCGCGGAACCGATTTTTAGGTCAACTGATTCAAGAGGCGCACACGAACGATCCCACACGGCTAGTGTCTGCCGCACTGCAAGCAGAAGAGACCAAAAATGGAAACCGCCTGACGATTCATATCAACGATCCGATTGCGAACGAACTCGATGTGATGGGGAACAATGAATATATCGGCTGGTATGTGCACAACATTGCGGACCTGGATAGCACAGACTGGGTGTCCAAGTATGACAAGCCGCTGATCATGAGCGAGTTCGGAGGCGACGCACAATTCGGGAACCACGGCGACGCGCAAACACGCTTCACCGAGGAGTATCAGGAAACTCTTTACGAGCACCAGATTGCCATGCTGAAGCGCATCTCTTTCCTTCGTGGGACGACACCATGGATTCTGATGGATTTTCGCAGCCCACGAAGGACTCTGCCTGGGATTGAGGATTACTTCAATAGGAAGGGGCTGGTGTCCGATCACGGCGAAAAGAAGAAGGCCTTCTTTGTGCTGCAGCAGTGGTATCGGGAAAAGGCGAAGAACCCTTAGCCACGGGCAGGCTTGCGCAAAGCTTCTTCGATCAGCCCTTGCTGCGGTCGGTGAAGCGGAAAAACAAGGACTGCTTTGCGACGGGTGCCGCGAGGGTGTTAAGCGCCACCATCTGGGATTGCGAGAGCGGCGTAAACTCGCGGGCGATCTGCACGTTCTCTTCCAGCTGCGCAATGTTGTCGCATCCGATGATCACGGTGCTGACGGGGTGAGAGAGAGTGAAGTTCATGGCCTCGCGCATATTCATCACGCCCGGGCGCGTGGCAATCGCCGAACCCTCCCAGGAATGCTGCTGCTGTTCGAGCGGAGGCGGCGTCCATGAGGAGAGCAGTCTGCCGCGCGCGGGAACCTTCATGCCGATGATGCCCATCTGCTTCTCGACGACCAGCGGCAGCAATTGATCGGTGAAGCTGTGAATGTGCGAATCGGCGGCGTTCAGAGACATCAGGATGGTGTCGAAGGGGTGGCGGTTCGACCGCGTCGATTAATGCTTCGGGACGGTAGTGGCCGGTGACGCCGAGAAAACGCACGACCTTCTGCTGCTGCATCTCAAGCAGCGCTTCCATGGCTCCGCCCTTGGCAAAGACCGCGTTCACGTCTTCAGGCAAGCCAATGTCATGCAATTGCCACAGGTCGATGTGATCGGTATTCAGAAGGACGAGAGACTTTTCGATCATGCGCAATGAGCCGTCGCGCGTGCGTTCTTTCGTCTTGGTGGCGAGAAACGCATCCTGGCGACGCGTCTTCATCACGCGGCCGACGTACTGCTCGCTCCAGCGCTGAGGGCCGCCGTAGATCGATGAGGTATCGATGTAGTTGACGCCGAGGTCGAGCGCACGTTCGATGATGGGCACTGCCGCGTCGAAGTTGTTGGGCTTTTCGAGAGCAGCCTGTCCGCCCAGGCTGAAGATTCCCACCTTGTAGCCCGTCTTGCCGAGGTTGCGGGTTGGCATGGCGGCGAGCGTATTGATATTCGCGGGAAGAGGAGGAAAGGCGGCGGTTGCGGGATGAGCGAACACGACACCGTTAGAGATAAGGCCTGCGGCGATGGCGCCGCCTGCTTTGAGAAAACTGCGACGGTCAGAGGAGGTGGGTTGTTTCATGGCGGTTAGTCCTTAGAGGCGATACGACCTCAAAAACACGCGGCCATAGTACCACGCTGCAGTGCCATGGTTATGGCCTTTGCAACGGCGAGCGTTGACGTACGGTGGAATCTATCGCGGGTGACAAGTATGCTGTCAGCTGATGAGCGCATGGCGATTTGTGCCAGCGATGAGGGAAATCATGATTACACGACGTGACTTTCTCGATGCACTTGCAGTGGGCGCGGCGGGGTTGGCCGTGGGAACCACCGCGAAGAGTTATAGCCAGATTGTGGGCGCCAACGACCGATTGAACTTTGCTGTGATTGGGCTAAACGGACGCGGCTATGCGCATCTCTCGTCGCTGAAGGCGAACAAAAGCGCGGCGCGCATCTCGCATGTGTGCGATGTGGACAGCAACATTCTGAAGAAGTTCGCGGACAGTGTGCAGAAAGAGATGGGCGAGGCCGCGGCCGCCGAGAAAGACTTCCGCAAAATTCTAGAGCAGAAAGACGTGGACGCGATCACGATTGCCACTCCCGACCATTGGCATGCGCCGATGGCCATTGCGGGATTGCAGGCGGGCAAACACGTGTATGTGGAAAAGCCCTGCAGCCACAATCCGGCTGAGGGAGAGATGCTGCTCCAGGCACAGCAGAAGTATGGAAAGCTGGTGCAGATGGGCACGCAGCAGCGGTCTTCGCCACACACGATCGAAATCGTCGAAAAGATTCACGGAGGGCTGATAGGGAGGCCGTACTTCGCGAAAGCGTGGTACAGCAATGTGAGAAAGTCGATCGGCACAGGGAAGGAAGTTCCCGTACCGGCGCAGTTGGACTGGGAACTGTTTCAGGGGCCGGCGCCACGGCGTCCGTATAAGGACAACGTGCAGCCGTATAACTGGCACTGGTTCCGGATCTACGGGACGGGCGAAACGCTGAATAACGGTACCCACGAGGTGGATGTTTGCCGGTGGGCGCTGGGGGTTGATTATCCGATGCGGGTAACTTCGTCCGGCGGCAGATACCAATACAAGGATGATTGGGAGTTTTACGACACGCTGGTGACCAGCTTCGAGTACGAAGACAAAATGATTTCGTGGGAGGGCAAGAGCTGCCAGGGAATGAGGTATTACGGCCGCGATCGTGGTTCGACAATTATGGGGACCACCGGCACGGTGCTTGTGGACCGCGATGGCTACGAGGTGTACGACTGGAAAGGGAAAAAGACGAGTGAATTCAAGGTTGGCAGCACGACGTCGTCTGCCGACACGATCGGGCGTGATTCCATGACCGATGCGCACTTTGCGAACTTCATTGCGGGAATCCGCAAAGGCGAGAAGCTGAACGCTCCTATTTCCGTAGGCAACGTGGCGGTCACGATGCTGCAGCTTTCCAACATTGCGTGGGAAGTGAACCGGGAGCTGCATCTGGACACAAAGGATGGGCGAATCCAGGGTGATCCGGAAGCGATGAAGATGTGGGGGCGGGAGTATGAGAAGGGCTGGGCACCGCATGTCTAAGCGGCGTCGGCTAGATAGGTTCGATCGGTTTGAACAGACGAAATGAAAAATGCGCGGATTTGTGCAACTCGCGGAAGCTGTCGGGGCCACCTCGAAAAAGCTGGAGAAACTGCGACTGATCAGTGAATTCTTTAGAGCTCTGAGCACCACGGACGCCGCGCTTGCCGCAAGATTTCTCTCGGGGCGCCCGTTTGCGGGCTACGACGAGCGGACGCTTGGAGTTGGCGGACGCACGCTTTCACGGGTAATCGCAGAAGCCGCAGGCAGAACCGGCGAAAGCCTGACAACAACATATCTGAAGCATGGCGACCTGGGAGACATGGCCCAGGAGTTGCTGGTTCGCACACATCGCGATGGAGATTTGCCGTTAGCGGAGGTGGCCCGACTGTTTGAAGACCTGGCAGCGGTGCGATCGCAGGAGCAAAAGGCAGAACTGCTGGCGAAGACATTTGCGCGTGCCAGCGCCAGCGACGTGAAGTACATGGTGAAAATTATTACCGGCGATCTGCGGATTGGGTCGAAGGAAAGCCTGGTAGAGGAAGCCATTGGCAAAGCATTCGAGCGACCACTGGCGGAAGTGCGCCGCGCGAACATGATGACGGGCGATATTGGGGAAACGTTGACGCTGGCGGTCGAAAATAGGTTGGGCAGCGCGATGGTGCGTCTGTTTCATCCGCTGGGGTTCATGCTGGCGGCTCCGGTGGAAACCGCCGAAGACCTGTTTGACAAAGAGGTGGCGGATACGGAAGGCTCGGCACTGCTGGTGGAAGAAAAGTACGACGGGATACGGGCGCAGGTGCACAAGGATAAGAATGGCAAAGTGAGAATCTTTTCACGGACGCTCGATGAGGTGACAGAGTTTCCAGAGCTAGTGCAGCCAATTCGTGAGTTGCCGGGGGAATTGATCCTCGATGGAGAGATTCTGGCGTGGCGGGACACCCGGCCGCTGCCGTTTACGGAATTGCAGAAGCGGCTGGGACGTAAACAGATCGATTTGTGGATGCAACACGATATCCCAGTGAAATTCGTGGCGTTCGATTTGCTGTATCAGAATGGTGAATTGCTGCTGGACGAACGGCTAGCGGACCGCAAACGGCGTCTTGATGCGATTTTTACGAACGCAGCAGCGATGTTGCGCGTGGCGGGAAGGATCGAATGCAAAACCGCTGAAGCAGTGCAACGGGCATTTCGCGAATCGCTCGGAGCCGGGCACGAAGGGATTGTGGCAAAGGCTGCAGATTCGCCGTACACGCCGGGCCGGCGCGGCGGTTTCTGGTTCAAGTTGAAGGAGCCGTTTGCGACGCTGGATGTGGTGGTGACGGCCGTGGAATACGGACACGGAAAGCGGCACAAGGTGCTTTCGGATTACACCTTTGCGGTGCGAGACGGGGACAAGCTCCTGAATATCGGTAAGGCGTACTCCGGTTTGACCGATGCGGAGATTCTGGAGCACACCGATTTTTTCCTGCGGCACACGATTGAGGATCACGGATACCGGCGAACGGTCGAGCCAAAGATCGTGCTGGAAGTGGCGTTCAACAACATCCAGAAATCGAGCCGGCATGAAAGCGGATATGCGTTGCGCTTTCCGCGAATTGTTCGCATTCGCACGGACAAGGCGGTATCGGAGATCGATACGCTGGAGAGCGTGGCGAAATTGTTTGCACGGCAGACCGCAAGTGCGGAAGGAACAAAATCGGTTGCGAGCCGCAGCAATTTGTGATCCGCGTGTTGTGAGGTGTCAATGCTTCCACCACATCATCGCCGAATTGGCGGGCAGGCTGATGCCTTGAGGGCGCCTGGCTCCCTGAAGAAATGGTGAAGCCGAGTACCAACTGTTTGCAGTGAGAACGCCTGCTCGACGCGTTCGCGAGCCCGCAAGCCTAGAATACGTGCAGCCTCGGCATCGTCCAGGGGAGGAAACCAGGATGAGGCTGTGATTCCTTGGAGCGGATCCAAAACGAAGCGCGTAGGGCTGGTCTGTTGGGCCGTGAATTTGAAGCGCGACTGGCACTTGGAAGACTTCAGCTTCAAGCGGGTAAAAAAGCGTTAGGCCACGCTACGCTGGCCTTGTTGGCGCGTGATGCAAGAACGAAGGGTTATGGTCTGATTGCGAAAAGTGCTTCAAGAGCCGGCGGACGTGACGAGCTTTGATCATATTGTGGCACACTCAAAGAATTGGGCGGTAGCCTGACGCTTCTGGATTATCCCCATTCTTAGCATTAAGGAGGGTCACGGCTTCGTCCGTGGAGATCAGCTCCGCTCCCGCTGCGGTGAGTTCATCGATGGTCTTCGAACCGGCGGCGGAATTCAAGTGTTCGATAGCATCGCTGATGATGTAAACGCGGCGCCCTCGATTGAGCAGGCCGCTTGCAGCACATCGCACGCAGTATTCCGTAACGACACCAAAAACAAGAAACTCCGCATCGAGAGGAAGACGCTCAAGGACTTTTTCGGCGTGCGGATTATCAAAAACATCCAGCGTCTGCTTTTCGATGAAAATCTGTTGGTGGTCCAGCAGATTGTGGGGCAGTTGGATTTCCGGACCATTCGGCAGAGTACAAATCTTGTGCGCGAGGCCCTCAGGGACAACCTCAGCACCACGCGTGCCGCGAACACAATGCGGCGGAAAAACCTTAAATTCCGGGTCGTCTGGTGAGTGCCTGTCGCCGCTAGAAATGAGGAGCGCGCCATTCCGGCGGGCAACATCGACCAGCCGTTGAATGTTGGGAATGAGCTTTTCTGCGCCGGGGACGTAAAGCTTGCCGTCCGGGAGCAGAAAGTCCACTTGCACATCCACTGCCCAAAGAATAAGGTCGGAATTTGGCCGCACGACGCAATACCTCGCTATGCCCGCAAAGGAGCGTTGGGTGAAAATACCACACTTCGTTGTCGGCTATAATCCCCTGGCGCGAAGCGACCCGTCTTGATTGGAATTTCCATGGTGCTTCACAAATAGGCGCGTGCGGTATACAAATAGGTGGCTGGCCGCGCCAGGCTTCCGGTCTCCCGCGGCACGGAGAATGACACTGTTGTATTTTCGGCCGAGAACACTTGAAGAGGCTGTCCACGCCCTCGCTGAGTCGCGTGGAACGATTCTCTCTGGTGGCACAGACTTCTTCCCTTCTCTGGGTGACCAGACTGTGACCACACCGATCGTCGATATCTCCGCAGTGACTGAACTCAAAGGCATTCATTCGGCAAACGATACAATTTGCATCGGCGGGAGAACCACGTGGAATGAGATCTTGGAAGCACCACTGCCGCGAGGTTTTGACGGCCTGAAAGGCGCCGCTCGGGAAGTGGGTTCCGTCCAGATCCAAAATGTGGCGACGGTGGCGGGAAACCTGTGCAACGCCTCGCCAGCGGCAGACGGGATACCGGCACTCTTAGCGTTGGATGCCGAGGTAACACTCGCGTCCGTAGCAGGCGTGCGGCGGATGCCACTTGCGAATTTTGTTCTGGGAAACCGCCGGACCATGAAGCGCTCGGACGAGATTCTCTCTGCAGTGACTGTCCCACGCCGTTTAGAGAACTCTCTCTCCACTTTCCTCAAGCTAGGTAGTCGACGTTATCTGGTCATTTCCATCGCCATGGTCGCGGCAAATCTTGTGATTGATGAACGTGGAAAGATCGCGGAAGCTTTGCTCGCCGTTGGGGCATGCTCGGCGTCGGCGCTGCGGCTGCGCGGGTTGGAGCAATGTCTGAGTGGAGTCACAGGGGAGCCCGGGATCGGAAGATTGGTGAAGCAGGAACACCTGGCGGAACTATCGCCAATTAATGATATGAGGGCCACGGCAGCGTACCGAAAAGAGGTGGCGCAGGTTCTGGTGGCGAGGGCGCTCGAAGCGTGCGTAAGGAGGACTGCATGAAGATAGAAATCGAAGCGCAACTTTCGTTGGCGGTGAACGGCAGAACGGTGGAGATTAAGTCCGAACCCATCACCCGTTTATCGAAGGTTTTGCGTGAGGAATTGGGGTTAACCGGGACGAAGGTAGGGTGCGATGCGGGAGACTGCGGCGCGTGCACCGTGCTGATCAATGGGAGAACCGCCTGCGCGTGCCTGGTCGCCGTCGGACAGCTTGAGGGCGCAGAGGTAACTACGATCGAAGGGTTAGCTCAATCTTCCGCTGCATTCGACCGCTTGCAGAAATCGTTCCTGCAGCATGGCGCTGCGCAGTGCGGCATCTGTACACCGGGGATGCTGGTTTCGGCGGTGGCATTGATCGAGAAGAACCCGCGGCCGAGCGAAACTCAGGTGCAGGACGCACTGGGTGGCGTGCTGTGCCGCTGCACCGGCTACCGCAAAATCATCTCTGCGGTGATGGACGCAGGTACACAAGAAGGGTTCGGATTGGAAGTGCAGAGTGCTGAGCCGGTGGGGCAACGCCTGGTGCGGCTCGATGGGGCGCGCAAGGTCCTCGGTCAGGAAATCTACGGCGGGGATCAGTGGCCCACGGACGCACTTGCCTTGCGGGTGATTCGTAGTCCGTATCATCGCGCTGCCTTCCGGCTGGGAGACTTGGACGCTTTCGTGGCAGCGCATCCCTGTATACAGGCGGTGTTCACGTCGAAGGATATCCCGGGCAAGAACTGTTTCGGCGTGCATCCACTGTTCGCCGATCAGCCTGTCTTCGCGGAGAAAGAGGCGCGCTTCCGGGGAGAAGCGGTGGCGGCGGTTGTCGGTGACCCGAATGCGTTGGCAAGGTTCGATCCCGCTAAATTCCCTATCGAGTGGGAAGAGTTGCCAGCGCTAACTGGCATGGATGCTGCGCTGGCGGCAGACGCACCAAGAGTGCACGTACAACGACCGGACAATGTTCTTGTGCGCGGGCGTGTCGTACGCGGCGACGTGGACAAAGCACTTGCCGAAGCGGACGTGGTAGTCGAGGGCGAGTTCGAAACGGGTTTCATCGAGCACGCTTGCATCGAACCCGAAGCGGGCTTCGCGCGTCGCCTGGGAGACCGCATCGAAATTCAAGCATGCACACAATCGCCGTACATGGACCGGCAGAGCATCGCCGCGATCCTCGGGATCGCCGAGAGCGACGTTCGCATCATTCCTACAGCGGTTGGCGGGGGATTCGGCACCAAGCTGGACCTTTCCGTGCAGCCGTTCCTCGCCATCGCCACTTGGCATTTGAAGAAGCCAGTGAAGATGGCCTACACAAGACTGGAATCGATGCAAAGCACAACCAAGCGGCATCCTTCGCGGATTCGCTGTAAGGCAGGCGCGACGTTTGACGGAAAGCTTCTGGCGATGGACGTTCAAGGCGATTTCAACACCGGGGCGTATGCCTCCTGGGGCCCCACGGTTGCCGCGCGGGTTCCAATCCACGCCTCGGGACCGTATGAAGTACCAAACTATCGCGCGATGACACGTGCCGTACATACTCATTTGGTGCCAGCGGGAGCATTTCGCGGATTCGGCGTACCACAGGGAACGATTGCGCAGGAACAATTGTATGACGAACTAGCGGAGAAATTGGGGATCGATCGCCTCGAATTCCGACTGCAGAACGCGCTCGGGAACGACACGCCTACCGTGACCGGCCAGCTGCTGGGAGAAGGAGTGGGGATTCGCGCATGTCTTGAGGTACTGCGTCCAAAATGGAAAGCCGCGCGCAAGGCGGCAGCTGAGTTTAACGCGAATACCAAAGCACCATTACGGCGCGGCGTGGGAATCGCCGCTATGTGGTATGGCTGCGGGAACACCTCCCTGGCAAATCCATCAACCATGCGCATAGGGCTGAAACGTGATGGACGAATCGCGCTGCATCAGGGTGCGGTGGATATCGGGCAGGGTTCGACAACCGTAATAACGCAAATCTGCGCACAGGCACTGGGAGCTCCTGTTGAGAAGTTTGATCTGATTTCGGGCGACACGGACACCACGCCCGATTGCGGTAAAACCTCCGCTTCGCGGCAGACGTTCGTGAGCGGAAAGGCTGCGTACATGGCAGGTGTGCAATTGCGCCAATCGATTCTTCGCCTCGTTGAAGCCCGCGACTCCTCCCAGATTCTATTCGAAAGCGGTACCGTCATTGTGGTG
Organism: Candidatus Acidiferrales bacterium; assembly: GCA_963792145.1. Classification (GTDB taxonomy): domain Bacteria; phylum Acidobacteriota; class Terriglobia; order Acidiferrales; family UBA7541; genus Acidiferrum. The sequence continues at coordinate 16,521 of CAWBVH010000031.1, forward strand.
GAAAGCGAGAAGCGACGTACGATCGCGCTGGGTGCACTACCGCTTGATGACAGGGGGTACGTAGCGAGTGCCGAAGCAACATTCGATCCGCCCACGAAGCCGTTGGATGAGAACGGCCAAGGAACACCCTATGCAGTTTATGGTTTTGGTGCGCACATGGCGGAAGTAGAAGTGGATACAGAACTGGGCACGACGAAATTGGTAAAGCTAACGGCAGCACATGATGTGGGACGCGCGATCAATCCGACGCTCGTGGAAGGACAGATCGAAGGCGGCGCGGCTCAGGGACTTGGAATGGCGCTGATGGAGGAGTTCTTTCCTGGCAAAGGAGAAAACCTACACGATTACCTGATTCCGACGATCGGCGACATGCCGTTGGTGGAATCGATTCTGGTTGAGGATCCTTCTTCAATTGGCCCATTCGGTGCAAAGGGAATCGGTGAGCAGGCACTAATTCCCACGGCTCCTGCGATTTTGAATGCGATCTATGATGCCGCCGGCGTGCGCATCAGAAAGCTCCCCGCCACTCCGGATAAGGTGCGCGCTGCGATCGTTGCATTGGGCCCATCAGGCGGTGAACGCGATGAGTAGCCAGGTGCCTGCTGACACGATCCGTTGCGACGCGTGCCCGGTGCTCTGTTACATCAAGCGCGGGCGAAGCGGCGCTTGCGACCGCTACGCGAACCATGAAGGACAGCTCGTGCGCGTGGATCCGCACCTTTTACTGGACCAGGCGAAGTCCAAAGGCCAGCCACTCGTGCCCTTTCTTGAAAGCACCCAGGAGTGGGACGGCAAGCTGATGAAGGGAGCGGAAACGTTCGTCACCGCGATCGGAGCGGGCACGACCTATCCGGACTACAAACCCGCGCCATTCATCGTGTCTTCTGAGGTGGATGGCGTGGATATGGTGACCGTGGTAACCGAAGGGATTTTCAGTTATTGCGGTGCGAAGCTAAAAATCGATACCGACCGCCACCTCGGTCCGGAACGAAATCTGGTCCGCGCCAAAGGCGAGCCTGTCGGCCACGTCACAACGGGCGAATATGGCTCCCAGATGCTTTCACTCGGTGGCGTGCATCACCTTACGGGCGGAACGAAGACTGAAGGCCGCGTCACGTGCGAAACACTACTCGATTTGTGTAATGCCAAGGAGGTCGAACTCTCCATCGATGAAGGCGCAACAATCGTAGTCTCAGCGGGCCGACCACCGATGGTAAATGGACAGCGCGAAGAACGCATGCGCGTGGGCTGCGGCTCGGCAACCATCGGAATGTTCGCCAAACAATGGTTTGGAAAGGTCGACGAAGTCGTCGTGGTGGACGATCACATCACAGGTGTTCTCTCCGAACACCAGGCGGGAAAGCTTCTGGGCGTGCGCGAAACCGGCATTGGCATCAAAGGCCGGCGGTCGACGCCCGGCCGCTATTTTCAAGTAGCGGAACCAGGAACTGGCTGGGGCGGAACTTGCATTTCTGACCCGCTCGAAATATTGAAGCCGTTCAAACCGAAAATTGCCTGGCCACACTTGCGGTTGTTGATGGTCAGCACAACCGGGGAGCAATACGCCTACTTCGAGTTAGATGAAGCGTACAAGCCGATAGAAAAAGAGTTGCCGGATGAGCTGGCGGAGTCCGTTCATCGGATCAAAGAAAACTGTGAGCCTGCTTTGACTACGGTTTTGTTCATGGGAGGAGCCGGCGGTTCACTACGAGCGGGGGTGACGGAAAACCCAGTGAAGTTGACGCGTTCTGTCAGGCAGAATCTGACACGGGTGACCAGCGGCGGTGCGCCGGTGTACATCTGGCCGGGAGGTGGCATCACCTTCATGGTAGATGTGACGCGTATGCCGGACAATGCCTTTGGGTACGTGCCCACACCGGCGCTTGTGGCGCCTATTGAGTTCACGCTAAAGCTGGACGACTACGCGGCGCTCGGTGGGCACATGGATTCCGTGCGGCCGCTGGGTGAAGTGTTGAGAGAGAATGAGCACCAGCGGCAGCGCGCTCCTCTGTCACAAAATCCCTGGCCGTTGAGGCCCGGACCATCGGACGGTGAAGAGAAATGAGGGAGTCGCCAACTATGCACATGTTGCCCGACGGGCGCCGCCTTCATCTCCACGATGGGCCAATTGACCTGATCGTGGAAGCGTACGGCAGGCGTGAGCAGATTCACGCGGCCTATGATTCCGCTGCGCGGCGGTTCATAACGATATTGGATGAACTGTGCTGCGGAACTTCCCCTGCTTCGGCAGGCAGCTCGAAGCCAAGGGGACCCGGCCGCAAGGAGCAATCGCTCGGCGGATGGCAGCAGCAGTTGAGCCCTATGCGGAACGGTGCTTCATCACACCTATGGCCGCTGTCGCCGGCGCCGTGGCCGAGGAGATCCTTGAAACCATGACGAAAGGAACAGAACTCGCGCGCTGCTATGTAAACAATGGAGGCGATATCGCACTGTATCTAACTCCGGGCGAGTCGTTCTCCGTGGGTATGGTCGACCGGCCAGATCGCCCTTCGTTGTTCGGCAGGCTTCGTATCCGCTCCGAGGATTCTATACGTGGCCTGGCAACCAGCGGGTGGCGCGGGAGAAGTTTTTCGCTCGGCATCGCCGACGCGGTCACGGTCCTGGCGGTGGACGCACCGGCTGCGGATGCCGCGGCTACGATCATCGCTAATGCGGTAGATCTGCCAGACCATCCGGAGATTGTTCGCGTACCGGCATGTGAAATTGCGCCAGACAATGATTTAGGTGAGCTATGCGTGACACGTGCTGTGCCTAAATTGCGCTCTGGTGAGGTTCAGCAGGCACTGGCATCGGGCGCATCCGTGGCCGAGGAGTTGATTTCGGACGGCTTGGTGCTCGCCGCAGCACTTCATTTGCAGGGGCAGACGCGTGTTGTGCCGCTGGCATCGCGAATACTCAATCTTGCGGCCAACAAATCAGAGCCGACAGAGTGGAGAGTTGCGCATGTCTAGTGCCGAGGTTCGAAAAGTCGTGCACGTAGTCGAAGAAATTTTCCATGAAGGTGGACCTCGAGCCAATGTCCCACTACGTCGAGCTGCGGCTCTCGCTGTGATTCGGAATCCATTCGCGGGTAAATATGTGGAGCAGATCGAGGAGTTCATGAACGATCTGAAACCCCTCGGACTCGAAATGGCGAAATTGCTGGTGGCCGAACTAGGCGGCGACGCAAAGGTCGTCGAGGGATACGGCAAAGGTGCGATTGTCGGCGCAGATGGAGAACTCGAGCACGGAGCGTTGTGGCACGTGCCGGGCGGTTACGCCATGCGGGAAATTCTGAATGGAGCGAAGGCCATCGTCCCATCGAGCAAAAAGGTCGGTGGGCCGGGCGCGCGGCTTGATGTCCCCATAACCCACATTAACGCCTCCTACGTGCGCAGCCATTTTGATGCCATGGAGGTCGGAATCCCCGATGCGCCGCGGGTCGATGAAATGGTTTTGGCGCTGGTAATGACCACGGGCGCAAGAATTCATGCACGCGTGGGCGGATTGAAGGCCTCCGAGATCAAGGGCGAGGACGGATTGCGATGAAAGCGAAGATCAGAAAAATCGTGACGCTCGTTGAAGAAACCCGCAGGGAGATGGACAAAACAATTGAACCAGCAACGCGGCGCGCCGCAGCAGCAGCGGTAATCGAAAACCCATTCGCCGGACGCTACGTGGAAGATTTGAGCGAGCTCATTGAGATCGGCGAGGAGCTTGGAGCGTTGCTGACCGAGCGCGCGGTCGTCGCGCTCGGCATCCCCGGGCCTTCGGCGGAGAGCTATGGTAAAGCTGCCGCAGTCGGTGAGAACGGCGAGCTCGAGCATGCTGCGGCGGTGCTGCACCCGAAACTGGGAACGCCGGTGCGCAGAGTGCTAGGAAAAGGAGCGGCGCTGATACCTTCATCGAAAAAGCGCGGCGGCATGGGCGTAACACTGGATATTCCACTGGGCCACAAGGACGCCGCCTACGTGCGCAGTCATTTCGATGGAATGGAAATCCGCGTAAGTGATGCGCCACGCGCGAACGAGATCTTGGTTGCCATTGCCGTGACAGACAGTGGAAGGCCACTCGCGCGCATAGGTGGTTTAACCAAGGACCAGATTAAAGGTGAGGACGGCTTGCGGTAGAATCAGTTCCTCCCTGGACTCAAGCTAGAACGTCTTGGTGCTGCGCCTTCACTGGCTCGAAGACTCACTTTCATTTAACAATTTTGGGCACTCGAGCCGCCGGGGGCGTGTTGCGGCTGCGCTCGGAGCGTACAACACCATCGATCATGGTCATACCGACGCCGGGAAGATCACCGAGACGCACACTTTCAAGAAGGGTCATGCCGGCCGAATGCTGGGCGTGATCCATGAAGACAAAGTCGGCCGCGCGCCCTGGTTCGATCATTCCGCCGTCCAGCTTGCGGAGTTTCGCGGTGTTGCCGGTGGCAAAACAAAAGGCAATCTCTGCGGGAATCTCTCCGAGAGAGCACAGCATGGAAATAAGACGGAGAACGCCGAGCGGCTGAACCCCGGAACCCGCAGGAGCGTCGGTACCAAGAATGACGCGATCAAGCTGCCCGAGTGCCTTCGCAGTGCGCAAAGCGAGCAGTGCGGCACGCTCGTTGCCATTGTGAACGATTTCAAGGCCACGAGGAGACTCCTCGCACAAGGCCGTGATTTGTTTATCGGGCAGCGCAGTGTGGCCGCCATTGATGTGGCCGATGACGTCGGCGTCGGCTGCGAGAACGATATCCTTATCAATCAAGCTGGATCCGGGGATCGACGGACCGCCGGTGTGAATGGTGCTCTGAATCCCGTATTTACGAGCCCACGCGACCATCTGGCGTGCAGTAGCGCCATCTTTCACACTCCCGAGGCCAACTTCGCCGAGCAGCGTTACGCCGGCCTCGGCTAGCGCTCTGAAGTCTTCTTCGACCATGCCATGCTCAATAACAGGCGCGCCCGCATGAACTTTGACGCCACTCGGACGGAAGGCAGCAAAAGCGCGCTGCGCGGTGATGGCCATGGCTTTTAACCCGATGACGTCCTTTGGACGCCCTGGCAGGTGCACTTCACCAGCAGAAATCATGGTGGTGACGCCGCCGTGAAGACAACTATCGATCCAGCCAATTTGATTCTGGCGTGGGGTCCAATCACCGACGACAGGGTGAACGTGACTGTCAATCAGGCCAGGAGCAAGTGTCGTGCCGTTGGCGTCGATGTGGTGCGCCGCGCCCTCGGTGTCGGTATCTTTCTCCCTTCCGACTGCGGCGATGCGGCCGTCTATGACTACGACAGTGTTAGCATCAAGGATCGGGTGGGCGAGATCACCGCTGAGGACTAGTCCGATATTGCGAATGACGAGTTTGGAGCTAACGGGGGGCTTCCCTGCTTCCTCATGAACCATGGTTTCCCTCCCAAGGGATCCGATATTCTCGCTGCCACAAAAATGTCAAATGGGAGCCTATTTCTGGCCCGTGAGTAGCCATTCCATGGATTTACCAAATTCTCGATTGATCGCAAGCAGGATTTCAGCGCCATCTTCCCAGTCACCGTGCCCAACCGTTGCCATGGGGATTTAACCGGAATCGCCATACACAGAACATAGAACGTACGAGCCCTTCCATTGCGTACGCGTAAGTTATCCATTGGGCTAGGTTCGGTTCGCGGTTTTCTTCGAAACAGAAGAAGTGGAAGTAATCACGGATGCCCATTTTAGGAATTTGAGTACGGCTGCAACGCTCCCCCAAAACGCCAGCGGCAGGACGACAAACCAGACGAAGAGCGCAATGAGAACGCGTCCAAAGACCCCCCACATAGGCCACCCCCTTGGGGACGAAATCATATGCTAAAGCCCAGCGGTTGCCTAGGCGATTTTGCCTCCCATCTGCGATTCAGACACTGAGAAGTCCTTGAAGGGTGAGAGGGGCACTGAAATATCGGCGATCGCAAAATATGGCGATTCTGAGCACTTTGAAATCAAGCAGGCTGGCCACCCATCAGGTGGAGCGGGGACCATTGTCTTCCGCCAAGGTTGGCGGGGTGACGCGAACCATCCAGGGAATGGGCTCCCGCTGCACCGGAGAGATTGGTGGGTCGTCGGCGGGGGATGAAGGGTAGCGCGGCGTCTAATTATGGAGCGCGCGCATTTTCCAGCAGAGAGTATTGTTCGCGCTCGATGCGTCGGAGTTTCTCCCGCAACTGGCCGCGAGCTGGTTCGTCAATGTCGAGTAGGATTCTGCCGAATTCCGCCAGCGTGAGCAAACAGAACCGCTGGCGATAGTACACCGCTACGACTTCCAGCGTGGGCGAGAGAAGTTGCCAAGCATGTTCCCAGACGCCGCGCGTGAGTTCCTGGCGCTGGCGCAAGACGAGGTGAGCTTGAACCAGGGTGTAAGCAAGCAGCACGAATAGCGCCTGGTTAACCACCAAGGAGAAGGCACAGGAGTGCATGCGAGTGAGGTCCCAAAAGCACTTGTACTGCCGGTGCCGCTCCTCGATCGCGGAGCGGAGTTCGTAGGTAGATCGGATGTGGGCCGCCGTGAAGTCGTTGGAAGTGCTGACGAGCACCCAATCGTGTGTTTGGCCGTGCTCATCACGCTCACGGTTCACCACGGCCGTTAAAGGCACGGGACATTGGCTCCAACTCAGCAGACTCCGGCCGAGACCCAGTCGGGTCTGCGGATCCCGCGGGGCCGTTGCGGCGGCCGCGGCCTTGCGCTCCGCCAAGGTCCGCTGGCGTTGGGCTTCCCGCTTCTCCACCGCCGCAGGCCGCGGTGAGGCCGATGGGGGTGACGGCGGCGTGGTCAGCGGCACATAAGGTTCCCAAGCGAAGCCCGGCAGCCGAGTCAGCCCGATGGCGTCGGCGTAGAGGTCCATGTTGGTGCGCAGCGGGACGATGGTATCGATCGCCCACTTCTGTTTGAGATGTCCCATGCGTCCGCCATCGATCAGTCCGCGGTCCACGATGAGGACTTTGATGAAGCCTTTGTGGAGCGCGCCGACCACCTCTTCGACCAGTTCATAAAGGATGGGGCACTCATGTCGGCGGCCGGGTACCACACGGGCCGCCACGACAAAAAAGAAGTCCAGCTTGCGGTTGACGTGGATCAAGCTCACCAGCTTGTAGCAGCGGTGTTGCTGATAGCGCTTGTCGCGGAGATCCACCTGGTCTGCTTCCACGGGGTGGTTGTGTTCATCGAACCAAAGCAGATCCGATTCTTCGTAGTGCTCATTGTCGGCAACGAACAAATAGGAAGCGTCTCCGATGAACAGCCCCTCGACATCGAACAGACTGAGAGACCGTAAACAGCGCGGCACTTCGCGGTTGAACCAGGCGTGCAAGCGATCGACGGGAGTGTCGCGGGCAAACTTGCGAAGGAAGTCCTGATCGCAGGGGGTCTGGCGGTCGTAGTCATTCTTGTCGTTGAATCCGGGGCAGGACAGCGTCACATCGCCGGTCTCCGGATGCCGTGTTTTGCGACCGCCCAGTTTGGGTCCCAGGGCCTCGAGCAAACCGCCGGAACGGAGCAGGCGCGGGAAGGCGTGATAGCCCTGAGCACCGTGGAGCTTGAGACTGAGTTCGCTGGACAAGTAAATCCAAACCGGCACCTCCTCCTTTTTTCGAGGCGAGGGATAGGTTTCCGCCAAGCGTTGGATGACCTGTCGCCGGATGAGGTGCCGGAACAGATCCGCTTCGGCAGCTTCCGAGACGTGCTCCAGGTAATCGAGGTTGCCGTGGCGCAAAGCGTCCAGCACGAAAGAGCGGTCGTACTGAAAAGCAGTGAGGTCCATTATTTTCCCCGCCGACGGGAAGGTTGGGGTGGAGGCCGACGGAGAGTTTTTTCCAAGCGATCGATGCGCACCAGCATGGCCTGATGCAGCTTGACCAGGGAGGCGCGGGCGTAGCGGAAGCGGCGATAGTTTTCGGTCCACTGGCGGAAGCGCGAGCGTTCGCCGGGCGGCAGAGTGCGCAGGCGGGTCTTGCCCTGGTCGGACCAGGAAAGCACGGTGGAAGTATGCAGGGGCCCCTGGGGGGAGGCGCAGTGACAGGAGGGCTTGCCGCAGCGGGTCTGGAGGTCGTAGACGGAACCTTTGACGAGTTGACGGAGGGGGAGCAGATCACCGATCTGACGGCGGTAATCGTCGAGCAGGGTGTTGAGGGCCTGACGAAGGCGGCTCGCGCGATCCGATAAGGTGGCCAGAAGCAGATCACCTCTTTATGTTATATTTCATAAACACATAAAGAATACAAGGTATTTTTATCCACAAGATGAGGCAGCGACGGTTTTTGAAGGATTTTGCTATGGGACAGAAAACCGGTGGGCTGGGAGCGCCGATCTCAAAGAGACGGGACCACCCTGAAAGGCGCACTGACAGCGGGGTTTCGCCGGTCCACCGCCAACCCAAAGGACCTTCCGGCGCGACCGAGCCGGTGCGCTATTTTACTGTCTGAATCGCAGAATCCAATGCTAACTCCTGGGAAAACAGCGAGTGCGTTCAGCCAAATGGCTTAAACCGGAGATTTTACGCCGCAGTCGTGTCAGATCCTGGTAAACGCCGTTCCCGTCAATATGAAGTACTACTTTACTTTTCCGATTTTGCGACTCAGATAGCTATTGCAGCTTCGCGTACTCCGCCTTGGCAGCGATGAAAATCGGAATGTCAGGGTCGGCGTCTTTCCAGAGCGTGAGGAAGTCTTGATAGACCGCCTTGGCCTTGGCGGTATCGCCTTGCAGGGCGCAGGCGCATGGTCCATGGGAAATGCAACCTGATCTCGGAGGAAAAGACGTTATCGAGGTTTGCCGGAGAGATTTCGGCCTTCGCGTGTGTCGGCGACAAGCTCGTCGACCTGACGCAGGACTTCCTCGGTGGCCATCAAGCGGAACTGATCCGTCTTCGGCGACACAGTGATCTCGCCTTCGCGAAATTCCCCATCTAAGAACACCCGCGGTCGAGGTTTTCAAGTTTCAGACGGGCTAGCGCGGCTCGGGTGCTCGCAGCGTCCGAAAAAACCAGCCGCAGCGATGGTACGCACTCGCGTGCGCCCCTGAGCCATCGCGCTGAGACTCCCAATCCTGGCTTTTCACTGAACGGACGGACAATATCGGCGGTGGGCCGCCGGAGCACCCCGATATCACCCTGGTATTTTCGCAGCAACTTAACCAAGGAGTCTTGAATGGTAAGCCAGTCGTCGAGAGAAACGGCTGTACCGCCCAATCGCTGCAGATCACCGATCGACATATCGGGCCGATCAGGATCGATCTTTGCGAGCAGCCGTGCCACGAAACAGGTGTCGAGGCTCAAATTGCACTCCAATGACAGGAACGCATCAATCCGCAGCGGAAGTTCGTCAGATGGCGCAAGAAGCATTTCAAAGCCCAGATCGGCACCCTGCGCAAACCCGACCATTACGACCTTGGATGCCTGGAATCGTTGGGTGACGTTGCTGAGCCACTCACGCAAAATCGTGACATGATCTGCAAGTGACAATGAAACGCGTTCTTGACGGTTGCAACGTTGCGATTTATGGGGAATCGAGATCGAAAGTATCTCTTGTCGCAAACTTCACAGCGGAATGGAATCACGAAAGAACACTGCGCAGAAGAGCCTTTCAGACACGCCTTGGCGGCGAGACCTGTGTGTGCTTTGACTCTGGCACCGAGGGCAACGGTTACGTTTGTTCATATGCATTCCATAGCAAACTTCCCAGAGATACGGCCCGACCAGGCCACAGTTGGAATGCTGCAGCCAAATGACTAGCGGAAAGGTGGTGCAGGCAGTTTTCTCCAGAAGTCGCGTCTAACCCGAGCGGGGCTATTCGGGGGCTGTTATTAAAGCACGCTTTGATCAGTGATGGAAGCCGCAGCGCCTTGTTAGCCTTGTTACGCCGTGAGTGGTCGGCAATAACGCCTGCGGGGGCTCCCACTGGTAAGCCACTTTACTTGTGGGCCATCGAGTCAGCCGCGAAGCTAAGGTTTTCTTGGCGGCCTTCGTTCTGGGTTTCGACGGCAGTCAGTTCAAAGCCGTGACATCCGGCCCGTATAAGGCAGTTCCGGAAAAACCTATAGTGGATTGCCCCGACCTTGGACTGTTGCAGGCAAACATCTGTGACGGGCTCCGACAGCACAACAAAGATATTTTCTGTCAGTGGACTTCCGGACGAAGACAGCGGACGGGCCAATCGTGGTAAACGGTCGGGTGACGACGAATGGGCATGAAGAGAATTGGCACGTTTTATGTGCAGTTCGTTGGCAATCATGCTGCTTACGATCTCCCGGGGGGCGCGTTGACGATGCTTTTCACGGCCAACAACCTCGTACCTGCTCCCGATGGGCAAGGTGGAACGTACTTTGTAGGAACCGTCGATTTAGACATAGTGGAGGCGACTGGAATCTTCGAGTCTTTTGTCGGTGGTCACAACAAGATGCAAAGTTGTCGGCGCATTACCGTTTCGACGCCATCGGGGCGGAAGGCCACACTGTGCACATATTCCAGTGGCCATTGCAGGGGCAGCAATTCCTGGCCGCTTCCGCGTCCCACACCTTCGCCGTATTGTCGTAGCTGGCAGTGGCGAGGCGTTTGCCATCGGGGCTGAAGGCCACGCCGTCAACACCCTCTCGCGTGGCCGTTCAGGGTCAGCATTCCTGGCCGCTCTCCGCGTCCCACACCTTCGCCGTCTTGTCCGTCTGGCGGTGGCGATGCGTTTGCCATCGGGGCTGAAGGCCACGCTGTTGAACCTCCGTGTGGCCCTTCAGGGAGAAAGTCCTTGCCCTTCCGCGTCCCACACCTTCGCCGTTTTGACCGTCACTGCCGGTGGCGATGCGTTTGCCATCGGGGCTGAAGGCCGCCGAGACCCTCCGCCTGTGTGTCCCTTGAGGGGAGAGAACCTCATGGCCCCTGTCCGCGTCCCACACCTTCGCCGTTTGGTCCTCACTGGCGGTGGCGAGGCGCTTGCCATCGG
>CAWBVH010000032.1:0-303119 GCA_963792145.1 Candidatus Acidiferrales bacterium
TGACTGGCCATTGTTAACAGAAGAGGCAGGCGAGACTTGGGTTTTTGCAGTACAATTTTCCGTCGTCTTTTTTATGGGTGGCGCATCTAACACCTGAATCCCATTTGCGGGAACCCGCCCCACCCGCCTCGGAGAGCTTGTGAGCCAGCCGAATCTAGATCAGCTCTGTATCAATACCATCCGCACTCTTGCCATTGACGCCGTGCAACAAGCTAATTCGGGACATCCCGGCGCGCCTATGGGTCTCGCGCCCGTGGTGTATGAGCTGTGGCACAATTTTCTGAATTACGATCCCGCTGATCCACTGTGGCCCAATCGAGACCGCTTCGTTCTTTCCGCCGGACACGCTTCGATGCTCCTCTACGCCACGCTTCACCTTGCCGGCGTGCGAGCCGCGAACGCGAAGGGCGAAATACTGAAGGAGCCGGCCGTTTCGCTCGACGACATTAAGCGCTTCCGCCAACTTGATAGCCGCACCCCTGGCCACCCGGAGTCGCATCTCACCACGGGCGTCGAAACCACCACCGGACCGCTGGGACAAGGTGCCGGCAACAGCGTGGGCATGGCCATCGCGGGCAAATGGCTGGCCAGCAATTTCAACCGGCCTGGCTTCGACCTTTTCAACTTCCGTGTTTGGACGGTGTGCGGCGATGGCGACATCATGGAAGGCGTAGCGGGCGAAGCGGCGTCCTTGGCCGGTCATCTGCAGCTTTCGAATCTCTGCTGGATCTACGACAACAACCGCGTCACGCTTGATGGCCCGGCAAGCTGGTCGTTCAGCGAAGATGTAATGACGCGCTTCGTAGGCTATGGCTGGAACGTGACGCGCGTAAGCGATGCCAACGATCTAATGAGACTCGCGCACGGCTATCATGAAGTTCTGAAATGCTCCGATAGACCAACGCTCTTCGTGGTTGATACCCACATCGGGTACGGTTCGCCGCACAAGCAAGATTCCTACGAGGCCCATGGTGAACCGCTGGGAGAGGAAGAGGCAAAGCTCGTCAAGAAATTCTATGGTTGGCCAGAAGACGCCAAATTCCTGGTGCCCGACGGCGTCTATGAACATTTTCAGTCCGGCGTGGGCGTGCGCGGCAGCAAGAAACACGCCGAATGGGCAAAGCTGTTCGCGGAATACTCCAAGAAATTCCCGGATTTGGCGGGCCAGCTCCAGCGCATGCAACACCGCGCGCTTCCGGATGGCTGGGATAAGAATCTCCCATCGTTCCCTGCGGATGCCAAGGGTATGGCCACGCGCGAAAGTTCGGGCAAGGTGCTGAACATCCTGGCACAGAATATTCCGTGGATGGTTGGCGGTTCCGCGGACCTCGCGAAATCAAACAAGACCAATCTGACATTTGAAGGTGCCGGCGATTTCTTCCCACTGGAATTCAAGGGGCGCAACGTGCACTTCGGGGTGCGCGAGCACGGCATGGGCGCGGCCGCGAACGGCATGACGCTGACCGGGTTGCGCGCGTTTGCGGCGACGTTTTTCAATTTCAGCGATTACATGCGCGCCAGCATGCGCCTTGCTGCGTTGATGGAAATTCCCATGCTGTTCATTTTCACCCATGACTCCATCGGCGTTGGCGAAGACGGCCCTACTCACCAGCCGGTGGAGCAGCTTGCGGCGTTCCGCGCGATGCCGAACATGATGGTATTGCGTCCCGGTGACGCGAACGAAGTCACGGAAGCGTACAAGGTCATAATGCAGCACACCCACGGACCGTCAACCCTGGTGCTGAGCCGCCAGGCTATGCCCACGCTGGATCGCACGAAGTATGCGCCCGCCTCCGGAGTCGCCAAGGGTGCCTATGTGCTCGCCGACGCTGAAGGAGGCAAGCCGGAAGTGATCTTGCTGGCCACAGGCACGGAGTTGCAGCACTGTGTCGCCGCGCACGAACAACTGAAGACGCAGGGCATCAAATCCCGGGTGGTAAGCATGCCGTCGTGGGATCTGTTCGAGCGGCAGGACGCGGCTTACAAGGAAAGTGTTTTGCCCGCCGCGGTTACCGCGCGCGTTTCAATCGAGATGGCTGCAACCCTCGGCTGGGACCGCTACATTGGCCCCAAGGGCAAAGCCATCGGGATGCACAGTTTTGGTGCGTCGGCGCCATTGAAAGATTTGCTGAAGAAATTTGGGTTCGGGCCGGAACAAGTGGTTGCGGCCGCAAAACAATTGCTGGGCAGGTGAAGCGCCATGAAAGTCGTCATTGGTTCCGATCACGCGGGTTTCCAACTGAAGAATGCCATGGGGGACCTTTTGCGCTCCCTGGGTCATGAAGTTCTGGACATCGGCGCATTCAACGAGAATCCGTCCGACTATCCAGATTTTGCCGAAGCCGTCGGTCGCGCCATTCTCGATGGCCGCGCTGAACGAGGCGTGCTGATCTGCGGCAGCGGGATTGGCGCCAGCGTGGCCGCCAACAAGCTGATCGGCATTCGCGCGGGCATCTGCCACGACACCTATTCCGGCCATCAAGGCGTCGAGCACGACAACATGAATGTGTTGGTGATGGGCTCCCGGGTAGTGGGCGAAAAGCTGGCCGAAGACATTGTACGGGCCTATTTGCCCGCCAAATTCACCAATGAGGAGCGCCACGTCCGGCGCCTAGCCAAGGTGGCAGCCCTCGAACAAAAGATTTGTAAGACTTGAAATCTGAATTTCCGCGCAAGCACTCCAGGGCGTACAATGGAATTTACCGCCCTCGCAAAACAAAGGAGAAGTACCATGACCACTTCCGTAACGCTCCCGAAGGCCACCGGCACCAATCCCATCAAGGAACTGCTGGACTACGGCCAATCGCCGTGGATGGACTACATTCGCCGCGATCTGCTCACTGGCGGCGGACTCAAGAAAATGATCGACGGGGATGGGCTGCGCGGGCAGACCTCCAATCCCTCCATCTTCGAGAAAGCCATCACTGGCAGCGACCTTTATAAGGACATCCTTTCCTCTCCCGAAGCGAAGACCCTGAACGCCAAAGGTCTCTACGAAAAGATCGCCATCCGCGACGTGCAGGACGCTTGCGACATCCTCAAACCCGTCTACGTAGAAACCAAGCGCCGCGACGGCTACGTCAGCCTGGAAGTTTCTCCGTACCTGGCCAACGAGACGCAGGCCACCATCGAAGAAGCGCGCCGCTTGTGGAAGACCGTCGGCCGCGAGAATCTGATGGTGAAGGTTCCCGCGACGCCCGAGGGGATTCCCGCGATTCGCCAGCTTCTGGAAGACGGGTTGAATATCAACATCACGCTGCTGTTCGCGCAATCGGCCTACGAAAAAGTGGCGGAAGCCTATACCGCGGCCCTCGAAGCTCGCGTGGCCAAGGGCCAGGACATCAGCCACATCGCCAGCGTGGCCAGCTTCTTTGTCAGCCGCATCGACACCCTGATTGATTCCAAGCTCGACGAAATGGAGAAGGCCGCAACCGGCCCGCAGAAAGATCTTCTGGACAACCTGCATGGCAAAATCGCCATCGCGAACGCCAAGCTCACCTACCGCAAGTATCAGGAACTTGTCAGCGCGCCGCGCTGGAAGGCGCTTGCAGCCAAGGGCGCACAGACGCAGCGCTTGCTTTGGGCCAGCACCAGCACCAAGAATCCCCGGTACCGCGACGTGCTTTACGTCGAAGAACTCATCGGCGCGGATACCGTGGACACAATTCCTCCGGCCACCTTCGATGCGTTCCGCGACCACGGCAAACTGCGCAACAGCTTGACGGAGGATGTCGCCGGCGCCGGCAAGGAAATGGAGAATCTCGCCGACGTGGGCATTTCCATGAAGGAAGTCACCGACAAGCTGGTCGTGGATGGCGTCAAGCTGTTCGCTGACGCGTTCAAGACGTTGCTCGAAGCCACTGGCAAATATGCCGGCGTTCGTTAGCATTCACTGGGTTCTCAAATTCAGCAAAATCCGCCTGTAGAACAGGACATCGCTCATGAGTTCCCACCTAGTGGACATCCCCTCTGCGGGCAATCCCTGCGTTATGGTGATCTTCGGCGCTACCGGAGATCTCACCAAACGCAAACTGATTCCCGCAATTCTGAACCTGGCTCAGGAAGAAGTGCTTCCCAAACAATTCGCCATTGTCGGCTTCGCGGGAAATGACCTCACCACCGAAGTGTTTCGCAAGACTCTGGGCGAAGAGTTGCCGAATTTCGCTCATGATCCCATTGACCTCAAGATGTGGGAGTGGCTTTCGCAGCGTATCTATTACGTAAAAGGCGATTTCCAGGACCCCGAAGCCTACAAACGCTTGCAGCAGCAGATCAGCGAAGTCGAGAAATTGCACAATACCGGCGGAAACAGGTTTTTCTATCTCGCGGTTGCGCCGCGCTTTTTCGCACCCATAGTGCAACAGCTTGGCAACGCCGGCCTGGTTCAGGAAGAGAATGGCCGGTGGGCCCGCGTGATTATCGAAAAACCTTTTGGCCACGACCTGGAATCCGCCCGGTTCCTCAACGCTGAATTGAAGAAAGTGCTCGGCGAAAGGCAGATTTACCGCATCGATCACTACCTCGGCAAAGAGACCGTGCAGAACGTTATGGTCTTCCGTTTCACCAACAACATTATCGAACCGCTGTGGAACCGGAATTACGTCGATCATGTCCAGATCACCGCCGTCGAGACGGTTGGTGTGGAACACCGCGGCGGCTTTTACGAAACTGCCGGCGCTCTCCGCGACATGGTTCCCAATCATCTTTTCCAGCTGATGACTATGACGGCCATGGAGCCGCCGATTTCCTTCGATGCCGACGAAGTTCGCAACAAGCAGGCGGAAGTGCTGCATGCGATTCAGCCGCTCGCTCCCGAAGACGTTCTGACGAACATGGTACGCGGGCAGTACGGCGAAGGATTTATCGATGGCCAGCACGTGGTCGGCTACCGCCAGGAACCTGACGTTTCGCCGAATTCCAACACGGAAACTTTTGTCGCGATGAAGCTGCAAATCGACAATTGGCGCTGGGCAGGCGTGCCCTTTTACCTGCGCACCGGAAAGCGCCTGGCGAAAAGGGCCACCGAGATCGTCATTCAGTTCCGGCGTACGCCTTTCGTCCTGTTTCGCAATACCGCGGTAAAAAATCTGGAGACCAATCGCCTGGTTATTCACATTCAACCGGAGGAAGGCATCTCTCTGAGCTTCGGGGCCAAAGTACCCGGCTCGGTCATGCGCCTGGGGCTCGTCAATATGGATTTTGACTACAAAAGCTACTTTGGCGCCGAGCATGGCACCGGATACGAACGTCTGCTTCGCGACTGCATGGCCGGCGACGCCACGTTGTTTCAACGCGCAGACATGGTGGAAGCGGGCTGGAGCGTCATTCAGCCCATCATTGACGTGTGGCACGCCCTGCCGCCTCGCGGGTTTCCCAATTATTCCGCGGGCTCGTGGGGTCCCGTGGAAGGCGAGGAGCTTCTGGAGCGCGACGGCCGCTCGTGGCGCCGGATTGGGGAAGAGGATATCGACGTACGTCCCGCTCCCTGCGTCGTGACGACCAAACCCGCAACCGCATAGGCCGGGCCAAGCCCATGCAAGGATTGTGTGTGCAATGATCGATACTTTCGCTAAACCTTTACTGGAATATAGGCAGGCTTTTCGCGCATACTGGAAGCTGAAAGACGGCGAGCTTCCTCGCTTCGATCTGGTGCTCCTCGGCATGGAAGTTGAGTGACGCACCTCAGGCTCTTCCTGAGCACCATGACGCTGCCCGCCTTCCGGTGACCTGTGGTTCACGATAACCGGCGCTGAGTCCGTTCACTTCCGTTCGAGATTCTTTCACTCTAGGAGAAAATTACTCATGGCAACAGCAACAACAAGCGCAATCGAACAACTCTTGGGAGCCAAAGCGGAATCGCTGCTTGGCTTTAAAAACCCCAAAATTTCCAAGGAGCGGCTGCACCTGCCCGGCCCGGATTTCATCGACCGTATTTACGCGGTTTCCGATCGGAATCTGCGGGTGCTCAACAATCTTCACCGCATGTTTTTCAACGGGCGCCTCAGCGGCACCGGGTACCTCTCGATTCTGCCGGTGGATCAGGGCATCGAGCACTCCGCTGGCGCCAGCTTTGCCAAGAATCCCGACTATTTTGACGGGGAAAACATCATCAAGCTGGCCATCGAAGGCGGGTGCAATGCGGTTGCGTCAACCTTCGGCGTTCTCGGATCCGTCGCCCGCAAGTACGCGCACAAGATTCCTTTCATCGTGAAGATCAACCATAACGAGCTACTCACCTACCCGAACCAGTTCAACCAGATCCTGTTCGGCACCGTTCAGGAAGCCTACGACATGGGTGCAGCCGCGGTGGGCGCAACGATTTATTTTGGATCGGCCAACAGCGACAAGCAGATTATTGAGATCAGCCACGCCTTCGCACAGGCCCATGAGCTTGGCATGGCCACCGTGCTGTGGTGCTATCTGCGCAATTCCGCCTTTAAGAAGGACAAAGACTACCATGTTTCCGCCGACCTCACCGGCCAGGCCAATCATCTGGGCGTAACCATTCAGGCGGATATCATCAAGCAGAAATTACCGGAAAATAATGGCGGCTATCAGGCGCTGAACATGGGCGACTCCAGTTACGGCAAATTCGACAAGCGCATTTACACCGACCTCACCAGTGATCATCCTATCGACCTGACGCGTTACCAGGTGGCAAATTGCTACATGGGCCGCGCGGGCTTGATTAATTCCGGCGGGGCTTCCGGTGCCAATGACTTCGAAGAAGCCGTGGCAACAGCAGTCGTCAACAAGCGGGCCGGCGGTACGGGGCTCATTAGCGGACGCAAGGCCTTCCAACGCCCGATGGCGGAAGGCATAAAGCTGCTGAACTCGATTCAGGACGTGTACGCGAGCAAGGAAATCACTGTCGCGTAGCGTGAGGAGTCCGTTGTTTCATTTTGTAACCGCCCCACTCTCGCTCGGGAGGGGTGGGGCTTTCTATTCGTTACCATGCTGCGATCGGAGCACTCGCTATGTGTCTAATTCGCAAGCTGGCTTCACTTTTTTTTCTTGCCCCCGGTGATTCACAGTGCAACCTTACATAATATAAAGGCGTCTCAAAGCATTCGGAGATTTCGGAGATTCCCATGCCTTCTCGTTTGGTGTATCTGCTGGTTTGCCTCGCACTTCTTGCCCCTGTTTCTTTTGCGCAAGGCGATGCCCCGCAGATCGCGACGCAGCAGGCGCAACGGACTGCTCAACAGCAAGCTGTGCTGTCCGGGCAACAAGCGACCGAACAAGTCCTGCGGCAGGCACAGCAATCCAGTTATCAATTCAATCAGCAGATGATACAAGGGTCTTCGGCCCAGATGAATTATGAGAATCTCTGCTGCTTTCTGACGGAGAGCCCCAAGTTCTCCGTGAAGCCCGGCAAGTATAACGAACCCAGAACCGTCAAGATTACCGACTCTACCGCAGGCGCGACGATCTACTACACCACCGACGGCTGGACTCCCACTGCCGAGTCTCAGCGGTATACCGGTCCGATCAAAGTTAGTTCAACAACCATGCTGCGCGCCATCGCCATTTCTCCGCGCACCGGGCGCAGTTTTGTCACCGCGGGTAAATATACGATTGATCCGCCAGGGACGGCTCCGAATTCGCATGCTGCGCCTGCCGCTCGATCCGCTGGCGCGCACGCGACGACCCCCGGAAAAGTTGTCCTCGCGCAAGGCACAACGGTGCATCTCGTCTTCGCTTCCCCTGTGACATCGAAGACCGCCGAAGTGGGAGACAAAATCGCGTTGACTCTCGACCAGGATCTGGTTCTTGATGGCGTCGTAGCTGCGCCCAAAGGCTCGCCCGCCACCGGACGGGTTGTGCAAGTGGACAAGCCCGGATTTGGCGGCATGCCCGGTCAAGTGAATTTTCATGTCGATGCTCTGAACGTGCACGGAACAGTGATTAAACTCCGGCGCACTGCCGCAATCGAAGGCCAGGCTAAACCGCCCAGCGCGACGGTGTTGATCCCGGTCGTCGGACAGTTGGCACTGTTCAAACGCGGCACGGACGCCGTGATCGCACGCGGCACGCCTCTCGACGCTACCGTTGATACCGACACCGTTCTGGTCGCCTCGAAGTAACATCCATTGAGACTCAGACCCCGCGGATTTACCGGCGACAGCTACCGGTAATTCGATGGAAACAATTCGAAAATTGATTGCACTCTGGTGTTACATCGCGTCAATAGGCGATTAAAATAGAAGTGTAGTTGAAAGGAGCAGTTCATGTCGAAGACGAGGGCAAGTGCCTCGCCCGAAGTAAAGAAACCCAAGCAAGTGAAACGTCAGCCTCCGACGCAGGAAGAAATCGCACTGCGTGCCTACCATATCTATCTGGAGCGCCGTGGCGCACCCGGAAATCCACTGGAAGACTGGATCCGCGCCGAGCGTGAATTAGCGGAAGGATCCAAAAAGACAACGCGCAGCAAGACCAAGATCGTTTCGATTGCAGCGTAAAATCCCAATCACGATTGCCCCACACCTTTTCCCAGCCTGTGGGCAATCTCCATCTCTCGCTCCTACTCGCGGACACGACTGCGATCTTCTGTTCCAGCCGGATATCCGCCGATGAACTGCCGATCGGCAAGGTGACGGGTTTCTTCGAGGACGACGGATGTGCCTTGTGCCTCGTCAAAGTGGGCCAGCGGCTTTGCGGCTAGCAGCAATTTCGCGGTCTTTGTTTCGCCCGGCCGCAAACTGATTCTTTGGAAGCCCTTCAGTTCTTCGTTGGGCCACGCCACTTCGCATCCGAATGCTTCACGTAGAACTGCACCACTTCGTCGCCTGCGCGTGTCCCTGAGTTTGTAATGCCGAAGCTCACCACAATCTGGACGTTCGCAGGAAGGCGTTCGCAGTCGTGTAGCTCAGCCCGAATGCAAACGGGTAGAGTGACTCGCCTTTGAAATACATGTAGGTTCGCCCGTGGCGCAGGTCGTAGTCCATCATGGGCGGCAACTGGTCCAATGATTTCGGCCACGTATCCACGAGTTTTCCTCCAGGATTGTAGTCGCCAAACAGCACGTCGGCGAGCGCATTTCATCCTCCTCATCCTTCCTGGCTGCTGTTGGTGGTGTGCACGATGGCAGGAACGTGCTCCTGAGTCCAGTTGATTGCGTAAGGGAAACTCGCGCGCAATACCACAACCGTGCGCGGATTGGCGGCGAACACCTGCTTGATCAACTCCTCCTGCTCCAGGGTGATCGACTTCCGGTCCACCGCTTCTTTACCTTCGCCAGCCAACGGACATTTCTCCCAACCGGCATCGCACCAGGGATGATTTCCCACCACCATGATTGCCACGTCCGCCGCGCGCGCCGATTCAATCGCCTCATTTCGTTACAAAATGACACCTCATGATGTGAAAACCTACGGCGATGCTCTGTGATATTCCTGCGACTACACGCTGGATTCACCGAAGGAACACCTCGTGGGTCATGGCATGTCCATGTGCCACAAAGAAAATGAACACTGGTACATCTTGAACTTGCACAATTCCCAGCTGAAGCCCGACGCGCCAGTGAAGCCTTAGTGGCCATCAGACGAGTCCTGTTATCGGTTCAACCGTCGACCAGGTGTTTGCGGAAGAATTCGAGTGTGCGTTGGCGCGCCAGGCTCGCGGCCTGCGGCGCGTAGTCCTTGCGTTGGTCGCAATTGAAACCGTGCCCCGCGTCGTAGAGGAACACCGGCAATTCCGGATGCGCCCGCTGAATTTTTTCAATTTCGGAAGGTGGGATGTGCTTATCTTTGTTGCCAAAATGCAGCATGACGTGGCAACGCGGAACTTCAGCCGCATATTGCGCAATCCGTCCGCCGTAATAGCACACAGCCGCATGTGGATTTAGCCGTGTGGCCGCCAGCCACGCGAGCGTTCCGCCAAAACAGTACCCTACGCATGCCAACTTTCTTGCCTTGCAGCGTGCTGCTCGCATGAGTGATTGCCGCGGCAACGTCCTTCAAAGCGCTTTCCATGCCGATTTGATTTGCAATCTGCATGCCTCGCGACGCATCCGTGGGGTTGTAATCGAGTTCGAGATTCGGCTCAACGCGATCGAACAGCGCGGGAGCGACGGCCCAGAATCCCTGGCTGGCGTAATCATCGGCGACGGACCGGATGTGCCGGTTCACGCCAAAGATTTCCTGCACCACCACAACGGCGGCGAGCGCGGGGCGGGTGCTTTCCGCAACATACGCGCCCAATTGCTGCCCATCCGCAGCGGTCAGTTTAACGTTTGAACCCATGCGCCAACTCCACGATTCCAACAACGGTTAGCTGAAACGAGCCACCATTATGTATACCAAGGCAAAGCAAGCAAGTCGAAAAACTGCGCTGGTCATACCGCATCCAGATTTGTCCGATTCCGCGACAAGCAAATCCCAAAAACGACCAATCTCCGTCCAATTCTGGCCAGCCATCTGTCCCTAAGTGTTTTGCTGTCAGACGATAAGCGCAGTCAGCCGGTCGGACTTGGATGTGCCCAGATAGCCGTGGGGGTAGTGTGGGGGAGCCCATGGAAAACCTGTGGAACGACGTGCGTTACGCCTGGCGCATGCTGATCAAGAGCCCGGGGTTCGCGATTGTAGCCGTGCTGGCGCTGGGCTTGGCGATCGGAGCGAACACCGCAATCTTCAGCTTGTTCAACGGGGTCATCTGGAGGCCGTTGCCGGTCAAAGACCCGCAGCAACTTGTGGTCGTGGCCACGCAACAGCGCGGGCTGGATTTCCCGATTCCGCTTTCGTATCCCGATTTTCAGGACTACCGCCAACTGAAAGCTGTGTTTTCCGACATGTGCGGGTACGTCCCCAGTCCAGTGAACCTGCAGGCGGAAGGGCGGCCGACGCGCGTCTGGGCGGAACTGGTCACCGGTAACTACTTTTCTGATGCTCGGGCTGGAGGCGGCTCGCGGTCGCACCTTCGCTGCCGACGAAGGCTGGGTCCCCGGCAAGAGATGCGCTGATCGTTCTCAGCTACAAATATTGGCAAACGCGATTCGGCGGCAATCCGGAGGTCGTCGGGCGAACCGTGCAGGTGAATAAGCACCCATTCACCATTATTGGTGTTGCGCCGGAGCGCTACCATGGCGCGTATTATTTTCTCGAGCCAGATTTTTACATCCCCGTCACCACGATGAGTTTGCTCGATGCCAAGTCGGCCGATGATCTCAATAAGCGCGGGGCCACCTACTTGCGGGTCCTGGGCGAGACTGCAACCCGGGTGTGACTCCGACGCAGGCACTTGCCGCCGCGCAGCCCACCGATCGCCGCTTGGCGCAGGAATTCCCCGAAAGCCATAAGGACATGTCGCTGCTCGTGATCCCGGAATTGAAGCGCGCGGCCGGAGCCCGGCTTGGGCGCATTCATGTCCAAAGCCGTTTGGGTATTCATGTCGCTGGCGGGACTGGTGCTGCTGATCGCTTGCGCGAACGTGGCAAACCTGATCCTGGCGCGCGCCAACGGGCGCAGAAAAGAACTGGCTATGCGTTTCGCGCTGGGCGCCAGCCGCGTGGCGGATGATCCGACAGCTCTTAACCGAGAGCGTCCTGCTGGCACTCTGCGGAGGAATTGCAGGGTTGGTTTTCGCACGATGGGCGGCGATGGCTCTGATGTCCATTCGCATCCCCACGGATTTGCCTTTGCATTTATTCGATCTGCGTGTGGATTGGCGGGTATTCGCTTTCAGTTTTCTCGTCGCGTTGATCACCGGGATTGTCGCGGGGTTGAAGCCCGCATTGCAGGCCCACCGAACCGATCTGGCAGACACGCTGAAAGTGGGCGGGCGTTCGGGAGGCGGCTCCACGGGACATCATCGCTTTCCGTAATGCGCTGGTGGTCGCGCAGGTTGCGGTTTCGCTGCTATTGCTGGCTTGCGCTGGATTTTTCATACGCAGCTTTCAGAATTCGGCGAACGTGGATATGGGATTTCGTGTCGATCACACCCTGATGATGTCCGTGGACCTGGGCCTGCAGGGATATAGCGAGGAACGCGGCCAACAATTCTACAAGCAGATCAGCGACCGCGTGAAATCGCTGCCCGGCGTGCGCGACGCGGCCTTTACCGCTTACATCCCTATGGGCTACGAAAACGAGATCTATGAACGTTTACCCCGAAGGTCAGGCGATTGACAATAAGTCGAACGCGGAAACCTCTTTCGAGGACGCAGGTTCAACCCGATTATTTCCGTTCCGTTGGTGTTCACGTCATCAAGGGCCGGGAATTTACGGAAGCTGATTCCGCCACTGCGCCGAGAGTCGCCATCGTGAACGAAGCTTTCGCGAACAAAATTTGGCCCGGCCAGGATCCTATCGGCAACACGTTCCGAACCGAAAAGAATGGGCCAGCAATTCAAGTCGTGGGTCTGACACGGACGGGAAGGTACCTGTTCCTGTACGAGACGCCGCAACTGTTCGCCTATTTCCCCCTGGCCCAGCACTACGTTGCCAGCGCAACGCTGATGGTCTACTCGCAAGATGACCCGCTCCGCCTGGTTGGCCCGGTGCGCGACCAGATACAACAACTCGATGGGAGTTTGCCAGTGTTTGACGTCAACACCATGGAAGCGCACGTCGAGTACGGTAAACCGCTCTTGCCGGCGCGCCTGGGCGCCATGCTCGTCGGCGCTTTCGGCATGCTCGGCTTGGTGCTGGCCACCGTGGGTGTCTACGGCGTGGTGTCCTACTCCGTCAGCCAGCGCACCCACGAAATCGGCATTCGCTCGGCATTGGGAGCTCAGCGCCGGAATGTTTTGGGCATGGTGTTGAAGCAGGGAATGACGATGGCGTTGATTGGGACGGCGATAGGCATCGTGCTCGCCTTTTTGTTATTCCGCGGCTTGCACTCCGTTCTCTACGGCGTTGCTTCGACGGATTTGGTCACGCTCGCGGCAGTTTCCAGTTTGTTGCTTGCCATTGCCTTTGTGGCCAGCTATATCCCGGCGCTGCGCGCCACGCAAGTGGATCCCGTGGTTGCGCTTCGCGAACAATAACATTCTACTGAGCGTAGTGATGGAATTACGCCCGCGTCAGGTTTGCAGTTCGCGCCGCTTCCAATAGTCGTTGCGCGCTTGTGCGAATATCGCCGTGGCAAAACACCGCGCTGCCCGCCACCAGCAACTCCGCGCCGGCCTTCACCACGTCGGCAACGGTTTCCAGATCGACGCCGCCGTCCACTTCAATGCGGAACTCCAGTTTTCGCTCCGCGCGCATCCGAGCCAGCGCCGCAATCTTGTTCAGCGCATTCGGGATGAATTTCTGCCCGCCAAAGCCCGGGTTCACGCTCATCACCAGTACGTGGTGCACCAAATACAGCACCTCCGTCAGCATCGCCACAGGCGTCGCCGGATTGATCACCACTCCCGGCTTGCAGCCGTGCGACGCGATCAGGTGCAGCGTGCGATCCAGGTGCACGCAGGCTTCCTGGTGCACGGAAATCCAGTCCGCTCCCGCCTCCGCAAACAACGGGATGAACTGATCGGGGTTCTCAATCATCAGGTGGCAATCGAGTGGCACCTTGACCACTTTGCGCAAACTTCGCACTACCGGCGGCCCCATCGAAAGGTTCGGCACAAAATGGCCGTCCATGATGTCCACGTGCAGCAGCGTGCCGCCACCTTCAATCGCCTGCAGTGCCTCGCTGCCGAGTTGCGCAAAGTTCGACGCCAGTACCGAAGGCGCAAGTTCGATCTTCATGGGCCGTGTCGGCTCCTTCCCCGAATCCCGCATTATACGACGTGCGCCAGTTCTCTGCCTCTGTTGCGATTTCTACAACTGTACGTCGCGCCAGGGCACCGCGCATCGTTTCGCGTTGCTTTCGGCCGCCAATTCCAGCGCCACCATCACATCCAAAGCTTGCTGCGGTGTAATCAGCAGCACGGTCTTCCCCAGCAAAGCGTCGCGCACGTTCGCGTAAAACTCGCGCCAGTCCCCTTTTGAAGGAACTTTGATCTTTTGGATCGTGCCGTCTTCGGCAATCGTCAGTTCGCCCCAGTTTTCTTCCTTTTCCAGCACCCAGGAATCGCCCTGAGGTACTGCTCCAT
Organism: Candidatus Acidiferrales bacterium; assembly: GCA_963792145.1. Taxonomy (GTDB): domain Bacteria; phylum Acidobacteriota; class Terriglobia; order Acidiferrales; family UBA7541; genus Acidiferrum. Next base: position 14,036 of record CAWBVH010000032.1, read on the forward strand.
TCCGTAAGGAATTCTCCAGCGGGTCAAATTCCCTTTTCACGTAACTGCCCTTGTCACCCAGCAGAATCATTCGCGGCCGCGGCGTGGCGCACAACATGGTGGCCTTCAATTCCGCGCGCAGGCTACCCGCGTAACGCATCGTTACGTCGAACGCGTCATCCGTGGAGAATCCCTCCCGCTCGATTCGTATGTCCGCGGTAACAGCCTCGGGCTGCCCAAACAGCGTCAGGGCCTGATCGATCAGGTGTGGCGCAAGGTCGAACAATACGCCGCTGCCGGGCCCAGGCTTTTCCCGCCACGCACCGACTTTGGAGCTGGGTCGATAGCGGTCATAATGTGATTCAAACCGCACGATTCTTCCGAGTGCACCTGCGCGCACCACATCGCGGGCGGCTTGAAAATCCGCGTCGAATCGCCGGTTGTGGTACACAGTCAATAGCCGCTGTCGTTTGGCTGCGATGCGAAGGAGTTCAACCGCTTCGGCAACGCCGGTCGCAAACGGTTTGTCAACCACCACGTCGCGACCCGCCTCCAGGCATTGTTTAGCCAATGGAAAGTGGGTCTGGTTCGGGGTAGCAATCACCACCAGCCGAATCGTTTCAAGCGCCAGTAGTTCTTCGACGCTGCGCAAAATTCGTGTGTCCGGATACTTTCGTGCAGCCTCATCACCGCTACGCTGCACGATGGCGGCTAATCGCAGCCCAGGAACCGCGCGAATTACCGGGGCATGAAAACACTTCCCGGCCAGTCCAAACCCGATGAGCCCGACATCGATCATGCAGCAATTTCTCCTGAGGCTGGCACCTTGCAAACGTCAGCAGTGTATCACCGACAAGATGGCTGCAAGCGTGACTGCCGCGTGCGAGTTGGTGCCACCCGCGCAAGCGTTATATCCTCTTTCACGTGGAGAAAATTCCCGCCGCACAACATGGTCCGACGCGCGGCCTGTATTTTGGGCTCATCATCACTATTGTCGCGGTGCTTGCGTACGCCACCTATATCACCATGCAGTTCTCGGGGATCCGCAAGCTGCAATCCGGGATGGTCGATCGCAATCGCAAAGACTCGCTGCAGCTTCTCCGCATCCAGAACGATTTGAATTCCATCGGCTTGGCCATGCGCGATATGCTCGATGCCGGCGAGCCTTACCCGCTCGCAGCGTGGAGCGCGCAGTTCGACCGCACCCGCAACGATCTGGACGTGGCGCTGGGGCAGGAAGAAAACTTGGCGGAAGCCACGCGCACCAGCGACCAGCGCCGCTACCTCAGCCAGTCTTTAACGCAGTTCTGGGACGCCACCGACCGCATGTTTGCGCTCGCTGGCAACGGCAACGAAGCCGCGGCCCGCGAACAGATTCGCAATACGCTGCAGCCCCGCCAGGCCGCGCTCAACTCTGCGGTTTCCCGTTTGCTGGTGCAGAACAACGAGGGCGAGCAACAAGCGGAAGCGGGCATCAAGCAGATTTATGACCGCGTGCAGCGCCAGTTGTATTTCTTTCTTGCGGCGATCCTGCTGGCGATTGTTGTCACCAGCCTGTATCTGATTCGCTACAACCGCCAAATCTTCGCCCATGTGGCGGAGCTCTCGTCGCAACGCAGCGAACTGGCGCAAAAGCTCATCGCCACACAGGAATCCACCTTGCGCCACATTTCGCGTGAACTCCACGACGAATTCGGCCAGGTGCTCACGGCCATTGGCCTGATGCTGCGCCGCGCGGGGAATCACATGGAGGAAAATTCACCGCTGCGAGGCGACTTGCTGGAAGTGCAGGAAATTGCCCAGACCACGCTGAACAACATCCGCGGCTTGTCGCAAGCGCTGCATCCAGTGCTGCTGGAAGAAGCAGGCCTGGAAAGCACGCTGGATTGGTACATTCCCACAGTGGAAAGGCAGACGGGCCTTGTGCTTCACTACGAGAAGTCCGGCGCGGCGTATCCCGTGGAGACCGCGGCGGGCGTGCAGATTTACCGCGTGCTTCAGGAAGCGCTCAACAACGTCACGCGACATTCCGGAGCAAAGGAAGCGTGGGTTCGCTTGCATTTCAATCCGGCGGAACTGGAGATGGAAGTGGAAGATCATGGCAAGGGATTTGCCCCCGCAACTGGCCAACCCGGTATCGGCCTGGTCGCCATGCGCGAACGCGCCGAAATCCTCGACGGCACGGTGACTGTCGCGCCTGTGGAGACCGGCGGAACGCGCGTGCATCTACGCATTCCGCGCGAAAAGGTGAAATCGCATGCCGACTAAGCTGAAAGTCCTGCTGGTGGACGACCACGCGCTGGTGCGCCGCGGTTTTCGCCGCATGCTGGAAGACGAGCCGTCGTTTCAAGTGGTGGGCGAAGCCAGCGACGGTGCCGAAGCGCTGAAGCGTGCAGAAGAATTGCGGCCCGACGTGATTGTAATGGACTGCGCTCTGCCGCAAGTGAACGGAATCGACGCCACGCGCCAGATTTTGAAGAAGCTGCCAGACACCGCGATCTTGATGTTGAGCATGCACTCAGAGGACACTCTGGTTCGCCAGGCGCATGGAGGCAGGCGCGCGTGGCTACATCCTGAAAAACGCCATGGACCTGGACTTGGTGAGCGCCATCAAGAAAGTGGCTGAAGGACAAACCGTCCTGGATCCCCAGATTTCGCGCGGCGGCACGTTGAAGGGCGAACGCGACACGGGTTTGACGCAACGCGAACTGGAAATTCTGCAACACATCGTCGCCGGCAAATCCAACAAAGAAATTGCTACGGAGCTGAACCTGAGCGTAAACACGGTGTCAGTCCATCGCGCGAACATTATGGATGCCCTGGGGATCCATAAGACAGCGGAGCTGGTGGTATACGCCATTCGTAACGGGCTGGTAAACCTTCCGTGAACCGCCGCGATTTCATACGCCAGGGAGTGAGCGCCGGAATTCTCGCTGGCGCCTTACCCCTGCCCATCACCGCGGCCTCACCAGACTTTCGCCTGATCGACGTCAGCGAATCCGCCGGCATTCATTTTCGCCAGAACAACGGCTCCTATGGCGGCAAACTCCTGCCGGAAACGCTGGGCTCCGGCTGCGCCTTCCTGGATTACGACGCGGACGGCTGGCAAGACATTTTGCTCGTGAACGCGATGGACTGGCCGGGCCACAAGCGCCAGCGAACCACCATGAAGCTGTATCGCAACAATCGCAACGGAACGTTTAGCGACGTCACAAAAGCCGCCGGTCTCGATGTCGAGATGTATGGCATGGGCGTGGCCGTCGGCGATTACAACAACGACGGCTTTCCGGATATTTTTATTACTTGCGTCGGGGAGAGCCACCTATTTCGCAACACGGGAAAAGGGACCTTCGTCGACGTCACCAAATCGAGCGGCCTGGCTGGCAAGTCGGGCTTGAGCACCTCGGCCATCTGGTTCGACTACGACCGCGACGGTTTTCTGGATTTGCTGGTGTGCAATTATGTTCGCTGGTCGGCGGAAAGTGATGTGTTCTGCAGCCTCGACGGAAAAAATAAATCCTACTGCACACCAGAAGCGTATCGCGGCGATACCTGCTGGCTGTACCACAACCGGGGCAACGGCACGTTCGAGGATGTGACCGCGACCAGCGGAATTTTCGACAGTAGTTCCAAATCGCTGGGCGTGGCCATGCTCGACTACGACCAGGATGGCTGGCCGGATATTCTGGTCGCCAACGACACGCAGCCCAACAAGCTCTATCGCAATCTGCGCAATGGCAAGTTCAAGGATGTCGCCGTCGAAGCCGGTCTCGCCTTCAGCGCCGAGGGCAAAGCGCGCGCCGGTATGGGCGTGGACGTGGCGGACTTCGACAATTCCGGCCGCCCCGGCATCATCATCACCAATTTCGACAATGAGATGATCGGTCTCTATCGCACCACGGGAAAAGGCTACGACGACATCGCCACGCAAACGGGACTCGGCGCCGCTTCCCGGAACACCCTGGGCTTTGGCTGTGTTTTCTTCGACGCCAATCTCGATGGCCTGCTGGATATCGCCGTCGCCAACGGCCACATCGACGAGACCGTCAGAAACATTCGCGGTAATGTCGGCTATGCCCAACCGGCGCAGCTCTTTCAGAATCTTGGCGCCGGAAACTTTCACGATGTGGCATCAGAAATCGGCGGGGGATTCGATCTGCCAAAAGTCGGGCGCGGCTTGGCGGTTGGCGATTTCGATCGCGATGGTGATCTCGACGTGCTTCTAACCACCAACAATGGCCCCGCCTATCTCTACCGCAACGATCTTCTGGCGAAAAACAAAAGCATTCGCTTCCGGCTGGTGGGCACGAAATCGAATCGCGATGCGATTGGCGCCAATGTGAAAGTGTTTGTGAACGGTCAGGTGCAATCGCGCGTCGTGCGCAGCGGCTCCAGTTATCTTTCGCAATCGGAGCTGCCCGCAACGTTTGGCCTCGGGCAGCACGACGAAATCGACCGGGTTGTGATCGAGTGGCCCAGCGGCCAGAGCGAAGAGCATCCCCGGCTTGCGGCTGGCCGGGCGTACCAAATCATTGAAAACAAGGGCATTACAGAAGATTTTCGGTTCTAGTTGTTTCGCACTATTGTCAACAACTCGAGCTCCATCTTATAAACGATCCAACTTTGCAGTCGCTTCCCACGTAGGCATAAGCCTCGCCGACACCGGAAGCACCCCAACAAAGACTCTGCGGCCGGAGGGAACTCCGGCCGCATTTCTGATTTGGGGGATAATCTAAGGGGAAGTGAGTCTGATTGGGGGGAATGGGAATGAAACGCTGGCGCTCCCTGAGCGTTTTCGTTCTAGTGCTCACCGCGGTTTATCTTTACGCCCTGCCTTCCGCCACAATTCTTTATTTCGTGAATGTGGCCCTGCACTCCGGACTGGGTGTGCTGGTGGCTCTGGCGCTGCTGGTGTATCTGTTTCGTGGGCTCGCAAGGGATTCTCTTCTCACAAAATTTGGCTGGTTGTTTCTGACTGTGGGCGCCGCCCTTGGTATTGTGCTGATCGTCATCGGCACGCCGCACCGCTTCAAGACGTGGCTGTACGCGCACATCGCGGTTTGCGCCGTCGCCGTAATTTTTCTTACCGCCGCGTGGATGTTGGAACGCGGCTGGCTCGGCGTTAGCCCTTTACAGCGCACGATGCGATTCGCGCTGCTGCTGGTAGCTACCGCCGGTGTTGCCGCTGGCGCATGGTGGGCACGCAATGTGGCATGGCAAAGCTACTATCGTGTCGGCAATCCCGCGATTTCACCCGCCACCATGGAAAACGAGGGCGACGGCCCCCACGGCAAGTTTTTTCCCAGTTCCGCGCAAACCACCGATGGGAGATACATTCCCTCAAACTATTTTCTGCAATCCCAGGCCTGCGAACGCTGCCACTCTGACATTTACAAGCAATGGCAAAGTTCCGTTCATCATTTTTCCTCTTTCAACAATCAGTGGTACCGCAAAAGCATTGAGTACATGCAGGAAGTGGATGGCGTGCAACCGTCCAAATGGTGCGCCGGCTGCCACGATCCGGCATTGCTGTTCAGCGGCATGATGGATCAGCCCATCGCGCAAAACGTCGACAAGCCCGAAGCCAGGGCTGGTTTGAGCTGCATGATGTGCCACAGCATCGTGGATGTGAAGAGCACCATGGGCCAGGGCGATTTCCTGCTGGAATATCCAAAACTCCACGCGCTGGCGGCAAGCAGCAATCCGATGGTCCGGCGCCTGCACGATTTCGTGACGCGCTTGAATCCTGAGCCACATCGCCGCGTTTTCCTGAAGCCCTTCATGCGCGAGCAGGTTCCGGAATTCTGCTCTGGTTGCCACAAAGTGCATTTGGACCAACCGTTGAACAATTACCGCTGGATTCGCGGATTCAACGAATACGACAACTGGCAGGCCAGCGGCGTGTCAGGCCAGGGCGCGCGTTCGTTCTACTATCCGGCCACTCCGATGGTCTGTTCGGACTGCCACATGCCCCTAGTGCCTTCTAAGGACGAAGGCAACATCAATGGCTACGTCCACTCCCACCGCTTCCCTGGCGCAAACACGGCGGTGCCCACGGCAAATGAAGACGCGGCGCAATTGTTGGCAAGCCAGAAATTTCTGCAGGACAAGCAACTCAGTGTCGACATTTTCGCAATCTCTCCTGCCGGCAAGTACGAAGGGCAGGTAAACGCCAACAAGCTGCCGAAACAGGAGCTCTCCACCACATTTGCCGTCGGCGAGGAAGCAGATACTTCCCTGCCGCGTGGCCCGGCGGGCGAGGCTCGCCCAATCACCGCTCCCTTGGGACGCGTGGATGCAGCCGTGCGTCGCGGCGACGAAGTGCTGGTCGATGTTGTCGTGCGAACGCGCAAAGTCGGTCATTTCTTCCCTGGCGGAACCGTCGACGCCTTCGACGTGTGGCTGGAATTGCAGGCCACCGACGACAAAGGGCAAACCATCTTCTGGAGCGGCAAAGCGGCCGACGACGGAAAAGGCCCTGTTGAACCTGGTGCGCATTTCTACAAGTCCTTGCAGATCGATGCGCACGGCAATCCCATCAACAAACGAAATGCTTGGGCCAGCCGTGCGGTCGTTTACGTGCACCTGATCCCTCCGGGCGCAGCAGACACCGTGCATTTCCGCATGCATGTTCCGGAAAGCGCGGGTGAACACATCACGCTGCATTCCAAGTTGAACTATCGAAAGTTTCAGTGGTTCAACACGCAATTTTCCTTTGCCGGGAAACAGGACTCCGTCAATTTGAATCCTCAAGTCACGCGCGACTACGACGATCGCACCGTGGCGTTTAACTTGGATCAGTCCAAGGTTTCCAGCACGGCAAAAGGAATTCCTGATGTTCCGATTATTGTCGTGGCGGAAGACACCAAGACGCTGCGCGTGTTGCCGCACACCGCGCCGGTTCCTGCGCCCGAAATGATTTGGTCCAAGGACGACTGGACGCGCTGGAACGACTACGGGATTGGCCTGTTCCTGCAAGGCGATTTGAAAGGCGCCGAGCAGGCGTTCACGGAAATTACCAGGATGGATCCGCAAAACTTCGATGGCTGGACCAACGTCGGCCGCGTGCGCGCGCAAGAGGGCGACACCGCGGGCGCCAAAGAAGTTCTGCTGAAGGCGCTGGCGCTGAAGCCTGGTCTGGCGCGTGCCAACTTCTTTTACGCGCGCGTGCTGAAGGAAGAAGGCCAATACGACGAGGCCGGCAAGGTGCTTCAGGCGGTTCTCGCACAGTATCCGCAAGACCGCGTCGTGCACAACGAATTGGGGCGCGTGTTGTTCCTGCAGAAACGCTACGCGGATGCCGTGAAGGAACTCCAGAAAACGCTGGAAATCGATCCCGAAGATCTGCAGGCAAACTACAACCTGATGCTCTGCTACACGGGATTGGGCGACGAGACGCGCGCGAATCAGCACCGCGATCGCTATCTGCGCTTCAAAGCGGATGAATCCGCGCAGGCTCTGACCGGCGCTTACCGGCAGTTACATCCGGAAGACAACAACGAGCGGCAGCCCATCCATGAACACGAATCTGTGCCGCTGGGCGCAACTCCTACAGGAAAGAAAACCGTGGCGGCCCAGGCAGCTACTGCAAAGAAACCAGCGGCGGGCGTAGGCCGGTGAGCACATCCTTATTCCCAAGTTAAAGGAAAGCAATCATGACCTGGATCAAAACGATTCGCATGGAAGACGATGAGCGCGTGCGCGACGCCATCATGGAGGAGAGAAAACTCTATCCCATGGAGTATGCGACACCAGTGCCCATCGTGAACCACGGCGTAGAAAACAGCATCGTGGGCTCACACAGCCTGTTTCCGGAGGTCTTGTTCCATGCCTTCAGCACATTTGGCGCATTAATGTCGCCCGACCTTCCGCTGCGCCGCGACCAGCACGAAATGATTGCGACGATGGTGTCAGTCACCAACCGATGCTTCTATTGAATCGAATCCCACGCAGAGTTTCTGCGTCGCGTCACGTTAAAAGACGAAATGGTGCAGGCCTTGCGCCGCGATTATCGCTCGGCGCCTATCAGCGCGCAGGACAAAGTGATGCTGGATTACGTAGTGAAGCTGACTCGCGATGCGACGCAATGCAGCCCGCAGGATCACGACGAAGTTGCGCGCCGTGGGCTTTGACGACCGCGGAATCCTGCAGATCACGCTGATTGCTTCGTGGTTCAACTACATCAATCGCGTGGCTGACGCCCTGGGCGTTGGCCGCGAAGGGAAGGCGGCGACTTCTTGAGCAGAGTCTGGTGCGCGGTGGCATGGTTGGCGGTGGCAAGCGCATTGTCCGGACAAGCACCAACGAGTCCGCCAGCAAGTTCGCCGGTTACTTTTCGCGATATCACGCAGAAAGCTGGCATTCATTTCGTTCACAATAACGCCGCCTTCGGCAAGAAATACCTGCCTGAAACCATGGGACCCGGTGTCGCGTTCATCGACTACGACAATGATGGCTGGCAGGATATTTTTGTGGTGAATGGCACAGACTGGCCCGGCCGCCCCTCGAAACACTCCACGCCCAAGCTATATCACAACAATCATGACGGCACGTTCACCGATGTCACTCACAAAGCCAGTTTGGACGTGGAACTTTTCGGCATGGGTGTTGCCGTCGGCGACTACGACAACGACGGCTTCGACGATCTGTTCATCACCACCATGGGCCAGAGTCGCCTTTTCCACAACAACGGTAACGGCACCTTTACCGACGTCACGCAGAAAGCGGGCCTGATGGGCCCGAAAGAGTTCAGCACCAGCGCCGCTTGGATCGATTACGACAAGGACGGCAAACTCGATCTGGTCGTTGCGAACTATGTGCAGTGGTCGCTCGAGGGCGATCTCTATTGCACGCTCGATGGAAAGAGCAAATCGTATTGCACGCCGGAATCGTACAAAGGAACCTCGGTGCGGCTGTGGCACAACCGCGGCGACGGCACGTTTGAAGACGCCACAAAAAAGGCGGGGCTCGCGGAGCCAACTTCCAAAACGCTGGGCATCGCCATCCTCGATTACGATAACGACGGCTGGCCAGACCTGCTCTTTTCCAACGACACGCAGCCCAACAAGTTGTACCGCAACAATGGGAACGGCACATTCACGGAAAAAGCTGTCGTCGCTGGCATTGCGTTCAGCGAGGATGGCGTTGCGCGCGCGGGCATGGGAGTTGACGCGGCCGATTACGATCGTTCCGGCGCGGCAAGTATCCTGATCACGAACTTCGCCAATCAGATGCTCTCGCTGTATCACAACGAAGGCAAAGGTTTGTTCGTCGACGAGGCGCCGCGTTCTGAGGTCGGCCGCGCCACCCTTTTAACCCTCGGCTTTGGTTGCTTCTTTTTTGATTATGACCTGGACGGTTGGCCGGACATCTTCATCGCCAACGGCCACATCGATGGCGACATCCAGCGGGTGCAGCCAAACGTGAAGTACGCCATGCCGCCGCACCTGTTTCGCAATGTGGGCAAAGGCAATTTTCAGGAGGTAACGAAGACTCTTGGCACCGCATTCAACACGCCCGCGCGTAGGCCGTGGCGCAGCTTATGGCGACATCAACAATGACGGGCGCCTGGATTTGCTGCTCTCCACAAACGGAGGACCGGCGTTTTTGTTTGAGAACGACGTCGTCCCCGGTTCGCCTGCCAACAAAAGCTTGCGCATCAAACTAGTCGGCACAAAATCCAATCGCGACGGCATCGGAACGATCGTGAAGGTGACTACGGGCGAGGGAACCGAGTCGCAAATGATGCGCAGCGGCTCAAGCTATCTTTCTGCCAGCGAATTGGTGCTCACCTACGGCCTCGGCCAACTCCATCAAGCAGACGCTATCGAGATTCGTTGGCCTAGCGGCCAGGTGGACAAACTATCGACCGTCACCGCCGGACAAACCGTGACCGTGACCGAGGGCAAAGGGATCACCGCCACTCGCAAATACGGAACACATTAGAGCCTCTCTCGCATATGATTTTCGGCAGCGCACGGCCTCAACGCTTGCGGAAAGCCTCACTTTGTCATTCCGAAACGGAGTCTGCGGAGTGAGGAATCTCTCCCTTGGGTTTTTGCGTCGCCGTTTTGTGATGTAACTCGGGAGGGCAAGGCTTCAGCCGTGCCGAAGAGAATTGGATCCGTGGGCTTTAGCCCCTGAGGGCTCCGGATTTTTCTCTCCTAGATATTCTTTCCATTGTTCTTCAAAACGTGCGCGGCAACCAGCGCCTGGCCGAGACTGATTCCGCCGTCTCCCGCCGGCACTTCGCTGTGAAAATACACTTCAAACTGCTTCTCGCGCAAAGCGGAGAGCAAAGACTCGAACAGCAATACATTATGGAAACAGCCGCCACTCAGGCACACACGAGAGAGTTCATGTTTCGCGCGGATTTTCTCCGCGACTTCTACGAGAACCGCCACGAGGCCGTTGTGGAACCTACGGCTCATGTCCGCCACGCTAGCGCCCTTTTGAATGTCGGCAATCAACCAATCAAACAGCGAGCGCATTCCAATCTGCCAGCCGGAACCCATCGGGATCAAGTTCAATAGATAGGAGCCTTGGTCGGTGGAATCGTGCGCCGCCATTTCCAGTTCGATGGCCGCCTGCGCCTCATAATTGACCGTCGCGCGCAATCCGACCAGTGCAGCCACCGCGTCAAAGAGCCGCCCGCAACTGGAGGTGCGCGGTGAGTGAACCTCGCGTTCCGCCATCTGTAAAACAACATTCAGTTTTCGCGGATCGATTTCTTTCAGAAACGGAAGATTTAGCGCCTGGACATCGCTTCCATAGTGCTTGGCCAAATAGCTTACGGCCACGCGCCACGGTTCCTGAATTGCCGCCGCTCCGCCAGGCAAAGCCACGTACTGAAAATGTGCGCTGCGTTCGAACATGGCGTAATCGGCCATCAGAATTTCCCCGCCCCAGATCGCGCCATCCGTGCCGTACCCGGTGCCGTCCAGCGCCATGCCGATCACTTTCCCGTCGAGATGATTTTCCGCCATGCACGCGGCGATGTGCGCGTGATGGTGCTGCACGGGAATGTGCTCCACGCCTTCCCGCTCCAACGCCCACTTCGTGGAAAAGTAGTCTGGGTGCAGATCATGCGCGACGACCCTGGGCTGAACTTCCAGAATTCGCTGGAAATGCGCCACGGCCTCCTCGAAAAAGCCATAACTCTCGAGATTTTCCAGGTCGCCCACGTGCTGGCTCAAAAATGCTTCGCTGCCACGCACCACGCAAATTGTGTTTTTCAACTCGCCGCCTACCGCGAGGATCGGTTCCGACTCACTCTCGAGAGCAACCGGCACGGGAACATAGCCGCGAGACCGGCGCAACATCTGCGGCTGACCGGCAGAGACGCGCACCACGGAATCGTCGCACCTTCGCAAGATGTCGCGGTCGTGGACCAGGAAAGCATCGGCAAGATTGTGCAAGCGCTGCACCGCTTCCGCGTTATCGATGGCGATCGGCTCTTCGCTCAAATTTCCGCTGGTCATCACCAGCGCATCGAATTTTCCGCTGGAGAACAGCAGGTGATGCAGCGGAGTGTAAGGCAAAAAAACGCCCAGAAAGCGATTGCGCGGCGCTACTCCACTGGCTACACCGGCCTCTGGCTTGCGCGGCAGCAGCACAATGGGCCGCTCCCGTGAGAGCAACTGCTTTTTCGACAATTCGTCCAGCGTGCAGAAGCGCTCGACGTCCTCCACACGCCGCACCATGATCGCAAACGGCTTTTCCACCCTGCGTTTTCTCTCGCGCAGCAAATCCACCGCCGCTTCATTCTTCGCATCGCAGGCCAGGTGAAATCCGCCCAGTCCTTTCACCGCGACAATCTTGCCTTCCTGCAACAGCCGCGCGGCTTCGCGAATCGGCTCGGCAACATCCCTTTGCTCGCCCGTGGCGGAAAGCAGTCGCACTTGCGGACCGCAATCCCAGCAGGCATTCGGTTGCGCGTGAAACCGGCGATTAGCGGGATCGTCATACTCGGCCTGGCACGCCGCGCACATTTTGAACGCCGCCATGGACGTGCGTGGCCGATCATACGGAATGTCGCGAATAATGGTGAAACGCGGCCCGCAATTCGTGCAATTGATGAACGGGTAGCGAAACCGCCGGTCGCGCGGATTGCCCATTTCGCGCAAGCAGTCTTCGCACACCACCACGTCGGGCGAAATCAGCGCTTTCGGCGGCTCACCAAGATGGCTGGAAACAATCCGGAACGCATCACTGCCCTGCGCTTCCGCATCGCGCATGGCTCCTCCAGCTCCAGGTACGCAATATCCAGTTCTGTCCCGCTGATACAGGTGCTGCGATATTCGCCGCACTTCGGGCAAGCCATTTCAAAGTCCGCGACGGTGAACTCTTCCCCGCACACTTGGCAATTCTGGCGCCTCGGGCACCATTCTATTTCCACCTTTAGGTTCTCTCAAGGAGTTTCCCGGGTCAATGTCTCAAACGCAAACGTATGCGCGTCGGGGCTGATGCTGGAGAGTTCCCCGATTCGCAGGCCCACCGCAATGATTTTTTCTCCAGGGCGTTTGCGAGCTTCCGCGTCCACGGTTTCCAGGATCGAAGAGGCGATGCCTATTCGTGCAAAGCGTGCCCCCCAGCAGATGCGCGGCAACTGGTCTCCCGCGAGCACATCATCGGACGGGCCACCGCGGAGCATCCAAGTGGTGGTGATGCAAACTCCATTTGGTACCACGCGGATCGTCGATACGCGAATTTTTCCCGAGCGGATGTCCCTGCGGCGCGCGCAACGCATCCTGCGCCGCTGAAGCCGCGACAGGCAACGATCAGCGGCGCCGGGCACGAAAACGCCACGGGATCCTTGTTATCTTGTTTTGCGCACTGCGTCAGTTTGCGACGAGGTGTCATCGGTATTGATACTCGGCGGCACAGGCACTCCTCCGTTGAAGCCATCGGCCTCCCAAGGGCTTTCCCGGCAAACAACGCGTGCCGAATGCGGGGCAATCCGTGGGTTTCTTATGACCTAATAAAATCTCCGCGCTGATGCACTCACTGGGCTCTTCCGCGCGCACTTCCGCCAGACCAAAAACGCGTTCGGCATCGAACGCTGCAAATTCTTTCTTCAAACGAAGACCGCTGAGCGGAATCGGACCAATCCCGCGCCATTTGCTGTCGGCAGTCTAAAACACGCGCGCCACGGTTTCACGCGTCGGCCGGTTGCCCTGGGATTTCACGGAGCGTGTGTACTGGTTTTGCATTTCCACGTGGCGTGGTTGGCGGATTCGAACCCGTGGTTCTTCTGGAAGCGATCAACATGCTGGTGCGCGATCGGCACGTGGAACCATCGCACCAACTCCGAATATTCCTGGCAGCCTATAACGGTGCAGACATGCCCCGGCGCAATGAATCCCTCGACGCGATTTTTCGGCGAGCCCAGCAAATCGCGGATCGCTGGCGGCACCAACACGTGCGAAACCAGCAGGCTGAAATTCTTGAGACCCAACTTCGCCGCCTGCAACACCGCCATCGCCCCGCTCTCTTCCTCGTGCTATCGTCTTCTAGTTCCTTTCATGTTCTCTCAACGCACCAACTGGAAGCTTTCTCCCAATCGTTTCACGCAAGCACTGGAAGCCATTCGCGCTTCCGGAACAAAACTCCTCGATCTATCGATCTCCAATCCCACCGAATGTGGATTCCAGTACGACGTTGGCGCGATTCTTTCTGCGTTTCAAAATCCCAACGTGCTTTCTTACGATCCCCAGCCCAAGGGGCTGTTGCCGGCACGCGAAGAGGTCGCTCGCTACTATCTCCGCGACCACCACGTTTCCGTGGATCCTGAATCGATCATCCTCACCACCAGCACCAGCGAGGCCTACTCCTACGTCTTTCGCCTGCTCTGCAATCCGCAAGACGAAATCCTCATGCCCAAGCCTAGCTATCCGTTGTTCGATTTTCTGGCCGATCTGCAGGATGTAACCCTGGTTCCCTATTCGCTGGAATACGCGCATGGCTGGATGGTCGATTTTCAATCCATCGCTCGCGCCCTTTCTGATCGGACGCGCGCCATTCTGCTGGTTCACCCCAACAATCCGACGGGTTCTTATCTGCGCGCGGAAGAAGCACAACAGTTCAACAACCTATGCCGCGAACGCAATCTCGCGCTGATTGTCGACGAAGTCTTTCTCGATTACTCTTTCGCGGGCACTTCCCCCAGAACGTTCACGGCCAATCTCGACGCGCTCACCTTTACCCTCAGCGGACTATCCAAAATCGCCGCGCTCCCACAGATGAAAGTCGCTTGGGTTGCTACCACCGGTCCCGGCTCTCTCCAGCGTCCCGCGCTCGGCCGCCTCGAAGTAATCGCTGACACCTATCTTTCCCTGAACGCACCGACACAATGGTCAGTTCCCACTTTGTTCGCACAGCGCCACTCTCTTCAGCCACAGCTTTTGCAGCGTGTCCGAGAGAATCGCACAAGCCTGCAGAAATTCATCTCTTCGCAACCCGCTTGCGAACTACTCGACGCCGACGCCGGCTGGTACGCGGTCCTGCGTGTTCCCGCTGGCTCCGACGAGGATCTGGTGATCGATCTTCTGCAGAAACAAAATGTCGTAGTTCATCCCGGGCATTTCTACGATTTCCCGAAGGATGGTTTTCTGGTGCTAAGCCTGATCACGCCCACAGAAATTTTCCATGAGGGAATCTCGCGCTTGGTAGAGTTTCTACACGCGATCTCATAAATAAAATTCGCGAGGACGCAGTTTCATAGCCTGCGGATAAGACTCTCGCCTCTATAGAGGCGGCTTTACGCCGCGATCTGGTAGGGGGTCGGAGCTTTAGCTCCGACCTCAACTGCTTGCATGTCATTGGGGCTTCAGAGCCGTGAAAACTCCCGTTGCTCGCGAGGGCACGACTTTACAGCTATCGAGCCAAAACCTGAGATTTAGCCCCTGAGGCCGCTTACCAACGCTCCCCTAGTCCGGCGGACAGTACTTCCCCGCGAGCAGCATCCGCGACAGCCAGCCCGCATGCGGCAATCCACAACGCCATAATTCGCTCGCTTCCGCTTCGACGTCGTATTCCACCCGTCGAATTGTCAGGTTCTCTCCGTCGACCACCAAATACGATGCACGCCGGTCCCCATCATAGGATTGGCTGACGCTGCCGGTATTCACCACGGTCATCCCTTGTAACTTGCGAATATAGGGGCAGTGAATATGCCCGTAGACCACAACTTGGGCCGCAAGCGACGCGTAGCTAGTCCGCAATTCCTCGTCACTGGCATTCGGCGCGGGCGCTCTCCACAAATCCCTGGGGCTGGCATGAACCAGCGTAAAGGATTCATGCACATGCTTAGGCGGAAGAGTCGCCAGCCATCGCAGGCGTTCTTCTCCCAGGATCGCCCGTGTCGGCGGAATCGTCTCTGCGACTCTGGATAATATTGGTGTTAACTTCGGCTGTGCCGCGGCGTATTCCGTCAAGCGCTGCGGGTCCCACAGCATCTCGTCGGTATTGCCCCGCACACCGGGCCAGCCTAGCTGCCGTATTTGGTCGATAATTTCTGCCGGGCGCGTTCCCCCGGCTGATAAATCGCCACCATGCACAATCATGTCGGGCGAAACCAGCCGGAGGTCGCTTAAAACTGCTTCGAAGGCTCGGCGATTGCCATGAATGTCCGATACGATTGCGACTCTCATGTTGAAAAGGCCGCGGCCTTCTAGAATTGTAGCCTCAATTTTATCGCGAGCTAAGCCTTTTGCGTTGCCAACCGTCTGGCAAAAGAGACGCCCGCAAGACCGAGCATGCCGGCCAGCAGTAGGGCGTACGATGAGGGCTCCGGAACACTGGGTGGATCGAAAAGTTGAGGTTCGTCCAGCAGTACATTCCCCCTGGTCGCGGAGATATCCAAGGTAATGGTTCCTTGCGCTCAAGTTCATGGGCCAGGTTAAGGGTTCCATGGCTACCCACCAAAGTCGACGCATTGGCGGAGCGGCCGGATCCAGAAACACCGGCACTGGAATAAGCGCCGCCCTCCGTCGAACCCATCTGGAACTTGACGTTGGTGAAGCCCGCGGCAATTAAACCCAACAGATCAAGCTGGATATAGTCTTGAGTCCCACCCATTTTGCGAAAATCTCGTGGTCGCCACTGGGATCGCCCGCCAGCCCCATTCCCGGCTCGTCCGGATGGAATTCTTGGCAAACAAATTGTCGCCGTTGAATGCGGTAGCAGTGATGCTGATTCCGTGGATTGTGAACGTATACGTCGTCGATCCCCAATCGCCTGTCGGGCTGGAGAACGACACTCCGTCTGCGCGTCCCGCTGGCGCTGCCAACGGCAACTGCAAGAACGATGAACTCCTTACTTGAAACGCAGAAATACAGCGTGCGATAAAGCTGTACGGTTCGTTTGAGTTTCCTTATTATCCTTTGGGATGGCGCGTGGGGTGATTTCGTTCCGTCTTCGCGCGAAAGAGTGGAATTCCATTTCGCCAAATGATACTCAAATTCGTAGCACACAGTGGCCGCGTCCTTCGAATTGCCCGCAGATTTGGCTGGCTGCCGGGGGCTCGCTACACCAACCTGCGCGACGTCCGCGAATTTGAGCGCATCGGATTCCTGGATATCGAGTGGAAAGATTACTGCTTCAAGCGTCATCTGGAAGCGGTCAAAGCTACGAGGCCTATGGTCACTGTCGCTCTCGACATCCACGATCCGCGGTCTCTTCAAAGAATCCTCGATCAAGCCTCCGAATTAAATTTGCATAGCGAGCGTGTGATCATTGTCCCCAAGCATCCCTCCCTGCGGAACAAACTCGATACGGTCATTCCCAAGAGATTTTGGCTGGGTTACAGTGTCCCCACTCGCTATGGCGGAACCACCATTCCACCTTCTTTTTTCAAACGGCCGGTACATTTGCTGGGAGGTCGCCCGGACGTGCAGCGGCGTCTGGCGGAAATGATGCCGGTAGTCAGTCTGGACTGCAACCGCTTCACGCTCGACGCCGCCTTTGGCGATTATTTCGACGGCGACAAGTTCAGGCCGCATCCGGCAGGAGGCTACGAACGCTGTATCCATGACTCTCTGAAACACATAAACTCAATCTGGAAAAACTATCATGTCCATGGAACACGATAGAAAAGAGTTTCTGCTGAAGATGTACGACCAGATGTTCAACGACATCAACACGCATATCCTTGTCGTGTGGCAATCCGTTGGCGTGGTCGTGGGCGCGTTCGCGGTTTTCGCTTTAGTCGAAAAGAACATCATTCCGATGGACTACGCGTGCACCCTGATGGTTACGCTATGCGCGTGGCTGTTCGCCAATTTGTACGACGCTTCCTACTGGTACAACCGCAATCTGGTCATCATCGCCAATATTGAAAGACAGTTTCTGGGCCACGACGACCTGAAGGAAATTCACTACTATTTCGGAAAGCATCGCAAAAAGTCCGCCATGATAACGCATTTGAAGATTCAATATGCTCTGGGACTCGGCATCGCAACCCTCTTTATTCTCTACCACTTCATCGGAAGAGTTTTGCCGGGAATTCACGTCCCTGCAGGAAATTTCGAGCCTTCCAGAAGTCTGCCGTATCTAGCCGCCACCGCTTGGGCCATTTTCCTGTGGTTCTTGAGGAAAAACCGGATCGATAGCTATCAGGAGTTCCTCCAAAATTCTCCCGGTATCGATGTGAAAACTGCCGGCATCAAGTATGGCATCGGGCATCCAACGGAACCCCCGGCCGATGAGCCGGAAAACCCTCCGGTGGCGCAGCCCTGACGCCCGTTTTTCCTTATACTATCTGTGTAGGACTTTCTGAAGGACGGAGCACATGACTCGTAGAGATTCCCCAGCCCACATTCGTTTTGCTCTCATCGCTTTGACCTTTATCCTTGGCGCCTACTGGGTTGGCGCGCGCTACGGTCCACGCCAAGCCGAAAGAGTAGAGGCTCGCCGCGCCCCTGCTGTCGATCCGCAACCCGTCGCCTTGGCTCAACACACCGGGCCGGAGCATCTCGAAGGCCTCACCGACGAAGAGTCCACCAATGTGCGCATCTATCGCCAGGCTTCTCCCGCGGTTGCCAATATCCTTACAAAAGCTACCGAATACGACTTCTTTATGACCCCTGTGCCTGTCGAAGGCGCCGGCTCCGGTTTTCTCATCGATCCTCGCGGGTACATCCTGACGAACTACCACGTAGTGGCGGGCGCGCAATCGGTTGAGGTCGTCCTCGGCGACCGCTCCAAGTTTCCCGCCAAGTTCATTGGCGCCGACCAGCGCAACGACGTCGCCCTGCTCAAGATCGATCCCAAGGGTAAGCAGCTCACATCGCTTTCATTGGGCGATTCCTCCAAGCTCCAGGTCGGGCAAAAGGTGCTCGCCATCGGCGATCCCTTCGGTTTTCAGTCCACGTTGACCACCGGCGTCGTCAGCGCACTTGGCCGCACCGTGCAGACCAGCGAAACCACGCTCATCGATGAAGCCATTCAGACCGACGCCTCCATTAATAAGGGCAATTCCGGCGGTCCGCTCATCAACACGCACGGCGAAGTCATTGGCATCAATTCCGCGATCTGGGCGCCCAGCGGCACAACGGCTGGCATCGGCTTTGCGATTCCCATCAACACCGCCAAAGCCATCGCCAATGATCTGATCAATGAAGGCCACGTTCGCCGCGCCTATCTTGGTGTTCAAACGATTCCTGTGGGCGGATGGCTGGCGGAGGCGCTGGATCTTGCGGTGCAGGACGGTTTGCTCGTCGAACAGGCCACCAAGGGTAGCCCAGCCGCGGCCGCGGGCATTCACGGCGGCGATCGCACCGCTCAGGCAGGCATGAGCCGCATCTCCATCGGCGGCGACGTGATTGTTGCGGTTGATGGCCAGAAGGTCGGCAATCGATTCGACATGGACGTGATTCTAAACCGCAAACGCCCCGGCGACTCCATCACCGTAACGGTCTATCGCGGCGCCAAGAAAATCGACATTCCCGTAAAACTCGGCGAACGCGACGGAAATTAACCGCTGGCCACTCGCGAAATCACCCAGGGACGCGCCTGCCGCACTTTCTTACGGCCCAATTTCCGCGCGCAAGCGGTTTCGCTCCTCTTCGCTCAGCGAAAACCACCCTTCGGCAATATCCCGCACGCACTCCAGGGCCTTCTGCATCTCTTCGTGTTTCGCTCTGATCATATCGGCATCTGCATCCTGCGGCACATAAATCAAGGGTCCGCCGATGATGATGGCTCGCGCGAATAACCGCGGCAGTAGAAAGTGGTCCCAGGTCTTCTCGATCGTTTTTCCGCGGTCCACTCCGATGTGGAACACCATGATCGGCGCGCCGGTCATCCGTGCCAGCAACACCGGCCCAACTTTGGCCACGTAGCGTGGTCCGCGTGGCCCATCAATCGTGAACGCGCAGTCAACACCGTCGGCGATCCGTGTGGCCATCACTTGCAGCCCGCGCAAGCCGCCGCGCGAAGAGCTTCCCTGCGCCGTGCCAAATCCCAACCGTTCAATCACCTTGCGCGTCCACTGCCCGTCGAACGCCGTCGTGTTCATCACCACGATTCCGCGGTTTCGCCCGTACCACACGATTGGGATGATGATGCGATGCCAAAACGCCCAGATGGTCGGCTGCTTGTCGGCCCTGCGCCTCTCAACCTTCTCGCCCCCCAGCACTTCATAGCGGAGCGTCGGCCCGATCGTCCGGATTACGCTGTACACCACCGCAGCAATGATCGGGAGCTGTATGCGCCGGTGCCACGGCAGCTTCGGCAGCCGGGTATCGTAATGCGCACTAACGGCCTCGTGCACCTCTTCCTTCTGGATTTCAGGGGTCTCCATCTTCCTATATTATAGAGGGGTTGCACTTTTCATGCGCGTTGAGGACCCAGACGGTTTGACGCTTCACCCACAACCTCGGCCACTCCGGAGAATCATCACGATTCTTGCCACCGCCGGACTTGTCTGCGCCGCTTCCCTCTTTTTCCGCGCTGCGGCCCATGACAATCCTCCGCTTGGAGACGCGGTTGGCGCCATTGATGGCGAATCCATCTCCGTCGAAGGCCCGATGAGCGTGGAAGTCGTGCAGGGTAAAGTGAAAACTGTCCTGCGCAGCGGCAGCGATGTTCGCGTGAAAGCGGGTCAGGCGCGCATCGATCTTGTCGAGGGCGGCTCCATCACCATCTGTGGTCCCGCACACTTTTCCGTTCTGAAGTCTGGCGGATCGCTCACCGTGGCGCTCGACACTGGCACGATTCACGCTCATCTCGAAAACGATCTCCCGCTCATCATTTACACCGCGCAGATTCAAGCGCGTCCGATTTCCATTGGCAATGGTCCAGAGGACACTCTGTTTGGCCTCGACGCTTCCGGCGCCATGTGCGTTCGTGCCAACAAAGGCGCGGTTCGCATCGAGCAGCAACTGACCGGGCAGAGCGTTGTGATTCCGCAGAGTGGAGACGTTTCGCTGGCGAACGGCCAATTGGAAAGCCTGCACATGTCCGCAGGCCACTGCATTTGCGATATCAAGCAGCCCCTTCAGCCGGCCATATCGACCGAAGTGAGCAGACTCGCCACTCCAGAAGAGTTAAAAAAGAAGCCGGCTGAGAAGCCTGCTGCTCCTTCCACCGATCCCCCAGCCAAAACGGAAAAAGAAGAGCCCGTCTATCAAGTCTTTATGCCGCCGCTGCATTACGATGTCAACGCCAAGGTCCAGGACGACTTCGACCCCAACCTGATTGTTCTTGTGCGCCGCGTTCACGTTCGGCCCACGCTGATTTTTCAAGGCACAGTCGAAGGCGACCCGGTTATTGCCCAAGCCACACCGCCGCCAGCCACGGCACCGAAACCCAGCACTGCCCAGGCAAAGCCCGCCGATGACTCCACCTGGAATCGCGTCCGCACTTTTTTCAAAAAGATCTGGTCGCCGTCGTCTTAACGCGGCTTGGATGAGCAACTACATACCTTCGTAGTTCGGGCCGCCACCACCTTCGGGCACGGTCCAATCGATGATCTGATACGGGTCGGCGATGTCGCAGGTTTTGCAGTGTACGCAATTCGCGGCGTTAATCTTCAGTTTCACGCCGTTGCCTTCCTTCACCATTTCATAAACCGCCGCCGGGCAAAAATATTGGCACGGGTTGCCATACTGTTCCGCGCAGCGCGTCGAGCAAATATTCAGATCCTGCACTTTCAAGTGGCAGGGCTGGTCTTCCTCGTGCCGCGTCCCGGAGTGATAAACATCCGTCAAGCGGTCGAACGTCACCTTGCCATCGCCTTTGAAACGTTCCGGCGCCGGACGCCCGTGAATCTGCGCGTACGCCTCGTGCCCTGGGCGCGTGCGCAGGGGATCCAGCAAGCCACGCCCGCCAGTGACCTCCTGCAAACCAGATAGCACAAGTCCCTCGAACAAGCCGTTGTGGAAGGACTGATGAAAATTGCGCACCTTCCACAGCTCATCCTTGATGTAGCTGTGCTCGATTTTCTCTTGGTAGAGCTTCAGCGTCGTCGCGGAAGTGTCTCCCGCCTTCAGCGCTTCGAAGATCGTTTCGGCGGCTAGCATGCCGCTCTTCATCGCGAGATGCACGCCCTTCAGTCGCTGCGAATCAAGTAAGCCGCCCGAATCCCCGACAATCAGCCCGCCATCCACATAACTTCGCGGCATGGCGTACCAACCGCCGTAAGGCAGCGACTTCGCGCCATAGCGCACCATCTTTCCGCCGGCGAGCAGTTCGCACACAAACGGATGCGTCTTCCAGATCTGGAACGCGGCGTGCGGGTCGAATCGCGGATCCGCATATTCCAGCGCAACGACCAATCCGACAGAAACACGATTGTTGCTCAGGCCATAAATCCAGCCGCCGCCATACATCTTTGTCGATAGCGGCCAGCCCAGCGTGTGCGCCACGAACCCCGGTTTGATTTTTCCCGGCTGCACTTCCCACAATTCTTTGATGCCGAGCCCGTAGCTTTGCGGGTTGATATTTTCGAGCGTGTTCTTGGCCACTAACTGTTTTGTTAGCGAACCGCGCGGGCCTTCGGCCAGCACCGTCACCTTCGAACGCAGCTGGTAGCCCGGCGTGTAGTTGTCCTTTGGCTTTCCGTTCTTGTCCAAGCCTTTGTCTTCGGTGATAACGCCGCCAATTCCCTCGCGCTCGTAAGTCAGTTCCGCCCCGCCAAACTCCTTAAACACGTTCACGCCCGCAGCTTCCACAAGCCCACCCAGCCATTTCACCATTTTGCTCAGTGAAATTAGGTAGTTCCCTGAGTTATTGAACGGTGGCGGTGTAATCGGGATACGGTAAGAGGATTTCTTTGTAAAAATCAGCGCGGCTGAGTCCGTCACGGGGGTGTCGAGCGGCGCGCTCTTTTCAAAATCTGGCACCAGCTCCGCCAGCGCCTTCGGATTCAGAATGGCGCCGGAAAGCTGGTGCGCGCCAATCTCGCGCCCCTTCTCCAGCACATAAATATTTTCCGCGGAGAGTTCCGGCTTCGCGCCGCCGGCATTATGTTTTTTAATGAGGTTCGCCAGGTGCAGCGCGCAGCTCAGTCCCGCCGGCCCTGCCCCCACAATCAGCACATCCGCTTCCAGCTGTTCGCGCTGTACGCTCATGTCGCTCTCGCATCCAAATGCTTATTCAGCAGCCCCGGCTAACGATACCTCTCGAATTCCTCAAGCGAAATTACCAGTTGTCGAAGGATCTTAAAAGAGAGGTGGTCCGATTGCGCGCCGCCGTGGATTGCAATCGTAACCGCTCTCCCGTCAGGGTGGGCCCACCTTTCGTGGCTTCCGGTTGTCCGCTTGAAGATGAAGCCCAATTTACGGCACACCGGCTGAAAGTCGCGCGCAGGGGAGCGCTAGGCATTGCCGATCTCGGTCGTATCCGTTGGTAAGGATTTTCCCTTTTCGCGGTATTCTTCCGCAATCATTTCAAAAACCTCGGTGAGTTCGGCGAGAGCCACTTCCCTCGTTTCCATCAGCGCATAGCAGCCCGGAATCGGTGGAATCTGTGCTACCCACCGTTCTCCTGCCGATACAGAATCGTTTTGCCGTTGTCTATTCCCATGGCCTGCCGAAATTATACGCCAAACGGACCCGCCCGTGATCTCTACCCCTTGGCCTTCTGCAATTCCTCGGTGATTGCGGGCATAACCTCGAAGATATCGCCAACCACGCCATAATCCGCAATTTCGAAGATCGGCGCGTTTTGGTCCTTGTTTACGGCAACAATCGTGCGTGCGCCCTTCATCCCGACCACATGCTGGATCGCGCCGCTGATGCCCAACGCCATGTACAGTTTCGGCGCCACCGTTTGTCCTGAGCTTCCGATTTGCCGTTCCATAGGCAGCCAGCCTTCATCGCAGATCGGGCGTGACGCCGCGATCTCCGCTCCCATGGCCTTGGCCAACGCTTCGGCCTGCGCGATGTTTTCGGGCGCCTTGATTCCGCGGCCGATCGCCACGATCAGCGGCGCCTGCGTCAAATCTACGGAAGACTTCGCTTCCTTGAACAATTCCAGTGGCTTCGTGCGAATTTGCTCCGGCTTCAACTCCACGCTCATTGCATTGACAGGTGCTTTTCCAATGGCATGCGCTGCCAGCAAATCCGAACGAAATGCACCGGACTGAAACGACGCGAACCACGGCGCCGCTCCCGTGAACGTCACGTCCGCCACGGTCTTGCCCTGAAACATTTGTCGAACGAAAACCAGCTTGCCGCTCTCGTTCCGGAATCCGACGCAGTCGCCGACCATTCCCTTGCCCAGGAATGCGGCAAGTTTCGGGGCAAAATCGCGCACCTGATACGTGTGCGGAAATAAAACCAAATCCGGCTTTGCCGCCTCAATGACCTGCTTCAAAGCAACGCAATACCCGTCGGGGGTATAATTCTCCAGCAGTTCATGCTCAACCAACAGCACGTCCGCCACATTTTTCCCGGCAATTTCCTCAGCCAGCTCAGCCACGCCTTTCCCGATGATCACGGCGCTCACAGTTTCGGAAGTTGCCGAAGCAATCTGTTGCGCCGCCACCAGGGTCTCAAAGCTAGCGTTGTTCCATTTTCCCTGCCGCTGCTCCGTGACAACAAGTATCTTCATGATTCCAGTCTCCCGAAAGGCCCCGCCTCTTATCCCGAGCCGAAAAGCTCCGGTCTGTCACCCTGAGCGAAGCGAAGGATCTCAACTACCCAATCACCTCGACCACGCATTCAGTCGAGATTCTTCAGCGAACCTCGTCGGTTTGTTTCAGAATGACAACTATCCAACAAGCTTCTCTTAAATCACTCGTGCTTCGAATTTCAGTTTCTCTACCAGCTTCGCCGCAACTTCCTTCGGCGTACCGGTAATAAATTCCGTCTTCTTCGTTTTTGTTGGTACGTAAATCTTCTCGATTTTCTGTGTCGGTTCAATCGACACGCCCAACGATTCGCGCGTCAAGGTAGCAATCTCTTTTTTCTTTGCCGCCATGATGCCCTTCAGCGTCGCGTAGCGCACCTTATTAATGCCCGATTGGATGGACAGCACCGCCGGCAGCGGGCACTCGATCCGCTGAAACCACCCAGCTTCCAATTCGCGCTTCAAGTTCATCTTTCCGTCTTGCACTTCGATCTGCATGATGATGGTGGCATGCGGCCGGTCCAGCAGCGCCGCAAGCAACACGCCGGTCTGTCCGAATCCATGATCGTCGCTCTGCAAGCCCGTCAGCACCAGGTCCGCGTTCTCCTTCGCAATCGCAGCCGCCAGAATCTTTGCCGAGCCCAGCGGATCGAGCTGTGCGAAATTGTCGTCGGCAATGTGAATCCCGCGGTCCGCGCCTTTCGCCAGTGCTTCTTTGATTGTCTGCTTCACCCGCTCGGGGCCCAGGGAAAGCACAATCACCTCGCCGCCATGTTTCTCTTTCAAGCGCAACGCTTCCTCCAGCGCATAGGAATCCGGCTCATTCATTTCAAAGCCGATGTCCGACTCCTTGATCCAGTTTCCCGCAATGGCCAGCGGCGCGTCCTTGGCGGGCACCTGCTTGATGCATACGATGATTTTCACAAGATTTTCCTTCTAACTGGGTTGCACGAGGGGCGACTGTCATCCTGAGCGGAGCGAAGGATCTCAACTTGGATGCGCCGAGCGATCCAGTACGTCGAGCGGCCTTGGCCGAAACTGCAATCCGGTCTCAGAATAGCTACCAAGACAAAAACTGCGAAACGGGTCAGGCTACTTGCCGGTCCAGCGCTTGAAAATCAATGCGGCGTTCGTTCCGCCAAAACCGAACGAATTCGACAGCGCGTAATCCACCGTAGCTTTTCGCGCCACGTTCGCCACGTAATCCAGATCGCATTGCGGATCCGGCGTCTCCTGATTGATCGTCGGCGGAAGTATTTGGTCGCGCAGCGCGAGAACGCTGATGCCCGCTTCCAATCCACCCGCGCCGCCAAGCAGATGCCCGGTCATGGACTTCGTCGAACTCACCGGCAGCTTTTTGCTGATTGCACGTTCCCCGAATAGCCTCTTCATCGCCGTGGTTTCGATGGCATCGCCAAGTGGCGTGGACGTTCCGTGCGCGTTTACATATCCGATGTCGTCGGGCCCAATCTTCGCGTCTTTCAGCGCTGCCTTCATTACGCGAAACGCGCCGTCGCCATTTTCCAGCGGCTGCGTAATGTGATACGCGTCTCCGCTCATTCCGTAGCCAACGATCTCCGCAAAGATCGGAGCATTCCGCTTCGTCGCGTGTTCCAGCGACTCCAGGATCAGAATGCCGGTGCCCTCGCCTACGACGAACCCGTCGCGGCCAGCATCGAACGGCCGGCTGGCCTTCTCTGGATCATCGTTCCGGGTGGAAAGGGCGCGCATGGAAGCGAATCCACCGATTCCCATGGGCGTAACCGTCGCTTCCGTGCCTCCGCAAATCATCATCTCGGCAGCGCCGCGTTCAATAATTTTGAAGGAATCACCGATGGCGTGTGCCGAAGCGGAACAAGCCGTGGCGGTCGCGGAATTTGGTCCGCGCGCGCCGTAACGAATGGAAATGTGTCCTGAAGCCAGATTGACAATCGCGGAAGGAATGAAAAACGGCGAAATCTTTCCCGGGCCGCCCTGCATCAGCTTGATATGTTCGCGCTCGATGATGTCGAACCCGCCGATGCCCGACGCCACATATACGCCAACTTCATCCAGGTCAGACTGCTCCGGCTTCCATTGCGCCATCTTCACCGCGAAATCGGCTCCGGCCAGGGCGATCTGGATGAACCGCCCCATTTTCTTGAGTTCTTTTTTCTCGATCCACTGGAACGGGTCGAAGTTTTTTACTTCGCCCGCGATCTGGCAATCGAAGCCCGTGGTATCGAAATGCGTGATGCGCCCGACGCCGCTCTTACCGGCAATGAGGTTCTTCCAGCTTTCCTCAGTCCCAATACCCAGTGCGCAGACTAACCCAACGCCCGTAACGACTACTCGACGAGTCAACTCTCTTGCTCCTTCGTGCGACGATTCCCTGCGCCTTATTTGCCCTTCGAGTGCTTCTCGATATATTCGATCGCGTCCTTCACCGTGGTCATTTTCTCGGCGTCTTCATCCGGCACTTCGATCCCGAAGGCCTCTTCAAACGCCATCACCAATTCCACCTGGTCGAGCGAATCCGCGCCCAGGTCGTCCACAAACGACGCGGTCGGTGTCACTTCCGCTTCATCCACACCTAGTTGCTCGACGATGATCTGTTTTACGCGTTCTTCCACGCTAGCCATTCCCGTTCCTCCGCGACCTGCTGTCGCACTTTGTGTTCGTACCACTACCTGCTGCAATCCGGCGTGATGGCCGTCTTACAAGTTCGTTTATCTTGCCCAAGATAACCAGCCCAGTCTACTTACCCTGTCCCACAAGGTCAACTTTCTCGGGCAGTCTTAGGGACCGTAAATGCTCTCTTCGACAAGCGCTGCTTTTCCGCGGCAATCACTTCTTTGTAGTCAGAAGCAAATACCTCGGGAAGAGTGCGCTCAATCTCACCCTCGAGTCTCCACAGGGCTACTCGTTCGCCGGAATCAGGATTGGAGAGTACAAAAGTGTCATCAGGCGATTCTCCTCTCTTCTTCCATTCCTCGTAGCTGCGCGCCAAGTACTCAAAAATGACAAGCAAAGTCGCACGGCGCATCTCAATCGTTACCAATTCTGAGTTCTTTGTTCTTCTGTCATGCAACTACGCCAAATACATGCCGCCATTCACATCGAGGACATGGCCCGTGATATACGCAGCCTCATCGCTCGCCAGAAACACGATCGCCGCAGCCACGTCTCGCCCCGTACCCATGCGCCCCAGCGGAATACGTGTCTTCAGTTCCTCTTTCACCTTGTCCGAAAGCACATCCGTCATAGGCGACTCGATGAAACCCGGCGCCACCGCGTTCACGGTAATATTCCGCGAAGAAATCTCCATAGCAATCGCTTTTGTCAGCCCGATCAACCCGGCCTTCGCTGCCACATAATTCGCCTGGCCTGCATTGCCCATATGCGCGACCACTGAAGCAATGTTGATAATCCGCCCCGCACGCGCTTTCATCATCACCGGCAACGCCTGCTGTATGCACACGTGCGCCCCGGTCAGGTTGGTGCGGATCACCGCGTCCCAATCATCGGCCTTCATGCGCATAGCCAGACCGTCGCGATTAATCGCGGCATTGTTCACCAGAATGTCCAGCCTGCCAAACTTCTCCAGCACAGCTTTGAACCCCGCCTTGATCTGCTCTGCGTCGGCAACGTCCATCTTCACAACAAACGCTTCGCCACCCTTTGTCGCAATTTCCTGAGCCAAAGTGGCAAGCTTCTCTTCATTGCGCGCAGCCAGGGCCACCTTCGCGCCCGCCTCTGCCAGCGCCAAGGCAATCTCGCGTCCAATCCCCTGCGAAGCCCCAGTCACCACAGCCACTTTGTCCTTCAAACTAAACATTCGCTCCCCTAACTGCTGTAGCTCACCCCTTCAGGGGTGAGGCTGTTTTGCTCCCTCACCACAATCGTGCCAATTCATCAGAAAACCCTCAGGCCTGAAGGCCTGAGCTACAACTACGCCGCGTCGCTTCTCGCCCCCGTGATCTTCTCCAATGTACCCGCCAAACTCTTCTCATCTTCCACATTCAAACTGGCCACCGACCGTTCAATCTGCCGCATCAATCCCGTCAGCACGCGCCCCGGCCCGACTTCCACAAACGTATTCACGCCCTCGTCCAGCAGCATGCGCATCGACTCTTCCCACCGCACGGTCATCGACACTTGCCGCACCAGCGCTCCTCGAGCCTCCTCGCCCGTGCGAATCGTGTCTGCATCGACGTTCGTCACCAGCGGCAGTTGCAGATCCGCAAACGCTGTAGCCTGCAAATCCTTCTCCAGCTTTTCCTGCGCCGGCATCATCAATGCCGAATGGAAAGGAGCTGATACCGGCAAAATCACCGCGCGCTTTGCGCCGGATTGCGACGCAATCTCCACCGCCCGCTTCACGGCACCCGCGCTTCCGGAGATCACCGTCTGCTCCGGCGAATTCAGGTTCGCGGCACTGCAAACTTCACCTTCCGCCGCGCGCTTGCACGCATCCTGCACCACCGCGGGCGACAATCCCATAATCGCAGCCATCGCGCCTTGCCCTGCCGCCACCGCTTCCTGCATATACATTCCGCGCTTCCGCACCAACTTCACCGCGTCCACAAACTTCAGCGAGCCAACCGCCACCAGCGCCGAGTATTCTCCCAGGCTGTGCCCGGCTACATAATCCGGAGCAATCCCCTTCTCCTCAAGCACGCGAAACGCCGCTACCGACACCGTCAAGATCGCCGGTTGCGTGTTCGCCGTCAGCTTCAGTTCGTCTTCCGTGCCTTCAAAGCACATCTTCGAAATAGAAAATCCCAGCGCTTTGTCTGCTTCGTCAAACACCGCGCGCGCCGCCGGATATTTTTCCGCCAGCTCTTTCCCCATTCCCGGATATTGCGAAGCTTGCCCGGGGAACATAAACGCTACTTTGCCCATAACTGTCTCCTCCCTCCGGACGTCAGGCTCTTGCCTGTGTCAGGGAGAGCTCCTGCTCGATTTTTTCGTTCACCCGTGCGCGGGCAAGTCCCGCGGCCACGCGGATGGCGTTCTTCACGGCGTTGGCGTTGGATTTGCCGTGGGTAATCACGCACACGCCGCGAACCCCCAACAACGGTGCTCCGCCATACTCCGTGTAATCCATGGTCCGCTTGATCCCTTTGAAGGCGCCTCTGGACAACATATAGCCCACTTTCGAAGCCAGAGAGCCTTTGTACGTCTTGCGAAGATACTTCACGATCTCCATCGCCAGTCCTTCGCAAATCTTCAGGGCGATGTTGCCCACAAACCCGTCGCAGACAATCACGTCCACCTTGCCGGAAAACAAATCTCCACCTTCCACGTTCCCCACAAAATGAACCGGCAAAGCCTTTAGACGGTCATACACCGCGCGCGTCAGTTCGTTGCCCTTAATCTCTTCCTCGCCCACAGATAGCAATCCCACCCGCGGCTTGCGGCTCCCAAACGTCAACCGGTAATAAATCTCGCCCATCACGCCAAACTGCAACAGGTGCTCGGGCTTCGAATCCACATTCGCGCCCACATCCAGCATCACCGATACGCCGCCCTTGGCATTCGGAAATGGAGCGGCCAGCGCAACTCGATCCACCGACGGCAGCGTACCCATAATAAATTTCGCCGTGGTCATCACCGCGCCCGTGTTGCCGGCGCTTACAAACGCCCCCGCCGTTCCATTCTTGACCAGACGCGCACCCACGTGCACTGAGCTGTCTTTCTTCCGCCGAAACGCCTGCGCCGGATGATCTTCCATGGTGATCACTTCCGTCGCCGGCACAATCTCGATCGGCAAGTTCGGCTTTGAATACTTCCCCAACTCCTGCCGAATCGCGTGCGGCTGGCCCACCAGCAGCACCTTCACGCCGTACTCTTGCGCTGCCAGCACACTCCCCTCCACCTCCGGCCGGGGTGCGTGGTCTCCCCCCATGGCGTCAACGGCGATTGTGATCATGGGATAACTTCCGGTGCTCCGGAATGAACCTCACTGGACAGCTTCGCGGCCATGCCGATCGCAAACGCGGCTGCGGACGGGCGCAACCTGCTGCCTGCCCCTGCAACTTTACTTGGTTTCCTGGACAGCCTTGCCCTTGTAGTGACCGCAATGGGGACAGATGCGGTGGGGCTGCTTCATCTCATGGCAGTTGGGACACTTGGCGAGCGCTGGACCAGTCAGATGGTCGTGCGCGCGGCGAGTACTCGTCCGCCTCTTGGAATGACGTCGCTTTGGATTCGGCATTGCACTACTCCTCGTTCTCGCCTTGCTCGTGGCAACACACGCCGCCATTCCGAACAAGGTCGGATTCTATGGGCTTTACGCCCGGAAATCTATTGTTTCTTGAGCCAGTCCTGCTTTAACCGCGCAAGGGGAGCCAGACGCGGGTCGGTCGCGTGGGTCTCACACCGGCACTCTTCGTGGTTCAGGTTGGCCCCGCACGTCGGACACAACCCCCGGCAATCGCTTTGGCAGATCACTTTCATCGGCAACGACAGTAGCACCTGTTCCTTCAGCACATCGGCCAGGAACAAGCCTTCTCCTTCAAAAAAACCTATCTCCGTATCGTCGTCCTTCAACCGCTCGGCTTCCGGTTTCACGCCCTTCAGCAGCGGTTGATAGAACAGGTCGAAATCCCTGTGGACTTCCTCGATCACCGGCTCCAGACAGCGAGCGCAGAACATCTCCAACTTCGTGTCCAGTTCGCCCTGAATCCGAATCTGGCCTTCCAGCAGCTCCGCCGTCGCGTTCACCACCAGCGGTTCTGACTGCTTCACTTCACTCAGCCCGTAATCGATGCTACCGGGAGCGTAACTTTTCCGGATGCGCAACTTGCGCACGGCAAGGTCCTTCACATCCAGGAACATGTCTTCTGCCCCTCCGGCGCGTACACCCATACTCATCCATTATTTCGGCACTTTGCTCCTAAGTCAAGAAAGCCAAGCCTATTTGCCCTGGCGGTCCCCTCGTTTGTCTCTCCTTGACAGTCTAGGAGACCGGCATTATATTCCTAGCTTCTCTAGGAGAGACCGCTTCCATGGACCACCAACCATGACTCTCTGGAGCCGCCTTTTATCCTGGATGCACGCCATCCTGCGGCGTTCTCGCATGGAGAACGAGATGGACGCCGCGTTTCCACATTGAGACCTATGCCGAGGATTTGATTCGCGGCGGTGTTCCTCGCTCCGAAGCGATGCGGCGAAGCCCGCGTAGAGTTTGGCGCGAATCGAGCGAGCCAAAGAGGGGTGCCGCCACGCTCGCGGCCCAAACCTCGTTGAAAGCCTCATCCAGGGATTTGCGCTACGCCTTGCGAACGGCGCGTAGACGCTTGGGCTTCATAAGCGTCCCTGTTGTTCCTTGACCCGTGTGTGCTCTTGACCCCGATTCTAGTGGTCGGGTTTGGCCTCGATGGATGCCCTCAGCGCTTTCGTTACTTCACCGGCGATGTCGTCCTGAACCATCAAGATATCGTTGAAGGGCCGGTCGTAGATTTCAGACCAGACAACGTACCCGTTGTCCGCGCGAATCAACCGCGCGTCCACCCGCAACCTGCCGCCTGACTTGCGCACGCTCCCATCGAGCACATAAGTGACGCCCAGGGTCTTGGCGACATCCGCGATGGTCACTTGCGGAGTCCCGTGCGAACGGGGCCATAGTTTTCCCTTGAAATAGAACGAGGACGTGGGAGGGGGCACCCGCAGGTCCGGAATCTTGCTGAGCTTGTCGATCAATTCCTCGGTCATGCCGTCGGCGAAGGGCTCCTCGCTCATCTCATCGGTCAGGTCCAGAAACGGCAGCACAGCGATGGATTTCGGCGGCGGTGGAACAATGCCGGGTGAGGCTGCTTGTTTGTTGTTCGCCAACCTACCGTAAAACAAAAAGACAACGACAAACGCGAGGCCAACTGCAACGCCCGCGGCCCACAGCAATCCGGTTCTGCGCCGGGGGCCGCGTGCAGGCGCATCGTTGGGCGCCGGGGCCGGATGTCCGTTGTCCGAAGCCCCCAAAGAGCCCAACTTGCCGTTCGACTGATCGACCCACGGACTCACCGGTGCCACCATCCGATACCCTAGTCGCGGCACTGTTTCGATGTACGTCGGCTGCTTAGGGTCATCGCCCAGCACACGCCGCAGCGATGTCACCGCCTGGTAGACGGAGTCCGGAGCGACGGTAACGTCAGACCAGACGTGGTTGAGCAAGTCCTCGATGCTGACGACCTCGCCGGCATGCTCGGCCAGGCACACCAGCACTCGCATCGTCCGCACCTCTACCCGCGCCGTCTCTCCATCGCGTGAAATCTGCCCGGACCCTGGATTGACGCACCAGGCACCGATGCGAAGCATTGTGGTCGTTGAGCGTTCCATGCAGGACCGGCCATCCCCCTCTGTTTTCAACAGAAAAGCGGCGCCCGTGATTATACGCCAACGCCGTGCAGAAACGCCGACCGCCCTCATTTCAGAAGTATTCAGACTCTTTCAGACCCTGCCTCAGGACTTCCCGCGTCTCACCTGGATATCGTGGCATTGCGGATTGCGTTGTTCCGGCAGGTGCGAACTCGCAGAAACCGAAAAAGGAGAATGAACTCATGAACACGAACCACAAACCAGCCCCGGCCGTGCTCAGCGGGCGAAAGCTCAAAGGGTGGATGGTTTGCGGCGCCGCACTGCTCTCCTTTGCTGCTGGCTCACTCCTTACCGCCCGCCTCATGCACCTCAGCCAAGCGAGGGCCGACAGCAATCGCATCTTCGAGCTGATGGTCTATCACACGCTCCCGGGCAAAGTGCCGGAACTCGAGTCCATCTTTCGCGACGTTTCAAAACTATCAGCCAAGCACGGTCTCGATGTCGTCGGTTACTGGGTACCCAACGATGATCCTGCTTGGGCCAACACTTTCGTCTACCTCGTGGCTCATCCCAGCCGGGAAGAAGCAAAAAAGAATTGGGACGCGCTTCATGCCGACCCGGCTTTTCCCGAGTACAGGCAACAGGCCGCCCCGCTGATAGAAAAAGACGCCGCAGGCTACAAGGTGGACGAAGTGTTCATGCGTCCGACGGATTATTCGGCGATGAAGTAGCGCGCGGGTCCGACAAATTTCGATCTTGCTAGGGAGAACTCCACGGACATGAATGCACTACGGAACTGTGCCCTCGTCTGCTTTCTTCTGATTCCCCAGCTCGCTGGTGCTCAGCGTAATGCCCCGCAAAATGCTTGGATCGCCACTTGGGCAGCTAGCCCGCAGCCAACAGCTCCCAATCCAAACAAGCCCCTGCTCAACATCGAAGACCAGACCGTGCGCGAGCGCGTGCGCGTATCGATCGGCGGAGCCCAAATCTGCATTCGCCTTTCTAACGAATACGGCTCGGCAACACTCCTCGTTGGCTCAGCCACCGTTGCGTCGCCGACCGACCCTGCGAGCGTCAGACCCGGCTCGATTCACACCGTCACTTTCGGCGGCCACAATTCCATCACCATCCCCGCCGGCGCGCCGGTCCTCAGTGATCCAGTAGCTTTTCCGGTGGCTCCCGGTGCCGAGATCACTGTCAGCCTCTACTTTCCCAAACGCGTCGCTACCCCAACGCTGCATGCGCTCGCGCTCAAGCGCGCCGTAGTCTCACAGCATGGCGACCATACTCACGCGGAAAAAATTGAAGCGAGCAGCCACGTCTCAATCACTAATCCTGGTCAGTGCTGTGCTCCTTCCTGCTCAGCCATCACAGCGCCTGGTGGTGGCATTCGGCGACTCGGTCACGGATGGCGATGGGTCTACCGTGGAAGCGGATCGCAATTGGCCAAGCGATCTCGTCCGTCGTCTGGGAAAGACGCCCGAAGGTTCGAAGGTCGCCGTGGTCAATGAAGGTGTAGCGGGTAACCGGCTGCTGAACGATTGCTTCCTTCCCAACATCGGTTGCTTCGGCGTCAGCGCTCTAGCCCGCTTCGATCGCGACGCTCTGGCGCTGCCCGGCGTTACTCACGTTGTTCTGCTCGAAGGGATCAACGACATTGGTTTCCCCGGCGCAAAGCTGGGGGATACCTACCTTGCCGACCCAGCCGATGGTCGCACTCCTCAGGACCTGATCGACGGCTACCTCCAATTGATTTCCCGCGCTCACGCCCGCGGCGTCAAACTGATTGGCGCCACGATCACTCCTTGTGAAGGCGTGGATCTTCCCGGCTACTACTCCGAATCCAAAGAAGCCATTCGCCAGTCGGTTAACAATTGGATCAGGACCAGCGGCTCGTTCGACGCCATCATCGATTTCGACGCCGTTTTACGCGATCCGGATCATCCCAGCAGACTGTTGCCGCGCTTCGCTTCCGAAGACAATCTCCATCCAAACGATCTTGGCTATCAAGCCATGGCCGGCGCCATCGATCTCGCTATTTTCAAATAGGCAACGAGCCACGGAGTTTTCTCAGGAGGCAGGGTTTTTCAGAATCTGTTTAAAAACTGCTGTGACGCGCGACGGCACGACTTCACAGCCTGCGGAAAAACTCTCGTTCTGTCATTCCGAACGGAGTCTGCGGAGTGAGGAATCTCTCTTTCGGGAGGGCACGAGTTCACAGGGTACGGAACGCTCTTTAGGGTTCGGAGCTTTAGCTCCGACATCAAGTGCTTGACTGTCACTGGGCTTCAGCCCTTGAGGAAATGGTTTTGTGATTTTCCCGCAGACCGTTCCGTCTGATATCGGCATGGTTTCCGTCGTGGGATATCGGGAGGGCACGACTTCAGTCGTGCCGCATGTGCTTGACGTGCAACGCGGCTTTAGCCGCTGAGGGATTCTTTTGTTTAGCGCGCACTGCAAACAAATCAGACGTGAAAGAGAGGACATCGAATGATGTGGAGACTCTGCATCGAGCAAACGAAACGCACTGCTTGGCAATCGCCGTCGGCGGCGGCATCGCCGGAGCTCTGGACCTCCTCCAAGCCTGCCTCCTATTTGGATGGCGCATTCCCCTCGTGATTGCCGCCGGCCTGCTTGGGCGACAGGCGTTCCACGGAGGCGTCGGCACCTACATCCTGGGTGTGTGCCTGCACTTCTTCATCGCTTGCTCGGCAACGGCCATTTACTACGCGGCCAGCCGCAAGCTGCGTTTCTTGTCGGAGCACCCGCTGGTCTGCGGCTTGTTTTATGGCATCGCGGTTGAACTGGTGATGAGTTATATCGTTTTGCCGCTCTCCGCGCTTCACGCCAGGGGCCCTTACAAACTTCATGACGTGCTTCTAGGCCTCGCCGTCCACATGGTCGTGGTCGGGCTCCCCATCGCCTTCAGCGTGCGGCGCTTCGCGAAATAGGCTGGGGCCGCTCTCGGCCGTTGACCTAAGTTTCCACTCATAAACTCACGCCCTACAGCGAACCTGTACGCCGTCCGCAAAAAACCCGTTGTCCATTTTTCGTTCCCCCAACGACTATCTAATGTAAGAAGCAAGCACAGCCACCGTCCAGGAGGGACTCATGAAGTACCTTTGTCTGGTTGCGATCGACGAAAAGAAGCTGGAGGCCATGTCCAAGAGCGAGTCGGACGCTCTCGATGCGGAAAGCTTGGCGTACGACGAAACCCTGCGGAAAAGCGGCCATTTCATAGCTGCGCAAGCTCTTCAACCCGTCCGCAACGCCACGACTGTGCGCGTCCAGCGCGGCAAAGTGTTGGTAACCGATGGTCCTTTTATCGAGACGCACGAGCAGATTGGCGGCTTCATCCTGATGGAAGCCAAGGACCTGAACGAAGCCATTCAGCTGGCCTCGAAGATCCCGGTGGCCCGAATGGGGACGATCGAAGTGCGCCCGATCAAGGAGCTGAAGCAGCCGTAAATCGCCGCTGCTCATGCCGAGAGGAGGAACCCATGTGTCCAGCGTGCATCACCAGCGTCGCAATGATCGTCGCCAGCGGAGCCTCAACGGGCGCGCTTTCCGCGCTGGTTGTTAAAGGTCTCGTTCGAATCACCAGCCCAAAGAAATTTCAAAAACTCGAATCAAAGGAGAAATCTCGTCATGAAAACGAGCACCATAGAACGTCCAAAAGTGGTATCCGCAGCGGAATGGGAGGCGGCTCGCAAGGAGCTGCTCATCAAGGAGAAGCAACTGACTCGCCAGCGCGATGAAGTCGACCGGCAGCGCCGCGAATTGCCCTGGGTCAAAGTCGAGAAGGAATACGTCTTCGAAGGCGCAAACGGCCAGGAAACGCTCGCGGATCTTTTTGAAGGACGGAGCCAACTGATCGTTCAGCATTTCATGTTCGGTCCCGGATGGAAAGAGGGTTGCGTGGGCTGTTCCTTCAAAGCCGACCACGTCGATGCGGCCTTGCAGCACATTGAACGTCACGACGTGAAGTTTGTCGCCATCTCACGCGCGCCTCTCGCCGAAATCGCCGCGTTCCAGCAGCGCATGGGCTGGCGCTTCAAGTGGGTTTCTTCCTACGGAAATGATTTCAATTACGACTATCACGTGTCGTACACCAACAACGAAATCGCCGCCGGCAAGGTCTACTACAACTACGACCTGCGCGACTTCGTCAGCGAGGAACTCTCCGGCAACAGCGTCTTCTACAAAGATGCCCACGGCAACGTCTTCCACACCTATTCCACCTACGGCCGTGGCGACGAAATGTTGGTTGGCGCGTATATGTACCTCGACCTCACCCCGAAGGGCCGCAACGAAACGGGTCCTCGCCACAATCTGACTGACTGGGTCCGCCACCACGACCGTTACGACGACGCCGGCACCGTCAACCACCAAGGGCGATACATTGCCGCTGCGCCAGCGGATTCCTCCTGCGGGTGCGGCAAGGACCACCACTAAGAGCATTACAATGTCTTGTGGTCCAGACTCCGATCACCGCTGAACGCGTACGCGCGATTGTCGACGATGTCTACCGCACCGACTCGCGGCGTGTCCTCGCCACGCTCATTCGACTGCTTGGCGACTTCGAACTCGCCGAGGAGGCGCTGCACGAAGCCTTCCTCGCAGCCGTCGAGCAATGGCCCCGCGATGGCGTGCCGGGCAATTCGCGCGCCTGGCTCGTTTCCGCCGGACGCTTCAAGGCCATCGATGCGCTTCGAAAACGCGCTCGTTTCGATGCGTCTCTTGTGGAATTCGCCAAGCAATTCGACGCTGCGACTTCCGGCACCGCGCTGACACATGAACACCAAGATGTCGAAGACGACCGGTTGCGGCTGATTTTCACCTGTTGTCATCCGGCCCTGCCTCCTGAGGCGCAAGTAGCGCTCACGCTGCGCGAGGTGTGCGGCCTCACCACCGAGGAGATTGCGCGCGCTTTTCTCGCCTCCGCTCCCACGATTGCCAAGCGCATCGTCCGTGCCAAAGCAAAGATTCGCGATGCCCGCATTCCCTACGAAGTGCCTGGGCGCGCCGAGTTGCCTGACCGCCTCGACGCTGTTCTCCATGTAATTTATCTGGTCTTCACAGAGGGCTATTCGGCCTCAGAAGGTTCCTCGCTCACACGCCGCGATCTTTCTGCGGAGGCCATCCGCCTCGGGCGGCTTCTTGTCGAATTACTGCCGGAGCCCGAGGCCGTGGGATTACTAGCACTGATGCTGCTGCACGAATCGCGGCGCGACGCTCGCAGCTCGCCCGAGGGCGAACTCATCCTGCTGGACGATCAAGACCGCTCGCTCTGGAATCGCGATCAGATCGCAGAGGGTCTGGCGCTAGTGCAACAAGCCCTGTCGTCGCGACGCTTCGGCCCGTTCACGCTCCAAGCAGCGATCGCAGCCGTGCATGCGGAAGCGCCCAACGCCGCCGCTACGGACTGGGCACAAATCGTCGGCTTGTACGACGTGCTAGCACGTGCCAATCCTTCGCCCGTGGTCGAACTGAACCGCGCCGTGGCCGTCGCCATGTGCGACAATCCATCGGCGGGCCTCGCGCTCATCGACACCATCTTCGAACGCGGCGATCTCCTGGATTATTACCTCGCACATTCCGCACACGCCGACCTCTGCCGCCGCCTCGGCAGAACAGCAGAAGCCCGCGCCTCTTACCAACGCGCCCTCAGCCTGGCGCAGCAAGAGCCAGCCCGCCGCTTCCTTCAACGACGCCTCGACGAACTCAAGAACCAGCACAACACGTCCGGATAAGGACGCCGCGAGCGCGCGAAGCGCGGTCACCTCCCAACATTAGGATGCCCGCACTGCACTGCGTCTGTGTCGCTCAGCGGGCGGCCGAGCGGCTTTGTTCCCATTTCTGTGCGTCTGCCGACTTTGCCCATTCGCCCGCCACCTGTTTGGTGCTCACGTTGATCCGGCTCCAAACGTTGGTCATGGAAATCCAAAGGATCAGCCTCGCCAGCGCTCGCTCGTCGTAGTGTCGTGCCGCCTCGTTTCAGATTTCGTCCGGCACCGGATCTGGCCAGTCGCTCAGCCGTGTAACGGCCTCAGCCAACGCCAGCGCGGCGCGTTCGGCATCGCTGAAATATGGCGCGTCCCTCCAAGCCGCTACAGCGAAGAGGCGCTCGTTTGTGTCTTCTGCCTTCTTGAAGCGAAGCGCCATGTCCACGCAAACGCTGCATCCATTGATCTGGCTCGCCCGCAGGTGCACAAGGCTAAGCGTCTGTGGCGGCACTCCTCCCTGTTCCGCTGACTTCGCCAGGGCCAGTAAGGCCTGCATGGCCTCGGGAACGACCGGATTTTTCATTCGTGCTTGCATAGTGGTCATCCTCCTTGTCACATTGCTTGAGTTTCATCCGTCACTACCATGACGGATCGCAACCGGAGAATGTGACCGATGGACGAAAAAGAATCGTGGGCCCAGCAATTCGAGGAGAATCGCGGCCATCTGCGGGCCGTGGCGTACCGCATGCTCGGCTCATTGAGCGAAGCAGACGACGCAGTTCAGGAAGCCTGGCTGCGGCTCAGCCGCTCGGATGCTGCCGCCATCGAGAATCTTGGGGG
Organism: Candidatus Acidiferrales bacterium; assembly: GCA_963792145.1. Lineage (GTDB taxonomy): Bacteria > Acidobacteriota > Terriglobia > Acidiferrales > UBA7541 > Acidiferrum. The sequence goes on from CAWBVH010000032.1 coordinate 52,951, forward strand.
ATGGCTGACGACCGTCGTTGCCCGTGTGTGTCTGGACATATGACCCTCGCGCGCCTCTCGACGGGAGGAGACTCTGGAAGCGCAAAAATTCGAGCCGCCTGCGAAACGCCAAGGCGCCAGCGACCCCGAGCAGGAAGTTCTGCTGGCCGACTCGGTCGGTCTCGCGCTACTCGTGGTGCTCGACCGCCTCACTCCCGCCGAGCGCATCGCATTTGTGCTGCACGACATGTTCGCTGTGTCCTTCGACGAAATCGCCTCTATCATTGGCCGCTCCCCAACTGCGGCGAGGCAACTGGCAAGCCAGGCCCGCCGCCGTGTGCAGGGAGCGGACAGGGTTCCCGCCTCCGATCTTTCCGAACAACGAGAAGTCGTCAGCGCTTTCCTTACCGCTTTGCGTGCCGGTGATTTCGAGGGTCTCATCGCCGTTCTCGATCCGGATGTCGTGGTCCGCGCTGACAGCACTACTGTGCCTCCAGGCCCGCCAACAGAAATCCGCGGTGCCAGGACTTGGGCCAAGGGCGCGATCGCCTTCTCGCAGCTTGTGCGTTCCGCACCACCGATGCTGGTCGACGGCGCGGTGGGACTCGTATGGGCCCCAGGTGGCCGGTTGTCGAGAGTGCTCCGCTTCACGATCACGCGCGGGAAGATCGTCCAAGTCGAAATAATCGCCGATCCTGCAAGGCTGCGCGACCTCGATCTGGCGGTCATCAAGGAATAATGGTACTGCCAAGAAGTCATGCCGGTTCCTTGATGACTATCAAAAGGACGGGTTGTACAAATGGCTACACACACGAACGCTGGCAAGAGTACGCAGTTTCGCCCGATTGGTGTAATCCGCTCCGCCCTCAAATCACGTGGCAAAGCGCCCAAACAAGGCCCGGAGGGCGCCCCCGACGCCTGGCTTGAAGTGCAAGCATTCGCCGCGCAGGCTCTCGAAGGACTCCGGCCCGGCGATCACATCATTGTTCTAACTTGGTTTCATCGCGCCCGCCGCGACGTCCTGAAGGTTCATCCACGCTCGGACCCGCGCCGTCAGCTTACTGGCGTATTCGCGACGCGTTCTCCCGACCGCCCAAATCCGGTAGGCCTTCATCCCGTCATCGTGCGCAAGGTGGTCAAGAATCGCCTGCGCATCGGCCCCATCGAAGCCATCGACGGTACTCCCGTCATCGACATCAAGCCCGTGATTCCCTGCCACCCGGACTTCTAATAGCGTATTTCGCGCGCGTGCTTCATCCGTTCACCGCTGAATGCACGCTGCAAATTCTGCAATGGCTCGTGCGCTGTCCGCAGCGCCCCCAAACATCGCAAAGGCAGCTAAGGTCGTCGATCTGGATGACAAGGGCAACGAGATGGTGTTGAGGGAAGGTACCAATCGATTCACCTGCTATCCAGGACATCTCGGAGTCGTCGGTGGGCAGGCGTACTGTGCCAATGAGGCAGCTATGCAATGGGAAAGAGATTTCGCTGCGCACAAGCGCAAGCCCACGAACACCGAACCAGGAATTGAATACATCTGTTGGGCGGAACAGATTGGAGCGGCAGTGATCCCAACGCTACTTCTGGGACGCCCATCAAAGAACCTCCTCATGGGATGATCATGTGGCCGGTCGACCCGAAGACGACGGGGTTATCGCTCGAACCGAAGCAGACCGGAATCTGGATCATGTGGGCCGGTACACCCTACTCTCATCTAGTGATTAACCAGCATCCCTAGTCACGGGCCATTCGGAATCTAGCGGTGGCCCATCAAAACTTCCGGATCGCCAAAATTTCAATTTCACGGAACTTTTCCTCGCCCATTGACGTTCTATCCATAGGCAGTCTATAGATTGGAACCTATGGCCCAAAAACCCGATCTTTTGCCCGGCACCCTCGACCTGCTCATCCTTAAGACGCTTACCCGCGCCCCTCAGCACGGTTATGGCATCGCTCTTTCCATAAAACAGTCTTCGCAAGACTTCCTCACCGTCGAGGAAGGTTCGCTCTACCCAGCCTTGCAGCGCTTGCTGCTTCAGGGCTGGGTCAAGGCCGAATGGAAGAAGACAGAAACCAACCGGCGCGCTCGCTATTACACGTTGACGCCGGCCGGGCGCAAGCAACTCGGCGTGGAACTCTCGCAATTTGAACAAATGATCGCGGCCATCGGCCGTGTGCTGCAAGACGCATAGGAGGCTGTCATGAAATCGCCGATTCGTTTCTTCCGAAAGCTCTGGATTTTCGTGCGCCGCGAAAAATTCAATAGCGAACTGGAAGAGGAAATGGCTTTCCACCGCGAGCACGCGGAAAAACAGTTGCAGGTCGAAGGACTGCCTCCGCAAGCTGCGCAGCACGCCGCAAGGCGGCAATTCGGCAGCGCCCTGCGTCTGAAAGAAGCAAGCCACGACATCGTCGGCTTCCGTTTTGAAAGCGTGCTGCAGGATTTCCGCTTTGCGATCCGGCAATTGCGCAAAAATCCGGGATTCACCGCCACCGCCACGCTCATGCTCGCTCTCGGCATGTGCGCCAGTGTGGCCATCTTCGCCTTCGTGGACGCCGCCCTCCTGAAGCCGCTTCCCTATCGCGATCCCTCCGGGCTTGTTGCCGTCTTCGAGAAAACCTCTACGTTTCCCCGCAGTAACATTTCCTATCTCGATTACCTCGATTGGAAAAAACAAAACACCGTTTTCAGTTCCCTCGATGCCTTCGACCATACGGGCATGATCCTGACCACCTCCTCGGGCGCACAGCCAACTCGCGGCGCTCGCGTCAGCGACGGCTTTTTCCGCACCCTTGGCGTTACGCCTGTCCTTGGACGCGATTTTGCCCCGGGCGAGGACTTGCTATCCGCGCCACGAACCGTGCTGCTCAGCTACGCCACCTGGCAACAGCGCTACGGCGGAAAGGAAGATGTGCTCGGGCAGGCAGTCGTCCTGAATGGCGATGCTAACGTCATCATCGGTGTTTTACCGCAGGACTTTCATTTTGCGCCCGCCGAACCTGCGGAATTCTGGACCACCATTCACCCGTCCGGCGATTGTGACCTCAGACGAAGCTGCCACAGCATGTACGGAGTCGCTCGACTCAAGGATGGTGTCTCTCTCTCGACCGCCCTCGCCAACGTCACCGCCATAGCAGCACAGTTGGAAAAAATATATCCCGGCGACAACCTGGGCCAGAGCGCGGCCGTAGTGACCCTGACTGAGTCCATTGTCGGAGACATTCGTCCAATTCTTTTTGTGCTTTTGTGTGGAGCTGGCCTGCTGCTGCTGATCGCCAGCGTCAACGTGGCAAGCCTGTTGTTGGTGCGTTCGGAGGGCCGCAAGCGTGAAGTTGCCGTCCGCACCGCCTTAGGCGCATCGCGCGTTCGGCTCACGCGCCAATTTGTAACCGAAGGCCTGGTTCTGGTCGCGGTAGGCAGCGCGCTCGGCCTGGTGGCTGCGTACTGGACCATGCAGCTTCTCACCAGGCTTATCCCTGAGGACATGCTGGCGCGAATGACGTTCCTGCACGGACTCGGATTGACCGCACGTGTCTGGACGTTCGCGGGCATGATCTCTCTTCTCGCGGCGGCGCTGTTCTCTCTCACTCCTACGTTGCACTTTCCCTTGTCGCGGATTCGCGACAACCTCGCCGAAGGCAGTCGTGCCCACGCGGGAAACGCATGGCGTCGCGTCGGCTCCAAACTTGTCGTGCTGGAGTTGGCCACCGCCGTTGTTCTGTTAGTCGGCGCGGGGCTGCTTGGCAAGAGCCTTTACCTCCTGCTCCACGTGGACATTGGCATGCGCGCGGATCACTTGGCCACGTTGTCGCTCGACGCTCCGATGTCTAACTACGGGAAAGATCCGCAAGCCATTGCACTGGAGCGCCGCGTCATCAGCCAGATCGCAGCTCTGCCGGGAGTCAAATCCGTCGGCATCACCACCGATATTCCCGTCAGCCATTGGGGCGACACAACCTGGGTGCGCATATTGGGTCGGCCCTGGCATGGCGAGCACTACGATGTCCCGGAACGCGACGTGAACCCCGACTATTTCACGACGCTGGGCGCCAAACTTTTCCGCGGCCGTTATTTTGTCGAAGCAGACGACGCGTCGAAGCCCCACGTCGCCATCATCAACCAGGCCTTCGCCAAACAATACTTCCCCGGAGAAGATCCACTCGGCAAGCAGCTCAGCACCCTCGGAGACAAACCCGTTTCCATGGAAATTGTCGGCATCGTGGAAGACATCAAGGAAGGCCAGCTGGACACCGTGAACCGCTCCGCCGTCTACATTCCATTTGAACAAAGCCCGAACAATTACTTTATCGTTGTGGTCCGAACGTCGCAGGCGGAGCAGTCGCTGCTTCCAGCCATGCGTGCCGCGATTCATCAGATCGATCCGGACATTGTCACGCCCACTGGCGCAACCATGATGGAGGTCATCAATGAGTCGCAATCCGCGTATATGCATCGCTCCTCCGCTTGGCTTGTCGGCGGCTTTGCTTTCCTGGCGTTGCTACTCGGTGTTGTTGGACTCTACGGCGTAGTCGCCTATTCCGTCAGCCAGCGAACACGCGAAATCGGCATTCGCATGGCGCTCGGCGCGCAGACTCGCTCCGTCTATCAGCTCATCTTGAAAGAAGCCGCGCGGCTCATCGCCATTGGCCTCGCCGTCGGGCTCGTTTGCTCGATCGCCGCCGCCATTCTGATGCGAGGCCTGCTCTTTGGCGTGCGCTCCTGGGACGTGCCAACACTCGCCGCGGTCGCCGCTGTGCTTGCCGTCTCAGCGCTCCTCGCCAGCTACATCCCGGCCCGCCGCGCCGCGTCCCTCGATCCGGTAGAAACCCTCCGCGCGGAATAGACTCTCATTCTGTCATTCCGAACGGAGTCTTCGGAGTGAGGAATCTCTCTGTTCTTGGGTTTTTGCAGTGCCGCTTGATGAATGTCATGCGGGAGGGCACCCCTTCAGCCGCGCCGTATGTGCTTGCCCTACGACACGACCTTAGCCGCTGAGGGCTCGCCTCCGCGTTATCACACACTAATTTCCGCAACCCTCGGCCCGCTTCGACAATCTAACTAGTGACAAAAACTAACGGGACACCCGTTAGACAAATTGAGCGAGAACTATTGGCATATCTATGTCGCGCACTGTACTTCCTTCACGAAACACCATTGCCCTCGCGCTGATCGCGGCGTCGGCGATCTTCTCCCTCTTGGCGCTCACAGCGAAGCCCTCTGGCCTGCGCTCGAATCCTCCCGAACTCCGCGCAAACAACCACACACTCTCCTTAACCTTGCACGCCGCTACCCGTAGCGATGGAAAAGATTCCTTCTACTTCAACGGCCAGCCAAACGCCCCAACGTTGCGACTCTCGCCCGGCGATCAACTTAAAATCACCTACGTCAACGAACTCCCATCCCAGCCCCACGAGAGTTGCGCCATTCCTCCCTGCATGGACATGACCAATTTGCACTTTCACGGTCTGACGGTCTCCCCCGACGCGCCGCAGGACGACGTCTTAAGCATGATGGCCACGCCCGGCCAGTCGCTCCACTACACTGTACAAATTCCCAAAGATCATCCGCCGGGTTTGTATTGGTATCACACCCATCCTCATGGTGAGAGCCATCGCCAGGTCCTCGATGGCATGTCCGGCGCGCTCGTCATCGAAGGAATTGACTCCTACTATCCCTCCCTCGTCGGCTTGCCGGAACGCATCCTGATTGTTCGCGGCCGTTCCATCAGCAAAGATCCTCAGTCCGCCGATTTGCAGCAGCGCGTCGCGCTCAGTTCTTATGCTTGCGGAGGCAAGCACGAAGCACCGGAAGAAATATTCACAGTGAACAGTTCGGTGCGCCCGCAAATCGAAATTGCTCCGGGCGAACGCCAGTTCTGGCGCGTAGTGAACGCTTCAGCGGACCGCTACCTGGATCTGCAACTGGAAAGTCAGAAGTTCGAAATCGTGGCCATGGACGGCATGCCCATCGCCCAGCACGATCCCCATCATCCAACGCGGATGGCTGACCATGTTTTGTTGCCGCCAGCCGGCAGGCTCGAAGCGATTGTTACCGGCCCCAACGCCGGCGCCGGCGCGCCTCAGCATTTGATCTCCCGCTGTGTCGACACCGGACCAGATGGCGATCCAAATCCATCAATGGTCCTCGCCGACATCGCTCCGCGGTCGGCTGCAGCCTCAACACCCAGGCTCTCGAAAAGTATTTTGCGCCCTGACATCAAGGAGCTGGACCTGGCCGCGGAAGAAAAAGCGCTTCCGCGATTCACCGTGACTTTCACAGAAGACAAAAACGGCTTCTACATCAACGCAGAAAAATTCGCTCCCGACGCCGCTCCAATGGTGCGCGCAAGAGTCGGCTCGTTCCAGCACTGGAAAATTGTTAACGCCTCCCGTGAACTGCATCCCATGCACATCCACCAGGTGCATTTCCTGTCGTACGCCGAAAACGACCAACCGATTTCCGACCCTGTCTGGCTCGACACCGTAAACGTTCCCTACGGCGGTTCGGTCGACGTCATCATGGATTTCACTGACCCGGTGATCAAAGGCATGTCCGTCTTCCACTGCCACCTTCTCAATCATGAAGACAAAGGCATGATGGCCAAGATTCTCTTCGAATGAGTCGCCTGGTATATCTCACCGTCCGAGAATCGAGCCGCGCAGAGCTGCGCGGTCTTCGCGAAACGGATCCCTTGTTCTTCCATCTGCCTTTAAGGAGAAATTCAAGATGGGTATAAAGCAAATCGCTGTTCAGAGATTTAGCGTGACGTCCTCGAAATCTTTTGGCGATATCGTGGCGGCGCTCGACGCCGCCGTCGGGCATCCGGACATGAACTTGTTTCGGAGAGACGTTACCGCAGCGAAGACATACGCTGAACTGGAAGATATCGTCCGCAAGGCGGTTGGATCGTCGGAATTGATGGAGTTCACGCGTTTTGACCTCGGGGAAGTCCTGCGTAAGGAACAGGGAACGACCGCACCCAGGAGTCTGCGGGTCGTTGCAGGGAATCCGCTCATCATGAAGCAAATGGAGAAGCACCTGCCGGACGCAGGTTCCTACGCGCCCGTCACCATCCTGATTGATGAAAGGCCTGATGGGGTGCATTTGTCTTATGACAGGATGGCCAGTCTCCTCGCTCCCTACGAGAGTGCTGAAGCTTTGTCCGTGGCGCGGGAATTGGACTCAAAAGTCGAAACTCTGTTGAACCGAGCCGCGAATTCATCGATTGTGACATGAGTGGCGTGGGGTCACTTCAACGCACTTATGCCGCCGATTTCTTCAGCGGCTCCTGCAAATACCCGCTGACCACGCGCACGTAATCAGGAAACGCCACGTCAGCGTCTAGCAGGTCCGGGTGCCACACCTTTTCCCATTCGAAGCAGTAGTAGCCCTTGTAATCGATCCCGCGCAGCGCATCCACTTGGCGTTTCACCGGCACGTCGCCCTTTCCCGTCAGGACGTACTTACGATCTTTGCCGTCGGGCACCGAATCCTTCAAATGCGTGTGGCGGATCCAGAAGCCCAGTTCCTTGACCGTGAATTCCGGCTCTTCGTGCGACGCCGCAAACGTGTGGTGCGCATCCCAGAGCAGCGCGGCATGTGGCGAATTCGCCATCGTCAGCACCTGCTTCAACGTTGGCGAATCCGTGAAATCGCCGTGCGACTCGAGGATCACCGTGACGCCGCGCGACCCTGAGTATTCCGCAAGCTCATGCATTCCCGCAGCCACCTGCGCGATGATTTCTTCTCTTGGCCCATCGATGTTGTTCCCGAACACGCGCACATACGGCGCGCCGAGTCCCGCGGCCATGTCGATAAACCGCTTCGCATCGGCAAGTGATTGTGCGCGCTTTACGGGGTCCTTCTCATGCATCGCCGACGAACTGCTCACGCAGGCAATCTTCAATCCGTGCGCCGCGATATCCTTCTTCGTCTGGGCAATCCGGTCGGGCGCGAATTCCGGCCGCGAAGGAGTATCCATGCTGCCCATCACGCCGCGTATCTCAACCGCCGCGAATCCGTTTACCTCAGCAAAGGACAATATTTTCTGCCACTCCCACGTGGGGCAACCCAGCGTGGAAAACGCTAACGGCAACCGTTGCTCCGCCGCCCACGCCAGCCGGCTCATCGCCAGGGCAAAACTCGCCCCGCCCATGGCAAGAAACTCTCTTCTAGTTAGCTTCATTCGCAACCTCCAAGATCATCCGATTCTGTAGCTCAGGCCTTCAGGCCTGAGGAATTTGTCTTTTCGATCGCCGGCACCCGCCCACTCCGCCACCGCAACTCCATTTTTTCGTTTCTCATCTTCCTTCTCGCATAGTACCCTCGATTTTTTCCAATGTGAGGGGGAATTCCCATGAAAGTCGTTCTCGCATCCGAATCGCAATCGCGCAAGCGAGCGCTGGATATGCTCGGACTAACGTGCACCCAAGCACGATTGACGAAGAGTCCATCCGAGACACCGACCCTGCTGCGCTCACGAAAAACTCACCGAGGCCAAGGCTCGCAAAGTTGCCGGCGCCTTCGACGACGCTGTCGTGGTCTCAGGCGACGCCGTCGTAGCGAAAGACACAAAACTTTTCGAGAAGCCGCGCAGCAACGACGAAGCGGTTGAATTCCTACGCGAGCTTTCCGACAGCGCGTTCCAGTTTGTGACCTCGCTCACCGTGCTTCGTTCCGACATCGGCAGAATGCTCTCCGCGGTCGAAACTTCCGAGATCAAATTCCGTCGCCTAGAAGACCGTGGACTCCGCGACTATGTCGCCAGATATCCGGTTTGCGCTATGCGGGGGCTTCGAGGGCGACGGCGTTCTGCGCTTCGCCGACTCCGTCTCAGGCAGCTACAACTTCATCACCCGATGCCCGTAAGCCGCCTGGCCGTCTTTCTTAGAGAGCAAGGCGTCGAAGTGTAGGACGATTCGATTCGCCAATAAATTCCCCAGCTCGTCGTCAAGCGTTCCGAATCACTTTCAGCAATCCATCCATCGACTCGCCGCTCGACACCTCTTTATCCTTCGCCGCATTCAAGTAGTGCGTCTCCAGCGACATCGTCCCGTCGTAGCCGTTTTTCAGCAGCGCTCGAAATTGTTCCACATAGTCAATCTTCCCCGCGCCGATCGGCATCCACACCGCCTCGCCGCCCTTCGGGTTCGGTGCTGCATCTTTCAGGTGCATGTGCCACATGCGTTTTTTGTCCAGCGGTTCATATCCGTCCGGGTAAGGCTTTAGTTCTCCCGCCGCATACGCGTTTCCCGGATCCCAATTCAATCCCAGCGATGGCGCATTCACCGCCTTCAGCATCGCTGCGCCCTCCACGCCCGTCGCCACGTTGCACGAAAACTCATTCTCCAGCACCAGGCGAATTTCCTCGCGCTGCGCAATTGCCGCCGCCTTGCTCAACTCCTGCGCCACGCGATCGAAAACCGTCTTGGGCTCCGCCACGCGCAGAAAAGCAAAAATGCGAACCTTGTCCGTTCCAAAATCCGTCGCGCGCGCAATGGACTTCTCCAGGATCTCGCCTTGCCGGTCAAATTCGCTCTGCAGCGGATCCTTTTTCCCTTCGTTAAACTTCGACGTTGTGCCCGGCAGCAAGGTTTTCAAGTACGGCGAGTCCACCACCGACACGCGCATCCCGTGCTTGGCCAGAAGTTCTTGCGCGCGCTTCACCTCGTCTGGTTTCAAATCCGTCACATATTTGTTCCACAGAAATCGCAGTTCCACCCATCCCAACCCGTAATACTTCGCCCACACCAGCGCCTTTTCAAAATCCTGCGTCACTTCGTCGGTAATCACGCCCAGCTTGAATTGGCTCAACTCCGCCGCCCTCACGGGAATCCCACTCAGCATCATTGCCGCTGCGCCACCGGTTACAAACTCTCTTCGTTTCATAAGAGCCCCATGGTATGGCCAGCCTAATCGGTCGTCAACCCGTTGTCCGCTTTCACTCAACTGCCTCATTGACTCACTTCGCGTCCCCGCCTACCATCGTTATCGCTCAAATCGATCCCAGGGACATGGCACGCCACCAAAAAAATTGGCAACCCGCAACGTGAGGTTTCTGTGCAATCATTCTGCTCGCGCATTTTCACGATCTTGATCGTCTCGGCAAACATCGGCGTCTCCGCGATCCCTGCCGCCGGGCAGTCCCTCAACTATCCAGTCACTCGTAAGTCCGATCAGGTGGACGACTACCACGGCACCAGGGTCGCCGATCCCTATCGCTGGCTCGAGGACGACAACTCCGCCGAAACACTTGCGTGGGTCCAAGCCGAGAATGAAGTTACGTTTGCCTATCTCAACAAGATTCCCTACCGCGCTCAGGTGAAACATCGCCTCGAAGAGCTTTTCAACTATGCGAAATATACTTCACCGTTCCGCCGCGGCGACGCCTACTTCTTTTTCAAAAACGATGGCCTGCAAAACCAGAACGTCCTCTATATCCAGAGCCGTCTGGACGCCGCTCCCGAAATGCTTCTCGACCCCAACAAATTTTCCGAAGACGGCACCTCGCGCCTCGGCATTTTCGACATTTCCAAGGACGGCCGTTACATCGCCTACGGCATTTCTACCGGAGGCTCCGATTGGCAGGAAATCCACGTCATGGAAATCACTTCCCGCAAGGTTCTCCCCGACACTCTGAAGTGGATCAAAGCTTCCAACGTCGGCTGGTCCGGCAATGGCTTCTTCTATAGCCGCTACCCCGCGCCCGACTCGGCCCACGAACTCTCTTCCAAAAACATTTTTCACACCGTGTATTTCCACCGTGTGGGCACTTCGCAAGCCGAGGACGAGCTCGTTTACGAGGACAAGGCCAATCCCGAGCGCTTTCATTTCGTGGGCACCACCGAAGACGAACGATTCGCAATCCTCAGCATCTCCGACCGCGGAAAAGGCAAGCGCGGCAACGCTGTTTACTATCGCGACCTCTCCAAATCCGAGAAAACCTTCAGCCCCATCGTTTCCGAAATCACCGATGATTCCTATGGTGTCGTCGAGAATATCGGCAGCAAGCTTCTGATTCTTACCGATCACCAGGCTCCCAACAATCACTTGCTCCTGTTTGATCCTGCCGGTGCCACCTGGGCGGAACTCGTCCACGAAAAACCCGAAGTGCTGGAGCAGGCCAGAGTCGCAGGCGGCAAGATTTTTGTCACCTATCTGAAAGATGTTGCCAGCCAGGCGTACGTTTTGAATTTCGATGGTAGGCAGGAAAACGCCATTCATCTCCCCGGCGCCGGAACCACTTCCGATTTTCAGGGCAATTCCAAAGACGCTTTCGTCTTCTATTCCTTCACTTCCCCCAACTACCCTCCCACCATCTTTCGCTACGACATTCCCACGAACACCGCCAAGGTCTATCGCGCGCCGCAGATTCCCGGCTTCAATCCCGATAACTACGAAACCAAACCAGTCTTCTATCAGAGCAAGGACGGCACGCGCGTCCCCATGTTCCTTTCCTACAAGAAAGGTCTCCAGCTCAACGGCAACGAATCCCACGCTCCTCTTCGGCTACGGCGGCTTCAACATCACCACCTCTCCCGTTTACCGCCCGCTCGTCCTCGCGCTTCTCGAACAAGGCTTCGTCTTTGCTTCCGCAAACATTCGCGGCGGTGGCGAGTACGGCGAAAAGTGGCACGAAGCCGGCATCAAATTGCACAAGCAGAATGTCTTTGACGACTTCATCGCCGCTGCCGAATGGCTCATCGCGAACAAGTACACCTCTTCCGATCATCTCGCCATCAATGGCGGTTCCAACGGCGGCCTTCTCGTCGGCGCGGTCATGAACCAGCGCCCGGAACTTTTCCACGTCGCGGTTCCTCAAGTCGGGGTCATGGACATGCTGCGCTTCCAGAAATTCACCATTGGCTGGAACTGGATCGCCGATTACGGCTCCAGCGAAAATCCCGATGAATTCAAGGCGCTCTACGCCTATTCACCGATCCACAACATTCGCCCTGGCGCAAAATATCCCGCCACGCTCATCACTACCGCCGACCACGACGACCGCGTCGTTCCCGCGCATTCCTTCAAATACGCCGCCACGCTGCAGTCCCTCGCGAGCCACGACAATCCCGTCCTCATCCGCATCGACACCAAATCCGGCCATGGCGCCAGCAGCACCACCAAAGCCATCGAACTCACCGCCGACGTCTACTCTTTCCTCTTCTACAACCTCGGGGTCACCCCGAAATACTAGAAAGCTGTCTCATAAATTGATTCTGGCAGGCACGGCTCTACAGCTTGCGACAGAATTAGCCCAGCGCGTAAGCGGTCGGAGCCGCAAGCAAATCCGATATCAGCGCCGGAACATCATCTGTTTGGTGGGCCCCAGCGGCGCACCATACCGTGCCCTCTTCAACGCAAACTGCGGCTCCCGGGTCCTGTGATGGGCGGGTACCTCACACGGCGCTTCCACGTGAGACCTTTTTGGTCTTTTAAAACCGCGTAGCGCGGGTGCCACACACAGCGGCTTCCCCTTGATCGGCAAAACGGGTGGCATGGTTTGACAGGGCATGGTTTGCGTATCGACAGAGTTGCGTTAATGCTTTATCTTATTTTGTCGGCGCGCCAACATTCTCATGAGGTTTGCTAGCGCCGCACTACCAGCGTGCTGGCGATCATGTCGTGCAATGCCTGTTTCCGCTGCGTGAACCCGGCCATGATGTAGCCAATCCCGAGGGGTATCAGCCCGCTGACGATTTTCGCAAAGAAGCGTCCCGTAGCGTGCAGAAATGAAATGCGCTGGCCGTTCACGTCGGTGACATAAATACTCAACACCCGCTTTCCCGGCGTCGCCTGCCAATCGCAGCTCTCGAAGTACGCATGATACAGCCACGACAGCAGAAGAGAAACAGCCGCGAACGTCAAGATTAAGGAAACGATTCCCATCACTGCCCCTGGATTGGGCTCTCTTCCTTGACTCGTTGCAATCGCCTCGATACTCGCGATCGCTCCGGTGGCAATCGCCAGGGGAATGAAAATCAAACACAGTCCGACGCTCATCAGCAGATTATCAATCAGGTAGGCGACAAATCGCAGCCAAAAGCCCGCGTAGATCACGCCACCTCTCGCGGCGCTGAATCCCGCCACTCCTACGTTCGCCGGCACGCTAACCGCCATGGCCCCTGGAGTTGGCGTTGCCAGCGCCGGCCGCATCAGAGCCGTGCCGCAGGTCGGACAAAAAGCCGAATCCGCTGTCAACGCGGAACCGCACTTCGTACAGAACACGTTGAATACCCTCCGATCCTATTCACCTCTGTCTCACACCAAGTTCTCTGCCGGCAACGACCCGCCCGCTGCCGCTTCTTTACTCGCAGCCCTCGCGCAGAAATTTGTCCAGCCGCCTCTGCGCTTCCGCGTTGCCCTTGCGCGCCGCGGCAGTCAACAGAATTCTTGTCTGGTCGCAATTTCTGGTGACGCCTTCGCCGCGCCGGTACAGCTCTGCCAGCGAAACCTCCGCTTTGGAATTTCCTTTCTCCACGGCAATCCACAGCAGCCGCACTGCTTCCTGAAATCCGCCTTCACGATCTCCGCTCTTGAGGATGTCCTGAGCCTGCGAGTATTCCTGTTCTCCGGGTTCGGACTCCGGCTCAGTGGGAGGCTTCTGCGCCGCCGGCTTGTTCGTCGCAGGAGCGGACGGAGTTGTGCTCGGGCTCTTCGGTTTCGCCGGATTCGCCGCAGCAGCAGGCGTGTTGTCCGGCTTTTTTGTCGCCGCAGTTGATGGAGCCGAAGTTGCTTCTTTTTGCTCCATATTCGGCAAGGAATTCTGAGTCGTATCGGCAGGAGACGATACGGGAGGCTGCACGGAAGGCGGTGCTGTCTGCTGCATCGGCGTAGGATTTGTCGAGCCCTCCGGGACAGAAGCAGTTGGCGCCCCGGCCCCCGATAATCTGGCACCCAGCCAGATCAGCCCGTTGCCCAAGTCACGATGGAAAACCACCGCCGCCGCAACCAGTGCGAGGAAGATCAGGATGCGAATGGCGAGCGACACGGTAGTGGAATCCAAATGCGGTGCACGCTTCTCGAGAAATCCAGGTTCCCGCAATTCCGGCAACGGCTCGAAGGCGGGAGGCTCCTGTATTGATTCCTCAAACTGCGAAGAGAAGCGCTCGGCAAAGGTCGGAGCCTCCGGCTGCACATGCTCGTACTCTTCTTCCGGCCATCGCGATGTGCTTTCTTCGTATTCTCGAGAAGCGGGCGGAGCGATCGTCTCCTCCACTGGCGCTGCTACTTCTTCTTCTGCTGCTCGTAGCTTGGGAGCTGGTTCTTCGACACGAGGAATTTGCCATGCGGGTAATTTCAGCCCGTGGAGCTTCGCGCGGGGTTTCAACTCGCTGCGTTTCAACTCGTGGAGGCTCAACTCGGGGAGGTTCAACTCGCAGGCGTTTCAACTCGCGGAGGTTCAACTCGGGCGTCTCAACTCGTGGCGTTTCAACTCGCGGCGTTTCAACTCGGGGCGTTTCAACTCGTGGAGTTTCAACTCGAGGCGTTTCAACTCGGGGAGGCTCAACTTGCGGAGGCTCAACTCGGGGAGTTTCGGGTCGCGGGGCCTCAACGCGGGGAATTTCCCTGGGCGCTTCCCCAACTGCAGGAGTCTTCGCGGGCGGAATTTCCACACGCGGCTTCACACCGCGAAGCTCGGCACGCAATTCTTCCAGCGTGTTCACTTCCCGGACGGGCACAACCGGCGGCTGGTCTATCTCTGTTTCTTCTTCTGCTGCGAGCCACACGCGCACTTGCTCCAGAAGTTGCGGCGAGACGTCTGTGAATTTCAAGCCGGCAACATGTCCTTCTTCCTCAACCCAAAGCACCCGGCAGGAGCCTTCAAATCGCGTGGATGCATCGAGAGAAAAAGCGAAGGGAGTAGAGTCACCAATGCGCAGGGGCATCATCGCGCGTACCGCGAAGCCTTCTTCGCAGATGTCGCGCATCATGCCGCCATTGGCGGAGGCCAACTCCACATACACCAGGCTCGGAGGGCGCTTCCTGCTTTCCTTGCGGCGCTCGGTATCAAGCGTCATTCGATTGCATTTTAACCTTAATTCAGCGAGTTCCGCATCAGGGGATGTGGGTAGATACCGAGGGTGCAACATTTGCGAACTGGCAAGTTCAACGTTGAGCACAAAGCTCATGAAAGCTTATGGATACGGGCGAGAAGCGTCGTAGATTGGGCCTAAGCATCCGGCCCTTCCGATGAAAACAAAACTCCTATTCGCCGCCGCGTCGGTCGCCATCGCAGCCCTGTGCGTCGGCTACTGGTCGTGGCACAGGCCCGTTGCACTCACCAGTGAAGATTATCTGCTGGTGGGAGATCTCGCGAATGACAGCGGGGAGAAGGATTTCGACGGCTCCATTCGTGAAGCCCTGCGCATTTCTCTGGCCCAGTCGCCGTTGCTGAATCTGCTTTCGGAAGAAAAAACAAGAACGGTGCTCAGAAAGATGGGCAAGCCGGCGGGACAGAGGCTGGACTCAACGCTGGCAGCTGCGCTTTGCGATCCTCTGGGCGCGCGGGCGTATCTCACCGGAAAGATCAGCCGGGCCGGCGAAAGCTACTCCGTCGAACTCCAGGTACATCATTGCGGCGACAATGCGCGAATGGCTCGCGAGGAAGCTTCCGCTCCACGAAAGGACTTGTTGATTCACCACGTGGGAGTGGCGGCGGCAAAACTGCGCGAGGATCTTGGGGAAAGCAAGGAATCCATCGAGAAACTGGATTGTCCACTGGAACGCGCCACCACGCCCATCCCCGCGGCGCTGCAGGCTTACGAAGATGCGCGCAGGGCTATCCGCGACAAGGGCGATCTGGAGGCCGTTCCATACTACAAACAGGCCATCGACCTGGATTCGCGATTCGCTCTGGCTCGTTCCGGGCTGGCCGTCAGCTACTACAATCTGAACCAGATGGCGCAGGCCAGCGAAGAAATCCGCCAGGCCTATGAAGCCGGCGACCGGCAAACTCTCCGCGAGCGTTTGAATATCACCACTCTTTATTACGATCTGGCACAGGGTGACGTCGAGAAGGCTATCGAAGGTTACAAGGAATATATCCGCGCTTATCCCCACGATGATGTAGCGCTGGGAAATCTCTCGAGCGAATATTTTGTGGTGGGAGACTACGAGCAAGCCGCGAAATATTCACAAGCAGCACTGAAAATCGATCCGGACTCATCGGCGTGGTATGAGAACTACTCGACAGCGTTGTTGGCGCTGGCGCGTGTGGACGAGGCGGAGAAAACGCTGCGGGAGGGATTCAGCCGGAACCTCGACGATCCCGCCTTGCACGCCAACATGTATTCGCTGGCATTCTTGAAAGGCGACGCGACGTTGATGCAGCAGCAGCTCACCTGGGCAACGGGAAAAGCCAACGGCGAAGATACACTACTCGCTGCGCAGTCTGACACGGAGGCATATTTCGGGCGGCTGCAAAAGGCCCGCGAATTTACGCAGCGAGCCGTGGCCGCCGCGCAGAAAGCAGACTTGCCGGAATCGGCGGCAACCTGGGAAGTGGAAGCGGGCCTGCGCGAGGCCGTATTCGGCAATCCCGCAGAGGCACGCAAAGACGCGCAGGAAGCGTTGAAGCTTGCGCCCACGAGCAAGGATGTTCGGGCCCTGGCCGCGTTGGTGCTCGCCCGAGCAGGTGATGAGGCAAAAGCGCAGGAAATCACGGATGATCTTCGCGCACTGTACGTCTCGAACATGGCGATTCAGAAAGCGTGGTTGCCCGTCGTTCGCGCGCAAACCGCCATCTACCAAAAGAAAAACGCGGAAGCGGTGCAACTGCTCGAGGTTGTCACTCCCTACGAAAAGGGCCAGTTGACGGGAAATTTAAGCGATTCCTGCATGATTCCGGCGTACTTGCGAGGCGAGGCGTTTCTGGGACTGCAGCAAGGTCCGCACGCGCTGGGAGAATTCCAGAAAATCGAGCACAACCCCGGAATCATCGGCAATTGCTGGTCGGGTCCGGTTTCAAAACTCGGTGAGGCTCGCGCAGAAGCGCAATCTGGTTTAACGGCCGAAGCCAAAGCAGCATATCTAAAATTCTTCGAGATTTGGAAAAACGCCGACTCTGATGTTCCGCTTCTCAAACAAGCCCGCGCCGAAGCCGCCAAACTGCACTAATTCAATCGCGGACATTGCGGACGTTGTGATAACAAGCGCGGCTATCGTTTGCGGGCCATTTTGTAGGCCATCAGCAACAGAAGTTGGCGGTCGTTCTCTTCCATTTTGCCCAGCAAAGAACGCAAGCGGCCTACAAACTGTCCCCACTTTCCGGAGAAACCCCATTCCTCAGAGGCTTTTTTCTTCACCACCGGCAATGGCGGCATCTGCGGCGCTTCGTCACCTTCGTAAAAGAACTTGTACAACGGAACTTCCAGGGCCAGGGCCATTTTTTGAAGGGTCTCCAGCGAGGGAATGGTGTGCCCATTCTCGACTCGCGAGACGTAGCACCGCTGCAACCCGGTGCGTTCCTCGATGTCCCCCTGCGAAAGGTTCTTCTCCTTGCGCAGAGTCCGCAAACGTTCTCCGATCATCGTTCGTTTCTCCCTTGCTGTTTCGCGTATAGCCAGACGAAAGCGGGGACAGAATGGACACCAATCCTGTGGCTGCTCAGGGCGGGCATTCCTTTTCATATAAGGCTCCACGTTGGGAGGTGTCAAGGAAAACAACATTAGAGAACTCTTGGGACAATCACTCGCGTTCCATTGACTTCGTTGTCGGCATAGCCTCATTTCCCCTTGCGCAAAACGATTTAGCGCAACCGACCTCGGCGGAGCAGAGTTCACCAAGCAGCGAGGCAGATTCTGCAGTGCCGCGAAAGAAAGGGTGGTAGGATTTAGGAGGTTTCACCTGCCCGGAACCACAAACCAACGGAAAATTTATCTGCAAGCAAGGAGATCCAGCCATGCGGTGGACACCCGGCGGTACTAGTCAAGACGTGGAGGATCGCCGCGATCAGGGCGGCGGCGGGGGCTTTGGCGGAGGATTTGGCGGCGGTGGGATGCGCATAGGACTGGGCGGGCTGCTAATCCTGTTTGTTTTGAGCCTGATATTTAAGCAGAATTTCTTCGCGTTGCTCGGGGGAGGAGCGGGCCCGTCCACCGGATCGGCGGTGGCGTCGCGGCCAAATCCGGCGCGCGACGAGCAGGAGAAGCCGTTGGTGCAATTCATTTCGTTCGTTCTGGACGACACCCAGAAAACCTGGGACCAGATCCTGCCTCAGCAGGCCGGCACGCCCTATCGTCACGCAAAGCTAGTTCTATTCCGCGACTACACGCAATCGGGCTGCGGAGGGGCTGAGTCCGCCACCGGTCCGTTTTATTGCCCCGCGGACGAAAAGGTATACATCGATCTGGGCTTTTACGATGAGTTGAAGCAACGCTTCGGAGCGCCCGG
Source organism: Candidatus Acidiferrales bacterium (assembly GCA_963792145.1). GTDB lineage: Bacteria > Acidobacteriota > Terriglobia > Acidiferrales > UBA7541 > Acidiferrum. The sequence continues at coordinate 71,324 of CAWBVH010000032.1, forward strand.
CGAGTTTGCTCAAGCCTACGTGCTGGCCCACGAGATAGGCCATCACGTTCAAAAGCTGACCGGCATTGAGAGCAAAGTTCGCCAGTTGCAGCAGCGCAATCCCCAGGCCGGCAACCAGCTTTCTGTGCGCATGGAACTGCAGGCGGATTGCCTGGCGGGCGTTTGGGCACACTCCACGCAACAGCGCGGACTATTGGACCCGGGTGATGTGCAATCGGCGTTGGGAGCGGCGGCGGCGGTGGGCGACGATCATATCCAGAAAATGTCGCGGGGCAGCGTCCAGCCCGAAACATTCACGCACGGAAGTTCAGAGCAGCGGATGAGCTGGTTCAGGAAGGGGCTGGATAGCGGGTCGATCGCGGCGTGCAACACCTTCGCAAACTAGCAATCGCTGGGCGGCAAAGACTTTTGCGGGCTTGTTCCATTGCTTTTTGCAGCCGGCTGCGAAGCTTCGGGATTAGCGCGGAGTTTGCGTTTCGGGCGCCTCGGGAGTATTAATTTTTTCGATTACTTCCTTGCCTTTCTTCGGGTCAAACCAGGAATCCTGGGTCACCAGAGTCGTCTGCGTTGGCAAGGCAACCACCGCGCCGGCCTTTTCCAGAGTGGCCATCACTTGCAGGAGCAGGTCTTCCTGGCTGGCGAGGTAAGCGACGTAATCGGATTCCAGGATGTAGCAAAACATTTCGATTTCGAGTGCATACTCGGCAAAGCGCAGGAGCCGCACACGAGCCGAAGAATCCTCGACCTTGGGATCGTCCAGAAGAAGCCGGCGGATGTCCTCGAGGATATTGCGGACGTGATCGGGAGAAAGATCATAACGAAGGCGGATGGTCTGCTGGCAAAGAAACTTGTCGCGGAAACGGAGATTTTCAACCGTGACGGAGGCCATGATGCCGTTGGGAATCGAGAGCAGCGTGCGTTCACCGGTACGCAGGCGCGTGGAGCGCAGACCGATATCCTCGACAACACCGATTTGATTGTTCACTTTGCAGACGTCGCCGACCAGGATCACTTTGTCAAACAGTACGGACACTCCGCCGAAGACGTTTTCAAAGGTTTTCTGCGCGCCAAGGCCGAGGGCGAGAGTGCCGATCCCCACACCGGCCAGAGCCGTGGTGACATCGAAGCCCAGGCTGTGAAGTACCACCAGCGTGACAAATACAAAAATCACCACTTCCACGAAGCGGCGCACCAGGGAAACAATCGATCGTTCCGCCGCCCTGCCGCGACTCGCCAGATTTGCGCCGATTCGCGAGGACACGAAACGCGTTAGCCGAATCAATATCCAGTAGAAAGCGACGGACAGAAAAACCAGTAGGATGCGCCGGTAATAAAGCCGATAGAGAAGCGAAGTCCCGATGTAGCCAACAAAGTAAAAATGGAACATCGCGGCGAAAGCGAGCGTGCCAGGTCCAATACTCCGGAAAGTTGATGGTGGAAGCGGAGGCAGATGGCGAGACTTATGCCAGTATTTGACGATGAGTTCGATGAGAAGAGTAACGGCGCGACCCAAAGTCAGCGCCACCGGAATGAATAACAAAATGGCGATCCACTGCCAGTAGGGCATGGACAGAAGGCGATGGCTGACCAGCGTCTTGGGGATTTTCTTTTCGAATTCGGGGAACTGCAAGGAATCGTAATACTCGGGCACCTGGTCGAGCGTCTGGCGCGAAAACAGCCAGACTTTGTGGCCCTGCTCGTCTTCGCGGCGGACCAGCACTATCGGAAATGGCTCGACGCTGCCGAGAACTCCGCCGATTTTTTCCTGGTCGGGAGGCAAACCATCGTCCAGGTGGCCAAGCGGGTCGCGGCTGATGAAATCGAGCGCGCCGGCAAGTTTCTGGTTGAGAATCGTCAGCAACTGGTTGACAAGTTCTTTTTTCTCTTGCTCGGACTCATGCCGTTGCCGCGGCGGAGGTTCAAAATATTGCTCCGCGACGTTGTACTTTTCGTCTTGCGCCGCCTTGATAAAACCCAGTATGCAGCCTCGCGGGTTATCCCGGCCCAGGGCATCCGGCGGCGGAGCCGGCTGCGACGGCGCGGCTGGTTGCGACGAGGTCAAGCCTGGAATCTGCGGTGCCGCGAGGGCACCTGGCACGCAGAACCACGTGAGAACGTTTAGAAGTAAGAAGACGCGAAGACGCATGGAGGCTACTCCAAACGAAGAATTCATTGTAACGGCTACGGCAAATGGGCGACAGGACTGGGAGGGCCGGGGGCGGAACCAAGATGCTCGTGATACTGCCGAAGCAGGAACTGGTCGGTCATGCCGGCAATATAATCGCACACGATGATATGACGCGGATTGCTGCGAGTCATCTCTTCAAAGGAATCGGGCATGGAGCCCAGCTGCTTCAGATAGAAAGCAAAAAGCTCTTCGAGGCAATGGATGGAGCGCTCGCAGTCTTCGGTAATCATCGGATGATTGTAAACGTGCGAGAACAAAAATTGCTTCAGTTGGGCGTTCTGCGCGCGCCCGGCGTCGCTAAGGCGGCCCAGGCGTTGTGGAGCGAGGCGAATGTCTTCGACAGAACGAACGCCGGCTTGTTCGACGAGCCGCTCGGTATTGGTAATCAAATCGCTGACGAGCAAATCGACAACCTGGCGCAGCGCGTCATTGAACTTGAGTTGCATTCTGGCGCGCGGATGAGCGGCTTCCACCTTGAGATAAATCTCGCCGAAGAATGAGACTTCCCGGCAGAGAAGGTCGAGGTTAAGAAGGTTGGCCTCGAGCGCGTCGTCAAGATCCGCGGTGTTGTAAGCGATTTCGTCGACCCAGTCGATTAGCTGGGATTCCAGGGGCGGACGCAGATCCAGAAGGTATTCCGACAGCTCCGGAGCTTCCGCAAGGGTGTAGTCGTGAGAATGCTTCACGATGCCTTCGCGAACTTCAAAGGTTAGATTCAGTCCGTTGAAATCGAGGTAGCGGTGCTCGAACTGCTCCACGATGCGCAGCGCATGAAGGTTGTGGTTAAAGCGCCCGCCATAGCCCTGCATGAGCTCGTTTAGTTTTTGTTCGCCGGAATGGCCAAATGGTGGGTGGCCAATGTCATGAGCGAGCGCCAGCGTTTCCACCAGGTCCGTGTTAAGGCCAAGGGCCGCCGCAACGGTGCGGGCGATTTGGGCCACTTCCAGAGTGTGCGTCAGGCGGTTCCGGAAGTGATCGGAGAAGCGCGTGGTGAAGACCTGCGTTTTAGCTTCCAGCCGGCGAAACGCGCGGGAATGCACGATGCGGTCGCGATCGCGCGCATACTCGCTGCGGTAGGGGTGCGGCGATTCAGAAAAACGACGGCCGCGGGAAGCAGCCGCTTGCATCGCCCATGGCGCGGTTGCTTGAGGGTTGTCGATGGCGGAAACCTCCCGCAGCGAAAGTGGAGGAGGACGAGCGCCTCAGGACTTCGGCGAAACGCTCTGGAGTCCGCGGTCCGCTTCGTCCACAATTGCCGAATTCGGATATTCCTTCTTCAGCTGCTCGTAAATGTTCGTGGCTTCTTTGGGATCGCTGGTGCGCAGAAGGCCGGCGAGTTCCAGAAGAACCAGCGGCTTGGGGACCAGAACCGAGCCGGTGGTGGAAAGCGCGCGCAGAAGGCGTACGGCATCATCCTTTTTTCCGGAGCGCTCGGCGATCAGGGCCTTCTGGTACTGTGCCAACGCGGAGAGTTCCTTGTCTGATCCAGCGTCCAGCCTGTTTAATTCTTCGGAAGCCTGGTTGAGTTTGTCGAGATCCATCAGGCAGAGCGCGGAATAATAGCGCCCCACTTTGCCTGGCTTTGTGCTGGGAAACTTGTTGGCGACGGCGGCGAACTTGACCTGCGCGTCTGTTTCACGCTTGGCAGAATCCGAGTATGTGACCTCCCCCGGCAGCGCCGGTTGTCCGGGAACCGCGAGGGGCGCGTTGAAAATTCGCATGGCGTCATCGAGCTGAGCCTGTGCCTGGTTATTCTGGCGATCGGAATAAAATTTCCAGCCGAGGTATCCGGCGGCGATAACGATGATGACCACCATGGCGATGGAGGCGACCCGAGTGTGAGAAAGAACGGCCTCGGCGCCGTGTTCGAAGGTCTCCCGGACTTTGTCGTGCTTCAGTTCCTTGCGCGAAATATGTTCAGACACAAGCGCTCTCCTGCATGAATTAGAAACTCCTATCGTAGCACAGCTAACGCAGGGGGCGCCGCGCGCCTGCCGCCAAGTGACGTTTGCCGCAAATCGAGCGGGAGAACGCGTGGCGGAGCACCGCCGGCGTGCTACTTTGGGAGTATGCAGACCGCGTGCACGCATTGCGGGCAGCAGCATATGTTGAACGACACGGTGGTGGCGAAATATGCCAAGGTACAATTTCGCTGCACGCGATGCGGACAAGTGACGGTGGTAACCATCAAACGGCGCGCGGATCAGACGGTTGTCATCTCACCGATGCCGTCGTTCGCCAGAAGTGACGCAGCTACTGCGACGCTTGAAGTTGCCTCCTGCCGCCGAGGGCCTGAATTTGCCCGCCAAGGCGGATGTCGTTCTTACCGTTACGGATGGACCGGAAAAAGGAAAGACGTTTACGTTGATTGAGCCGCGCATCGTCATTGGCCGCACTGGGGCGGACCTGGCGCTGAGTGACCCGGAAGTCTCGCGCCATCACTGTCTGCTGGAAGTGCGCGACCGATTCGTCAACCTTAAGGATCTGGACTCGACCAATGGCACGTTTTTCGGCGAAGAACGCGTGCGCGCCGCGGTGTTGCAGGATGGCGCCTCTTTCCGCCTGGGAACCACGACGATATTGGTAAAGCTGCGCGCCAAGCCAGCAAACCCACCCACCCAGAATTGAGATAATCCCCTAAGAGTGGTAGCGTCCTGCGGAGGATGAATCGCCTGACTGTCTGCGTCGTCGCGCAAAACGAAGAGAGAAACCTGGCGCGGGTCTTGAAGTCCGTTCAGGGGATCGCCGACGAAATTGTGGTTGTGGATGGCGGCAGCGTGGACCGGACTCCGGAGATCGCGCGGGAATTCGGCGCCAGGGTATTCGAGCGCGCGTTCACCAATCATGCCGACCAGAAGAATTACGCCACTTCGCTTTCCACTAATGACTGGATCTTCCTGCTGGACGCGGACGAAGAAATCAGCGAGGAACTGAGGGAATCGCTGCAAAAGTGGAAGGAATCCGTCCCGGAGTTTTCCGTGTACGAGATGCCGCGGCTGACCTGGTATTTGGGCGCCTGGATTCACCATTCCCGCTGGTATCCGGATTGGCAGCGCCGGGTGTACCGGCGGGACCAGGCGAGTTTTTCGGGAACGATTCACTCCGCGCTGCGCTTTGCGGGTCCCGCGGGAAGACTGCGCGGCGATCTGCTGCACTACACCATTCGCACTTTCGCTGAACACGAAGCAAAACTGGACAAGTACACCAGCGCGATCGCACAGGAAATGTTCGACCAGGGACGGCGAAACTGGCGTGGCGCGATGTGGCTGGCCACTCCCTGGAGCTGGATCCACCACTTTTTCCTGGGCGCCGGGTTCATGGATGGATACCGCGGAGCGCTGATTGCGCAGATGGCGGCGCGCGGGGTGCGACTGAAATTCGCGAAATTGGGGAAATTGGTGGACGCGGAGAAGAGCGGAAAAGTGGGTAGGCGATGATACCGCTGATTGTCGACCTGGAGATGGAGTGGCGAGGCGGGCAGAACCAGGCGCTCTTGCTGTTGAAAGGATTGTACGAGCGCGGACACGCTGCGGAACTAGTGGCTGCGAAAGGTTCTTCGCTTGGCCATCGGGCGCGGAAGGCCAACATCTACGTACATCATGTGAGTCGTGGAATGTTGCAACTCTCCGCGGCAGCCAGGATTCGCAGCATCTTGCGCGAGGGAAGGATCGAACTGGTTCATGCCAACGAAGCACACGCGGTGACGGCCGCGTGGCTGGCCGGAGCGTCGCGCAAAGTGCCCTTCGTGATTTCGCGGCGCGTTGGCTATCCCCTGGGACAAAGTTGGATAGCGCAGGCTAGATATCGCGCGGCAAGCTGCATCATTGCAAATTCGCAGTGGGTTGCCGATCAGGCGATTGCGTCGGGTGCGCCAAAAGACAAACTGCGCGTTGCGTATGAGGGCGTGGTGATTCCGCAAGGCACACCGCCCCAATTGCGGTTGGCCGCCCGGCATCGTTGGGGCGTTGCGGGCGACGCTCAACTGCTGGGATGCGTAGGAGTTCTGCTGCCGGACAAGGGCCAGGAATGGTTGATACGCGCACTTGGTGGAAGTTCACAAAGAATTTCCCAGTGCGCGGCTGCTGTTGGCTGGCGACGGGCCAATGCGCAGAGAGTTAGAGGCGCTCGCGAAAACGCTCGGCCTGGGTGACGCGGTGATTTTTGCCGGCTTTGTGAAAGATGTGGAGAGCGTGTATGCGGCGCTGGATGTCTTTCTGCTGCCGTCGTTTTTCGAAGCGTTGAACAACTCCCTGCTCGCCGCCATGGCTCACGCCATTCCCTCGATTGCGTTCCGGCGCGGAGCGCTGGCGGAAATCATTGAAGACGGCAAGAGCGGGTTGATCGTTTCTGGGCCAGAGGTGCAAGAAATCTGCGAAGCGGTGGCACGTATTTTGCGTGACTACAACTTTGCCCGGCGGCTTGGCGAGGCCGGACGTGTTCGCGTGATGGAGAATTTTTCTGCGGACAGCATGGTGGAACGGATTGTGGAGATTTACGATGAAGTGCTGCGGGGGCACCAGGCATTCTGAAGCTCAGCTTCGGCCTGCGGTGCTGAGATTTCCGTGCGGAAAGTGCTGCGGCGGTGCATCGGCTGTGGTATAAATCCCCAAACAGGTATACGTTTCCCGTTCGTTTCATTTTATTTTCCGTGTCCATTCATCCGGGAGGAAGAAACAGCGATGCGCTCAATCGTGAACGGCCTATTCGTGCTGATGCTCGCCACCCTCGTTACCGCGCAAGACAAGAACCAGAAAGCAAAGCCGATCGACCTCTCGATTACCGCTGTAGGCCGGCAGCACCATCCGATTCACACAAAAAGCAAGGAGGCTCAGGAATTTTTCGACCAGGGCATCACTCTGATTTATGGCTTTAACCATGAAGAAGCGGCGCGGTCCTTTCAACGTGCCGCGGAACTCGATGCCACTTCTCCCATGCCGCTGTGGGGCATTGCGCTGGCGGTCGGCCCCAACTACAACTCGAATGTGGATGCGGAACGTGAGAAGTTGGCGTTCGAAACGATTCAGAAGGCACAGCAGCTCGCGACCGCCGGCCCGCAGGTGGAAAAGGACTACGTAGCCGCGCTCGCTACGCGGTACTCCGGTGACGCAAATCCCGATTACAAGCAACTCTCGCAGAACTATGCGGCAGCCATGAAAGCGCTTTCGGCAAAATATCCCGACGATCTGGATGCGGCGACGATGTATGCGGAGAGCCTGATGGATTTGAACCCCTGGAAGCTCTGGAGTGCCGACGGAAAGCCCGCCGAAAACACCGTGGAGATCGTCACGGTACTGGAATCAGTGCTGGCGCGCAATCCCGGACATGCGGGAGCGAATCACTATTACATCCACGCCGTGGAAGCGTCGTCCAATCCCGCGCGGGCCCTCCCAAGCGCGCATCGCCTGGACACCATGGTTCCGCAGGCGGGCCATCTGGTCCATATGCCAGCGCACATTTACGAACGAACGGGCGATTTCGATTTGGCAGCACGCAACAACGCGGAAGCCGCAAAGGTAGACACGACGTACGCGGAAAAAGCCGGGCAGGTTGGAAGCATGTACGACCTGATGTATCACAGCCACAACGAGCACTTCGAAGCGATGGCAGCAAGCATGGAGGGAAACTATGCACAAGCGAGGAAAGCGGCGGACAGCATGGCGGCGCGATTGCTGCCTCACGCGAAAATGATGCCGATGCTTGACGGCTTCATAATGGCTCCCATCTGGGTGGATGTGCGCTTCGGCAAATGGCAGGAAGTGCTGGCGCGGCCTGAACCGATGAAAGAGCTTGCCGGAACACATGTGATGTGGAGGTATTCGCGAGCCCTTGCGCTGGCGGCAAACGGCAAGGTCGCGGAGGCGGAGAAGGAACGCGAATTGTTTGTGGCAGAGGTCGGAACGTTTCCTCCGGACGCCAACTTCGGCGAAATGAACAAAGCGAGAGACGTGCTGGGCGTGGCGGCGCACGTGGTCGATGGGCGGATTGCGGCGGCCAAGGGCCAGAAGGATGCAGCCATTGAACATTGGGCTCAGGCCGTGGCTATTCAAGATACGCTGAACTACGACGAGCCCGCGGATTGGTATTATCCGGTGCGTGAATCGCTCGGCGCGGCCTTGCTTGCGGCAGGCAACGCACCTGAAGCGGAACGGGTCTTTCGCGTGGACTTGCAGCAGAATCCACGCAATCCACGCTCGCTTTACGGATTAATGCAGGCGTTGCAGGCGCAAGGCAATGCGTCAGATGCAGCGTGGGTAGAGGCGCAATTTAACGCCGCGTGGAAGAATGCCGACTCCAAGCTCAGCTTGAAAGCGATGTAGAACATGGGGAATTTTTGGATTTTCGATTCGCCCGGCGAGCGCTTGCGGCGGCCCTAAAAGGGAAAACGCCGAACGGTTTTTTTGTCCGTGCGGCGTTTTCTTGCGCTAGTAACTTCTTCCTTAAAGAATATTCCAGTGGTTCCCTCCCATCCGCCTGCCTAGATTCGTCAAGCTAATTCGCAGATTCGACTACCCATCGCCCTTTAGGCTCGAGGAACTCCAGTCCAATCACGTAGCCGTCGCCACGGACTGGTTGACAGTAGGCCACTCGAGCTGCAGAACGAAACTCTCCGGTGCGCGATGCCAGAACAAGCTGGGAATCTTTGTCCCAGCGGCGCACGCTGACCACGCGCGCCCCTTTCGCGCTGACGTTTTCGGTAAACGTCGACTCAACACCGGGCACTTGCCGGTGACCATCGAGAACCACAGGAATCTCCATCGGAATGCGATTTTCCCGACGGGGGACGGCATGATTATTACTGGGAGGCATCATTGCATTTCCTCACAGGCACGCGGCGATGCGCGTGATGGAATTCATAGAGTTGCCGCGATGCTTCATGCGATAGAGCATGCGATCCGCAGCACCCAAAAGCTTTTCTGGCGTGTCGCCGTCTTCCGGAAAAGCGGCAATTCCGGCGCTGACGGAGAGGCCGGGGTCTTCCGCTTCTGTGGAGAGGCGTTCGCGAATACGGGAGGCGACGCGAGCAGCGATCTCTTTCGGAGCCTCGGGGAGCACCAGCGCGAATTCGTCTCCGCCATAGCGTGCGGGTGTATCGATGGCGCGCGAATGACTGCGCAGAATTTTGCCGAGGCGAACCAGCGCGCGGCTGCCAACCAGATGGCCGTAGCGGTCGTTGATAGCTTTCAAGCCGTCCATATCCAGAAGGACGACACTGAAGGGCCGGCGTGTGCGGCGAGAACGGTCGAGTTCTGATTCGATAACCGCCAGCAGCCGGCGATAATTGGCCAGGCCGGTGAGCGGATCGCTGACGGCCATGCTGCGAACCTGGTCAAACAAACGTGCCTGATCGATCAGGGCTGCGCCAAGCATGATTCCGTAGCTCATCACTTTGGTAAGCTCGGCCAGAAAGAACGGGCCGTCAAAGAGCCGCCCGGAGAACAGCGCGGCAGCGTGGCAGGCCACATTCAGCAGCGCGACGAGAAACAGCGAATAGTCATACAGGGAGGCATCGTCGTCTGCCTTCTTTCCCGCCTTGAACCTGCCGTAGAAGAAATAAGCGGCCAGCAGGAAAAGTCCACCGGGCAACAGTTCCCACGGGCGCGAGAGGAAAGCCCCGGCCTTTGCCGCAGGAGTAGCAGGCGCGGCGATAAAGGCGGCGCTGGTGACATACGCGGCAACCGCAACGACGAACAGGGCACCGGCCGTCTCGCGGCTGGGTTGGCGAGACGTGGGCAGGAATCGTTCGACGCCGAGAGCGGCGAGGAGAAGAACAGCGAGCAGCGTGCGGCCGACCATCCAGCCCATGGGAACGCGCGAAAGGGCTACAGGGCCGGCATGCAGAAGATCCGCGAGACCGAAATAACCGATGGTCTCAATCATCCCGGAGAGAACGAAGCCAAATGCCAGGATCAGAGCGACGCGATCATGTGTGCCGCGGAATCGCACCAGAGCATTCGCGGCGTAGCAGAAGCAAAGCAGCGAGCCGCCAACTTCGAGATACAGATACGCGTTGGGAGAGCTGGAAAGGTGGGCCTGCCGGGCATAAAACACGACTGTCAGGAACACAGCCGCGACGATGCCGTAGCCCAGAGCTGGCAGCTTGCCGCGATCCTTCCTGAGAAACCCCGTGATTTTGGCCCAATCGCCCAACATAGCCCCCAAATGCCGAAGAAACCCGCCAACAACGGGTAATTGCACGTGCAGGCCCTTTTTTGAGGGGAAAATGCAGGTTATAAGCTACTGAAAGGAAAGGCGTTATTTTTCGCTTCGACCGAAGGTGTCACACTTGAGACCGGCGCGAGACAGGGAATCCGATAAAAACCGTCCTATTTCGGGACAATATCATTTGTGTATCCAGTTAGTTAGCATGGGCTTAGACAAGCCAGTACCCAAACGGTGCATAATCTCACAATGAGACTGTCTCACGTTGGGATGACCCACGGCTTTCAGAGCTTTGGCGCAGGCGGGGGAAGATCGCGAGCCGCCACAGGGCTTGCGAAGCCTTGGCGCTTATGGGTTCCGTCGCAGAAAGGAGAATTGGCCGAATGCCCGCAGCGGCAAAGGGTGATGGCCGTGCGGCCGCCCAGCCCGAAGACCTTGCCTTCTTGATCGACGATCTCAAAATCCCCTTCCACGCGAAGAGGTCCGTTGCTAAAGATGGTTACTTTGGTGCCCGCCATGAATTCCTCCGTTTGAGTGACTGCGAAGCAAGCAGCTCTATCACGATAACCAGAGACACGAAGAAAGACAAGAAAGTGGCAGAGCGCCTTCGGAGTGTCAGGCGCGGCATACTGAAAAACAAGGCAAAGTCCTCACCCCTAAAAGGAAAGAATTGAGCTACAGGATGCAAGATTACGGCTGGGTCAGTAACGCGGCACGGTCGGGTCGACTTCTGTCGACCAAGACAGGATGCCGCCGCGAAGATTCAGAACCTTGCGGAAACCGGCCTTGCGCAGGAAATCGACGGCTTGCGCGGAACGCTTTCCGCTGCGGCAGTGGGCCACGATTTCGTGGGAAGAATCGAGTTCGTGGACCCGGCGAGGCAATTCGCCTAACGGAATCAGATGACCCTTCAGATTGCAAATTTGATATTCGTGGGGCTCGCGGACATCGAGAATGAAGAGTTCGTCGCCCTGGTCGAAGCGCAGCTTCAATTCGCGCGCGGTAATTTCTGGCACGTTCACATCCATATCCGGCTCTTCCTGGCCGCGGATTCCGCAGAACTCGTCGTAGTCGATGAGCTTGTGAATTGTGGGGTGCGTTCCGCACATGGGACAGTGGGAATTCTTGCGCAGCTTCAGCTCGCGAAACTTCGGCGCGAGCGCATCGAACAGAAGCAATCGGCCGATCAGCGGCTCGCCACTGCCGATCAGCAGCTTGATGGTCTCCATCGCCTGCAACGAACCGATGATGCCGGGCAGCACGCCGAGCACGCCTCCTTCAGCGCAGGAAGGCACCAAACCCGGCGGAGGCGGCTCCGGATACAGGCAGCGGTAACAAGGGCCATCGGGGATGCCGAATATGGTCACCTGGCCTTCGAAGCGGAAAATCGAGCCGTAGACATTCGGCTTGCCGAGCAGGATGCAAGCGTCGTTCACCAAGTAACGCGTGGGGAAATTGTCGGTGCCGTCGACGATGACGTCGTAATCCTCAAAAAGTTCCAGGGCATTCTCGCTGGTGAGTTTTGTTTCGTAGGTCGTAATGTGGACGTCGGGATTTAGATTGGTGAGCCGGGCGGAGGCCGCTTGCGTTTTAGGCTTGCCGACATCAGTGGTGCCGAAGGTTACCTGGCGCTGCAAATTCGTGAAGTCCACAACATCGAAATCGACCAATCCAATGTTCCCGACGCCAGCCGCGGTAAGGTACAAGCCCAGCGGCGCGCCAAGTCCACCTGTACCGATCAAAAGCACTTTGGCGGCTTTCAGCTTGAGCTGACCTTGCATTCCGACTTCCGGCATGATCAGGTGGCGGCTATAGCGGAGGATCTCTTCGTTGGTGAGGCCGGTTGCTGCGGCATGGCCGATTGCTGGCCGTGTTTTTGTCGACATGATGACCTGTTGTCCCTGCTTCCATCTTACGCGGAGTCCGTACGAGAGGAAAGAATCGCAACCCGCTGGAGATACCTTGGCGACACCGGTGACGAACGAACGGCAGCTTTACAGAATCCGTTGGTATCGCTTACTCTGAGAGTCCTATGTGGAATGTCGAAGAACGCTTTGAGAAGAAAGCCATGGATAGCCTGGCGGCGCTTGGCTTCACCGTGGGAAGCACCCGCGGGGTCGTCCGCGTGGAGAAGTACGGTTGCGGCGCGGAGTTCCGGCAAGATCCGGACGGGCGATTCCGCATGACCGTGTTGCCGACCATCATGTTGAACGGGCAATTCACGAGATTGTGGGATGCCGGCTATCAGAAGTTCCTTCTGACCGACGAGGGCGTAAAGATCCCGGCGCTGGCGTCCCATCTGGAGGGTCTGCGGAAGTTCAATGAAGAGCTGCGGACGGCTCTGGGCGTCCCAACGTTTTACAATGAGGCGCTGGGTTCGGTAAGCCAGTTGAGCGTGTACGATCGAGTGAAAGGCCGGCCCGGCGATGTGCCGGACAAGACCGTGGGCTGTCACGTTCCCGCCGGCGATCACTAGCTGCAAGAAATCTGGCTCCAGGATCATTCCAAAAACAGAAAATCTTCCGGTAACTCAGCGGAAGGCCGTGTGTCTATTATGCTTTCTGCTGCGCTTCCTGGAGTTGGCGGCGGAATTGCGCGAGATCGACGCGGTGCTTCGCGGCTTTGTGTCTGCCGATGAAAACAACCGGAATATCCCAGCCATATTTCTCGGCCAGTTCGGCATCCAAATCGATATTCACCTCGCGCAAATGGGAGTGGAATTCGCGGAGCAATGGAGTGATGGCGGCTTTGGCCTCGTCGCAGAGGTGACAACCGGGCCGCGTGTACACGGTGACTTCCAGAGCGTCGGCTGCAGCGAGTCGCGCGGCTTCCGAGGCGATGCTCATGGTTTTGGATGCGAAAATCTTTGGAAAGGTCCGGCGTGCGGATAAAAGGCATTTGCGCGGTAAAGTTCCGCCAACTGGCGAAGGTGGCCGAGATCGTGGTTGGCCAATTCGTGGAGCAATTGCGACACGCTTATCGACCCCATTTCGTAGTGGCGGCCGGTGCGTCTGGCGGCCGCGGCGGGAACGGTGTGCAGGAAGACAACGTGGGCGCGGCGCAAGGCAATGAAATGTTCCAGATGCTGACGAGCGGTTTTCTGCTGAACTTCGCTTTCGGAAGGCGCGACGTACTTTGCCAGCGGGGGATCTTCTTCCATTACGATGCGGCGAACCCGCTCGCTGTAAATCTGTTCGATGACCGCAAGATGCGCCAGCACTTCCTGAATCGACCAGCGTTCCGGCGCCGGCTTCCAGTGCAGGACTTCGTGTGAAGCGTCATGAAGAAGTTGTTCGAGAATCCCCGGCATCTTCTCGAGCAAGGAAATTGGCACCTGAATGGGCGCGGGGGAAAGGACTTGCATCAATACCTCCCGGGAGGGCAGTCTGATTGTATGTCGCAGGGCAAGCAAACCGAAAGCACGATGAGGAATCGCATTTTACAGAAGAGAGGGATGCATGGGACGCGCAGTCGGTTTCATGGATGATTTGTTCTTCCAAATGAAAATTGCGGAAACCGCGAAGCATGTGGGAGTGGATTTTAAGGTTGCGTCAACAGGCGAGGCCCTCATGGGAATGCTTGATGCTTCAACGAAGCTGGTCATCATCGACTTGAACGCGAAGAATCAGCCACTGGCGACCCTGGAGCGCCTGCGCGCCGCACAGAAAGACTTGCGCGTTGTGGCATTCTTATCGCACGTACAGACAGAACTCGCGGCGCAAGCACGGGCTGCAGGATGCTCGGAGGTGATGCCGCGGTCCGCATTCACGCAGAACCTCGCCGCAATTTTGCAGGTTGCAAAGGACTGAGAGGATCGATTTGCGAATCTCTGTGGATGGACGATGGCAGCCGGTTGGCGTTCTTGTCCTCGCATTGAGTTTTGCTTCATCGGCTTGCCGCGCACAAGCCGACGCGAAGGAAGAGCCCGCCGCGGTGTTGCGCACCGTGATGATGGCGGCGTGCGCGCAGAACAGCACGGATTTTTCTCGCACGTTAACCACACGCAATGCCGATGCCTTCGTCCATCTCACTCCGGCGGCGCGCGCTACCTTGCTGAAACGCTTCGTGCTGCTCGACAAGTCCGGAACCCCCAAATCCACTGAGAATTCCTCCGGCAATATCGTTGTTCGTTGCGCCACGCCGGATATCACCACCGAAATGGTAATCGGCAAGGCCGAAGTGCACGACAACCTCGCGTATCTTCCTTTGACCGTTCAGGACGCTTCCGATACCAAAGGCGACAGTGCTCACCAGATCGTTATCGGAATGGTCCGGGAAAATGGGCAGTGGAAATTGCTTTCGCTGGGCTTGCTGATGCTGGACCTGCCGACACTCGGCGAAGAGTGGGACCGGGCGGAGATCAAGGTGAACGAACAAGCCGCGATTGCGGATTTGAAAAAACTGATCGACGCGGTGGAAACATATCGCAAAACCTACACTCGCCTGCCAGAATCCCTTGCCATGTTGGGACCCGCTCCTCAAGGACAAGCCAAAAGCGATAAGGCAGGACTCGTTGACCCGGAACTGGCTGTGGGAAAGAAGGACGGTTACGTGTTCCGTTATGTGATCGTGGGCGCGAATACTTCTGGAGCGCCGGCGAAATATGAAATCGCCACGATGCCCGCGGAATATGGAAGGAGCGGCCTGCGATCGTTTTTCTACGATTTGAACGGCGTGATTCACGTCGCAGATCACCAAGGAGCGGTGGGAAGCTCGGTTGACCCGAAATTGGAGTGAAATTGTTCCATCCAGGAACACATGTGCATTAACTGATGTCACCGAATCGCTATCACGCTCATTGCAAGACTCTATTCTCCAAGTGAAACTTTAATCGCGCATCACCCTGCGGGACGAAGTCTCCGGGCGCCGGGAGAATGTGCGCATGTCTTAAACCTGGATCGGGATCATCCGGTGCGGCAGAGCGACGCAACGCGCTGCGTGGCCCCTGGAGCTCGCGCAGAGGTGGTGGAATTGCTGCGCGGCGAGCAGTGAGCCCGCACATCCGATGTGAACCGCTGGTTGCTACACCACACGCTGAATCCCGTTCCGCAAGTGTGCAAGCGGTTGTCATGCTGACGACGACTGTGGTGTTTCGGCGCCGAAGCATGCTACTTAGCTGTGGAATCGCGCAGGATGTCTCGTGCTGAGATCCTTCGGAACGCAAACGACGCGATCCTCAGGATGACAGTTTGTTGTTGCGTTTGCCGAGCGGACAAACTGTACGGCTTCACGGCGTTGCTTTGACGGTCGGGTAAGTAATCCCCAACTGTTCCAGATAGGTTTTGTATCGAGTTGGGTCGTAGTAGAACTTCTTCAGTTCTGGAACAAACCTTTCCATTTTTTCCCGGTTCATTTCTGTTGCGGGCTTATCGTCAGGCCCAAGAAAAGATTCGTAGTGGACGTCCTTGGTTTGCACTTTGTGGAAATAGTCCCATGCAGCTTCCACAAGCGCTGGCTGTAGCAGAAAGTCCAGCGCTGTCATCGCCTGCACTTTTGCCCCTGCGGTTGATCCTTTATGCGCGATGGGCGTGGCCATCGCCACGCCATTGGCCCAGCTGTGCCCTGGAAGATGCGGTATGTTCGCGGGATACATCAGGTAAGTCATCGGCACATTCCAGGAGATATCGCCCACATCGTCGGAACCGCCGCCCTTTGGATCCTTCACCGGCTCTTTCAGCGGTTCCACCTTCAACTTCAAACCGTCCACTTTCTCACCGATTTCTTTTTGCAGCGCCTTGGCAAGTTGCTGATCGGCGTCGCTCCACATGGGCATGCCGACCGCTTCGATGTTTTTTTGTTGCGTCTCCGCGATCACCTTGTTGAAAAAGGGCGGCCACGCTGAACCGACCAGGCGATGATCTGCGGTGGTGCTGGTCATCATGGTGGCGGCCGTGGCCATGGTGTTTCCCAGATCGTAGAGTTCCTTGATGTGCGGATAGTCCAGTTCGCGGAAGTAATACCAAACGCTGGCTTCCGACGGAACCACGTTGGGCTGGTCGCCGCCGTTCATGATCACGTAGTGGGAACGCTGCTGCAGACGAAGATGCTCGCGCCGGAAATTCCAGCCGACGTCCATGAGTTCGACGGCGTCGAGGGCGCTGCGTCCAGACCAGGGTGCACCGGCAGCGTGGGCCGCGCGTCCATGAAAGAAATATTGCACGCTCACGAGGCCGCTCCATTCGCCATTGCCAGTGCTGTAGGCGGTGGAAAATTCCGATTCGACGTGGGCGCCCAGGACAATGTCCACGTCTTTGAAATAGCCGGCGCGGACGAGAAACGCTTTCGTCCCCAGCAACTCTTCCGCGACGCCCGGGAAAATCCTTAGGCTCCCCGTGATGTGGTGCTCTTCCATCAGTTTCTTCAGGACAATCGCGGCGGTCACCTGCACGGCCATACCGGAGTTGTGTCCTTCTCCATGGCCAGGCGCGCCTTCGATGATGGGGGAATGATACGCGACGCCAGGTTTCTGCGAGGCCCGCGGAATGCAGTCAATATCGGTGACAAACGCGATCACCGGTTTGCCGCTGCCGTAGCTCGCCACCCAAGCCGTGGGAATACCGGCAATGCCGCGCTCGACAGTAAAGCCATTTTTCTCTAGGATGCCGGTGACGTAGCGGGAGGTCTCCACTTCCTGAAAGCCCAGCTCGCTGTAGCTGAAGATCTGGTCGACCATCTGTTGCGTGAAGGTTTGCCGCTTGTCGATTTCCTGAATCGCCTGCTGCTTCAAACCCGCCAGCGCCGCTGCTTCCTGCGCCACGGCATTTCCCGCCAAGAACAATCCACAACCCACAATCCAAACGGCCAGGCATGATCTCATGCAGTTCCCCCTGTTGTGCGAGCAGGGATAATACTCTGGTTCGGGCCAAATGCGCGCGAATTTGATAGAACGCGAATCTGCGCTACTATTTCGGTTTCGACTATGCCCTCGGCCTCTCTTCGCGTCGCCATGCTTGTCTGCCTGGGTTTGTTCCTGGCCACGCCAGCCCCCATTGCATCGGGACAGGAAATCGAATCGGTGTATGGGCCGCTTCCGGTATTTGAATTTCACAGCAGTTTTTGGGTGAACTTGCATCACTTCCTTTATCACGAGGCCCGCGCCCGCCTGGCGGCCAGAGACGCTCAACCTTCCGCGGCAAAGCCGACGGGACCGGTGATGAAGGTCTCACCCGGCGCGCAGGCCACGCTCACCGCGGCGGAGCAGAAAATCTGGGACGACGCCATCGCGTTCTACATGCAGAATGAAGCGAACAAGGATATGCAGATCAATATCGACCTGATTCTGCTGAAAGACCAAATCGGCGACTTCGAAGATTGCGATGAATTGACCGGCCGCAAGAAACGCACCTGCGATGCGGGATTGCCCGGGCGAATCGGCGAAGTGCTGGAGTCCGCGGCGCAAGTCTATCGCGCGCATTGGTGGGTCGACCAGGATCGCAGCAATCGCCGCTGGGTGGCGCGAGTCGCTCCACTGGTGCGCGAGCAGGGTGTGGGATTATCGCAGCGCCTGGCGGAAATCTATCAGACCAAATGGCCGAAAGAGAAAATTCGCGTGGACGTGTGCGGCTACGCCAATCCCAGCGGTGCTTACACGACGCTTGACCCCTTGCGGGTTACCATCGCCAGCATGGACGCTCGCAACCAGGGGGCGGCGGCGCTGGAGGTTCTGTTTCACGAAGCCTCGCACGGTATCGCGGGTCCTGTCGAGGCGGCCATCCAGCGCGAGTGCCGCCAGCGAGACAAACCCATCCCGCGCAATCTGTGGCACGCTTTGATTTACTACACCACGGCACAAGTGATTCGGCCCGTGATCCATGATGCGGGCGAGAAGACCCCCGACGATGCTGCAGCAGGAATTAATCCCAAGACATACCCCATTCCTTATCCACTGCGGGAGAATCTCACTCAACGCGGATGGGAAGAGTATCTGAAAATTCTGGCCATCTACTGGCAGCCGTATCTTGACGGCAAAGTGAATTTTGAGGATTCCATCGCGCACCTGATTTCTGCTGCCTGAGGTTCGGTGCGTCGTTATAGGGACTAACGAGTCTGCGTGAGAAGCAAAGAATAGAGAGATCCATCGCACAAAAGGCGTGCGATGGGACAGAGATCCTCACTCCGCAGACTCCGTTCGGAAATGACAAGATGAAAATTTTTCCGCAAGGTGTAGAGCCGTGTCCTCGCGAAAAATAGACGCTTTCAAACGGACACTAAAAATCTTCGAGAAGGTAGGCGTTGGAGCTGGCGGCGGACATCCAGATGGCCACATCCCGGCCATTGGGGGAAGGGATGGCCCAACCCAGATCCATTTCCTTCTCCTCGAGCGCGGGAATGACTTTCCCGCTCAGGGTGACGTTCAGCATGGTCTGCACTCCTTCAGGAGAAGCCGCGTTCACCCAGATACTTTTGCCATCGGCGGCAAAATCCAAACAGCCGATGCTGAACCAATTGTCCAGGACCAGAGTGCGCTGTTTGCCGCCCTGCAGATCCAGCAGCAGGATGTCCGCTGCTAACGGCGTACGATGCTTCTTGGCGAGCGCGAGAGTGTGCCCGTCAGAGGAAAGGGTCCAGTTCATCAGGAACCATTCCGGATCGTCAATCGAATGAATCTGCGTTTGCTTGCCAGTGGCTGGATCAAACGTGGAAAAAACAATGTGATTCCCGCCGATTTGGCTGAGCAGACAAGTGTGCGAGGGCATTCGCGCACACTGAAAATTGCTGATTTCCGGCAGCGCGCAGGATCAGGTGCGGCGTGCCGCCGGAGAGCGGCAAGCGCATCAAGCGCATTTCCTGCGCCGGGTCATTTGGCGACGCGGTGGTGAGATATAAGATGTTCGTGCCTTCCGCATCCAGTCGGGCAATCATGATGTTGTTATCACCGCCGACGAGCAAATCCGGCGCCGCCTGATCGACTGCTTGCTTATACAGGTGACGCGAACCGTCGCGGTCGGAGACGAAGATGATGGATTTGCCGTCGGGCGTCCAGGTATAAGGAAGGTTTTTTTGTTCCGCGAGACTGAGCCGCTGAGGTGCTCCCAGAGTGCTGCCATTGCCTTGCACCCGCGCTACGTACACAGCGGGAGATGCGACAAATCGAAGGTAGCTCAACCGCCTGCCGTTGGATGAGAGTGTCACCCTGCTCTTGGAGTCCGGCCCGTTGGTCAGGCGGACGGCCTCTCCGATCGGCTTATAGGAACGCGCATCTATTTTTTGGGCCCACAAATTGGAATCGGCGCGATTGGGCGGCGGTTCGCTGAGCGAAAAAATCAGGCGGCCATCGCGAGTCCAGTTCAGTCCAGGGACGAAACGCGGGTTCTCGTTCATGAGTTCGACGCGGCCGGTGGCAGGGTCGCAAATTGCGAGGGAAACATCGTCCTGATCCTTCCCGAAGTAATTCGCGTATTCAAAAAAGGCGATTCGTTTGCCGTCGGGAGACCATGCCAGCGAACCATACCATCCGCCTTTTTCCCCGAAGATCTTCCTGGGCTGGTCGCCGTCCGATTGCATCACCCAGATTTCCTGGTGTTCGTAGTCCCCGCGGACAAACGCGACCTGCGAACCGTCGGGCGAGACCGCGCCTTCTTCCACGTCGTCGATGAGCTTCCGCGGACGGCCGCCGAGCATCGATAGCGACCATAACCCCGGCGAACCCCCGGGCCACTTTCCGCGGACGGCCAGCAGGCGATTGCCGTCTGGAAACCAACTGACGGGACCTGTTCTCAAGTCATCGGCGATTGCGACATTTTGCGTCTCACCGGATGCCAGCACGCGGAGAAACAGCCCATTTTTGTCGGAAAACGCCAGGTATTTCCCGTCTGGAGAAATGGCGGCCGACCACACCGGATCGTTGGGCGCATTGCCTGTGACGCGGCGCTCCATGGGGCGAAGCGCGGCTGCGGAATGGCGCCCTGCATGCCAACCCGCACTCATTCCCACAAGGAGAACACCCAGGGCAGACACAAGGATGGGTAGCCAGCGGCGAAACCTGGACGTAGCGACGGGCGTTGCGGTGGGCACTGGCGGAGACAACGCTGGCTGCTTGGAATTCTCAACAGGGGCAATAAAACGATAGCCTCGCCGGGCCAGTGTCTCGACGAATCGCGGATTCTCCGCGGAATCGCCCAAGGCGTCGCGTAGACGCTTGATGGCCGCATTCAAGCCGTGGTCGAAATCCACAAATGTGTCAGAGCTCCAAAGCCGGCCGTGCAGCTCTTCGCGAGTGACCACCTCTCCCGGTCTCTCCAGCAGCATAGCCAGGACTTGAAGGGGCTGCTCCTGAAGGCGCACCCTTGCACCGTTTCGTCGCAGCTCCCCCGATCGCAGGTCGGCCTCGAAAGTCCCGAAGCGGACGAGCGAGTTTCCACCGTTCGCAGACACCACGAACTCCTCGGGCATAGGCCCTGCTCTTAAAGACGACACTCGCAGGGCAAATGTTTCGAGGCCGAGCGCACATTTTTACAAATCCCGCTGCCCGTCGGTCGAGTGGTAATTTTGCAAAGCGCAACGGAACCTATGGCCAAAACTTTCGTCATTACGGTAACGAACCTACTCGTGGGGTGGTGGCGGTCGGCCTGTCCCGGAGGTAACGGCCGTGAACCGCGACTCGCTGCTGCGCTGCTTTCGTCTAGTACTCCCATTTGTGCTTCTGGCTTCCCCTGCTTGGTCAAAAGAACTGCATCCGGAAGTAACCACCGTCAAAGTGTCTGTGTACAACGACGCCGACCTTTCTCCCGGTCTGATTTCGGATCTGGAAAAAGTTGCCGCCCGAGTGTTCCGGCAGGCTGCGGTGAATCTGGAGTGGCTAAACTGCGGACTGCCCTCAGCGAGCGAGGCGCAGCGGGCCAATTGCACCGACAGCCTGTTTCCCACACACCTGCATTTGCGTCTGATCGGTCATCCCCTTCATTTGGACGGCGATGCTCTCGGCGTTGCCTACCTGGCAGAGGACGGCGTAGGGTTCCAGGCGGACGTTTTTTGTGAGCGTGTGATGCGAATTCAGTACGAATCGCAGGTGGATCCGGCAATTTTGCTGGGAATCGTTTCGGCGCATGAACTGGGCCATCTCCTGCTCGGTACCAGTTCCCATTCCCCGGGGGGATTGATGCGCCGCAACTGGCATCGCAACGACCTGCTTCTCGCGGTCAAAAACGGCCTACTGTTCTCAGACGACCAATCCGATCACATGCGGGCCAAACTTTACGAGGCGTATCTGGATCGGAATCGCTCGCGGCTGGTACTGGCGTCTCACAATGATTCGCAGGGCCTCCCCGGGGCCTCTGCGTGTTTTGTCTATAGCCGCGTCTATGTTAGGCTTTCCTTTGCAAACGTAAGCCCGGCCGCATATCTGATGTGCTCTGACGTCGCTCGTCCTTCTCTATCCCTGCGGAGCGTAAACGGGGCTGAGGCGTCTTTTCCGATCGACTAGCCCGGGCAAAGGACATTAAATCGCTCATGGCTGGAAGACAGACCGCATTGAAAACGGAAAAAGAGCCTCGCGAGATCAAGCTGGCCCATTCCCCAGACTCCGACGACGCCTTCATGTTCTACGCCTTGGCGACGCACAAGCTGTCGACGCCCGGCTATAAGTTCACGCATGTCCTATCTGACATCCAATCTCTGAACGAAGCGGCGTTAACGGAGACCTATGACGTCACCGCGGTCAGTTTCGCCGCATATCCTTCGCTTCGAGACAAATACGTGCTTCTGGATTGTGGTGCCAGCTTCGGCGAAGGCTACGGCCCGATTGTCGTGTCCGCAAAGTCGCTTAAGCCGCAGGATTTGAAGGGCAAGCGCATCGGCGTGCCCGGACTGAAGACTTCCGCTTATTTGACCATGAAGCTGTTCGAACCGGATTTTGAAGCCGTGGTGATGCCGTTTGACAAGATCATGGAAGCAGTGAAAAACGAGATGGTCGAGGCGGGCTTGCTGATCCATGAAGGCCAGTTGTTCTTCCCGCAGTTGGGCTTACACCGCATCGTCGATCTCGGCGTCTGGTGGCAGGAACATACCGGCATGCCGCTGCCGTTAGGCGGCAACGCCGTGCGCCGCTCGCTTGGACCGGATGTTGGCCGGCTGATCTCGCGAACGATTCGCGACAGCGTTTCTTACGGATTGGAGCACCGCGAAGAAGCCTTGAACTACGCGATGCAATTCGCGCGTGAGATGGATACGGAGCTGGCGGATAAATTTGTTGGAATGTACGTAAACAAGTGGACGTTGGGGTACGGGGAAAAGGGCAAGAAAGCGGTGCGTGAGCTGATTGAACGCGGCACCGCTGCCGGTCTGCTCCCTGGCCCGCCGACCGTCGAATTCCTCGAAGAGTAGTTACTTCTTTTCGGGCGCCTTTGCTGGCGTCAAATACAGATCCTGATAATCGAAGCTGAAGTCGGCCAGCGGCGAGACTGCGGCCATGGTGAAGTGGTCGATGGAGCCGTCGGGCTTCAGCGTGAAGGTAACGAAGGCGTCTTCGACCGTGCGGTCGCGCCAGTGTGCTTTGAACGTATCGTACTGCCAGTGTTGCAGGTCGCCGACACCTTTGCTGGTGCGATCCAGAGCGATTACCAGGCCGGTGGACTCCTGCCGGATGGTGATCTTGCCGTACCAGGGATCGGAATACTCACCCACGTATTTTTCGAGCGGCAGTGAAGGCTTCGAATCAGCCGCGCGGCTTGCAGCTGCCTTCTTCATCGTTTCGTCAGCGGCCTTCTGTTCCTTGTCATTCACGGTTTTGTACGCGGTAGTCCAATCGGTGCTTGGCGCGCCGAAATAGGAATCCACAATGTGGTACATCACGCTCTCGAAAGCCGCATCCTCCTCGGCGTTCGTCAGGATCACCAGCCCGAAATTTTCCTCCGGCACCAGAAGCACTCGCGAAACAAATCCCGCCACGCCGCCGGTGTGGCCGACGAGCTTTCGTCCGCGGTAATCCCACAGGAACCAGCCGTAGCCGTATCCGCGAAAGTGTGGGTGCAAGGCCTTCAATTCCTCATTCCCCGGGCCAATCGGTATGACCATGTGCTGCGCCCACATTTCCTGCGAGGATTTGTCGCTGAAGATTCGCGTCTCGGTGCCGGGGATTTTTCCATGATTGAGCTGCAGTTGAATCCACTTCGACATTTCCGCCACCGAGGAATTGATGGAGCCCGCCGGCCCGGCGTTGTCCAAATCCTCGAAGGGGATTACTTGCAACTTGCCGTCGACTTTCTCGTGCGGAAACGCGTAGTCGTCGCCCGGCTTGAAAGCGGTATTGGATGGTATTGGTGGTTTTCATTCCCAGCGGCAAAAAAATCTTTTCCCGCACGTAGTCATCCCAGCTCTTTCCGCTGACCGCCGCCACCACCTGGCCTGCGGTGAGAAACATCAGGTTGTTGTAGGCGAAAGTGGTGCGGAAGCTGGTGGCAGGCTTCAAGTAGCGCAGGCGATAGACGACTTCCTCTCGCGTAAACGTGGTGTGCGGCCAGAACATCAGGTCGCCTTCACCCAGGCCCAGGCCGCTGCGATGGCAGAGCAAGTCGCGGATCTGCATCTCCTTGGAAACGTACGGCGCGTTCATCACAAACCCCGGCAGATGGTCGTTCACCGGGTCGTCCCAGTGGATTTTGCCTCCGTCTACAAGCGTTGCCAGCGCCGCGGCTGTGAACGCCTTGGTATTCGAGCCGATGCCGAAGAGCGTGTTCTCGTCAACGGGAGTGGCTTCGCCGAGTTTGCGAACTCCGTAGCCCTTGGCGACCACTACCTTTCCGTCTTTCACAATGGCCAGCGCCATTCCTGGTACGTCGAACGTTTTCATCGCGCGTGCCGCGTAGTCGTCCAGATCGGCTGGCAGCCCGTTTTGCGCTCGCACCGCCGCGGCCGTTACGACGAAGAACACCAGGACAAATATGCGCGAAAAATAGAAACGCAATCTCATTTGGCCTCCGATTTGTGCGGCGCTAGCTTACACCATCTTTCTTCCGAGAGTTCCGTGTCTGCCGAAGTTCTTCCATTTTCTTGGATCGAAAATGCAGATTCCTCGCTTCGCTCGGAATGACAACTTCGCCGAATACTCGGCATGTTCCCTTGACGCATACTTCTGAATCCCGTAGTGTTTTTCATTCGACATGAGCCTCCGAACATACCTGATTCCTTTTGCCATTTTTGTCGTTGCCACATTAGCCACACACACCAGCGCGCAAACCGCCGCCGAATTCCGCGATCGCCCCGACATCCCCAAGGAATGGCCACGCCAACCGGTGCGTGGCGCGCACGGCATGGTTGCGAGCGATGAGCCACTGGCATCCCAA
Organism: Candidatus Acidiferrales bacterium; assembly: GCA_963792145.1. Taxonomy (GTDB): domain Bacteria; phylum Acidobacteriota; class Terriglobia; order Acidiferrales; family UBA7541; genus Acidiferrum. Next base: position 95,951 of record CAWBVH010000032.1, read on the forward strand.
GCAGGCGTGGAAATTCTGAAGCGTGGCGGCAACGCGGTAGATGCCTCAGTCGCCACGGCGTTTGCGCTGGCCGTTGTCGAACCCGCGGCAGGAAATATCGGTGGCGGCGGTTTCATGCTGGTGCGGCTGGCCAACGGAAAGACGTACTTTTTTTGACTATCGCGAAATGGCTCCGGGCAAAGCGACTCGCGAAATGTACATCAAGCCCGACGGCAAACTCGACAACGAAGCTTCTACCGTCGGCTACCGCTCCGTGGCCGTGCCCGGCACCGTGGCCGGACTGGCGCTGGCGTTGAAAACCAGTGGCACCATGAAGCTCGCGGACGTGATGCAGCCGGCCATTCGGCTGGCTGCAGACGGCTTTCCCATCACGGAAAAACTGCTGCGCGAATTCGCGGAAGAGCGCAAGGATCTGCAGCGTTTTTCCATGAGCAGCCGCATTTTTCTGAATGACGGGAAGATGTACAAGTCCGGCGACACATTTCGCCAACCGGAACTCGCCGCGACCCTCAAGCGAATCGCCAAGCTGGGCCCCGCTGATTTTTATCAAGGCGAAACGGCGCAGATGCTGGCGCGAGACATGGCGGCGCTGGGCGGACTGATCACGCTGGATGATCTGGCGCACTACCAGCCGAAGATTCGCGAAGTGCTTCACGCAACCTATACGCTGGATTCGCACCACTGGGAAATTTTGGGCTCACCGCCGCCCAGTTCGGGCGGAGTGGCCGTGATCGAGGCCATGAACATGCTGCAGGATGTGCCGCTGAAGGGCTGGGATGATCCGCAAAGCGTGCTGCTGGTGGCGGAAGTCATGCGGCGCGTGTTCGCCGACCGCGCGGCCTATCTCGCCGATCCCGATTTTTCCAACGTGCCCATCGCCGGACTCACCAGCCCGTGTTATGCCAAGGAACTTCTTGCGACCATCGACCCGAACCACGCCACTCCCAGCAAGGATGTTCGCGCCGGGAATCCTCACGTGTGCACCTCGGGAATTAGCGCGAGTGTTCCGCCGAACACCATCATCAGCCTGGGAGAAGGTCCCCACACCACGCACTTCTCGGTGGTGGACGCCGCGGGAAATGCCGTGGCCAGCACCACCACGCTGAATGACAGTTACGGCTCCCACGTTACTTCCTCCGCGGGATTTCTGCTGAATGACGAAATGGACGATTTCACCACGCAGCCCGGCGTGCCCAACGCCCTGTTCGGACTAATTCAATCAGAAGGGAACACCATCGCGCCCGGCAAGCGCCCGTTGAGTTCCATGACGCCAACGATCGTGTTGCGGGACGGGAAACTCAGTTTCGTTACGGGCTCGCCTGGCGGGCCTACGATCATTTCCGTTACGTTGCTGAGCATTCTGAACTGGGCGCGACTTGGCATGGACGCGCAGTCTGCGATCAATGCGCCGCGGTTTCACCACCAGTGGCTGCCGGACGTATTGTTGATGGAGAAGCTGTTTTCGCCGGAGATGGAGCAGCAGATGAGGGCACGTGGTTATGAGATCAAGCGTCGCGGGCACCTCGGGCTCGTGAACGCGATCGGCATCGATCCGCAAAATGGCGAGCGCTGCGGCGCGGCCGACCCGCGCGACGACGGCTCAGCTATTGGCTATTAACGCCTGCGTACTGACTGCGCTTTCCGCCCGAACCATCTCAACGTAAAATAGTCCGACCCTTATGCTCAGAATCCTCTCCACCTGTCTCTTCGTCTCCAAAAGGCTCACTCCGGAACTCCTCACGCAAATAGCCGGCGCTGGTTTTCAAGGTGTTGAAATTTTTGCTACTCGCAGTCACTTCGACTACTCGACCAGGGCCGATGTGCGCTCGATGGCTATGGCGCTGGCGGATCAGCGCTTGCAACTGACCTCGCTGCATGCGCCTACCAGCCGTGACCTCAGTGTGAACCGCGAAGGTGGCACTCCCCTATCCATCACCGAGGTCGAACGTGTTCGCCGCATTGAAGCCATGGACGAACTGAAACGCGTGCTGGATGTGGCCGAGGATCTTCCCTTTTCGCGCCTGATCCTGCACATGGGAGGCTCGCGGGAGGCGGCGGACCCGCGCAAACGCGATGCCGCTTTCAGTTCGCTGGAGCATCTTACGCTGCACGCGAAGCACTTGGGTGTGACGGTGTGCATCGAGAACACTACCAGCGAAATGGGCGAGCCTGTATATCTTCGCGCGTTTGCTGACGAGACTCGCTTGTCCCGCTTGCGCTTCAACTTTGACATTGGCCACGCGCATCTGGCGGAGGGGCCAGTAGACGATCGGGTGGCGAAGAGTTTCGAGGCGTTGCGCAATCTGGTCGCCAGCGCGCACATTCACGATAACCACGGCGAAAAGGACGAGCACCTGCCGCCCTACGACGGCACCATTAATTGGGCATCAGCGCTCAAACTTCTCGATTCCGCTCCAACCAAGGACTTGCCTCTCACCTTGGAACTGAAAGAAAAGACCGGGCACGACGCGCCCAGCCTTCACGAGCAACTCACCGCCGGCGCTAAATCGCTCGACCGCCTCGAAGAGGATTGGCGTCACTCGTAGTCTGCCTCCGCCACGAATTGCAACTTTCGCTGCGCAATTCCGCTTACAATTCCCCTTATGAATGCGCGGTATCTAACAATCCTCGCTGTTCTTGCCGTGGCCCTCGGCACTGCCTCTGCCAATGACACTTGGATCGTTCGCGAAGATGGAGCCGGTCCCGTGCGGATCGGCATGAGCCTGCCTTAGCTAAACGCCATGCTCCACGAGAAGCTCCCTTTGCCGCCGGCGAAAGATGATCAGGCATGCTTCTACGTAACTACGAAGAAACAGCCCAAACTATTTTTCATGATGTTGGAAGGGCGATTAGCGCGAATTGACGTGAGGATCCCGGGGTAACAACGACCACGGGAATTCAGGTTGGTGATTCGGAGAAGCACGCGCTGCAAGTTTACGGCAGTAGGTTGAAAGTTGGTCCGCACAAATACATTGATAACGGCCACTACTTAACGGCAAAGTCGAGCGATGGGCACTACGGCATCCGCTTCGAGACGGAAAACGGAAAGATCACGACGTACTACGTGGGTCGCTTTGACGCTATCCAACTCGTAGCACGCTGCCAGTAAGAAACCAACCTGCGCTCTCACGGAGTCCTCGTTTTTCCGCAGCCCACCTCGTTCTTTGTTAGACTATTTGTTTGATTCCACAACAAAGAACGCGACTATGACAACGATCACGATTGAGAACGCAGGAAAGTATGACGGCCAGGAAGTCACTATTCGCGGCTGGCTCTATAACATTCGCGAATCCGGCAAGCTGGTTTTCCCGATTTTTCGCGACGGCACCGGCATCATCCAGGGCGTGTGCTCGCTGAAAGAAAATCCCGAGGCGTTCGCGGCGCTAAAGGGTCTGACGCAGGAATCCAGCGTCATCGTCACGGGAAAAATTCGCGCGGAGCAACGCGCTCCCGGCGGCTACGAAATGGGCGTCACCTCCATCCAGATTCTGCAAAAGGTCTCCGAAGCTACGCCCTTTCCCATTCAACTTAAAGAGCATGGCGTGGACTTCCTGCTCGACCAGCGTCATCTGTGGATTCGCACGCCGCGCCAAGCCGCCGTGCTGCGCATTCGCGCTGAAGCCGTTCGCTCGGCTCGCAATTACATGGACTCCCAGGGCTATACGCTCACCGATGCGCCGATCTTCACGCCGGCCGCGTGCGAAGGCACCTCCACGCTTTTCGAAGTGAACTACATCGACGACCAGAAAGCCTATCTGACGCAAAGCGGCCAGCTGTACATCGAGGCCACGGCCATGGCCCTCGGTAAGGTCTACACTTTTGGCCCTACGTTTCGCGCGGAGAAATCCAAAACGCGCCGGCACCTCACGGAATTCTGGATGCTTGAGCCGGAAGCGGCGTACGCCGAATTGCCGGACATGATGGACCTGGGTGAAGGATTGGTTAGCGCAATCGTGCAAGGCGTCGTCAAGAACAAGTCCCGCGAACTGGACACTTTGAAACGCGACATCAAAAGGCTCGAGAACATCAAGCCGCCTTTCCCGCGCATCACCTACGAAGAAGCTATTGGCATCCTGCAGAAGCAAGGGAACCCTGCCAAATTTGGCGACGACTTCGGCGGCGACGAAGAAACGCTCATCTCCAACAGCTTCGACCGGCCGGTGATGGTGCATCATTACCCTGCGTCGATCAAAGCGTTCTACATGCAGCCGGACGGGCAGCGTCCCGATTTGGCACTCTCGTTCGACATGCTGGCTCCGGAGGGCTACGGCGAGATCATTGGCGGTAGCCAACGCATCCACGACTACGATCTTCTTGTTAAGCGCTTGAAAGAGAACAACTTACCGGTGGATGCATTCCAGTGGTACCTGGATTTGCGCCGCTATGGCAGCGTGCCTCATGCCGGCTTCGGGCTTGGCCTGGAGCGCACCGTGGCCTGGATCTGCGGCACCGAGCACATTCGCGAGGTCATCCCCTTCCCACGGATGATTTACCGGGTATATCCTTAATGCGGGGTAGTTGGTAGTCCGCTCCGTGGTTCGCAATCGCAGTGGTCTAAAGACATAAGAATCCGTCCGGTTCCTTCCTCGACGAGGAGGAGGCACGCCCAGCCGCTTGCTCGCGCGTGGAAGGAAACTGGAACGTAGGATATCGCTCATATGCCTCTGAAAATTCGCATCATCGGCGTTCCAATGGACCTGGGCGCCAGTCGCCGCGGCGTGGACATGGGTCCATCTGCATTGCGCGTGGCGGGACTGCAGGCGCACATCAAGCATCTCGGGCACACGGTGGAAGACATCGGCAACATCATCGTTAAGCAAGCTGAAGAGATGCCCGTCGGTGAGAAACGAGCAAAATATGTGGCGGAAATTGCTGACGCCTGCAATGACCTTGGTCTGGCCGTCCAGAAATCGCTGGAAGAGGGCTACTTGCCGCTCGTTTTGGGCGGCGACCATTCCATCGCGGCGGGCTCCATCAGCGGCGTCGCGGCTCATTTTCGCAAAGAGAAGAAGCAGATCGGCTGCATCTGGCTCGACGCGCATAGCGACATGAACACGCCGGAGAGTTCGCCATCTGGCAACGTCCATGGCATGCCGCTGGCAGGCATTATGGGTTATGGCGTGCCGGAACTTCTCGACCTGTTCAACTTCAAGCCGAAGATCGAGCCGCAAAATGTTGTCCTGGTTGGCGTGCGCGATCTGGATTCCCACGAGAAAAAATTCATCAAGAAGCTTGGCGTGCGCGCGTTCACCATGCGCGACATTGACGAGCGCGGGATGCGCGAAGTGATGGCCGACGCCCTCAAGTGCGCCATGGACGATACCGATGGCATCGCCGTCAGCCTGGACATGGACTTCGTCGATCCCTCCGATGCACCCGGCGTGGGCACGCCTGTCCGCGGCGGCGTTACTTACCGCGAAGCCCATCTGGCCCTGGAAATGATTGCCGACAGCGAAGCGATGGTCTCCATGGAGATCGTAGAGATCAATCCGGTGATCGACGAGCACAATCGCACCGCGACGCTCGGCGTGGAACTGGCCCTCTCGGCGCTCGGTAAGAAGATCCTGTAATCAAAGCGCCTTCGGGTGCGGATCAGCTCTGCCGAAATATCCGCGCGACACACAACCAGTTTTGCTTGGACGCAATCGCAAACAATTTGTTAGCAAGATCCATTTTTTCCGTCCAAATTGGACGTTTTCGGACCTGATTTTATCGAATTTTACAAAACTTTCTTGACATCGCGCTCCGCTTGCCCTATCCAAGTAAGAACTTCGGGCTTTCGATTGGTGTGTCAGGTTGCCAGGGTTGTTGGCCGCTTCATTTAGTTAGAATCGGAATTCGACAGTCCCATTGTGGTTCACACTCATTTCGTCGCCGGTTGCCCTGGTGCGCGAAAGGAGCGTCCATGACCTGGACCACAAGCAGTCACAGAGTGTTTGTTCTTTTTATATTTCTGTTCATCGCAGCAAGCTTCGCCTTCGCACAAACCAGCACAACTTCCTTGCGGGGCACCATCCTAGATCCGGGAGGCGCAGTTGTTCCGGATGCGGAGGTGACTCTTTCCAATCCGGAAATCGGAGTGGCGCTCGCGACACATAGCGACAAGGATGGTTTCTATCAGTTTCGGGAAGTGCGCCCTTCGACCTATACGCTATCCGTGAATGCCCCGGGCTTCGCTCCCTATCAGGAAAACAGGCTTGGAGCTGCAAGTTTCCATGCCAGCTAGCAGTGACGTGCAGCTGCAAGTGGCCACGGGAACAACTACCGTTGAGGTGGTCGCTTCGTCCCAGACCGTGAACACGCAAGACGCGAGTATGGGCAACACTTTTGAGGTCGAACCAAATTCTGGCGTTGCCGTTTGAAGGCCGCGACGCCGCCGGCGTTCTGAGCTTGCAGCCGGGCGTCACATACGTGGGGAACAATGTCGACGACAACGTGGACACTCGCAACGGCGCACTCAATGGTGGCCGCAGCGACCAGGCCAACATCACTCTCGACGGCGTTGACAATAACCAACAAGCTCGCGGCACGGCTTTCCAGGGCGCTGTTCGCTCCACACTCGACTCCATCGAGGAGTTTCGCGTAACCACCATTGGCATTAACGCCGACCAGGGACGCTCCTCCGGAGGCCAAATTACGCTGGTCACCAAGAGCGGTACCAATGTCTTCCATGGCTCGGCCTACGAGCAGTACCGCCCCCCGAAAACCGCGGCAAACGATTGGTTCAACAAACAAGCGGAACTTTCCAATGGGCTACCCAATATTCCCGGCAAAATTATTCGCAACACTTTCGGCGGTTCGATCAGTGGTCCCATCAAGAAAGATCGTTTGTTTTTCTTCACCACCTACGAAGGCCAGCGCCAGGCCGAGAATCAACAAGTGACACGGAATGTTCCGGCACCCAATCTACAGGACGGCGTGGTGATCTACCCATGCGCGGACGCCACGCAGTGTCCCGGTGGAACAGTCAACGGCTTGAGTAAGAGCTGGACTGTAAGTCCCGGCAACTACGGTGTTGGTCCCGCGCAGATTGCGCTGATGGATCCAAACTGCGGTGCGCCTCAGCCGGGATTCCCCAGTGGAACTTGTCCGAACGGAAATGGTGTGAATCCTTTTGTGGCAAATGCCCAGGGAACCGGTGTGTTCCAGCAATACCCAACCGCAAATTCCACCGGATGTTCCAGCTACGATGGGTACAACCTCTCTTGCTTCACCTTTTCTGCACCCAATCCGAAAAGCCTGAATACGGCTATTGCGAAACTGGACTACAACCTGACTCGCTCGGGCAGCCAGCATATTTTCGTGCGCGGGAACTATCAGTGGGATAATACGGCGCAACCGCCGCAATTTCCGGGTATGCCAGCGAACAATACGGTCAAAGACGATAGCCGGGCAATCGCAATCGGCTACACGGCAAGCATTCGTAACTCGCTTGTGAACAGTCTGCGATTTGGCTTGACGCGCCAGGTTCAAGAAAATGTTGGCGTCGAAAACGGCCCACTGGTAACTTTCCGTTATCTTGACGACCTGCATCCCGGTGTGAGTTCACTCTCACCGTCCACGTCCTATTCGGGGATCTTCCGGATCCCGGTCTACAATTGGCTCGACGATCTTTCCTGGACCAAGGGAAAACACACCCTACAGTTTGGAACCAACATCCGGCTGATCACAAATTCCCGCGCTAGCGATATTTCCAATATCAACTACGCATCCACGAACCCAAACTGGTTGAGTGCCGGGGCGGCAGGCAGTGGCGGAAGTCTCGATCCGGGTGCATTTGGTTTCCCGGGCGTCGATCTGAACAACGCTAACCCATATAACTACGCCATCGTTAATTTGGTCGGATTGATTCCCGAGGTGACCGGGCAGTACAACCGCACGGCGCGGAACGTGCAGATCCCACAGAACACGCAGGTACCGAAGAATTTTCGGTCCTGGGAATACGATTTCTATATACAAGACACTTGGCACATCCGGCCAACGCTGACGATCACGGCTGGACTTCGCTATTCCCTGCTTCAGCCCATCTATGAAACCAATGGAAATCAGGTCTCGCCTGATTCCAGCTTGAACCAATTCGTCACGAATCGCGAGCGCGCCATGGCCATTGGCCAGACCTTCGACGAAACCATCAGCTACAGCCCGAGCGGCCAAGTGAACGGCAAACCTCCTCTCTGGCCCTGGGACTATAAGGATTTTGGTCCCCGAATCGCGGTCGCTTATTCCCCTAATTCTTCGGGTGGGCTGATGCATGCGCTGTTTGGAAACTCGGGACAATCGTCAATTCGTGGCGGCTTCGGAATCGTCTACGATCACTTCGGAACGGCGCTGGTGGATACCTTTGACCAGTCGGGTGCGTTCGGACTGAACACCGTCGTTAGCAATCCGGCGTCCGTCCAGAGCATCAATGGAAGCGCGCGCTTCGCCGGCCCGGGAATTATTCCCGACCTCCAGCCCAGATGGACTGTTGCTGAATCCAGCTCCCACAGGGCCATTTCCCTATACCCCGCCGGTCAGCAGCTTGGGAAATCCGCTGCAACAGATTACGTTCGGATTTGACAACAAACTAAAGACGCCTTACTCCGAAACGCTGGACTTTTCTTTTTCACGCGAATTGCCTGGCGGATTGGTCTTTGAGGCAGCATACGTCGGGCGCCTTGCGCATCGTTTGCTGCAACAACGAGATCTGGCCATGCCACTGAACTTGGTGGATCCCAGGTCAGGCGTCGACTACTTCACGGCAGCCACGCAATTTGCCAAGCTCGCGCAGAACAACACGCCGGTATCGCAGGTCTCTAAGATACCCTACTGGGAAAATTTCTTTCCGAGTGCCGCCGGCATCAATGGTTCACTCTGCGGAAATGGAACGCCGGGGCAAGGTGGAGCACCGGGCAACGGAGCACTTGCTAATCCTACGGCCACGCAATCGATGTACGAACTGTTCTATTGCAATTGGGGCCCCTCTACGTTTGGCGCCACCAATTTCACCAACATTTTTGACTCGTACTGCCTCCCGGCTTGCGCCAACATCAATGGCGTCGACACTCCTTATGCCATCTACAACAAGGAGTTCTCCGCCCTCTACGCCTGGTCCAGCCTCGGTAACAGCAGCTACAACGCCGGCCAATTCTCACTGCGCAGCCGCATGACTCACGGGCTGCAATTTGACTTCAACTATGTGTTCTCAAAATCCCTGGACGTCGGGTCGGATGCCGAGCGCGTTCCTACCTTTGGCGGGTTAAGCGCCATCATCAACACCTGGGCACCGAACCAGATGCGCGCAGTCTCCGACTGGGATACGCACCATCAGATCAATGCCAACTGGGTGTACCAGTTGCCGTTTGGCCACGGCCGACCTTTCGGCAGCGGCTGGAATCGATTTACAAACACGCTCCTCGGCGGCTGGGACCTCACCGGCATCGGCCGCTGGACGAGCGGCTTCCCCTTCAGTATTGACGCCGGCGGCACCTACAACACCAACTTCCAATTGGAAGGCAAAGCCGTGCTCACAGGTCACGTGCAGCAGGGCTTGACCTTTTACAATGGCCAACCCTACGCCTTTAACATCGGCAATGCGGATCCCAATACTTACTGGAACTCCGTTCTTCGCCTTCCCTATCCCGGCGAGTCTGGTCAACGCAACAATTTCCGCGGCCAGGGATTCTTCGGAATCGATCTTGGCGTTAACAAGACATTCTCTATTACTGAGCGCCAGTCGATCCGTTTCAGCGCCTACGCGTACAACCTTACCAATTCCGTGCGATTCGACGCCGCCACACTGACCAACAACAGCGCTCTGACCAGTCCGACATCCATTGGCCTGTACACCGGCACGCTCACGAAACCTCGCGTTATGGAGTTTGCCCTCCGTTACGCCTTCTAGTCTCGCCATTTGCCCGCCACCGGAGAGTACCTCCTCTCCGGTGGCGGGCAGAGGTCGCCAATCAGCTGAAAGCTGCCGACAGCGAAGCCATGGTATCGATGGAGACTGTGGAGATCAATCCGGCAATCGAGGAGCACAACCGCACGGCGGACCTGGCAAATGGCCGGGATCCGGTTTTGCCTCCGTCGGCTGAATTGCTCGGGATGAAAATCAGCCCGGCAGATTCGGGCAAGCTGTTTCCCTGCGAGTGGCCGGCAGAATGAGCCACCTGTCACAGGACGCAGTGAAAAATCCAGCGAGCGCGGGAGACGCGCCACAATGACTATTTTTTCGTGGTGAACTGCGCAATGTCCAGCTTGAATTTTGCTTTCACCCTGTCGCGTACCCAGGTTTCTGCTTCCGCCAGTGACGGAAAAATCTTTGTTTCCCACCCTATTCCTTCAACGAAGGCTTCCCACATTCGAGCGAGTCCCAAAACAGCACCCTGCTCCGCAATCAGAGCGACCAGCAATCCCTCGACGGCATAGGACGCGATGTGGCGGTCCTGCAAAATGATTCCCTCCATCTGCGTGACAGAAAAGTACTGCGGCTCCACGGAAGCGCCATTAATGACTATGTATTTAAGTTTCTTGATTCGGTCCGGAGAGGCGAGCAGCCGGCTGTTGGCGTCCGCGAAGTGCTGTAGGCCCAAGGATCCTTCGCACTGATAGATCACGCCCAACCCGTCGTTAGTGAACTCAAGCTCGATTGGCATTCCCGGAGCCCTCGACAACCCTGAAGTGAATCCCATTCGGAAACGTACCAGCAGTTTGGCGCGCGCTATGGCTTCGGCAACGGCGAGTCAGCATCCTGACAGAAAACTTTCTTTGCTTGGGCGCCGCGTCGAATCCCTGCCCATCCGCATGGACACGTCAGTTCGAAATCCAGTTCCGGCGCGTCAGCTCGGAAACGCGCATATAGATCTCGCTTACACATCTCACATTCGAATACAAACACGTATACAAGTCGGGGAGCAGGTTCTTGCAATGCCGATCCACCCACTGTGCACCGGGGGACTCGGCTTGAGGGCAGTCTAGCACATTGCGACGATCAATCGCGTGCGGGAGCGACGGGAGACTAAATTCTGCAAAAGAAAGGAGCGACGGCGGCGCCACGAATGCCAAGACCCACCGTTGAATGAGGTAAACCGCAAGGATGGGCCACCCGAAAGCGTCTCAGCGTCCTATTGCTGCTTCCGCCTCTTTTCCACTTCTCCCTTTCGCATTTTTTCGCGTTTCCACTTATAACTGAACACGGAACTTGTTTGCTGCCTCTCCACCCGGCGGCTTGGGAACATCTCGTGAGCCCTGACAACAGAAAACTATTGCGTGTCGGAGTGCTGTTCGGAGGCCGCTCCGGCGAGCACGAAGTATCGTTGGCATCTGCCGCTTCGGTCATCCGAGGGCTCGACCCCGACAAATACGAGGCCGTGCCCATCGGCATCACGAAAGACGGGCATTGGCTAATTGGCGAAGGCGCCATGAAGATGCTGCCCGACATTCTGAAAGGCGGGCGGCGCGTGATGCTAACCGCCGATCCGACAGAAGCAGCGCTGGTCCCGCTCGATCGCGGATCGGGCGCACAACGCTTCGACGTTGTATTTCCCGTGATGCACGGCACGTTTGGCGAAGATGGAACCATTCAGGGGATGCTGGACCTTTCCGGACTTCCTTACGTGGGAGCGGGCGTTCTGGGTTCCGCGATCGGTATGGACAAAGATGTGGCCAAGCGGCTTTGCCAGGAGGCGGGAATTCCCGTCGTGCCATGGGTGACGGTACACCGCTGGGAGTGGGAAAAAGACCCTGCGGCGATACAGAGCGAGATCGAGAAAAAGTTTGTGTATCCCGTTTTCGTGAAGCCCGCCACATTGGGCTCGTCGGTCGGGATGTCCAAGGTGCATAACGCTGAGGAACTCGCTCCCGCGTTGAACTTTGCCTGCGAATTCGGGATGAAGATTCTGGTGGAAAAGGCGATGGTCGCGCGCGAGATCGAAGTGTCGGTGCTGGGCAACCACAACCCGCAAGCCTCGGTGCCCGGCGAAATCGTGCCGCACCGCGAATTCTACGACTACACCGCGAAGTATCTGGAGGACGGCACGCAGTTGCTGATTCCCGCGGTATTGAAGCCGGCGCAGGCAGAGAAGATTCGGAACCTTGCCGTGGAAGCGTTTCGTGCGCTGGAACTCTCCGGAATGGCGCGCGTTGATTTCTTCCTGGAAAAGAAGGGCGGAAAGATTTTCTTGAATGAGGTGAACACCATTCCTGGTTTTACCTCGATCAGCATGTATCCGAAACTCTGGGAAGCCAGTGGAATTCCTTTTCGCGAACTCATTGACAAGCTGATTCAATTGGCTTTCGAACTGCACCGCGAAAAAGCGCGGACCAAATATGCCATCGAGCTTCCGGAAGGCTGTGGCGGAGCACTCACCGGCTGATCGCAGCGATCAATCTTCCGATTGCGCCGCTAAGGGCGGAATTTGTCGCTTCGATTCCAAGAAACTTTTTGCCGCCAAGTGGCGTCGAATCTATAGGGAGAATTGCGGCAAGGCAATTCTCTTGTTAGAGTTCCTGTTGGCGTGCTGAGCCCAGCGGAATGTTCCTGACGCTCGCATGCGGGAGACCCTCGCATGACACTACTCGATCCACCTGTTGAACAACCACACAAGTCCCGCGCCATGACCATCACGATTGTGGCGCTGGTGCTGGTTGCGGCGGTGGTTTTGTGGTTTGGCTTCCGATACTACCCGGAGAAAAAGGCCGCTTCACAATTCTTCGAGACCCTGGTAACCGGCGATACCAACAAGGCATACCAGCTGTGGAAACCCTCGTCGAACTATCAGATGAAAGATTTTCTGGCCGATTGGGGAGCGGAAGGCTACTACGGGCCGGTGAAAAGTTTCAAGATCGTGAGCGCGAAGGCACCAAGGAATAGCGACACTTCCGTCGAGGTGAATGTGGCCATCAGCCCCTATTCACCGTTCCCGGGTGATTCCGATGACAAGAGCCGCAAGACGAAGACGGTGCCCATCTGGGTTTCAAAATCGGATAAGGCATTGAGTTTTCCGGTTCCGTACTGAGCACGGGTCAGGGCTGGACGTCATCGAGCGCAGCAACTAATTCCTGAGGACTGATGCTGGCGGTTCCGAGCTTGCCGACAACGACTCCGGCAGCCACGTTGGCCAGAAACGCCGCTTCCGGCAACGATGCGCCCGCGGCGACCGCGAGTGATAACACGCTTAAGACAGTGTCGCCGGCGCCAGTAACGTCGAAGACCTGGCGTCCTAAGGAGCCACGTTCGACACCGGTCTGGCCAACACGCGCGTAGGTCACTTCAAAGCTTGTCGCGGGGATGTGCAGGTGGCGCGGCGAGACTTCCTCAAAGACACTCATCCCATTTTCGCCCCGGGTAATAACCACGGCAGCGCAACCGAAATGCGGTAGCAGGGCGCGTCCGGCTTCTTCGACCGTCTTTTCGCTCGAAAGTGTACGTGTGACGTAGAAGCCTGCTTCCTTCGCGTTGCAAACGATGACGCGCGCGCCGCGGTAGGCGTACAAGCGAGAGGTCTTCGGTTTCACAAACACCGGCACTTTGTATTGATGGCAAGCATGAAGCACGCGATCGGCGAAGGCGTCATTGATCACGCCTTTGTCGTAATCGGAAAGCACGAGGGCATCGAGTTTCTTGAGTGAAGCGACGAGAAGGCGGAAGAGTTTTTCTTCGGTTGCTGGCGCGAGGGCGTCGTGGCGCTCGTGGTCGATGCGGACAATCTGCTGGTGCCGGGCAATCACGCGAGTTTTGACCGTGGTCACGCGGCGCGCATCCGCCAGGACACCGCGGTCAGCGATTTTTTCTTGGCGAAAACAGGCCCGGAGAGCGCTGCCAGGTTCGTCATCGCGCAATTTCCCGGCGGCGTTCTTTCCGCCAATAACACCGAACGCTTCAACGTGTGCGGCGAGACCAGCGAGGTTGGCAGCGACGTTTCCCGCTCCGCCCAGGCACGTCGGACTGGGACACGAAGTCCACGACAGGCACTGCAGCTTCGGGCGAGAGACGGTTGGCCGTGCCCCAAAGGTAGCGGTCCAGCATCAGGTCGCCGAGGACTCCGATATGAATCTTGCGGAAACGCGGCAGCAGGCGCTTAAGGCGGGGAACAAGACTGGCGTAGTCAGGGTTCATGAGGCGATTTCGCAGAAAAGCTCATTCGGAGGCGACGGTTGCCTCTTCGGGCAGCATGACGGGAATATCGTCGCGCACGGGATAGATTCGTTTGCAGGTGCTGCATTTCAGACCTGAGTTGTCAGGGAGCGGCTGTACGGGCGTCTTGCAAATGGGGCAGACAAGAATGGCGAGCAGCTCTTCGGGAACCGTCATGAACACTCCTCCTAGGATGAAAACAAAACTGTAGCAGAGGAAGAGGGTTGGTGGCCAGCGCGCAAGTGCCAAGGCGCAACACTGGGGTGCGAGGTAGAGGTACAATGCCGGCGACTGCAGAAGGATAACACCGGGCCGATCAAACGCACTGGCTGTAGTTCAAATCGGCTGAGCCACAAAAGAAAGGGGCCTCTCGATGAATGAAGACGAAGAGGACGAAGGCAACCACGGACGTTCGGCAGGAGTGGGCTTGTGGGGATTCGGCAGCATGGTGGCGATCACGCTGTCCTGGAGCGCGAATCACTCGATTTTGTGGATGATCCTGCACGGCATTTGCAGCTGGTTTTACGTGATTTACTACGCCTATTTGCGGTAGTGCTGGAAGTGCTTTCCGGGCTTTGTGCGTCCAACCATAACAAGGGTCTGTTCGAACCAACTAAAATTTCGAGCGAACAACGAGCGGGTGAATATGAAGATGCGAGTTAGCAGTTTGTTGGTGCTGTGTCTGGCGATTGCGTCGGTGACGGCAGGACAAACCAAGAATGCCGCGCAAGAGCCACAGTTGCCTTACTCTCCAAGCTTCAATCTGAGCTCGCTCGATCGAACTGTGGAACCGTGCGTGGATTTCTATCACTATGCCTGTGGGGGCTGGCAGAAAAACAATCCGATACCACCGGATCAAACCTCCTGGAGCGTCTACGGGAAGCTTTATCAGGACAACCTGGACTTTCTTCACGCAATCCTGGAGCAGGCCGCGGCGCCATCGAGTGAGCCCAACCAGGTGACGAGGGAAATTGGGGATTATTACGCGGCTTGCATGGATGAGGCGCTGGTGGAAAAGCGCGGAATCGAACCGCTGAAGGAACAACTCGATGCGATCGCACAGTTGAAATCGGCCGGGGAACTGTCGGCGCTGGTGGCGCAACTGCAGCTGGTTTACGGCAGGTCGTTGCTGTTTGCCTCGGGCTCGATGCAGGATCCCGATAATTCGGAAGTGATGATTGCGGAACTGGATCAGGGCGGCCTGGGATTGCCGGACCGGGATTACTACACGAAGGAAGACGAAAAATCGAAGGAGACGCGCGCGCGTTACCTGGTGCACGAACAGAAGGTCTTCGAACTGCTCGGCGACAACGCGGCGGCGGCCAAGCAAAATGCGGACACGGTCCTGCGCCTGGAAACGGCGATGGCCAAAGCCTCGCTGACGCGGGTGGACCGCAGGGATCCCTACAAGCTGAAACACAAGATGGGCGTGAGCGAACTGGCGGCACTGGCACCGAACTTCGATTGGAAGACGTACTACAAGACGGCGGCCTATCCGGACTTTCAGACACTCAACGTGGATGCACCGGACTTCTTCAAGGAACTGAGTTCACGCTTGAAAGACGAACCGCTGAACAACTGGAAGACATACTTGCGGTTCCATATCGCTGATTCGGCGGCGCCTTACCTGACCAAGGCGTTCGCGACGGAGAATTTTGAGTTTTACCGCAAATACCTGCGCGGCGCGAAAGAAGAACAGGCGAGATGGAAGCGCTGCGTGAGCTATACGAACCGTAACCTGGACGACGCGCTCGGGCAGGTCTACGTGGCGAAAGTTTTCTCGCCGGAACTGAAGCAAAGCACGCTCGAAATGGTGCGGAACATTGAGCACGCCATGGAGCTGCGCATTCAACAGCTCGATTGGATGAGTCCGGAGACGAAGCAAGAAGCACTGAAGAAGCTGCACGGTATCCGCAACAAGATCGGATATCCCGACAAATGGAAAGACTACGGCTCCGTAAAAATCGCGCGGGAAGACCTTGCGGGCAATACGCAGCGGCTGTCGGCCTTCGAACGGCATCGTGAGATCAACCGGATTGGGAAGCCCGTGGATCATGGCGAATGGCAGATTCCCCCGACGACGGTTGACGCTTACTACGATGCGCAAATGAATGACATCAATTTTCCAGCGGGCGTGTTGCAGCCACCGCTGTACGACCCGAAGATGGACGCGGCGCCGAATTACGGCGATACCGGCGGCACGATTGGACACGAATTAACGCACGGGTTTGATGATGAGGGCAGCCAATTCGACGCACAAGGAAATTTGCGGAATTGGTGGACCAAAGGGGACCGGGAGAAATTTGACACACGAACGAAATGCGTGGAAGACCAATACGCAGAGTACGTGATTATCGACGATATCAAGATCAACAGCAAACTGACGCTGGGAGAAGATGTGGCAGACCTGGGCGGAGAAATTCTGGCGTACCTGGCGTGGCAGAACGCGACGAAGGACAGCAAGTTGGAGCCGAAAGACGGCTTCACGCCGGAACAGAGATTCTTCATCGGCTTCGCGCAGTGGGCCTGCGAGAACGAGCGGCCGGAGGAGTCGCGGATGAGGGCGACGGTGGACCCACATTCACCGGCGAAATACCGGATCAATGGAGTGATTGTGAATATGCCGGAGTTCGCGAAGGCGTTCGCGTGCAAAGCTGGGCAGCCCATGGTGAAGCCCGAGGGGAAGGTATGCAAAGTTTGGTGAAGAATTGGAACCATCCGGCGAGCACGCTTTTGACGGCTGCGCTCGTCGGCTGGTTCGCGGTTAGGATCGGAAAAGCCTCAGGCCTGAAGGCCTCGAGCTACATGAATGAACGCTTGCGCTACTGGTGCTTCGGCGCCTTGACTGGATCAGCCGGACGCTTGGGAAGCACTTTCGGATTGGCTTTGAGTTCCTTGGTGATTTCCGCGACGCCACGCTCGAGTTGTGGATCCTGGCCCCCGATGACCGCGGCGGGTTCGTTTTCGACAACGATGTCTGGATCGACGCCATGGCCTTCAATCACCCACTGGCCAGCGGCGCTGGCAGTGGCAAATTCCGGCACGAAAACCTGGCCGCCGTCGAGCAACGGACCGTGGCCGGTGATGCCGACAACGCCGCCCCAGGTGCGCTTGCCGATTAGCGGGCCAAGGCCGGCCTGCTTGAACATGTACGGGAAGATGTCGCCGTCGGAAGCGGAGGTTTCGTTAATCAGGCAGACCTTGGGCCCGTAGAAAACCGTGCCCGGGTAAGTGTTGGTGAATTGATCGTTTCTTCCAAAACCGGTGCCGAGCAAATCGCGGCGCAGGCGTTCAATCAACATTTGAGAAACGTTGCCGCCGCCATTGCCGCGGACGTCGACAATCAGGGCTTCCTTGCGAATCTGCGGATAGTAATACTTGATGAATTCCCGGATGCCGTCGGCGCCCATGTCCGGGATGTGGATATAGCCCACTTTGCCGTCGGTAGCTTTGGAGACGAACTCGCGGTTGTGGGTAACCCAGTCAAGATAGATCAGATCTGTCTCGCTGGTGATGGGGCGATACGAAATGGTGTGCGAGCCTTCCGTAGTTGGCTTGGAATTGACGGTGAGCTGAACGGGGCGATTAGCCTTGTTGCGCAGGAACTGATACGGATTGTCCTTCGCGGTCAGATCTTGGCCGTCGATCGCCAGGATGTAATCCCCTTCCTTCACGTCGACACCGACTTCCGTGAGCGGGGAGCGGTACAACTCTTCTTCGTTCTGGCCGCGATAGATTTTGGCGAGCCGATAGCGGCCGGAAGAAGCGTCGAGTTCGATGCGCGCGCCAGGTAAAGCAACCTGTGGCCGCTTGGGAATTTCGTAATCGCCACCGGCAATGTACGCGTGGGAAACGCTGAGTTCAGCCACCATTTCGCCGAGAACATAGTTGAGATCGGAACGGTGCGCCACGTAATCGACCAGCGGCCGGTATTGAGCGCGCAGGGCGTCCCAATCGTAGCCATGCATGTTTTGGACGTAGAAGAAGTCGCGATAGCGGCGAGCCACTTCATTGAACATTTCCACCCATTCCTGCTGCGGAACACGGTCGACCATCAAACCGTCGGTAGCCACGCCTTTGCCGCTGGACTTCCCTTCCGGCTTCAGGTCGTACAGCTTGAAGGTGCGCTCCTGACGGACCAGGATTTTCTTGCCGTCCGCGGAAACGTCGAATCCACTGATGTTTTCAAGGAAGGTGCTCTCTTTGCGGTCTTTCTTGGTGAAAAGAACAAGCGAGGTTTCTGGATAGGAATCGCGGCCATAGAAGGGCGCGCCCAGCCGCTCGTACACCAGATAGTCTTTTGTAGCGACGAGGGATGAGAAATTGTCGGCATCGACAGGCACGCGCGTGACGCGGTCAGCAAGCCCGTCGAAATCGATGCGCATGTATTCCTTCTTCTTCTCCTCTTTCTTCTCGTCCTTTTTGTCGGGAGTCTTGGACTTCTCGGAAGCTTCCTCGCCGGATTTGCTGACGGTTACTTCGTCGCTTTCGGGCGGATAGGGATTTTTGCCGTCCTTGCGAAGGGTCAGCGCCAGCAGGGAGCGGCCGCGATTGGTGGCAAAGTTGAATTCAATCTGGCTGAGCTGCGGCGCGTACTCGCGGGTGCCGATGAAGTAGAGGTAATCGCCGTCCGGATCCCAGGCCGGATGGTCGCAATCGTAAAGCTCATCGGAGACGCGATGCGATTGTCCGTCGGCGACGCTCCAAATATAAACCGAGGTGAAGCCGACGGAATTGTCCATGGTGTAGGCGAGGTGGCCGCCATCCTCTGACCAGGGATACTCAGGAATGCGACCGCGTGGATTCTGAGCGATCTGAGTGACTTTTCTGTCGTCGAGCGTGAGGACGTAGAGCTTGCCATCTTTGTCTCCGAAAGCGATGCGCTTGCCATCGGGAGCCCAGCTGGGCTGGTAGAGCATGGCGTGGAAACCATGGGTAAGTTCCTCGGGCTTGCCAGAGCCATCCTGATTGATGAGGTAGAGTTCGTCTTCGCCGTCCATGTCGGAGACGAAGGCAATTTTCGCGCCGTCGGGTGACCACTGCGCAAATTTGTCATGAGCATTCGAAGAGTTGGTGAGGTTTCGCGTTGCTCCTTTTTCAATGGGAGCGGTAAAAACGTCGCCGCGAGCAACCAACAACGCGCGTTCGCCCTTGGGGCTGAGGCTGGCCCACTCGATCTGTCCAGCAGCGGAAATGCGCGAAGGCCGCATGGCCAAAGCATCGGTCGGCACATCGATGGAAAGCTTGGAGGACTTGCCGGTGGCGATGTCGAAGATATTCAGCTCGCCGTCCATCTCGTAGATGATGCGGTTTTTGTGATCGGTGCTGGGCCAGCGCAGATCCCACTTGGTGCTATGGGTCAGTTGCGTAGTGCTTTTGGTCTTGGGGTCGTAGGAATAGAGATTGAGAGTGTCGTCTTTGTCTGACGAATAGTAGATCTTGTCGCCGACCCACATGGGATCGCGATGGCAGCGCGGATCGTCGGTGATTTTTTCGGCAGCGTGCGACTTCAGGTCGAAGATATAGAGCTGCTGAGCCCATCCACCGGAATAGCGCTTCCAGGTGCGGAAATCGCGGAACAGCGGAGAGTAGACAACTTGCTTGCTATCGGGAGAGATGTCGCCGGCGCCGGATTTCGGCATGGGCAGAGCCTGAGGAAGGCCGCCATCGATGGAGACGGTGTACAGACGGCTGTCGCCCAGATCGAAATATTCGCGGAGAGAGCGGAAGACCACGGCTTTGCTATCGGGAGTCCAGCCATAGACCTGATCGTCGTATCCCCAGCGGGCGGGAAGAGGGCCGCGAGACGGATAGAACGTGAGCTGTTTGGGAATGCCGCCGGTGGCGGGGATTACATAAACCTGTTCGTCGCCGTCGTATTGTCCGGTGAAGGCAATCCATTTCCCATCGGGGGAGAATTTGGCGAAAAGTTCGAGGCCAGGATGCGCGGTAAGCCGGGTGGCCATTCCTCCAGACGTCGCGGCAGTCCAAAGATCGCCAGCATAGGTGAATACGACCTTATCGCCATGAATATCGGGAAAACGCAGGAGCTTGGTTTGTGCAGCGGCTGGCGAAATGAAAATTAAGACGCAGACGAGCCAGCGAACGACAACCCTGGGCGATGGGAGTAACATGAATGTCCTTTCAGCGGTGAAGATTTTCAGGTGCGCAGGCCAATGGGGCGAAGATGGTACACATCAGTTGTAAATAATGGCCGCACGATAGTTTACACCCACTAGGCGGGAACTGCAGGCGACAGAGCGGAATGCTAGCCTCGACGGTGGTGCCACCGCCCAGAGTGGACTGCACGGCAAGTTCACCGCCCATGCTGCGCAGACGTTCCTCCATGCTCAGCAATCCAATTCCCGGCGCAGAGTCAAGGGAAGCAGGATCGAAGCCAGCTCCCGAATCCGACACCCGCAAATGAAGCACGCCAACGACTTCCTTCAACTCCACCACGGCTTCGCGAACGCCGCTGTGCTTGTGCACATTGCGGATGGCTTCCTGTGCGACACGGAATAAGCAGAGAGCGACGTCGCGAGAAGGGCTGGGCGGAAGATCAGGATGCACAAAGTGGATTTCCATGGAGTTCCGGGAAGCGAAGTCCTTGCAGAAATTGGCCAAGGCGCGAACGAGGCCGAGCAACTCCACCTGTGAGGGATGGAGACGCCGCGAGACGTTGTGCACGTCCGAGGTGATTTCACTGGCAATTCTGACCAGCGAATCGAGCTGCGGAGTGAGCGCGGACTGCGATTTAACCGAGAACTGTTTAAGTTGCTCAAGGTCGATGCTGAGAAGGGCCAGGCGCTGGCCGGTATCGTCGTGGAGATCTCTGGCAATGCGCGCCCGCTCTTCTTCTTGAGCGCGCGTGAGACGGCTTCGCAGGGCCTGCAGCTTTTCCTCGGAACGCTTGCGTTCGGAGATGTCCTGATAAAAGGCGAAGGCGCCGACGAACTTGGAATCGGAAAAGAGCCGGACGCCGTGGAGTTCAACGTCCAGGAGTGTGCCGTCTCTGCGGCAGCGTTGCGTGGTCGCGTGCACGATGCCGGTTTCCCGCGAAAGTCCCGTTAGATGCGCAGCTCCGTCACGATCATGAGGCGCGATGAGTTCGTCGAGATCCATGCCCTCAATTTCCGATTGAGAGAACTGGAACATGCGCTCGAACGCAGGATTGCAGAAGCGCACGCGCTGATATTCGTCCTTAATGACGATACCGAAGGGACTATTGAAGATGAGCGCGTCGAGGAACATGGCGTGATCGCGAAGTTCGCTCTCGGCGCGCTTCGTCGACGTCACATCGAACGCGGTCGCCAGGATCGCCGGCTTGCCCTCATATTCCATCACACTGTCAGACAGCTCCAACCAGCGTTCTTCTCCTCCCTTCGCGATGATTTTGTACTGGAAGCGCGTAAGCAAATGACCGCTGGTCTGCCTGATCTTGGAACGCTCCTGTAGAATCGGCCTGAATTCGGGATCGACCAGGTCCCACGGATTCATGGCCTGAAGCTCGGCGCGGGTGTAGCCGGTGAGCATCTCCACTTCGCGATTGAGGTAAACGAGCCGGTTGTCTTGCAGGATCCAGATGCCGCAAGCCGCGGTCTCGGCAACCAGGCGAAACTTGTTCTCGCTTTCACGCAGCGCGTCTTCGGTACGGCGGCGCTCGGTGATATCTTCACCGGCGGACAAGCGATAGAGCTCATTGCGAATCTGAATGAGCTCCGCGGAATACTGGACGGTTAGAACGCGGCCGGATTTCGTGCGAAGGTGCGCCTCACAACGGGTCGTTCTCCCGGTCTCGCGGATGCGATCGATGGCTGTCGAAAACTCTTCCGGATCGACCCAAATGCCAAGTTCCAGGCCGGTACGGCCAACAACTTCCTCGCGGGAATACTCAAGCTGTTTCTCGAAGCTTTGGTTGACGTCCACATAGCGCCCATCGCGCAACGAAGTGATGGCCATGGCGCTGGGACTGTTGCGGAAGGCAGTGGCGAATTTTGCTTCGGAGAGGCTCAGAGCCTCTTCCGCGCGAACCTTCTCGGTGATATCGCGAGCCATTCCGCGGACAATCGGAGACGAAACACCTTCGGAACGGAGCGTGGAGCTGTATTCCCAGATTCGCTCTTCGCCAGACCGGGTTAAGACAACCATGCGACCGTGATCGGAACCGGTGGAAAGGACGCGCTGTATGAAAGCGGAGAATTCGTCACGCACCCTGGGAGCCAGCAAGTGTTTGATGTTCATCTTCAGGAGGTCGCTGACCTCGTAGCCGAGTCGCTTGGCCGGCGCCGGATTCACGGAGAGGATGCGGCCCTGAAAGTCGTGCGTGGCGATCAGATCTTCGCTGCTTTCGACCAGGTCGCGGTAGCGGCTTTCACTTTCGCGCAAAGCCTGTTCAATGCGCAGGCGCTCCTGAATTTCACTCTGGAGCCTGGAATTCATTGCTACCAGACCGTAACTGCGGCGGTGACTTTCTTCCAGGTCGCGTTCCGAGCGCTGATACTGTTCGACGAGGAGCAGGACGATGCCCAGACAGATTCCACAGGTGTTCACAAGGTCCAGAAACAGGAGACGTGACTGAAACAAAGCCTCCAGGTTCTCCAGAGGCACGAACCGAGGAGCGAACTGGGCGGCAAATCGCCTTACCAGAATTCCGGCGAACGTGAGCGAATAAAAAAACTGATCCAGGGAGTAGGTGAAGCAGAAAAGCCCGGTGATCAGGCCTGCCCACGAACGAGTGGCGCGCGATTGCGTCAGAAAAACGGATGCGCAAAAGAACAGAGCACCGGCCAGGAACACGGTTCGAGGAAAATTTCTCAGCGCCATGCTGGTCAGGGGTTCGTGACGCCATAGAAATCCGAGCACGAAACAAATCGCGGTAGCGAGCACGGTGGCTGCGACGCCGCGGGCAATCCATTTCCGCGAAAGTTGGCCAGGAACGCGCCAGTCCCATCCGCCGAGAATGAGGAGCAGTGGCTCCAGAAATCCGGAGAGCAACAGCAGGATGACGAAAACTGTTTTCAGCGGACTCCAGGCAGAACCAAGTTGCATGGAGAGGGCGCCGCAAGCGAGATAAACCGCGAAAGAAGTCCAGGCCCAAGCCCACCAACGGAAGAAGTCGGCGCGGCGAAGACGCGAATACAGGGCCCAGAGGAATACAACGAGGAAAACGGTGAGAAGCAGCTGAACGTTCACCGATAGAGAGACGCTTTGATACGAGCTATTCATGAGCGAGTCAACGAAAAACTACGAAAAAACGGTACCGGTATCAGAAGATACCCGCGACCGCCCCAACATCAGAATCTGCCTATTTTAGCAGGCTTGGCCCGGGCGTCCAGCGAGAGGGGACCCGCCGGGGCCAATGGACGGAGCCGCTTTGAGGGGGAAAATGGGGAGCGCCAGAACGACCATCAGGGCAAGCACGGGATCACAGGGGTGACGAAGGCGCAAGGAAGTTTGCGTGAGGTAATAGACGAGCGGAAAAACTATCGGGTAAGCGGCGATCGGAACGAAGAAGGGACTACGAAGGATCAGGAGGCGAGCAAGCGCGGCCACGACGCCCACAAGCACGAAGACATTCCAGGCAAAAATGAATGCCACCAGGGGAGAGCCCGGGTGGAGAAAATCACGCTGCGGCGATTCCGTGCCGAGCCAGGTGGCAACAATTCTGCGGCCGAAGAGTTGCAGCGTGAGGCTCGGATGAGTGCGGATGAATTGCCGGGCGTCTTGCCATTTTTCATCGAGAAATGCGGACTCGCCAAGCTGGGTGTAGCGGCGGACCTGTTCGAATCGGGTGATGCGATTCACCGCGCGGGAATGCTCGTCGTAGATCTCGTTGTTGCCCATCCAGAGTTCGAATGGAAGATTGGAACGCAGAGGAATCAGCCGATGGAATTGAATCGTGTTGCGGACGGCCCAGGGAAGACACATGGCCGCGAGAAAGGCGACGGCAAGCGCCAGGCGCGCCGGGCGCAGGGAACCTTGGCAATAGTGGCGGTACACGATCCAGGCAAAATGGAATGGGAAGAGCGCGCCAAGAGCAGGATTCGTGAGCAGGGATAAACCCCAAAGCGCGCCATAGCCAACAAAATCGCGAGTGCACGAGGATTCTGCCAGTCGCAACGTGGCCCACAGGAGCGTGGCGGCCAGGAGTGCGGAAAGCGAAGTATCCCAAATCCACTCCGTGGGCATCAGAATGCCACTAGGGATAATGGCCCAGAGCCACGCAGCGCTCGCGGCAGCTGGCAGGCCCGAAACCCGTTTGCCAACGGAGAAAATAGGAAAACAGGTGAGCGCTGAGAAAATGCAGTTCAGCAGGGCGGCGGCATAGAACGAAGCAAGGCTGAAGACGCCAAAGACTCTGAAGATGCCCGCAAGAAGAATAGGGTAGACGGGAACTAGCCATGCCGTCGGGCCGGTGGGCTGTCGGAAAAGGCAGCAGAAGCCCCGGCCTTCAGCCAACGCTTTCGCAACGCTGCCAACTTCCTGCTCAAACGGGACATAGGCAAGGACATTCGCCGGGATCACATGCGCTTCGTAAACGAGAAAGGCAATGCGCAAGCCCAATGCGACAAGGAAGATAAATGGTATTGAGGTGGCCAGGCGGCGAATTCGCGAAAGCACAATAGACAAGAGAATACTCTGACCAGCAAGCCAAAGCGAAATGGCAACGTGTCGGGGGGAGGTGAAATGGTGGTGGGAGGTGGGGGTGTAGGGTGGTGGTGATGGGAGGTGGGGGTTGTGAGAGAGGAGGGAGTATGGAGTGAGGATGTATAAGGAGGGGTAAGGGGGGATGAGGGGTGGTAGAGGTTGTATGGGTAATATGATAGGATGGTGGTGGATGAGGCGTGTAATGGAAGGTTAGATATACGGATTGGAGGTGAATATGGTATAGTTGGGTGTTGGAGTTGGGGGTGTGGAGCAAAGCGTGGAAATAGGGATGAAGGTGGGTGCAATAGCAGAAGGGCGGGCGCTTGGGTACGGACGGTGATAGAATGGTTTCATGGCGATGTTTGTGAATAGCGGAATGTGGGTATAAGTCAGTAGGTATGTATGTGCGGTGGCGGCGGGTAGGCTACGTCTCGATCTTAATTCTCTGTGCGGGTTGATCAGGCGTCGAACGTTCAGCGCCGGTGCTAAATTGTTACTTGTATTATGTTTTGTTGGTTTATAATAGATGATGGGGATGGGGGTGATGTTGTGGGTAAATGATGGGGTGGAGTGAAGAAGGTGGAGAAGAGGGGGGGAAAGGAGGGGAGAAGGGGGGAAGGGGATGAGGGAGAGGGGGGAGAGGGAGAGGAGGATAGGGGAGGGAGGAGGGGGAGGGGAAGGGGGATGAAAGGAGGAGAGATAGGGTAGAAGGGATAAAGATATAAGATGGGGGAAAAGGGTAGGGTATGGAGGGAAATGAAGAGATTGGAAGAGAGTGAAGCGGTATTGTGTGAGAGGTTTTAGTGATTGGGTCGCGATGAATGATGGGATGTATTTAGTTGATAATACACATGTTGGTAGATAGCGAAGTATAGATTTAGTGATGCGGGTTGATGTAGTGGAGAGTGAGGTAAATGCTAAGGGTCTGGCGTTAAGTCTCGTGAACGCGGGCTGACGCAGTGTTAGCTACGCAATTTCCAACAACTCATTGGCATGCAGCTTTGCCATCCCGCAGCGACAATGGCTCGCGACCAGAACGTCTTTGTATGTCTGCTACGCTTCCGATGTACGCCATTCTTCGTGCTCGACTCGCGGAACAATTCGATTCCTCCTTGCATACGCCGGTTCGAACGTTGAACAGGCGGCAGCGCATTTCTTTTAGGAAGCGTTGTGGTACGAACTGTTGCTGTGAACTTATGACGGTAGCGCAGTTAGAGTTTCAGCACTTGCTGTGGATCAAGTACGTGCTGAAACCAATAGTCTTTCCACTGTGTCTTTCCGGCCTTCCAGAGAATGACGGCTGCGCCGCTACATCTCCAAAGCTGTAAACCCCATAGGTTTGGAAGTGTATACGCTGTACAGACGCTTGACCTGCAACCGCAGCAAATTCTGCATAAACATGTTGGGATGTAATCGTATGCACGCCGCTGTCGCGAAGATATGCTTCGATATCTGATGCAGGCGAAAACCGTCGTGTAGGTGTCGCGTCGCGTAAATGCGCCCAGGTGCACGACATGATCAGCCGTTTCGCTGGCGCATCGATCAGAGTTTTACTTTGCACAAGCATGTCAACTGTATAGCCAGTTATAAGAAAGATTCCCGTGACGTTTTTCAATGCCTCATCGAAGGTTCGTGGATCATCGAGATCGATGAAGCGCGATGCCCCAAATTGATCCGCGAGCACTCCAGATTCGCTTTCCTTCGCGTCCCGACCGAAAACTGCGCGTCGCGCCTTCTTAAATTCTTTGCGACAAGTTTTCCTACTTGTCCGCTTACACCCAACACAAGCAGGTTGCTTGAAGTGTTCATTTGAATCTCCTTTGTACTGGTTTTCTTGTTGCCTTCTAATCTCGACACGGCTCGACTTCTTCCAAAGAGAGTAGTTCACCGATGAATAGTACATGCATGAACAAGTGGGCAAAAAAGATCTCACTGGATGGCGTCCAGCGCGCGTTTCAGCTTTTGGGAATCAACTGCGGCCAGCTTGTTGGCGACATCTTGAAGCACCGCGTTGACCACCGGGGTCCCTGCCGCCTGCCGTTCGTCCGAGCGCGGTCACTTCCGCGCGGCGCCCTGCGGTCGGATGGATCATTGGCCGTCACCAGACCCTCGGTTTCGAGACGGTCGACCAACTGGGTGACGTTGGACTTCACGCAGACGAGCTTCGCGGCCAGCTCGCTGAGGCTAATAGGTCGGTCCTGGCTCACCAAGACAGACAGGGTCTCAAATTTCGCAATAGATACCCACGCCCGCTAATGCCTCCTCCAGGCGTGACCGACGCGGTGAGCGGCTTGGACCAGCGCGGAGGCGATAGTATTGTTCATATATGAATGGTACATCAATGTACGACCGTGTCAAGGGTGATTGGTCCTGCCGGCCCCACGCGAACCGGCACCCCCGGCTGGGTGGCCCGACACCGATCGGTGCAGTGCATGGAATCGTCCAGGTGCGCGGAGGCCTGATCAACAGGTGGCTGCAATGGAGGAGGAGTATGTTCGATCCTGCCCACCCCCTGAAGATTGACTGACGAGTAGAGGGGCAACAGTCGAATCGCGAACTCTCGGCAAAAGTTTTGTAACGATTTTGTACCAAATACCTGATTTTGATGCATTAGCAGAAAAGTAGATAGAAGAAAAAATAAAAAGGAAAAAGAATTCGTGGATCGATTTGCGGAAGGAAAAACCACCGAATCGCGAGACGTGCAAGTCGCTTGCAAGAGTTGTCACCGCAAGCGGATTTCGAGTACAGTGCGGGAGTTCAAGCAAGTACGTTCCGCGCTCGACTCCCGCCCGATCTTGCGTCTCTCAGAAAGGAAGGATCCGTCATGCTGAAGAAGATGAATTGGCTGGCGTGTGGTGTGCTCGGGCTCGCGATGATGTTGGAGGCATGTGGAGGCGCGGAGAAAGAAGCCACAGAAGGTGCGATCAATGGAGCGCAAACCGCGATCAATGCGGCTTCATCGGAGGCAGCAAAGTACGTGCCGGATCAACTCAAGTCGGCACAAGATACGCTGCGAAACGCCAAAGACGCGCTGGCAAAGGGCGACTATTCCGCAGCGTTATCGGGGGCCAAGGACGCGGCGAAAAAGGCCAGCGACATGGTTGCGGCCGCAGCGGCGAAGAAACAGGAGTTGATGAAGGAGTGGACGAGCTTAAGTGCGTCCATGCCCAAATCGATGGAGCAAATAAAGGCCAGGATGGACGCATATTCACATGGAGCAAGGATGCCGGAGGGCACGGACAAATCCGTGCTGGCAACGGCGAAAGACCAATACGCGCAATTGAAACAGGCTTGGGCCGATGCCACCGCGGCAGCTCAATCGGGAAACCTGGGAGACGCAATGCAGAAGGCTACCGGCATCAAAGATATGCTGGCAAAACTGAAGGAGATGCTGGGCATCAAGTCATAGCGAAGCGGCTTTTCGGGACAACGCTGCGTCAGGGAATGAGAGCTCAGAATGATTCCATGCGCCACAACAGGCGAGAAGAAAAAGATGTGAGTACGGTAAAATCGGGACGCCAAACAGCAAGGATCTGAGAGCCTTGATAGACGCGCTCGAAGCCACCTTCCGATTCCGAGACAGTTTCGATGGGAGCAACCCAGAATTCGCTGGACCTGGGCGCGTGAAGCGAGGCGCGGATACGCTGCCATCCATCTTCCATGTGAAGCAAGGGACCCGCCAGGGTTCCGGAGAAACGCAAATTTTGGGGGCCTTCCGGCGTTTCAAAAAAGCGATCGGAATCGGCAGGCGCAAGAAAATTGATGACCGATTCGATGCCGAAGAGGAGAGGCCGGGAAAGAGTCTTGGAGAGCGAAATCTCGACGTCGCAACTAACTTCACAACCCTGCGGCGCAGGGCCAAACAAAAACCGCTTGGTTATGCGCAAGCGAGGAGGATTGGCCGGGTCGGCTGCGTAATCGGGCAGCGCCTGGTCGAGAGCTAAAACGGCATAGTCCGGGGAGGACTTGCGAATTTGAAATGGGCCGGCAGCAACGGAGGCAAGTTCGCCGAGCTGAAGTACGTCGTAATCAGATTGTGAACGCGAAGGATCGAACAAGAGAATGCGGAAAGCATTTCGCGCGAAACGGTCGTAGCGCAAGAAGCGTTCGAGATTGGGCTCTTTGACGCGCACCTGATCGTGAATGGAGACGGCGCCTGCGTTGGGCGACCCGGACGCGGCAGCTTCGCGAAGGCGCGCGTGATAAGCCTCTGGCCGGCGAAGCACGGAATTAATAATGGTGGCGGCGGCAATCCGAAAATCGAATGCGGAAAGCGTGGCACCATCGCAAGGCTCGAGGAGCGCCTGGTATTCCGGAGCGGTGAAGAGAAGTTCCGGCGCTCCATCCGCATCGTAGTCAAGGAGCTCGACGCGCGGCAGCATGCCACCGGGCGTCAGTTGATCGGCAAGAGTTTCAGCGCGAATCAGGTTGCGCCAGACGTCCGTGCGAAGGTGCGGCGCATATAGGCCGCCGAATACGCCGTGCCAGTAGGCGTCGTTGCTCTGGCCGCGCAGAAGAAGGTCGCGCGCCTCCTGGACCTGCGAAGTGTGTTCTGAGCTGGAGCGGCGCGGCGGAATGGAGGCGACGCGAGCCGAGACGTGCAGCATCTTCTTGTGCATCAAATTGGATTCGGGATATTTGCGGAAAAAGCCGCGCCACGCGCCGCCGCGAAAGAAGGCCAGCAGGTCAGGGCGCCCTCCAAATTCCTTATGAATGGCGGAAAATCTCTGGCGGACTCTCGTTGGCAACACCCACTCCATCATTTCGGCGTAGGAAGCAGTGGGAAGGTCGGCGCGGCCGAGGGGCAGGTGCGACGAGATGTAGTCGGAGGGCGTGATGGTCTTGAGCCAGGAAGAATTCGCTTCCAGCGCAACGAAGAAAGACTTCAGCCAACCGTCCATGTAGCAATGTTTGTGAGTGCCCGGCCAGACTCCAAACTTTTCCATATCGTCGCCGAAGAATGCCACGCCGCCGGGCCGAATTTCCGCGGCTTTGCGGAAAAACTCGATGGACTCTTCGACTCTGCGAAACGGAATCAAATAGCGAAGTTCCTTCAAGCCTGGGAACAGCCAGACGGTCTTGCCCCGATCTTCGGCGATGTAGGGGCCAAAGAGCTCTTCGGGCTCGAATCCTGCAGCAAGAAAAGGCAGATCGTCCACCAGGGTATAGGCGACATTGGCGGCGGCAAGCGTCGAGGGGAGCTGCGGCTCCCAGACGCGCTCCGCGAGCCAGCATCCGGTCGGCCGTTTGGTGAAATGTTTTTCAATGTAGTCAGCCAGGCGATTGAGTTGTTCGATGCGATCGGGTTCGGGGATAGAAATGAGAATCGGTTCGTAAAAGCCGCCGCCAATCAGTTCGATCTGGCCACTGGTTGCGAGCTGGCGGAGGCGGACGAAATAGCCCGGATGGTGCTTCTCGATCCACAGAAGCAGCGGGCCAGAATAATGGATGGCGACGCGAATGGTGGGATGCTTTTCCAGCAGGTCCAGAAACGGGAGATAGGAGTTGGCGTAGCATTCCTCAAAAACATGCTCGAAATTGCCGGAGGGCTGATGGGCGTGAACGATGAGAACGAGGTGGAAAGGCTGGCTGGGTTGGGGCATATCTGTCACATTCCATAATACCAAGAGAAGAGACGTTTCGAGTAAGAGAGGGAGAATATCTATTCAATAATATATACGGCTTTAAATGAGGGATGCTGAAGTGTGCTTGGAAAGCGACTAGCGGTGTGATGGAGTATCCACTCCGAGATGAGTTGCAGGGCCCCCGGCGAGAGAGTTTCTTCGATGGCCGAGTATTCGGCGGGCGAGCCAGAGAAGCAGTGCTGGAACTGGTGGTTAAGGTCGGGAAGTTGGGTGCTTGCGGCGTCTGTGTTTCCGGAATCGGCAAAGGCTTTTTTGACCAGGGGAAGATTCGCTTTGGGAGGGACCTGAAGATCTTTTTCGCCGTAGAGAGCGAGAACCGGAGTCTTGAGCGCTTGCAGAGCGGGGAGAGGATCGTAGTCGAGGAAAAAACGGAACCAGGGCGAACTGAGCATGCGCAACTGTGTTTCCAGAACGGCGGGCGGTGTTGCAGCGTCAAGACCGGTTTCCTTCACCAGGGCATTGAGTTTTTCCGTCAGGACGGCAGGTTCTTTTTCCTTGCGCACCAAATCGTATGCCTGCCGGTCAAACGTGAGGCTGGCAACGAGCTGTGGTTCGGACAAGCCTCCCGCGCGCCCGATCATCTCCGATTGATTGACGAGCGTGTCTTCGCCCTTCGTTGCGGGCGGCGCCAGAAGGACAAGCCACGCGATGTCGGTGGAATGCGTGGCCAGATACGGCGCGATCATGGCTCCCTCGCTGTGCCCGATCAGACCGATTTTCGTTGCGTCGATGTCCTTGCGAGCCTTCAGATAGGCCAGGGCGGCTTGCGCGTCGGAAGCGAGATCCAGGGTTGAAGCGCTGTCCGCCGAACCGGTGGATTTGCCAATGCCGCGTTTGTCGTAGCGGAGGACGGCAATTCCCTTGCGAGTGAGATTGTCGGCGAGGACCATGAACGGTTTGTGATTTGCTAGCGCTTCATCGCGATCATAAGGCCCGGAGCCGGCGATGAGAATAGCCGCCGGAAACGGCCCTGCGCCCTTTGGAAGAGTTAGCGTTCCGGCAAGGGTGACGTTCGCAGCGATATTGGAAAAGGACACTTCCTCTTCACGATAGGGGTACGGCTTCACCGGAGTCTGCGGACGGCGGAGTTCCAGCGGCTGATCGGAGCGTTTGAATTCCATCTTCTGTTCAGCCCCGGTCTGAGACCAGTTGCCATTGATGGTATTTTTCGCGGGATCAAATGTGCCATCGAAAATTCCCGCCACCGAAGGGATTTCGAAATGGAAGGAATTATCCTCTTTTAAGGAAACGCGTACGGCCGGCAGCCCAATGACGCCTTGATCCAGGTTATCGAGGGCGCCGACCAACTCGCCTTCGGTGTCGTGCGAAACGTGCAACTGGTACCGCAGACGCAGGCCGTGAGCCTCCATGGCGCTCTGCCAATTCCCTTCCACCGGGAAAATCGCTTCGGAAGGTTTGCGCGAACCCGCGTTTGCCGCCTGGCGATGGAATACGACAGGCAGTGAAACATTTCCTTGTATCCACTCACCCTCGATGGTCTGGTAGTCCGCGGAGACTTTACCCTCGAAGTGCGCCGCGGCGGAAGCAACTGTGAATTTGAGCGTGGGTGCGATGAAAGAAATCGAAGTGGCGTCGATGGCGTAGACGGCTTGATCCAGGCTGTCGAGTGAGGCGCGGAGCGACCCGTTGGCAGCTTCGCTGAGATGCAGCACCAGGTGGAGTTGTGCGTCAGCAGCTTGCAGCGTGCCGGCATAGTTGCCCTCAAGGGTGTGCGACCGCGGTGTGGGATGAGCCTTCGCGGTTGGAGGAGTCTGCGCGATGAGAGAAGGGACGGCAGGAAGAGCGGCGACAAGCAACGCTGTGAAGCAGCGCACGAACCGTGGGCGCAAAGAAATCTCCAGTAACGATAAAAAGAATTGTAGCTGATTGGATGAGCGGGATTGCAAAAAGGAAGCCTGCAGGCCATGGGACCTGGGGCACCTGAAACGCAACACGAGTGGCAGCGGTGGAGCGCCAGAAAAGAAACCCTCAGTGGCCTAAAGCCGGGTTGATTTAGCGCCATTTACGGCATGGTTAAAACAGACGTTCTCACCGAGAGTCGCTAGCTGACCTAGCTACAAAGGAAGCGCCCCGAACAAGTCGAGGCGCTTGAGAGAATTTGGCCTGCGATGTGGAGCGCAACAGGCCGGTGCGCACGCAGGCTATTTCTTGTTGTACCAGTCCGCATTCATGGCCGTGAATTGCTGCCACTTTTCGGGAAGATCTTCGAGGGCAAAGATAGCAGTCACGGGACAAACCGGGACGCAAGCGCCGCAATCGATGCATTCGATGGGATTGATGTACAGCATCGTTTCGCTCTGATAGGCCGGTTCGTCTTTGCGCGGGTGGATGCAGTCCACGGGGCAGACGTCAACACAGGCAGTGTCCTTGGTGTTGATGCAAGGTTCGGCAATCACGTAAGCCATACACAATCTCCTTTAGCAGGCAAACCGGAGCCTCCCTAGTCCCAGAGGCGAGCGATAACCATACCACGGTACTGCCTGATCGCAAGCACCTGCATTTAATTCTACGTGGGACCTTCCAGATTCTCAACCCGGGGGCGTCAAAGCTAGAATAGAGGAGAGAGGATAAGGAATGAAACGGAACATAGTACTTGCGGGACTGATGGTAATCGCGGGGGTAATGCTGGCGGCGGCACAATCCACGGCGCCGAAGGACCCGCAGCTCATTGACATTCAGGGTTACCAGAAAATCCTGGACCAGTACAAAGGGAAACCCTTGCTGGTCACTTTCTGGGCTACCTGGTGTGAACCTTGCCGCGATGAATATCCGATGCTGAACGAACTGGCGAAGCAGTACGCACCGCAGGGCCTGAAGGTTGTGGGCATCGACCTGGACCAGGATGGCGATTTGATCCTGATGCGCAGATTCCTGACGCGCTACAAGCCCATCTTCCCCAACTACCGAAAAAAAAAGGGCGAGGAAAACGCCTTTTCACAGGGAGTCATGCCCGGGTGGAATGGCGCGATCCCCGCTTCGTTTTTCTATGCAAAGGATGGGACACAGATCGGGCATCTGGTGGGCGCCAGCAGCCAGGAAACGTATGATGCGGCAATTCGCATGCTTCTCTCCAAGTAGACCAAAAATGGTCGAAGAGAGAGACTTGCGGAAGAGTCGTTGCGGAGGAGCGCAATGTTGGACTTGAAGGGAAACAAGATTACTTACTACGGGCACAGCTCGTTTGCGTTGACCACGCCGAGCGGGCAAATGGCGCTCATCGATCCCTGGGTGATGACGAATCCCAAGTGCCCGGATGCACTCAAGAAAGTGGCGCGGCTGGACGCTATCTTTTTGACGCACGGACACACGGACCACATGGGCGACTTACTTGCGCTGGCGAAACAGCATAAGCCCAAAATCGTGGCGACTTTCGAGACCTACCTGTGGCTTGAGTCGAAGAGCACCGGGGCACCGTGCCTGCCCGCAAACAAGGGCGGCTCCCAGAAGGTTGGCGACTTTGCAGTGACGATGACCCATGCATTTCATTCCAACTCCATTGAAGAAAATGGCCAGCGAATTTATGCCGGCGAGGCTGGCGGGTTTATCGTGAGACTTCCGGGTGG
This sequence comes from Candidatus Acidiferrales bacterium, assembly GCA_963792145.1. GTDB lineage: Bacteria > Acidobacteriota > Terriglobia > Acidiferrales > UBA7541 > Acidiferrum. Next base: position 129,943 of record CAWBVH010000032.1, read on the forward strand.
CGTCACCGTTTATCACGCGGGGGACACAGCCGTATTTGGGGACATGAAACTGATTGGGGAGATTTATAAGCCGGATGTAGCACTGCTGCCGATCGGTGATGTGTTCACCATGGGTCCGAGGGAAGCGGCCTTCGCCATTCGATTGCTCGGCGTGAAGCATGTGATTCCCATGCACTATGCGACGTTCCCGATGCTTACCGGGACTCCGGAGGAATTGCGGGCGGAAGCGAAGGATGTTGCGGGATTGGACGTGCATGCGCTGAAACCCGGGGAGACGCTTGGTTAATAGGCCTTTGGCACAACCTTTGGTTAGTAGTTGGGCTCGGGAAGGCCTCATCCCTAAAGGGATGAGCTACAGGATGAACCGGACGGGCGCTAGGAGCGGAGGAAGTTGCGCACGAAGAAGGCGAGATTCGCGGGGCGCTCGGCAAGACGGCGCATGAAATACGGGAACCACTCGGTGCCAAACGGAACGTAGATCCTCACCCGGTAGCCATCCGCGACCAGTTGGCGCTGTAAGTCGGTGCGCACGCCGTACAGCATCTGAAACTCAAAGTCATCCTTGGAAATCTTTTTCTCCGCGGCGTAGCGAATGGTCTCCGCGATCATGCGCGGGTCATGCGTGGCGACGGCGTGGTAGAAGCCGCTGGCGAGAAGAGTGCGTGCCAGATGTATGTAGTTGGCGTCGACGTCGGCCTTCTTGGCATACGCGACTTCCGGCGGTTCCTTGTATGCGCCCTTGCACAAGCGAACCCGGCAGCCATAGGAGAGCAGATCCTGAATGTCCGTTTCGCTGCGGTAAAGATAAGACTGAATGACCGCGCCGACGGCGGGCGTTTGTGCGCGAACGCGTTTGACTAACTCCACGGTGCGCTGAGTGTAGAAGGAACTTTCCATGTCGATGCGCAGAAAGCTGTCGTAAGCGGCGGCGCGCTCGGCGATAGACAACACCAATCCTTCGCAGAACTCGGCGCTAAGATCCAGGCCAAGCTGCGTCAGCTTGCAGGAAACGTTGGCGTTCAGTTTTTCCTGGGAAATGCGGTCGAAAATCTGCAGGTAAGTATCCCGCACCTTCTGGGCGTCCGCAGTCGTGGCTACGTTTTCGCCCAGGCAATCGAGCGACACCATCATTCCTGCGCGATTGCATTCACGCGCAGCCTCAATGGCTTCATCCAGGGTTTCACCGGCAACGAAACGATGAGACATCCGCCGCGTGGTCCCATTGGAAGTGACCCAGTGCGCAAGGCCTTTGCTATTGGAGAGCTTCAGAAGCGTCGAACGGAGCATGGACGCAATGATTATGCCCGGAGTTGCTGGAAGCCGCCAGTATCGACTCAGTCTTTGTGTTCTTCGAGGAACTTCTCAGCGTCGATGGCCGCCATGCAGCCGGAACCCGCCGCAGTAACGGCCTGACGGTAGCGGTGATCCTGCACGTCTCCGGCGATGAACACACCAGGCACGCCGGTAAGGCTGCCGTGGCGCGAAATCAGGTAGCCGTTTTCGTCCATCTCGAGTTTGCCGCGGAAAAGGATGGAGTTGGGGTCGTGGCCAATGGCGACGAACACTCCGTCGAGCGCAATCTCTTTTGCCGGGCCGTTCTGCGTGTTGCGCAAGTGCACGCCGGTGACATGGCCTTCAGGAGCAATAATCTCATCAACCACGTAGGGGGTGACGAATTCAACCTTGGGGTTGGCGCGAGCCCGGTCAATCATAATTTTCGACGCGCGGAATTCGCCGCGCCGGTGAATCAGGTGCACCTTGCTGGCATAGCGAGACAGAAAATTAGCTTCCTCCATGGCGGAATCTCCGCCGCCGACGACCGCGATATCTTTCCCGCGGAAGAAGTAACCATCGCAGGTGGCACAGGTGGAGAGGCCGCGGCCGATCAATTCCTTTTCGCCCTTCAGGCCAAGCAGGCGCGCAGAGGCTCCCGCAGCAACAATGAGGGCGCGAGCCTCGTAGACTTCTTTGCCTGCGGTGATTTTGAACGGCCGGTTTGTAAGATCGACCTCGGTGACCACACCCGACTTGAATTCCGTCCCGAATTTCTGCGCCTGCTTGCGCATGTTTTCGATCAGCTCCGGGCCAAGTATTCCATCCGGGAAGCCAGGGAAATTTTCGACGTGAGTGGTAAGGGAAAGCTGCCCGCCGGGCTCGTGACCATCCAGAACCAGGGGCTTCAAATTGGCGCGGGCGGCGTAAATAGCGGCCGTCAGGCCGGCACAACCACTCCCGATGACAACGACGTTATGCATGCAAAATTGCTCCCGGAATTTGATTCTTGATACAGGCCCGGCGGTACAGAGCGAACCAAGATTGTAGCACCACACCGCGAGAGAGAGTGCAGAGGTGGAAAGTGAAGGAGTGGGAATCCTTGACTCCCCTGGGGGGCGGGCATAGGTTTCGAATAAAGGCACTAACTCGCTCGCAAAAACCAGATCCGAAGGAGTGCACATGGATAAGAAAGATTTCTGTGGCGAGCTATTGGCTGGGCATCGCGTGCGTGGTGATGACGGTCATCTTCCGCGGGCTTGCGGCCCTGGGGATCTGGCCAATCCTGGTGCCGGCAAATGGGGCCGGGATCACTACATTACCGTTCACCCGAGCGGAGTCATTCTGTTGCTGTCCATCGCCGCGGGCCTGATGAGCCGGTGGCACAGCAAAACTTCATGACGCGTTTTTGTGCGAGTGATTGCCCCTACGCACGGAAGTGTCCCCGCCAACGGCCAATTTGGAAAGGAGTCGCTCCCGCGGCTCCATAGACTTTTTTGGGTCGCCCATTTTACAGTGGGAGAGCACGCTGAATCTCTCCAGGAGGCCCAAAAATGGACCCTCGCTATCCCGCCGGAAAGTTTGAGAATCCCAAAGAAGTAACGCCCGCGGCACGCAAAGCAGCGATTGAAGAAATTGCCTCGGCTCCCGCAAAAGTGCGCGCGGCCGTGCACGGTTTGAACGACTCGCAACTCGACACACCGTACCGCGAAGGGGGCTGGACGGTGCGCCAGGTGGTCCATCACCTGGCCGACAGCCATATGAACGCGTATATCCGGTGGCGCCTGGCACTGACAGAAACGGAGCCAACCATCAAGCCGTATGAAGAGGCGGAGTGGGCCAAGCTGGAAGATGCCGCGCATGCCCCCGTGGAGGTATCGTTGCGTTTACTGGACCCGCTGCACGAGCGCTGGGTGAGAATGTTGCGCGTGGTGAAGCCGGAAGAATTTTCCCGAACCTTCCGCCATCCGGAGCACGGTATACGGACGCTGGATTGGATGCTGTTTCTGTACGCATGGCATGGCCGGCACCACACCGCGCACATCACGGAACTGAAAAAGCAAAAAGGGTGGAATTAAGCGGCGCGGGTGGCGGCGCTGGAAGGCGTCGTGTACCATACTTGCTGATTCGCCAAAGGAGATTTCATGGCCAGAGCCGCAGGGACGTACGCGATTTTCGAAACTTCGATGGGCAACATTGTCTGCAAACTGTTCGATAAAGAAGCGCCAAAGACGGTGGAAAATTTTGTCGGCTTGGCCGAGGGCACCAAGGAATTCAAGAACGAAAGCACCGGTAAGAACGAAAAGCGCAATTTCTACGATGGCCTGGTCTTTCATCGCGTGATTCCCGATTTCATGATTCAGGGGGGCTGCCCGCGAGGCGACGGCCGCGGCGGTCCCGGCTACACTTTCCAGGACGAATTTCATCCCACGCTGAAGCATGCGAAAACCGGAAAATTGTCGATGGCCAATTCTGGGCCAAATACTAACGGCAGCCAGTTCTTCATCACCGTGGCAGCCACGCCATGGCTGGACAACCGCCACACGATTTTCGGGGAAGTGGTGGAAGGACAGGACGTGGCGGATAAAATCTCCAAAACGCCACGTGACGGAAGCGACCGGCCGCGAACGCCCGTAGTTCTGCAGAAAGTGCGCATCGAGCGGGTTTCCTAAGCGATCATCCGGCAAAAGGATGGAAAAGCTGACGCCAGCGCGTATGTCGCAGTCGATCGTGGAACTTGTGTTTGTACTGCTCGGCGCGCTGGTGATTTTCCTCGGCATCACTCAGCGGATTTATTTTTACCGGCACGGCCTCGCGTGGCTGGTGCTGAGCGTTTCTATGATTGCCTGGGGATTGATCGCGCTGGCCAAGCCCGGCGAGTGGTGGGCGAAGTGGCAAAAATGGAACCGCGGCGGATCCTTGATCCTGCTAGGCACCGTGATGCTGGCGATGATTCGTGTTCCATTTCTGTGGGTTCCGAAACTGCTGATACTTACGGGCGTAATTCTGATGGCCCGCGGGATCCTCGGCTCCTTCCTGATTTTCAAACAACGCTAGCAGCGGTTCGGCTATACTTCCTTCCCATTGACGGCCACACCCCGCCCAAGGGCACGCCCATTGGCCGTCGGCAAAACGCCCAACACTCTTTAGAGGAGACGAACCGTGCTGAAAGAGTTCAAAGAATTTGCAATGCGGGGAAGCGTCCTAGATCTCGCGGTCGGGGTAATTATTGGTGCTGCGTTCGGGAAGGTGGTTTCCTCGCTTGTTGATGACGTGATCATGCCACCGATCGGGCGGCTCCTGGGCCACGTTGATTTCTCGAATCTTTTTATTAACCTGAGCGACAAATCCTACGAGAGCCTCGCTGCCGCCAAGACAGCGGGTGCTCCGACGCTCAACTATGGCAACTTCCTGAACACCATTATTAGTTTCCTGATCGTGGCTTTCGCGGTATTTCTTCTGGTCCGTTCGGTGAACAAATGGATGCCAAAGCCAGCTCCACCCGTGACCACGAGAGACTGTCCGCAATGCGCCATGCCCATTCCCGTCGCGGCAAAGAAGTGCGGGCATTGCACCAGCGCGGTCTAGACAGTTAACCACGGAAATGACCGAGATTGGATTGGAAAGCAGGCGAGAACGCGCTCGCTTTACGTTTGCGTAGGTTTCTTTTTCTGGTTGGCCTCCAGATGCGCCTTCAACCGGTTCACAACCGCGTCCTCCTGGCCATCTTCCAGTTCCTTCTTAACTTCCTCTAGCGCGAAATGCACGACATCATGGTGGTGCAATTCCAGCGGCGCTACGGTCTCACTAAAGCGCAACCACAGGCGGTGAAGGAGGTTAACCTCGTTGGCGGTGAGATTTGGGGCGTGGGGACCAAGAACTTTGTAAACCTTATCGCCGTTGGGTAAATGGATTTCCAGGTTAAATTGCGGCTTGGGGTCGCCAAGTTTTTCCCAGGCTTCCCCGATGTGCAGTGCTTGCTCTTCGGTAGTTTCCTTCGGCGAATGACCGAGAACGATGGTGCTCGATTCCAGGGCGGTAGCAGCGCGTAGAATACCGTCCCACAGATCGCTGGCGGCCACAACCGCCAGGCGAATGGTCTTGCCGCGCTTCTCCGCGATCGATAGCGCCTGCGAGAACAGTTGCTGTTCGATGCTGCCGAACAGCTGTTCCGCTTCCAGTTCGTACTCACCGGATGCCGCTCGGCGTAACAGCCGGACGTGAAGGACGACGACGTCGCGACGCCCCGGCTTGACGCGATCGAGAACATTTCCGAGATGATAGAGGGCATGAATATTGCTGACGGGTACGAGGATATTTCCAGGGCGGGCGCCGACCGCTTCGGGAGTGAGTTCGCCTTGCATGGCCAGGTGGAACTGGTCCATTTCGACGTGCTGCGCGCTTCCGCGAGCATGGTGGGTGTATCGCTCCGAAATCGTAAACACGATGAAAAGGAAGATGGAGAAGGTGACGCCGGCAATGGTGGCTTCCTTCTTAGTGAACAAATTGACGATCGCGATGCCAAGAAGCACCAGCGTGATCAGTCCCAGGCCAATCGGAATCTCGACGCCAAAGATCTTGAAGTTAAGCGGGACACGGTACTCGCGGTCGCCCGGGTGCGTGTAGCGCAAGACGAGGACGGCGAGCCCCTTCATCGCGAAACTCCAGATCACGCCGAAGGCATACAGGTTGGCAAGAAAAGTGACGTTGCCGCGGCTGATGATGATGGTGATGACCTGCAGGGCGGCAACAATGTTGATGATGCGATAGGAAGTCCCGAAGCGCCGGTGCGGCTGGCGGAACCAGCTGGCAAGAACGCCGTCTTCCGATACGCGGTTGAGCACGCCGTTGGAGCCCACGATCGCGGTGTTCACGGCGCCAGCGAGGATCAGCGTACCCACCACCACGACGAAGCCATGGAAGATCAGCCTTAAGATCATCGGGCCTTCCAGGTTCATGGCCAGCCCGCCAATCAGGTTCTCAAGGAAGTTCTGGCGCTGGCCGTCCGGTATGAGCATGACCGCAAAGAACGACACCAGCGAAGTGAAGACCAGGCTGTAAATGAAAATGACCAGGCCGGTCTTCTTGAGGTTGGGGAGCTTGGGATGCTCGATCTCACGGTACACCTGGGCCAGCGATTCTTCGCCGCTCATGGCCAGCACGGAATGGCCCAGCCCGACGAAGACGGCGATAAGGCCCGCGAAGTGCGCGAAATGCACGCCGTAAAGCCATCCCATCGCGTTTGGTCCGAGCTTCAGGTTGCGCGGGTAGGGAAACGGCGGCAGAGCAGGGTGGCGGATGACCGCCGTATAAATGCACCAGCTGATAAGGATCACGACCATCACGGTCGTAATCTGCATGATGCGCATGGCCTTGCCACTGGATTCGTGCACGCCTTTGACGTTGTACCACCAGAAATAGGCGGTGCAGAGAATAGCGAAGAAGGCGGCGCCGAGGCCAGGGTAGATGTGAAAGCCCAGATGGAGATAGTCCATCGTTTCGTTAACCAAGCCGACGATGTACTGGCCGGCAGACACACCGCTGATCGGACCGGTGAGGATGTAGTCGAACATCAGGGCCGAAACGCTAAACTTGGCCAGCGTGCCGCCCATGGCCTCTTTGACCACGCGATACACGCCGCCGCGGACAAACATGCTGCAGCTCTCTACGTAAATAGCACGAACGCAGTAAGAGAACAGCATGATGCCGAGGATGAACCACGGCGCGGCCTTGCCGATATATCCCTCAGCTTCGCCACCGGCGTAGTACGCGGAGGAAGCCAGGTCGTTTAAGACAATGGCAGCAGCGCGCCAAAAGGAGATGAAGCTGAGAAGAGCGGTGGTCGCGACTAAAACGCGGGGGATGCTGTTCCCATGGCTGCCCTGCGCAGCCGGGAGATTGGAAGAGTTGCTCATTCGACGGGTTATTGACCTGTAGTAGTAAATGCTCGCATCTTTCGAAATGCAAGTCCAGTTTTGCAGGCCACTAAATCGTTATTCCTTTAGGTTTGAAACGTTTATCTGGACTATTTGGACGGTTCGCGAAAGGCCTTGGCGCATTCTTCGCAGGGACAGAGGGTGCGCAAGTAGTCGTAGCTGTAGATCCCGGTGGAATGCCCGTCATTGAAGACGATCTGGATCGCGTAGTTCCCCACCTGCATGGCGGAATTGGCGCGGGGCTTTGGCTTGTACATGGGCAGCAGGGGCGAAGCCGGAAGATTGAACGAGGCCGCCGCCTCTTTCTTGCCGCGCTCGTCGTTGCACGTGGCGCAAGGGCACTGATCGCGCAGGTAGGGAAAATCGAAATGGCTGGAATGCCCGTCGGCCCAAGTGATATCCACGCCAGCGCCGGTCTTCACGTGGACTTTCACATCTGTGGGTTTCTTACGCTGGTCGATAGGTGTGGGCATGGTGAAAAGTCTTCCGTTCACAATTTTCAGTTGACAGTCTACCGCTGCAGTACGGATTAGGGAAATTGCGGCCAGAATCGCCCGTGCTAGCCTTCGCCGCGTTTCTGGCGACCATCGCAGCAATCGCCGGGAGGAATAGGATTGCCGTGGGGGCAGGTGGTGGGATGGCCGAGGAAGCTGCAGATGCGCTGGTCGAGTTCCGGGCTGATGATGTGCTCGAATTTGCAGGCTTGGGTGTGCGCTTCGTGGTCGTCAATGCGAAACGTGTCTTTGAACAAACGCTCGGCCAGGCGATGGCGCCGCACCACGTCGCGCGCGCGGCTCTTCCCGCGATCGGTTAGCTGCACTTCGTGGTCCCGCACAGATACCAAATGCAGATCTTCCATGCGGGAAAGTGTGCGCACCGGATCGATGCCGCCGGGCGTTCGGATGTGCTCGACCTCAGCGCGAGTCCCCTCTTCACCGCATACCCAAATTTGCTCGAGCAGATGGTCGAAGTGGATACCGTCGTCCATGGTAACGCGCTGGTCGACCGCGAGATGCCCGTGGACGAGTTCGATGCGTCTGTCGGCCTGCTGCGCGATGTCTGGGTCGTGCGTGACCATCAGAATGGTGTGGCCGCTGGCGTGCAACTCGCGAAACAGCCCGAGGACGATCTCTTCATTGGCCTCGTCGAGGTTCCCGGTGGGTTCATCGGCAAGGATCAGTTTCGGCTGATTGATCAGCGCCCTGGCGATGGCGACGCGCTGCTGTTCGCCGCCGGAAAGCTGCGAAGGAAGGTGCGTCAGTCGGTCGCCGAGCCCGACGCGTTTCAGGGCATCGGCGGCCTGCGCTTCATCCGTGACGCTGTGGAAATACTGCGCCAGCATGACATTTTCGAGCGCGCTGAGATACGGTACGAGATGAAACTGTTGAAAGACGAATCCAATTTTTTCCGCGCGGTAGCGAACCAGATCATTTTCCCCAAATTTTGCCAGCTCCACGCCGTCGACAACGACGTGGCCCGATGTTAGCGTGTCGAGGCCACCAAGAATATTGATCAGCGTGGTTTTGCCGCTGCCAGAGGGGCCCATCAAGGCCACCCACTCACCCGACTGAATATCGATGGAGATGCCGTCGAGAGCGCGCAGCGTGCCGTACTCTTTCACCAGTGAGTCGATATGGACCTGTGTGCTCACCCTTCACCTCGAAAAACACTCGCGGGACGAATGCTCGCCAGGCGGCGAAGCGGAAACGCACTGGCGATGGAAACGAGAATTGTCAGGCCCACTGCAAAAGGATAGACGATCCAGCGCGGCTCCGCGGCCACACCGAAGACTGCTTTTCCCAACCAGATTGACACCAGCAGACCAACTGCCGAGCCAACTATGCCGCCCGTGATGCCAAGGATGATTGCCTCAGCTAGAAAGAGGCGCACGACACGGCGCACCGATCCTCCGATGGCTTTCATCAGGCCAACGTCATTGCGGCGCTCGATGGCCACGTTGCTCATTCCAGCCATCACGCAAAGTGAGGTGAGCAGCAGGACCAGGAGAACGGTGGAGGAAAGCAGTCCGCTGATGCGGTTGTAGATGCGGCCTTCGGCTTCGGCAAACTGTTTGATGCCGTGAACGTCAGCTCCCGGAATCCGCCGGGCGAGATCCGTGATGAATCGGCCGATGGAATCGGGAGTGCCCGTCACGCTAAGTTGGATCAAGCTGATTCGCCCGGGAAGTCCCGCAAGGGACTGTGCTGTTGCAAGACCCGTGAAGATTTGCGTGTCTTCCGCGCCGCCGCTGGCCACAATCGAATAGATTTTGCAGGACGATTCTCTGCCATGGTTGCGAAGCAACAGGGTATCGCCGGCATTAACGCCGAATTGCGCGGCGGCTTTCGCGCCAACCTCACAAGCGTCCGAATTGCCTTCGTCAGCCGCGGAAAACTCGGTGCGACGTCCGGGCCGAACACTCGAGAGGCCTTGGCCTTGCGTGCCCGCAATGACGGCGGGTTCGTAATGGAGCGTGCCCGCTTTGGAAACTTCACCGATCACGTAGAGGAACGCGACGGCGGGGACATGTTTGCCGTCGTTTTCTGCCGGAAGCAGCGTCAGGAGCGCTTCGCCCAACGTCGTGCCATTGGAATCGTGGTTGGAGGTATCACGGGGAGCAACAATCACGTTTGCGCCGAGGGCGCGAAATTCAGTCGTCAGGCGGCGCTTCGCGTCGATCTGCAGATTCAGCAGGGCGGCCGTAACTGCGGCGCCCGCGCCGAGCGCCAGCAGAATCACGAACACGCGACCGTAGTTGGCGGTGAGCAGCCTGCGTACGATACGCCAGAACATAGGAGTGAATGGCATCATTCGCCTCGCAGGATTGGCGCGGGATCGTATCGGGAGGCGCGCCGCAGAGGCAGAGCGCTGCCCAGCAGAGTGATCAGCGCGGCCAGAACCAAAATGATGAGCAGCACAAAAAGTTTCGGCTCGGGAGCAAAGCCGAAAATTCTCTCGCCGAGCAGGCGTGCAAGAATAATGCCCAAGGCATAACCGATTCCGCCGCCAACGAACGCAAGAAGCAGTTGCTCCGCCGCCAGAAGCACGCCAACAAGGCCGGATCCCGCTCCCAGCGCCTTCATCAGCCCAATTTCGGTGCGCCGTTCAATTACGGAGGCCGCCGCGGAAGCGCCCACTGCCAGTGCCGCAGCCAGCAACGCGGCAAAGGTCACCAACCATAGAAGCATTCGCACGCGGGTGAGCACATTGCCTTCGCCCTCGGCAACGCGGCGAATCACGCGCACATCCGTGCCCTTCAGTTCCTGGCTGATCTGCAGAGCAATCGCGCTGATGTACGGTGTGCAATACCACTTGTCGAATTCCGCCGGCGTCATGGTCTTCGGATCTTTGCGCGCGAATGCATCTTCCGGCTTCGTCAGCGCGCTCACATAAAGCCGCCGGTACTGACCGGGCTTCCCCGCAAGATTCTGCGCGATGGGCAAAGGAGCAACGACAGAATTGTCTTCCGGACCACTTGTGGAGAGCAGGCCGACTACCTTCAGAGCGTGCCAGCCCGGCTGGGTGCCCGCATCGACGTTCAGCGTATCGCCAATCTTCACGCCGAGTTTCTTGGCAAATGCGGCGCCTACCACACATTCGTCGGAATTCTCGGCAAACCAATTCCCTTCGACGTTCCACCAGGGGTTGGTCTTCTCAATTCCAGAGACGTACGTGGTGCCGTCGGGTATTGGAACGGAATGCTGCGACCACGTCCCGATCAGAGTGACTTTGTCCGTCGCGCCGGGGCTGCTCCAGTTTTTCGAAGCGGGCGACCAAGCTTGAATGGGTACTTCCAGGATCGGCGCAAAGCCAATGATGTTGAAACGCCAGAAAATGGTCTTCAGCTTGCCGAGGTCCGCTTCCGGAAGATATGCGCCTGCATTGACGGGACGATAATCCACGCCGCCAATTTCCAGCGGCAGCGAATCGGCTTCCGGCGTAACCAGCAGATTGGCGCCCAGACTGCGAAATTCCTGCGCCAGGCGGTCTCCGACGTCAAGCGACACACTGAGCGCCGCAGTTGCCACGGCCATTCCCAATGCCAGGGCCGCCATGGTCAGCAGTTTGCGCCGGGGGCGTCGCGTGAAGGAGTCGGTAACGAGACGAAGGAACATTTCGGATGGTCAGAAAACGATAGCCTCTCCTATCGCGGGATTTCTTCTGTAGCTTTAGTCAGCGCCGAGACGTCGATGACGACCTCGTTGCTATCCACTTGGGAGGTAAACCCGATGGGATTGCAGCCGCCCTTCTGCCCGATCGAGGGGATATAAATGGCGGAGGCGCAATGGCGGCAGATTACGTTCTGGCCCTCCTGGCGGTAGCCTTCGGCGCCGCAAATCAGGCAGGCATCCAGAGCCGTGCCGTAGCCATTGGGCTTCTTGATGACCATGAAGCGAATGGATTGGCCGTTCGCTTTCAGCGTGAACAGATGCAGGTTGCCGTCCTGCACTTCGGAAACCGGGATGCGCACGATGCTATTTACAGCTGTCACCTCGCGCGCTTGCACCGGAGCGGCGTTCACCTTCGCATAAATGAAATCCGCCGTGAGCGCGAGGATTACCGTGAGGCTGGCGGCCCCTGCACACATCATCCAAAAACGCTGGCGGCGATTCTGAGCTTCCATCAGGCGGCGCTCCGCGTCATTGATCGGAACGTTGCCGCCTCCATTCCCTTGAGACACTGTGTTCCATTCGCGGAAAATCAACAGTGCGGCCGCGCCAAACACAAAAATGAAGAAGAACAATTCGTTCCGGACGATGGGGCCAAGCAGCGCCATTTCTGTCTTGCTGGAAGGTATCCACCGCGCCTCACTCAACTCGTGTAGGCCGGTGACTGCCAGTTGAATGGCCACCAGAGTCAGGATGGCGCTGGTCACCGCGAAGAAGCGGTGCAACGGCACCTTGAGCGTGCCTTTGAAAAAGAAAAGCCCGACCAGGATAGCCGCCGCGATTCCAGCAATCGTGCCGATCCAGGTCTGCAACCCTTCCGTGGACAATTCCACCGCGCGAAGAATCAGCGCGAGTTCCGCACCCTCACGCAGAACCATCAGGAACACAAAAAGAGCAATGCCCCAACCCGCGGCGGAGCCCGCGCGTGAGGCGTAGCTTTCCACCTTATCCTCGATTTCTTTTTTCAGGTGACGCGCGATGTGGTTCATCCACACAACCATCGTCACGACAAACACGGCCGCCACGAGCAGCAACAGACCCTCGAAGCCGTCTTCGCTAATGTTGAAGCGCTCCAGGGCAATGGCAACCGCGAGGCTCAACGCCACCGCCGCCGCCACACCGCCCCAGACGTAACGTGTAAGATGGCTGCGTGAAGTACGCGCCAGATACACGAGAATAATGCCGACGACGAGGGAGGCCTCGACGCCCTCACGAAGGGCGATGAGGAAGGCGGAAAGCACGGGATCTCCAGTTGAAAATGATTTGCAACAATGAATCCAGCTTACACTGCCTCTCTTTCCTCGTCAAGGACGCGCATCATTCCCCTACCTCACGGTAGAATAGGGGCTTGCGTCTACTCTCTTATATGCGGCCCTTTCCTTTTCGCCAGAGCCTCTCCCTCTTCCTTTCCCTGGCTCTGACGTGCCTCTCTTTGCCGGCCCAGGCGGGCCAGCAACCTCCCCAGACTGCCGGGCCCAACGCGTCAATCATCAAGCCCGATCCGAAACTAGCCAAAAAGTATGCGGATCAAGGGGCCAAGCTGGAAGCAGCTGGAGACCTTGACGGAGCCTTGGCCGCGTACGAAGAAGCGGCACGTTATGCGCCATTCGATGTAACCGTCGTAAGCAAGGGAGTTGCGCTGCGGTCGAAACTCGTGCGCGACTATGTGAACAAGGCCGAGAGCCTGGCCATCGACGGAGACCTCAACGGCGCGACAGAAGCGCTGCTACTCGCGCTGCGCATTGATCCCTCCAACACCATCCTCGCCGAACGCTTGCACCAGATCGAGGCCATGAAGGGTGACGAAACCGAGCGCGGCAGCGGACTGCCTCCGGAAGAGCCGCCTGAGGGTTTGCCCGAGTTGCAGCCTGACAAGGCCACTCACAGTTTCAACTTGCACGCCACTGACGTGCGTGTCGCCTACGAACAGATCGCGGCGACATATGGGATCAGGGCTTCCTTTGACCCGGAGTTGCCGGCGCGGACGGTTCGCTTTCGCGTATCGGACGTCGATTTCGACACGGCTATGAAAGTCCTCACGGCAGAGTCGGGTACATTCTGGCGGCCGATGACGCCAAAACAGATTTTCGTGGCGGCTGACACGCAACAAAAGCGCAAAGACTACGATCCGGAAATTGAACAAACATTTCCGTTGACGGCCTCTGTCGATCCAACAGACATGACAGAGATTCTGCGGGTGGTAAGAGACTTGACGGGCATTCAGCATATCCAGCAATCGGCGAACGCACATTCCATAACGGTTCGTGACACGGTGCAGCGTGTGCGGCTGGCGGGAAATATCATCCGCCAGGTGGAGCAAGCCCGCGGCGAAGTACTGCTGCAGATCGATATCCTCGAAGTTGACCTCGACAAGTCAAGGAAACTCGGCATCACTCCGCCCTCCAGCCTTCGGTTGATTACGCTGAGTCCGGGCCTTGCTCAGCAGGTCCGTTCAGCCTCGAGCATCACCGCTTTGTTGACGATTCTTGCGACTATTTTTGGCACCGTTGCCACCGGGGGCGCCGCGAGCCTGGCTTCGGCAATCCCGCCGATCGCGGCGATTGGCGGCGGCAAGACGATGTTTCTGCTTACGCTGCCCAGTGTTCTCGGCGGATTTCTCTGAGGCTCTTTCGCTAGTGCAAAGCGGAACCCAGGTACTGATGCGGGCGCAGGATGCAAAACCGGCGACCTTCTTTGTTGGCGAGCGTTACCCGGTCACTTTGTCGCTGCTCTCCGGCAGCCTGGGCTCGACGCCCTTCGTCGCCAATCCGGGAGGCACTGGCGTCACTATTCCTACACAACAATTCACTGTGGGAAAAGGGCCGGTTGCGATGGTGCCGTCGGATATCCGCAACGCCGGAATACAAGACCTGGCGGTGCTGAATGAAATCGATAACACCATCACGATCTTTCTGAATCAGGGACCGACGGCGGCCTCGCTCTTCGTGCAGGCTACCGGCTCGCCGATCTCCTTGGGTGCAGCACGGACTTCGGCGCCGCCGGTTCCAGCAGCAATTGCGACAGGAAGTTTCAATGCCAACACCGACTCGTTCGCGGATTTGCTGGTTACGGATCCGGTCGGCAACACCGTGACGGAGTTATTGGGAAATGGCGACGGCACTTTTGCAATTCAGAAGAACCCCATTGCGGTTGGCAAGGAGCCGAGTGCGATCGCCGTCGGGCAATTCAATACCAATACCAACGCAAACACAGGCTTCGTGGTGACGAATTTTGCCGATAACACCTATTCAGTGTTCATCGCCAATAACGACGGCACGTTTGCGCAGGTGAAAGGGTCTCCGTTCGCGTTACCGTCGACGGCACAGGGCCCCTATGCGATTGTGGTAGCGGACTTCAATGCTGACGGGATATCGGATTTGGCGATTGTGAACCAGGTTACGAACAACGTGACCATCCTGAAAGGAAAAGGAGATGGTACGTTCACAGAATTCACCAAGTCGCCGTTGGCCGTGGGCAAATTTCCTGTCGCCATCGCCGCCGGTAATCTCAGCGGAAGCACCGGACCCGGCCTGGTGGTGGTGAATCAGGATGACAATACGGCCAGCGTGTTCCTGGGAGTTGGCGACGGCACGTTTAATGCTTCCTCGCAGTCGCCGCTGGCCACCGGGACCACACCGACCGGCGTAGTGATCGGCACTTTCCTGCAGCAAGCCAGCAGCGGCATCGCCATCACGAATACGGCTGCGGGAACCGTGCGCGTTTATCTGGATCTAGGAACTGGACTTTATAGTCCGGCACTGGAACCGCCTGCGGGAACGAACCCCGGGGCGATTGTCAGTTCCAACTTCACAAACAGTACCTTCCCTGACCTGGTGGTCGCCAACAATATTTCAGATGCAGCGGGCCAGGTGACGCTGATTGTCAGTCCCACGAGTTTGATCTCAAATCCCGCAACCAATCAGCAACCGTACCCGGGTTCGGAATATGTGGACCTCGGACTGAAAGTGAAGGCAACTCCCACGCTGCACGAGAATCATCAAGTAACTCTGCAGATGGAATTTGAGATCAAGGCGCTGACGGGAACGAGTATCAACGGAATTCCTGTGCTTTCGAATCGCAACGTGACGCAGACCGTGCGTTTGAAAGAAGACGAGACATCCGTGCTGGCCGGATTGTTGGACCGCCAGGAAACGAAGACCATCACCGGCATTCCTGGCCTGGCTACGATACCGGGGGCCGGTTATGCGTTTGGAGTACGCAACAATACTCTGCAGGATACGGAACTTCTGATTTTGATTACTCCGCGAAGGGTCCGCGTGCCGAAGCGAGAATCGCACACAATCTATGCGGGCCGCGGGGAACTCGGCGGCCGCGGTTCGATAGGCGCCAACGTGCCGCTGGCGCCTCAGGCGGAGCCTCAACCAAACGTGCCCAATGAAGAGCCACAATCGGTGCCGGTGCCGCAGCCCGTGCCCGAGCGTTGGAGCAGCCTGTACCCGAGCAGCCTGTACCGGAGCAGCAACCACCTGTGCAGCCACAGCCCGAGCAACCGAACCAGGAAAATCCCCCACGCCCGCCGCCGCCGTAGGTTTGGACAGAGCGAGCGCGTGTTGCGCGGAACGTCGCGAAAGGACGAGGCCGCGATTCGCCTCATCTTCAGGGCAACGGATCGAACACCACAATGGGTTGATAGGTGCGGGGAACCACCGCTTCGGCGATGGCGATCAGCTTATTTTGCTGGCTGAAAACGCGTAGCCGGGGCGGCTGCAAAGCTTCCGAATCGAGTTCCGTCGTTGCGCCTGGAGGGAGCTCCGTGTGACTCACCTGCAACTGCGCAGGAGCTACGTTGAACTTGCCGCCGTGGCGCACTCGCTTCTCCAGTACGGGAAGCACATTGGTGCGGGGAAAATTGGGCAGCAGGTTTTCCAGCGCGATCAATCGTTCTTTGAATTTGCCAGCTCGTGCGTCATCGGCGAGTTCTTCGATGGTGATGGCCTGCTCGAGGGAGAATTCACCGACGGCCGTGCGCGAGATTTCCTCCAGATGTGCGCCGCAACCCAACTTCTGCCCCATGTCGTGCGCGAGTGAGCGCACGTAGGTTCCCGAGGAGCATTCGACGGAAAACCGCGCGACGCTTCCGGAGATTTCCGTAAGGCGATATTCGTAGAGTTCCACGGAGGCCGGCTTCAGCTCGACGACCTGATTTTTGCGCGCCAGTTCATACGCGGGGCGGCCGTGCACCTTCTTCGCCGAGAACGCCGGCGGCATTTGGTCAAAACGCCCGAGCGATTCAGCAGCCCATCGTTCGAGCAGTTCGCGATCCAGAGCAGGAGCAGTATCCGGTCCCTGCGCTTGGCCCTCGGAATCGTAGGTATTGGTGGCAAAACCGAAACGGAAGCCGGCGGTGTAGCGCTTGCGCCGTGCCGGCATAAAAGCGAACCAGACGTGTGGCTTTGCCGAGCAACAGCACAAGAACGCCGGTCGCCAGCGGATCGAGCGTGCCAAGATGGCCGACCTGGCGGAATCCAGCCAGGTGCCGGACGGCATCCACAATGTCATGCGAAGTGCGGCCTTGCGGCTTGTTGATGACAAGCGCGCCGTCGAAGGGTGCAGGTTGTGGTTGCCGGGGCATGGAGAAGTTATCAGTTGTCAGTAATCAGTTATCAGGAAGCGATCCTTGCAACTCGTCGTGCAGCAAGAAGCTTTTTCTTGCAGCTCTGTCTGTAAGACACAGGCAGGAGAAATCTGACACACTCCCAAGGCGCTTAGTCGGAGCTTGCTGGTTTCTCTTTTTTCACTTCCTTGAGCAGCTGTTCGATGCGCTCGACATGTTCTTGAGAAAGGTCCAGCGTAAAGTGCAGATCCGGGACGCGGCGCAATTGCAACCGCTCCACCAGCTCGCGGCGAATGAATCCCGAAGCGTGTTCCAACGCTTTAATCGCGTCGGTCTGCTCTTTATTGGTGGTATGAGGAACGCTGACGAACACACGCGCGTGCTTCATATCGGGCTGAACGCGCACTTCGCTGACGATCACGCTCACTTCCAGCCGCGGATCCTTTAATTCGCCGGCAAGCATGACGTTGATCTCATGCGCAATTTCTTCGCCGACGCGTTCATGGCGATGGTTATCTGGGCTCATAACAGTGACGTCCCCTAAAGCAAGTCCACCGAATGCCCTGTTAGCAGCGGTCCCAGGATTCTGTCCGCCTCGGCCAGGACCTTCTGGAGCGATTCTTCCACATGATGCTCTTCGTTGGCGAGTGTCACAACCCCAACTACCGAGCGCTGCCAGGTGTCCTCAAAGTCCAGTTCCGCCACGGCAACGTTAAAGTTCCCTCGTAGCCGGTCTTTCAGGCTGCGGAGAACCTGGCGCTTATCCTTCAGGGAATGAGCTTCCGCGAGGAACAGCTCTAGCGTGAGTAGACCAACGGCCATAGACGATTCCGGGGATTACTGCATACTTCCCGGCGGTATTACCTGCTGCGTCCAGCGTGGGCGGGAGTCTGTCCAGCCGCTTCGGCGGCGGAAACCTTGACGACCTGGAAGCATTCCAGAACGTCACCGACCTTTACGTCGTTAAAGTTGGCGATGCCGAGGCCGCATTCGTAGCCGGCGCGCACTTCGCTGGCATCGTCTTTGAAGCGCTTCAACGAGCTGAGCTTGGAGGTGTATACGATCGAGCCATCGCGCACCACACGGACTTGCGCGTCGCGTTTCACCACTCCATCGAGAATGTAGCAGCCAGCGACCGTGCCGGAGCCCTTGATGCGGAAGGTATTGCGCACCTCTGCCCGGCCCAAATACGTTTCCTGAAGCACCGGCTCCAGCAGTCCTTCCATGGCTTTCTGAATCTCGTCGGAAACTTCGTAAATAATCGTGTGCGTGCGGATGTCGACCTTTTCCTGTTGTGCGAGGTCGGAGGCTTTGCGATCCGGACGCACGCCGAACGCGATAATAATCGCGCCGGACGCGGAGGCCAGCAGAACGTCGTTTTCCGTAACGGCGCCGACGCCGGTGCTGATGATCTTCAACTTCACCTGGTCGGTGGAAAGCTTCGGCAACATTTCGCCCAGAACTTCGGCGGAACCTTGCACGTCGGCCTTCACCACGATGGGAAGTTCCTTGACCTCTCCGGCCTTGAGCTGCTCGTGCAACTGGTCCAGCGTGATGCGTCCGCCGGCACTGGCGCGCAGGGCCGCGTCGCGTTGCTTGGACTGGCGATACTCCACCACGTGGCGCGCTTTCGCTTCGTCGGTAACCTGGAAGTGATCGCCGGCCTCCGGCACGCCCTGCAAACCAAGTACTTCGACCGGCGTAGAAGGCGGAGCAATTTTCACCGGACGGCCACGATCATCAAACATGGCGCGAACTTTGCCGAAGACGGAACCAGCGATGAAGAAGTCGCTGGTATTCAAGGTGCCGTTCTGGACGAGGATGGTAGCGACCGGGCCGCGTCCCTTGTCGACACGCGATTCGAGCACCGTGCCGGCTGCAGGGGCATCGGGATTGGCCTTGAGTTCGCGCAAATCCGCAACCGTCAAAATGATTTCGAGAAGCTTGTCGAGGTTCTTGCGCTGCTTCGCGGAAACTTCTACGAACTCGACATCGCCGCCCCATTCCGAAGGCATCAGGCCGAGGTCGCTCAGCTGGCGCTTCACGCGCTCCACTTGCGCTTCCGGTTTGTCAATCTTGTTGATGGCGACAATGATGGGCACATTCGCGGCCTTGGCGTGATCAATGGCCTCGCGAGTCTGCGGCATCACGCCGTCGTCGGCGGCAACGACCAGCACTACAATGTCGGTGACTTTCGCGCCACGCGCGCGCATGCGCGTAAACGCTTCGTGGCCCGGCGTGTCGACGAAAACCACACTGCGGCCTTGCACCTGCACTTTGTAAGCGCCGATATGTTGCGTGATTCCACCGGCTTCACCGCCGGCAACATCCGCTTCGCGAATGGCGTCCAGCAAACTGGTTTTGCCGTGATCGACGTGGCCCATAACCGTGACCACCGGAGGCCGCGGCTTCAAATTTTCTCGCGTCTCTTCCTTCGCGACTTCCAAAACCATTTCTTCTTCGAAAGAGACGACACTGACGACGCCATTAAAGGACTGCGCCAGATCCGTGGCGGTATTGACGTCCAGGGCCTGGTTGATGCTGGCGAATACGCCGCGATCCAACAGCGTCTTCAACAAATCTTTCGCGCGAATATCGAGCTTCTCCGCGAGTTCGCGAATGGTGATGCCTTCGGTCAGGGTGATGTCGCGCGGCGCGCGTGGTTCTGGAGGAGCAATGGCCGCGATTGCGGCACCACGCCCACCTGCGCCGGGACGCTGACGCGTTGGGTGAAGCTTGCGCTCACCTTCCATCTCGCGCTTATCTGCCGCGGGACGCTGGCGTTGTGGCGGCTTGCGCGTATACAGCGGCTTGCCGGGCTCTGCTTTCGACGGCATTTTGTCGGGCAGCGGCGGCAGCATCGCGGGACGGCCGGGAGTACGAGGGCCGGGACGCGAGCCTGTCGGGACTGCACCGGGCCTTTGTCCCCACGGACGATTGGGAGCACCTGTTCCGCCCGGACCACCGGGACCTCCAGGACGAGGTGTAAACGGACGTCCACCCTGCCCTTGGCCGGATTGTTGCGGGCGCATAGGTTGGCCGGGGCGCGGACCACTGGGGCGTCCGCTACCGGGAACTGTTCCAGGAATCGGCCCACGATTTCCAGTGGGCATCGATCGTCCGAGTGGTGGGCGCGGTTGACCGGAACCGGGCGCACCGGGACGCAAAGGCTGTGAAGGAGAAGCAGGGCGCGCCGCCTGAGGTTGTTGACCAGGTTGCTGTGGGCGTCCTCCTGGCGGAGGGCCGCCTTGCGCAGGGCGTGACGAAGATTGTTGTGTTGTGGCACTAGGCGCAGCTGCAGGCCGCGGCTGTTGCGCCGGAGGCGGTGCAGGAGCAACGGAGGGAGCCGAAGAAGTAGCTGGTGCAGCAGGTTTTGCAACGGCCGGTGCTGTTGGCGCGGCCGACGGCGGCTGGGGGGCAACTGGCTTTGCAACGGGCGCGCCGGGAGATGGCGGCGCCGCGACAGGTGCTGCAGGAGCAGGTTTTGGAGCTACGGAAGGGGCAGCTGCGGGAGTGGCAGCGGGCGCGGCGGCAGGAGTCTGGTGCGTCGCCACGGGCGCAGCGGGAGCGTGAAGTGGTGGCTTCGCCGCTGCAGGCGCAGGATGCGCTGCTTGTGGCGCGTGTGCGGTCGGCGCAGGCCTTCTCTGAGCAGCCTTGGCCGCCGCTTCCTTGGCTTCGCGGTCGGCTTCGGCGGCTGCCTCAGCATCGGCGACACCCTTCAAATGATGACGAACTTTTTCAGCAACTTCGACGGTGATCGAGCTGGAATGTGTTTTTTTCTCGGTTACGCCGAAACCCGGCAAAAGGTCAATAATGGCTTTGGCCTTCACCTCGAGCTCACGGGCGAGTTCATTGATACGGACTTGGGATGCGTCACTCATACTGCTTTAGGAGTTTTTCTCTTCCTGCTGTTCCGCCGGAGTGTTTCCCGGTGTTTCAGCCGCCGCAGAGTTAGACTCCGCAGTGGGTTCCTGGGTCTCGGTTTGTGCCGGTGCTTCGCTGCCGGCCGCTGCTTCGGCCGCCTTTTCCGCGTTTCCTTCGGCTTTTTCGGCGGCATCTTTCGTGGTTTCGGTGCATCTGTTCCGTTGCGGACTCTGTCTTTTCGGCGTTGTCTTCCGCGGATTCAGTTTCTGCACCTTCGGCAGTTGCCGCTGTTCCCTCCGGATGCGCACCGGCCGCTCCGGCTTCTCCGCCACCTTCATAGAAGCGATTGACGGCCTGATAAATTTTGTCGACCATTTTTTCGCCGATGCCCGGAATTTCCAACAACTGCTCGGGCGTCATTCCGGCGAGTTTCTCCAGCGAAGTGATTCCCGCCGCCTCGATCTTTTCGATGGTCTTTGGTCCAACGCCTTCCAACACCGTCAGCGGCGTGGTGGGCGCCGTGAGGGCGGTCATCTGCTCCTCGATTTCACGGCGCTTCTCTTCTTCGCTCTTGATATCGATATCCCAGCCAATGAGCTTGCTGGCGAGGCGAACGTTCTGGCCCTTTTTGCCGATGGCCAGGGAAAGTTGGGAATCCTCGACAATCACTTCCAGCTTGTGATTCTCCGGGATCGGTAATCTGAACACGAGTAACCTTGGCCGGGCTCAGCGCTTTCTGCGCGAACGCGACGGTCTCCTCGTTGTACGGAATGATGTCGATTTTCTCGCCGCGCAATTCCCGGATGATGGATTGCACGCGCATGCCCTTCATGCCAACGCACGCGCCTACGGGATCGACATCCTTGTCGCGGCTCGCGACGGCCACCTTGGTGCGTTCCCCGGCTTCACGCGCGGCCGCGCGGATCTGCACCGTGCCGTCATAAATTTCCGGAACTTCCATTTCAAACAGGCGCTGTACCAACGCGGCATCGGCGCGCGAAACGATCACTTGCGGGCCTTTCGCAGCGCGGTCCACGGTGCGAATGACAACGCGAATGCGCTCGCCAATATTGTAGGTTTCCAGCTTGGATTGCTCGCGCTTGGGTAAACGCGCTTCCGTGCGGCCCATGTCGACGATCAGGTCGGGGCCTTCGGCGCGCTTCACGATTACGGTGACAAGTTCACCCGCGCGATTGTGGTACTCATTGAAAATGGTGTCGCGTTCCGCTTCGCGCACCTTTTGCAGGATTACCTGCTTAGCGGTCTGCGCCGCAATGCGCCCCAATACATCGGTAGGCTTTGCCGTTAGGATTTCCGTACCCACTTCCGCGCCGGGATTCTTTTTCTTGGCGTCGGCCACGCTAATTTCGCGTTTGGGATCGGCCACTTCCTCGACCACGGTGTACACCGAATAGACGTCCACCTGGCCGCTTTCCGCGTTGAACTTTCCGCGCAAGTCCTCTTCCGTTTTGTAATACTTGCGCGCAGCCACAACCATGGCGTCTTCGATGGCAGAGATCACCACCTCCGGTTCGATGTGCTTCTCCCGGCTCAACATTTCGATTTGTTGATAGAGCAAATTCGCCATTTCTCGTTCCTAAAACTCCACTACCAGATTCGCCTTCTTGATCGTCTCCAAGGGTATCTCGACGATCCGAGCTTCCTTGCCTTTCAATTCCATGCGGACTTTGCCATCCGCAAAACCGCGAAGCCGGCCTTCAAAAAACTTCGCTTCGGCGATCGGCTCGTGGGTCGATATCTTTGCCGCGCGGCCACGAAAACGTTCAAAATCCGCGGCGTTGCGCAAAGCACGGTCCAACCCCGGAGAACTTACCTCCAGGATGTAGCCTGGACCCGGGATAAGCTCCTCAACATCGAGGATTACGCTCAATTGCTTGCTTACCCGCTCACAGTCCGAGTGACTGATCTTGGGAAAAGGACTGGGCGCCTCTTCTCCCTCAACCAACTCCGCAGGTTGCGCGGGGGGTACCCGGTCGATGTACACCCGTAGGAACCGCTGCTTCCCAACCTTCCACTCGACATCCACGATTTCCAAGCCTTCCGAACGAGCGACCCGCTCGGCGGCATCGCGGACTTTCTCCAAATTCACTTAAAGACTCCACGGCCTAAGCCGGTCGAATGCTCATCCCCGCCGGCGGCAACAAAAAAGTGGGCTTGCGCCCACCCTATGGTGCGACCCGATTCAGAGCGAAGAATGAGTATATTCCGAGAGCACCGTAAAAGCAAGGTACCTAGGCCCGGCCCAAGGATTCCGCAACGAGCAACAGGTGGCGAGGGAAATAGGTAGGTTAGGGGCAGGATAACGCGTTTTTAGATGCGGGGGCCGGAAGCCATGAGATTCGCACTGGGTTTAGCGAGGAGAAAAAGGGCCGGCAGCGCCACGCGAACAGCCACGGGCAGAAGGACCTCCTTGCAGGTCCCCAGGATGAGCAGAGGTTCTGGAGGAAACGCGAAATAATCTCAGGGCGACATGCCGACGGGAGTCAGTTCGCTATAAAGCTCGGCGGCGATGAGTCGAGCCCAGAAGATTTGAGTTTTGCCCTTTCGTGCGGCAGGCTTCACATTCAAGGCCAGAAAAGCATGAAAGACGTTATAAGCGAGGAAGGCTACGAGCAAGAAGCACTCGATGGCGCCGGGCTCGTGCATGTAGACATGATCGGAGTGCCATTCGTTGGCCAACTCGTTGAAGCCATAATTCTCGATATCCCATCGCTGGTGTCCCAAACGGACGACTTGCTCGACGGGAACCTCGGTAGGCGATAGCGTCGTCACCCAGATCCAGTCACTGCTTTGCGGATCGTCCCGCTTGTCGAGTTGCCGGCGTACCGAGTAGGTTTCCAGAGAACGAACGACGCGCACCGGGGTTTGCACCTGCGGCCAAGAGAGCAGGTCCGGAAAATCCCACCAGCAGCACTGGCGAGATCGGTAGCGACCCGGTTGCGGCGCTACGTGCTGGAACAATCCCGCGACATCCTGATACAGATCGCGTCGTTCATCCTTGAGAACGGCCAGTGCGTGTTTGCCATGAGCCAGGAGAAAATTGAAAAAAGGTGCTTGGGCGTAGAGTGCGTCGGCCAGCACCAAAGTAAAGGCGCGCGGATAGGCAGGGATCACGCGCGTCAATAAACGCAGCGCCGTTTGCACTTCATCTTCTCCAGGTCGTTGCGGCTCCTGATCCAGGAGCAAACGAACCGCCTCCCGTCCCGGTGGCGCACCGGGCAGCAACAGCAATGTGACTTGCCGGTGATAAAACTGAATGCGATCGCCTTTCTCTCCATGAATGGTGCGCTCTAAGCAGCCGGAACAGTGGCGCAAGTAACTCGCGTGGTTTTCGTGGCCGTCCAGAACCACTACGCCCAGCCCGTAAAGATCGGGTAGCGCCTTGTTGCGTTTCAGACGTTCATAAACCTGGTGTATCCCCTGCCGCAGCCCGTCGGCGTCCAGTAGTGCATGGACCCGCCCTAGAGTGTCTGCGCTGCAGGCGGGCTCAGCCAGCCAACTCTGCCAAAAGTGGGCCCGGCCACCGATCTGGGCCCAGGCGTTGATGCTGCCCATGCGGGCCCAGAACAACACTAAAGCCGATTTCACGACCGCCGCCGCGGAGATGCGTGGTTCTAATCTCCGATCAGAAACCTGCGTGAGGATATCTGCAGAGAGAGAGAAGATTTTTTCCGAGTAGGCAATCAGGCGGCGGAGAACGTTTATCGCTTCCTTGCCCGAAGACGTTTCCATTCCAACTCGGAAACTTCTTCGATGAACTGCTGCATTTGCTGGTAACTGCTTACGGCTTGGCGAACTCGTTGCTCCCATACCTTGGGGATACAGATCTGGCGTGGTTTCCCCGCGTGACTCTGAACTAGGTACAGGGACTTGTGTGGATCGCCTTGTGCACAGTGACAGTTCGACTTGCCACATTTGCGAAAGCGTTCGGAGAGGGTGCCGCGAAGAAACCACTGGCTGGAAGCCAGCTGCGCGACCCGAGAGCGAAATTTGCGCTCGGAAGGCGAGAGGCTAGAGCGATGAAAAGCAGAATCAACTGGTTCTTTCATCTGAGATCTATATACTATCTCAGATTAGGTTGGATGTCCACACACAAAATGCAATGCGAATTTGCTCAGCACCTCAAAAAGGGGCCAACGGTAGGAGAATCAAATACTTGGATTACTCAGAAAACTTCGTTACGGAATCACTGGGCCCGGCCGGCCCCCGGTGGCCCGTGCCCGAATCCCAACGCAGTCGAGGGGCTTGATTCTCACGACATCGCCGGCGCCTTTTGCTAACTCCAACATTTCCAATAACACAGATTGGTGCAAACTTCCTGCGCCATTCGTCCGCGCGCCAAGCTTGGCTGGTAAACCGTCCGGAGAAGAGACGAAGCTTGACCCGCCCCGTCGGATTGCGTAGGCTTTCATTCTCTTCCGAAGAGCGGAGTTGTGGTATGTCCGGCCTCACCCTTCGTCCCAGTTTGCAGTTCAGCCTCGCGTTTATCCTGCTCCTCGCCTCTGGCACCTTCCTTCACGCGCAAAAGCCTGTTCCAACTCCCAGCCAAGGTAGTGGCACCTACACACCACCCCAACCTGTCGCCGTGAAAGTCAGCGTCCGTGACATGCGCGGCAATCCCTTGGATGGGTCAGCCTACGTCCATCTGCATTCGATGGTCAGAAGTTTCGACATGCGACTGCCAACGCGAGAAACTTCGACGGCGGAGTTCCCGAGCGTCATGCCGGGCGATTATGAAATAGAGGTGAGTTGTGACGGCTACCAACCGACTACGGAACGTTTGAGCGTGGCTGGATTCGGCACTGATGTCTCGGTGTTCATCTACCTTCACCCGGAGTCAGAAACTTCCGGGAATAGCCGTCCTCCTTCGGGCGTTTTAATGACCCCCAAACTGCAAAACGAAATGGACAGGGGCCTCGACGCGATGCGCAAACAGGAATACGAGGCCGCTAGGACTCACTTCGCTAAGGCCGTAAAGATCGCCCCTTCAAATCCCGATGCACTCTATCTGCTGGGCACTTCCGAACTTGCGTTGCATCAGACCGATTTAGCGCGGTCGCAGTTCGAAAACGTTTTGAAACTCGATTCCGGTTATGAGAAAGCCCTTCTAGCGGTAGGTGAGATGCAATTGCAGTCGGGCGACAGCAGCGGGGCGATCTCCACGCTCGAGAAGGCATTTGACCTGAACGGGGCTAGTTGGCGAACTCATCTGCTCCTTGCTTCTGCCTATGCCAAGGCAGGAAGGTTGGAAGACGCGGAGAAGCATGCGCAGCGCGCCGCCAGTCTCGCCAAGGAAAAAGGCGCGTATCCCACGTTCTTGCTGGGCGAGATTCAGGACGCGGAGGGAAAGTCGACGCAAGCCAAGGCCACCTGGGAATTGCTTGTGGCGCAATTTCCAAATGACGCCACTGCTGCCAAGGCCAAGGAAAAACTGGCGCAGACCACAGCGAAGCCTGCGAATGACACGAAGAATGAAACGGCCAACCTGCCTCCCCGCCGCTGCCAGTTGTCCCGCTATCTCCTGTTGTGGAGCGGCCGTGGGCGCCGCCAGACATCGATAGCATGGAATACCGGTTGGCATCGGATGCGCCGTGCAGATTGAACGAGGTTCTGGCGCGCGCGCAACACCGCATGAACATGCAACTGGAGGATTTCGAAAAGTTTACGGCTACCGAGCGCATCGAGCACCAGCAAATCGATCGCTACGGCATGCCCGGCCCTGCCGTGACGCGGGAATTCTCCTACATCGTATTCGTGCATCCGTTCAAAGAACGTTCCGTGTATCTGGAAGAAAGCCGCAACGGGAATTCGGATACCACTGCCTTTCCCACGTCGCTGGCAACCACCGGTCTGAATGGTCTGGGCGTGTCGATCCTGCAGCCAGCGAATCAGAACGGATTCAGCTATGAATGTGAGGGGCTAACGAGCGTGCGTGGTGAAGCTGCCTGGCAGATTCGCTTCCAAGAGAATACCGCGACGGCGGGTTTCACCGGGGTGCGCGAATGGCGCAAAAAGGGAATGCTGTATGACATTCCCATTAAAGGACGGATTTGGGTGGCCTCCTCCAGCTTTGACTTATTGCGCGTCGAAACGGATCTGATCGCTCCTATCGACAAGTTGGAACTCTCTCGCGACCATCTCACGGTCGACTATGGTCCGGTGAGTTTCCAGAACGGTTCCGCGAAACTGTGGCTCCCGTGGACGGCAGAGATGTACATGGAACTGCACGGGAAGCGCTATCACCACAAACATTTTCTGACCGACTACATGCTCTTCGAGGTCGATACCTCAAACAAAGTCCACAAACCAAAACAGCCGCTTCCGGTTGAAGCCGAACCCGGAAACTAGTGGGTCGTGAACCAGCTCTGCAATCCTTCCACAAACAAGGCATAGGGAATCGATCCCTCAAAAAGAAGAACTGCCCCGACCGAGATCGAGGCAGTTCTCGCTGACTTGAACCGCGCGCCCAGCCTTATGGCTTGGTTGGAGCCGCCGGCTTCGGAGTTGTCGCTGGCGGTTGTGTTGCAGGCCTCGGCGTGGTGGCCGGAGGCTTTGTGGCCGGGGCCGTTCCTGCCTTCGCGGGATAGGCCTGATCGTACAGCTTGATAATCTCAGCGGTGATGTCGATGTTGGCGGAAGCGTAGACCACCGAGGTATTCTGGGCGGGGTATTCGAAGACGGCGACGAATCCGTTTTCGCGCGCATAGCGCTCAACGACGTCCATCATTTTCCTGCCGATGCGGTCGACCACTTCGCTCTGAGCCGCGTTCACATCTTCCTGCAGAGCGGTGTTCTGCCGGTCAAACTTTGCGGTGAGTCTCTGCCCTTGGGCCGCTACACGCGCTTTTTGGTCGTCGCCCCAGGTGGTGGCGTTGGCAGCGAGTTGCTGGCGCAGATCGTTGATCTGCTTGTTGAGCGCCTCCAATTCATTCTGTTGCGCGGCAAACTGCGACTGCAGTTCCGCGGACGCCTGCTTCCCTTCCGCAGTCGTCACGATGGCCTGCCGGATATTGATCGTGCCGATTTTCGTGCCAGTCGCCGCGCCCGCTGCTCCCTGCCCATGGACGGCTGCGGTGCTGAATAGGCACGCAACGGCCAGAGCAGCCGTACAAATCATGTTTCTGGAATTCACTGTGTTCTCCTTATTATTCTTCTCCAGGTTTGCCGTCTGCTTCCGCTTCCTTGCTGGAGGCATGGGTAACCCTTCGGATGCCTAACCGTCTGCCGGTTAAAATTTCTGGTGATCCCAACTGAACGAGGACAACAGAATTGTCGACAAGTCCTTCAGGATGTCCACCTGGTTATGCGGGCGTCTCCACCCCACGGAGTCTCCGCCAGCCATAGCACAAACATAGCAGTATACCGGACTGGCTGTTGTACCCGCAATTCCAAACCTCACTTCGCGGCGCCGCAGACGAGGTACTTTCGCTGCTTTGTCCGCATCTGTCACGTCTTTTCGTTGACCGCGTCTCGCGCCACTCACTTCGGCATCGGCACGAACAGCACGCGATTGTTGTTCTGGTCAGCGATCACCGCGGTGCCGTACACGTTGTCCATCGCAGCCGCAAATTGAGCCTGGCTGCCGATTCCGACGGTCGCCTGGGTGCTCAGCGTCTGCGAGTCAATCACAGAAATGCTGTTGCCAGTGCTCGCCGCATTTACCGAGAGGAGCGTTCCGGTCTGATAGTTGTAGGCGATGGAGAACGGATTCACGCCCACGCGAACAGTCTGCGTGCCTCCCGTATCCGGATTGAACGTAAAAACCGAGTTCAGCTGCGGTGAAGTGGTATAGAACACAGCCGGGTTCGGCGCAGGATCGTACACAATTCCGGTCGGTGCGGAACTGAGAGTGTTCAAGCTGGAGGAACTGGACTTCGCGGGCGAGCCGTTCAGGGTGACGACATCAAGCACGCCGGAGACCGAGCCTAACTGCACCTGCTGCAGGGCTGTCACCACCGCGACGCCGCGGTTCGGATCGACGGCAATCGCAAAGGGTTGCGCATCCACAGCGATTGGAACCGAAACCGGAGTGCCGACTGGAGTGGCGATCAGCGCCGTCAAATCAATCAACGAGATAGTGCTGGAACCGGTATTGGCGATCAGCGCATAGGCGTGATCCTGATCGATGGTCACACCGCTGGGTGAAATACCGACCGTAACGCTGCTGCTGCTCGTGGTCCCACTGGTAAACGAAAGAACCTGCGGGCTCAGAGGATCGCTGATATTGATGATCGAAGCAGTTCCATCCTTATTGTTGGCCACCACGGCGTAACCCAACCGCGGGATGACGTCCACTCCCAAGGGCATGTTACCCACGTTCGCTGTAGCCAGGACCTGTCCGTAAGGCTTGCCGTAGCTGTGAAGCCCCTGGTAGTCCAGATTCACGATCGCAATCATGCCGGTGGTGCAGCCGTTCAGGGTCACCACCCCCACATTTCGTACCGGATCGATAGCCACGGCTTCTGGCTTGGCTGCGGCGCATATCGGTGTCAAATCCGTTGTTCCCACCGCATAAAAATCGGTGGAGTTGGAAATGTTGTTGCCAACTACAACGTCCAGTGCGAAATCATGCGGCAGCGTGAGATAAGACGCGGGAATGGTGGCGATCAATTGTCCAGAACTGATAAAGGTTGTGTTGATGCCCGCGGCATTGCCATCCAGCCGAACTTGGGCTCCTGGCGCGAATCCTGCTCCATTCACTTGTACTGTGGCACTCGCCGACCCAATCAGCGCGCCTTGTGGCATGCAGGTTGTCAAGCCGGTGGGAGCGGCTGGATTGCAGGAGATGGGACCGCCATCCGCTGCGCCCGTCGTGGAATTCAGAGGCGCTTGCGCGTTGGGTACGCCACCCGCTGTTATCACGAGTCCTTGCACGTGTACCGGTTTAAAGATGCTAGGCGGAGGATCCACGTTCAGATACGTCAGGCTGTTGCTTCCCGCGTTCGCCACCAGCACAAGCCTGGTGTTCGGGTCGTACGCCATTGCGCCATAAACAGTGACCGCAGTTCCGCCAGAAGGCGTGTAGCTTCCTGTTCCCACCTGACCTGTAGGAATCGCTGGAACGATGCGGCCAGGCGAAACCGATGCGGTGCCGACCGGATCGATCAGCGAGATGTCGTTGATGCTGTCCGTGGGATTAAACGTAATGATGACGTTTGTGTACGGATCAACCGCAACAAATCGTATGCCAGGCTCGGGAGCAGTAAGCGTACCGCTGGGGCTGCCCTGGTATTGCTCCCTCCTGCAACGTGATTGAACTCACCGTCAGATCCAGAGATTTCAGAATCAGGATTTGCGCAGTTGTCGTTCCCGGATCGGCGAAAACCGCCGCTCGCGTGATTGGATCGATGGTTACGCCGACGGTGGAATTCGCAATGTTGAACGTCAGATACGGGTTGCCGTACTGCACGGTCGCCTGCGTTCCAGAGGTCGGACTTCCGCCGGATTCATTGGCACCCTTGCTCGCATATGTGAAGGTATAAGGATCGATCACACTGGAAACCTGGTAAGAGCCGTCCATGTCTGCTTTATCCAGGCCGCTGATCAGGACCGTGCCACCTACCGACGCATTGATTCCACTCGGTGCCACCGTTTTGATGGTGACGATGTTGTTCGTGCGAACCGCTCCGTTGGGCGTTGCCGCGATGTTCACGCTGGTATTGGTCTGGGTCAGATTCACCACGCTGGTCAATCCTCCCCCGCTCGGACCAGCCCCCGGAGATATATAAGCCACCGGCAGTTGCGGCTGCATCGCAATTTGCGGAGTCGCTCCCGTATTCATAGAAACGGAAGAAATGGCACAAGGAGGCTTTGTCACCGTTGATCCAATGAAACACTTTTGCGTGGGATCATTTGGCGATGGGTTCTGTACCGGAATCGGGTTGATGTTCACGATGAATCCCAGATTCGAATTGCTGTAGGCCACTGCGGCCAGGTGCGTGGTGGGATCAACGCCAACCGCGTACGGAGCCGGCTGCACGGTCACGACTCCTGCCGGTTCCACCAACAGTTTGCTCATATCCACGCTGCCCAACCACGTAAACTGCTGATAGTTTGCGTTCGGCAGGGCGATCAGCGACAGCGTCGCGTCTCCGCTATTTACCACCACGGCGAGGTCGTGGGTGCTGCCGGCAACCGTATCTCCCGGAACGGTAATTCCCAACTGATCATCGATGGCCACGCTGGTGGGAGCTTTGCCTACTCCGTGTCCGTTCGAATCCACGGTAAACGGTGGAATACTCGTAGTCGGCGTTCCGGAACTCAGATCGACGTATTGAATCGAGTTGGAGGCCTGCTCCGTGATCACCGCGTAACTCTTCGTGGAGTTCAAGGCGATACTACTAGGAGCAAGGTTCGTGCCCGTCGCCGCAGTTGTGGGCAAGGGGATTTGAGACCGGGGCAGGCAGATTGGGGTAATTCGACTGCACCGCCACGTTCGTGGTCGCACTCGGAAACGGCGGGGGATTGCTCTGAGCATTGCTCAAGACGCTGACCTGGTATAGACCGGGATTTTGAATCTGGCTTCCCGGAAGCGGCTGAGAGAACTTTCGCGCATTCGTGGGAGCAATGCTCACGCCGGGGTTGCCGTTAAAAAGAAGCTTTGCCAATCCTGCCCCCGCCCCATAGTACCCACCATCGGCCGTAAACTCTGTGTTCGTTCCCACCCTGAAGCTGTCGGGAACAGAAGCGACCAGGCCTGGTCTGGCTGGGAAGAGCGTCAGGGGAAAACTCTTGGTAATCAGCGATCCGGTATTGTTAGGATCGGGAATATCCATCGAGATCTGGGCCGTTCCAGGATTAGCGATTTGCTGAGAGTTCAACCGTATGCGCGTAACAATGGAGCTATCGCAGGTGGCCGTGCTACTGGTGGTGCAATAAGCGGTGGTGACAGGAATCGTGAAAATCTGCGTCTGGTCCAGGACCGAGGTGTTTCCCAGTGGATCGGTAAAGGAGATCGAGGTGGTGTTCAGCACGTTATGGGCATCCAGCCAGATGTCCTGCTCCACTCCTCCCGCTGCGACCGAGGTGGGGAAGAGGCCATTGAAGGTCTGCGGATTCGTGGAGGAATTGATAAGGGTAATCAATGCCGCCAGCGATCGCCGCGCTGTCCTTTTTCGAAGTCACAACCACAGTCACACTAGCGGGATTGGCCGTCGAAGACGTACTGGTGACTGGGAATGTATTTGTTGGCACTGTGGCAGGTGCGGTGAACACGCCATTCTGATCGATCGTTCCGCAACTAGGGCTGCAGGTAGGGGAACTGGAGCTCGCCGAAGGATTGCCCGTGGAACCGAGTACCGGTTGTGTTACCAGCCAGGTCGCATCAACCCCATTATCATTCAAGAACGAAGGCGTGAATTTGGTTGTCGCCGCTGGATTTAGCCCCACGGGCACTGTCGCGGTCGACGGCGTAATCGATGCGCGGATGCCCGAATCCAGATTAACCGTACCCGTGCCGCTCTTGTTCTTTTCTGCCGTCGAAGTCGCTGTCAGCGTAATCACCGGCGCCGGCTGCGGGTAACTCGCCAATGGCGGCGCCGTATAGGTAAGAACGTTCTGGGTCTCGTCACTCACGGAGCCGTATTTCGGATAGTCGGTGCTGCTAGGATCGCATCCGCCGGTCTGCGTTGAGGTGGTGACTTTCCCAGTCGAATCTGTGGTGGAGGTGGTCGTCGTCCACGTACATTTCCAGGTCACCGTCAGAACGCCGGTGGGCCCCGTGACGGTCGCGGTGACCGAGGTCGATTGACCTGCCAGCACCGCTGTCTGGGCAGGCGATACGGTAACGACCGTCTGGTTTGGCGAGGAACTGCTGCATCCTGCAACCGCTAGGACTCCTGCGCCGGCCAGCACCAACGCAGCCTGCTTAAGCATTCGCAACTTCATGACGGACGTCTCCCCCGTACGGGCGCCGGCGTTCCCGGGCACCCCACTTGCCTGACTTGATGCGGAAACCTGTTCATTCCATTGTTCCCATTGGCCTAGAACGTACGACTTACCGAGAACCGGAACGTGCTCTGCGGTTCAAAATAGTTCAAGCGACCCGGATTCTGGATCGTCGGTTGAAGCTGCGACAGAATTGCCGAATTGCACTTGGACGGATTCTGTGGATCGAGCAGCCCCAGCGAAGAACACGTTAGAAAGAGAGTCTGATTGTTCAGCTGGTCAAAGGGCGCCACGATGGTTTCATGCAGCCGCAATGGGTTATACGCGTAGTAGATTCGGAACGGCGCCTGCACGATCGGCAAATTGATGATGAATTCGATACCCGTAGACATCCGCAGCTTGAAGTTTGTGCCCGGAGCAATTTGCAACTGCGCCTGTTGATTCACCAATGGGAACACCGAATTGATGTTGTCGACGCCGGTAGGATTGAGTTTCAGCGAGCCCGGCTGCGATATACCGTCGGTTCCGGCGTCCACGAATAGAGACATGCTGACTGGCCCGGCAATCGGAATGCGGTATTCGGCGCTGCCGAGAAGTTCGGTGTCACCGCCGGGGAACGTGATGGTATACCCGAGGACCGGAACGCTGAAGCTCGACAGCGTCGGCAATCCACTCGGCCCCAAATTGTGGTTGTTGTAGTAGCTGACGGTCTGATTGAACTGGCTGGGAATGTAGGTGACCGGCGAGATCGCGCGAATGTCGAACCCGCGGATGTCCTGCTCGCCGCCCATGTAGAAGCGGCTGTAGGGCGGCACATCCTTGCCGCCAAAACCGGTTGTATAGGCACCCAGAAAACGCAGGCCGATGGCGTTGCGCTTCTTATTGATAGGATGGAAATACTTGATCTCACCGGTGTTGGTGATGGTGTTAACGTTGCCGCCCAAGGGGCCACCGGTGAACGCCAATGAGTAGAAAATGCTTTTCCCGGAGGTGGCATTCATCGGGTTGTTGATGGTGTTGTAGCTGATTGTGGGCGTGATGGTGCTGGCCAGAATCCCGTTCAGCGCCGCGGGACCCGCGATACTCTGATACTGCAATTGCGTAAACAGCAACTCCGACGCCTGGTTGTACGTCGTGATGTTTGTGCGCGTGAGTCCGTAGGAAACAGCCACGCGCGTGAAGGCGTAACGCCGCAGCGGGTAACTGGCAAAAATCGTGAAGCCCGCGCTGTTCTGCGTGTAATCCTGAATGTACTGCGGGTTGATGCTGACAGACTGCCCGGTCGTGAGGGCCGCCTGTTGCGCCTGGTTGAACTTATACTCGTTCGAGAAAATCGTGAATCCCGTCGAGATGGGCCGGTCAAACAGGTACGGCTCCGTGAATCCGAACATCAAGCTTCGCTGCAAGTTGCCGAACTGCGCGGAAAGCGTCAGCGTTTCGCCCAAGCCGAGGAAATTGTTGGTTTGATAGGTCAGGCCGATGAATCCGCCATACAATCCGCTGACACCACCCTGCAAGCCAATGGATTGTTTGCCTTTTTCTTTCAGCTTCAACAGCAGGTCGACGGTGCCTTCCTTGGTGTTGCGCTTGATTTCCGCGGCCTTGTCTGCTTCCAGCTTGTCGAAGTAATCCAGTTGATTCAGGCGCAGGA
Organism: Candidatus Acidiferrales bacterium; assembly: GCA_963792145.1. Lineage (GTDB taxonomy): Bacteria > Acidobacteriota > Terriglobia > Acidiferrales > UBA7541 > Acidiferrum. The sequence continues at coordinate 164,317 of CAWBVH010000032.1, forward strand.
TGCTCAACTCCCATGCGCGCTTGTTGAACAACTGTCCTTCGTCGATCAGCAATTGGCGGCGAATAACCTTGTCGCGCGTGGTGGTGTTGCCGGTGAAGTCTATGCGACGCACATAATACTGCTTGCCTTCATCGAACTTCATGATGATGTCGATGATCTTGGCCTGATTGTTGATTTCCGTTTCGGGCTGCGGCACGAAATCGATGAAGCCGTACTGGCCGTAAATGTTCGTGTACGTTTCCATGGCCTTGCGGATTTTGGCAGCCGAGAAGATGTCCCCCTGCTTCAGAGGAAAGGCCTGCTCCAGCGCATCCTTTTTCAGCGAGAGGGCTTTATCCGGATCGCTGCTGACGATGCGCAGCGTGCCCATCTTGTACTGGTCGCCTTCTTCGATCGGAATGGTGATATTGACCGCTTTACCTTCCGTGCGTCCCGCCAGAGGAATGCCGTAGCGCCATTCTTTGGTGTCCACATTTTTAATAATCGGATCCAGAACCACTACGCGGAAATACCCATTGTCCTGGTATAGCCCGATGATTCCGACCTGGATGTCCTCGGTCAACTTGTCGTGGTCATAGGTCTTGGACATCACGTTGATTTCCGTGAAGTACAAGGGAATGGCGTAAGGGCGGTCGTGCCGCATCGCGCGAATCAATTTGCGGTTGCTGAAAGCGTGATTCCCGGTGAACTCAATTTTGCCGACCTTTACCTTGGGGCCTTCATCGATCTTGAAAACCAGAATAATGGCGTTGCTGGAGGCGATGCGCTCGTATTGCGGGGTCACGGTCGCAAATTGCCGTCCATGCTCTCCCAGCAAATCCTTCAGCACCACTTCAGCTTTCTTGATGCGCGTAGGATCGAACTGGCTCTCGACCGTCAGACCGACCTTTTTTTCCTTGAAGCGGTCCAGAATATCTGACTCCGAAACCGAATGAGCGCCTTCATAGCGGATGCGCCGGATCACCGGGCGCTCGGTCACGATGAAAATGATGATCTTGCCGTTGGGCTTGTTGGGAGAATCCTGTACTTCCAGCTTTACATCCTCGAAATACTGCGTGTTCCACAGCGCCTGAAAATCGCGGCGCAAGGTGTCTTCGTTGTAGGGATCGCCGTCGCGACTGAAGATGCGGGCTTTCAAAGTGTCTGTGCGGATGCGGCGGTTCCCAACGAAATCGATTCGCTCGATAAACGCGTTCCCGCTGGACGTCGTGGTGGAACTCGGCGTCTGCGTCGCTTGCGGCGGCGTAAAATCTTCAATCTTTTCTTCAAAAGTATTTTTGTTCAGGGAAGCGTGAAACAGGTAGGTGCCCTTGGGACGAGCGTTGCTCTCAGCCGAGCTGCGCGGCGCTCCCGTTGCTGCAGCGGAAAACAACGCCACCAGAAACGCCAAAATGAGGAATGGTGCAGCAAGACGAGCGCTGACGGCAGCAAGCCGGGCGGCTGTCCTCGACACAAAACAGACTATGCTTTGAGCGGCCATTGATCGGCTCAAGGCCGCGCCCCCAAACCCAAGATGTTCTTCTCCTGCCAGACCCGGTATGGACTGGCTGCGCGCAGCTCGCTCTGCGGCTTCCCCCAAAAGGATTAACCGCTTGGCGGTCACACGTTGTTGCGTCAGATTCGCTAGTGGACGACCGGGGTTGCCTCAGCAACCGGCCGGAAAGCGAGAACTTCCCCCGCGACGTATATTTGCAGCGTCGCCGGCCTTTGAATCCCACCCTGAATGAGTGCCTCGGACAGCGGGTCTTCTACATACTTCTGCAGAGCCCGTCGCAGCGGCCGCGCCCCGTAATTGCGGTCCGCACACGTTTTTTCGAGGATCCACTGGCGCGCTTCGGGCGACAAGACCACCTGCACTTGGCGGTGAATCAGCGTGTCGTTCAGCTGGCCGACAAGTAGATCGATAATGCGAAGCAGGTCCTCGTCACCAAGCGGGTTAAACAGGATTACCTCGTCCAGCCGGTTCAAAAACTCCGGATTGAACGACCGCTTCACTTCTCCCATGACCAGATCTTCCATGCTCTTCAATCCGGCTTCGTCCACACCCGACTGGAAGCCGATGGAGGTGCGCTTCTGCAAGTGCCGCGCACCGAGATTGGAAGTCATGATGATGATCGTGTTGCGAAAATCGACGGTATTGCCAAGACCATCCGTCAATTGCCCGTCTTCAAAAACCTGCAAAAGGATATTGAATAGGTCCGGATGAGCCTTCTCGATTTCGTCCAATAGGATAACCGAATACGGCGTGCGACGCACGCGCTCCGTCATCTGCCCGCCCTCTTCGTAGCCCACGTATCCTGGAGGCGCGCCAATCAGCTTGGAAACCGAATGCTTCTCCATAAATTCCGACATATCAAAACGGATTAAGGACTTCTCTGAACCGAACAGGAATTCCGCCAGCCGCCTTGCTACTTCTGTCTTGCCCACGCCCGTCGGCCCGAGGAAAAAGAAACAACCCACCGGCCGCGATGGCGACTTCAGGCCGGCGCGGCTGCGGCGAATGGCGCGTGCCAGTGCGGTGATGGCTTTGTCCTGACTGATGACGCGCTTGTGTAGCTCAGGTTCAATGCGCAAAAGTTTCTGCTGCTCATCTTCCTTGATCGACGTGACCGCCACTCCAGTCCAGCGTGAAACGACTTCCTCAATATCTTCGCGGGTGACCACTCCCGTCGAGGCGTCGTCCAGTTTGTACCGCTCGCGCAGCACTCGTAGATTTTCTTTTTCCTTGCGCTCCTCTTCCGAGTAGAAACGCGCCTTCTCAAACTCATGCGCGGCGATCGCCGATTCCATGCGGTGAGTGATGAACTTCACGCGCTTTTGCACTTCGCCGACTTCTTCGGGCACGGAGGCCTGGCGCAGTTTCACGCGCGCCCCGGCTTCGTCGATCAAATCAATAGCCTTGTCAGGCAGGAAACGGTCGGGAATGTAGCGATTGGAAAGGTATACGGCATAGCGCAAAGCCTCATCGGTATATCCCACGGCATGAAACTTCTCGTAGCGCTCGCGCACGCCATTGATCACCTGAATGGCTTCGTCCTCGTTCGGCGCGGGCACCTTCACAGCCTGGAACCGGCGCTCCAGGGAGCGATCTTTCTCGACGGACTTGCGATACTCGCCAGGGGTCGTCGCGCCAATGCACTGAATTTCACCGCGAGACAGGGCTGGCTTCAAAATATTCGCTGCGTCCAGTGAACCTTCCGCGGAACCGGCGCCCACAAGGGTGTGAAGCTCGTCGATGAACACGATGGAATTCTGGTTCTCCATCAATTCTTTCATGATGGTCTTCAAGCGCTCTTCGAACTGCCCGCGGTACTTCGTGCCGGCAACGATCAAAGACAGATCAAGAGAAAGGATGCGCTTGTCTGCGAGGAACGGGGGAACGTCGCCATCCGAAATACGCTGTGCCAGTCCTTCCACGATGGCGGTTTTGCCGACGCCGGGTTCGCCGATCAGCACGGGATTGTTCTTGGTGCGGCGGCAGAGAATCTGGATTACCCGCTCGACTTCATTGTCGCGCCCGACCAGTGGATCCAGCGCGCCCTCAGCCGCAGCGGAGGTCAGGTCGCGGCTGAATTCTGCCAGCAGGGAAGTTTCTTTCGGCCTCGCCGCCGTCGTCTTTTCACCCGTCGTGCGGGATAGTTCTTCGCGAAGCGCAGACAGGCGCAAGCCCCGCTCCATCAGAATCTCCGCGCCAAAACACTTTTCTTCCCGCAGAATCCCCAATAGCAGGTGTTCGGTGCCGACATGCTTATGGCCCAGGCGCTCCGCTTCCTCGGCGGCCATGTTCAAAATGCGCTTGCACTCCGCGCTCAGCGGCACCTCCACAGACGTGGAGATACGCTCGCGGATGGTGATGCGCGCCTCGATTTCCTTGCGTATGGATTCGATAGAACCCTGCTGGCGCAGAAAACGGTTGGCCAGCGCCTTATCTTCGCGCATCAAGCCGAGCAGCAGATGCTCGGTCTCGATGTAGGGGCTGCCATACTGGCTGGCTTCATACCGGGCAAAAAAGATGACTCGTCGCGCTTTTTCCGTATATCGTTCGAACACGATTAGCTCGCTTCTCCCTTTGGGGTCCAGTTCGCTTCGGCTCTCACCGCGCGAGTCCGCAGAACGCCATGATCGAGTCCCACCACACGGTCACACCGCTCGGCCAGCGCCAGGTTGTGCGTCGCAATCAGCGACGTCAGGCGATGCGCGCGGTGCAGCCGTTCCAGCAACTCAAACACGGCCCAAGCATTCTGCTCGTCCAGGTCTCCGGTAGGTTCATCTGCCAGCAGCACCTTGGGCCCGGTGACGAGCGCCCGAGCGATCGCAACGCGCTGCTGTTCCCCTCCCGAAAGCTCTCCGGCGCGGTGGTCGGCCCGATCTTGCAGGCCCACTTCCGCCAGCCACTGGCGCGCCTTTTTCTGCGCAACTTCCTGTGGCTCTCCGCGCACTAGCAGTGGCATCGCGACGTTTTCCGTAGCCGTAAAATCCGGCAACAACTGGTGCCGCTGCCAGAGAAACCCCACGGCGCGATTGCGAAAATTCGCCAACGCCGCGTCATCATTTGTTTCTATCGCTTTATTTTCAAAGTATACTGCACCGCTTGTTGGAGTGTCTAGCGCAGCCAGTAAATGCAGAAGCGTGCTTTTCCCCGCTCCAGATGGCGCCACGATCGCAACCATCTCTCCTGCGCGCAAACTCAGATTTGCATCGGATAGAACTTCCAGATATTTTTCTCGCGCGCCGTAAGTCTTCTTCAACCCGCGCGCTTCGAGCAGGGTTGCCGCCGCTTCTTCGTTCCCGGTGTATTGTTCCGCCACCATGGCGATCACGTCCCAAGCCTCGCGGCCCGCGGGTCCATACGATTCGGACCACTTGGTGCCCTGATTTCCTCGCCGCACCCCTTACAGCATTAGATGCGCTTCGAAGGCCGTGCAGTATCCCTCCACTGTCAAACTAGTGTCAAAACTCTCTTTTGCGCCCATCGAAGCCCAACACTTTTCCCATTTTCTGACCTGCGGTGCCAGGTGCGGTTCTTCGATAAACTGCTCCTAACTGTCCACTTAGCTAACCGGCTATCTTTCAATGGCTTGCAGGCTGCTTTTTCTTCGACCGGGCTGCGCACCAACGCTCGCGTCCCGTTCTGGGCCACACCACCACTTGATAGGAGCAAATAGCCCTCCAAACAATCTGCCCTTTCCACACCCTAGCGCCCGCGCGGAATGTCACTCAAACCTTAGAATTTCCACGGGCAAAAGGCGCGCTGCTTCCCGCGCCGGCAGAATGGTCGCGATGATTGCGATTCCCATCGCCACGGCGCCGATCCACAGCCCGTCGAGCAAATTGGGATGAAACGGCACGTAGGGTACGGCATATACTTGCGGATCCAGGGGAATCAGGTGGCGGGAGCCAGCGATCCAGCTGAAGGCATAGCCAATCGTCAAACCAATCAGCGTACCCGTCGCGCCGATAGCTATTCCCTGCAACAAAAATATGCGCCGAATCTGCTCACGACGCGCGCCCATGGAGAGAAGCACCGCAATATCGCGCGCTTTGTCGGTCACCGTCATCGATAGCACGACAAGAATGTTCAGGCCGGCAACAAACGTGATCAGTCCGATGAAGATTGCAGTGACCAGCTTTTCCAGGCGCAACGCCCGAAACAGCGCGCGATTCTCTTCCATCCACGTCGCTGCGACGAATCCCTGGCCCGCCGCCTGTTCCACTTTGCGAGCAATCTCCGCGGCCGCCCCCGGATTTACCAGGCGAAATTCCAGAACATTCACGATGTCTCCGGAACCGGCCAGCGCTTGCGCTGCCGGAAGCGCCACGAAAGTCCAATTCTCGTCGTAATCGTAAAACCCAGAGTCGAAGATCCCTCCAACGCGAAATCGCCGCGTGCGCGGAATTAGTCCGTAAGGAGTCAGGCGGCCTTGCGGACTTGTCAGCGTGACATACTCGCCTGGCTGCAATTTCCATTCATCGGCAAGTTGCTTTCCCACTAGCAACGCTTCGATGCCATCGGCATCTGGCAAGAAATCCAGTTTTCCGGCGGACAGCTTCTGCAGCGCTTCATCGCTTTTCTTTTCACGGTTGACGTCTATCCCCTTCAGCACCACGCCTCGCGCCTGCCCTGCAAAGGACATCAGCACCGTCTGATAAATCGCGGGCGTCACGGAGCGCACGCCAGGCATCTGTTCCAATTTTTCCGTGAGCTCCTGGTAATTGTGGATCCCACCCGAACCGGGGCGCGTCAGCGAAATGTGGGCGGTCACGCCGAGCAAGCGGTCTTGCAGCGTCTCGCGAAAGCCGCTGTTCATGGCGAGGGCGATCACCAGCGTGGCGACACCCGCTGCCACACCCAGAATGGAAAACAAGGTGACTAATCGGAGAATGGTGGGCCGGTACGGAGATCGCAAGTACCTGCGCGCCACAAACCATTCGAATCCCATGCCGCGGGCGCCTCTACACTTTCCCGCGTTGCGCTTCGCCTGGCTCTTCCAGATTGCGACTCCGGGCGGAGTTGCGGGAACAGGATTACGTCACGAATGGAGTGCGAGTCGGTAAGCAGCATAGTCATGCGATCGATGCCTAGTCCTTCGCCGGCGGTGGGCGGCAAGCCGTGGCAAAGCGCGCGGATATAGTCGGTATCCAGTTGCTTGGGAACTTCGTCGCCGCCCTGCGCGATCTGGGCCAGGAAGCGACGCTCCTGCTCGGCCGGGTCGTTGAGCTCAGAGAAGCCGTTGGCTATTTCCATGCCCGCCACATAGATCTCGAAACGCTCAGTCACCGAGGGATCGCCAGGCTTCTGCTTCGAAAGCGGCGAAATCTCCGTCGGGAAATCGCAAAGAATGGTGGGTTGAATCAAGTGCTCCTCGGCGACCGTCTCAAAGAGAAGGCCGGTCCACTCCCCGTCAGAGAGCTTGCCTTTGGCCGCGGCATACGGGGCGTGATTCGCCTTGGCCCAGGAATTGTAGCGCTCCGTGGCTCGGGGCGCTCCGCCGGGCGAAGCAAGTTCTTCCAGCGTCGGCGCCGGGCCCGCGCCTTCCGGCCAGTATTTGATGATGGCCTCGCGCATGGAGAGCCGCTGCAATTTCCCGAAGTCCAGTTCGACGTCGCCGAACTTCACCGTGGTGCTGCCGGTGATTTCCTTGGCCAGATGCGCGAACAGCTCCTCGTTCAGGGTCATCAGGTCGCTATAGTTGCTGTAGGCCTCGTAGAACTCCAGCATGGTGAACTCAGGATTGTGCTGAGTGGAGATTCCTTCATTACGGAAATTGCGGTTAATTTCGTAGACGCGATCGAAGCCTCCCACGGTCAGGCGCTTCAGGTACAGCTCCGGCGCAATGCGAAGATAAAGGTCAATATCCAATGTGTTGTGGTGGGTCACGAAAGGGCGCGCCGATGCTCCGCCCGGAATTGGGTGCATCATGGGTGTTTCCACTTCGATGTAGCCGCGAGCATTAAAGAACGTGCGCAATTCGCTGATCAGGCGCGCACGCGTCTGAAACACTTCGCGCGATTTCTCCGTCACGATCAGATCGAGGTACCTGTGCCGGTAGCGCAACTCGATATCCGCCAGCCCGTGCCATTTTTCCGGCAGCGGCAACAGCGCCTTAGTCAGAAAGAACAACTCCTCCACCCAGATCGATAATTCACCGGTCTTGGTGCGGAAAAGATGCCCTTTTACTCCAATGTGGTCGCCGAGGTCGAGCAACTGAAACAATTGGAATCCGCGTTCGCCGACCACATCCTTCCGTACATAAATCTGGATACGCGCTCCGGATCCTTGCAAATGCGCGAATCCTGCTTTTCCCATTAGGCGATAGGAAATAATTCGTCCCGCGACGGCCACGTCTTTCCGGTTGGCCTCCAGTTCGGCCGCTGGTGTGTCGGAAAAGGCTCGGGTCAGGTCCGCAGGGCGGTCGGTCCATCGAAATTCGCGTGGATACGCTTCGTAACCGAGTGCTTGGATCTGCTCCAGTTTCTTTTCGCGTTGCGCAAACTGGTCACGTGGCTCGAATTGCAAGAGTTTGTATGTCCTTTCATTTTCCCGGCAAAGGGAGTATAGATGCCACGGCTCGCAGAGGGCAAGGAAGGCAGCAGCTACTTGTCGGCCACCGGGAGTTGAGGGAGTTGTCAGAATGCTTGCGGCGGGGCCTTTTTGGTAATATTCTCATGTTAGAACCCCTTGCAGATTTGCTATACTCCACCCTATCGCTCCTCGGAGGTTCCCCTTGGCTTCCCGCCCATCTTCCCAGCGTGGTGAATCCGTGTCTAGAGAGTGGCGCATCCCGTTGTCCCGCGATAAGTCGCAGGTGTACTTGGGAACCGTCCACCAGCTTGAAACTTCTTATTGCATGTTCAGTATCAACTTGGATGAGGCGCTCGGCATGCGCCGCGCTGGCCGTCTCGGTATGGCGCACCAGCTACTTGGTGTCGCGCCGGCGCTTTGCCAGAATCTAGTCGCCCCGCTTCTCGGACTAATCCGTGCGATGCAGGTCCATTCCCGCCATTTCGGAACCACTCCGAATCTAGCTCCTCTGAATCCGGAACACTTTCAGAACTCCAGAAATCAGTGGCTCGCTCGCTTCAATGGTCTATTCGGGCGAATCCTCCTCACGAGTCGCTCGCAATTCCTTTACAAGCTATCGGCGTTGGCCGAAATGACCGAAGAACTAGAGCAGAATTATGGTTCCGCGGTGGAAACGCTGGAACAGGGCTTAACCGCCCGGCCGGATCGCTACTGGGACATAATGGACGCCTCACACTATGACCTGAACACCTGCCTTCGCGAGTCCGTTGTCATCCTGAAGTGCTTTCTTCATGTCTTGCCCGACGACCAACTGGCGGAATTCCAGGCTTCTTTGAACGAGCACGTGGTTGCTTCCCCGGACCGCTTTGCCGTGCGCGTCCGGCATCTTGCCCATAGACGGTTAACGCCGATCAAGGGACAATAGGCTCACCTTGCGGGCAGCGATCGCCCATGCAACCTATGGAGGGTTTGCCCCCTCTATAGCTGATTATGTGTGCCTCTTCCGCCATCGCAGGGACAACTCTTGGAGGTATCCGGCGCATCAGAAGTACCAGTAGCGCCGCGATTGGACAGTTGGCCCGACAACGACCAACCGAACCGGTTGCGTGGACTGAAGCGGAAGCCATCCGCCGTGCTCAGGCAGGGGACGCAGCGGCTTTCGAGCATCTTTTTCAGCTTCACAGCCGCAGGGTGTACGCCTTATGCCTTCGCATGGTGGGGAATCCCGCCGATGCGGAAGATTTGGCGCAGGAAGCTTTTCTCCAACTTTTCCGCAAGATAGCGACCTTTCGGGGCGAATCGGCATTTTCCACCTGGCTGCATCGCATGACCGTTAACGTGGTGTTGATGCGCCTCCGGAAGAAGTCGCTTCCGACCGATTCGCTGGAAGAATCGCTGGAGCCCGATTCGGAGAATTCCGGCCCTAAACGGGACGTGGGTGCTCCGGACTTGCGGCTCTCCGGTGCAGTCGATAGAGTGAACCTCGAACGCTCCATCGAGAAGCTGCCGCCGGGTTATCGCACCGTCTTCATACTCCACGACGTTCAGGGGTATGAGCACAACGAGATTGCCGACATCATGGGATGTTCGGTAGGAAATTCGAAATCGCAGCTGCACAAGGCGCGCACGCGCCTGCGCGAACTTCTCCAGGAAGAGATCCGGGAGCAGGCTCGCCAGGAACGCCACGCCGCAAAAACGCAGACCGGCCCATCGGATTGAGCTACTATGAGGCACGGCCTACGTTTTCACACGCTGCACGATTTCGAAAGTGATTGACTGGGAGAGCCAACCAGGAGCACTCCCATCGGAGTTGGATGTATGCAGTGTAAAGATTTTGAGGCTTTGTTGGAGCAAGACGGGCTCGACCCGCTTCCGCTGGCCGCCCGGTCGCATCTCGCCGAGTGTTCCGCTTGCCGGAATTTATTCGCTGATCTCAGCGTCATCGTTTCTTCCGCAAGGGAATTCCCCGCCGAAGTTGATCCACCGGAACGCTTGTGGGTTTCACTGCGCGCGCAGATGGCCGCCGAAGGGCTGATCAAACAGAGCGCGCCCGCCTCGACGGAAAAAGCCGCATGGTGGCAGGCGCTCCCGAGCCTGTTCAGGCCGCGTGTTCTGGCTTCTGCCGGGGTGGGACTTGCCCTGGCATTTGCTGCTTTTCTGGCCGTTCACAAGAATCCGGTAAACGTCACGAAAAGCAATCCGCCTACCCCGGCTGTGGCTCGAGTTCAGACTCCCGCGCAACCCGCCGCAGCGCAACAGCCGCGTTCGCCCGCTCCTATTGCCCCGGCTCCCGCACCGCAGGTAGTGGCAAAACGCCGCTCGACTCCTGCTACAAGCGCAACTCAGAACTTTAAGCCGGCGCCCTCAGCTGATGTTTACGGCGGTACGCTGGCCGGTTTGCAGGACCCACAGAATCTGGCCGGCACTTCTGTTGAGGCCGATGCCTCTTTGCGCGAGAATCTCCGCATCATCAACGAGGTTATTGCGGAATGTCAGAAGCATCTGAAGAAGCATCCCAATGACGCGCTGGCCCGTGAATATCTGGCGAGCGCCTACCAGCAGAAGGCACAATTGGTTGCCGCGATTCTGGATAGTGGAAGGAGCGAGCAGTGATTCCTCATCTCGAAATCAACGACCGCACGGTCTTATCCGCAGTAGGAACTGCCATCCTCTTTTGTGCCGCGGCTTCGGCTGTGGCTGCTCCTCCGGACCACAAAGAACAGCATTTCGCGGTGAAGGGCCGGCCCACGGTGGTGCTGCAAAATATCGTCGATGGGCGGATTGAGGTAAAGTCCTCGAAGAATCCGGAAGTGGTGGTGATCAGCACTTCCTCTCCCGAGAAAGTCGCCATTGATTTGGAGCAGGCGGGTGATCGCATCGATATCAGCGCCACGGGACTGGTAAATTCCACGCAGCCCCACGAAGTAGAAGCCAACTTCATCTTGACCGTTCCTGAAGAGACCGAGCTTCAGCTGAAGACCCAGACGGGCCTGATTTACGTGGAACAAGTGAATGGCGACATGCAACTGGAAAGCGTTGCCGGCGACGTGAATCTTAAGGAAGTCTCGGGCTACATCATCGTGAAAACCACCGGCGGTTCTTTGAAGTGCACACAGTGCACCGGTAAGCTGGACTTTGCTTCAATCGGAGGCGGCGCGCAAGTCCTGCAATCGTCGCTCATGAGAATCAACCTCATGACCGCCACGGGAAATCTTCTCTACGACGGCGAATTTGTGCGTACCGGGATTTACAGCATGAAGAGCACCAAGGGTTCCGTCGAGGTGCGTTTCTCTCCCACCGATTCATTGGATGTGGACGCGCGATCTCTTACCGGCACTGTGGACAATCAGGCGACCGAGTTCCTGAGACCGGATGTCCACGGTGCTCACCATTCCCGAAACCGTGGAAACAGTTTCTTCGGCACCGTTGGCCAGGGACTCGCCAAAGTCGAACTCTCCTCCTACAGTGGTACAATCCGAATTCTGAAGCGTCCCTAAGGGGCGCTTTCCCGAATCGTGAGCCAAACTTTCATCCCGCGTGGCCCTGCGCCGCGAACTCCCGTCCTTTGTCTTGCCGGTTTCATGGGCTCCGGCAAGAGCACGATTGGCTCTCGTCTGGCGCAACAACTTGGCTGGCGGTTCGTTGACCTGGACGAGAAGATCGAGGCAGCCTCCGGCATCACCATTCCGCAATTCTTCGAACGGCATGGCGAAGGGGCTTTTCGCCAATTGGAAGCCGAACAACTCCGCGCCGCTCTGGGCCGTTCGCTGGAACGCCAGGAACCCACCATCATCGCCCTCGGTGGCGGCACCTATGCGCAACTCGGAGCGCCGGAATTTCTGCGTAACTCCGGAGTTCCGGTCCTGTGGCTCGATTCGCCCATCGAAGTTCTGCTTTCGCGTTGCATGACCATGACTGGCCGCCCGCTTTTCCGCGATGAAACCAGTTTCCGCGCACTCCATGCCCAGCGTATTGCGTCCTATCAGCTCGCAGACTTTCGTGTGGACAGCTCCGGCGACCCTGCGGATGTGGTGGCAGAAATTCTTCGCCGCGGGATCGTCTCCTTTCCCGGGCACGATCCGGAATCCGATTTGGCTGTGGAAAAACCGCGTTCCTGAGGGGGAATCTTATGCCGAATGTTCGAAAGCTTCGAGCCAGCGCCTCTTATGCCGGTGTGCTTCTACTGTGCATGCTCGCTTTCGGATTGCTGGCCACCGCCGCGCAGAAGAAAGTCGCCGCCGGTTCCCTGTTCGCGCCGGAAAAAGGTAAGTTCAACATTCTGCTCGATGGCAAGTCCGTCGGCCACGAGGATTTTGAAATCGTGGCGTCTGGCGGAGGTTGGACGGCGCACGGCACCACCTCCATAAAGCCGCCCCAAGGCGCGTCTTCCACCGTCAGCGGCACGCTTACGCTGCAGCCCGACGGCGTGCCCATGACCTACGAGTGGAGTTCGCAAGCCGAAAAATCAAACTCCGCGCACGTGGTGTTCGCCAACGGTGTAGCAAAAATGACTCTTCAATTACAGGGTGCGCGGCCATTCGAACAAGATCTCTCGTTCTCTTCTCCGTTAATCGTCGTGCTGGACAACAACCTTTATCATCAGTATGCGGTGCTTGCCCGTGTCTATGACTGGTCCAAGCGCGGCACGCAGTCTTTTCCTGTCCTGATTCCGCAGGAGCTTACGCCGGGTACAATTACGGTTGACTCGGTCGGTTCAGTCAGCGCCGAAGGAAAATCCTACGAGGGATTGAAGGTCGTCACGAACGATCTGGAAATCGCACTGTATCTCGACGGCAATCACCGCCTGGTACGTATGGAAGTCCCTGCCGCCAAAGTCTCTGTGGTCCGCGAGTAGTTGATCGACGTTCAGCCTGCCGCCGCGTATCGCCCGTAAAATTCGCACGCAAAAACAGAGCGGCGTTCCCCTGAGAAACGCCGCTCCACCAAACTCTTCTATTCGAAACTGCTCTTAGCGTGCCAATGGCCGCTGGAACACCGGAACCCCTGGACGCCGCAGCGAATAGCCCTGCGGATCATGGGCGTGAGCGGGTACGAGCCCATTCGAATGGCTGGCGTGTCCGATATGCCCGTTCTGCCCGTTGCCATTCGCCGGCGCGGGCTGCGGCAGCCGGGCCGGGTTACCGATAGGGCGGAGTGTGATTGGCGCAGCGTTCACGTGATCGCTGATCGCCTGCAAGCGCTTCAGGATGGACTGCCACTGTTCCCAATCCAACTGGCGCAGGAACGGCCGCAATCCCTGGATGAACGGATCTTCCAGCAACGCTTCGCCGTCCGATTCCGGAATGAAGAACCGGTTCAACCCGACGTTCAGCGCTTCGGAGATTTTTTCCAGTGTGCCGAGGCTCGGTGTCATCTGCCCGCTCTCAATGCGTGAAAGATATGAGCGGCTGACTTTCGAACGCGCCTGCAACTGGCTCTGTGTCATAGTCCTCGACTCACGCAGTTGGCGAATCCGTTGGCCGATGTTCTCCACCGTCTCCTGATTCGCAAACTTGGTTGCCACTGCCTCGGGAACCGCTTGCTCTTCTTGCGGAACTTCCTGCGGAATCAGATACTCCATTCGCTGGGGCAGTGCCCGAACACAGCGTCGGCAGTTGCCGGTGCGCGTCCGGTACTGGACAAGTCCACAGGTCTTGCAGCGAATGACTTCCCTATCCATTTCCAACGAATTCATAGTGGTCTCTTTTTCCATATGTGCCGACACCGGGACTCCTCGCTGACTATTAGTTTTTCCGGCGTGCGGATAGGAGGGAACGTCGGAACGTTCTCGGGGGGAAGGCAGTTACTGGCGCGACTGGAGTTTCCCTTGAATGGCCATACAGTGTCAAGAGTATTTTTGAAAAATGTTGGAGGCGAACGCCCGAAATCGCCCCTGTTTACGCCATGTTTTCGCCTGTCCGTCCGGACGGGCACGCGGCAAAGCATCTGCCCGTAGCGTCAACGCCGTCTTCACTGTCTACAGGTTGTGCTTTTGTTGCTCAGTGCTGATGCTTTTCGTTTCGGCACATTTGCACCATTGCGGCGCATACTTCCTGGCGTACCTGCCGCTTGCCTCTGAACATCTGGCCTCATCCGTTGTAGGATATTTGCTCTGTTCTTGATCTGAAATATGCGGGAGTCCCAATGCCGTCCCGCGAAGATGCTTGGAATCTGCTGTGCGAGTACACGCACTCGGAAAGCTTGCGCAAACACATGCTGGCCGTAGAGGCTTGCGTCCGCGCGTACGCCCGCAAACAGGGCGCCGACGAGAACGCCTGGGGCATGGCCGCGCTTCTCCACGACTTCGACTACGAACGCTGGCCCAACAATGACCACGCGCCCGATCGCGAGCATCCCGCCGAAGGCGCCAGAATTCTGCGCGAGCATGGCTACCCGGAGGAGTTGATCCGCGCCATCCTTTCTCACGCCGATTATTCCGGCGTTGCGCGGCAGTCGCTGCTGGAACACACCCTCTTCGCTTGCGACGAACTCGCTGGCTTTCTCACTGCTTGCTCCTACGTGCGCCCGTCGAAAAGCATTCTTGATCTGGAAGTGGGCTCGGTGAAAAAACGCATGAAGGACAAGGCGTTCGCCCGCGGCGTCAGCCGGGAAGACGTGATCAAAGGCGCCGAAGAACTTGGCGTCCCTCTCGATGAACACATCGCGTTTTGCATCGCCGCGATGCGCGAAAATGCCGACGAGCTCGGGCTGCGCGGTTCGCTCTGACTAAGATTTCGCTGGCTGTGGCGGCGTCAGGTACGCCCAGCGTTCCACCAGTTGCCGTTTCGCGATCCGCCAATAACGATTCCGGAAAATTCAAATTTCTTTCCAGTCGCCGCTTCTGTCCCGGTCCAGCGATTGCGCACCACCACTTTGTCATCCTCGGCGATCAGATCGAGGATCTTCACGTGGATATCGGGAAATTTCTTGTAGGCACCGCCTACGTATTGGATCGCCCCGGCTGGTCCCGGCGGAGTGCCCGGCGGAACATCCGCGCCATGATCGGCAAACTCCGGAGCAAAGTTCACGTTGCCGATGTCTAGATTCTTCCGTTTGACGAACTCTTCGAAGTGGTTGCGTACAAATTCCTTTGCTTCCGTCTGCGTCATGCCGCTCTTCGGATTCACGGATTCTTGTGGTTGCGCGCTCGTGCTCATCCCTGATCTCTCCTTATGCACCCGCAGCCTGGCCGCGGAAGCTGTCTTTGAACTCGTTCAGGAATTGATCAAGCGTGATTGACGGGCGTCCTAACAATTTTGGCATCACATCTGTCACTGTGCCGCATTTGCCCGTGATGTAGTATTCCTGCAGTTCGAGCAGCGCCGTTACTTGCCACTCCGGCATTCCCAGGTCCAGCATCGACTTGCGTTGCGCTTCTTCCGGGATGTCGACATAGCGCACCGTTTGTCCAGTAATGCGGGAAATCCCGGCGGCAATCTCGTCGTTGCTTAGTGCTTCCGGCCCGTTCAACTCATAGGTTTTGCCTGCGTGTTCCGCGGGTGCAATCAGTGCTTTTGCTGCAGCAAGACCCACATCGCGCACATCGATTACACTCGTTTTTGCGCTACCCATCGAAGCGTAGAACGCTCCCTGCGCCCGAATGCTGGGCGCATGGAAAGCGACGATGTTCTGCATGAAGCCGTTTGGCCGCAGAATCGTGTATCCAAGCCCGGAGGCGTTCAACTTGTCCTCAACCTTTCGGTGCCAACTGGGAAAGGACTTCGGGTAATCGCCGGCGCCAAGCGCAGAATTCAGAACGACGTGGCGCACGCCAGCTTCCTTGCAGGCGTCGATCATGTTGCCTTCCAGTTCGACCAATTGCGGAATCGGAGAGCACACCACGAAGGCCGTATCGATCCTTGCAGCGCCTGCTGCAGACTGTTCTTATCGGCAAAGTCTGCTAGTACGGTTGGAGCGCCCGGCGGAGCCTTCTTTGCGTCCTCCGTGTTGCGGTACATGGCTTTGAACGGCTTGCCGGCTTTGCGCACTTCTTCCAAAACGGCGCGGCCAACCGTCCCGGATGCTCCAGTAATCAGAATCATGGTATTTCCCTTCTTGAGCGCGTCAGGGGCAGGGCGCCGAGCTGCGGGACTTTGTCGGTGCGCTCAGTCCAAGGGCGGCATTGTATAATCGCGGAGAATTAGACGGAAGTACGCACAAAAAAGTAAGCGCCGCGGCAACAGGAACCAGCCGCTGGGGATTAGCCAAATGAAGGACCATCACGGGTGTCCGGTCCAAGCTTCCATCACATGTCATGTCGGGAAAATGGAAGGTCCAGATCCTCTGGCATCTTTCCTTTGGCCCGCACCGCTTTGCGGAACTCCGGAAAAAGTTGCCGAAGATTTCCGAGAAGGTCCTAGCGGATCAACTGCGGCAACTCGAAGGCGACGGAGTGTTGACGCGAAAAGTTACAACGACGAATCCGCCGCAGGTGACCTACTCATTGAACGCGGAAGGTAAGAAACTTGTTCCTTTGATGGAAACTCTCTGTGATTGGGGCAGCGCTCATTTTGGGATCAAGCCCAATCTTCCCCGCCACGCAACGCGTCCTTGATTCATTTCTCAAAACGGCCGTTATTCCTGTTCTCGCGCTCCAAAATCATTCGATCGAACGCCATCGGCAACCCTTCGCGAGGCGAATATGGTCCAGGCGTGTAGGCCCGAGAGCTGATTCCCTGCTGCGATAACTCCGAGATCAGCCAATCCTCGCGGTTTGTCTTGTCCCAAAACTCCAGCGCATCCTCGGCAACAAATTCCGGCTTAGCCATTTCCGCAGGATGAAAATACCACTCGCAGATCACCCGTGTCAGATCCGGAGCCAGCGGCCACAACCGGTGCGCCATCACATAATCCGGATGCAAGCTGAGCAGCAGATTCGGGTATACCGCGTAGTACAAAACCTGTTTACGCTGTTCTTCGTTCAAGCCAGGCAGATAATCCCGCCGGCGCTGGCCGTCCATGCTCATGGTCTGGGCCGTCCCGCGAAACAGCATCGATCCACCAATATAAGTAGATTGCGGCGTATCGTTGTCGCCGCTCATGGTATCGGTGATGCGCGTCAGGAGCGGATGCAAGATGGGGCAGTGCAGGCATTCGTTGTAATTCAGCACGATCAGTTTCCAGTTGGCCTTCACCTCGTAATCGTGCCGCTTGTAGACGCGGAGTTCCTGCATCTTCCATGGCGCGAATTTCTGCGGAAGGTCCGCGAGCTGTTCTAGAAGTGGCGTTGCGTTGCGCGAAAGATTGAGGAATATGCTTCCCTCCCAGGCCTCCGCGTGCACGGCATGCAGCGGATAATCTTCGTGCTGGAACGTTGCCTCATCCATGTGCGGAGCGCCCAGCAGCCTGCCGTCCAGTCCATACGTCCAGCCGTGGTATGGGCACTGAATGCGCCCCGCGAATTTTCCGTTGTCTTCGCGGCACATCCGCGTCCCGCGATGCCGGCAGACATTGTAGAAAGCGCGCAACGCTCCCCCACTGTCGCGCGTTGCGATAATGCTCTCGCCCGCCACTTCGCTCAGAAAATAGTCTCCGGGATTCTCGACCTGCTCTTCGCGTCCGGCACACACCCACATTCCGCAGAAGAAAGTCTCCAACTCCTGGCGAAATATTTCCGGGTCGGTGTAGTACCGCGCAGGCAGCGTCATCTGTTGCGTGCTCATGGTCGGCTCCAGGTTCAACAATCTAGTCTCACTCTCGCGCGGTTTGCAACCAACCCGACCAGCATTGATCAGCAGCCGTACCTCGACGGAATAAAAGTGCTGCCCGTTTGGTTTCCTCCTCAGTTGGACTCGCCCTACATAAGAGTCCAAAGGCCAGGAACGGTGCCGATGAACTTCCTATTTTTTGCTTTCAATTTGCCACGCCTGAATCTCCACGCTCAGATTGCACTAGTTTTGCTGCTCAGCATCGGAGTGCTCTTGGCCAGAGTTAAGCGCTTTCGGCTGCATGCCATACTGCAGTCCGCCGTCGTTCTCCTGAACCTCGGCTACATCCTGCGCATCATGCTGCCGAGTCTTCGCCATCAACTTCCCGCCTCGTATCCCATGTCCCGGAAGGACCTTCCCGTTGCAATCGTTCTGCTGCACTCCTTCGTCGGCGCGCTGGCGTGGCTTATGGCTTTCTATGTCATTCTGGTTGCCGGCACGCCGCTTATTCCGCGCCGATTCTGCTTCTCGAACTATCGTCGCTGGATGTGGACCGTATTCGTGCTGTGGTGGGCCGCATTCCTGCTGGGATGCCTTGTGTATTACCAGTGGTATGTGAATCCGTGAGAAGCCGCGAGGCGCAAAGCGACTTCGATTCAACGCTTCTTGCTCTTTCCTTTACTGTTCTTGGCTTTTTTCGTCTTCTTATCTTTCCCTTTTTTCTTGCCCTTCGTGTTCAGTGCCAATTCACTTGTAGCATCGATTTTGTGCTGCTCGAGTTCTGCGAGCAAGCCTTCGTCCGTGAGATCCAACGGATGTGAGTGCTTCCAGTCGTGGTGCACAATTTTCCGCAGTCGCTCCACCACTTCCGGCGAGTGCACTTCAATCGCGAGCTCTCGCCGGCTATCGAAGCTCCCGGGAGCCAGGTTGATAGATCCAATAATTGCGCGGGAGTGATCGGCGAGCAGCATCTTGCCGTGGAGTTTCAGATGCTTCAGTTTGCGCACCTTAACTCCGACATCGTCCAGAATCCGCAACCCGCCGACGCCCTCCGTCAGCTTCTCTTTCTTCAGCTTATGCGGGGGACGCGCCATTACGTGCACTTTCACGCCGCGTTCCTTGGCGCGGACCAGGCGCTCGATGATCACGGAATCCTGGTAGCGCTCGTTCTGGACGAACAGCGTGTGCTTGGCTTCGTCAATGAACCGCGCGATGCGATCCCGGCCGTTTCCACTACACCAGATCAGCAGAGAATTCTGGTCGACATTGAAGGGCTTGCGGTGCCAGTCCGCTTCAAAACACTCAATCACTTCCTTCACTTCGGGCTCGTGCGTGGTGACGACAGCATAGTCGCGAGTCTCCGTCAGATTCTTAACATCCCAATTCAACGACTTCACATAGGCGGTGACGTCATCGACCACCATCGATTTCTCATGCGTCACGTCGAACGCCGGATTGCTATCAATCACCTCGATTCCTGCCGCTTTCAGCTTCTTGTGCGTGTCGGCGTTTTCCGATTGTCCGCTGCGCCGTGCCGGATTCAGCATCACTCGCACGTGCACGCCGCGCTTCCTTGCATCAATCACTGCCTTTAACAGGTCCGGATGGGAAAACAAGAACATCTTCACGCGCAGGGATTTCGTCGCGCCGTTGATGGCATCCAGAATAGGCTTCGCGGAATCATCTGGCAGAACGATCAGTGTATGCGACATGCTTCCTCCGAAATCCGAGCTTTGCTACACCCGCCGCAGCATCCATTTTTCGGTCGCCTCACGCCGCCGAACCGCCATCGGTTGACGCGCTTGCGGTGGCCGCGGCGGCAGCTTCCGCCGGCGGTTTGTCGAATTGAATGTGATAGAGCTCCGCATAAACACCGCTCTTGGCCATCAATTCATCGTGCGTGCCCTCTTCCGCCACCACGCCGCCCTTCAGTACCACAATCTTGTCGGAGTTGCGAATGGTGCTCAAGCGGTGAGCGATGGTGATAACAGTGCGCCCTTTCATCAAGCGCTCCAGGGCTTCCATCACCAACTGTTCCGATTCCGTGTCCAGCGCAGCCGTCGGCTCATCCAGGATCAGAATCGGATTATTGCGAATGAGCGCCCGCGCAATCCCAATGCGCTGGCGCTGTCCGCCTGAAAGAGTGTCTCCACGGTCGCCCACCATGGTGTCGTATCCATGAGGCATTTTGGCGATGAATTCATCGGCGTTCGCCAGTTTTGCTGCCTCCACAATCTCGTCGCGCGTGGCGCTTCCGCGGCCGTAGGCGATATTTTCCGCCACGGTACCGCGGAACAGCACCGTTTCCTGCAAAACGTAAGCAATCTGGTTGCGCAGTCCGTGCAATCTTATAGTCGCGAATGTCCACGCCATCGACAGAAACCTTGCCAGCCGACGGATCGTAGAAGCGCGGAATCAGGCTCACAATTGTGGACTTCCCGCCACCAGTCGGTCCGACCACGCCCACCATTTGGCCCGCCTTGATCTCGAAGTTTACGTCTGTGAGCACAGGAGCGTCCTTGTTATAGGCGAAGGCCACATTCTCGAACTTGATTTCGCCTTTCAGTGGTTGCGGTTCGCGCGCGTCGCCGCGCTCCTCGATCACGTCATTTGCCTCCAGAATCGCGCGCACCCGTTCCACTCCCACGGCGGTTTGCGCGATCGTATTCGTCATCGTGGCCAGGTCCTGGACTGGCTTGAAGAATTTCGACAAGTAGGAAAGGAACACGGTCAGCGCGCCCGCGGTCATGGTGCCTTTCAAAATCAGCGAAGAACTCCGCCAGAGCACAAACGCGGTACACAGCGAAACGGTTACTGTGACGATTGGCGACAAGAGCGCTTTTACCCGCCGCGCTTTCAGCGCTGCTTCCACTGTCGCCTTGCTGACTTCGCTCAACTCTTCCTGCTCCAGATCCTGCCGGCCGAACGCTTTCACCACCCGCATGGATTCCAGTCCCTGCTGCACAACCGCAACGACGTTGCTCTGTTGCTTGCGCACTTCGCGCGTCGCTTTCTTCACCGCCTTCTTGAATCGCGACACCATGAGCAACATGAAGGGGGTGACGCCAACCGCGATCATCGTGAAATCCCAATTCAGCCAGAACATGATGACCAACATAGCCACGATCGTGAACATGTCCACCAGGATTCCCAGGGTCGACGACGACGCGAAATTCTGGATGGTCTGCACGTCTGCCGTGATGGTGCTTAACAGCGTGCCCATCTCGTGCGTGTTGTAGTAGTTCAGCGAGAGCTGCTGCAGGTGATGATACGTGCGCAGCCGAAGGTCGTTGGCAACCCACTGCCCCACGCTGGTGGTGTAGTAGTTCGCAAGGTAGGAAGCGGCCGCGCCTAGAAGCGCTATCAGAATCGTGGCAATCGCGGCAGCAGCGGCAATCTGCATCTTGCCGCCGCTGGTCATGAACGGGCGCAGGAAATCGTCCAGCCATGGCGGCAGTTTGTGCTCGCCGACCACATTGTCCAGGATGATTTTGAGTGGCCAGGGCGCAGCCACGCTCATGGCCGTCTGAACCAGCATCGCAGCCAGGATAATCACAAGGCTGCTGCGGTACGGTTTCAGCAAACTCCAGATCAGTGAGAACACGCGGCCCTCCCGTCACACCATGGCAGCGGCAGGCGGTCCGCTTAAGCAACTCGAAAGCCGTCTATGGAGGAACAATCTAATCCTACCCAGCGTTCGTGGCAAGAGACTCCTCATCAGCAGCGCCATTCCGGCCGCCGAGGGGCCACCGTGTTCCGCGGACGGCTCTTCGGCCGAATCGGCCAATAGGGCTGCGGGCCGGGTGTTATGACGAGTCGCGAGGAGAGTCTCCATGAGAAACAACTTGTTGCGAAAGATGGTGATTGTGGCGGTGGCGGCCGCCTGCGGCTGGCTGTACATGTACACAAAAGAGACGAAAGCGGTGCCGCGACTCGGATTCGGACAACCGGCATGCGTCACGTGCATTCCCCGCGAATGGGGTGAATACAAAGGCGGATCGCAGCAATCGGGCTTGGCATTCCGGGACAATGCCGGCACGTTGCGGTTCTTCACAAATATTCCGTGTGGGAACCCGCCGCAGGTGGCGCTGGAGATCCGGCGCAGCAACGGGACGAATTGAAGATAGGGGTGCAGACTTGCGGGAGAAGAACTCCGGAGACGCTCCTGCCCCCGGTGTTTTCTGTAAGAGTGGCATGCAAAGGAGTTAGCGGGACGGGATTCGTGAATCGCGTCAGGTGACTCGTGAGAAACCCACCCGCGCGGTTCAAGGCCTAACGAATAGATAGGTCCACCCCCCGGACTTTTGTGGATGCATCTCAAAATAAAGGAGATGCAGGCGCGGGAATGCGAAGAAGTTTTTCGCGGCGGGCATTCGAACCTAAATCCAGGGTATTTTCACAATTAGTACTGTTTATAAAATCTACATAGCGCGTCCGCGATGGCGGCTTCAGGATTTGTGGGCGTGGGGGTCCAGGGCAAACCAGGCACGCAGACCGGCAGCGCTGCGAAACGTTTTCGAAACAACCTTTTCAAGACTGTTCATCCAATAGACGGTTGCGCTATTGGTCTGGCTGTCGAGGCAGATGCGGTGGTGGGTTTTGGTAACGGCGTCGGGAGTTTGTTGCCTGAGCCAGAGAACACAGCCGTCGTCACATTCCTCCATGTCAACAAAGCCTCGTTCGTGGGCCGCGGTTTGAAACTCTTGAAGGCTATCCATAGTGGTTTCAGTATGTGCTTATTCCCGGTGGATATGGTGAGTATCGTCACAGGCTCTGGGACGTTTTGTTCGAATGGTAACGGGGTTTGAGAGTGGATTCGTCATTTTGGAGCGGGGCTCTGTTGTCTTGGTTTTTCGCGCAAGGGAGTTGCCTCGCGATTCCTCACTCCGCAGACTCCGTTCGGAATGACAGACGCGGGGTGGAGATCCTGCGGAGAGATTGCGGGTCCTTGAAGGAGTAGGGCGCGGCAAGGCGGAAAGCGGCGCAAAAAACCGAAATGAAAATAGATCAGAGATCAGCGGTTGGGGGGACGCTGGTTAGGTCTATACTACTTTTGAATTATTCATTAGAAAGATTGGGCGGCGAGTTGAATCGGGGTCTGGAGGAGTGCTGATGAGATGCGCGCTGCGGGGCGTCGACATGCGGAATCGAGTTTTGTATGCGTGGCTTGCTTTGGCGGTCTTTGGAGGGCAGAAAGTTGCCGCCCAGCAAGACGCGCCGAGGGTGCCCATGAAGGAGGTGTATGAAGATGGAGCGGAAGCTCGCTGGCTGAATAAGAAGGTACTGGAGTCGAAGGTGCTCGATTCCATGGAAGACGCAGCGACATGGACGTTTCACGGCGACGGAGATATGGCGCTGGCGGACTCTCCCGTGAAGAACGGGAAGCACTCACTGCGGATTCGCTCGACGCAAAACATTGGGAAGGTGGGGGGCGCGGGTGAATGGGAAGACCTGATCGCCAGCCGGAAGTTCCCTTCGGAAAATTGGAGCGCCTACAACCGGATTTCGATCTGGGTCTATCCCGACGTTATCGGCGCGCCAGCGATTTCGGCCTCCCTGGTGCTGCACAACGAGGGCGCGCACGTGCTTCCGGATCGCTATAACGAGGGGCGGCACGAGTCCATCATTTTGAAGAATCACGAATGGAATCACGTGGCGTGGGAGATCGCGCCGCTCGACCGGGACAAAGTGACCGAACTGGAATTTGCGTACAGCCTGCCGAAAATGCTGCCGGACCCGGGGGACCAGACGATTCTGTATATCGACCAACTGGAACTGGAAAAGGTTGACGCGGATCACGTGGAGGGGTGGGACGTCGCGGCGGGGAAAATCGCGTTCAGTCACGCGGGATACACGGCGGGCGCAACGAAAACAGCGATTGCCAGCAGGCTGGAGGCGAAGGAGTTTTCTGTGGTGGAGCAAGGAACCGGCAAAGTTGTGCTCACCAAGGCGGCGGAGCAGCAGAAAACTCTGTTGGGCAATTACGAGGTTCTGGATTTTTCCGAAGTACAGGCGCCTGGGAAATATGTGATTCGCGCCGGCGCAACGACCACGCGGCCATTTGAAATCGGGCCGGATGCGTGGCGGGCGAGCATCTGGAAAGCTATCAATTTCATGTATAGCGAACGGTGCGGGACGGTAATCCCCGGAATCCATGGAATCTGCCACCTGGACGATTACAGCATTCACGGGGATAAACGCATCATCGTGAATGGCGGGTATCACGACGCGGGAGACCTGACCGCGACGGGCAACACTCCGGGGATGGCCTATGCGCTGTTTTCGTTTGCCGAACGGCTTGAGGAGCAAGGAGAAGATCTGGAGCTGCGGGCGCGCTTGCTGGAAGAAGGAACGTGGGGATTGCGTTGGGTGCTGAAGACGAGCTTCGGCGACGGCTATCGCACGACCGGGCAACTGATCAGCTATTGGACGAATGGAATCATCGGGGATGCGGATGATCGCAGCGGACAAGCGGTTAACAATCCGGAGTGGAACTTTCGCGTGGCGGCGGTGGAGGCGCTTGCGGCTCGCGTGTTGAAGAAGAGCAATCCGGAGCTGGCGATTCGCAGTTTGAAAACAGCAGAGCAAGACTGGAACTATGCGGTTGAAGGGATGAAAACCGCCGAGCCGCTTCCGGAAATTTACGGAAGGCCGGATGAGTTGGAGCGTATCTCATTTGGCGCAATCGCCTCTGTCGATTTATACCGGGCGACCGGAGAGCGGAAGTATGCAGACGAAGCGTTCCGGCTGGGCGAACTGATACTGGCGTCGCAGGAACAGAAGATACAGCCGTGGAGCATTCCGATGACGGGCTATTTTTACACCGGCCCTAAGCGGGAGAATCTATTTCATCGCTTTCATATAGGACAGGAAGAAGAGCCGGTGATCGCACTGGCACACTTATGCGAGACGTTTCATGGTAACGCGAATTGGATGAAATGGTATTCGGCGATTGTGTTGCATTCGAAGTACTACCAACAAGTTGCTGCGAAGGTGGATCAGCCGTATAACGTGTTGCCTGCCGCCGTGTACAAAGAGAGTGAAGCGCGATTGATCCCTGAGGGGAAAGACTGGACGCCACTGCGCGCGGCGGATCGCGATTCCTATGTGCAGCAGGTGCATCGCGGCGTGCCGCTGGGAGGAGAATACTATCTGCGGAGATTCCCGGTGTGGTTTGATTTCCGAGGGAATTCCAGCGTGCTGCTGTCAGAGGCGAAAGCGCTTTCGGCGGCGGCACAATTGCGCGGCGACGTGGAAGCGGAAGACCTGGCGCAACAGCAGGCGCAGTGGCTGCTGGGACGAAATCCATTTTCCGCCAGCGTCATGTATGGGGAAGGCTATGACTGGACACCGCTGTATAGCGTGCGGTCCGGGCAGATGGTGGGTGCGCTACCGGTGGGGATCGAAACAAGGGAGTATAACGATGTGCCGTACTGGCCAACGCAAATTTGCTGGACGTACAAAGAAGTGTGGTCGCAACCGGTGGGGGAATGGATCTGGCTGATGCAGGATTTGCATGGTGCGCCGGTGATTGAGGGACGAAACGGATGGAGCAGCGGGCGAGCCGATTGAGTTCCGCGAGGAGAAGACCGGACGCGTGATTCAGGTTGCAGTGAACGCCGCGGACGGTAAATTTCGTACGACCTTGCCGCAGGGCAGATACACCGTACGACATGGTGCGGCGCACACGACGGTGGCGGCTCTATCAGGCGGAATCTATCACGTGGAGCTGCGGGGAGACCGGGCGTTTGATTTCAAAGTGACAGTGGAGACGATGTCGGGCAACGAAGTTACGCTGCGCATCCACGCCGAGGGAGCAGGCGCGCATACGCTGGAAATAAAAGGAAGCAACCTGGAATTGAAAGAGGCCGGGACGCAGAAGATTGAATTGAGTTCAGGGCATGACGCCGAATTGGTGAGCCGTGGGCGAATCATTGCGACGGGCACGCCGTGGGTGATCGTGGTGATTCCAGATGGCGTGCTGAGCGCACATCGAGAAATTACCGGGATCGGCGGCGTTAAAGAATAATATCGGGCGCACTGCAAGAGCGGGTTTTGCAACTGCCTGTTATTTCGTTGCGTTGACGAAATCTGCCGGAGCCGCGTCAAAGGTGGCTTTGTGATTCGAGCTACAGAAATAGTAGGTCTTACCGTTGTAGACGGTTTTCAGTGCGTTGGCCGGATCGATGGCCATGGAGCACACGACACAGAGGGGATGACCATCCACGGAGCTGCGCAGTTTGGCATAGACCGAGTTTGAATCCGCATTCATCCAGCCTTGACCCTGGTATTCCATGTCGAAGGCCGCTTGTGTGGCGACTTCGCGACCGTAATAGCGCTCGACGACCCGAAGAGCGAGATCAATGCCGGAGGAGAGTCCGCCGGCCGTGGCGAGATTGCCGTCTTCCACGAATCTGGCGCCGCGCTTCATCTGGATATCGGGATACTTCCGGGCAAAGTCGACATAGGAGCCATGATGCGTGGTAGCGGATTTACCCGCCAGCAACCCGGTCTGCGCCAAGAGATACGCACCGGTGCAAACGGACATGGTGACGTCGGCGGTTTTTGCTGATTTGCGAACCCAGGCCATGACAGCTTCGCTGGGCGCGCTTTGAGCCGGGATGACGAGGACCTTCGGTGCCGGAGCATTTTCGAGAGTGTAGTCGGGAACGATTTTCATGCCACCGCTGGCCTGAATGGGCTTGGTTGATTCGGAAACGGTGTAAAGCTGGAAGGGCATGTCCATGCGGCCTGGGATCATGACGTCCTGGAAAACTTCCCAAGGTCCGGCGAAATCGATGACCACGGCTCCATCGGAGACGAGAAAAGCAACGGGAATAGCGCCTTCGGCGGGGGGCTTGAGTGGATTCGTAACGGCGGAAGGCCGAGGCTGATCGGGGCCGCCGAACTCCGAGGCCACAACGGAAAGCGGAGCCGCCGCCAGACAGCCGAGCGCTGCCGAGGCTTGCAGTAATTGCCTGCGCGAAATGTTTGCGTTTTTCATGAGTGTTCCCCTTTCAAGATTAAATTTGAAGCTGTGGGCCAGCGTCGCCTCTGGGTCAAAATCTCTTCTACTCTGATCGCAGAGCGTCGTTCGGATCGATAGCCGCGGCACGCCTTGCCGGCAGATAACTGGCGATGACGGCGGCGGCGAGAAGCGTGAGGCCAACGCCACAGAAGGTGAGCACGTCGGTAGGGGGCACTTCAAACAAAAGAGATTTGACGAGGCCGGTGAGCGCCATCGCGCCGGTAACACCGATGGCAATTCCAAGCAGTGTGAGCGTGAGTCCCTGGCTAAGGATCATGCGCAGGATGTTCACGGGGCGCGCCCCGAGAGCGATGCGGATACCGATTTCGCGAACGCGCTGGCTTACGTTCAATGCCATGATTCCGCCGATGCCTGCCGTGGCGATCAGCAGCGCCAACCCCGCAAAAAGCGCCAGAAGGCTTGCGGTGACGCGGGGATTGGCCATGGAATCATAGCGAGCCTGTTCGACGGTCTTAATGCGCGTGACGGCGGTCTGCGGATCGATCTCGTGAATCGCGGCCGTCAGAGCCTTCGCCAAGCGAGTGGGTTCAGCAGCGGTGCGGACCAGTACTACGCCGGGAGCGGGATTTAGTTTTTGCGGGGCGTAAACCTCGGGCACAGGGGGATGGTCCAGGCCAAACTCGCGAACGTCGCCGACGACCCCGATGATTTGCGCCCAATGCTGGCCCCCGTCATTGGAGACGCGCTTACCAACGGGATCTTCGTTGGGCCAGAGTTGGCGCTTCATGGCTTCGTTGATCAGCACAACGATGGGTCCCTTGCCGTCATCGTTCTCGGTAAAGAGCCGGCCTTCCCTCAGGGGAATCTTCAGGGTCTGAAAATAGTCGGGGGAAACCGCGGCGAAGGTGGTGACCGGTGGAGCTTGCCCCGGTTGGATCGGGCGGCCCTCAACTTCAAAGGAAAAGGAAACGCCCTGCGCGCCGCCCGCAACGAACTCAGGTTCGAAGGGATAGCGATCGGAAATCGCGACAGAGAGAACGCCGGGCTCGGCCTTCAGGCGATCCAGGAGTTTGCTGATGAAAAGTAAAGATTGCTCGTTGGTGGTGTACTTGGAAAAACTGAGAGTGGTTCTAAGCGCGAGAACACGTTGCGATACGATCCCGGCTTCCACCTGTTGCATCTTGAGCAAGCTGCGGAGCATGAGGCCGGCGCCAATCAGCAGCATGAAGGAGAAGGCCACCTGGCAGACGATAAGAGCGCTGCGCACGCGATTTTGC
Source organism: Candidatus Acidiferrales bacterium (assembly GCA_963792145.1). Taxonomy (GTDB): domain Bacteria; phylum Acidobacteriota; class Terriglobia; order Acidiferrales; family UBA7541; genus Acidiferrum. The sequence goes on from CAWBVH010000032.1 coordinate 192,253, forward strand.
CTGCGTCCAGTTCCCGCGGCGGAGCTGCCTTCCTTCAAGCTCACGGTAAGATTCGAGCGGGAGAACAAAGCGGAAAGCGTGCCGAAGACGATGCTGGTGCCAAGAGCGGCGACGAGGGTGAACAGCAGCACCCTGGTGTCGATCTGGATTTCGTGCGCGCGAGGAGTCAAGCGCGCGGCAAAATCGGTCAGCAGATGAAGGCTTTGATAGGCCAGATAGAGGCCCAGAAGTCCGGCGATGAGCGCGAGTAGAAAACTTTCGGTGAGAAGTTGGCGAAGAAGGCGGCTGCGTCCGGCGCCCAAGGCGCTGCGCACGGCCATCTCTCGTTCGCGGCGTGCCATGCGAGAAAGGGTGAGATTGGCGACGTTGGCACAGGCGATGAGAAGGACAAAGGCCGCGGCGGCGAGAAGCAGAAGAAGAGTGGGGCGCGCTTCCTTGGTCAACTCGCGTTGCAGCGGGGTGGTGCTGGCTTCATAACCAACATTGTCCGGATAGGATTTGGGATAGGCCGATTTCAAGCGACTGGCGATGGTAGACATTTCCGCGCCGGCCTGGGCCACGGAAACTTCGGGCTTCAAGCGGCCAAATGCCTCCATCATGCGAGCGTCGCGATTTTCGATGAACTTCTTCGAGGAGCGAAATGGGCACGCCGAAGTGGGCATGTAAACATCGTTTTCGGCGGGATATTGCGGCACCGGGGGAAGCACGCCGACGACGGTGTGAACTTTGTCATTCATTTCAAAGGTTTTTCCAATAATGTTCGGGTCGGCGCCGAAATTATTCTTCCAGTACTCGTAGCTGAGCAGCAGCACTGGAGCGGCGCCGGGTTCTTCGTCGCCGGGCTGGAAAGTTCTGCCGAGGATGGGCTGCACGCCGAAGAGATCAAAGAAGTTCCAGGAAACAACGCCGGTGCGCACGCGATCCGGATCGCCATGGCCATAGAGGATGAAAGACATGCCGTGGAATTCCACCAATCCAGAGAGGCTGTGGTTCTGCTCGCGAAAATCCTGGATTTCGTGAGCGGAAAACTGGATGTCATCAATGCCCAGTTTATTTTGTTGCTGGCGGAGAAAGATCAACTGATGGCCGTCGGGGTACGGAAGCGGGCGCAAAAGTACCGCATGGACGACGCTGAAAATGGCGGTATTCGCGCCGATGCCAAGAGCGAGGGTAAGGATGGCGATGACGGTGAAGCCGGGATTCTTGCGCATCATGCGGAGGGCATAGGCACAGTCGTTGACAAGGATCTCCCAGTGCTCGCGGGGCGCGGTGGTGAAAATGCCCACAATCGTTTCTTTCCACAGCTTCAGGGCATCCCAGAAGCCGCCGCGTTCCGCCACTTCTCGTTGTTGCTCGCGAAAGACGCCTTCCATTTCGCCCTGGTAGTTGATGCGGAAATCGAAGGGCAGCAAGCGAACTAGAAAGCGAAACAGCCGCTGCGAAAAGGAATCGTTTTGATTTTGCATCGAAGCCTCGCCGCCTTATGCCAACTTGGGTTTCCGGAATAGCTTTTTCGCGCGTGCTTGCACCAGGGCCTGTTCCATGCGCTCCGCTTCAGCCACGGCCACAGCGCGTCCAAATTCGGTCAGCCGGTAATAGCGGCGGCGCTCATCGTCGAGGCCAACGTCGGGCCGGCGGTTCGATTCCGCGATAAGCCCCCCGCCTTCCAGGCGCGACAGGTTGCCGTACAGCGTGCCGGCGCTGAGCTTGACCTTGTCGGCGGTGCGGCGGGCGACTTCCTTGAGGATGGCGTAGCCGTGCTTTTCGCCGTCAGCCAGCGCGACAGGATGTGGAACATGGCCGGGGTCAGCGGCAAAAACGATTCGGTCTCTTTGTTATGGGTCACGAATCCATGCCTTTCAGCCCCGCCGAGCGGGGGAATCATGTCTATATCGAGTACGAGAAGACTATATCGTCAGACGTTATAGTTGTACGCAGGTAAGCGGCCACAGGTTCCATTTTTCTAAGTTGCGACGAGAGAATGGTTTTGCCGGAGCCTGTGCCGATGCCGGCGGGCCGGCGCTGTCCGATTCTGGGACGAACCTTCCCGTTTCTGGGACGGGCTCATTTTGGACATGGCACCTCCGGCGGCGGTTGCGTCAATAAGAGGCAACGGAACTGCGGCGCTCTGACGTCCAAATGAAACGAAATTGGGCCCGCTAGCACTATCAAGCCGGACGCCTCAGCAGCAAGGTGGGAGGCTGAAGGTAAGAACGCGCGATGCGGAGGTGTTGTCGGAGGGGTGTGTTTTCGTTTCCTGCGCCATGGCGTACGGAGATCCTGCAAGCTGACGCTTCTTGGTTGGAAGTTGTAGTGTTATAATCTGCGCCGTTCCGCCTAGCAGTTTGATTTACCTGGCCGAGTGCGAAAACAGATGGCATCGGCCCCGCCCACCACTTGAAATCACTTTGAGCCATCGCGCTCAGGGGAGAAGTTTCTACTTAAAATGTCCGGCCGCGCAAATGCTAGTCTGTGTTTTTGTCCTTCTGGCTTCTCTCCTATCTGGAGGTATTGCTGCCGCACAGGTGCCCGCGTCGCTCGCGTCCGGGCCCCCTGATGTGTTGTACCGACAGTCTGAACTGCTGAGTGCCCTGGATTCGGACTGGTCCTTGCCGTTGAATGCGAATATTCCGCGCAGAAATCTGTATGTGGACCTGGCAGGCACTTCCCCGGCGCCCAAGAATCCGAATAGTTCCGGGCCGTCCGCCTCTGGGAATACCACGAATCCGCAGGATTTTCCGTCGGAGCGTTCGAAGCGGTTCCGTTGGGGGCCTGCGCTAGGTGAGTCGCTGCTGTACACGGGGATCATGCATACATTTGATCTCTGGACCGAAGCGGGCACGCGTGATGCGCTGAACGGGCACTGGTTTCAACAGTACACGCGCTCGGTGTCGGAGCTACGTGGATGGAGCGACAGCGACACGTTCATGGCACCTTATGTGGGCCATCCCATTGAAGGGTCGGTATTCGGCTACATCGAGCGGCAGAACGACCCGCCGTATCGCCTGGTGCAGTGGGGAGACGGGCGTGACTATTGGGTGAGCCTGCTGAAGTCCATGGCGTATTCAGCCGTGTGGCACACGCAATGGAAGATTGGGCCGGCGAGCGAAGCGTCCATCGGCAATGTGATGTTGCACGCGTCGCCGGGATTTATCACCTTGGTGGACACACCAACGCTGGGATTCTGCACCATGCTGGCGGAAGACGCCGCAGATCGCTATCTGATCATGGGCCTCGAGAATCGCACTTCGAATCCCGTCTTGATCATGCTGGCGCGGAGTTTTTTGAATCCGGGACGCACTTTTGCCAACATGATGGCGTTCCGTTTGCCGTGGGAACGTGCCACTCGAATGGGTCTATTTGGCGCGAATCGGGAAATGCGCGAGGAGTGGGTGAAGGATTTCGAGAATGGCAGCGGGGAGAAACCATTCGTGTTCGTGAAGAACGCCTACAAGCCCGCCGGCGTGGAATTCAAGCACGACTATCCACTCGAAGCGCCGATCGAACTGACCGCGTTCCCGGAATATGAGAGCTTCCTTGGCGGGGGGAGTTGCATTGGGGGCGGGGGAACGGGTGCGGCGCGCATCAGCCCGACGCTGCAAGTCCTGGCGGAAGTGAATGGCTGCCTGATCATGCATCAGCCTGCCTACAATATGAGCGCGGATTCCATTTCTTATTCCGGCGGATTGCGTTGGACTCCGCGAGCGTCGCACCGGTTCTCGCCCTACGCACAGGTGAAATTTGGCGGCAGAAAAGTAACCTACGAGATCGACGACGAAGCTCTGAAAGCGCAGTTGTTGAAGGATTGGAACGACGGCACCGGCACACTGCCGCATTACCCGATGCGAAGCGATTGGTCGAAAGAGTGGGCCGTGAACGGTCCGATGCTATCCGGGGGCGGAGGGCTGGACGTGAGAATCACGAGGCCGTTCGCGTGGCGCGTGATCAATGTCGAATACAACCACACGTGGATCGACAATATCGGGGGGATTCATCCACAGAATGGGCTGTTGATTGCCACCGAGGCGGTGGTCCGCATCGGCACGTGGTAAATCCTTAGGACAAGCTACCCTCACGCGTGACCCATAAAACCGCCTATCGGGACGAAATGTGCTTCCGTTTCAACACTCGCAAGAACCCATATCTTTTCCGCGATACGCTGCGCAAACTAATTGGCTCGCGCAAATTGAATACAAGGACCTCACCGCCGATGTTCAGCAATGACCTCGAACAATAGAATGCGGAGTTTTCGCATGGCATGATAACATCTCCCTATGTAATCCTGCCCTTAACTCATTGATGGGATTGATGTTGCGGCCTGATTGTTCGCCTGCCTGGGTAGCTTTTGGACTTACATATTCCTAATAGAGTGCTCAGGACTCCTTCAGAGGCGCTTCCTTACCCTGGAGTGGTTGTCGCAGGCTGGACTCCGCGCTAGCGCGAGCCAGGGGAGGAGCAGGAAATGTTGTGCGGGCCAAAGGGCAGTGAGCAGAATTCAAATTCGATGGTGCAGTGCAGCATATGTGGGCGAGGAACGGAGTTGGAAGAGCTTCCCGGAAGAAGCGAGAAATATTGTCTGGAATGCAGCGCGGATATGGCGACATCGATTTTATTGATTACCGAAATTGACGCGGCAACGCTGGCGGGGCAAGAGGCGGAAGGATTGGTGGCGGAGTTTGAACGCTTGAGCACCCGCATGCTCGAGAGGTCGCAATCGGCAGAAGCATAGTTTTTCTGGGGGAAAGGTTTTCGGACTGAAACGTATCGCGCAAGAGTACCCGGAAGCGAACCAAGACACGCGCCGCAGTGACCAAGTTGAAGCGGGATTTGTGGGAGCGCAAGTGCGCCGGACTGTAGTACCCTCCTGTGCTGGAAATCAGAATATAAATTGAGGATCAGGCGCATATGAGCGTGAGTCAAAGCGAAAAGGCAAAGAAATTTCGGAAGCTGCACGAGGGGCCGGGCGCGTTCTTGATTCCCAATCCTTGGGATGGCGGAACGGCGCGGATGCTGACGGCACTGGGGTTTGAAGCGCTGGCGACGACGAGCGCGGGATTGGCGTTTTCATTGGGGCGGCACGACGGAGAGGGCCTGGTGACGCGCGAAGAAGTGCTGGAGCATATTCGAGAAATCGTCGGGGCAAGCGATCTGCCGGTTTCTGCGGATTTGGAGAACGGTTTCGGGGACGCTCCGGAAAAGGCGGCAGAGACGATCCGGCTGGGCGCAGCGGCGGGACTGGTGGGTGGATCGATCGAAGACGCGACGGGAGACGAACGACGGCCGATTTACGATCACGGGCAAGCGGTCGAGCGAGTGAAGGCGGCGGTGGAAGCGGCGCGGACGTTGCCGTTTCCGTTCACGCTGACCGCGCGGGCGGAAAACTTTCTGCACGGCCGCACGGACCTGGACGACACGATCCGGCGGTTGCAAGCCTTCGCGGAGGCCGGAGCAGATGTAGTTTACGCTCCGGGATTGCCCAACCTGGAAGCCATTCGCGCGGTTTGCGCGGCCGTGGCGCCGCGACCGGTAAACGCGCTGGTAGGAGCTGCGGGCCGTTCCGTGGCAGAACTGGCGCAAGCCGGAGTGCGGCGGATCAGCACAGGTTCCGCATTACATCGGGCGGCGATGGGAGGGTTCTTGACCGCAGCGAAGGAAATGAAGGAGAAAGGAACGTTCACATTCCTGGAGAAAGCGGTGCCATTCGCGGAGTTAAGCAACTTCATGGCGAGCTAAAGATAACAGCGATGCGCGCTGACAATCGTGGCTGGCATAAAAAGCCAGCGCTACATAAAGAGTAAGAGAAAACGCGCCTCGGTGCCTTGCGGTGCTCGGGATGAAGACACAGGCCGCGAAAATGCCAAGAGAAAGGCGCCCACCCCTGAAGCCGACGGAGACTTTGACGCGGTAGCTGGTTTTCAAAAGCGAACCGCATCCCCAACGAGAAGTGATTCAAGCGGTTGAGGTTGAGATCCTCCCGGCATCCTCGTCGGATGCACGTCAGGATGGCACGTCTGGGCGTTTGAAGGAAAGCGCCCGCCTCGGCTCCTCGCTGTGCTCGGGGTAAAAAGGCGGCCGCTGCAGAGGTGAAGAAAAACCCGCACCCAAAATTGACACACAAGACGCACAGTTTCCCGGAGTGGTTGAACCCGTTGGGATTATTTCTCAGTACGTTCTTCCTGCCTGCGTATAACCCCCAAAAGTCCAGCGGACACCGACCGTGGCATAAAGGCCGTAGGGGCCGTTGGTGCGCAGGTCAGCGGGACCGAGGTACTTGTTATAGCGGCCGAGATACTCGAACTGATGCTGGCTGACGCGAAACTGGAAACCTTTTGGCAACTGGAACGCAAAACCCATGGAACGGTCAAAACCCATGGGTTCCATGGAAGCGAGGTAGCTCACCTGCGGGATGTTTCTGCCAAAAGAAAACTTAGGCTCGAAGAACAGGACAAGATGACGAGCGAAAGTCCGGCCGAGGGGCTGAATTTCGAGGTATCCACTAAAGAGGTAGCGAGCATAGGCGGTACAGCCAGAGTTAACGCCGCCGGCATCGGCAGGTTGGGGAAATACGCAGCGGCCCAGGTCCGGCTCATTGTGGGAAGGCGCGACATCAAAATCAGTGTAGCCGCGAATCCAATTGTGGGGGAAAAAGAAGCGGGACTCCACGGCGGGTGAGTCTTTTCCGGACAGCAAGTGAGTTTCCTGAGCGCGGGAAGGAAGGATGATAAAGAAAAACAAGACTCCCAAGAGAAGCGAGATTTTCATGGGCGGAATCTCCTGTCTGAGACTGCAGTCTCGGCGAAAGGCGGTTCAGGTGCGTGCGGATAGTGGCAGGAACCTGGTTCCAGCACGGCGGTTTGCAACGAACCACGCGAAGCAACCGCAAATCGCGTGGGATTGTTCGGCGAAACCTCGAGAATGTGCAGGAAGTCTACCTCAAATAAACGCGGCGGGAGAGCAAAATCGTCGGATAACGGGAGGGGCAAAGCGCGCAACCCAGGAGCGACACAAAAAGCCGCTGGGCTGCTAAAATAGAAGGATATGTTGAACCAAATATCGGGCTTTGACGCCAGCGGTTTGCGGCATCCGCGCAAGAAGACGTATGGGGTGAAAGTGGGCCACGTGCAGGTGGGCGGGGGTGCGCCGATCGTGGTGCAGTCGATGACCAACACGGACACAGCCGACGTCGAAACCACGTACCAGCAAACGCTGGAACTGGCCGAAGCGGGCAGCGAAATTGTGCGCTGGACGGTGAACGTGCCGGAAGCAGCGGCGGCGGTGCCGGTGATCAAAAAGCGCTTGCTGGCTGCGGGCTGCCGCGTGCCGATTATCGGCGACTTCCATTACAACGGGCATGTGCTGCTGACGAAATATCCCGAATGCGCCGCGGCGCTGGACAAGTACAGGATTAATCCGGGCAACGTGGGCGCGGGACAGCGGCGCGACGAGCAGTTTTCTACCATCTGCAAGGTGGCGGTCGATCACGGCAAGCCGGTGCGCATCGGGGTAAACGGTGGGTCGCTGAATCAAGAGTTGGTAATGCAGAAAATGCAAGAGAACACCGACAAGAATCTTGGCAAAGAGTCCGAAGAGATCATCAACGACTGCATGGTGCTGTCGGCGCTGCAGTCCACGGAGTTGGCGCTGGAGTGCGGGCTGCGAAACGACCAGATCATCATTTCGTGCAAGACGTCGCGGCCGCGGGATCTGATTACTGTGTACCGAGACCTGTCGGCGAAGACGCAACAGCCTCTGCACCTAGGATTGACGGAAGCAGGCATGGGAATGAAGGGCCTGGTATGGTCGGCGGCCTCGCTGGGCGTGCTGCTGTATGAAGGGATTGGGGACACGATCCGGATTTCGCTTACGCCACGGCCGGGCGGTGATCGGCGTGAAGAAGTTTATGCGTGCTGCGAACTACTGCAGGCGCTGGGACTACGGTCGTTTGCTCCGAGCGTGACGGCGTGCCCGGGTTGCGGACGGACGACGAGCAGCACATTCCAGGAACTGGCCGAGCGCACACAGGACTATATCCGCGAGATGATGCCGACTTGGAAAACGCAGTACGAAGGCGTGGAGACAATGACGCTGGCGGTGATGGGTTGCATCGTGAACGGGCCGGGCGAATCGAAGGCAGCGAATATCGGGATTAGCTTGCCGGGAACGGGAGAAGCGCCGCGCTGCCCGGTGTACATCGACGGGCAAAAAGACGTGACATTGGAAGGAACGTACGACGAATTGGCGGCGGCGTTCCAGAAGCTGGTGGACGATTACGTATCGACGAAATATCCGCGGAAGACGGCGGAGACCGTGACGCGGTAGCTGGCTAGATCTGCAAAAGCGAACAACACCCGTAGTAAAACGTGATTCAGTCGGTTGAAGGTTAAGATCCTTCCGCATCCTGCGTCGGATGCTGTCAGCATGACACGCCTGGATTTATCTGAGACAAGCGCCCGCCTCAGAAGGCGGCCGCTACACAGATAACCCGAGAGCCTCGGAATCGGGAGCCCGCCGAGACGCAAGCAAAACCAACTTGCAATGACCACTAGGGCGGCGCCTACCGGGACGTGTTCAGGCGGGAGGTCTGCGAGCGAAGGACTTTTTAGGATGCGAGGGACATCGGGGACGGAGAATTCGTCATTTCGTGTTCATACTTTGGCGAACAGGTCTGGAGGGATGGGAATTTGCGGACCAACTTGCCCTTCGCGGCGGGCTTTTACGGCGGACTCTTCCGTTTGCTTGGGACGGGAGTAGGCGGCATGTCGCCGCTTTGAGCGAAGAGAGCGGCGAAGCAGAGGACGAGGATGGCCTTAGCCCAAATCATAAGATCAGTGCGGCCGAGCGCGCGTGCGGCGTGGAGGCTTCCGAAATGGAGCAAATCGCCGCTGTGGTAAACTTGAGGCGTCTCGCACCAGTAAAAATGAGCAATTAAGACACCACCATGAAAATCTCTCGAGAAGATGTGCTGCGCGTCGCCGATCTCGCGTATCTGGACCTGAGCGAAGCGGAACTGGAAACATATCGCGCGCAAATTGATGAAATTCTGGAGTACATCGGCAAACTGAACGAACTGGACACCAGCAAAGTGGAGCCAATGGCGCAGGTTCTGAGCGACGACCAGACGGCTGACGCGACATTGCGGGAAGATCTGGTGGTTCCAAGTGCGGTCGCTGAGGACGTTTTGAAACAGGCGCCGGATCCGGAGCCGCCGTACTTCCGTGTGCCCAAGGTGATCGAGCGATGAACGAGACGTGGACGATCAACTCGGTGCGCGAGGCGATTGCGGCCAAGAAGACTTCTGCGCGCGAGATAGCCGCGGAATATTACCGGCGGATTGCAGAGCGGAATGGCAAGCTGAACGCGTACCTGACGCTTTGCGAAGGGCGGGCCTACGCGCAAGCGGATCGCATCGACGCGCTGGTAGCCGCGGGCAAGCCGTTGCCCCCGCTCGCGGGCGTGCCAATCGCCATAAAAGATGTGATTAGCACGCGGGAAGTCCGTACCACGTGCGGTTCGAAAATTCTGAGCAATTATGTTCCTCCGTACGACGCAACCGCCGTGTTGCGATTGGAGGCGGCCGGCGCCGTAATTCTGGGCAAAACAAATTGCGACGAGTTTGCGATGGGCAGCTCCAACGAAAACTCCGCGTATGGGCCGGTGCAGAATCCAGCGGCGCCGGGCTGCGTTCCGGGCGGATCAAGCGGCGGATCGGCAGCGGTGGTGGCGGCGGATTTGGCGGTGGCGGCGCTGGGCACGGACACGGGCGGATCGATTCGGCAGCCGGGGGCGTTTTGCGGAATACCGGCGATGATGGGAAGTTACGGGCGCGTGTCGCGTTACGGACTGATCGCGTTCGCATCGTCGCTGGACCGCATCGGGCCGTTTGCGCGAAGTGTGGCGGACACGGCCAAGGTGCTGCAAATTATTGCCGGGCGCGATCCGCAGGATTCCACATCCACGACGGCCCCGGTGGAGGATTATTCGGCGGCGCTGAACAAACGAGTAAAGGGACTGCGGCTCGGCATCTCAAAGCAATATTTTGGCAAAGGAATGAACGCGGGGGTGCGGGAAAAGATCGCGGCGGGCATCGAGCTGTACAAGAAGCTCGGGTGCGAAATCGTGGATATTGAGATGCCGCACACAGACTACGCGATCGCTACGTATTACATCATCGCGACGGCGGAGGCGAGTTCGAATCTGGCGCGATACGACGGCGTGCGCTTCGGGCCACGGGTGGATGGCGACACGCTGATTGCAATGTACCGTAAGACGCGGGGCGCAGGATTCGGTTCAGAGGTGAAGCGAAGGATCGTGCTGGGAACGTACGTGCTTTCGGCGGGGTACTACGACGCTTACTATTTGAAGGGACAGAAAGTGCGAGCGCTGATTGCGAATGATTTTCGAAAGGCGTTCGAGAAAGTGGACGCGATCGTGACGCCGACGTCACCGGTGCCACCGTTCCGGCTGGGGGAGCGAGTGAACGACCCCCTGCAGATGTATCTTGCTGATATTTATACAGTTACGGGATCGCTGGCGGGGCTGCCGGGGATCTCTGTGCCATGCGGCCGCCTAGAAGGCAAGCTGCCTGTGGGGCTGCAGATCTTCGGGCCGGCGTTTGGGGAAGCGCGGGTGCTGCAGCTGGCGCATGCGTTTGAACAGGCTGGCGGCGCGACGCTCTGAATCGCTTATGCCAGCTAGCAAGTGATCGCCGCGCACTTTATTTTCCAGTTTCCTCGGAAAACAAAAAATTGGAAGTTCCTGATAGAGTACGGGCATGCGGCCTCTCGATCCCATTCTTGAAAAGTTGAGTTGCGCCCAAACGGCGTTCTTTCGGGCGGCGGACTCCGTTTCCCCGGAGCAGTGGAAAACAAAGCCGAAAGCAGACGAATGGTCTGCCGCCGAACTGGTGGCGCATCTGGTGACGGTGGAGCGAGCGATCATCGGCGGCGCTGACCGAATCACACAAAAAATACCGAAACCGATTCCGTTTCTGAAACGATTCCATTTCCCAATGTGGCTGGTGGAGAGCAGGATCATTCGGCGCAAATCTCCGATTCCACTGGATCCCAGTCTGCTGAACACGAAGGAAGAAATGCTGGGAGAATTGCGAGCGGCACGCGAACGAACTTTGGCGTTTCTGGAGGAGACGTCGAAGAGGGATTTGAGTACGTATTGCTGGCCGCATCCGTTTTTGGGAATGTTAAACGGGTATGAATGGTTTGAGCTGATAGCGAGCCACGAGATACGACATACGAAACAAATGAGGGAAATAACCGCACGTCTCCCAAAAGCTGTAGAAAGTGCCTAAAAGCGGTACGTTTTTGCATACCCCCTGTTAATTGTGACAGGTAGGAAAGAACCGCCGAGAAGGCCCCGAAACTGTGGAAAACGTGGGGATTTAAGGGCAAATCGAAAAAGTACTAGAGAATTCGTTTAGTAGCCTTCCAAACGGAATGACTATTGCTCTGGATATTTGCATCTCCTATCCTGCGACGAGCATCTCACCCGGTAGAGGGCAAATCGAGGGCGGCGGAGACATCGAGAGGACAAAGTGGTTAAGGTCAAGTCAAGCCAGAAAATCTTTACCGACTCGGAAGTAGCCAGCCTGACGGGAATCTGCGTGGATCATCTGCACAATTTCGCGCGGAGCCGTCACCTGGGCTTCATCGCGCGAGCCGCGGAAGCTGCGGGCGCGCAAGCGGACCAATGGCTGTTCACGCTGTCGGATCTGATGGTATCTGACGACGTTGTTTCCCCGTTGCACGCACTAGGCAGCGCGATCGTCGCGGAAGAATCGCTACATTTATATTTCTATCCAGCCAGGTAGTAGCCCCCATGCATCCCAAGACCGCTTGCAGCGGTGTCTGCCGCAGCGCTATTCTGAATTGAGGGAAGCGCGACCGAAATTTGTTGCGGCGCGCCATCCCGGGTCGCTATGAACGCGCGCAAAAATCCCGCGTTGTGTTGGCTGGGCTCCTTGCTGGCCCTGTTGGTGGCGTTTTGCGCGCCTGCCGGTTCCTCTACGTACCCTCATTCCCAACAACCCAGCAACTTCTTCGAAAGAAGGCGGAGTGCCGGTATTGCCACGAGGAACGAAGTTGGTTCTGAAGGACGGCACCTTCCAGGTTGTAAGGGAATACCAACGCAACGGAGATCGCGTGCGGTATTTCAGCATTGAGCGTGGGGATTGGGAGGAGATTCCCACGTCGCTGGTGGATTGGGACGCCACCGCCAAAGCCGCAAGCGAGGCGGAGAAATCGTCAGCGGCGGAAGTTGAAAAAATACACAAACAAGAGGAAGCAAAGCGAATGGACAACGTAGCGGACATTGACGCCAGCCTTCAGGTTGGAGGAGGAGTGTTCCTTCCGGAGGGTGAAGGGATGTTTGTGCTGGAAGGCAAGTCCGTGCGGGTGCTCGATCAGGCGGGGACGCGGACGAAATCGAGCTTGTTGAGGACGGCGGGGCAGGTGATGGTGCCGGTGATCCCCGGGAAGAAGACGATCGTGTTGCCGGCAGCACACGCAACGGTGCGGCTGCGAAATATTACGCCGGAGTTCTTCCTGCGCGAGCCGCCGTTTGACCCGGAAGTCCCTTCGCAGATCCAGAGGAGCAGCCGGCCAGGGGAGTCAGGGCCGGAAGTGGAGTTGATCCGGGTGAAAGTTGGACGGAACTCGCGGGAAATCGAATCGATTGGGACATTATTTGGCGAAGAAATGTCCGTGAATCAGGAATTCGATTTCCATCCAGCAGTGGGAAGTGGCGAAAAACGTGTACCGATTTACGCTAAGTGAACCGCTGACGCCCGGCGAATACGTGTTGGCGGAAATGCTGCCGGATGGGTTGAATCTATTTGTTTGGGATTTTGGAGTGGATGCGGCGGCGCCGCCGGCGGCGAAGAAGTAGGCTCTCTTTGGCGAAGACCCCAGAAAAGAGAGATTCCTCACTCCGCAGACTCCGTTCGGAATGACAAATTGAGAGTTCTGCTGCAGCCTCTGAAGTTATACTCCCGAAAAACAGGCGTTCTCAAACAGAAGTCTGTGCCACCAATATTCGGGAAGTGCGGGCGACTTGGCCGAGAGCGGACGGCCTTAAGGCCGCTGCTACAAAGGCAACCAGGAGGTTAGTGGTGGCTGGAACCGGTGTGAATGTGGCTGAAATAATCGACTAAGAGATTCAAGACATCGGAAATGCGGAACGGCTTTTGCAGCCAGCGAGCGGCTTCTGGTTTGGCAGGGGTGTCTTCCCCACGCAATTCTCCGGACATGAAAATGACTTCGGGCTTGTTGGCGCCTGCTGCGACCCCCAGGCGTTCGGCAACGTTGCGACCATCGCCATTGGGCCCGGGAACCGAAAGATTCAAGTCGCACAACAAGACGTCGTACTTACGACCGAGAACGAGACTGAGAGCCTGCTCAGCGGTACCGGCGGAATCCACCTTGAGGCCGTGAGCGGCGAGCCCTTCCGAGAGGAGCATGCGGATGCTCTCTTCGTCGTCCAGGACGAGGACGGTGCGGTGCTGGAGCAAGTCCAAGGAAGGTGGTATCCATTCGCCGCTGGAGGTATCGAGATCGCGGGGCAGGTTGCGGCCGCGCTCCTGAATTGCGATGGGAAGGTAGACGGTAAAGGAAGCGCCGCCACCGGGGAGGCTATCGACTTCGATGTTGCCACCGTGTTCGCGAACGATGGACATGCAGATACTGAGGCCCAAGCCGGTGCCGCCGCCAGGTCTTTTGGTGGTGAAGAAGGGGTCAAAAAGACGAGGCAAGGCTTCCGGCTTGATGCCGACGCCATCGTCCTGAACCGTGGCATAGACACGATTGAAGGCCTGGCCAAGGCGAATGCGTATATGACCCGCAGTGCGAACTTCCTTGATGGCGTGCTCCGCGTTGCTGATCAGGTTGAGAAATACCTGGATGAGCTGGTTGGCATCGCCAACGATGTAAGGAAGGTCGGGCTCCTGGTGGAAATCGGCCTCGACGCTGTTGCGCTTCAGGGAATGTTCATGGAGCTGCAGAGTGCGCTCGAGGACATTGTTAAGATCGAGCAATTTCTTTTGCGGGGAGGCCGGGCGCGAAAATTCGAGCAAGTTCTGGACAATGCGGGCGGCGCGGCGAGCCTGGCGGTGGGTCATTTCCAACTGGCGTTTCGTGGCATCGTCGATTCCCTGGCGGTCGCGCAGAAGTTCGCTGACCCCGAGAATGGCGGTGAGGGGATTGTTGAGTTCGTGGGCCACGCCGGCGAGCATCTGGCCCATGGCGGCGAGCTTTTCCGCTTGAATAAGTTGCTCTTCGAGACGTTTGACTTCGGTGACGTCGCGGCCGGAAATGACCACGCCCTCAATTTTATTGTTTTCGTCGTAGAGCGGGCTGAAATTGCACTTCAAGCGACGCCATTCGCCGAGCTTGTGCTTTACCTGGATCTCGATGGAAGCGAAGTTGCGCCGTTGTTTGAGCATGTCCTCAAAAATGCCCAGCACGGCACCACGCTCGTCCGGATGGGTGCGCTGGCCGAAAATCATGCCGACGCATTCGCTTGGCTCATAACCCATAACTTCGGGAACTCTGGGGCTGACATAGGTGTAACGCTTCTGGGTATCGACGACAAAAATGAGATCGGGGAAGCTATCGACCAGCCGGCGGGCAAATTCCTGTTCCTTGTACAGACGTTTCTCGATTTCGCGGCGTTCGGTGATATCCACCAAGGCCCCTTGATACCGGATGATCTTGCCGCTGGTGTCGCGGATGGCGGTGGCGGTGTTCAAACAGACCAGGGGCTGGCCATTTTTCTTACGCAGGGTGATTTCGCGGCCCACCGGGGAGGGCTGGCGATTCACTTCACGGACGATATCGGCTCTCTGAGTTTCATCGACAAACACCTCGGTGACCTTTTTGCCGAGGAGTTCTTCCTTGGAAGCATAGCCGAGCATGCGCACGAGAGCCGGATTGACTTCCAGAACGCGATCTTCGGGAGTGACGATGTAGATGCCTTCCTGAAGGGTCTCAAACAGCTCGGTAAAACGGGCTTCATTGCGGCGCAAGGAAGTGATGTCGCGAGCGAGGACGGTGAGGCCATGAACTTTGTCATCGCGCAACATGGCATGAGCCACGCATTCAAAGAAGTGAGTGGTGCCGCGATCCTTGAGGCGGACGTGGACCACACCGGTCCAGTGGCGCTTCTCCAGAAACTTGACCATGCCACGAGCCAAGGATTCTTTGGAGCCATCGCCTGCGCCTTCGTCTTCGACCAACTCGGAGAGGGAGCGGCCGATGATTTTCTGGAAGGGTCTGTCGAGGAGTTCAGAGAAACTACGATTGGCGGCACGGATCTCGCCGTCGAGACTGAGAGCCAGAAGGATGTCGTCGAACGAGTCGATGAGGTCGCGAAAGCCCTGTTGCGACCTGGAAATCATTTGGAAAAGCTGATCGAGCTGGCGATCGCTAGGCAGCCCGGCTTCCTTCTGGTCGAGGCCTCGCACCAGGCCTTTTAACTCGGCGATCTCCTGAGTCTTTTTCCAGATATAGGCGCCGAAGAGCACCACCAGAACAACCAGGCCAATGGAATACGCCAGTGCTTCCGCGTGAGATTTTTCACTTCGCAGGCTGCCCCAGGCGAACCAAGCAAACACTAGGGTGACAATCAGGAGAAGGAAGAAAGTGAGACGCCACAGTTCGGTCTGGCGCTTTTCGAATTTTTCCAAGCGAGCTTCCGCCCCGGTGCGAGGATCTCTCTGCGGAGCAGCCCCGGAATCGCCGGCAGAATTGTGCTGGCCGTTCACGAGTTTCGCAAGCCACGGGAACGTGGCTAAGTAGTTTAATTTCTCTCATCCATCATAAGAACAGGGCGGTGCGCTCAGCAAGGCTGGACGTGCGAACATGCGACCTGAGGCATACCTGTACCATTGGACACGTGGTAAAGCAAAACGGCGTCCCGGACTGACCGGGACGCCGTCTGGAAATTCCCTGGACGCAGTATCCGCCCAAGAGAGTATTAGTCCTGCCCTTCCGTAGCGGCATCTGCAGCTTCGTCGGCATCCTTGTTGCCAAGGAAGTCGAGGCCGGCAGCATCGTCGGCAGCCGCAAATTCAGAAGCTTCGGGAAGCTCCTCAACGGGAGCCGGAGCGGGCATTTCCGTAAGCAACTGGAGGCTGCGGTAGTGTTCCAAGCCCGTGCCAGCAGGGATGAGACGGCCCATGATGACGTTTTCCTTGAGGCCACGGAGGTAGTCCACCTTGCCGGCAACTGCGGCTTCGGTAAGGACGCGCGTGGTCTCCTGGAAGCTCGCGGCCGAGATGAAGGAATCGGTCGAGAGCGAGGCCTTGGTGATGCCGAGGAGCAGCGGACGTCCCGTAGCGGGACGGCCACCTTCGGCGATGACGCGGTCGTTCTCCTCGCGGAAGCGGAACTTGTCCACTTGTTCCTCGAGGAGGAAGGTAGTGTCGCCGACGTCTTCAACCTTGACCCAACGCATCATCTGACGCGAGATAGTCTCGATGTGTTTGTCGTTGATGTTGACGCCCTGAAGGCGGTAGACCTCTTGAATGGCGTTAACGAGGTAAGCCTGGGTGTATTTTTCGCCGAGAACCGCGAGCAGGTCGTGGAGGTTGAGCGGGCCGTCGATGAGAGCCTCACCGGCGCGGACGTGCTCGCCTTCCTGAACGTTGATGTGGACGCCGCGCGGGATGGCGTATTCCTTGGAGGTTTTGCCATCATCGCTTTCGACGTAGATCTTGCGCATGCCCTTGCTGATTTCGCCGTAACGGACGTTACCATCGATCTCGCTGATGACCGCGGGATCCTTGGGCTTGCGGGTCTCGAAGAGTTCAACGACGCGAGGCAGACCGCCGGTGATGTCTTTGGTCTTGGTGGTTTCGCGCGGGATCTTCGCGAGAACGTCGCCAGCCTGAACTTCGTCACCATCCTGGACCATCAAGTGAGCGCGAGACGGCATGAGGTACTTCTTGCGGACCTTGCCGGAAGAATCGCGGATCAAGATGGCGGGCTGATGTTTTTCATCGCCCGGAGGAAGCGTGACGACAAGCTGCGATAGACCGGTAACTTCATCGACTTGTTCCTCGATGGTAAGTCCGGGACGCAGATCGTCAAACTTCACGGAGCCTGCAGTTTCGGTCAGGATCGAGAAGGTGAAGGGATCCCATTCAGCAAGGATCTGTCCCTGGGTAACGGAGTCGCCGTCATTGACGCGAAGGCGAGCGCCGTAAACCACGTGATAGCGTTCTTTTTCGCGGCCCTTCTCATCGACGATGGCGATGAGGCCGGAACGGTTCATGGCGATCGGAGCGCCGCCGCGCCCTGCAACGTGACGCAGGTCAACGAACTTGACGACGCCGGCGTTCTTGGCTTCGAGAGTGGAGCGCTCGCTGACGCGGGTAGCCGCGCCACCGATGTGGAAGGTACGCATGGTGAGCTGCGTGCCAGGTTCGCCGATGGACTGAGCGGCAATGACGCCGACAGCTTCGCCGAGTTCGACCATGCGGCCGGTGGCGAGGTTGCGTCCGTAGCACAGGGCGCAAACTCCGCGGCGCGATTCGCAGGTGAGCACGGAGCGGATGCGGACCCGCTCAATACCCGCGGCCTGAATGGCGTTGGCGAGTTCTTCGGTGATTTCCTGGTTGACCTCGACGATGACGCTGCCTTCGAAGTCCTTGATGCGCTCGAGCGAAACGCGGCCGACAACTCGGTCACGCAAGGGCTCAACTTCCACGCCAGCTTCGATGATGGGTTCGACGTAGATACCATCGGAAGTGCCGCAGTCGGGTTCGTTAATGATGACGTCCTGAGCCACGTCGACGAGACGACGAGTGAGGTAGCCGGAGTCAGCGGTCTTCAACGCCGTGTCCGCCAGACCTTTACGAGCACCGTGAGTGGAGATGAAGTACTGCAACACGGTGAGGCCTTCGCGGAAGTTGGAGGTAATGGGGGTCTCGATGACTTCGCCGGAGGGCTTAGCCATCAAACCACGCATACCGGAAAGCTGACGAATCTGCTGTTTGGAACCGCGAGCGCCGGAGTCCGCCATGATGTAGACGGGATTGATGACGCCTTCGCGGTCCTGATTTTCGAGGGCCTTGAACATTTCGTCGGCAACTTTTTCGGTAACGTCACCCCAGATGGCGATGACCTTGTTGTAGCGTTCGCCGTTGGTGATGGCGCCGTCGAGGTATTGCTGCTGAACCTTGACGACTTCCTTTTCGGCATTTTCGACGAGCTTGTACTTGTCGCTGGGGATGAGCATGTCGTCGATGCCGATGGAGATGCCGGACTTTGTGGCATAGGAGAAGCCCAGGGCCTTGAGCTGGTCAAGCAGGACGACGGTGCCCTCGAGGCCAAAGCGCAAGTAAGCGTAATAGACCAGCTGCTGAACGCCCTTTTTCTTAAGCAAGCCGTTGATATAGGGCATGTGCTTGGGCAGGTTGGAATTCAAGATGACGCGGCCAACGGTGGTCTGAATGAACTGGCGCTGCATCTGCACCGATTCGGTGTGCGTCACGTCCTGGTTGTCGTAAGCGGTGGTGAGGTCGATGACTTCGCCGGTGTAACGCAGGCGAATGGGGGTCAAGAGTTCGACTTCACCTGCTTCGAGGGCAAGCGTAACATCCTCGGGCGAGCCGAATACGCGGCCTTCACCCTTGGCGCCGGGCTTTGACTTGGTCAGGTAGTAGAGACCGAGAACCATGTCCTGCGACGGGACGGCGAGAGGCAGACCGTGCGCGGGCGAGAGAATGTTGCGGGAGCTGAGCATGAGCACAGACGCTTCAACCTGAGATTCCGGCGAAAGCGGGATGTGCACGGCCATCTGGTCGCCGTCAAAGTCCGCGTTGAACGCGGTGCAGACGAGCGGGTGAATGCGGATGGCTTTGCCCTCGACGAGTGTCGGTTCGAAGGCCTGAATGCCCAGGCGGTGAAGAGTGGGCGCACGGTTCAGGAGCACGGGATGTTCGCGGATGACATCTTCGAGGATGTCCCACACGACCGGTTCCTGCTGCTCGACCATTTCCTTGGCCTGCTTGATTGTGGTGCAGTGACCCTGGGCTTCGAGCTTGTGATAGATGAAGGGCTTGAAGAGCTCCAGCGCCATCTTCTTGGGCAAACCGCACTGATTGAGCTTGAGCTCGGGGCCAACGACGATGACGGAGCGGCCGGAATAGTCGACGCGCTTGCCGAGGAGGTTCTGGCGGAAACGGCCCTGCTTGCCCTTGAGCGTATCGCTGAGGGACTTGAGCGGGCGGTTGTTGGTTCCGCGAAGAACACGGCCACGGCGGCCGTTGTCAAACAAAGCGTCGACGGCTTCCTGGAGCATGCGCTTTTCGTTGCGCACGATCACGTCGGGCGCGCGAAGTTCCATGAGTTTCTTCAAGCGATTGTTGCGGTTGATGACGCGGCGATACAAATCGTTCAGGTCGGATGTGGCAAAGCGGCCGCCATCGAGAGGAACGAGGGGACGCAGTTCCGGCGGAAGGACCGGGATCACGTCGAGAATCATCCACTCCGGCTTGTTGCCGCTCTTGCGGAAGGCTTCGAGAACCTTCAGGCGCTTGGCGAACTTGATGCGCTTCTGGAGAGAAGGATCGACCTTCATTTTCTCGCGGAGTTCATCGGCGAGCTTGTCCACTTCGACGCGGCGAAGCAGTTCCTTGATGGCTTCCGCGCCCATCTTGGCGACAAACTGACCGGGATACTCGGTGGTGAGCTTGCGGTATTCCTCTTCCTGAAGGACCTGACGCTCCTTGAGGACAGCGACTTCGCCCTGGTCGACAACGACGAAGGCTTCGAAGTAGAGAATGCGCTCGAGGTCGCGCATGGAAATGTCCAGCAAGTAGCCAATGCGGCTCGGGAGTCCCTTGAAGAACCACACGTGCGAGCAGGGGGACGCGAGTTCAATGTGGCCGAGGCGTTCGCGGCGTACTTTGCTGAGAGTGACTTCGACACCGCACTTGTCGCAGATGACTCCGCGGTGCTTCATGCGCTTGTACTTTCCGCACAAGCACTCCCAGTCGGTGACGGGACCGAAGATTTTGGCGCAGAACAAACCGTCACGCTCAGGCTTGAAGGTGCGGTAATTGATGGTTTCCGGCTTGGTGACTTCGCCATGGGACCAAGAGCGGATTTTCTCCGGGCTGGCCAAGCTGATACGGATGGAATCGAAATCCGCGATCAAACTGGCACGATCATAGGGGCTGCTGCGATACAAGGTCGTTTCCTCCCTCCCGCACCTTGCGGCGCGGGCCGCGGTCCGATGTTGCCGGACCGGCTGAGACCCAACTACGAAATACTTCTACTCAAGACGCGAGTGCCAAGTAGCGGCGCCCGGACAGGCACGCCGCTATGGCTGGATTCTGCTTAGTCGGCCGCCTTCTCTGCGGGCGGCTTCTGGCGCTTCATGAGCTCGACGTCGAGGCACAGAGACTGCAACTCGCGCACGAGCACGTTGAACGATTCCGGGACACCGGGTTCGATGCCAGGTTCGCCCTTCACAATGGCCTCGTAAATCTTGGCGCGGCCATATACGTCGTCCGATTTCGCGGTGAGCAACTCCTGCAAAATGTGCGCGGCGCCATAAGCTTCCAGGGCCCACACTTCCATTTCGCCGAAACGCTGACCGCCGAATTGCGCCTTGCCACCGAGCGGCTGCTGCGTAATCAAGGAATACGGACCGATGGAACGAGCGTGAATCTTGTCGTCGACAAGATGCGACAGCTTGAGCATGTAGATGTAGCCAACGGTAACGGGCTGATCGAACATCACGCCGGTCATGCCGTCGAAGAGGTTGATCTTGCCGGCATGCGGCAAGCCAGCCACTTCAAGGAGATGGCGAATTTCCGCTTCGCGAGCGCCGTCGAATACCGGCGTGGCAAAGGGGATGCCGTCGCGGAAGCCTTCGGCGTATTCCAGCAATTCGTCGTCGCTCAACTTGGAGAGCGACTTCCAAATCGCGGTTTCGGTAAAGACTTCGCGGAACCAACGCCGCAGGCCTTCTGCCCTGACTTCCTTGCTGAGCAGGCGCTTCAGGCTGTTGGCGAGTTCGTGCGACGCCCAACCAAGGTGCGTCTCCAGAATCTGGCCCACGTTCATACGAGACGGAACGCCGAGCGGGTTCAGAACGATTTCCACCGGGGTACCGTCCGGGAGATAAGGCATATCCTCTTCCGGAACCACACGCGCGATGACGCCCTTGTTGCCGTGGCGGCCGGCCATTTTGTCGCCGATGGAGAGCTTGCGCTTCATGGCGATGTAGACTTTCGCCAGCTTGATGACGCCCGGGGGCAGTTCGTCGCCCTTCTTGAGTTTGTCCTTGCGCTCTTCGGTGATCTTGCGGAGCACATCGATCTGGCGCGAGGTCATCTCTTCGATCTCTTCGATTTTTTCGATCAGCAGCGGATCCTTTTCGTTCAGTTTCAAACGCTTGAGGTTCCGCGTGGAGATCTTCTCGATGAGATCGCGAGTGAGTTCCACGCCCTTGGTGAGCAGCCGCTTGTTGGTCTTCTCGTCGTGCAAGTCGGCTTGCAGGATCTTGCCGCCGAGTAGATCGCCGAGGCGCTTGAGGCGCTCATCGGTGAGGATGCGGATTTCGTCAGCCAGGTTCTTCTCCAGCTTAAAGACCTGGGAAGCTTCGATGGCCTTGTGGCGTTCGTCCTTCTCTCCGCCCTTGCGGGTGAAGATCTTGACATCGACGATGGTGCCTTCGATGCCCGGCGGGCAATAGAGAGAGGCGTCGCGAACATCGCCGGCCTTTTCGCCGAAGATGGCGCGAAGCAGCTTCTCTTCCGGAGTCAGCGTGGTTTCGCCCTTCGGCGTGACCTTGCCAACGAGGATGTCGCCCGGCTTCACAACCGCGCCGATGCGGATGACGCCGCTCTCGTCGAGATTGCGCAGGAACGATTCGCTGATATTGGGGATGTCGCGGGTGACTTCTTCCGGACCAAGCTTGGTGTCGCGCGCTTCGATTTCATACTCCTCGATGTGGATCGAGGTGTAGTAGTCGTCCTTGACCAGCTTTTCGCTGACCAGGATGGCGTCTTCGAAGTTGTACCCGCGCCAGGGCACGAAAGCCACGAGCACGTTGCGGCCAAGGCCGAGTTCGCCGCGATCGGTGCAAGGACCGTCGGCGAGAACCTGTGCGGTCTTGACGCGGTCGCCTACGCGAACGAGCGGCTTCTGGTTGATGCAAGTGTTCTGGTTAGAGCGCTTGAACTTGGTCAGCGTGTAGATGTCGGCGCCCACTTCGCGGCTGAGTACGCCGGAGTGATCGCTTTCGACACGGACGATGATGCGCTCCGAGTCAACCTGATCGACGATGCCGTCGCGCTTGCAGAGCACGACCGCGCCGGAATCGCGAGCGGTGACGCGTTCCATACCGGTGCCGACGAGTGGAGCTTCGCCACGGATCAGAGGCACGGCCTGGCGTTGCATGTTCGAACCCATCAAAGCGCGGTTGGCGTCGTCATTCTCAAGGAACGGAATCAAGCTGGCGGCGACGGAGACGAGCTGCTTCGGGGAAACGTCGACGTAGTCGACTTCATCGCGATGCTTCAGCACGAAGTTGCCCGCCTGACGGCAGTTGACCAGTTCGGTGGTGATGCGCAGCTTCTCATCCAAAGAAACGTTGGCCTGCGCGATGACGTACTTGTCTTCTTCCCAAGCAGACAGGTAGAAGCAGTACGGTTCGACAGTAACCTTGCGGCGCTTCAGTTCTTCGTTGAGCTCTTCGACACGATCGGATTCCACGATGTCGCCGGCTTTGAACTCACTGTCGCCCGCGTTCAAAATCTGAACGTAGTCGACAATGCGGCCGCCCTTTGACGCGGCGGTACGGCGACTCGATGAAGCCGTAATCGTTGATGCGCGCGAAGCAACTGAGCGAGCTGATCAGGCCGATGTTCGGGCCTTCCGGCGTTTCAATCGGGCAGATGCGTCCGTAGTGAGTTGGGTGAACGTCGCGGACTTCGAATCCAGCGCGCTCACGAGACAAGCCGCCAGGTCCAAGAGCCGAAAGACGGCGCTTGTGGGTAATTTCGCTGAGCGGGTTGGTCTGGTCCATGAACTGGCTCAACTGCGAACTTCCGAAGAATTCGCGGATGGCCGCCATGACCGGCTTGGCGTTCACCAGGTCGTGCGGCATGGCCGTCGACATTTCCTGGTACACGCTCATCTTTTCCTTGATGGCGCGTTCCATGCGGACGAGACCGATGCGGAACTGATTTTCGAGAAGTTCGCCAACGGCGCGAACGCGGCGGTTGCCGAGGTGGTCGATGTCGTCGACGACGCCGATGTTCTTGCGCAGCTTGAACAAGTACTTGATAGCCGAAACGAAGTCCGTGGTATCCAGAGTGCGATTATCGAGTGGCGTGTCGAGACCCATCTTGATGTTGAACTTCAAGCGGCCGACACGGCTGAAATCGTACTTGCGAGGATCGAAGAACATGCCACGGAACAGGTTGGTGGCGGTTTCAAGGGTCGGGGGATCGCCGGGACGCAACTTACGATAGATTTCGATCAGCGCTTCCTTGGAAGAGCGGATGGAGTCCTTATCGAGGGTCCGCGACAGCACCAAGCCGATATCGTCGCGCTCCGGGAAGAAGACATCGACTTCGGTGATGCCAGCTTCCGCAAAGGCCTGCCAGAGATCGGCGGTGAGGGGCTTGTTGGATTCGAGAAGCACTTCACCGGTGGTGCGGTTCACGACGTCGGCGACGCTGTAAGCACCCTCGAGGTCGGCAAGATTGGCGCGCACCTGGGTGATCTTGGCCTTGATGAGTTCCTTGAAAAGATTCTCCGTGATGCGCTTGTGAGCGCCGACGATGACTTCTTCAGACTTCGGGTTGCGAATTTCATGCGTGAGTTTGCGATCGACGAGACCGGGCGAAATGTTCCAGTGCAGTTCCTTGTCGCGCAGGGCAATGCGCTCCACCTGATAGAAGGTGCGCAGGATTTCTTCGTTGGACTTCATGCCCAGGGCGCGCAGGAAGATGGAACCGAGGAACTTGCGCTTGCGATCGATGCGCACGTAGAGAATGTTCTTGGTGTCGTATTCGAATTCGACCCACGAGCCGCGGTACGGAATAATCTTGCCAAGGAAATAAGTGCGGTTGTTGGCGCTTTCAAAAAAGACGCCGGGAGAGCGGTGCAACTGGCTGACAATGACGCGCTCGGTGCCGTTGATGATGAACGTGCCGTTGTCGGTCATCAAAGGAATATCGCCGTAGAAAACTTCCTGTTCCTTGATGTCGCGAATGGTCTTTGCGCCGGTGTCGGGATCCTTGTCGTAAATGGTGAGACGAATGGTGACCTTAAGCGGCGCAGAGTAAGTCATGCCGCGTTCCTGGCACTCGTTGACGTCGTACTTCAACTGCATGGCCACAGGGTCGCCACACTTGTTGCAAAAAGTCGGGGTGTTCTTGTTGAAGGTGCCGCACTTCTGGCAGATAACGTCGCCGGTCTGATAGGGATTGGTGACCACCGAAGCGCCGCAATTGCGGCAAGTGGCGCGCAGGTGATGCAGACCCTTCAGGTTGCTGCACTTGCATTCCCAGTTCCCGATGGCGTAGTCGACGAATTCCAACTGCGACATTTCGCGGAAATCCTTGATCGGGAACACCGAAGTGAAGACCGATTGCAGGCCTCCATCCTCGCGCTCGCTGGGCAGCAAATCCATCTGCAAAAAGCGCTGGTAAGATTTCTTCTGGACTTCGATCAGGTTCGGGATCTGGATGGATCCCTGAATCTTTGCAAAGTCCAGGCGCTGGCGTTCGCGAACGTGCTGGTTGCTATTGGACATGCCTGATATACCTCATTCCCTTTCGGGCAGCGTGCAAAAAAAACGGTTAAAGACACTGAACCGTGATGCCGCACGACTTGCCCACAGCCGCCCTGCACACGGTTCGTGAAGGTCCCCCCGGGACCCAGATTATGTTGGCAATACCGGTCGTAGCTTGCGTACCTAATTCCCCTGGCGCGGAAATGCGCTGAATCCACCGCGCCGCCGCATCCGAAGCCCAGACCAAGGCGAGCCGGCCGAAGATTGGCCGGCAGCCCACTACTTGATCTCGACCTTCGCGCCCGCTTCCTCGAACTTCTTCTTGATGGTCGCGGCTTCTTCCTTGGTGACGCCTTCCTTGACAGTCTTGGGAGCGCCATCCACCAGGTCCTTGGCTTCTTTCAAGCCCAGGCTGGTGACTTCGCGAACGGCCTTAATGACGTTGATCTTGTTGCCGCCCACATCGGTGAGAACAACGTTGAATTCCGTCTTCTCTTCCGCCGGAGCTGCGCCCGCCGCTGCCGCGCCGCCGCCTGCCGCCACCACGGTAGCAGCCGCCGCGGACACGCCGAAGGCCTCTTCCATTTTCTTGACGAGATCCGACGCTTCGAGAAGCGTCAGGCCCTTGATTTCTTCCAGGATCGTTTCCACTTTCGACATGACAGCTATTTCTCCTCTCAAATTTCTGATTCAAAATTTTCGGAACCGCGGCGGGCAGAGCCCGCTTGGCCCCAAACCCTTACGAACTAAACTTATTGGCCTTCACCGCTTCGCTGACAGTCACGGCGAGGTTACGCGGCAGCGCGTTGAGCGCCGTCGCAATCCGCTGCGCCGGAGCGTTCAGCAGGAACATGATCTTGCTGATCAGCTCTTCCTTCGACGGCATCTCCGCGAGCTGCTTGATCTCGGAAATCGAGATCACCCTGCCCTCGACAACGCCAGACTTGAATTGAAACGCAGGAACATCCTTGGCGATCTTGGTTAAGGCCTTTGCCAACGCCACCGGATCGGTCCGGGTATAGGCGATGGAGTGCGTGCCCTTGAGATCCTTAAGGACACCCTCGGCTGGTGTACCCTTGCCGGCAAGTTCCGCCAGGGTGTTCTTGACGACCTGATATTTTCCGCCCGCTGCCTGCACCGCACGGCGGAGCTTGGTGTCGTTTTCGACGGTGATGCCCTGAAAGGTGGTGAGAATGACGGTCGACACCTTCGCGAGCTCGGTCTTCAGATTGTCCAGGTCCTGCTGCTTTTCGCTCTTCTTCTTCATAATCCTGTTCCCTGCGCCTTGCGGCCTGACTTAGGCCGCGGCTGCCAGCGTCTCCGCTTCTGCCAGGTCCACCAGAATTGCGGGCCCCATGGTGGAGGTCAGCGTGATCTTCTTGACGTACTTGCCCTTGGCTGCAGCGGGCTTCGCTTTTACGACCGCGACGATAACGACGTGGGCGTTTTCCGCGAGCTTCGGAGCATCAAAATTGATTTTGCCCACCGGGCAGTGCACGATCCCGGCTTTATCGACGCGAAATTCCACTTTGCCGGCCTTGGTTTCTTTCACGGCTTTGGCGATGTCCGCGGTGACCGTGCCGGTCTTCGGGTTCGGCATCAAGCCGCGCGGGCCGAGAACCTTACCGAGCTTGCCGGCGGAGCGCATCATGTCTGGAGTGGCGATGACGGCGTCGAAGTCCGTCCAGCCCTCCATGATTTTCGCGACCATGTCGTCGCCGCCCACGAATTCAGCGCCGGCTTCGGTGGCCTCGCGCTGTTTATCGCCGCTGGCGAGCACCAGCACGCGGACCGACTTGCCAAGTCCGTTGGGAAGCACCACGGTTCCGCGCACCACCTGATCGGAGTGCTTGGGATCCACGCCAAGATTGATGGCGAGTTCAACGGTTTCGTTGAACTTGGTGTGGTGCGTCTTCTTGATCAGCTCCGCCGCATCGGCGAGCTTGTAGGGACGCGCTTCCACCTTCTCGCGCGCCGCCTCCATGTGTTTGCCTGACTTCTTCATGCTGCTACCTCTGCGATCTCCGGCGCCTGTTACTCCCTAGGCTTCCACGACTTCCAGACCCATGTTGCGCGCCGTACCCATCACCGTGCGCACCGCGGAATCCAGATTGGTGGTGTTGAGATCGACAAGCTTGATCTTGGCGATTTCTTCGACCTGCTTCTTCGTTACTTTGCCGACCTTGTTGCGATTCGGCTCCGGCGAACCCTTGGCAATGCCCGCGGCGCGCAACAGAAGAATCGAGGCCGGCGGGGTCTTGAGAATGAAGGTGAAGGAACGATCGGTGTAGATCGTAACCAGCACCGGGAAAATCATGCCGTCGGCTTCCTTCTGGGTCTTGGCGTTGAACTGCTTGCAGAAATCCATGATGTTCACGCCGTGCGGACCGAGCGCGGTACCCACCGGAGGAGCCGGAGTGGCCTTGCCGGCCGGCAATTGCAGCTTGATCGTTGTCTGTACCTTCTTTGGTGGCATCTTTCCTTTACCTCAATCTCTGTAGCTCGCCCGTTGCGGGGCGAGGCATTTATCCCAGCTTTTCCACGCTCGCGAAATCCAGTTCGACTGGAGTAGAGCGGCCGAAAATCGTAACGGAAACTTTCAGACGGCTGTGATCGTTATCGATCTCTTCAACCGTGCCGTTGAAATTGGCGAACGGTCCATCGACGATGCGGACCTGCTCGTTGCGCTCGAAGACCACTTTCGGTTTCGGGCGATCCTGCGGAGTGTGCACGCGGTTGATGATGCCATCCACTTCCGCCTCGGTGAGCGGCGAGGGCGAAGTGGCGGAGCCGACAAAGCCGGTGACGCGCGGGGTGTTGCGCACGATGTGCCAGGTGTCTTCGTCGAGGTCCATCTCAACCAACACGTAGCCGGGATAGGACATGCGCGAAGCCACGACCTTCTTTCCGCCACGCACTTCCACGACTTCTTCGGTAGGGATCAGCACGCGGCCGATCTTGTCCTGAAGTGTGAAAGCGGCCACACGGCTCTCCAGGCTTTCCTTGACCTTCTTCTCGAAGCCCGAATAGGTGTGAATGATGTACCACTGCATCGACATGGGTCGTCTCGCCTTTAAACGTGAAAATAATTGAGCAGCTTGTCCAAACCGAATTGCGCTATTTTCTCGACGATTGCCAGAAACACACCAAAGAAGGCGACCGTAACGATCACCACGGTGGTGGTGGAAACTACGTCGTCGCGGTTGGGCCACGTGACCTGCTTCATTTCCACACGAACGTCGTGCAGAAATTCCTTTGTTTCCGCCAGTGTGCCGGTAACCTTCTGTGCGACGCCCGTCGCCGCCCCGGTTATTGCATTTGGTTGCGACTCTTCATTCTTCACTTTAACCGCCTGCGTTGCCATGAATCCTCTTCACTTGCGCGAACCTTGCGGCCCACGCCCTTGAAATTTCTGGCAGGGGAGGAGGGATTCGAACCCCCATACCCGGTTTTGGAGACCGGAGTCCTAACCGTTGGACGACTCCCCTTTACCCTGAGCCCGTTCTTTGGGCGAAGGGTCCATCCCTCCGTCCTCCCTTACGAGCTCAAACTTCTTTTCCCGGTTCCAACCCATTAATCGTCTTCGCCCGCCGCCAATTGAGATCCTTCGCCGATCCTCACCGGATCGGCTCAGCATGACGCACGCGCATTTAGCGCGAGCGTCACTTGGCCTCTTTGTGAGCCGTGTGCTTCCGGCACGCCCGGCAAAACTTCCTGGTCTCCAGGCGGTCGGAATGCTTCTTCTTATTTTTTGTGGTGGTGTAATTCCGGTTCTTGCACTCACCACACTGTAACGTAATGATTTCCCGCATCCCTTAATCCTTTTTGCCAAAAACTTCTTGGGCAGAAATTCGCAAGATTACTCGATGATCTCCGTGACGGCGCCGGCGCCGACGGTGTGGCCGCCTTCGCGAATCGCGAAGCGCAACCCCTTCTCCAGCGCTACCGGCGTAATCAGCGTCACTTCGCAGCTTACGTTGTCTCCCGGCATCACCATTTCCACGCCTTGCGGCAGCTTCATGTCTCCGGTCACGTCCGTGGTGCGGAAATAAAACTGCGGACGGTAGCCCGAAAAGAACGGCGTATGCCGGCCGCCTTCTTCCTTCGTCAACACGTACGCTTCCGCCTTGAACTTCGTGTGCGGCGTGATCGAGCCCGGCTTGCACACCACTTGCCCGCGCTCTACATCGTCTTTTTCCGTGCCGCGCAACAGCAATCCCACGTTGTCGCCGGCAATCCCTTCGTCCAGCAACTTCTTAAACATCTCCACGCCCGTCACGACTTTCTTCTGCGTCGGACGGAAGCCCACGATCTCGATTTCTTCTCCGGTCTTCACCTTGCCGCGTTCGATTCTTCCGGTCACCACCGTGCCGCGCCCGGAAATCGAGAAAATGTCTTCGATGGGCATGGCGAACGGGCGGTCCACATCGCGCACCGGCAGAGGCACATTCGCGTCCACCGCCGCCATCAACTCGTCAATCTTCTTTTCCCACTTTTCGTCGCCGTTCAGCGCCTGCAATGCCGAACCGCGAATCACCGGTACCGAATCGCCGGGAAATTGATAGCTCTTCAGCAATTCGCGTACTTCCAGTTCCACCAGTTCCAGCAACTCCGCGTCTTCCACCATGTCGCACTTGTTCAGGAAGACCACGATGTACGGCACACCGACCTGACGAGCCAGCAAAATGTGCTCGCGCGTCTGCGGCATCGGTCCGTCAGTCGCCGCTACCACCAGGATCGCGCCATCCATCTGCGCCGCGCCGGTGATCATGTTCTTGATGTAGTCGGCGTGCCCCGGGCAATCCATGTGCGCGTAGTGCCGGTTGGGCGTTTCGTACTCCACGTGCGAAACGGCAATGGTGATGCCGCGCTCGCGCTCTTCCGGAGCATTGTCAATCGTGTCGAACGCGCGGAACTGCACCTTGGGATTGTGCTTCGCCAATACCTTGGTAATCGCCGCCGTCAACGTCGTCTTGCCGTGGTCAATGTGACCAATCGTCCCGATGTTCACGTGCGGCTTGGTGCGCTCAAATTTTTCCTTGGCCATTTGCTCTCATCCTTTGCTGCCCAAACCGCCTTGCACTCCCGCGGTTTGCGCGAAACTTGGAGCGGGGGACGGGATTTGAACCCGCAACCATCACCTTGGAAGAGTGAGACTCTACCGTTGAGTTACCCCCGCCCAACCTGGGAAAAAACTCTCGCTCTCCGTTACACCTCTGCGCTTCCTTTCGGAAACCCAGCCTATCCTGGAGCCTGGGACCGGGATTGAACCGGTGACCTCGTCCTTACCAAGGACGCGCTCTACCAACTGAGCTACCCAGGCCGAACCCGTTCCACCAATAAGCGATCTTCGCGGCGCACTATTTCTGTGCGGCTGAACTGCCGCGATCTGTACCGCTTTCGAACATCGCGTTTGCGATTTCCTGCGGTGTTATTGCTTCGTCCAACTACCTCAGTCACCGGCTCGAAATTTCTCCGGGACGTGAATCGCGGAGATCGGATGCTGGTGGACGGGGAAGGATTCGAACCTTCGTAGCCCGCAAGGAGCGGCAGATTTACAGTCTGCTGGTTTTAGCCACTCACCCACCCGTCCGCGGAAAACTGTGAGACACCAACAGCGTGCCATTTCAACCGTGCCAATGTTGTCTTCGGGAGCCCTGCAAGCGAAAACACAAAACGGACTCGTGTCCAGAGACACCAGCCCTTTCATGTTACCATGTCGGGATTCGCTCCGCTTCACTCCCCTGCTCGAAACTGCTGGAGCTGGCGGAGGGAATTGAACCCCCGACCCTCTGATTACAAATCAGATGCTCTACCAGCTGAGCTACGCCAGCACTGCTCAAACCGCACAAGAATAACAGATTAGGCACAAGGGATGCAAGTGGAGGGCCGGAGATTGCCAGCAAGTGGCGAGCCAAAACTGTGGAAAACAGGGGCCAACCTGTGAATCGGTCACAATCCACTAAGGCCAGTGATTTTCAGCACCTTAGGTCGATTGTAGCAACTTGGGGACCTGCGCGCTATCCACAGCCGAGCGTCTTGCGCCCGGAAGAGCCAATTTCCTGTTGCTCTTTTTTGTTCCCCACCCCTCATTAATGCGAAAATAGCCGGCATGTGCGCCTGCTCGAATGGCAGTGCGATCCCGATATGAAATCTCGAAAAATTCTGTTGTCCGCGCTGATCGTTTTGCTTGCAGGAGTGACGGTGCTGTTGGCGTATCGCCACTGGCCTGCGCGAGATTCTTTCACGGGCCGCGCCGAGATGCTTGCGTTGATGCCGGAAGATGCAACAGCGGTGGTGCTCGTCGACTTGGCGCAATTCCGCAGCGTCGTCTTTTCTGGCGCAACTTTTCGCTTGGGCGCCGCGTCCCGCAGTGGAAGAAGATTACGCACAGTTTGTGAAGGCAACGGGATTCAATTACGAAAAAGACCTGGATCGCTTCGCCGTGGCATTTTCGCAGCAATCGAAAGAACCGCATCCGCTTCGCGATTGCAGAGGGACGCTTCGACCGCAAAAAAATTGAACAATACGCGGAACGTTCCGGGCTGCGCATCAGCCACAACGGCGTCGTAGTCTTTTCTATCAATTGGAAGAACACTGCGCGACCGTCGTTCTTCACTTTTTTGCGCGACGATCGCATCGCGTGGACCGACGACCCTTCGTACGCAGCATTGTTTCAGAAGCAGCGCAGCGCATCTTCCACCGCGGAATGGGCGGAGCATTTCTCCCGGCTTGCAGGCACGCCGATTTTTGCAGTGCTGCGGCAGGACGGAAGCTCCGTCGCTTCTCTGGCGCAGCAAGCGCCCGGAGGCTTTCGTTCTCCGCAGCTTGCTTCGTTAGTGGGTCAACTGCAGTGGATCACCATTGGCGGAAAACCAGAAGGCGACCTGCTGAGAGTGGTGATCGACGGCGAGTGCAGCAGCGAAACGACCATTCATCAATTGAAAGACTTTGTTAGCGGAATTATCTTGCTGGCGCAGGCTGGGCTGAACACCCCGGATACACGCAAGAAATTGGATCCCCAAGTGCGCGACGCCTACCTGGAACTACTGAAATCTGCGGAAGTGGAATCGCTTGACAGAGGAACATCGAAATCGGTGCGGGTGATTTTTGACGTGACGCCCAAGGTCCTGCAGACGGCGCGAACAGGGAATTTGACGGGAGATCCAGCGCCAGCGGCTCGTTAAACCGCGACAAATCGAAGAAAGGGGCCCTGCTCCGAAGGCGGCCGCTACAAAGCTAGGTTTTTCGGGGAATTAATCGCCGGAACGATTGTTGGAAGGATTGGTCTTCATGTACCGCCACGGATTCACGGGGGCGTTGTTCAAGCGCACTTCGTAATGAACGTGGGGGCCAGTGGAGCGCCCGCTGATACCGGTGTAGCCAATCACTTCGCCGCGCTTGACGCGAGTGCCAGCAACTGCAGCAAAGGACGAAAGGTGGGCGTACCAGGTGGTCATGCCAAAACCGTGATCGAGAATCACGACGCGGCCGTAGCCGGAGTGCTGGCCAACATCGATCACGATACCGTCGGCAGTGGCATGCACGGGCGCACCATAATCAGCGCTGACGTCAACGCCAGTGTGGAATGCGCCTTCACCCGAGAACGGATCGAGGCGCGTGCCAAAGCCGTCGGTGATGTGGCCCAAGACCGGCCAAATCGCAGGTGTGTAGTTCGAGTCGGCGAACGCCATGGCGGGCATCATGCGTAGTCCGCCGGAAGAAAGAGCGATAGCCGCAGCATTGCGTTTGAGGAAAGTAAACTGTTCGACGGAGCGGTCAAAGGCATCTTCGGGGGTAGTGGGCGAATCCGCCTGATCGAAAGCTGCGGGGTGATATTTCATCACGCCGAAAGTCATGGCCACGTCGGTGGCAAGGGATTGCACAGCATCGAGGCGCTGGTTGGTATCCTGCACGGTAGTCTGCAATTCGCGGACTTGCTTCTTCCAGATGTCGCGTTCCTGGCGCACCGCGTTATAGTTGCCGACCTTCCAAAGCATGCGGCTGTAAGAACCGACCGCGCCGACTACAGTAATGCTGCCAATGATTGCGAGCGCCGCCAAACCGTGCAGCACATACGCAGGCACGACAAGCTTTCGAAGCTTGCCTGGCGTGGAAGCTATATAGAACGTGTAGTTCTTTCCGCTAATCACTGGAAGGCCCCTCAGGCCTCGCTTTGTTCTTAAATGTTGTGCAGGCCGTCTATCCCTGGACCTGCACGGTGCCCGACAAACTCGATCAATAGGAACCGTGAGCCTTGGTTCGCTGATTAGATATTAGATTTTGTAGGTTTGCCGCGTCAACCCTGTATTTTGGTTTTTTCGGACAGCCTCTGGAAAACTGCACTCTGCTGTACCTTAGGACAGGTTAGATACTAGCGGTCCTGGGACTGAAATAGTAGCCGGCGTGTGCGGTGTGGCGTGTTTTTGTCTATGCTGGCGATATGGCGCACATGGCACCTGGATTGAGCGGCGAAAACGAAGTGGTTCGCGAAATAGAAAGAGCTTTTGCGGGCCAACGGTCTGGCTCCCTGCGTGTTGGGATGGGCGATGATGCTGCGCTTTGGCGAGCGGGGCGCGGTCAAGAAGCGATCCTCACTTGTGACTGGTTTCTGGAGGGAACGCATTTCCTGCGCGACAAACATCCACCAGACGCGGTGGGCTGGAAGAGCCTTGCGCGAGCCGCCAGCGATACTGCGGCGATGGGCGGCATTCCGAAATGTTTTCTGCTGAGCCTGGCGCTCCCGGCGAACTGCACGGGTGACTGGCTTAGGGGCTTTTTGCGCGGGCTGCGTCGCGCTTCGCGCACGCTAGGGTGCCAACTGGCTGGCGGGGACACCACGCGCCGCAACGAAATTCTGATCAATACGACGGTGATCGGAGAAGTCGCGGCCGGGCGAGCGGTGTTACGTTACGGAGCGCGAACGGGAGACCTTCTGTATGTGAGCGGAACGTTGGGCGAAGCGGAATTGGGGTTGCGAGAATTGCGACGTCAACGGGGCACGGGAGATGCATCAGCGGATGTGTTCATTCGCAAGCATCTTTATCCCGAACCTCGTATCGCATTGGGCCAATGGCTGGCGAAGAATCGTCTGGCGACTGCGATGATGGATCTTTCCGATGGACTCTCCAGCGATCTGCCGAGGCTTTGTTCGGAAAGTAGAGCGGGCGCACGGATCACGGCGGCTTCCTTGCCCTGCGTGGCGCAAAGCGCTGCAAAAGATGCGGTGGAATTGGCGCTGAATGGCGGCGACGACTATGAACTGCTGTTTGCAGTGCGTCCCAAAAATGCTCGCAAAATTGGAACTACGTTTCGCGGACTGACTTTGACGCGCATCGGGGAAATCACGCGGGAAAAGAAGGTGCTGGTGGAGCAGGATGAAAGATGGCGTCCGCTAATTGCTGGAGGCTGGGACCCGTTTCGGTAGATCGAGCGTGAAAAGACGTCAGTTACTTGGCGGAGGCGCAGCCGGGCTTGGCGGCGGAGCGATTACCGGCGGCTTCTCCTTCGCGGGCGGGGGCAATTCTTCTTCCGGCCGCGTGTCGGGGACATCGACGTGGACGTGATGCTCCTCGGCCTGCTCCTCTAAAGTGACGACATTGGCGAAATCCACCACCGGGATTCCGGCCATACCTTTCTCCATAAATTCCATCCAGATGGGAAGAGCAGCGAGGGCTCCGGATTCCCGTTTGCCGAGAGAAATCTGCTTGTCGTCGTAGCCGACCCACACGCCGGCAGTGAGCTGCGGTGTGAACCCAATGAACCAAGCGTCGGTGAAATCCTGCGTGGTGCCGGTTTTTCCGCCAGCAGGACGGCCAATCGATTTTGCCTTGATGGCCGTGCCAAACTGCACGACTTCTTCGAGCATGGCGGTCATGGTATGCGCGACTTCCGGAGAGATCACGTCGTGAACTTCCGGATGAGCTTCCTCAAGGAGCGCGCCATCGTAGCTGGTGACGCGACGAATCATGTGTGGATCGATGCGGATGCCGTCGTTCGGGAAAACGGTGAAGGCCGAGACATGCTCAAGCAGCTTCATGTCGGCGGCGCCCAGTGCCAAAGGCAAATAAGGAGGCAGAGGCGTGGTGATGCCAAAACGCTTGGCCATGTCGACAACGGAATTGATGCCAATTCTTTCCGCCAACTTCACCGCCGGAACGTTTCGTGAACCGGCCAAGGCCCGGCGCAAGGTGATGGTGCCTTCAAACTTTTCGTCGTAGTTGTGCGGGGAGTAGACCTGGCCACCGCTAATGGTGGAAAACGGCGCGTCGACAATGGTGTCGAACGGCGAAGCACCTTTTTCGACGGCGGTAGTGTAAACGTAGGGCTTGAAGGAACTGCCCACCTGACGAAACGCCTGGGTGGCGCGATTGAACTTGGAATCCTCAAAACTGTAGCCGCCGACCATGGCCTTAATTTCGCCAGTGCCATTGTCGATGGCAATCATGGCGGCTTGCGGAGTAGGTTGCTGCTCAAGTTGAACGCGCGCCGTGGTTTCGCGTAGATCCTGAATCGAGAACTGGGCGAGATCGCCAACGGCTAGAAGGTCAGTGGGTTTCTTGTGACCGGTCCAGGCAATGTCTGAGGCGGTGAGCAGCGCGCGATAGTTGCCGATCTTGACGGTGGCGCTTTTGTCGTCAGCGGCGAGAACCAGTCCGGTGACGTAGTTCCCCTTTTCTATGGCGTGGCGCCAATCGTCGTCCTCGTAGGTATCGAGTTTGCCGAGATTGTCTTTGAGGATGTTGGCGAGTTTGCCGCGCCAACCGTGGCGGCGATCGTAAATGTGCAGGCCATCGTGAATGGCCTCGTTGGCCGCTTTTTGCATTTGGATGTTGAGCGTGGTGTAGACGCGCAAGCCGCGCTCGTGGACCGCTTCGGTGCCATAGGTGGCTTCCAGATATTTACGAATGTCCTCGAAGAAGTAGGGAGCCAGGTCGTTGCGCGGGTATTGCACGTGCAGACCCAGCGGAGTCTTCCTGGCGGCGGATTCTTCAGCGGGCGTGATCTTCCCTTCTTCCATCATCTGGTGGAGGACCAGGTTGCGGCGTGCCAGCGCGCGAGCGGGATCACCCAGCGGCGAATAGATGGGGCCGCGAATCATTCCAGCGAGCAGCGCGGCTTGCTGCAGATTGATGTCAGTGACGGGCTTGCCAAAGTAGAACTGCGAGGCGGCGGCGAATCCATAGTTGCCATGGGCGAGGTACACCTGATTCGCGTACATGGTGAAGATTTGCGGCTTGGTGTAACGCCGCTCGATCTGGAGGGAAAGAAGGATTTCCTGGGCCTTACGGCGGAAGCTGCGTTCGCTGCGGTCGAGAAAAAGATTGCCAGCGAGTTGCATGGTGATGGTGCTGGCGCCCTCGGCACGCCGCCGCTTCACGAGGTTGCGGTAAGCAGCGCCGGCGACGCGCGGGAAATCGACGCCCCAATGATCCTCGAAGTGCTGATCTTCAATGGCGCAAACGGCGTTATAGAGAACCTTGGGAGTTTGCTCCCAGGTCATAAGAATGCGGCGCTGCAGGGCGAAGCTGCCGACGAGTGTGCCATCGTCGGCATAGATTTCCGTGACCACGTTGGGGCGATAGGTTTCCAGGGCGCGAATTTCCGGGAGGTCGCTTTCGTAGACGAAGAGCAAGCCTGTGGCGGCGCCGAGGGTGATGGCGCAGAGGAGCAGAAACGCGAGCGCCACGCGGTCAATCAGTTTCCAGCCGCGTAGGCGCAAGGTGATCGGGGGCAGGCTCAGCATGAAAGAGAAATTCTAGCGCAAAATTTCAAAAGGCAGAGTGGCAGGCGGAAATGATGTTTCCATGGAGGTCTCAAGATGGGGAGTAGTAGCGTTCGCCAGCGCAGGCGCGACAGAGGGTGAGGCCGTCTCTGAGGACTTCGCGCTTGAAGTTGATACCTTCGCCGCACTGGGCGCAGACGATGCGCGGGCCCTTGAAGCCGGGCAAATCTTCCGGAAGGATTTCGACTTTCACCCATTCCTTGGAGAACAGGACGTCGTCGGGAAGTTGCGCGTAGGCTTTTTGCTGGCCCTCTTCTCGGGGCAAGTCGGGAAACAGTTCCTTCGCGGCCGGCTTGGAGGATTCTTTGGCGGCAATGCGAACCGCGCGTCCGGTCTCGAGGTCGCAGAACGTGGCGGCAACTTTGCCCCAGTCGCGGAACTTCAGGGCGCGCTTCCCCAGACGGCAGTTGGCCACGAGCGCGACAGCGTCGGTGACGCAGCGATCGATTTCCACATAGGTGACAAGGCGTTTGCGGTCGGCGATGGGATCCGTGATGCCAAGTTCGCGAAGGCCGAGCATGGCCAGACGAACGCCAAGGACCTGGCCGGCGCAGATGTGGCCGTGGGCGACGGCGGCGAGTTCGAGGTATTCACTAAGGGTGCGCATGAGCGTGAGATGACCGGGAGAGGATATCAGATATCAGGAATCAGCGATCAGGAGGCCAGCCCGACCGCGAATCTCAAGAATGTTCGGGTGCGGGGGCGGACCAGGGATGCGGTTTGCGAGCTTCCTGGAAGGCAAAGACAGTCATGAGGACGGCGAGAAGGAGCAAGGCACCGTCGCGAAGCACGGTCCACCCGGTAAGCGGCTCGGGCTTGGCGAAACAGCCGCAATTGATATCGAGATGCAACATATAAGCGCGCAGAACCACGGCGAAGAATCCGCCGATGATCAAAGTGACCAGTGCGGCCCAGATGCGAAGGCCAACGCCGATCAGAAGAAGCAAGCCAATGGCGATTTCGACGATGGGAAGCCACTTCGCGAGGAACAGAACAGCCCAGGCGGGCAACATCTGATAGGAATCGATCTGCAGGGCAAATAAGGAACGTGCAATGGGAATCGGGGGACGCGGGGTCATGTCTGGCCGGAAGAGCTTGGCGTAACCGGCGTAAATGAATACCGCCGCGATGACCAGGCGGCCAATCCAGATGATGAGGCGGCGGAAATTGAACGGGGCGGATTGCATCATGGCTGAGTTCTCGTTGGCTTGCGGAAAAGGCAGATTCCTCGCTTCGCTCGGAATGGCAATCTTTTTCTACTTCTGTGCGACCAGCTGGTCCAGGAAAGTCTTCAAGACATCGTAGTTCACGAATCCCACTACGGGAAATGCCTGACCGCTCTTGGTATGCAGCCAAGTGGTGGGCGTCTGGTTAATGGCGTAAACCTGGCCGAGTTGCTTGTCTTTTTCAATCAGCGGTTCCAGCGCTTTGCTGTCGACGATCGCTTGCACTTTCTTCATCTCTGCCGGCGTCAGAACCGAGGCAACTGTTTCCGCCACTTTGCCGTCGGTCTCCCACTTCTCCTGGTTCTGGAAGAGTGCCACTTCCACCACTTCGTCTTTGCCAATGTGCGCGGCGGCACGGGAATAGCTGGCCGCAACCCGCGAGTAGGCGTGCATGGGAAGAGGAAAGTCGCGATGAACCATATAGATCTTGCCGGTATTGACGTAGTCGTTCATCACACGCTGCGTCGTGGAAGTGAACAGCTGTTTGCACGCCGGGCACTGG
The DNA here is from genome assembly GCA_963792145.1 of Candidatus Acidiferrales bacterium. Taxonomy (GTDB): domain Bacteria; phylum Acidobacteriota; class Terriglobia; order Acidiferrales; family UBA7541; genus Acidiferrum. The sequence continues at coordinate 230,534 of CAWBVH010000032.1, forward strand.
AAGTCGCTGAAGACTTCCATGGTGACGGGAGCGCTCTTCGAGCCGAGGGCTTTGTTCGGATCAATGTCGCCGACGCCGTTCACGGAGATGAGGCTTGCGGGAACTTCGGCGGACTGGGTTGCGGAAGAGGTCTTTGCCGAGACCGCCGTTTTCTTTGGCGTCTGCGACTTTTGGCCGGAGGGAGCAGCGACCAAAAGCAGGCTGCCGACGAGGGGGAAGGTAATGGTCAGGGCGGACGCAAGGAGAAGCCGGCGATTCACAGATTCCTCCGAATCAGAATAGAGATGAACATGAATTCCTGGCCAGAGTATCACAGGTAAAGGGAGGAGGTGAGCACCAGCCAAGGGGCAGCGCCCGCCAGCGAAGCACCTCGGAGGGCTGGGCGGTGAACATAGTAAATTGGTTGCGGTGGGAGAGAGCAGGGTTGCACCCCGCGGCAGACGGTGAATATGCCAGAAAGGGCAAAGGAAACAAAGGGCTTACAGAAGCGGCGGGCGACCGAAAAGTCACCGGGAATAATGCGAAATACAGCCAAGAAGGCTTCTAAGTGATAGAGGGTAATGGTATTATATGCCCTATCAAACAACTTGACAATGCGCCACTCAACTTGTATAGTGAGCAGGATTTTGTCGAGGCGAAGAACGCCGGAGGCCCTCCCGCGCGCAGTCTGCGGGCAGGCACAGGTGGCCGGCAAAAGCATCTGAAAGATGTTGATGGGCAAGAGATTCTGAACGAGAAGGAAGGAAGCTATGAGCAAGATTATAGGAATAGACCTGGGAACGACAAACTCCGTGGTAGCGGTGATGCAGGGCGGCGAGCCCGTGGTGATCCCGAACCAGGAGGGCGGGCGAACAACGCCTTCGGTGGTGGCAATTACGAAGACGGGGGAACGCCTGGTTGGGCAAGTGGCGAAGCGCCAAGCGGTAACGAATCCCGAGAACACGGTGTACTCGATCAAACGATTCATGGGGCGGCGCTACGACGAAGTGTCCGAAGAAATGAAGCGCGTGCCATACAAGGTGGTAAAGGGAAACCACGACGATGCGCGAATTGAGGTTTCGGGTAAGGTCTATAGCCCGCCGGAAATTTCCGCGATGATCCTTACGAAGCTGAAGAACGCCGCGGAAGATTTTCTCGGCGAGAAGGTGACGAAAGCGGTCATCACCGTGCCGGCGTATTTCAATGACGCGCAGCGGCAAGCGACCAAGCAGGCGGGCGAGATAGCCGGCTTGGAAGTGCTGCGCATCATCAACGAGCCAACGGCGGCAGCGCTGGCCTACGGCTTGGAAAAGAAGAGTGACGAGACCATCGCGGTGTACGATTTGGGCGGCGGCACGTTCGACATTTCCGTACTGGAAGTGGGCAGCGGGGTCGTGGAGGTGAAATCGACGAACGGGGACACGCACCTGGGAGGCGACGACGTCGACCAGAAGATCGTGGACTGGCTGATCGACGAGTTCAGAAAAGAACACAACATCGATTTGGGCAAAGACAAGATGGCGCTTCAGCGGCTGAAGGAAGCCGCGGAAAAGGCCAAGATCGAGCTTTCGCAGATGATGGAGACGGAGATCAATCTGCCGTTCATCACGGCGGGAGCCAGCGGTCCGATCCACATGCAGCAGAAGCTGACGCGCACCAGGCTGGAAGACTTGATGAGGGACCTGCTGGAACGGTCCATGAAGCCGGTAAAACAAGCACTGGAAGACGCCAAAATGTCGCCGAGCGACATCCAGGAAGTTGTGCTGGTGGGCGGTTCGACGAGAATCCCGAAGGTGCAAGCGCTGGTAAGCAACTTCTTCGGCGGCAAGGAACTCCACAAGGGCGTAAACCCGGATGAAGTGGTGGCGGTCGGCGCGGCGATTCAGGGCGCGGTGTTGGGCGGCGAAGTGAAGGACATCCTGCTGCTCGACGTGACGCCTCTCTCGCTGGGCGTGGAAACACTCGGCGGCGTGATGACCGTGCAGATTCCGCGCAACACGACGATCCCGACACGCAAGGTGGAGACATACTCGACGGCTTCGGACAACCAGCCGGGCGTGGAAATCCACGTGATGCAGGGCGAACGGAAGTTTGCGAAGGACAACCGCTCACTGGGTACGTTCAAGCTGGATGGAATTCCACCAGCGCCGCGAGGCGTGCCGCAGATCGAGGTGACGTTCGATATCGACGCCAACGGCATCTTGAACGTGAGCGCGAAGGACAAGGCCACGAACAAGGAACAAAAAATCACCATCACTGCGTCGACCGGCTTGACCAAGGAAGAAGCCGAGAAGATGCGCACCGAGGCGGAATCTCACGCTGAGGAAGATCGCCGCCGCATGGAAGAGGTGGAAGCGCGAAACCGTCTGGACGGCATTGTGTACCAGGCGGAGAAAACGATCCGCGAGAACCGCGACAAACTATCGGAGAGCGACGTGAAACAGGCCGAGGAAGCGCTGGAAGAAGCGAAGAAGGCCATGAACGACGGCGGCGTGGCGCGGCTGCGGTCTGCCACCGAAGGGGTAGAGAAGACGCTACACAAGATGGCGGAAGAGCTGTACAAGAAGACGCAAGCAGCGGGCGGCGAACAGGCTGGAGCTGCCGGCGCAGGCTCGGCTCCGGGATCGTCCGGCGGCGGAAGCTCGCAGCAAGGCGGGAAGCCTGGCGACGTGATCGACGCCGAGTATGTGGACGTGGACGAAAACAACAAGAAGCCGAACTGACCGAAGTTATCAGTCGTCAGTTCTAAGTAATCAGTTAGGCGTGCTGAGGGGTCCAGGCTGGCTGGACCCCTGTGCACGACAGAAGAGAAAGAATCGAACAGCCAGCTGCTACACGTGGATAAAGAATCTGTGCTGAGGATGGCGGCGTTGTAGCGTTGTGATAGCGCGCGAATCGACTCACCAATGGCGACGGGAACAAAACAAGACTATTACGAACTGCTGGGAGTGCCGCGGAAAGCGACGGCGAAGGATATTCGCACGGCTTTTCGCAAGCTGGCACGGACGTATCATCCCGACCTGAATCCCGGGGACAAGTCTGCCGAGGAAAAATTCAAACAGTTGCAGGAAGCGTATGACGTGCTGTCGGATACCAGGAAACGGCAGATGTACGACCAGTATGGCTTCTACAGCGAGAATGCGCCTCCCAGCGGCTACAGCGGCGGAACAGACGCGGGAGGCGGAGACGTCAACTTTGATTTTGGCGGATTTGATTTTGGTGGACAGGCGGGCGGCGGCAGCGCCGGTTCGAGTTCCAGCTTCCGTGACCTGTTCAGCCAGTTTTTTGGCGGGCATCGCGGTGCAGCAACGATGGAACCGGAGCACGAAGCCGGCGGAGACCTGGAATATCAGATCGAAATCGATTTCTGGGACGCGGTACGCGGCGCGGTAAAGAAATTGCAAATCACGCGGATGGATACCTGCGAAACGTGCCACGGAACCGGCGCGATTGGTAGTCCACAGACATGCCCCACGTGCAATGGGACTGGCTCGATCCAACAGACTGCCGGCAAGATGCGGTTCAACGTGCCGTGCAGCCGGTGTGGCGGAACGGGTAAATTGCGGTCCATGTGCCCTACGTGCGCCGGCGAAGGGCGCGTGCGACGAACGGAAACCATTGATGTGCGTATTCCGCCGGGAGTGGCGAATGGCGGGCGTGTGCGCGTGCCGGGAAAAGGGAATTCGGGCACCATGGGCGCGCAAGCGGGCGATCTGTATTTGCGCGTGGTGGTGCGGCCGCACGAGTTTTTCGAGCGGCGCGGAAACGATCTGTACACCAAAGTGCCGGTGACGGTCCCGGAAGCGTCGCTGGGAGCGAAAATTGAGGTTCCAACGATCGATGGCAGATCGCTGGTGCGCATTCCACCGGGCACGAACAGCGGGCGGACGCTGCGGCTGAAAGAAAAAGGAGTGCCGCATGGAAAGAGCGGGGCACGCGGCGATCAGTACGTGGAAATTCAGATCGTGGTGCCGGAGCCAACGGATGAACGCGTGCGCACGTTGATGAAAGAGGTGCGAAGAGGTTGCGCCGCTCGATCCACGGAAGGATTTGTTCGCAAAGGCGGGGGTATAAGGAAGATTTCAGTTGTCAGTTTTCAGTTGTCAGTAAGGCCGCGAGGCCTGGGTTCACTTAGAACTGAGCACTTGTAACTTCGAAACTGCAGAGTTGCGACGATGCCAATCAAGAGCAAAAAACGGGCGAAGGCCGGATACATGATCAGCGCGGTAGCAGAGCTCTACAAGTTGCACCCGCAAACACTGAGATTGTATGAGCGTGTGGGCTTGCTGAAGCCATCGCGGTCGCAAGGGAACACCCGGCTGTACACGGATTCAGACCTGGAGCGGCTGGACGTAATCCTTACCTTGGCGCGAGACATGGGCGTAAACCTGGCGGGAATCGAGATCATTTTGAATATGCGAGAAAAGATGATCGAGATGGAACGGCAGATGGGCGAGTTCGCGCATGTGGTGCAGCAGGAATTGTCGCGGATGGCGCGGAACGAAGAAAAAGTGCCCAACACGGCGATTATCAGGGCGGTGAAGAGAAGTCCTTAGTGGTCAGTGGTCAGTTTTCAGTACAGCCGAATCGATGGACGCTCCGAGTAATCGGGGCGTTTTTGTTTTGTGCACAGATTTCCGCAGGTAGGAAGGATTGTGGCGTGCTGCGCGGGAACGTATGATGGCGACAGCGAGCAGCGTCGGCGATTGCCACGGTGAGAAGCTGACCTCCGGGCGACGGGCGAAGGCTGCAAAGCGGCAGCCCTTCGCCCGCAGCGCTCAGGACAAGCGAGCTGCCGCACTCCAAAGGAAGATCATGGCGAGAGAAGATTGCGCGTTGTGCCGAGGGACGGGATGGAAACTGGTGGCGCGGAAGGACGGAACACCGGGCAACATGGCGGTGGCGTGCGAGTGCGGCATGGAAGAACGCGCGGGTGTAGTCATGGAGCGAGCGCGGATCCCGAAGCGGTACGAGCACTGCGACTTTGAGAGCTATGTGGTGGATTTGGCCGACGGAAAGACGTGGACCGCGCAACACGACCAATCACTAAAGAATGCCAAGCTAACGGTACAAGGATTTCTGAGCAGCTACCCCGCAACCGAGAAGGGACTCTTATTGATTGGACCTTCCGGAGTGGGAAAAACGCATCTAGCGGTGGCGGCGCTGAAAGAGCTCGTAAGGCGCGGATACGCCGGATTGTTCTGCGATTACCGGGAATTGCTGAAGGAAATCCAGGCAAGCTACAACCCGGCCAGCGAATCGACGGAGATGGGGGTGCTGGAGCCAGTGCGAACAACAGAAGTTCTGGTGCTGGACGATTTGGGGGCGAGCAAGCCGTCGGACTGGGTGAGAGACATCGTAGGAATTGTGTTGAACGCGCGCTACAACGAGAAGCGGACCACGATCATCACCACAAATTACCTGGATGCTCCGCCGAGCGAGGGAGAAGCGACGCGGTTGCCCAACGGCAAACTGGTGGCAGCTATTCGAGAAGATACGTTGGAACAGAGGATCGGAACCCGGATGCGGTCGAGGCTGTATGAGATGTGCCGCAGCGTGGAAGTGTATGCGCCCGATTTTCGCAGGGAGCGAACGCAGGCGGGGCGGGCGAGGGCCTAGGTGAAAAAATCACCGGAGGAACAGCGACTAGAGGAACTCGAGAGGGATTTCGAGCCACTACTAATCGCCTGCCTTCGAGAATGCGTTGAGCGAAGAAGATCGGGCCCGTTTGGACGAAACGAACATCCCGAAACTGCGAAATATCTGGATTGGGAAGAGTCCCGTTTTGCCCTTCCGGCGCCCAGGTTCTGACCACCAAGGGGATCAAAAGGAAGCCGGATTCGTCGGCAAATACGATATGGGCACCCAGCTGCGCTGCGTTTTTTTTACCCGCGGCCAGTCCCTTTGTTTCCAGCGTTTGATTTTTCCTTCATCCTGCTCCAACGCGCGTCGCTCGGGTTTCTGAGGGGTCCATTTCAAGCTGTGTATCATGCGACCTACATGGGCGCGGTGATATCGGATTCCGAACTTCACGCTGGACCACCTCAGCAATGCGGACCGTGGTCCAGAGATTCGTCCGGTAACCCTGCGCGATCGGTCCTTGAAGAAGGAAACGCGACCAAGCGTCTTCGTTGCGCCGCGTTCAGCTTCCAAGGACGGCCTGGAGAGAAACGCACTCGCAATGCTTTCGCTCCGCGACGCCGCCAGGCATCCCGCCAGCGCATCACCGAACTCGGCATTGCATCCGACGCGCCGTCCCACTTCATTGAGAGAGTGACCTGCATCCAGCAACACAAGAATAATCGCCTTCCTTCGAGAATGCGTTGAGCGAAGAAAGTTGGGCCGTGGTTGCATTAAGTCGATTGCTGTGGAGTATAGCCGATAGTACCGAAGGACGCGGGAATGCAATGCCAATTCACGCTGATTGACAGGGGGTTTGCGCGGCGGGTATGCTTTGAGGGAACCAAAGGGTGCGGCGACCCCCGCAGTTCGCGCAGCATCCAAGTGAAAGTGAACGAGTTACTTCGAAGCAGTAGTGTCCTGCACTGCCCCGTTGTAACCCTCCTTGCATTACCCCGGTAGGGATTCGGCAAGGATTGACTCAACTTAAAACAGGGATATACATCCCGGAGGCGACTTATCATGTCTTTTGACCCAGAGAACCCCACGTCATCCGCAGCCGCAGCGCAAGCCCAGGAAAACGAAGGCACACCGAAAACGGAAGCGACGCCGAACGCAGAACCTCCTCAGGCAGCACAAGAAAGTCACGGAATGACGCCTCCTACCCCGCCGGTGAAGTTGGAGGAAGGGCACGAAACGGCGGAGGCTCACGCGAAGACCGCCGCAGTGGATGCCGAAGCGGCAGCCGCAGCCGAAGAAGCGGCTGGCGCAGAGGAAATGAGCAAGCTGATCGAGCAGTACAGCGAGCCGCAGGAACCCGCGTCGCAAAACGAAATTATTGAAGTGAAGGTGGTGGCGTACACCGAGCAAGGCGTGGTGGTGGACGTCGGCGGAAAAACCGAGGGCCTGATCCCCGCGGTGGAGTTCACGGAGACGGATATTCCGCGGCCGGAGCCGAATGCCGTGATCGAAGTGCAGCGCACCGGCGAGCACAAGGATGGCTTCGTCATTCTGTCGTACCAGAAGGTGCTGCGGCGCCGCACGTGGGAACGCATCGACGCACAGTATAAGAACAAAGAAACCATCACCGCCAAGGTAGTGGACCGCATCAAGGGCGGCCTGGTGGTGGATGTTGGCGTGCGCGCGTTCTTGCCGGGGTCGCAATACGATTTGCGGCCGACGCAGAACCTGGATGGCTTGATCGGGCAGGACGTGCAGGTGCGCGTCACGAAGCTGAACCGCCGCCGCGGGAACGTGGTGGTGAGCCGGCGCGCGTTGCTCGAGGAGGAGTTGCACGCGAAGCGCGCGGAGTTGATGGAGAAGTTGAGCGAAGGCCAGGTAGTGCATGGCACCGTCAAGAACGTGACGGACTACGGCGCGTTCGTGGACTTGGGCGGCATCGATGGGTTGTTGCACTTGACGGACCTGAGCTGGGGGCGGGTGCGTCATCCCAACGACGTGGTGAAGCCGGAGCAGGAACTCGACCTGATCATTCTGAAGTTCGATAAGGCCAAGCAGCGCGTGTCATTGGGCCTGAAACAAATGACCAAGGACCCGTGGGTTGACGCCGCCGAGCGGTACCCGGCGGGCGGCAAGTACAAAGGCAAAGTAGTGGGCGTGGTGGACTACGGCGCGTTCGTCGAACTGGAACAGGGCATCGAAGGGCTGGTGCACGTCACGGAGATGAGCTGGGCCAAGAAGGCCACACATCCGTCGAAGGTCGTGAAAGCGGGCGACGAAGTCGACGTTGTGGTGCTGGACATCAAGCCGAGTGACCGTCGCGTTTCGCTGGGGATGAAGCAGGCGCAGCCGGATCCCTGGATGCAGGTTGCGGAAAAGTATCCCGTGGGCACGGTGGTCACCGGAAAAGTGCGGAACATCGCGGAATTCGGCGCGTTCGTTGAAATCGAAGAAGGATTCGACGGGCTGGTGCACGTTGGCGATGTGAGCTGGACCGGCCGGGTGAAGAATCCGCACGAAGTGTTCAAGAAGGGCGAGCCAATCACGGCGAAGGTGTTGCGGATCGATCCGGAGAACCGCCGGGTGTCGTTGGGCATGAAGCAGGTGAACGACATCTGGGGCGACTGGTTCAAGCAGCATCGCGTGGGCGAGATCGTGAGGGGCAAGGTTTCGCGAATCGCAACGTTTGGTGCGTTCGTGGAGCTAGGCGACAACATCGAGGGCTTGTGCCACAACACGGAAATCGAAGAGCGCAAGCGCCGGGATGATAACGCGTCGAGCTTCCGTCCGACGACTGGGCCGCTGAAGAGCGCGGGGCCGCTGGAACCGGGCAAGGAATACGATTTCAAGATCATCAAGATCAGCTCGGATACGCGGCGAATCGGATTGAGCTACCGCGCGGCGGTGCGGCAGATCGAGCGCAAGGAGATTGAGCAGTACAAGTCGTCGAAGTCCTCGGCGACGGCAACGATCGGGGATGCGATGAAGCAGAAGTTGGCGTCCCGGTAGTTCCAGGCGGCAATTCGCTTCACGCAGGGTGTTTATCCAGAAAATTCATTTACCTGCGGGTCACTTTAATGATAGGAAGAGGGACAGCCGGGGAGGCGATGTGCCTCTAACTCGCCTCGCTCCAAAGAGTTGTGCGGGCCAGACGGGATCAGACTGAACAGGCAGGGGACGATGACCAAGCAACCGACATTGACGAAGGCCGACCTGATCGAGGAAGTGCTGAAAGTGGCAGAGCTTCCCCGAAAGGAGTCGGAGACCATCGTCGAAACAATCTTTGAAAGCATCATCGATGCACTGCAAAAGGGCGACAAGATCGAAATCCGTGGGTTCGGCAGCTTTCGCACCCGGCAGCGCCGCGGCCGCATTGGGAGGAATCCGAAGACGGGCGAGAAAGTGGAAGTGCCGGCGAAGAAGATCCCGTTTTTCAAGCCCAGCAAGGAATTGAAGGATTTCGTGAACACGTCGGCGACGGCGATCGGAGAAGCCGCGCAGTAAAGCAAGAAGTTGAGCTTCAGTAGAAGAAGGCGCCCCGAGAGGTTCGGGGCGTTTGTATTTTCAGATATCAGTTATCAGCGATCAGGAACTTGGCACGCATGCGACGCTTGCCGTTGGATAGCAAGGATCAGATATCAGCAAGCAGGAAGCTTGGCCGCCGCCTGAGGCTGCCTGCTACTCTTGACCATCAGCCTGTCTGCCAGCCATTAGGTTCCTGATTACTGATCGCCAATCACTGATATCTGACTGCCCCGTCTCAGCATCCAACGCGCTCTCTCGCCATCTGCGATATGCTGAGGACCAGAGAGGACCACACATGGACTATCTGTGGACGCCGTGGCGTTACCAGTACATGGCCGCAGTGACGGCCGGCAAACAGCCAGACTGCATTTTTTGCGATGCGCTGCAACGGAACGCCGACGAAGAGACGCTGATTGTCTACCGGGGGAAGAAAAATTTCGTCATCCTGAACCGGTTTCCCTACACGTCGGGACACGTGATGATCGTGCCGTACGCGCACGTTGCGGAATTGAATTTGTGCGACGCCGAGGGGCTGCGGGAAATGATGGAGCTGGCGCAACGCGTGGAAACGGTTTATCGCGACAACTACAAACCCGATGGGATGAACTTAGGAATGAACCTGGGAAGAGCGGCGGGCGCGGGCGTTACAGGACACCTGCACTTGCACATGCTGCCTCGATGGATGGGCGATTCGAATTTCATGACGGTCACCGGTGAGACGCGGGTGCAGCCGGAAGAATTGCGGACGACGTACGAGCGAATCAAGAAGGCGCTGCAAGCACAAGGCGGATAAGGTTTCATCTCACGGATTTCACTGATGGCCGGCTACACAAGTTTGCAGACGCCGAGTAGAATTGAAACGCCCAGGATACATTGAAAATTGTTACAGAGAGGCCTTCGTGGACCTGGAACTTTCGGAAGAGCAGAAGCTGCTGCAAAAGAGCGTGCGGGAATTCGCGGAGTCTGAAGTGCGCCCGCTGGCCAAGGAACTGGACGAGACTGGCCATTTTCCACGCGAGCTGTTCAAGAAGGCAGCGGAACTGGGATTGACTGGCGTGGCGTTTCCCGAGGAGGAAGGCGGCGCGGGATTTGATCACATCGCTTACGCGATCGTGATTGAAGAGATTTCACGGTGCTGCGCCTCGACTGGCGTGATCTTGAGCGTGCAGAATTCCCTGTTTTGCGATCCCATCCACCGTTATGGAAGTGATGAGCAGAAGAAGAGATTTCTGCAGCCGTTCACGCGCGGAGAAAAAATTGGTTGCTACGCGCTGACGGAACCGCAGGCGGGCTCCAACGCGGCGGCGCTGCAAACCAAGGCAGTGAGGAAGGGCGACAAGTACGTCGTCAACGGAACGAAAGCGTGGATCACGAACGGCGGCGTCGCCGACGCGGCGATTGTGTATGTGAACACGGATCCACCGAAAGGCGAAAAAGGGATCACGGCACTGGTGGTGGAAAAAGGGACGCCGGGCTTCAAGGTGGGCAAAGAAGAGAAGAAGCTGGGAATCAACGCGACGGCGTGCAGCGAACTGGTGTTCACGGATTGCGAAGTGCCGGAAGGGAACCGCATCGGGAAAGAGGGCGAAGGATACAAAGTGGCGCTCTCGACCTTGGACGGAGGGCGAATCGGGATTGCCGCGCAGGCCACGGGAATTGCGCAGGGAGCATTTGAGGCGGCTTTGAAATGGTCGCAGGAGCGCATGGCGTTTGGTCACCCCATCGCGCAATTCCAGGCCATCCAGTTCATGCTGGCGGACATGGCCACAGAGATCGATGCGGCGCGATTGCTGGTGCGCAAGGCGGCGTGGAAGCAAGACAGCGGGGCGCGATTCAGCCTGGAAGCCGCAACGGCAAAGCTGTTCGCCAGCGAAATGGCCACGCGCGTGGCGCACAAGGCCATTCAGATTCATGGCGGATACGGCTACAGCAAGGAGTACCCGGTCGAGCGCGCCTACCGCGATGCGCGAATTACGGAGATTTACGAGGGCACGAGCGAGATTCAGAGGTTGGTGATCGCCTCGTGGGTCCTGAAGGGCTGACGCGTCTGCGCAGGACCGCATTTTCTCGGCTCCCGGATTTTTTCCATCACCTCTAGTATCCTGACAGAGTGCTGGAACTTAACTCTGGGCTGGAATTCAATCCAGAAGGCGAGGCAGAGTTCTTCCCTTTTCTGCCGGCAAAGCCTGGCGTTTGCCTGATCGAGCCCCGAGAACAGAGCGCGGAACCATACCTGATTCGCACCGCCGACTTGCGGAGACGTCTGCAGCGATTGCTGGGTCCGCCGGATCCCGCGAGCAAACGACTGAACCTGCGCGAATTTGCCCGAGCAGTGCGCTACCGCGAGACGGGTTCAAAGTTCGAGCAATTGCTAGCCTACTATCAGAACGCGAGGCAGCATTTTCCCAAGCGCTACCAGAACATGATGAGGCTGCGGCCCCCGGCGGTGCTGAAAGTGAATCTGCGGAACGCGTATCCCCGTTGCTACGTGACGCGGCGAATCGCGGTGGACGATCGCGGCATGCCAACTGGTGGAACATACTATGGACCGTTCGCATCGCGGCGAGCAGCCGAAGCGTTTTCCGAGAAGTTCCTGGATTTCTTCAAGGTGCGGCGATGCCAGATCAAGATCCGGCGCGACCCGAAGTTTCCGGGTTGCCTGTATTCGGAAATGAAGATGTGCCTGGCGCCCTGCTTTGCGGGCTGTACGAAGGAGGAGTATGACGTCGAGGTGCAGCGCCTGGTGTCGTTTCTGGAGACAAACAGCGCCTCGCTTCGCAACTCCTACGAGCAGGAACGGGAAAAGGCCAGCGAGGAATTAGACTTCGAACGGGCGGCGGCAATTCACAAAAAGATCGAGAAGCTGGATGATGTACTGCGCGGACGTCCGGAACTGGTGAGAAGGATTCAGGAACTGGATGCTGTGATTCTGCAGCGCACGACGGAGGAGCAAGCAATAGGATTGTATGCGGTGCGGGGAGGCAGGCTGGCGGAGCCGTTCACACTGCGATTTGGGGACACCAGCGAGCCGCGCTCCGCGGAAGAAACGGTGCGCGACTATCTGGAAGGCGTGATGGCCGCCGCTTTACCCAAGGTGTCAAACACGCGGCAAAGCACCAGCGATCTGACGGACCACCTGTGGCTGGTGGCACGATGGTTCTACAGCCAGCCGCGTGACGGCGAGATTATCTTCCGCGACAAGGATTGGCCGTACCGCAGGATTCTGCGAGCGTGCTCGCGGCTGCTGGCGCCGAAAAAAGAAGAATCGCCGGAAACCGGAACTGCTGAAGGACAAAAGAAAAGTGAGGAACTGCAATGAGCCGTGGGGCGACAAAAGAAGGAACAACACAGTACGCAGAAAAGTTTCGCGGCGTGGCCGGCGAAGGACATTTTCGCGAGGCGCAGGACCTGGTGGTTTCCTCGCTGGGAGTCGGCACGTATCTGGGCCAGCCCAATGATGACAAGGACGCGGGATACACCGCGGCGATTGTAGCGGCGGTGCAGGCGGGAATCAACGTGATCGATACGGCGATCAACTACCGGTTTCAACGCAGCGAGCGCAACGTTGGCGCGGCGCTGAAGGTGCTGGCCAACAAGGGATTCGGGCGCGAAGAAATTGTGGTGTGCACCAAGGGCGGTTACCTGACGCCCGACGGCAATATGCCCGCGGATCCCAACCGCTATTTCTTCGAGGAATACATTCAGCGCGGCGTGTTTACGGCGAAAGAAATTGCCGGCGGCAGCCATTGCATCGCCACGCGGTTCCTTGAAAATCAATTGATTCGCAGCTTGAAGAATCTGGGGGTGGAGTGCATCGACGTCTATTACCTGCACAATCCGGAGACGCAGCTCGGCGAAATTCCCAAAGAGGAGTTTACGAGGCGGGTGCGCGACGCGTTTTCCTTTCTGGAATCGGCAGCGGCGAAAGGGCGCATCCAATACTACGGAATGGCCACCTGGACCGGCTTTCGCCAGGAGAAAACTGCGAAAGACGCGTTGCAATTGGGAGAACTCGCGAAAATCGCGCGGGAAGTAGCGGGCGAGAAGCACCGGTTCAGATTCGTGCAATTGCCATTCAACCTGGCCATGACGGAGGCGCTGACGCTGGGAAATCAGAAGTTGGACAGCGGCGAAAAAACAGTAATGGAGGCAGCCAGCGAACTGGGCATCACGCTGATTGCCAGCGCTTCATTGCTGCAGGGGCAAGTGGCGCAGAACCTGCCCGGATTCGTGGCGGAGGCCCTGGGGTTGGGGAACGATGTGGAGCGGGCATTGCAGTTCGCGCGGTCGGCGCCAGGAATAACCACGGCACTGGTGGGAATGTCGCGCACAACACACGTGGAGGAAAACAGCAACGTAGTGGCAGCGGCTCCAGCGGGACTGGAACAGTTCAGCAAATTGTTTCAGCGGGGAGAGAACGCTTAAGCCGCCACAAGGTCCGGATGGCGCTGCACGAGCCAGTCAGTGATGGCGCGGTCAAGCAGCGGAAGATGCCCGGTGAAGAAGTGATCGGTGCCGTTGATCAAGATGAGCCGATTTTCTCCAGGAAGCATTGCGACGAGTTCTTCGACTTTCTGCGGCGCGCCGTGTTCGTCGTTGGAGCCGCTGACGAAGAGTTTTGGCTTCACGCAGGCTGAAAGGTACGTGAAGTCGGAGTCGTTCACCGGAACACCGAGTCCGATCAGGTCGGTTACGCGCGGATCGGCGCATCCCATACGAAGCCCCACCCAACTGCCAAAACTGAAGCCGCCGAGTAGCAGGGGCGTGCGCGGAAATTCCGTGGCAAGAAAATCGATGGCGGCTTGAACATCGCCCTGTTCTCCGCGGCCCTTATCGTGAGCTCCCGCGCTGAGTCCGGCTCCGCGAAAATTGAAACGCAATACCGGAATGCCCAGCGCGTCGAGCGACTTCGCCGCCTGGTAGACGACTTTGTTGTGCAGCGTGCCGCCGAACAATGGATGCGGATGGCAGATGACCGCGGCCAAGTGAGCAACGCGCGGATGGTTGGGAGTCCAGAGGATGGCCTCCAGCCGGCCGATGGGTCCGTTCAAAAAGAGGGTCTGGGAAGCGTGAGAACTCATGGTTGTTTTGCGAGCAAAATCCAGTGTAACTGAAAATGGAACGAGCAATTGAATTGACCGCAACTGTATTCACGCGTAAATGGCGAGAAACATTCTGTGAGTCGGGAACATGGTAGTTCTGGTCCTTCTAGGGCAGGAGGGGGCGTACTAGAGCTAAAAAGTGGGAATTACGGATTGCAGTCTGTCGCTGCCAGTGATACGTTCGCCGTGATCGAGAACTACAGGGGGGCCTGATGGGCGATCTGTCTGACCGCCGCGAAGCGAGGCGGTTTGTGATGACCCTACCGGTGCGCGTGCTGGCGCGAGACGCCAGCGGCCCTGAACTCAAGGCACATACGAGAGACGTAAGCTATCGCGGCTTGTATTTCCTCACCGAAGCGCGATTCGAGGATGGCAGCGAGATCGATTTCATCCTGACGCTGCCGCAGCAGATGATCACCGCGGGCGACGTCAACATAAGATGCCACGGGCGGGTCGTGCGCATCGAAACCGACGAAAACGGCAAAACTGGAATTGCGGCCAAAATCGAAAAGTACGAATTTGTGCCCATCCGCGCCTCCGCGGCGTAATCCCGCTCGCGGAGTACCTTCCTCACCGCCACTCGCTGCCCTTCTTTTTGCGTAGAATGGAGACGGACAGTTTGCCGCGATGTTGCGGCGATACCGAGGGACAATCATGTACCACTACAATCCAAAACAAGCGCTCGAAGAATTGCAGGAAGACGCGCTGCTTCCGCACCCGGTGAAGTTGCGCGACATGATTCTGCGAAACCAGCTTGGGCCGCAGGAAGCGCAACTGCTCAATTCCGAGTTCCAGGAATATCTGACACGCTTTGGGGAAATCCAGAAAATTGCGCGGAATATCCTGGAACAGCTTTCCGCCGGGCAGCGCAAAAGCGCTTAGCGCGTCCTGGCGATGAGCGAAGCCCTGCCGCTGAATCACAAACCGCGTGTGCTGGTGCTCTCGGCGTCATCGGGCGCCGGACACGTTCGCGCGGCACAGGCACTCGAAAAGGCGTTCCTGGCACACGGCGATTGCACCGTGGAGCACATCGACGCCCTCACGCACGTAAGCAAAGTATTTCAGCAACTCTACGACAAGACCTATATCAAGATGGTGCGGCGCGCGCCCGGGCTGATGGGATTGCTGTATGATCGCACCGACCAACCGTGGCAGCACCCGCGACCGCGGCTGGCGCTGGACCGGCTGAATACTCAGCCAATGATCCGGATGCTGAAGAAGGTTCAACCGGATCTGTGCATTGCCACACATTTTCTTCCGGCGGAAATCCTGGCGTGGCTAATCGCAAAAAACAAATTGCAGGCGCGACACGCAATTGTAGTGACCGACTACGACGTCCACGCCATGTGGTTGTGCCGGACCGTGGACCGCTACTGTGTGGCACTGCCAGAATCGGCGGAGTACCTGGAGCGGATTGGGGTACCACGAGAAAAATTGCGCGTGACCGGCATCCCGGTAGATCCGGTGTTCGAAAAACGAGTCAATCAGGCTGAAGCGCGCAAGCGCTTGGGTGTGGACCCGCGAGCGCAGGTGGTGCTGATTGCGGCAGGCGGCTACGGATTGGGGCCGGTAGAACAGTTGGTGAAAGGCCTGCTTGCGCTGGAACGTCCGTGGCAGATTGTGGCCATCGCCGGCAAATTCGAAAAGTTAAAGAAACGGCTGGAGCAGATTTCGCGGGGCGCGGGGAAATTGGCCGGCGGATCAGAGCGCCTGGTCACGGTCGGCTTTACGCAGGAAATGGATCAGTACATGGCCGCCGCAGATTTGCTCGTGGGGAAAGCCGGCGGATTGACTACCTCGGAGGCGCTGGCGCGGGCACTGCCCATGGCGATCGTTGAGCCGATCCCGGGGCAGGAATCGCGCAATGCAGATCATCTGCTGGAGGCGGGCGTAGCCGTTCGCTGCAACAATCTTCCCGCGGCGCCTTGGAAGATTGCCGGCCTACTGGAATGCCCGGAGAAGTTGGCGGCGATGAAGCGCGCGGCAGCAGAGATGGCGCGGCCGGATGCGGCGCGGGTGATCGTCGAAGACGCACTGGGGCTGCTACACTAATCGGGCTGCCTGATCGAAACGTTGGCCAGAGGAGCACGAAGCACTACACTCATCACGACTATGAGACGCAACACGCTGCTGATTGATGCGGATGACACGCTCTGGGAAAATAATGTTTTCTTCGAAAAGCTGATTGAGGATTTCATCAGCCTCGTCGAGCCGTGCGGCTACAGCCGCGCGTATATCCGCCACATCCTGAATGAAACAGAACGCAAGAACATTCGCCAGTACGGCTACGGCGTGCGGAGTTTCGGACGCTCGCTGGAAGAAACATACATGAAACTGGCGGACCAGATGGCCAAACGGGAAATTCTGGCGCAGGTACACATGCGCGTGATGGAGCTGGAGAAGACTCCGCCGAAAATCCTGGACGGCGTTCCGGAAACGCTGGCGTACTTGACGACGAGGCACCGCCTGATTTTATTCACCAAGGGAGAACCGGCGGAACAAGCCGCGAAAGTGGAACGCTCCGGCTTGCAGGGATTTTTCGAGGCCATCGAAATCGTGTCGGAGAAAGACGCCAAGACCTATGGCCTGCTGGTGAACAAGCACAAGATTGTGAAGACCCTGGGCTGGATGATTGGCAACAGCCCGCGCAGCGACATCAATCCGGCGATGCAAGCAGGATTGAATGCCGTGTACATCCCGCATGTGAACACCTGGCACCTGGAACACGAACCGGTGATGGCGGGAAACGGGAAATTGGTGATCGTGCCGGCGTTTCGCGAACTCCGCAATCACTTCTAGCCCCTCCCAATTTGGACCTTGTGTGTTTCCGCCTTTATCCAAAAGATGGACGTAGGTGTGTGGGAGGCGTTCCGTGGCAACAGCGATGACCCCGAGTGTGGATTGGCGGCAAGCGTGGTATGCGAACGCGGCCGTGGTGTATCTAAACGCGGCGGGGCAAGCGCCGATGCCACGGGTTTCCTTGGACGCGGTCGAAGCCGCCCTGGAATGGAAAAAGTTTCCGCACGCTTTGACCGATCAGGGCGAGATGGCTTTGCCCAAGCGCGTTCGAACTTCCATTGCGAATCTGATCGGCGCGAAGCCCGAAGAAATTGCCTTGACGACTGGTGCGAGCGCCGGCCTGACGGCCTTGGCTTACGGCCTCAGTTGGAAGCCGGGAGATGAAATCCTGACCGCTCATCGCGAATTCCCGGTGCAATACACCACCTGGAAGCCAATGGAGGCGCGGGAAGGCGTCAAGCTCCGGCTGATTGCTCCACGCGGGCGATGGATCACGGCAGACGACTTCATCGCCGCGCTGACGCCGAAGACGCGCGTGGTTTCAGTGAGTATGGTGCGATTCGATGATGGCTCAATGCTGGAAGCGGCGAAATTGAGCGCGGCGTGTCACGCACAAGGGACGCTGCTGGCGCTGGACGTGAGCCAGTGTTGCGGCGCGATTCCGCTGGACGTGAAGCAACTTGGCGCGGACTTCATCACCTGCTCTGGCTACAAATGGCTGCTGGGCCCTTATGGTTCAGGATTCTTTTGGGGAGCAAGTGAGCTGATGGCAAGATTCCGGCCGAGTCCCTTCTACTGGCAAGGGATCGAAGGCTTGAATCATTATGCGGACCTGATTTTTGAAAACCCGAAAGCTGCGGCGGGAGCGCGAGGCTGGGACGCCTCGGAAACGGCGAGTTACTTCAATCTGACAGGATGGGACGCTTCGCTGCGCTTTCTGCAAGAGGTGGGAGTGGAGACGGTAGCGGCGCACAATCGAAAGCTCATGGCGCAGCTGTTCGAATCGCTGCCACACGATCAATTTGTGAGCACTAGTCCGACTGAGACACAACATCAGGGGCCGTACGGATGCTTTGCGGCGCACACTCCGGAGCGAACACGGGAATGTCACGAGCGCCTGAAAAAAGAGAAGGTGTTTCCCAGTTTGCGCGAAGGAAACATTCGAGTTTCCACGCACCTTTATAATACCGAGCAGGATATCGATAAACTGATTCGGGTGATTGCAGGATGAGCGACGAAACAACGTGGCCGCGAATCGCGGTGCTGGGCGCCGGGGCGGTCGGCAGCTATTTCGGCGGGATGCTGGCGCGCGCGGGCGCTCCGGTGGTGATGATCGGCCGGGCTGCGTTTGTGGAGACGGTGACGAAATCTGGGCTACTGCTGGACACGGTGCAATTTCGCGAAACGGTGTACCCGGAAGCTTCGACGGAAATCGCCGCGGCCAAGGGCGCGGACGTGGTGCTGTTGAGCGTGAAGACCACGGACACGGCTGCAGCCTCGCGGGAATTGGCGAAAGACATTTCGCCGCACGCGATCGCGATTAGCCTGCAGAACGGCGTCAACAATGTGGAAGAGATTCGCAGAGCTTCCGGGATCGCTGCCCTGCCAGCGGTGGTTTATGTTGCCGCGGCGATGCCTGCGCCAGGACAGTTGAAGCATCTGGGCCGCGGCGATTTGGTCGTCGGGCCAAAGAGCGAACAAACAGAAATGATCGCTAATCTTTTTTCGCGCGCCCACGTTCCTTGCCGTATATCCGAAAATATTGAGGGTGAACTCTGGACCAAGCTGGTTTGGAATTGCGCGCTAAACGCGGTCTCAGGCCTTGGGCGGGCTACGTACGGCGAAATCATCGCTAGCGCCGACGCGAAGCGCGTCGTCGAAAGGGCGGTCCATGAAGTTCTGGCAGTGGCAAAGGCCAAGGGAATACACCCGCCAGGACTAGAGGACCCAGAAATGGCGGTCGCCGGAGCATTCAAGATCGCCGAGCAAATGAGCGGGACGCGGTCGTCGACGGCACAAGACATGGCGCGGAACAAGAAGACCGAGATCGATTCGCTGAATGGGCATGTGGCGCGACTGGGCGAGGAACTAAAAGTGCCGGTGCCAGTGAATCACACGCTGTACACGCTGGTGAAATTGTACGAGGCCGGATTCTAAAACACAGCGTGTCGAGCCGTGCTGGTTTCTATTCGGGCACTTGATTTGCATCATAAGAAAGCGCCCGCCTCAGAAGGCGGCCGCTACGCGAGCATGCTCAAGGCCGGGCAGGCGCGTGAAACGGGATGTAGACGATGGCTTCGAGATCCACGGGTTGGTCTTCTTTCGTGGCGGGTTCGAACTTCCACTGAGCAAAGGCAGAAACCGCGTTGGCATCCAGCTGATCGTCGATGCCATGCACGACCTGGATGCTATCGACCGTGCCATCTTTGCGAATTACGCCGTAAAGAATCACCTGGCCCTCCACGTGATCCTGCATCAGCGTTTGCGGATATTTAGGATCGACCTTGCGCAGCGGCACCGGCGCGCTGACATTACCCGAGCGGTGCCGGTAATCGGCGAGATGCAATTCGGAAAAGTGAATCAGCCAACTTCCGGTAACGCTATTCAGGTTCGGCATGTTCACGTTCATGGAATACACGCGCTTCGATGAAAATATCTGCTCCGGCTTCGCGTCCGGCGACAATGCCGCAAAATTCGGCGGGCCGATGCGTTCGGGCGGATCTTCGTCAGCTAAATTCGGGTCCGGGCGTTTGTAGCCTACTTGGGCTTTCGGCAAAGTGAGTTTTCCGGAAGCGCCTAGTCCCGATGCGCCCGCATTCGGCTTGGGACTTCCTCCGCTGATGCTGATCCCGACGTTGCTATTCCCAGCCCCAGCTCCGCCGGCTCCCCCGTTCGACGAAACACCCGTGCCGCCCGGCTTCCCTTCTGGAGAAATAGCGACGCGCGACGCCAGATTTCCTTGGGGCACAGGAATGACGGGCGTTGGGGGAGCGGGTGAATTAGAAAGCGCGATTAACGTGGAAGGAGCGCCGCCGGAATTGTTTGAAGATGAGAGTGCAGCATCCGGTGCCGGCGCATTGTCGCCCGCTTGCGAGTGTTCAGCAACGCGCGGTGCGGACCCAGCATTGATCTGAAGTTTTGGCCGCTCCGGACCGGACTGCGAAGCGGCCAAACTGATTTCCGCGGTGCGCTGTTCGAAATTCGGCGCATCCGGCGCAGGCACGTCCGTCGTGGCAGCGGCCTTCACTTCTTTCGGACGAAGTTTGCCGAGCGTTTTCTCGCTGATCTCGATGCGCGGCCGCTGCTGGAGCCGCCGCGGCAATCTGCACTACGTTCGGCATAGGAGGAAGAAATTTCGGCGCTTCCGGAGGAGCGGCAGGATTCACCAGGGTTTGCCTTGGATGCGTAGGGTGAACCGGGTCTGTGTAGATGCGCTGCCGCGGATGGTAGGCATCCGTATTTTCGGCCGTCACCGGCTCCGGCGCAGGAGCTTTCGCCTTAGCTGCCGACTTCTGTTTAGGGATATTCAGTAGCGGCAAATCCTCGATGCGGCCTGACCAGGTCAGCTGAGTATTATCAAACGCGGGATTGTGCAGTGGCGCAGCGGGAAGATCCGGCCAGGGCATAAGAATCGCGGCGACATAGAGCAGGAAGGACGCAAGAATAGCGCGCCGCGGCATGGGGCGCTCAATGATGCAATCGCGAAAGACCCTTGGCGGCGGCGCACCCTTTGGCAGACGGCCGCTCTGAAAAAGCACGGGAATGCCGCTGAGGAAATTCTGATGAAAACTGTTCCAGGCAATCGTGAGTTTCGGCTGGACGCGGCCCGGAAGTCGTACAGGGTAAGGGTAGATTTCACCCTGGCCCAGCAGATCGAAGGGATTCACACGGAATTTCCGCGAGGGGACAAACAGAGGCGGCTGCTCTCTTTGCCCGAGCACGTCAAGGGAACTGACCTGAAACCTGTGCGCCATTAATCCTCAATTATATCGCGTTGCTAGCCGTCATTCGCGCAGGCCGGGGGAGACCTGGAAAAAACTCAAAACAGAATAGATGTGCGGGACTAGAAATGGGTTTACTACGATTCCGGTGCCGCCTGCAAGTTGTTCGAAGTAAAGCGATAGAAGCTGAGCGTGGCGTCTCCCTGGCGCAGCACGCGCACTCGCGAGAGGTTCCCGAACGTTTCCGGCAGTTCGACGGAAGAACGATGCTCAGCGATCACCAAGCTGCCGTCCGCCAAAAAAGGAGCGGCGCCAAGAAACGTCAGCACGCGGCGGTACTCTTGCGCGGCGGCGTAAGGCGGATCCAGGAAAACAATATCTATCAGAGAAGAAGTCGCAGGAGGATTCGCTGCCATTCGCTGGAGTCCGCGAAGGACATCGAGCCCGAGAACGCTGGCGAGCGATTGGATCCCGAGCGTCTGTAGATTTTTGCGAATCAGCGCGACGGCTGGCACATGGTTTTCGATGAAGATGGCTTCGCGAGCACCGCGGCTGAGCGCTTCGATGCCAACGGCACCCGTGCCGGCAAAGGCGTCGACGAACCGGGCGTCGGGAACGCGATCGGCCAGAACGTTGAAGAGCGTCTCGCGCAGGCGGTCGCTGGTGGGCCGCAGAGCCAGACCCTTCAGGCTTTTAAGCAAACGGCTGCGAAATTTGCCGGCGATCACGCGCATGGTTCGTTCGATGCAACCTCAACCGACGTGAGCAAGATAGTAGCGCCGCTGCCACAGAGGCGGCAAAAGGCGCAGCATCTTCTGCAAAGAGTCTTTTTGCCCGGGATCTTCGACGATGGAAAACGCTTCCTTACGGGCGAGTTCCAGAAGTGTCGCGGTCGCGCAACGGATTCGCGACATGGAAGCCGAGTTCGCCCGACTGGCGCGTGCCAAAAAACTCGCCGGGTCCACGGATTTGCAAATCGGTTTCGGCAATCTCGAAGCCATTGGTGGTACGCACCATGGTTTCCAGGCGAACGCGCGCGTCGTCGCTCATTCTGTAGGGGGCGACGAGGATGCAATGGGATCGTGTGGCGCCGCGGCCGATGCGACCGCGCAGCTGGTGCAATTGCGCCAAGCCGAAGCGCTCGGCAGTGCTCAATGATCATCACCGTAGCGTTGGGAACATCCACGCCGACTTCCACAACGGTGGTGGCCACGAGAATCTGTACCTCGTTGCGGCGGAACTTCTGCATCACGTCTTCCTTTTCTTCGCTGGAGAGGCGCCCGTGGAGCAGGCCAAGCTTGCAGTTCGGGGAAAACGGTTTTCGACAGCCGCTGGAATTCCTCGATGGCCGCTTTCAACTCCAGTTTCGATTCTTCGATCACGGGATAAACGATATAGCCTTGGTGGCCGGCTTTCACTTCCCGGCGGAGAAATTCCCACACACCGGGAAGATGTTTTTCCGAAGTGGTGCGCGTTTCGATGGGAGTGCGGCCTGGCGGCAATTCATCGAGCACCGAAACTTCCAGGTCGCCATAGAGCGTGAGAGAAAGCGTGCGCGGAATAGGCGTGGCGGTGAGCACGAGAACATGAGGAGCGTGGCCATGGCTGGCGGCCTTGTCCATCAATCGCTTGCGCTGTAAAACGCCAAAGCGGTGTTGTTCATCAATCGCGACGAAGCCCAGGCGCTGGAATTCGACGTTGTCTTCGATCAACGCGTGCGTCCCGATCACCAGATTAGCTTCGCCCGAGCGGATGCGCTCCAGTGCGGCAGCCTTCTCGGCAGATTTCAGGCCGCTGATGAGCAATTCCACCGTGTAGCCGCCGGGCGCAAGGATGCGGCGCGCGGAAAGATAATGCTGCACGGCAAGAATTTCGGTGGGCGCCATGAGCGCCGTCTGGCAACCGTTTTCCATGGCGATGACCGCAGCTTGCAGCGCGACAATCGTCTTCCCGCTGCCAACGTCGCCTTGCAGCAGGCGATTCATGGGCGCGGGCTTTTCCAGGTCCGCGGCAATTTCGGCAAGTACGCGTTTCTGCGCGTTGGTCGGCTTGAAAGGCAGAATCCGTTTCAAGCGCTTCACGGACCTTGTCTTCGCGCACGTGGAAAGCGATGGCGTTTTCCTTGCGAGTAGCCTTGCGTCCCAGCGCCAGGCTCAACTGGTAGAGGAAAAATTCCTCGAAAATGAGGCGCTGTTGCGCGGGTGAACGAAAGAAGTTCAGCGCTTCGAGAGATTCTCCCTGCGCCGGAAAATGCGTGCAGATCAAAGCGTCGCGGCGCGATGGGTAGCCTAGCCGTTCGCGCAGCGCGGGCGGCAGAACGTCGGGAATGTTCGGATCGAGATTCTGCAGCGTGGCGTAAACCGCGCGGCGAATCATGCGCGTGCCGAAGGTGCCGATGGCTTCGTAGATGGGCACGATGCGGCCCATCTCGGTGGAATCGACTTCGCCGGCGCCGAGCACTTCGATTTGCGGATTCACCATTTCGCGGCGCGCCGGCCGCAACTTGTCGATCTCGACCTTGCCGTGAAGAATTAGTTCCTGTCCGGGCTTCAGGCGTCCTTCCAGGTATCCGCCGTGAAAAAATTTGCAGGGA
This sequence comes from Candidatus Acidiferrales bacterium, assembly GCA_963792145.1. GTDB lineage: Bacteria > Acidobacteriota > Terriglobia > Acidiferrales > UBA7541 > Acidiferrum. Next base: position 254,053 of record CAWBVH010000032.1, read on the forward strand.
AGCGAGCCGCTGTCGTCCTGAACGAGAAGGTGATAGATGGCATCGCGGCCGTACATGCCGCGGACGGCCTGGCCGCTCATGACGCGGGCACGGAGGGTGTAGACGCCGTTGGGCTGAACATCTTTAATCCTGGAAAAGTGAATGCGGTCTTCGTAACGGAACGGCAGATAGTTCAGCAGATCCTCGAGTGTCAAAATGCCGCGTTTCGCCAGAAGCTCCGCGCGTTGCGGCCCCACTCCCTTCACCATGCGAACTTCTGTCTGCAGACTGATGGACATGTCTCTTCTTTATACCATTCTCCATGTAACCTCCGCCTTTCGTGAAACTTGCGTCCTAGGCCCGCGTATCAGTAGAGTGGGCCTTTGGATTGCCCAGCGGTCAGGGAGGCTCCATTGCCGGAAGCTCGATTGACGGGGTCGGACAAGCGCGCGCTCATTCTGTGGATTATCTTCGGCATCATCGGCCTGATTTTTGCTCAGAAATATTTCTTCCGTGCGTTTCCGGAAGCTTCAGTGGATTTCAAGGTGTCGCGCGCGGAAGCGCAGAACCGCGCGAAGCAGTTTGTGGAAAGCCTGGGAGAGAACCTGAACGGCTACCAATCCACAATCGCCTTTGAAGTCGACGAAAACGCAAAAACTTATCTGGAACGGGAACTGGGCTTGCAGCAGGCGAACCGGCTGATGTCCAGCGAACTGAATATCTGGTATTGGGAAGTACGATTCTTCCGGCCGCTGCAGGAAGAAGAATACCGGGTGAGGTTGAGCCCCGCAGGAAAGGTGGTCGCGTACGAGCACAAAATCGAAGAAGCGCGCGCCGCAAATTCACTGAATCGGGATGAGGCCGTTGCCAAGGCGCAAGAATTTCTGCAGAGCAAGTTCGGCGTCGATCTGAACAATTGGGAATTTCTGTCCGAGGAAGCAAACTCCGAAACGCGCCCCAATCGAGTGGACTGGTCGTTCACCTGGGAGCGCAAGGGATTCAAAGCCAAGGAAGCGCCGTACCGGTTGCAGGTGGGGCTTGATGGCGATCGCCTCGCCAGCACACAGGAATACCTGAAAGTGCCGGAAGCGTGGTCGCGCGGCTACCAGAAGCTGCGATCGACGAACACCTTCTACAACGAGATTGCCCTTATTCCTTATGGATTCCTGTTGGGAGGAGCGCTGTGGCTGGGCATTTCGTTGACGCGGCAAGGAAAAACAAAATGGGCGCCGGCGCTGAAAATTGGGGCGATCGTCGCGCTGTTGTTCTTTCTGATGCAAGTGAACCAGTGGGATGCCTACCGCGCGGGTTATGACACCCACGTGACGTACGCAAGTTTTGTGCTCAAGACGCTGTTGCAAATTGCGGCCGGCGCGTTGGCATCGGGATTGATGGTCACGCTGGTGCTGCCGGGTGGCGAGCCGTTATATCGCTCCGCGCAGCCTACGCGCATGCGTCTGTATGAAGCATTCAGCCGACGCGGCTTGCGGTCCAAGGAATTTTTCTGCGCCTCCACTGTTGGTCTCTCGTTGGCCGCGGCGCATATGGGCTTCATCGTCGCGTTCTACATGATTGGTAGCAAATTTGGCGTGTGGGCCCCGCAGGACACAAATTATTCCGAGGTATTCAATACCGCCATTCCCTGGATCGCGGGGGTAGCGATTGGCGTGATGGCGGCCACCAGCGAAGAATTTCTCTTCCGGCTGTTTGCCATCCCGTACCTCGAAAAACTGACGGGGTCGCGAATCGTCGCCGTGATTCTGCCGGCGTTTTTCTGGAGCTTCCTACATAGCGCATATCCCCAGGAACCGGGGTACATCCGTGGGATTGAAGTGGGCCTGATCGGAATCGTGGCGGGACTGGTGATGCTGCGTTGGGGCATCGTGGCAACACTGATCTGGCACTACACGGTGGACGCGTCGCTGGTGGGACTGCTGCTTATCCGTTCAGACAATCTGTATTACAAAGCTTCCGGCATCGTTGTGGGCCTGGCGGCGGTTGCCCCGCTGGCATGGTCTGGCATTTCGTATCTGCTGCGCGGGAGTTTCGAGCCCGTGGATGATTTGCTGAACGGCGTCGAAGCGCAAGAGATTAGCATCACCGACCGGCCGGCCACAGAGAACCCAGCCGTTGCCGCGCGGCGTTATGACCCGCTTACGGCGGGGATGATTGGCTTTTTGGCGCTATGCGTAATCGTCGGCGGATTGCTGGCATGGAAGATGACAGCACGAAACCATTGGCGATTACCTGAAGGTCTCCGTCAATGCGCGCGCGGCAATCACACGTGGCAACGCGGTCATGAAGCAACACGGTCTGGAGCCTAATAGCTATCACCGGACCGCGCAATTTGTGGACACCACCAATCCGTTGGCCAATGAATACCTGCGGCGCCGCATGCCCATCGCGGATATCAACAAAATTTATGAACAACGAGTTCCCGGATCGCTTTGGCGCGTCCGCTATTTCCGCGATTCCCAGCCAGAGGAGTTTGCCGTAACGCTGCGGCCCGATGGCACTGTGCATGCCTTCCGCCACACCATGGCGGAAGCCGCCAAGGGCGCCAATCTCAGCAAAGAGCAGGCCCAGGCAATCGCAGAAAAATTTCTAAGCGAGCAGAAAAAGATCGACTTGAGCGCATGGAAACTGGTGGAAGCGGACTCCGAAAAGCATCCCAACCGCACCGACCACACGTTGACCTGGCAGCAGAAGACGCCGCTCGATCCGGAAAATTCCGGCGCGAAGGATTCCACTGACCACGCCTACGCCCGCATCGAGTTGCAAGTGCTCGGCGACGAGCCGGCGAACTACCGCACCTATGTGAAAATTCCGGAGGAGTTCGTGCGCAAGCAGCAGGAGCAGACGTTGCCGCGTACGTTGATTTCCGTCGGGCAAGTGATTCTCGGCCTGGGCCTGCTGATCAGTGTGATTGTCTTTTACTTCAAACGCTGGCGCTCCGAACCCGCCGTGCATGTTCCGTGGCGGCGAATGTTCCAGTGGGGACTTGTGGGGCTGGCGGCATTTCTCGGGGATATTCTGCTTGGCAAAGGCATTCCGAATTTAATGGCTCAATATCCCACCGCCATGTCACTGCGGTTGTTTGTTGGAACCGCAACGGTGGGGGTACTCATATTCAGCGCATTGATTTTGGGCGGCATCGTGTTGCTGTACGGCTTCGCATGGCATTTTGCCGCCAGGGCGTTTGGCGAGGAGCGAATACCCACGTGGCTCGGGATGCCCGGCGACTATTATCGTGACGCATTTTGGATCGGACTGGGAGGCGCCTCGCTATGGATCGGCCTGAACCGCCTTCTGGGAGTTGTCGCGCAATGGTGGCCGACGGTCCATCGAGCTTACCCGGCTCATTTCGGAGATTCGTTTGACGCGATGTTCCCGGCTGCGACGGTCATTGGCGGGACCCTCCTTCGGGCATTGTTCCTCACGGGAATCTTTGCCTTGGCGTCCTCCGTGCTCGGTGCCGAAGTTCGCGTGCGATGGGTACGCATGCTTCTGTTCTTAGCAGTAGCTGCTTCCCTAGTTTCAAATTGGGGAACACCCGCCGACTTCTTCAAGCAATTTCTGCTCAATGCCATCCTGCTGGGGATTATCGTTAACGGAATTCGCCGGGTATCTCGCTTCAATCTATCTAGGACTTCTTTTGGTGATCGCCTCGGTGGACTTGGCGACGGGAGCGCTCGAGCTGCTCTCGCAACCGGACAGTTTCTACCACACCCAGGGTTACCTGGTGGTGGCCACGCTGGCGCTGCTCCTGGGACTGCCGCTGGTGGCTTGGCGATTGAGCCCAGGCGAGAAACTTTTGCCTGCCTAACTTCGTCTTGTCACTAGGGGCTGTGCCCGCATCTAAGGGCGCAAGGGTGAGCTTCGGTCGGGAAAAGGGTAACCAGGTCGCGGACTGCTCACAATCGAGTGCAGACCGCGTCGAATAAGGGTATCGGTAGAGGATTTTTCGTTGCCGGGGGAGTCCATCCCTTAACGTGTTTTGGTGGAGCTGGATACACCAGAATTGGCAAAGAGAAAGCGAATATGCCGTTACCCAATTTGGCTTTAGCTCTCGCGAATGAAACCAGTCAGACTAGCGCTTCCGCTGCTGGGCTGGCTAGGGTGATCTCGTTGGCCGACCTTGATGATCGACACCTCGTACAGGAAGCACAGGCGGGTAGCCGCGACGCTTTCGAGGAATTGGTGCGGCGCTACGACCGGGACGTGCTGCGGCTGGCGCTGAACCTAATGAAGCGCACTGAAGATGCGCGCGACGTTTATCAGGAAGCCTTTCTGAAGGTCTACCGCAATCTCCATCGCTTCCGCTTTGAGTGCAGTTTTTACACCTGGCTCTACCGCATCGTCACCAACGTCTGCCTGGACCACCTGCGACGCCGCCAGGCTCGCCCCGAGGATCAGGCTCCTGAATTGCATCCCGCGAAGTATGAGGATGGGGGAACGGACTTCTTCGAACGCCAGCGGGAGTATCGTCCTACTCTGGATCCCGAGCGCCACCTGGTAGGAAAAGAAATTCAAGCGCGGCTGGCTGTGGCCATGGAACGGTTGTCTCCGCGCGAACGCATCGTGTTTGAAATGAAGCATTATCAGGGGTTGAAGCTCCGCGCCATCGGAGACGCCCTGGGAACCAGCGAAGAAACCGTAAAGAATTCACTGTTTCGTGCGACGCGGAAACTCCGCAGTGAATTGGGAGTTCTGCGATGAGCCCGAAAAATACTTGCGCGGAAGTCGCGCCGCTTTTTGTTTTTTATCTATGTAATGAAGTGGACGACCGGGAGCGCGCCAAGATCGAGGACCATCTCGCCAAGTGCGAGACCTGTCGTACACAACTTTCCGAGGAACGTAGCTTCCAAGATGCCATGGGCGGTGTCTCTCAAGCGGCAGACGAATTGGACACCTCAGGCGTTCTCTTAGCGCAATGCCGCAGCGAACTGGCCGAGCAACTCGACGATTTGACGCGGCCGCGCGTGAAAGAAACTCCCCTGCGATTCGCATGGCTGCGCCGCTGGTTGATCGTTCATCCCGCGTTGAGCGGAGGGGCGCTAGTGGCTTTGGGACTTGTTCTGGGCGTGCAATCCACGGAATGGTACGCGAGCCGCAATCCCAGCAATGGCATGGATCAGGCCATCGATGTGCGTCCCAGCGTGCGCTTGACCGACGATCAACTCGCCAAGATGGCCGTCGCCGGAATCAACTTGACGCCCTCCTCTTCCTCAGAAAAGCAGAATGTGCGGTTGCAACTCAGCGCGGAGCAACCAGTCGAGCTGAGCGGCAGCCTGGATGACTCGGACGTGCGGCGAGTGCTTACCTACGTGTTAGCGAACGGCGAACGATTCGATCCAGGTGTGCGGCTGGATTGCCTGGACGCGCTGAAAGCTCGAGCCAGAGATGCAGCGGTGCGCAATGCGCTGCTTTCCGCGGCGCGCAAGGACCAGAACCCGGCAGTGCGTCTGAAGGCGCTGGAAGCTCTGGGCGATGAATCATCGGATCAAGCCGTTCGCGACACTCTTTTGCAGGCGTTGCAGTATGATACGAACCCGGGAGTTCGCGTAGAGGCTGTGAATTTGTTGGTGCGCTCTTTGCAGAATTCACCGGAAGGGCTGATGCCCATGCCTAGTTTGCCGGAAGGGCACGCGCCGTCAGCGGCTCCGGGTGTTGTGGCCGGTTCTGCGGATGAATCGATGGCCAATGTGGTCCGCACGCTCGAGGATTTGCAGCGCAAGGATCCCAGCCGCTACGTTCGCCTACAAAGTGCCGCAGCGTTGCGGCAAATTGCTGCGCGCAATGAACAGTGAACTAACGAGCCGGATTTTCTAACCGCATGCGCATAGAGCCCCGTATCTCGCGTTCTGACGACCAACCGCGCGGAAATTTTCCCGCGTTGGGGGGAGCGCTCCTTCTCACGCTGCTGCTTTCCGTTTCTCCCGTTTGGAGCGGCGAAAACACTCCCCCGCACGTGTCCACGGATCGCTCTGGAACAATTCCGACCTCCGAAGGCCTGACGCTACACGTGACGACGGACCTGGGCTCGGTGAATATCCAGAGGCAGCCTCCCGGGTCGCCTCGCGCCATCCACTACTCGGTACACATCGAAACCGATGCCCGCGAACCGCTCGCAGCGAAACTACTGCAGAATTACGCGTTGGCTGCCACGAGTAATGCGTCGGGCGTGACCATCGCAGGAGCGATTCCTCAGCAACACGTAAGAGCAAGAGGAAAGCAGCAGCAAGCACAGTTCTGGGTGAAATTCCTCGTTAGCGTGCCTGTGGACTACAACGTGGAAGTTTCCACCGGCGCAGGCGATATCGAAACGTCGGATCTGGGTGGACGCGTTGTTCTGGAAACCGACGGCGGCAACATTACTACCGGCCGCATTGGCTTTGACCGGCCCGCCGCGATGGTCGGGCATCCCATGGCCAAGATCGAAACTCAGGGCGGCCATATCAGCGTGGAAGATGTCTTCGGCGATTTTGATGCTTACACCGCTGGCGGGCACATTCGAGCCGGCAATATTGCGGGTAACGCGAAACTGCGCACCGGTGGAGGGCACATCCGCGCGGGAAAGATCCAAGGCGTCGCACAATTGGAAACGGAAGGCGGAAACATCACGGTAGGAGAAGCCGGCACGCTGGTGACCGTGCGAACCGGGGGCGGCCAGATCGATTTTGGCGAAGTGCACGGATCGGTACACGCGCAGAATGGCGGCGGCGGAATTCGCATGATGTATGTTGCCGGCCCTCTGGAAGTGGTGACGAGCGGCGGGAGCATCTGCTTGACCAAGGTCACCAATACCGTTCGCGCCGCAACCGGAGATGGCACCATCACCGCGTGGATAGCGCCCGACTCCAACGACCCCCGGCAAACCGTGCGGCTTCCGGGCCCTTCGCAATTGGCTTCTGAAACCGGCGACATCGTTCTGTATCTGCCGCGGAATATTGCGGCGACGATTGATGCCACGGTCGATCGCGGCGGCGTGCATCGGATTGAAGCAGATCCGTCGCTACTGTTGAACACGCGCGCGCGCCCGGATGGTGTGGTGCACGCCATGGGCAGGCTCAATGGCGGAGGAGCGGTACTGCGGCTGCATACGGCTACAGGAAAAATTCGTCTGCAATATCTCGACGCGGACAGCACGCTGCGCAACTCGCTTTTGCAGGAGCAGAAGCATCGCATCGAAGAAAAGCTACAGCAAGCCGGCTTCACGCCGGTCACGATACCGAGCCAAACTGCCGAAGCTCCGCCGGCGATTGCTGCCGGTGGCAGGGGGGACTGGTTCGACACGGTAATTACGCGCCTGGAAATCGGGCTTACTGGCGGTCTTCATGAGGACCAGGACGAGTTCATGAAGCACGTGCTGAATCAACCGCCTCCGGAATATCCGCAACTGGCGCGCAAGGCCGGCGTGCAAGGCGTTGTGCGGCTGCAAGTACGGCTGAAGACGGACGGAACCTTGGTGGTAGAAAAAGTCCTGGAGGGCGAACCGGCGCTGGTGGATGCAGCGACAACCGCGGTCAGGCAATGGCGGCTGAATCCTGAAGAGTGGGACGGTAAGAAGGTAGATGTAATTTCGACGGTAACGTTTAATTTTCAGCTGCGCTGAAGCTTTGCACGATTGGGGTGGCTGACAAGAGTTTATCGGTGTCCTGGGGGCTCCCGTCGGATGAAAGTTTTCGAAGGAGGATCGATTATGGCTCGCTCCGCAACCCGTGGCGTCTGCATGGCTATTCTCCTGGCTGCATTTCTCGCTGCTCCGCACTGTTTCGGAGTGACGCGCGAGTTTACGAAAACATTTCCGCTGCAGGCCGACGGTTCGTTCGAACTGTCGAACGTAAACGGCACGGTGCGCATCGAGACGTGGGACAAAGATGAGGTGGAAGTACGCGCGGTGAAGACGACGACGGAGAAGGAGTCTGCGCTGGACCTGGTTTCCATCGACGTTAACTCGCGCCCCGATGCGCTTTCCATATCCACGCGCTATCCCGAACAAGGCGGGGCGGAGGTGGCCGTGGAATACACGGTGCACGTGCCGCGGCGCGCTCACTTGAACAAATTAAGCACGGTGAACGGAACGCTCCGCGTCATGGACGCCGAATCGATTGGCGACCTGCACACGGTGAATGGCAACATCGAAGTGTATGAGGGCAGCGGAAATGTGCACGCCCACACCACGAATGGGAATGTTTACCTGGAATGGAAGCACCCGGCCGATTTGCACGGGGCTTCCGCGGAAACTACGAATGGCTCGGTGCTTCTGGCGATCCCAGCGGATCTCCGTGCCGACCTGGAGGCGCGCTGCATGAACGGGAGCTTTTCATCGGAGCTCCCGTTCGTAATGCGAGGAGCGGACCAGCCGCGGGTTCTGCATGGCAGGCTGGGGCACGGCGGCGGAGTGGTGCCCATCCACCTGGGTACGGTGAACGGAACGATAAGAATCGTCGCGTTGAAGTCAACCGTTTAGCTTTCCTTTCGTCTAAAAGACCTAAGGAGCTGAACGACACCATGAACAAGAAACTATTGCTGACGAGTCTCGGACTCGGGGCACTGAGCATTACTCTGATTGCCTTGCCAGGTTCTTCCGCACGAATGCAGGACTGCGACAATTCCACGGTTGCGGCTCGAGCAGCGAAACTGCAACAACTGAAGGCCGCACAGGTCGTCGAGGCCTCGCCCGCAATCCTGTCGCAAGAAATAGCACAACACGGTTATTCAAGATATCGAAGATGATCCCAATGAACCACAGGGCAATGTGCAAGTGTTCCTGGACAGTGATGGCAGTTGGCTCGGCGTGGAAACGTCGGAAGTCACGCAACAAAAAGCCAAAGACCTGCACCTGCCGGCGGAACGAGGTGCGGTGGTCGGAAAGGTCCTGCCTGATAGCCCGGCTGCTAAAGCGGGACTGAAGCAAAACGACGTAGTCACGGAGATCAATGGCCAGCGCGTAGAAGGCACGGCGCAATTTCGCCGCATGATTCACGAAATCCCTGCCGGGCGCCTCGTGCAATTGACGGTATGGCGCGACGGCCGTTCGCAAACGATCAGCGCGACCCTGGGAAAATCGGAAGCCCGCCGCGGCAGCGGAATGATGCAATGGTCAGGATCGGTTCTCGTTTCGCATGCCAAATATCCCTGAGATGCCGGAAGTCGCCGGATTGGGAGACCTGAGTAATTTTGTGTTTATGACGCCAGGCCAGACTCGTCTGGGAATTAACGCGGAGGACCTGCAAGGCGACTTCGGGAACTACTTTGGAGCGCCGGATGGAGAAGGTGTTCTGGTCCGCGAGGTTTTTCCGGACTCACCGGCCGCCAAGGCGGGACTGAAAGCGGGCGATGTGATCACCAGCGTGGGCGGTGAGAGGGTCCGCACGACAAGCGAATTGCGCGACAAGCTGCGAGGCGGCAAAGATGCTAAGTCATTGTCGCTGGGCGTGCTTCGCAATAAGAGCTCGTTGAACTTGAGCGTGGAACTTCCAGCGCCTCAGAAATACGTTCGCTCCGAGAGTCATCGAACTAATCTGTAGTGAAAGAACGCAATCTTCAGGAGCCGGCCCGTGATCACTTTGCGGGCCGGTTCTTATTTGAGCTTCCGCGATACGAAATGCGGCGCGCTCCACAACGAGGGCGGCGCAAATCCAGCTTGCGGCAACCATCGACTTCCTGCAGAGACAGACTGTGCACGAGTGCGTCTCGCGCTACATCGGCTGCTAGTGGAGTTGGCTCAGCTACTCTCCCAACACGGTCTCGGAAAGCAAGGAAAAGCAGGAGGCGAAGTCGCCTTCAACGAAGATGTTCGGAGCATCCGGACCACGGAAACGGAGTCGCTGCAGGATGCCATTCAGCAGACGCTCGTCAAACGCCGCCCCGTCCTGACGGTACACGCCGAGGAAACCGCTCATGATTTTTCCGCCGGAACGTTATCGAACTCGCTCTCAAAGGGTGCGTAGTGCCGGTGCAGTTCCTCGGACTGATTCAGCGCTTCACCTTCATATTCAACCCAGGCGTGGGCTTCGAATTTTCCTGCTTGTTTGCGCACGCCAATGCGAATGCGGGAGCTGATATTCTGCCGGCCTAGCAGGTACCACAAGGCCAGAGACTCTTCCAGGCAGGTGGATCGCGTCAAGCCGTGGCGTTGAGCGGCGCGCACCATGCGGCAGGTTTTATGCACGAGTTCGCCAATAGAGCCCGCGCCCAGTGCGGTTGCGTTTCGGCTTTCCAGGCGTTTTTGCAGCCAAGCTTGCGTCTTCTTGTAGCCACGAGTACGTAGCGACATCACGACAAACGCAAGCCACGCCGCGGCGCGAAAAAACAATTTCCGCGCTTCGGGGTCTAGAGCGCTAAACCGCCGGAATCGTTCCCACATCGGCAGGCAACACGTCCAGCAGCCCATTGTCCACCAGGCGGCTCAAGAGTTCGGCAAGATGACCCCGCAAAACTTCAGCTTCCACTTCATATTCTTCCAATAGCTTTTCGTACGCGGATTCAATGCATGGCGAGGCGGTGACCAAAGCGAACATGCGTGTTCCCATGGCATCCAGCCCGAAGTACTTTTCTGTGTTGAGATTCAGGAGCACCGATTCGCCGTCGAGATGGCGCACCAGCACATGCTCCGGAACAATGGCGCGATTTGCAAACGAAACCATCCGTGCGCTCCTATGCATTTCTGTTGTCAGTGCGCGTCAAGCTATACCGCACGCCGGGGGCCGTGGAGAGTATTTTACCGGGGATTGCCCTTCCCCGCCATCGGCGATGGGGTTGAGGCCGGGCGGCTGATTGTTTTCTTTTGCGGGAAACGCTATAAGTTCCAGAGTGACACCTTCCGCGATCAGCGTCGACTCACTCGAAAAATGGTTTCCTCCGGCTCGCAGCGGCTGGCGAGCCTTCCTTCAACCATTCGCGACGGCAACCACGCCGGCGTTGCGCGGAATTTCGCTGGAACTGGCGCAGGGTGAAGCAGTCGCGCTGCTAGGAGCGAACGGCGCCGGCAAGACCACACTGCTTCGCATCCTGGCCACGTTATTACTCCCCACACGAGGTTCCGCTAGGCTGGCCGGCCATGATGCCGTGCGAGAGCCGGCTGCGGTGCGTCGCGAGCTCGGCTACCACGCCGGCAGCGATCGAGGTTTTTACCCCAGGCTCACGGGCAGAGAAAATCTTGAATTCTTCGGCCGGCTGAACCATCTTTCCAAGGAGTACCTGGGCGCACGAATTCGCTCCCTTTCGGAACAGTTCAAACTGGGCGAAGCGCTCGATCGTCAGGTGCGTTCCCTTTCTTCTGGGACCATTCAGCGGCTCAGCCTGCTGCGCTCACTGCTTCACCAGCCCAAGGTGCTTCTTCTGGACGAACCCACGCGCAGCCTGGACGCCATTGCCGCGGCGGAGTTCCGGCGCTTCCTGAAAAGGGAAGTCATCGCCGCTCAAGGCACTTCCCTGCTGTTCGCTTCTCATACGTTGCCTGAAATCGAAATCCTCGCCAACCGTGTGGCCATTCTTCAGCAAGGCGCGATCATCGCCTTCGATACGCCCGCGAGGCTCAAAGCCCGGCATTCGGTCGCCACACTTGAGGAAGTGTTTTTTCGCCTCACGGGGCGCGACATGCAACCCGTCGAGGAGACACACCCGCCATGAAGCAAACGCTGCGCGACCTGTTGCTGTTTTTTGCGCGCGATTTGCGAATCGCGAGTACCTATCGCAGCCCGTTTATTTTGGAGGCGATTGAAGCTCTATTCGCGGCGGCAATGTTTTATTACGTCGCTCAATTCGTCGATTCGCCGGGGCTTCGCCAATCATTGCCCCAGGGCAACACGTACTTCGCTTATTCGCTGGTAGGATTTCTTTTTTTCGATTACTTGAACGCTGCGCTCGATACATTTGAAAGGAGTTTGCAGGAAGCCCGGGACGGCGGGACGCTGGAGCCGCTGCTGGTAACGCAGGTTTCGCTGCCCGTGGTACTGACCGGCTCGGCCCTCTACCCCTTCGTTGCCACCACTCTGCGCATTGCTGTTTATGTTGCCTGGGGAGCCCTGCTATTCGGTTTTCCGCTCCGCTCCACGAATTGGCTTTCCGTCGCAGTGGTGCTCATTGCCACTTTACTCGCTTTCTCTGGGCTGGGAATTTTTTCCGCCAGCTATTTGCTGCTCTTCAAGCGTGGCAATCCCGCCAGGTGGTTCGTGGTCGGCGTCTCCAGCATTGTGGGCGGGATGCTTTTCCCGGTCAGCATTCTCCCTGGCTGGCTGCAATTTGTGGCGCGCTTGAATCCCGTCACTTATGCCCTGGATGCGATGAGGGCGGCACTGCTGGATGGCGCGAACCTGTTCGCGATTGCCAAGCCCCTGCTGGTGCTGCTGTTCTTCGCGGCAATTCTCTTGCCTGCCTCCGGGGCAACATTTTCCTGGGCCCTCCGCCGGACAAAGATGACAGGCACACTAACGCACAATTGAATTTACTTTCGGCAGACAGAAAAACAAAACCGGCCCTGCGGAGCAGAGCCGGCTTGCCATCGTAGTTAATCGCGGAGCCTTACGGCTTTTTCTTCTTGTTGCCGGTTTTCATCTCGATGCCGCCGGTCAACTGTTTTACTTGTTCCAGGCCGTCCTTGGCTTGTTTGCCCCAGGGTCCGTTGGGATCCAATTCAACGGCCTTCTGGTAGGCCTCCACGGTACCCGGCTTCAGTGTCACTTCCATCTTGTCGCCTACTTGCTTGTAATCTGCCGAAGCTACCAGGCAGGCACCGAGCAGATAAAAGGTCTGGGGATTCTTGGGATCAATGGTGGCTGATTTCTGGAGTGGCTCAACCGCTTCCTGCATTCTGCCGGCCTGATACAAACTGATACCGAAATTCCTCCAGGCCAGCGCTGCGTTCGGCGGATCAAGCTCAGCGCTCTTCTGATAGGCGGCTTGCGCTTCATCGATCTTGCCGGTGCGTCCTAGCACGTTGCCGAGATTGTTGTAATAACTGGCGTTGTCAGGTTTCGCGGCAACGGCTTGCTTGTAGGCGTTAATGGCTTCGTCGTTGCGGCCGGCCAGATCGTAGGCTTCGCCCAGCCGCGCCCAGAAAACCGCCTGGTTCGGATCCTTCTCGCCGGCTATTTTTTGGGCTTCCTGGAATTCCGCTACCGCTTTGTTGGAAAGATCAGTGACCTTTGCCTTAGCGGCATCGCGCTGGTCTGCCGTGGCCTTAGAGGCTTCCGCCTTGGCCGCGCGTTCCTGCTCCAGCAAAGCAACGCCGGCGTTGTAGTGTTCCTTCATGCCAGCTGTTTTGCCCTGTTCTTCCTTTTGAGCCTTGTATTTGGCGGCGGCTTCCGGGTTCTGTTTTTCCAGGATTTCCTTGAAGTTGATATTCACATTCGCCGTGTCCCCGGAACGGACTTCCGTCACGGCTTCATAGGGCTGCGCCATCTGGGGCACTGCGAAAGCGACCACGTACTTGCCCGAGCGCAAATTCGCGAATACGAACTTTCCTTGATCGTCGGTCTTGGTATCCTGCGTAGCACCCTGATCGTTCTTGATCTTCACGGGCAGATTGGCAAAGGGCTTGCCGTCGAAATCAATGACCGAGCCTGCGATCTTGCCGTCGTTGTCTGCGGCCGCCCGAGGAACAAGCGCGAATGCCAGCCCCAGCGTCAGAATCGCGGCGAGCGCGAACGCCTTTTTCAATTTCAACATGCTCTACTCTCCTTTGTTCTTTGAGGAGCGCCGGCCCCGGTTCGCTGGCCGGTATCTCTTCCATTATCGCTCATCTGGGCTGGTTTCCAATGGTCAGCAACATTTTTCTCAGGCTTGGCTAGCGGCGCGCGTTTTGTATGCGATGGGGTCTTCGAGGCCCGCTTCAGCAAACGCCCGCAAGCGCAGCAGACAGCTGTCGCAGCTGCCGCATGCCGCGTCCTCCCCCTGATAGCAGGACCAGGTCAGCTGCAGGGGGGCGCCCAGCTCCAGTCCCCGGCGAATGATTTCACTTTTCTTCATGCGGATTACCGGTGTGATGATCTCGATTTGCGTTTCCGGGCGCGTTCCAACGCGAATCAGTTCCTGAAATACCTGGTAATATTCGGGCCGGCAATCCGGATAACCCGAACTGTCCTCCGCTACTGCGCCGATATAAATGGCGCCCGCGCCCATGGTTTCCGCCCAGCTTACGCCTACGCTGAGGAAATGCGCATTGCGGAACGGCACGTAGGTTACGGGAATTTCAGTCACGCCGGTTGCGCCCGCCGGCGCGCCCAATTCATTTTCGGGTACGGCAATCCTTTGATCCGTGAGGGCCGATCCGCCGATGGCTCGAAAGTAGCTCTAGTTGGACCGTCAGACGGTCTTTCACTCCGTAATAGATCAGCGATTTCCTCAAACGCGCGGCGTTCCCGCTTCTGTGTCCTTTGCCCGTATCCCGCGTGAAGCAACGCCAGATTCCGCTCGCCGTGACGGTCCCAGGCAATGGCGGTGCACACGCAGGAATCCATTCCGCCACTGAGGAGAACAATCGCTTTGCGTTGATCGGCCATATTTTTCCTTGCTCGCCTGAACTAAACGCCCTTGGTCGCGGGGTGCCAGACAATTTTGTGTAGCTGCAGACCCAAGCGCACGTTCAACCCGTCTTCCAACATCCATTCGACGAGGAGTCTGGGCTCCAGACCGTTCCATTTGCCTTCCGGATCATCATGCACCGGCGAAAAAACAATTTCTTTCACGCGCTCGGCCAGGCGCTGCTCTAGGGAAAATTCACGCGCGAATTCATAGTCTCGGCGAGACGTAAGCACGAATTTCACTTCGTCGTTCGAAGAAAGCTCTGCGAGGTTTCGCAGGTCGAAGGTGTCGGGCTCACCGGAGTCAGGGCACTTCACGTCGACAATCTTGATCACCTCTTTGGGCAGGCGACCAATGAAGCGCTCGCCACTCGTTTCGATCATCAGGGTGTATCCCTTGGCAAGCAGGCGATCTGCCAACGGATAGATATCCTCCTGAAGCAGCGGTTCTCCTCCCGTCAGTTCCACCAAGCCAACGACGGGTTTCCCCTCGGCAGAGCGCCCGCTCAATTCATCCACTCGCGCCGCGACATCCTCGACGCTCATCTTCTTCCCGCCATGGAAGGCGTAAGCCGTGTCGCACCACGTGCATCGCAGGTTGCATCCCGTCAGCCGCACAAAGATGCACGGAAGTCCCGAGCGAGAGCCTTCTCCTTGAATCGATTTGAAAATTTCGGTGATGAACATAGAGAACTGCGGCTGGAATTTCTTACGTTACTCCCCGGTCTTGGCTTTTTTCCCAGATCGCCGCGACAACCAGTAAATCGCTCCAAAAAACAGCACCATCGCAACCGCCAGCCGTGGATAGCCCGGCGCAATGCCCATAAGGCGAAGCACCACGATGTAGCCCGCAGCCACCAGCAAAGCTGGAATCAGAATGATGAAGATCGAGCGGTTCATGCCTTTCCCTGCGGCCAATACTTCGCCATGGCGGTATCCGTTTCCCAGATTACGACATCCTTGACCCCGGCGCCGGCGGGCAAGTCTTTCAGTTGGCTCATGATTTCGTCGTAGAAATACTTGGCCATATTTTCCGCCGAGGGATTGACGGTGGTGAAGGGCTCGAGGTCGTTGATGAATTGATGGTCCAGGCGTTTGATGATGTCGCGAACAACGTGTTTCAGCTGGGTGAAATCGACGAGCAAGCCAATGTTATCTAGCTGCGGCCCTTCCAGCGTAACCTGCACGCGGTAGTTGTGGCCGTGCGGATTTTCGCACTTGCCCTTGTAACCGCGCAGCGCGTGCCCCGCGGAAAACGTCTCTTCCACACTCACTTGAAACATAAGCTGGCTTTCTTCCCCTTATCCCTGCGCGCTCAATCCCAGGCCCGGCCCGCCCGCTTGCTTTGCTTCGTAGTGGATTCTACTTGCGGCGTGGCGTCCGCGGACAGGAACCGTTCGACCTCCGTCAAATCCTGCGTCGTCCGGTAGCGCGGCAAGGACTCAAGGAAAATTTTACCATACGGCATGCGGGAGATGCGGGTGTCCAGGAGCGCGAGGACGCCACGGTCAGTTTTCGTGCGGATGAGCCTGCCGAATCCCTGTTTTAGCGCCAAGACCGCCTGCGGCACCTGGAACTCCGAAAAGGGATTGCGCCCTTCCTCTTGAAGGGCGCGCACGCGCGCGGCAACGATAGGATCGCTGGGTACGGCAAACGGCAAGCGATCCACGATGACGCAAGAGAGCTGTTCGCCCGGGACGTCAACGCCCTGCCAGAAACTGGAGGTGGCGAACAATACCGCGTGGCGCGTGTTCTTGAAGCGCTCGAGGAGTGCCGAGCGAGGCGCGGTGCCCTGCAGCAACAAGGGGAAATCCACACGATTGCGCACGCGCTCGAACAGATCGTTCATCTGCGCATAGCTGGTGAACAAACAGAAAGCGCGGCCGCGGCTGTGCTCCAGCAGCGCCACGATTTCGTCGGCTGCCTTGGCGGCAAAGCCGGCGTCGCGCACGTCCGGCATCTTCTGTGGCAGGTACAGCAACGCCTGGGATTGATAATCGAACTCGTGGGGCAAGGCGTTTTCTTTGGTATGGTCGAGCCCGAGGCGTTGGCGAATGTACTCAAAACGATTGCCCACGGTAAGCGTAGCGGAGGTCAGAATCACGGTGTCGAACGCCTCGAACAGCCTTTCGCGGAGAATCTGGCTGACGTCGATGGGCGTGGCCGCGAGAAAGACTCCTTTGTTCCTCCGCTCGAACCAGTACACGTAATTCTTCTCGTTCGATTCGAAAAGAAAGGCCAGTTCCTGCCGAATTTCAAAGCTGCGGCGTGCGATGCGCAGCAGTTCTTCAGGCTTTTGCGTGAGCGAGGCGAACTCCGTCTCCAGCCCTTTCATCGCGTTCGTCAGGCCCTCGTACGCTTCGCGATTCACCTCCAGAAACGCTTCGCGCTCGTTGCGGGTAAACGGAAACCTGCCATCGCGCGGCGGAAAGGTGTCGAAAAACGCGCGGCTCTTCTCGCGGATGCGCTGCGTGCGGCGCAACAGCGATGGCGTACCCAGGTGCGTCAGCCGCATGGTGTGGTCGGCATCGCGCGCCAGTTCCTCGAATCGGAAATTGGATATTTGCCGGCCAAAGTAATCGCTGGCGACGTCTTCCAGCTCGTGGGCTTCGTCGAACACCACCGCCGAGTACTCCGGCAAAATGCTGCCGAAATCGTCCTGCTTCAACGCCAGGTCGGCGAAAAAAAGGTGATGATTCACGATGATCAGGTCCGCGTCTTTCGCCCGCTGGTGCATTTGCGTAACGAAACACTCGTTAAACTCAGGGCATTTCTGGCCGGTGCAAGTGTCGCGACGGGCGTCAATGCGGGACCATAAATCCGAGTCGTCGGGCAAAAACGTAAGCTCGGTGCGATCTCCAGTTTCCGTGAGTTTTGCCCACTCGCGGATCTGGCGAAACGCATCGACTTCCTCCATGCCGCGCAACATCGGTTGGTCGGCCATGGCGTGCGCTTTCGTCAGGCAGAGAAAATTGGATCGGCCCTTCATCACCGCAACTTTCAGGTTTGGCGCGAAGTGTTTCTGTAGAAACGGAACATCTTTCTGAAAAAGCTGTTCCTGCAGGGATTTCGTGGCCGTCGAGATCACAACGCGCCGCCCACTACAAATCGCCGGGAGCAGATACGCTAGCGTTTTCCCGGTGCCGGTTCCTGCTTCAACGATCGCGTGGTGATGATTGGCAAACGCATCGTGGATGGCCTCGGCCATCTGCAACTGTCCCGGGCGATGCTCATAGCCGCCGATCATGGAACGTTCGAGCAAGCCGCCCGGTCCAAAAATATCGCGCATGCTGGGGCCGCTAGCGTCCGCGTGCTGCTGCTCTGAAGCGGATTCCGGCGCTATCTCGTCAAATTCATCGGTGCGCGAGTAAGCAGCCGGTGGCGCCGCTGGCTTTCGCGGAGCATGCTCCTCGTCCAGGGGGACGTACACGCGCTCCATCGCCTCCTGCTTGCGCTTTTGCTTAGCCTCTGAGGAATCCGCCTTGGAGTTACGTTTGACCAGAGAACCTGCCTGACCGCGTTGCGTTGATGCCCTAGGAATCAACAATAACACAACCGTTCCGGGCCTCCGCGTAGGCCCCGCCGTTAGAAATTGGGCACCCTTGCCAGTTCTAACGGCGCCACGACCGTCCCAGAAGAGCTACATTGAGACTGGCAATTGAACAACCGCCCGGCAATTGAACGCAGACCTGGGGTGTGGGATGAAAATGAAGGCATTATCTGTCTTAACTTTATCGGCAGCGGTTTTCCTTTTGGCGTCTTGCAGCGGCGTGAATAATGGCGGATGCACAACGAATTGCGGCGGTGGTAACGCGAACCTGAGTATCACTCTCTTCGATCTCCCACCGGCCGGCGTCTCGATACTGAGTTTCACGCTCCCCGTTGCCGGGATTACCCTTACGCCTTCCAGCGGCACGGCCGTAACTGTGCCGATCACCCCTACATCGTATGAGATGACTCGTTTGCAGACCGACTCGGCCTTGGTTGGCGTTAACATGTCCGTTCCCGCGGGGACTTACACCTCAATCAATGTTACGGTGACTACTTCAAGCGGCGTGTTTATCAACACCTCGGGCGGAACAATCGGTACGTGTGCAAATGGAGCTGTTTGTCCCATGCCCTCCGGTGCCGCCACAACGATTCAGATGCCGATTTCTCTCACGCTCACGGAGAATCAGAATCAATGGGTCGGGCTGGACTTCAGTCTCGCAAACGCCATCACCACCACCAACGGTATTACCGTGGATTTCAATCAGCCAAATGTTATGACGGCCACAACCACGCCCCGAGTCGGAATCCCAGCCGGAAGCGTCGACACTATCGAAGATTTTATCGGGGTTGTGACGGCGGTGAGCACAAGTAGCATCACGGTGCAATCTGGCATTACCGGCAACAGCATGACCGCGGCGATCTCTGCAAACACAGAATTCGATCTTGCGCCGGTGACCTACAGCAATTGCCAGCAAGCGACAGCGGCTGCCTGCATAACGACTGGCAGCACAGTCAGCCTAGATGCCAACCTCAGTTCCTCAGGCACGTTGACGGCGAGCGAGATTGACGTGCTGGACACGATCGCGGTGGATGAGGTGGAGGGCACTATTTATCCCACGAGCGTCGCCGGGGTAGTCGGGCTGATTATTCAGGACAAGGTGGCGATCACATCCACATCTCCTTTGGCCAGTTCCAGCGTGACCTATGGCACCGGCATATTCCTGACGGTGGACTCGGGCACGACATACTCGGTGGACACCAAGACCCTCTCGTCACAACCGGGTTTTGCGGCTACTGTTGATCCATTATTTTCCGGAAGCGGCAGCTTGCTTGCCGGGCAAATGGTCCGCGTACAACTCTCCAATATTATTTCGGGTAGCAACGGAATCGCCGCAGTGGCGACAAATGTGCTGCTGCGGTGGTCGCGGCTGACTGGCACCGTAAATTCAGTGGCAGGAAACGCATTCACGCTTGCCAATATTCCGGGTTACATCAGTACCTTGAATCCAACGCTGAGTCTTACGCCCCAGGTCATGACTTATCCCAATGCCACGGCCTTTGATGGAATAACCAACGTAAGCCAGCTCAGTGCAACAACCAGCCAAGTGGCCTCGATACGCGCCTTGTACTTAGATGGCGCTCCTCCATTCCAGGCCGCGAAGGTACGTGTGCCGTAAACAAGAGTTTTCCCGCCTCCGCAAAGGCAACGGGCCCCGAAAAGTTTCGGGGCCCGTCTTTTTTTGCAGAATCAAATCAAATGTAGAAGCGAGCCACTTGGCTCTCGATCGTCGCTAGATTCCCCCTACGACCGTGTTAGGAGGCAGAGGCGTTCCCACAGGTCCCACAGGGGTCATGGGCATTGGCGGAATGTTGGGAGCGATCATCGGCTGCAGTCTGCGGTAGAGGGCCAGGGAGATGGCTCCCATGCCCCACAGAATCACAACGAACTTCGCCCAGACACCGATAAAGGGAACGCTCGTCACAATGCGCACCAGGATAACGCCGACAGCCATGCGCGCCACCAGCGGCCAGAACTCGCTGGTGCGCCCCATAATCCACTGGCCGACGATGGTGCCAACCACAATCTGTGCGGCCAGAAGAACCACGATCCACAAAAGCAGTGTGGAGATACCGACAAGCAGTCCAATCACAGTAACGCAAACGATTATCGCAGCGAAGGGCACACCGAACAGCACCAAAACACCCAAACCAAACGAAGCTCCGTAGTGCTCACCCATTTCCGCCGTTTCCCTGGCAAAAATCGGGAGCAGACTGAAGAGCACCAGACCAAAAAGAATGTAAGTGGCCGTCCAGATCGCGCGCCACACATAATAACCGCCACCCCGCTCGAATCGCGATTTGTGCTCGCTCTGCTTGAACTCGATCGGCGAGGCCAGTTTGGCACCGGAAGAAACGTCGGGCGGTTTATGTCCCTTCAAAAGAGGCCTTTCCATCGATGACCGCGCCACTGGCCACGGTCAGGGAATCCCCTTTCACGCGCAAGTCTCCGCCAATGGTTCCCGAAACGTTGCTGAAAGCGCAGAAACCCAGAACATCGCGGCCAATCTTGCCGTCAATTGCCAGCGACTTGCTGAAGTCCGTCAGGCTGTGGCCAATCTTGCCGTTGCTATCCAGCGTGAAGGTTTCGTCGAAAGCGGTTACGGCTTTGTCCACCGTTCCGCTGATGATGATGTTATTGGTGAACGCGCGGATGTTGCCATCAATTTGGCCGGTGATGCGGCTGGTGTGGCAGAAGCAAATCAGGTCGCCGGTGATGTGTCCGGGCACATCGACTTGCTGGCCAAAGGCATACACGTCGCCGTCCACTGTGCCTTCAATGCGGATGTGATTGCCGGTGCCGTAGAAATCGGTCTTGATGGTTTCGTCTTTCCTGACTTCAACGTTGTCGGACTTGCGGAATTCCGTGGCGGAGACCGCGCTTGGCAAAGCAGCCAGCAACCCTAAGCTCGCGAACACCAAGGCCAGCGCCGATCCTCGTTTCACGTACTTGCGGAAGGCAAACATCCCAAACCCTGCAATTGCAGCAAGAGCCAGAAATTCAAAAAGCGTGAACATGGATTGCCATCCTTTCCAAAAGGCCCCCTGGAAAAACAGGAGGCTTACCAGGCTGCTACTGCCGAATCCCGCGGCATCCAGTTTCTGTTGCATCGGTTCGATATAGTCGCTGTAAAGAGCGTAGACGCCAAGCACCGCCAGGCCGAAGACCACGCCCCAGATCCATTGCATCGATTTCTTCACGGCCAAGCGGAATTCCGCCAGCCGCGCCGGAAGCGGTTCGTCCTGCTCCAACATCGCGCGGGTCAGCAACCGCGATTCGCGGTCGAGAGCCCGCAGCAACGTCAGGCACTTCTCGCACGTTTGCGTGTGCAGAGACACTTCCTGCGCGCTCTCCCGGTCCAGTTGCCGCTCGACGTATAGCAGCAGCGTCATTTCATCGATGTGCTTGATCGTGCTGTCCCCAGGATTACTCACCGTATCCCTCCCACGGCGACAGCATTGTTTTCGCCCAACGCTTGCCGCAGTTCGTGCCGCGCGCGCAGCAAAACCACTCCAACAAACGCCCGCCGCACGCCGAGGGCGTCTGCAATCTCGTCATAACTCATGTCGGAGTAATAGCGCATCACCAGGGCCATGCGAGCGCGCAGGCCCAGTTTGTCCAGCGCTCTGCGGACTTCTTCGCTGGTGCGTTCTTCGATCAGTTTTTCCAGTTGATTGGGCTCCGGCGCTTCCAGTGGAATCTCGGTGACGTCTTCCGTTTCTTTATCTTGGCGGACCCTGCGGCGCCGCAACATGTCCCAGCAATGATTGGCGGCAACTTTGTACAACCATGCCGTGAACGAACGGCTTTGGTCGTACTGGGCGAGTTTGTCGCGCAACTTCATGAAAATCTCCATCGTGGCGTCTTCCGCGTCCTCCCGTGTCGGCATGGCGCGGCGGCAGAAACGGAAAATCGCCGGGGCATACTCCCGGTATAGATCGCCCCAGGCTTGGGTATCCCCGGTCCTTGCCCGGACGATTAGATCCGTCGGCTCCGTTTTTCCCGGCGCGCTCATTCGCCCTGGTTTCAGCGGTTCCATAACCTAGTACGCACCAACGGCACTAAAACTATCACAAGTTGCTATGGGCACTTGTGAGATACAGGAAAGAGGCGGAACCGGACCTAGACCCAACGGCGACTCGGAGTTATTCGCAAAATGAAACGGCCCGGGGAGAGCGAGCCCGAGCCGTTGTAAGTTATTTATAATTATAGTGTTAGAAGGTAAACTTCGCCGCGATCTGCAGGCCCCGGGGGCCTCCGCTGCCCAGGAACGGATAGCCAATCCCGACGTCTCCCGTAGCCGGCAGGCCATAGAAGCCGGAGGAACGGCCGGTAGAGGTGAACCCATGAGGAGCCGCATCGGCGATGAAATTGGGCAGATACGGGTTGGCGAAATTCGGGTGGTTGAACAGGTTATAGGCCTCAAAACGCAGTTGCATAACCAGGCGTTCGGTTAGATGCGTGTCCTTATAAATTGAGAAATCGAATTGCCGGAAATTTGGCCCGATGAGCGAGTTCCTGCCGAGACTCCCAAAATGGCGGGTTCCCGGAACGCACGAACTGGCCGTCCCGTCGAAGGCCGGCGCGCCCCCAGAGGTCACGGGAGTGCAAGGCACGGCGAAGGAACTCAAGTCAAGAAACTGTGTGGGATCGTGCTGGTTGTAGTGCACCGGCCCGACGATATCGGGACGGCCGAAGCCCTCACCACTGCCGTCAAAATCATCTTCGAAGTTGTAGTTGAGCTGGAACGGCTGCCCGGACTGTAGCGTGACAATTCCGTTCACGCCCCAACCGTTGCGGATAAGTTTATAACGCGAATCCTTGGCATCGGGAATCTGGTAGATAAAATTCCACACGAAACGGTTGCGCACGTCGAAATTGGAATTGCCGCGATTCGCTCCGATCACGGCTTGGCTGTTATTGGGCTGCGAGGCGTTGGGTACGTAATCTTCGCCGTCGCTGGCGTCGTCGATCGAATGAGACCAGGTGTAGTTCACGCTCGAAGTCAGGCCATGCCAGTTATTGATCTGGTAGCTGAACTGAAGTGAATTGTAGATGGAGTTCGACGAGCCTTCCAGATAGTTGATATAGAAAAACGGACTGGGGTTGGCATTGCCGGGCTGCGCGAAGAAGCGTGGCACGCTGTAATCGTTGATGCAATCGCAGGCCAGATCCGCCGCCGTGATTTGCGCCTGTGTCGGCTGGTTGATATCGCGGAAACGAAATAGCTTATGCCCTTGCGAACCTACATAGCTGAGTTGGAAGCTCATCGTTCGCGTGAGCTGTTGCTGCACGTTCAGGTTGTAATTCTCCATGTACGGCGTGCGGATGCCTTGGTCCACGCCGAAGGCATCCCCCATCGGGGCAGTGCCGCTGTAGACCGGCAATGTTGAATCCAACGCTCCGCCCAAGAGTCCAACACTGGAGATCTGGTTCGGGCCGAAGTACCCGTTGTAGGCGGGGCCGGGATCGAAAGAGCTGTTGAAGGGCAAATGGCCCATGAACATATCTTGGGAGAAAGCGTCCTGGAATATGCCGAATCCCGCGCGCACCACCGTTTTCTGTTTGCCGGTGACATCCCAGGCCACACTGACGCGCGGCGCCCAATTGTTGTAATCCGGGTTGTAGAGGTGCCCGGGACCCACGGCGTAACCGATTCCGGTGGTTGGATCCACATTGGTGAAGTTTTGGTGTTTCTCCGTGACGATGCCGAAATAGTCGTAGCGAAGTCCCAGGCTTAGGGTCACGTTTCGGAACATGTGGTAGGTGTCCTGAACGTAGGCTGCTTGGGAATTCTCGTAGGTGTTGCGGTTGGTAACCCCGGCGAGCTGGCCGCCGCCGGTCGGAACGCCACTGAGGAAATCGGCGAGAGACGAAAACGCCAGTTTGCCGCGGAAATTGTTGTTGAAATTTTGCGACACGGTCGTGCGGCGGAACTCGTAGCCGAACTTGATGTCGTGCTTGCCTTTTTTCCAGGAGATATTGTCGATGAAGTGCCAGTTGGAATCGACGCGATTCCGGGGATCGCCGGAATTGGCCCCCAATTGAGGAAACGAACCAACGTTAATGCGCGGCATGCCCAAGTTGTAGCCAGTCCCGCCGGTGTTCAGGCCAATCGAGGCGGGATCGAAGGTCCTATCCTGCGGGAAGAATCCTTCTGCGAAACGATTCCAGCCCAGGCGCGCTTCATTGACCACTGCCGGCGTCAACACGGAGACAAATGACAGGGAAATGAGCTGCACGCGAGTTGGAGTGTTCGGTGCTATAACCCGGTAGAGACCCTCCGCCGACTAGCGCCAGTGGAAAAAGCTGCGTACTATCGCCGATGTAGTAGCGTCCCGTAAGGCTGTTGTTGGTACTAACGTTGTAATCGACCTTGATGATCCCGCCATTGATGTTGTTCGAGAACGGCGTCGCGAGAACCGTATTGGTCCCACTCGCTACCGGAGGTCCGTCGACGGGATTTCCGAGACAGGAACCCGAGCCAGTCGGTTTCGGCCAGCCCTTCTGCGCCAGAATGTTGGCGACGACCGGGTTGATGGACGTCAAATCGCCCGGGATCGGGGCATTCGAAAGAATGTCGTTTGCCGTGGGAACACACGAAGCAGTAGCCTGCGCGCCAGTTTCCCGCGTGCCTTCATAATCGACAAAGAAAAAGAGCTTGTCCTTCATAATCGGCCCGCTCAACGAACCGCCGAACTGATTATTGTGAAAGGGATTCTGCGGCAGCCCCACGGTGTTGAAAAAGTTTCGCGCGTCCAGTGCGTTGTTACGGAAATAGTCAAACGCCGAACCATGGAAGGCGTTCGTCCCGCTCTTCGTCACCACGTTGACTACACCCGCCGGCGCTTCGTCCGTACTCCGCCTCGAAGTTCGAGGCGACATGCAACTCCGCGATCGCTTCCACAGGGAGAATTGTCGCTGGCGTCCCGAACACGCCCGCTTCATTAATGGCCGGGTCGTTGCGGTAGCCGTCGTTCATATCCGTGCCGTCAAGCAGGAAGTTATTCGCGCGGCCACGGGCTCCATTCACAGAGAAAATGCCGAACGAGCCGGGCGAGTCGGTAATCTGGTCAGGAGAACCGGTGACGCCGGGGACCAGGAAAAGAAGCTTCTGATAGTCGCGGCCATTCACGGGAAGATTCGTTGCCACTTTCGAATCGATCAATCCGCCGAGCGTGTTCGAGGTCGTATCCACCAACGGCAAGTCCTCGCCCATCACTTCGACTTTTTGTGCCAACTGGCCCGGCTGCAGCACGACGTCCGCGCGTTTTTCCGTGGAAACTTCCACGCGGATCCCATTTACCACGCCTGCCTTAAAGCCGCTCTTCTCCACCGTCACACTGTAATTGCCGATGGGGAGTTCCGGGGCGGAGTAACTACCGTCGTCCGTTGTCGTCACTGTGCGGGTAAGGCCCGTGTCCACATTCTTGATCGTCACTGTGGCGCCCGGAACTGCCGCGCCGGAGGAATCTGTGACCACGCCTAAAATGGTGCCGCGAAACGTCTGCCCTGGGGTATGCACTGCGGTCAACAGCGTGAGCGCGGTGAATATACATACCAACGCACTCAGGTTTCGGATTGACCTGCTCATCGGACTATCTCCTTCAATCGTTGTGAAATCATCTCGATACCCCGAGATTTTTCAGGCACTTCCCCGAAAAGCGCCTGTGGACACCGGTAAGCTTTGTCCACAAACACTACCCAGATGCATTCCCGGAATCAAGTCGTTCCCCATCAAATGTTCCTATGCCGCGCATCGGCAGTCTTTATCCTTCAAGTGGCGTCTTCACCACCTGAGAAGGAACGCGCTGGCGGCCAAATGCTGGCTCGCCAGTTCCCTGCTGATGCGCTACATTGGAAGATTGGACGGTGAGGCGCATCAGGCCCTGTGCGGCGCGCGCTCTCTATGAACTATGGATCAAAAACTTCCATCGCTGGTGATCGTGGGACGGCCGAATGTCGGCAAGTCCACGCTCTTTAACCGCCTGACAGGCACGCGCCGAGCCATCGTTACCGACGAACCCGGCATTACCCGCGACCGCATTTACGGCAAAGCCGAATGGAATGGTCGGGTGCTAGAAATTGTAGATACCGGCGGCATCGTGCCCGACGACAAAGCGCTCATCCCTCAGGAGATCCTGCGGCAGGCGCGCGTTGCCTTTGATAACGCGGCGCTACTGGTGCTGGTGGTGGACAGCCAGGATGGTTTGACGCACTTGGATGAAGAATTAGCGCGGCTGCTACGCACCACGGGGAAACCATTCGTCGTTGCGGTGAACAAAATAGATTCGCGGCTGCAAGAAGCGAACGTCTCGCCGTTTCATACCCTCGGCGTGCCGGTTTTCCCTATTGCCGCGGAGCACGGCACTGGAGTGGACGATCTGCTGGACGAGGCTCTGCGGCAGATTCAGGGCCACGACGCGAACGAGCAGCCGGAAGAAAAGAAACTGGTGGAGATCGCCATCATTGGCCGGCCAAACGTGGGGAAGTCGACGCTGCTGAATCGCCTGGCCGGGGAAGAGCGGTCCATCGTTTCCCCGATTCCCGGCACCACCATGGACAATGTCGATACGGAAGTGGAACACAAGGGACGCACCTATCGCTTTGTCGATACCGCCGGCATTCGCCGCAAAGGAAAAACCAATCTGGTGGCGGAAAAGTTGAGCGTGGTGATGGCGCGCCGCGGCTTGGAACGCGCCGACGTGGCCATTTTGGTCATCGATGGCGAACAGGGTGTCACGCAGGGCGATGCCACCATTGCGAGCTACGCGGAGCAGTCTGGACGCTCCGTAATCATTGTGGTGAACAAGTGGGACCTGGCCGTGGCGGCATCGCAAAAGGCCGCCGACGAAGCCGCGAGAACTTCCAAGGGCAGAGCAAGGAAGGCTGCTGAAGGAGCCGTGGGAATTGTGTCGCGGCGCGAAATCGATAGGGGCAAGCTGTTGGCTGAATACGAAAAAATGGTCCAGGAAAAATTCAAGTTCTTGAGCTATGCGCCAATCGTGTTTCTTTCCGCGAAGACCGGCGACCGCACCCAGAAGCTCTACCCCCTGATCGATGAGGTGGCCGCCGCGCGCAATCGCAAGATCTCCACGGGTGAATTGAATCGCTGGCTGAAGGAAGATGTGGATTTGCAGCGGGCGTCGAATCCTAAGGCACGGCCCGTGCGCATCTACTACATGACGCAGGCCAAAATTGCCCCGCCGGTGTTTCTGCTGTTCACCAATCAAAAGAAGCCGCTACATTTCAACTTCGAACGCTTCCTGGAGAATCAGTTGCGCGCCAAGTGGGATTTTACGGGCACGCCCGTCCGCTTTATCCAGCGCATGCGCAAGCGCGAAGATCGCTCGCCCAGCGGCGAGGACGCGCGGGATGAAGAGCGTTGACTTGGCGCGGTTTTCGCCTAGGATGGAAGCATCCCCGCCCCGGAAAATGATATGAGCAGCGCCGCAATCGAAGTATCGGACGATACCCGCCTCTACCGTATCGGTGAAGTGAGCCGCATCGCGGACCTAAAGCCCTTTGTCCTGCGCTACTGGGAAACGGAATTCCCCATGCTCGAACCGGTGAAGAGCCGCAGCGGACACCGCATGTACCGCCAGGAAGATGTGGACCTCATCCTGAAGATCAAGCGGCTGCTCTATGACGAGGGCTTCACCATTGCCGGCGCTCGCCGCCACTTGCGGGACCTGGAGAATGGTAGCGCCACGGAGCCGGACCCGGGAGAGAGCGCGGCGGCGAGTAGTGGTGAAACCGAAGCAACGCAACTGAACCGCAAGATGCTACTGGATTTGCGCGATGCGCTGCGCAGTTTCTTGACGCTGCTCGAAACCAAGTGATACCGTTGTATCTGTAAGTCGCGGCCCCAAGTCTTTAGGGGCCGATTCTGTCGGGGCGTAGCGCAGCCTGGTAGCGCGCACGCTTGGGGTGCGTGAGGTCCCCGGTTCAAATCCGGGCGCCCCGACCATTTTCCTCCAACACACTCACAGTACACCGCCCGGCTATCCCTCCTCGGTAAGACCCCCTCCGATGCACGGAGAACATCAAGCAACCAGCGCTCGCGCTAGCGTTGTCGTGCCGAGGGCGTGGGGCCGTTGCCGCGCCGAAGCATCTCAACCTCTACTCGTCCACGGCGCTTCGTTTGAGATCCCTCGCAGCGCAAACGACGCGCCGCGCAAAATGACAATGGGTTGTAGTGACCGAACAAAAAGCGCAATTGTTCCTCGAGAACTTCCGGCTAAACACTCAATTCCGATTACAATGGTAGTTACGGAGTGTGTGTGAAGAACGACACAAAACCGGTTGTATTGTTGACGAATGACGACGGGTACCAGGCTGCCGGATTGCGCGCGCTGGCCGATGAGTTCAAGGATTTTGCGCAGGTGCATATTGTTGCGCCGAGTTGGGAACGCAGCGGTGCCGCGCAATCGCTCACGCTGCGCCAGCCGATTGTTTGCCACAGGATCGCCGCGAATGAGTGGGCGATCGACGGCACACCTGCGGACTGCGTGATTGTGGCGCTGCACAGGCTGCTCCAAGAGCCGCCAGACCTGGTGATTTCCGGGATCAACCACGGCGCGAATCTGGGCGAGAACGTGTATTACTCCGGAACGGTGGGAGCGGCACGCGAAGCGGTGATTCATCACGTGCCCGGATTCGCGATGTCGCTTTGCTCCAAGCGCGTGAACGCGGATTTTGCGCCATCCGCGAAGCTCGCGCGGCGCACGGCGGAGATGATCCTGAAAGAAGGTCTGCCCCCGCAAGTTTTGCTGAACGTGAATGTGCCGGAGTCCTGGAAAGGCGCAGTGCGCTTTTCCCGCCAGTCGAAGAAAATTACGCGCACGGTGTTGCGCGAGGGCGAAGACCCCAAAGGGCGCCCGTATTTCTGGTTGAGCGAGCAGCGCATGGACCGCGACATGGAATTGGATGCCGATTCCGATTACGCCGCAATCTTTGCGGGCGAAGTTTCCGTCACGCCGTTGCATCTGGATCCCACGCACACGGAATCGCTGAACCATTTGTCTCATTGGGCTTCAAACCTTCAAGAATAACTTCGCGCACGCGACGCCGTTCTCGGGGAAATCTACTTTGCCGGACTACATCGAATTGGATAGGATTGCGGCGCGATGACCAATCCCTCGACATATGACTGTGTGATTGTGGGCGCAGGAGTTTTCGGCGCGTGGACGGCGTGGCACCTGGCCGCGCAAAAGCAGCGCGTCCTGCTGGTGGATGCCTATGGCGCGGCGCACTCACGCGCCAGCTCTGGCGGCGAGACGCGCATCATCCGCATGGGCTACGGCGCGGACGAAATCTACACGCGCTGGTCCTTACGCTCGCTGGAGCAGTGGAAAGGGCTCTTCCGCTCGACGAACCATGCGCTTTTTGTTCAGACGGGCGTGCTGTGGCTGGCGGGCGAACACGACACCCGGTTGGATGAGACCATTTCCACGCTGCAGCACTGCGGCGTAAAGCTGGAATTGTTCGACCGTACCGCGATGGAGAAGCGCTACCCGCAAGTGAACTTCGACGACGTGTCGCGCGGCCTATTGGAGCCGGACAGTGGCGTGCTCCTCGCTCGCCGCGCCGTAACATGCGTGATGGAAGACGCAGTGCGGCGTGGTGCACAGTTCCACATCGCTCAGATTTCCCCGCCGCAGCCACATGCAAGCCACAGGCTGGATTTCATTGAGACCTCAAGTGGTGCGAGAGTCTCAGCCCGCCAGTTCGTGTTTGCCTGCGGCCCATGGCTCGGCAAGGTGTTTCCGGAATTGCTTGGCCAGCGAATCTTCCCCACTCGGCAGGAAGTATTCTTCTTCGGCACACCCGCCGGCGATTCGCGTTTTACGACTCCCTCTTTGCCAACATGGCTGTTCCAGGAGGAAGAGGCCTACGGCATGCCGGAGATCGAGGCACGCGGCCTGAAACTTGCCCGCGACGCGCATGGCGAGCGCGTTGACCCCGACACACAATCCCGCCTGGTCTCGCCAGAAGGTGTGGAGTGGGCGCGGAGTTTTGTCGCACGCCGCTTCCCTGCCCTCGCAGACGCGCTGATTGTCGAGACGCGCGTTTGCCAGTACGAAAACACCTCGAATGGGGACTTCCTCATCGATCGCCATCCCGAGCTATCCAACGTCTGGCTAGCAGGAGGCGGCTCCGGCCACGGCTTCAAGCACGGTCCGGCATTAGGGGAATACCTGGCAGGACAAATGAGCGGTCAGAGAGCGCCGGAACCGAGATTCAGCCTCGCGAGCAAGGCCACGCAGCAACAACGCGCGGTTTTCTGACCCCGGCCTTAAATAAAAGGAAACTTTCCGCCAAAAATTGCGTCTTTACCGGGTGTAGAAGTTTGTCCTATATCATTGCACAGGCCATTTCGAAGGAACCCTCCAAAGGAGGAGTTATGCAAGCTCAGGCAAGAGGAGCCGCGCGCCGTGTGCTGGCCGCGCTGCTTCTGGCAGGTTCGTTGGCGCTTCCGGCACGACCGGAACCGGCGGCAGCCGCTGGCGAAGAATTTCACGTCCCGGTGGAATACTACAAGCTCCCGAACGGGTTGCGCGTCGTGCTGTCACCCGATCACACCGCGCCGACCGTGTGCGTTGGCGTTTATTACCGCATCGGCTTCCGCATCGAGCCGAAAGACCGCACCGGCTTCGCGCACTTGTTTGAGCACATGATGTTCCAGGGCTCGCAGAATCTGGGCAAAATGGAATTCATCAAGCTGGTGCAGCAGAACGGCGGGATCCTGAACGGCTCCACGCGCTTCGATTTCACGAACTACTTTGAAGTAATGCCGTCGAACAAATTGGAGACCGTTCTTTGGGCGGAATCCGATCGCATGAACGGCCTGACGGTCACGGAAGCCAACCTGAAAAATCAGCAAGGCGTGGTCGGCAACGAGGTAAAGGTAAACGTCCTAAACGCGCCCTACGGCGGATTCCCGTGGATCGACATGCCCATGGCCGCGAACTCCAACTGGTACAACGCCCACAATTTCTACGGCGATCTGACCGACATCGAAGCCGCCAAACTCGATGAAGTACAGAAATTCTTTCAGACCTACTACGCGCCAAACAACGCGGTGTTGACCATCGTTGGCGATTTCGATCCCGCCGAAGCTAAGAAGATGGTGGAGAGGTATTTCGGGCCCATCAAGGCATCGCAGCTTCCCGCGCAGCCGGATTTGACCGAACCGAAGCAGGAAAAAGAGAAGCGCGTGGACAAGAAGGATCCGCTCGCTCCGCGCCCGGCCGTCGCCGTCGCCTACCACATGCCGGATCGCAACACTCCCGAATATTACGCCATGGGATTGCTCGAGCAGATGCTCATCGAAGGAGACGACAGCCTGCTGCACGAGGAACTCGTGCAGAAGCGCGGCCTGACCGACTCGGTGGAAGGCGGCATCAACCTCCTTGGCAACATGTTCAATTACAACGGGCCGATGCTGCTAATGGCAAACCTGACGTATGACCCCACCACAAAAACGGAGACGGTGATTGAGGCGATCGACACGGTTGTGGAACCACTTCGCAACAAACCGGTCGATCAGAAGTCGCTGGATCGCGCGCGGGTGAAGTTGCGCTCCAGTCTTTACGACACCATGGGGCAATTTGGCGGCTTTGGACTGATGGATCTGCTCGCCAGCTTCGCATTGTTTGACGATGACCCGGCGCGAGTCAACACACTGGTGTCACAATTCGAAAAAGTGACGCCGGAAGAAGTGCAAAAGACCGCGCAGGAATACTTGCGCCCCACGAATCGCACCATCGTTACGCTAGAACCCGCGCCTAAGGCCGCAGCCGAAGCGCCGGCGAAGAACCAGTAGAAAGGGAGCACACAAATGAAAACGACGACCAACAAAATGAGCATTCTGGTTCTTGCCGCTTTCTTGATTGGCATGGTGCCGGCCTTCGCGCAAAAACAAACCCCGCCCGAGGGAACACCACCTAAGCCATTCACCGTGCCTGCCAACGAAACCTATACCCTTCCCAACGGGATGAAAGTAACGCTGGTGCCCTACGGAATTATTCCGAAAGCCGCAATCAGCGTTGCCGTCGACGCCGGCAATTTGAACGAAGGCAAGAATCGCGTCGGCGTCGCGGATTTGACCGGCGAACTGTTCAAGGAAGGCACCGTAATGCTGACCTCCCAACAGTTGGCGCAGGAAACGGGGGCCATGGGCAGCACCCTGAATGTCGTCGTGGGCGCGGACCAGACCAAACTCGAACTAGACGTCTTGCAGGAATTCGCGCCCCAGGCCGTGCGCCTGTTAGCCGATGTGGTGGAGCACCCACGCCTGCCAGAATCGGAACTTGCCCGTCTGAAGAACGACAGCCTGCGCAAGATCGCGGTGCAAACCTCGCAGCCGCAAACCATCGCCGCGATGCACTTCCGCAAGATTCTTTATGGCGATCATCCTTACGGTACGCTGCTGCCGACGCCCGATGATGTGAAGAAACTGACCATCCAGGATGTGAAAGACTATTACGCCTCGAATTTCGGAGCACAACGAACGCATCTGTATGTCGCCGGAAAGTTCGATACCGCGGCGGTGAAAAAATCCATCCAGGAAAGCTTCGGCAGTTGGCCAAAAGGCCCGTCACGGGTTGAAAATGTGCCATCGCCCAAGCCGAAAAAGATCCTGGACGTCACCGACCGCCCCGGCGCGCCGCAATCGACGCTGATGGTCGGCCTGCCCGTCGCGCCGCCAACCAGCCCCGATGCCATTCCTCTGGGTGTGACCAACTCGCTGCTTGGCGGCTCCTTCAATTCGCGCATTACCTCGAATATCCGTGAACAAAAGGGTTATACCTACTCGCCGTTCAGTGAAATCTCGCGGCGGTATCACGACGCCTATTGGGCACAGCACGCCGACGTCACCACCCAGTTTACCGGCCCTTCGTTGAAGGAAATTTTCCTGGAAATCGATCGACTGCAAAAAGAACCGCCCTCCGCTGCGGAACTGAAGGGTATTCAGAATTATCTTTCGGGAGTCTTCGTCATCCAGAATTCCAGCCGCGAAGCGCTCATCAACCAGTTGCAGTATGTGGATCTACAGGGACTGGGCAGCGACTACCTGAAGAATTATGTGCAGAAGGTGAACGCGGTGACGCCGGCAGATGTGCAGAAACTGGCCACCCAATACATCAAGCCGGACGAGATGATCCTGGTGGTGGTGGGCGATCAATCGAAGATCGCGGACCAGCTGACCCCGTACAAAGCAGCGAACTAGAAAAGACAGAGAAGACTAACTTTTTTTCAGGCGACGACGCGTAGCGGGATCGTGCACTTTGGTGACGGCCTTGCGCCGCGCTTTTTCCTCGTAAAGATTCTGGTCGGCTTGCGCCAGCAATTTCTCTACGCGCTCGCCTTCCCCGTGGTACACCGACGCGCCTATACTAGCGGAAATCGGTGGCTGCTCCAGATCGGCCGCAAGAGTCTCATGGATGCGCGCGACCACGCGCTGCGCTTCGTCCTCGCGCGCCTCCGGCAGCACCAGAGCAAATTCGTCGCCGCCATACCGTGCAGCCGTATCGATGGCTCGGCAGTGGAAGCGCAAAATATCGGCAACGCGGCAGAGCGCCCGGCTCCCCACCAAATGGCCATATGTATCGTTGATTTTCTTCAGCCCGTCCAGGTCCAGCAACAGCACGGCAAAGGGCCGCCCCGTCCGCAGAGTACGTTCCGTCTCCGTGTCCAGCACGTCCAGAAGTCTGCGATAGTTGGCCAAGCCCGTTAACGGATCGCTGGCCGCCAGGTGGCGCACTTGCTCGAACACTCGGGCGCTATCGAGCAGTGACCCTCCCAGCAGAATCACGTAGCTCGTCACATTCATGGCTTGCGCGAAAACGAAGGGGCCGTCCAGCAAGCGTTCGGACTGGCAGGCAGCCAGTTGCGCTGCAACGTTTAGCCACACGGCAGCGTAGATCGCGCGGTCGAAAGCCGAGTCCAACAGATATTTTCTTCGTCGGTAACCGAACAAGGCCGCAAGAAAGATGATCGCCGGCAAAAGGTGCAACGGGTTAGGGATCGTCGAGCTAGGATGATGCGAAGTTTCCGGGGGTAGGTTTCGCAGCGCCGCGGGAATCAGATACGTCAACGCCAGGACCGTGAATAGCGCACCGGCAATTTCCAGCTTCGGATGGCGAGAGCGCGGCAGAAAGTGCTCCACCAGCAAGGCCACCACGAACAGAAGCGCCAGGAGAATCCGGCTTATCCACCACGCTACCGGAGCCCAGAGCATCCATATCTGCGTCTCGTGGATCAGCTGAAAGAACAAAATACTGGAGGCCGTTAGCGTGACTCCTGAGACCAGGAACCCCGATCCGAGAATCAACGATAGGCGGTCCTGGGTGCCCTGAAAACGCACCAGCGCCACAGCCGCAAAAACGAATGCAAACAGGCCGGTGGTGATTTGCAGGTAACCCTGCAAGATAGGATCAGGATGGAGCGGGAACCTCGCGTAACAGTGTTGCGGCCAAGAAAACGAGCAGGAACCCGACCAGATGCAGCAGGACAGGCTGGACTTGTCGGCGATCGGGTATCAGAGAAACTTCTCCCATAGCAGCTGCCAAAATGCCTTTTCTGCGCGGCTGAGCTGGTTGGCCTCTTTCCCCTATTAGACGCTAAAACTCGGAATCCTGTTGCGCCCTGAATTGCGGGTGTGAGTGAAAAGATACCGGCACAGGTGTTGGGCCGGACCGTCCTTAGGTACAGGCTAGCAGCTCACAAATAGGGCTTGCGCGAAAAGCCCCTTTTCCTCACAATATCCTCTATTGAATCGTTTCAATAGAGGGAGCCGCAGTTGGCGAACCGCACCCGTAGGGCTACACCCCGCCAAGCCGGCAGCAAAAACTGTCCGGGCGAACACACTTTGGCGGAAATCTTGTCGCAGCCCCATATCTGGGCCAAGACCGAAAAGCAGCTGAAAGACTCGGGCGCCCTCGAGCATCTGGCGGAGATCCTTTCGCCTCGCAGCCCGTGGCTTTTCGTTGGCTGCGGCTCAAGTTACTACCTCTCGCGCTTGATTGCCGCACTTTGGACCAAGCATTTCTACATTCCAGCGACTGGTGTGCCCGCCTCCGAACTCCTGTTTGCTCCCGAGGAAACGCTGCGCCGAATCGGCGCGGAGCAGATTGTGTTGATGTCACGTTCGGGCGAGACCACCGAAGTGCTGCGCACCGCCGAATTGCTGCAGTCCCACAAGACCGTGCAAACCCTGGGCGTAACCTGCAATCCGCGGAGTCCCCTTGGAAAGGCTCTGCACCCACACCTTCAGGCTCGACTGGGCCGACGAGAAAAGCACGGTGATGACCCGGTCGTTTACGGCAATCCTGCTGGCTTTCCAGCGGCTCGCCTTGCAGTTTGTGGGCGACAACCAGATGTCGAGCGCGCTGGACCAACTGCCGCACCGGGGTCAATCCTGGATGGATGCGAACGCCCGCAAGATTCAGGAGTTCGCCGCCAAGCGAAAATTCTCTGATTACGTGTTTCTCGGCCAGAGCGCGCATTACTGGCTGGCCCAGGAAGCGGGCTTGAAAATCACAGAAATGTCGTCTTCTTATGCCCAGGTGTATCACTCGCTGGAATTCCGCCACGGCCCGCGTTCCATTGCCGGCCCCGAGACATTGATCACCTTCTTCGTCTCCGACGCGGCTGCGCAGGCTGAGGCCACGCTGTGTGCGGAGTTGAAGGAACTGGGCGCCGCAACTTGCGTCATCGTGAATCGCGCCACGCCGGAGTTGAAAAAGAGCAGCGACCTGTTGATTGAACTTGCTCTGGACGGCCCGGAGTTTGCACGATACGCTGTCAGCGCGATTCCTGCTCATCTATTGGGAACGGCAGTCGGCCTGCGGAAGGGTCTCGATCCCGACGCGCCGAAAAATCTGACACGTGCCGTGGTGCTCCGCTCTGTCGGGAGACGCACGGCGAAAAGGAGAGGTGCTTGAGCGCAGAAGCCAGCACCATCACCGCGGGTCCTCGCCTGCGGCGCACTCTCACCCTCTGGGATCTCATTCTCTACGGCATTATCGTCATTCAACCCGTGGCGCCGATGTCCGCCTTCGGCGTGCTCAGCAATCGCGGACATGGCCACGTTGTCACCGCGATCCTCATCGCCATGGTCGCTATGCTGTTCACCGGCATCAGCTACGGGAAAATGGCACGCGCTTATCCCAGCGCGGGGTCAGCGTTCACCTACGTCGCTCAGGAAATCAATCCCGCCGTCGGCTATGTGACCGGCTGGAGCATGGTCATGGACTACATGCTCAATCCGCTGATTTGCACCATCTGGTGCGCGCAACAATCCCACGAATTCGCTCCGGGGCTTCCCGTATGGGGCTGGAAGATATTCTTCGCGGTGGTTTTTACGATGCTAAACGTGCGAGGAATCAAGACGTCGGCGCGGGTAAACACCGCCATGGCCGCGGGAATGAGCGCGGTGATCATCGTCGTTTTTGTGGCCGCGATCCGCTACATTTTTGGTACTGCGCATAGCGCCGATCCTCTGTATTTCACGCGGCCCTTCTACGATCCTGCAACGTTCACCTGGGGAAACCTGTTTGGGTGCACGTCCATCGCGGTCCTCACCTACATCGGCTTCGACGGAATTTCCACATTGTCGGAAGAAGCGGAAAACCCGCGCCGCAACATCATGTTCGCGACGGTCCTGACCTGCTTGGTCATTGGCATACTTTCCGCCGCCGAGGTCTACATCGCCCAACTCGTCTGGCCGGCCTCCCAGCCATTCCCCAACGAAGACACTGCCTACGTCTTCGCTGCGGCCCGTACCTGGGCGCCACTTTTCGGAATTGTTGGCGCCACTTTGGTGGTGGCCAACTTTGGCTCCGGACTCGGAGCGCAAATCGGCGCGGCCCGCTTGCTTTATGGAATGGGCCGCAGCAACGCCCTGCCCAAGTCGTTCTTTGGCAGCATCGACGCTAAGCATCACGTTCCCCGCAACAACGTCCTTTTTATCGGGCTCGTAGCGCTCATCGGCTCTTTTCTGTTGACCTACGACCTTGGACTCAACATGCTCAACTTTGGCGCCCTCATCGCTTTCATGGGCGTGAACGCCGCGGCCTTCCTTCGCTACTATTGGCGCGCCCAAGAAAAGAAAGTCTGGAACCTGATTCCCCCGGTCTTCGGATTCATCATCTGCCTTTTGCTCTGGCTGAATCTCAGCCGGCCGGCCATGAAAATTGGCGCCGTATGGATGTTCGTCGGAATTGCCTTCGGTGTGTGGAAGACCCGAGGCTTCACCAGCCCTCTCTCATTCGAAGTTCCTCCGGAAGACTAGCCGCGCTACTCTTTCGCATTGCTTTCTGCGGCGCTCTGGTTGGAAGATGGGGCACACGAGGCACCTCCATGAAAAAAGACGGCAGCAAACGCCGCCTGGTCACCATGCGCGATGTGGCAGAGGCCACTGGTTTTTCTCCCGCCACCGTCTCCATCGTTTTAAACAACGCGCCGCTCGCCCGCTACATTGCTTCCACCACGCGACAGCGCATCGAGGAAACCGCGAAACGCTTGGGCTATCGCCCGAACGCCATGGCGCGATTTCTGCGCAGCAAGCGCAGCCAAAGCATCGGGGTAATGCTGTTCGATGTGAACGATCCCTTCTGTACGCCCATTCTGCGGGGCATTGAAAATGCCCTCTACCCGTTGAGTTATCTTCCGATCTTTGCCGATGCTCACAATCAACGCGAACGCTTCGAGCGCTATCTGGAAATGCTGCTGGAGCGGCACGTCGACGCCTTGATCGTGGTTGCCAACTGGCTATTCGTCGACATTCATGTGCTCGCCGATCTGAACAAGCGCGAAATCCCCGCCGCTACCATTGGCTGGGAACTCCCCGGCAACCTCATCAGTTCCGTTATGGTGGACAATGAAGCCGGCGGCCGCCTCGCACTCGAGCACCTCCATCAACTCGGACACCGTCGCATCGCCATCATTCGCGGTCCAAAGCGCCTCATCGACAGCGCTCCCCGTTGGCGCGGCATCCAGAAATTTGCGGCCTCCGTGGGACTGAAGCTGGACTCCAGTCTCGTCATGCAATTGCCCGATGTGTTTGATCCCAATGCCAGCTTCGAACACGGCTATCGCTTGACCGAGGAGTTACTGCACAGCAAAAAGAAATTCACCGCGTTGCTCGCGTTCGACGATTTAACGGCTCTGGGTGCCATTCGCGCGCTAACCAAGGCAGGGATTCGCGTTCCCGAGCAGTGCTCCGTGATTGGTTTTGATGATGTAGCGCTCTCGGCGCTCTCGGCGCCGGGACTGACTACCGTCCGCCAGCCCCTGGAGACGATGGGTAGCGTGGCCGTGAACGTGGTTATGGACGCGATCAAAGCGGGCCGGGAAAGCCGCGACTGGCATTTCGCTTCGCAAAAGCTTCATCCGGAATTGGTCATCCGCGACTCAACCCGCCGCATCTGACGGCGTCAGCTGTCTATTTCTGTCCCGCGTGAATTGTGACCGGGGAAACGTTGTATCCGTCCACCACCAACTCCAATTTCGCGTCGCCAGCATCGCTCTTGCGCACATTCACCGCGACGTCGCGTTTTTCGCCGGGCGTCAGGCTGAAGTAGTTGTCTTCCCAAAATACCGGAAGAATCTCCGCCCCGCCCTTCTGCTTTAGCAGGCGCAAGCGCACCAGGAAGGCAATACCCGTTCCCGTGTTCTCCACGGTCACGTGGCCACCGGCTTCTTCGCCCGTCTCATGCGTTTTCATGGAGGCTTTCACTGTGGCCTTTGGGAGATCCTGCAAAGTCTTGAAGTCTGCAAACGAAGTGAGCGGAGTGTAGTACCACTCTGTCTTGCTGAAATCGAGCGTATCCGGCATCGACGACAACCAGTAGAAATTGCGGCTAACCAGTTCCCCGGTTGAACGGAACAGCTGCAGGTTCAGGAAGTAGGTGGTGTTTTCCGCGGGCGGCTCTGGAATCGCGAATGTTTTTGCCACACCATCAGCGGCAACATCCGTCGTGCCTTCCCGGCTGAACAATTCCTTCATCTTTACGTCGTACGTCTTCGCGACAATGCGTAGTCCTTTCTGCGCTTCTTGCGTGCTGTTCACCACCACCACCCCGCGATCGTCGTACGAAAATTGCACGTGCACCGGCTCCAAGGCTTTCTTTGTGCCGAAGTAACCGCCGGCCGGCCGCAGCGAGTAATCGTACAGGTGCCAGATCAATCCAGGCCAGGCATTGTTCAGCATCCATTGAATCACGCCGGTCGACTTGTACTTGTTGCGGCTATACGCCTCAAACATGGCGCGTTCGCCTTCATACGTGGTCGCTTGCGATTTCCAAGCGAAGTCGGCCGCGTCCTTTGCTTTGCCGTAGCGCTGCTCCAGGGCGTCGCTAAACACATGAATATCCTTGAACTTTCCGCCACCCGCATGAAAATCCCAAAACTCGTTCATCGGCCACATTTTGTCCGCTGGGAACATGCTCTGGAGTTCTTCCAGAGGCGGAACGGCAGGCCCGGGGCTGGTTTCCGTGTTGAAGCCATACGCACCTCCGGCTTTTGTATCCAGCAGCCAGTAGTTCGGCGAAACGTATTCGTACGGCCCGGTCATTTTCACGCCGCTGTCGCCGGTTACTTCCGCCTTCTTCGCGGTTGCGGAGGAAATCACCGGCTTGGGCCAATTGATGGCTTTTTCGACGTCGAGATACGCTTGCTCGCGCTCTGCCGGCGGCGGATTATCACTGCCATTCAGCCACACCAGCACGCTAGGATGCTGGCGCATGCGCAACAACTGGTCGCGCAGGGAGGCCACCGAGACGCTGCGGTTTTCGTCACCCCACTTGTTCCAGTGTTCCCAGGAGTCGCAGCAACACCATCCGGCCATCACCAGGATTCCGTCCTTGTCCGCGCGATCGAAGAAGGCATCATCCTCCAGCTTTCCTTCCAGGCGGATCGTATTCATGCCCATTTCTTTCACGTAACGAAACTCCGCTTCACGCCGCGGTTCTTCTACGCGCAGCATCATGTCTGGTGTCCAACCTGCTCCCCGCACCAGCACCGGTTTCCCATTGACCTTGAACAAACGATAGCCCTCTGGCGTCAACTCGGAATCCGTCTGAACGATGCCAAAAGAAATTGCCTGCCGGTCCGATGCGCCGTCGTGCTCCTTTTCAAACTCCAGCGAAAGATTGTGCAGGTACGGCTCGCCCATCTGGTAAGGCCACCACAGCTTGGGCTTCTCCACGTTCAGTGCAGGCACAGAGTCCGCCGAAAGCACCACTTCGCGCGTTTCTTTCGGCGCCAGTTCCACAGCTTGCGAGAATTCAATCGGTTTCGCCTCGCCGGTGATCTTCCCTCTTAGCGTGCCCTTCACCGTAGCCGATGTAGCGTTCTGCACTTGAGCGCGCACGGTAAGGTGCGCCTTATCCGCACCGGGCAAATCGAGTTTCGTATCCACAAATGCGTGCCGCACCGCAACCGGCCCGCTATCGCTCAGCACTACTTCCTGCCACAGTCCCATCTCTTTGTCCGGCGCCATGGGATTCCAGTCCACGAATGTCACGCCAAGTTCTCCCGCCTTCGGCGCCGTCACAGAAACGGCCACGACATTTTTGGAGCCTTCGTGCACATACGGGGTCACGTCGAATTCGTAGCGGCGGAACGCTCCCACCACCTCGTCTGAACCCGCCACCTTTTTCCCGTTGATCCAGATTTCGCCACGATAGTTGATCCCGTGAAACGCCAACCACACCGTGCGCCCTTTGAAATGCTCCGGCACTTCAAATTCTTTGCGGTACCACCACGGCACGGCATACGGGCTGTTCGCAGGCATATCGATGTTGGCGTATTGGCCGCCGATGGGGTACTCAACGCCGGGCGCGGACCGCAGGTTCATGCCGAAAAAAGGATCCTTATACACGCCGTTCTCGACCAGCACGGCAAAAACGGTCTTCGGTGCGGATGTCTTGAACCACCCGGATGTATCGAATCCGTTCTCGGAAACTTTCTCTCCGCCCGCCGTCACTTTTGTGGACGACTGCACGGCCCAACCATCCTTCAGAGTGATTTCCTCGGCAGCGCGCGAGGCCGAAACAAAAACAATGCCGAAAATTGCAAGCGCGACGAAACTCGACAAAAACGCCGATTTAAATCGATTCATTAGAGTTTGGCTCCAAGGGTCCACACTGCGGAGAGTTTAGCTTGCCCTCTTGCTCATGACAAGACCGCCGCGCACAAAGAGAAAGGGCGCCTCGATTACGCCAAGGCGCCCTCTTCTATCTCGTTGTGTTGTTCCAGCAAAACCTTATTTAGCTGGTGGCAACCAGATATTCGACGGCGTGAAGAACTCCACGTCCTTCAGTTCCGTCTTCACCTGCACCCGCGCAAACTTCCCTTTCGACCCGCCGTTTCCGACGAATGACAACAGATGCTGATTGCTCAGATGCTCACCGATTTCGTCGAAGTACGGCTTCAGGCTCACCGGCATGCCATAACCCAGGAAATAGGATTCCGCGCCAGTTTCCTCGGACAGTTTGGCGATGTTATTCTGCGCCATGTTGCCTTCAAAGAAGCTGTGGCCGCGATGTCCGGAACTTGGGTAGTACACCGTCCAGATGTTCGTGTTCTGCTTCTCTGCCCTCTGAATCAGTGGGTCCAGGTCGGGATAAAACGGGCCAAAGCTGGAACCGCGGAAATAGTCGATGCCGGAGGTAATCAGAAGGATGGAACGCGCCGGTCCGGTGTTCGGCCAGCGCTTCAGCATATCGATCGTTCCAAGATACGGGCTGGAACCTATCCCCGACCGGCCAATCGGTATGCGCAGCGCTTTCGTCACCAATTCCTTATTCTGAGTAAAGTCTTGCGCCACCATGGTGGTGTTGTTACGAATATAGCCAAGCGCAATGTGCGTGGACTCCGGCTGGGCCATGATGAATGCCTTCAGGTCATTCCATTGGCCCGGCCGCGTTGGTATCGATCGAATCATCGATTAAAATCGCCAGAAACAATTGGTCGCTTTTCTTCCAATCGGCAATCTGTTTGCGTTCTTTGTTCACGAATAACTGCACGTCATCCATGGTAATCGCGGAAGCATTCGCATCCTTCTTCCCGACAGCCGTAACCGTGAAGGTCACCATTCCCGCCGAAGGAAGCTTGTTTTGTGCCGCGCTTATTTCCGCAAACACGAACAGCATGGCGCCGAGAATCAGGCCTAACCGAGCAACTATATTCTGATATTTCATCGCGACTCTCCTATCTCCTTCTTGTTAGATGCCCCAAGGCGTGCTTTGGCATATACCACGTCTCCGCCTGAAAAGTCAGCGATCGCCTGTATCGCGGAAGGGCGCTCGCGCCAGCGGCGCACCTGAGCGCGAAGTTCTGCTTCGTCGCCCAAGGTAACCCTTTCTGCATAACCTCCTGATTGGCGCCGTGGAACGAATCCGGCGTGCGCTACTCTGCTAAAGAATGCTGGATTCCGCCACCATCCCAACCGCAGCGGACGAAAATCCCGCTCCCGGCGACTCCAACGCCAGCCGTGTGTGGATCTATGCGCCATGGATCGACATGCTGGTCGGCTGCGGCGCTTGGTCCGCTCCTTTGTTGATCTTGACCGGCTACGTCGCGGCTTCCCGCGCCAGTTCGTGGTCGTTTGCGTTTTATCTTCTGGCGCTGCTTTTCAACTATCCGCATTTCATGGCCACGATTTATCGCGCTTATCATTCCTACGACGAATTCACCAAATACCGTTTCTTTACCGTTCACATCGCTATTCTCCTGGCTCTTGCCGGATTGCTGACCCACCTCTGGTATCCGTTGCTGCCGTGGATTTTCACGCTGTACATCTGTTGGAGCCCCTGGCATTACACCGGCCAAAACTACGGTTTGCTGATGATGTTCGCCCGCCGCGCCGGTCTCTCGCCCACAGACGCGGAGCGCCAGGCGCTGCATCTCTCCTTCATTGCTTCCTTTCGTTCTGCTGATGCTGAGCTTCCATACCGGGCGTTCGGCCGACTCTTTGATCCTTTCGCTTGATCTGCCCGCCAAGTTCACTTTGCCGGCCCGTGCGATGCTCGTGGTGTTCTTCCTGGCGGCCAGCGGGTGGGCGCTTGCGTCGTTGGCGCGGCGCGCATCCTGGAGAGCGCTGGTCCCTAGCGCGACTCTGGTCACCACACAATTCTTGTGGTTCCTGCTTCCCGCGCTGATTGAACTCATCAGCGGCCGCGAAGTCCCGCAAACCCGCTATTCCAGCGGCATTTTGGCGGTGCTGCACTCCACGCAGTACCTGTGGATCACCAGCTACTACCAGAAAAAAGAAGCGCGCGCCGCACGGCAATCTTTCGTGGAGCTTTCCGCGGTACCTGCTTACATTAGTGGCCGGCGGCATCGCTTTATTCGTGCCCGGGCCGTGGATTGTCAGCCGCGTATTTCACGCGGACTTCGCTTCCAGTTTCCTCACCTTCACGGCGCTCGTGAATCTGCACCATTTCCTTCTTGATGGCGCCCTCTGGAAGCTGCGCGATTCCCGCATCGCATGCTTCCTCTTACATAAACGCGAAACCGGCGAAGAAGTTGCGGTCCAGCCACGCAGCCGTTTTGCGACTGCCACGCATTGGCTGGCAGGAGCCACACCTGCCGCGCGCGCGGTGCGAATTGCAGCGGTGCTTGTGCTTCTTCTATGGGGTGGAATTGACCGCCTGCATTTTTACTGGGTGAATGTTTCAACAAGCTTCTCTTCGCTGCGCCGGGCTGCCAGCTTGAATCCTAACGATAGCGTTTTGGAAATGCGCTTGGCGCATGCCGCGGAAGCCGCCGGCGATCGTGATGCTTCACTGGCGGCGTTGCGACAGGCAGCGACCCTCAATCCCGATCAAAAGAGCTTGCAGGAAGCTTATGCGCGCGGGTTGATTACCGCGGGCCGCGATGCCGACGCTTACGAACTGTACCGTAAACTGCTGGCGCGCTCGCCGCATGACGTGGATTCCCTGGTGAACTATGGCCTGCTGGCGCAGCGCCTTGGACACACGGAAGAAGCGGTGGACTCCTGGCAGCACGCTGTCGATACCGACCCGCTGCAAACCAATGCACAGTTGTACCTGGCGCAAGCTCTCGAAAAACGCGGTGAAGTCCAGGCCGCTGCGCGCCACTACCGTGCCTATTTGCAGGTCGTCGGTCTGCATACCAACGAGCATCTTGGCGAAGGACCGGCGGCTATTTCCGCGCTGCTGAAAGTCGCAGACGCGGATGCGGACGCGCAACACCCGCAGCAGGCGCTGGTTGGATACCAAGCCGCCGCGCGATTCGCGCAAGAGCTCGGCAATGTCTCGCTGCAAAGCCTGTCCATGGTTCGTGCCGCTGAAATCCAGGAACGCACTGGAGAATCTGCGGCGGCAGCGCAATCGTTTCAAGACGCCGTGACGCTGGATGAAACGAAGGGTGAACCGCGAGCCGCGGCGGTCGACTGGTTCAACTATGGCCAGTTCCTGCGTCGCCAGAAGCAATCAGAGCGGCTGGTATTCGCATGCTTTTTTCGTGCCGAAGATCTGATGAGCACCACGCCCGGCGAGCAACTTTCTGCCATTGTGAAAGCGCGCGAAGAAAGTGCAGCTCGTCTGGGCCAGGCGGCCAACGTCCTTCCCGCGCAGCTTTCCAAATTGCTTTCCGAAGCCCTCTCGCTCCCTCCCGCCGCCTTTGCCGCGAGCCATCGCTGAACACCAGCCCTGAAAACCTGGCCTGTCCTCCTGCCAATTCCGGAATCTGCGATAGAATGTGGCTGTCGATCGGGGCCTCACCGGCTGGCTCCCCAAAACCTGCGCCGGAATGACCGCCAACCGGTATCCTTGCCGCGATCGGAAGAAAAATCATCGAGGAGTCCAACATGCATAAAGACCTCTCTCG
The DNA here is from genome assembly GCA_963792145.1 of Candidatus Acidiferrales bacterium. Classification (GTDB taxonomy): domain Bacteria; phylum Acidobacteriota; class Terriglobia; order Acidiferrales; family UBA7541; genus Acidiferrum. Next base: position 298,975 of record CAWBVH010000032.1, read on the forward strand.
AAGAAAATTCCTGGAACAAGTTGGATTAGGAACTGCCGCTGGAGTCAGCCTTTCGCTCCTCAACGATTTGGCGGAGGCGCGTCCCGCAGGCACCACGCCGCTCCCTACTCGAACTCTCGGGCGAACCGGCGCCAAAGTCTCCATCCTGGCGTTTGGATGCGGAAGCCGCTTTCTGATGTACGACGATGAAGAAAAGGCGCTGTCCGCGCTAAACCAGGCCATCGATTTGGGTATCACTTACTTGGACACAGCGTACTCTTACGGCGACGGAAAGAGTGAGACGCGCGTCGGCAAAGTAATGGCCACCCGGCGCAAGGAAGTCTGGCTGGCCACAAAAATTCCCGATCGCACCCGCGACGCTTTCCTCAAACGCCTCGAAGGCAGCCTGAAACGTTTGCAGGTGGACCACGTGGACCTGGTGCACATTCACAGCCTGGGACAGGCCGACGATCTCGCGAAAATCGAAGCCCCCGATGGCGCCATGAAGGGCCTGCTGGAAGCGCGCGAGCAGAAAATGGCACGCTTCATCGGAATGACCAGCCACACAAACGGCGAGGTAATGGCCCAAGCCATTACGCGCAGCGATTTAGATTGCGTGCAAATGGCTCTGAACGCTTCGCGCAACGGCCACTTTGAGGAACTGGCTCTGCCTGCTGCCAATCGTAAGAACCTCGGCGTTATCGCCATGAAAATCACCGGCCAGGAATTTCTTTTGGGCAACGCTCCGGGCAAAGCGGAAATCAGCTCCCTGCTGCGTTATTCGATGAGCCTTCCGGTTACGACAGCGGTTGTAGGAATGCCGCATTTGGAGATGCTGCAGGAAAACGTCGCCATTGCTCGAAAATTTTCGCCGCTCGGCGACGCGGAAATGCAGCAGCTTCGGCAATCGCTCTCGCCTTCCCGCGAAGGACTAGAGCACCGCCTCGTCGGCCACCTCGACGGCCCAACCGCCAACCCCGAGACGTTTTTCGTCTAGCTTTGGTCGACCAGGATTCCGTTGGCACAGAAAACCATAGTGTCTTTCTCTACGGTGTGGGTCTAGAATGGGGCCGTTCATTCTTACCTGTTCTTCTCGTTCCCTTCCCGGAGGCTCGGAACGCCCATGGCGCTGATGCGCACGATGCTGCTCGCTGCCTCGCAAAATATCTGGCTACGCGAACACGCCGTAAAGTATCCCTTCGTCAAACGTAGCGTTTCACGATTTATGCCCGGAGAAACGCTCGAGGACGCGCTCACCGCCGCGCAGTCCCTTCGCCAGAAAGGCGTGGGAAGTGTGTTCACGCACCTGGGTGAAAATGTGGCCGACCGCAACGAAGCTCGCCAGGTCACCGAACATTATCTGCAAGTCCTGGATCGCATCCACCAATCCGGATTGGGCACGGAAGTCTCAGTAAAGTTGACACAACTCGGTCTGGACCTTTCGCCCGAGTTTTGCGCAGACAATCTCGAACAGATCATTAGCCGCGAAAAGAAGGAATCCACGGTGTGGGTGGATATGGAAGCAAGCAACTATGTCGATGCCACCCTCGACATTTACAAGGGCGCTCTGAAACGTCACCCCAACCTTGGAATTTGCTTGCAATCCTATCTGTATCGCACCAAGAAAGACTTGGCGGACCTGCTTCCTCTGCGCCCCGCAGTCCGTTTAGTGAAGGGCGCCTATAAAGAGCCGCCGGACGTTGCCTTTCCCAAAAAAGCGGATGTGGATGCGAACTATTTTGCGCTGGCGCAGGAGTTGCTGCGCGCGAAGGCCGCTGGCCAATGTCCGCGGGCTGCATTCGGCACGCACGATATCCCGTTGATTCGCTGCCTGGCGAGTCTCGTCAAGAAAGAAGGCTACACAAATTCCGATTTCGAGGTGCAAATGCTCTATGGCATACAGCGCGCCGAGCAGGAGCGCCTGGCTCACGAGGGACATCGCTCCGTCGTGCTCGTTGCCTACGGCACATACTGGTATCCCTGGTTTGTGAGGCGGCTCGCAGAGCGCCCCGCGAATCTGTGGTTCATGCTACGAAATGTGTTTGCGTCGTAGCTTGCTCAAAGGAGGTTGTGACTACATGCGTAAGTTAAATGCGCTATTCACTGTGCTCGCCGCTATCTTCTTGATGGCAGCGAAGGCGCCAGAAACACAGTGGAAGCCATTGTTCAACGGAAAGGATCTGACGGGCTGGAAGCACGTCGGCCCTGGTGGCATGACCGTGGAAGATGGCCTGATTAAAACCCACGGCGGAATGGGCCTTCTCTATTGGACCGGCGGGAAAGTGGGGGATTGTCGCATCAAGGTCGTTTATCGCATGCGTGACAATAACGACAATTCCGGCGTGTTCATTCGTATTCCCATCGAGCCGCGCGAACCCTGGATGCCCGTTCACTATGGCTACGAAGTCCAGATCGACAATCACCCCGAAACTTCCAACGAGGACGAGTATCACGTCACCGGAACACTTTACTCCCTCACCAAACCCTTGGCCCTTCCCGGTAAGCCCGGCCCCGAGTGGAACACTATGATCATCACGCTCGATGGTCCGCACACCGTCGTCGAACTGAATGGCGTAAAAGTCACGGACTATACCGAAGGACAACCCGTGCCCGACAAGAAGTTCGATTTCGAACCGCAGCGCGGGACGCGTCCCAACGAAGGATGGTTTGGACTGCAGAATCACAGCGACAACGACATCGTATTTTTCAAGGAAGTTGCGATTCAGCCATTGAAGTAGCTTTGCCAATGTTAGGAAATTATCTCGTGTAATCAGGGAGAGACTCATGAACAAGAATCAGATGTCACGGCGGCAATTTCTTCATACCAGTGCCGCTACTACCGGCGTTGCGATGGCCATGCCGCGAATCATGCTCAGCGACTCGCGCATTCCATATGGTTGGGAAGCCGCGGCGAGCGACACGATTCGCTTCGGCATCATCGGTATAGGCATGCAGGGCTCGAATTTGCTGGCCACCGCGGTAACGCTTCCCGGCGTCCAGTGCGTTGCGGCGGCGGATCTGTACGACGGGCGGCACACGCTGGCGAAGGAAATCGCGGGAAACAAGATCAAGACCACTCGCAAATACCAGGAACTGCTCGACGACAAGGAGATCGACTGTCTCATCGCGGCGGTTCCCGATCATTGGCACATGAAAGTGGTGACCGATGCGGTGAACGCGGGCAAGGATGTTTATATCGAGAAGCCCATGTCGCATGCCCCGTCGGAAGGCATCGAGATGGTGAACGCGCAGAAGAAAACCGGGCGCATCATCCAGGTCGGCTCGCAGCGTGTCAGCTCCGTGATCTGCGCCAAGGCCAAGGAACTTCTAGCACAGGGCATCATCGGCGATCTGAATCTCGTGGAAGGCTCGCTGGGCCGCAACGATCCCACCGGATGCTGGGAGTATCCTCCGCCGCCGGACCTTTCGCCGCAGACTCTGGATTGGGACACGTGGCAGAACAATGTGCCGAAGGTGGCGTTCGATCCGAAGATTTTCGCGCGGTGGCGCTGCTGGAGCCAGTACGGCACAGGCGTCGCCGGCGACCTGCTCGTGCATCTTGTCAGCGGCATGAACTTCATGCTCGGCTGGAACGAACCGCCCGGACGCACCACCTCGATTGGCGGAATTCTTCGCTGGCCAGATGGGCGCAACATGCCCGACGTGCAGCCGACGCTTTTCGAGTATGGAAAGATTCCTGTGTACCTACGGTTGAATCTTGGCTGCGAGACGCCGGAAATGTATCGCTTCCAGGGCTCCAAGGGAATTCTGGAGGTGACCGAATACACCATCACCTACTATCCGCAGAGCGGAAAGGACACCGCTCCCAGCTATTACGCCACGGCCAGCTTCCCGCAGCCTTACCGCGAGCAATACGTCAAGCAGTGGCACGAACAGAACGATCCGCCGCCAGGCAAAGAACCTTTGCCGGAAGGCTACGCCTACAAGGGCGATTCCTGGGACGACCTAAAACCGCACCTCTGGGTCTATTTCCAGGCAGTGCGCTCGCGCAAGCCTGTCGTGGAGGATGCCGTGTTCGGACACAATGCCGCGCTCGCTTGCCACATGTCGAACACGTCGTATTTCAAGAAGAGCACGGTCACGTGGGATGCCGCGTCTGGCCAAATCAAAACCTGACAGGCGGTGCGTCGCTTCCCTAAGAGCAC
>CAWBVH010000033.1:0-339750 GCA_963792145.1 Candidatus Acidiferrales bacterium
CCAAACTGCAACCTGACATTGTCGTGCTGGACATTGGTATGCCCCAGCTGAACGGACTGGACGCCGGCCGACTACTCAAGCACTCGTTGCCGAACGTAAAGCTTATTTTCATGACGATGCTTATAGACCCTTACCTTGTCGGCGAATCGTTTCGTGCAGGCGCGTCGGCCTTTCTCCTCAAAGAGGCTGCAGCGTCGGAGTTGACCCAAGCAATTGACCAAGTGTTGAAAAGTGGCACCTACGTAACCCCACGTGCCGCGGAGGGTCTGAGCAACATCTCTTTGCGCGACCCCAAAGACCGTGAACACGCTCCTGAACCCACTCCTCGCCAACGGCAAGTCATTCAACTATTGGCGGAAGGACGCTCCATGAAGGAAGTGGCGTCCGAGCTGAAAATTACTACGCGGACTGTAGCGGGGCACAAATACGCGGTAATGGAACTCTTGCAACTGAAAACCAACGCCGACTTGGTTCAGTACGCTATCCAGCACGGGATTATCTCCCTTCACCGAACTTCCTTGCCAAACAGGTAGTTCTACCTATAGACAGCTTCCTCAATCGCTAGCAATCTGACGATACGGGTCTGACCGCATGTCGAGTGGATTAAGTTCCGGGCGGAAGATTACCGACAGGCCTAAATTGTTCGATAACTTCATTCCGACATCAGGAACCGATGAACAACTCACGGTTGAGTTCTCAATGGCTTGTAAGCGCGTGCTGATCGCGGATGATCTCGAGTCCATTTTGGAAGCTGTCGTCGCGCTGGTGCAGGACTCGTTCAATATCGTCGGCATGGCTTCCGATGGCCGAACCGCGCTGGCAGAGGTCCTGAAGCTCGAGCCCGACCTGGTTGTCTTGGATATCTCGATGCCAGGCATGACTGGAATCGAGGTCGCAAGAGAGCTTAAGTGCCGCGGCAATAGGACAAAGATTGTGTTTCTCACGGTTCATGAGGACTCTGACATCATCGCGACTTGTCTGTCCGTCGGAGCACTGGGCTACGTGCTTAAAGCGCTCATGGATAGTGACTTGATTCCGGCCATGAATGAAGCGCTGGCAGGTCGTGTGTTCGTCTCCCGTCTGCTTTCTTAACAAGAAACAGCCACAACCCGACATAGAGAATCCCCATCGCTAGCTTCGGCTCTGCCGATTTGGCGTGGCCTGCCGCACCGGTACTTTTGACGGTTACATGCGGCGAACGTGTCGGGCAATATCGCGAAATCCTTAAGGTTGTGGTGAGCAACTCAAAGCACCAGTCGGTCGAATCGTTTTCTGCCAAGCAAGGAAGAGGAGAGTCCTCGTGAAGTTCATCGGAAAAACAACTCTTGTTGTTTCAGCATTTCCGATGTTCCTGTTGGCGGCGGCTGCGATAGCCTCGGCGCAGGTTACGGGCGTGTCGGGTTCGCCCAGCGCTACAACCACAATCGACGGGAAGCAAATTCCGCCACCGCCTCCGAAGTTTGGCGGAGTGATCAAGGAAAGCGCCAAGGATTCCAAGCCTTGGTGGCCGCCGCGTGTGGTGCCGCCCAAGGGCGCGCCCAACGTTCTTCTGATCATGACCGACGATCAGGGCTATGGAGTGTCCGGCACCTTTGGCGGCGTCATCCCGACGCCAGCGCTGGACCGTATCGCTAAAGCTGGATTGCGCTATACGCAGTTCCACTCCACTGCTCTTTGCTCGCCCACGCGGGCTGCACTTATCACTGGTCGCAACCACCACTCCGTTGGGTTCGGTGTGATCGGGGAATTGTCCACCGGTTACCCGGGCTATGACTCCGTCATTGGACCAGATAACGCCACCATTGGCGAGATTCTCAAGGAGAACGGCTATGCCACATCGTGGTTTGGCAAGAACCATAACACTCCAGGATTTCAGTACAGCAGCACAGCTGGCCCCTTCAACCAGTGGCCGGTCGGCATGGGATTCGAATACTTCTATGGGTACCTGGGCGGCGAGACTGACCAATGGACCCCCTTCCTTTTTCGAAATACAACTGAGGTGTATCCATGGGTCGGCAAGCCAAGCTACAACCTCACAACCGATCTCGCGGACGATGCCATTCAGTACATGAGCAATCTGAACGCCTCCGCGCCGGATAAGCCCTTCTTTGTCTATTACGTCCCCGGTGGTAGCCATGCGCCGCACCAGCCGACGAAGGAGTGGATCGATAAGTTTATCGGCAAGTTCGATATGGGCTATGAAAAGCTGCGTGAGGAGATTTTCGCTAACCAGAAGCGCCTCGGGGTGATTCCGGCGAGTACTCAACTCACCCCTTGGCCGGATGGCATTCCGAAGTGGGACTCACTTTCAGAAGTACAAAGGAAACTCTACGGGCGCCAAGCGGAGGTATTTGCCGCCTACACAGCCTATACCGACTATGAGATCGGTCGTGTCATCCAGCAGGTCGAGGACATGGGCAAGCTCGATAACACGCTCATCATTTATATCGACGGCGACAACGGCACTAGCGCCGAAGGCAGTCTGGCCGGTTCGCCAACATGTGATGACCGTCTACAACGGCATTTTCGAAACTCCCCGAAGTCGAGCAGATGCTGCATTACGAAAATTGGGGCTCCGACAAGACTTACCCGCACATGTCGGTTGGATGGGCGTGGGCGTTTGATACTCCCTTCAAGTGGACCAAGCAGGTGGCGTCGCATTTCGGCGGGACCCGCCAGGGCTTGGCGATTTCGTGGCCCGGCCATATCAAAGATGTAGGCGGCATCCGCACTCAGTTCCACCACATGATTGACATCGTCCCAACAATCCTCGAAGCCACCGCCGTTAGGGCGCCCGAGGAGGTCAATGGGATCAAGCAGAAGCCCATCGAGGGCGTGAGCATGGCCTACACGTTTGACAAGGCGAATGCCAATGCGCCTTCCAAGCGCGACACACAGTATTTCGAGATGCTTGGCAACCGCGCGATTTACCACAATGGTTGGATTGCTGCTACGACACCACCCACCTTGCCCTGGGAGATGGGATCGGGCACGTTGCCCGACGTGGTCAACGGTTACCATTGGGAACTCTACAATATCGCCGAGGATTATTCGGAGTACAACGACCTCGCGGCCAAACAATCCAGAAAAGTTGAAAGAATTGCAGGCGTTGTTCTTGACGGAGGCGGCGAAATACCAGGTCTTTCCGCTGGATAACACAGCTCCTCGCTCGCGTGGCTACGCCGCGACCCAGCGCCACCGCAGGGCAAACTGTTTTCACCTACTCGGGTGAGAATGTCTGGTATTCCCCCTGAGCAATCGCTCCCAAGCATTCTCGACAAGGACTACACCATCACAGCCGAGGTGACCATCCCCGAAGGTGGTGCGGAGGGAATGATCGCGACTCTCGGCGGCCGCTTCGGAGGCTATGGCCTCTACCTGAGCAGGAGCTTCAATTGGTGGTTCCATGAGCGGTTCTTTAGACGAATCGGTTTTGTGTTGTTTGTCTTGGGATTGCTCCTTATCTGGCTCGGTCAATACAGAAAGTGGTCCAGCGGGAAAATGCGGGTTGGTTACGGACTATCGCTCCTCGGTTTGCTCGGCGTATTTGTCGTGTTTTTCGCCGGCATGGCCGGAATCGGCAGAGGCAAACCGGTTTTCCTTTACAACTTTTTAGATTTGCAGCGTTTCAAGTGGGAAGGTAGCTCGCTCAGCGCAGGCAAGCACACAATCGTCTTTGATTTCAAATAGCGACGGACCCGGGCTCGCGAAGGGTGGCACCGGCATCCTCTCAGTCGACGGCAAGGAAGTGGATCGCAAGATGATTCCGCACACTATTCCCATCATCATGACCGAGTCCGAGACCTTCGACGTTGGACTCGATACCCGCATCGGGGGTTGACGACTTCGAGTATCAGGTGCCGTTCCGGTTCAACGGCGAAATCAACAAGCTGACCTACAAACTCGGACCGGAGCAGTTGTCGGCAGACGATAAAGCGACCGCTGCGAAAGACGCTCGCGGTAGCCAGGGATTAGGCGCCAATCGCAGACGCAAGCCCTGTGAAACAGATTTGGGATGACGTAACAGGAGACGCACAGAAAATGAGGAATCCTGAGAAGAAGTGGCGAAGTCACCGTCTATTTCAACTGGGTGTAGTTTCTCAGATGTTTCTGGTGGCCACGATTGCACCTGCTCGTCGCACAGCAGGTCACGGGCACGCCAGGTTCGCCGAGCGCCACGACTACCATCGACGGAAAGCAAATTCCTCCACCGCCTCCGAAGTTCGGCGGTGTCATCAAGGAAAGCGCCAAGGATTCAACTTCTTGGTGGCCTCCGCGTGTGGTGCCACCCAAGGGTGCGCCGAACGTGCTGCTCATCATGACCGACGACCAAGGTTACGGTGTGCCGGGCACCTTCGGGGGTGTCATCCCGACTCCCTCGCTGGACCGGATCGCCAAAGCAGGGCTGCGCTACACACAGTTCCATTCCACTGCTCTTTGCTCGCCAACGCGGGCAGCTTTGATTACCGGCCGCAATCACCACTCCGTTGGGTTTGGGGTCATCGGCGAATTGTCCACCGGCTACCCGGGCTATGACTCCGTCATTGGTCCTGAAAACGCCACCGTCGGCGAAATCCTCAAGGAAAACGGCTACGCCACTTCGTGGTTCGGAAAAAACCATAACACACCGGGCTTTCAATATAGCAGCGCGGCGGGTCCGTTCGAACAATGGCCCTCGGGTATGGGATTCCAGTATTTCTACGGCTTCCTGGGAGGTGAGACCGACCAGTGGCAGCCCTATTTGTTCCGCGATCATACGCAGGTCTTCCCGTGGGTCGGAAAGAAGGATTACAACCTCACCACGGATCTTGCAGACGATGCTATCCGGTACATGAGCGAATTGAACGCGGCCGCGCCCGACAAACCGTTCTTCCTTTATTACGTTCCCGGCGGAAGTCACTCGCCCCATCAGCCAAAACAGGAATGGGTCGACAAGTTCAAGGGCAAGTTCGATATGGGTTATGAAAAGATGCGCGACGAGATCTTTGCCAACCAGAAGCGCCTCGGTGTCATTCCTGCCGGCGCGCAACTTACTCCGTGGCCGGATGAGATCCCGAAGTGGGATTCGCTCTCAGCCGTGCAAAAGAAACTCTACTCACGTCAAGCGGAGGTATATGCCGGCTACACGGCCTACACCGACTATGAGATCGGCCGCGTCATTCAGGCCGTCGAGGACATGGGCAAGCTCGACAACACCATCATCATTTACATCGACGGCGACAACGGAACCAGCCCTGAAGGCACTTTAGGCGGCACGTACAACCAATTGATCGCTTATAACGGCATTCTCGACACCCCCATGCCCTTGCAGCTATTGCACCTTGAGGATTGGGGAACCGACAAGACTTACCCGCACATGGCGGTCGGATGGGCTTGGGCGTTTGACACACCCTTCAAGTGGACCAAGCAGGTGGCGTCGCATTTCGGTGGAACCCGTCAGGGCCTAGCGATTTCGTGGCCCGGCCACATTAAAGATGTGGGCGGTATTCGCACGCAGTTTCACCATGTTATCGATATAGTTCCCACAATCCTGGAAGTCGCCGGCGTCAAAGCACCCGACGAGGTAAATGGCATCAAGCAGAGGCCGATCGAAGGCGTTAGCATGGCCTACACATTTGACCAAGCCAATGCGCCATCGAAGCGCGATACGCAGTATTTCGAGATGGTCGGCAACCGCGCCATTTATCACAATGGCTGGATTGCTGCGACCACGCCGCCCGCACCGCCTTGGCAACTTGGAACGGGCAAGATGCCGGACATCGTCAACGGCTACAAATGGGAACTCTATAACATCACCGAAGACTACTCCGAATTCAACGACCTCGCCGCCAAGAATCCCGACAAGTTGGCCGAGTTGCAGAAGTTATTCCTGACAGAGGCTGCAAAATACAACGTTTTCCCGCTGGATAACTCGGGCTTCGTGCGCCTTCTGGCGCCGAAACCAAGCGCGATCGCCGGGCGAACTGACTTCACCTATGTCGGCGAGAATCCCGGAATTCCCGTCGGTAACGCTCCCAGCATTTTAGACCGCGACTACACCATCACCGCTGAAGTGACCATCCCCGAAGGCGGTGCACAGGGGATGATCGCAACTCTGGGTGGCCGCTTCGGCGGCTATGGCTTGTACCTTAGCAGAACCTTCAATTGGTGGTTCCACGAGAGGTTCTTCCGAAGAATTGGTTTGGTGGTGTTCGTTTTGGGACTGCTACTGATCTGGCTGGGTCAATACAGAAAATGGTCACGCGGAAAAATGCGCCTCGGTTACGGCCTGTCGATCCTCGGCTTGCTGGGATTTGTGCTTGTGTTTCTTATCGGCCTGGCGGGAATCGGCAGAGGTAAACCCGTATTTCTTTACAACTTCCTAGATATGGAGCGTTTCAAGTGGGAAGGCCCTACGCTCGGCGCAGGCAAACACACCATCGTGTTCGCCTTCAAATACGACGGCCCCGGGCCCGCCAAGGGTGGCACCGGCGTGCTCTCGGTCGATGGCAAAGAAGTCGATCGCAAGACCATCGCTCACACGATTCCGCTGCTTATGTCCATCGACGAGACATTTGACATTGGTAGCGATACCCGCACCCCAGTTGACGACTTCGCATATCAGGTGCCGTTCCATTTCACCGGCACAATCGACAAGCTGAATTACAAACTCGGCCCCGAGCAGTTGTCGGCAGAGGACAAGGAAGCCGCCGCGAAAACACTCGCGGCCGCAAAGGACTAGGCCAGCGATTACCAAAAGGAGATCATGCGATGAGCCAAAATCACTTTACTCTCAGCTTTCCCCTGAAGGCTCCAGCGGACGCAAAGGCGATTGCGGAGCAACTGCCGCCGCTTGATGCCGAACGATGTTTAAAGCGGAGGACTCCATCGGCACGATTCACTACTCACGCTTCACTGTACTGAGCGACAAGACGTTGCTTTTCCTTGGTGACTTCGACGGCGAATTCGCTCAGCTCATGGCCGATCTTGCCAAGGCCTCGGGGCCGGTATTCGACGCGATCTTCCAGCACGTCGATTGATCCGCCGCCAGCCCGGTGGCGGATCAATGTCGGATGCGTTCGTCGAATGGACCGCGGAGCATCTTGTCACTGCCGTGAATCTCTACACCGCTTACCCAGGCGTGACCGCCAAGGAGATTAAGGCCTTAGCTTCCGCCGCAGACGTTGCTGGTGCGGGTGAGCTACATCCCTTCCTCGTGATCCTGCCCATGAAATCAAAACTTGCTTTCATCGAGGTGGAACTGATCCTGCGGGCCAGGGGCAGCGGAACGACGAAGGACCTCGACAAAGTCGGAACGCCCCATTTCGCGCAGTTCGTCAAGCTGGAAGACAATCAAATCGGTTTCTTCACGGTTTACGACGGCTCCTTCGATAAGTACATTGCCGATTTCACCAAGAACATCGGACCGATCTTCGATCTTCTTTTCAAGTTCACCAAGGGCGCACCACCCTCGCCCTGCAGAAAGTACCTCCAGGAGTTCATTGACTTCGCGGCGGGAGCGAACCGCACTCCGATCGGGTTCTACCAGGCATATCCAGGTCTATCGGTGCAGGACATTCATGCCCTGATCGCCGATCGCAAGGCAGACTCAGCCGCGGCTTCATAGCGCGGATGAATTAGGAGACAGGCAGTGAGTCCAGAGAGCAAAACACAAACGCCACAGGCCAAGACGAGCGGAGGACTTCTCGGCCGTATTTTCGGGCGAGGTGAGCACGAGACCTCCGTGGCCGATGCTCATTCGGGAAAACCTACGAAAAGCACACTCGATCTCGCCGATATTCAGGGCTTCATCCTTCGCGGCTACCGGATGCCGATGGTGCGGCATTTCTTATTGACGGTTAGCGTTCCTGCGGCGGCACGTAAGATTTTGGGACGCCTCGTCAGTGGCGACGAATCTGACACACCGCAAATCACTACAGCCGAAAATTGGCACGTCGGGTTTCGAGCCCGGGCCTGGAGATAATCCGGCGGAAGCGCCTCGTCGTAAGCCTGACTATTGCTTGAACGTCGGAATTACCTGGCCGGGAATGATCGCGCTGGAGATCAAGCAACGCGTACCCAACATTTCGTTCAAGTCGTTCGGCGCGTTCACCGCTGGAGCCGCTGAACGCGCATCTTTGGTGGGCGACACCGGACCAAGTGCGCCGCAAAACTGGGTCGGCGACTTTGGGAAGGGAAGCGATCACGTTCTGGTGACGCTGCACGCGATCAGTCCCGATGCGATGAAGTCCTATACCGACCGGCTGACGGCTCTCTTCGCCGAAGGCAATGCCTTTCGTGAGATCTGGCGCCAAGACGGAGCTGCATTGATCGAGATGCAAAACGGCCAACCCGTGCCTACTGCCAGAGTTCACTTTGGATACACCGATGGCATCAGCATGACGACCATTCGTGGCGGTCCGGAAAAATACCACCCGGATCACCAGCAACCCTGCGACTCATGGCTGTTCGTCTTGCAGGAAGAGGCTGAGAATTACATCGTACCGGAGCCGCGAGAACTTGGCCTGAACGGCAGCTTTGCTGTTTTCAAGATGATCGAGACCGACGTCGTCGGATTCGAAAATTTCCTGCAATCGAACAAAGACAAGATCGATCCCGAACTGTTGCTGCAAAGATCTGTGGGCGCTGGCGCAATGGCGTTCCGCTTGCCTTGTCGCCAGACACCGACAGCCCGGCGGGAGGAATTCCGCCCGAGCAGATGAACAATTATGAGTACGTAAACGCCGATGGTTCAGGCGATCCGAAAGGATTGCGCTGCCCCGTAGGCGCGCACATGCGCCGCATCAATCCACGCGGCCAGCCCGTAACGGGCCAGGGCGAGCCCGGCGGTAGTAACAACACACACCGGTTGATCCGGCGCGGGTTGCCGTACGGGCCTGCCTATGATCCGAGCAAACCCTACGATGGAATCGAACGCGGCCTTCTCGGTTATTTCATCAACTCAAGTATCGAGAACCAGTATGAGTTCGTCCTGGGCCATTGGGTAAACGACAGCGAATTCGCCGGCTCGGTCAGACTGCATCCCAAGTCGAAAGATCCGATGATCGGCACGCAGGACCCAGCCGAAAGCATCTTCGTGATCCCGCAGGCAAATGGCGCGCCGCCGATCAAGGTCACAGGATTCTCAACGTTTGTGAAGACCAAGGCCGCCGCGTACTGCTTTCTGCCAAGCATCACGGCCATCAAGTTCATTGCCAATTTAGGAGCAGGCCTGTGACCCAGAGCCATGTCACAGGAGTGTCTATGCTGTTCTTGACCCGATTGTTCGGTGTGACTGGCAGTGATACGGAGCGCGACCTCGCCGCGGAAAAGGCGATCATCGAAGAGATCGTCGAAAAAGTTCTCCTGCTGCAGTCGAATTCTGCCGCTCAACAAAAGCGCCCGCTCGGCCGGGGAACTCACGTAAAAGGTACGATCGGCCCGAGCCAAGTTCGAAGTACTTGACGTTGACTCCGGACGCGATGCGGTGCTCGCCGCTCGGCTTGCGAAGGGGATTTTCGCAAAGCCCGGCGTATATCCCGCGATTGTGCGGTTTGGGAACGCCGACCCAAAGATCAACTCTGATTTCAAGGCTGACGTCCGCTCGTTGTCTTTCTCTGTCGACCTCACTCGCGATGGCACGGTTGTTCCTGACACAAGTGTTACGCGGCAGGATTTCTCTCTGCAAAACGCCACCACACTGCCCATAAACGACGCACCTGCATTTCTGGCGATCATGAAGCTGTTGACGGCGTCGAACCCGGCCGCCGGACTCTGGTCTCTGCCGTCCAAGGACAAGTTGCGAGTGTTGCGAACTCTTGCGTTAGTGCAAGTACAGGCCCACCAGAAAATCAAGCCGTACCAGAAACTGCGTTATTGGAGCAACGTTCCGTTTCGTCACGGACCGAACGATGTGGTGAAGCAGTCGGCGACTCCCTTGTCGGACAACCCCGCGCGCCCTCTCGAGAGAAGTAATCCGAACGCCCTGCAGGACGAACTGGCTCCGGCACCTCAAGGAAGATGGCAAGATGAGCGGCTTCGATTTTGGATTGCAGTTCCTTGACGCCGATCGCATGACCTATTGGGGCCAACGTCGTGACGCCAGTTTCTGGACGGAGAACGCCAGTCTCGAGTGGAAGGAAACAGAAGCGCCTTTCCATACGGTCGCGACGGCTTACGCTGCTCGCGAACTCGCAGCTTACTGCTGGACGCCGCCGAAGCAGCCTATTTTGATGTCACCGGTCATTCGACACCCGACAGCATGCCGGTGGGGAGCATCAATCGCGCGCGCTGGCAGGGCGAAGTAGCGAGCAGAAAAGCACGTACTCGAGTCGAGGAAAAAGTAGCAGCAGTTGCATCGCGTGGATCGTGAGGACCCATTTTATGAAGACTAGACACCTGACTATCAATTTTCTTTCGGCGCTGTGGTTGCTGTTCTCTATTCATGTGCCAACTGCCCTGGCCCAAACGCAAACACCGACAAAGACGACCACGCCTGAGCCAAAAGACAACCTGGACTCGGACGAAGGATGGCACGTGGCTATCGCCCCGTATATCTGGTTCGCCGGAGTGCACGGAACTGTCGGCGCACTCAACCACGAGGCGAGCGTGCATGCGAGCTTCGGCGACATCTTCAACTATCTCAACATCGGTGCGATGGCCGCTGTCGAACCTCGCTACAACCGCATCGTCATGCCGTTTGATTTCCTGTGGATGAAATTGTCCGACCAGAAGGCGCTGCCCTTTGATGAAGGTGCGACTTCCGTCAAAGCGAAAATGACCGAAACCCTCATAACGCAAAAAATCGGCTATCGATTCGTGGATGCGAAAAAAGTGAAGGTCGATGCGCTTTTCGGGTTCCGCTACTGGCATTTACAAAATACGTTCACCTTGCAGCCGACGCAAATCGCAAACGGGATCTCGCAGTCGGCAAATTGGGTCGACGGCCTCGGGGGAGGAAGAATTGAACTGGGACTGACGCCGAAGCTTTCTGCGATGGTTGCGGGCGATGCTGGCGGAGGCTCCGCGAAATTGGACTATCAGGTTGCAGGCCTGCTGGGTTACACACTCAACCGCAGGCTCGTTTTGCTCGCGGGGTATCGCTACCTCTCGGTGGACTATCGCCCCATTGGCAACGCGGGTTTCATTTACGACGTTGCTATGCCAGGCCTGGTTGCTCGGTTTGAACATCAAGATAAAGTGAGTTGGTGTTCATCAGAAATGGGGACGGTTGAATTCAATAATACGAAGGAGAATGGAAATGAATCTTAGGACGAAAAGTAGTTTTGGTCGGCTTCTATTGTTGATTGGAGTTGCATTCTTTATGAGTCAGGGCCTTATGGCTCAACAAGTGCATTACAACTTTATGCCTGGTACTGATTTCTCGAAGTACCACACCTATAAGTGGGTGGAAATTCCGGGAGGGATTCATCCGAATCAAATCATCGATCAGGAGATCAAGCAGGCTGTGAACAACACGCTTGCATCGAAGGGTCTCACTCTGGCGACAGGCGACACCGCCGATCTCTATGTGGGCTATCAGTGCTCCGTGGATCAGGAGAAACAATGGAACGCCTGGGGCAGCGGAGGTAGACTCATGGGCGGAATGGCGCTCAGCCACAAGCTCCACGATCTCCAACGGCACATTGGCGGTTGATTTCTACGATCCCGCGTCGAAACAACTCATCTGGCGCGGCTCTGCGGAACAAACCCTAAACCCGAGCGGCAATCAGCAGAAAGACATGGAAAAGTTGAACAAGTCAGTCGCGAAGCTCCTGAAGAATTACCCGCCGAAGGAGAAGTAGCGCGGCTTGCTGTTGGATTCAAGGATAAATCTAAGCAGAGGAGAAATTCACGATGAAGCGTTACTACCCGTTGGTCGCGGTGCTTGCCCTGGTTTCTCTGCTTATTCCTCGGAATCACGCTGCTGCGTGCCAGCGAAGCTAAAGCTGAGCCGCCGCAGCAGTATCCGATCATGGACAAGGTCGCCGACAAGATCATCCAGAAATACCAGACGTCCACTTGCGAGCAATTGTGGCTGAAGAAGAGCGAAAAGGCTCCGCCAACTCCTGAAGAACAAAAGGCCATCACATTTCTTAAGAGCGATCCCCAGATGCGCGCCGCCTTCATCAGCAAGATCGCACCACCCATCGCAAACAAGATGTTCGATTGCGGCATGATTCCCTGATCTGTTTCGGCAAGACGAAAGTTAGTCAAGTTGTTTGAGGAAGATTATGAATACTGTATGCAGGTTAATTGGAGCGGCACTCTTGTTGTCTCTGGTGCTTTCTCTTGGTTCTGAGGCCGCTCTCGCTCAGGGGGCAACACAAACCCCGCAAAAGAAAACTACGCCAAAGGCAAAACCGGCTGCGGCCGCAGTCGAGACCAAGCCGGTTCTGGAACCTAAGGCCATTGAACTACTGAAAGCCTCGTGCGCCCGTCTCGCCGCGGCGCATTCCATGTCCTTCACCGCCGAGGTTACTTACGAAAGTCCCAGCCGCATGGGTTTCCCGCTTGCCTACACAACAAAGTCCGATGTCGTCATGCAGCGACCCGACAAGTTGCGCGTAATCACCTTGGGTGATGGCCCCGCCTCGGAGTTTTACTACGACGGCAAAATGATGATGGCTTATGCGCCGGCGGAGGATCTTGTTGCTGTCGCCGACGCCCCACCTACCCTTGACGAGACCATGGAGGTGGCCTACCACAATGCCGCCATCTATTTTCCGTTCGACGACGTGATTGTCTCGGATCCTTACAAAGATATCTCCGATGATCTCCGCATGGCCTTCTACATCGGGCAATCGAATGTCGTCGGCGGCACCACCACCGATATGATCGCTTATGACACCGGCGGCGTCTTCGTGGAAATATGGATCGGCGCTGAGGACAAACTGCCGCGCATGCTCCGCGCCATTTTTGCGGATGACCCCATGAAACTCCGCCACCGGTTGGAGCTCTCCAACTGGCACATCGACCCGAATGTCACCGCGGACTTCTTTACTTCGGAAAAAGCTACAAACGCAAAACACATCAAGTTTGCCCGTCCCGATGCACCCCTTCCGCCACGAGCAGGCGCAAAACCAAAAGCGGCCACTAAGCCAAAGTCCACATCCACACCGAAGCCCACAACCACACCGAACAATTCTCAGTAATCAGGAGATACAGTGATGAAAAAAATTCTTGTTGGTTCACTATCCGTTTTGCTCACGATGCTCCCTTGTTTGCGCGCCTTCGCTTGGGGGCACGCGAACGCTTACGGTGGCGGTTCCACCACCCACACTGGGGATTCCACCACGCGCACCAATGCGTATGGCGGCAGCGCGACCCACACAGCGGGAGAGGGTACAACCGCTTCCAATAAATATGGCGCCTCTGCATCGCACGCCGAAGGGTCTGGAACCACAACTGCCAGCAACGCCTACGGTGGCAGCGCGACCCACACGGCTGGACAGGGAACTACTGCTTCCAATGGGTACGGCGGGTCGGCATATCATGCTGAAGGTTCAGGAACGACCACTGCGACCAACGCCTATGGTGGCAGCGCTACGCACTATGCCGGGGTAGGCACTGTCGGCACGACTTCTTCGGGCCAGACCGCATACGCCAGTGACCACTACTACGGAGGCACTTACGGCGCGGCCTATCATCCACCTGTAGCTGTCGCTCCCGTACCTTACTACGGCGCGTACCATCCACCGGTCGTTGTCAATTCGTACAGCACGGGTTGCTACAACTGCGGCGGCTGGGCTGTCGCGGGCGCCGCTGTGGCTGGCGCGGTTGTCGGTGCAACGGTCGCCACAGCCAATGCCAATGCCAACGCTGCGGCCGCCAATGCTGCAGCCGCTAATGCCTACACACAAGGCTACGTTGCGGGCACCACTACCAGCGCTGCCAACACCAGCGCAGCCGTGGCCAACGCAAACGCAGCTGCCGCGAACGCCAATGCTGCTGCGGCCAATGCAAATGCCGCTGCGGTCAACGCGTCTTATTCGATGGGCGAAATCGTGGCGGCGATTCCTGCTGGCTGCGCGGTTCCCGTCGTCAACGGGACAACTTACTATCTCTGCGGTAACACCTGGTTCACCGCATCTTATGGTGCGAACGGAGTCTTCTACCGCGTGGTACCCACTCCGTAAAGGAAATGGATTCACTCGAATTCAGAGAGTATTTTTCGAAAGTTTCGGCTCAGACTAAGGAGAGTCCTAATGACTTGGAACCCTGCAGTGACGTACGTGAAGCAGTCTGCCTCCGGTACGGTCGTCCCGTTTAGCAAACGTCTGCTAGTCATCGGCACGGTAGCGCTGTCTGACTACGGTCCCGGCGCTTCCGCAGAATCCTGAGCTCCAAGAAAAGCTTGCAGCCGTGAAGGCGGTTGCCGCCGAAAATAAGCAGATGCTCCACCAGTATCAATGGATCGAAACCACTCAGCTCACTCTCAAGGGAGATCAGAAACCTCCCACGGAAAATAGTTGCCAGTACGGCCCTGATGGGCAAGTCCAGAAGACTCCGATCGGCCCTCCTCCGGAACAACCCAGCGGCGGCAGGATGAAGGAAAGAATCATCGAGAAGAAAAAAGCGGAGATGAAAGACTACATGCAAGACGTCAAAGCCGTCCTCGCCATGTATGTGCCGCCCGATCCGCAGCGAATGCAGCAGGCTTACCAGGCCGGGAACGTCGCCTTGAATCCCGTCCCCGGCGCTGTGAATCTGGTTTTCACCAACTACGCTCAGCAGGGCGATAAGATGACGCTTACGTTCGACACCAACGCCAAAAAAATTACCTCGTTGAATATCAATACCTATATGGGTGAAGCGAAGGATGTCGTGACGTTGCACGTGCAGATGGGCAGCCTTCCCGATGGCACCAATTATGCGCAGCAGACCGTTCTTGACGCGACTGCTAAACAGCTCGTCGTAACGACCACAAATTCCAACTACCAGAAGTTGTGACCTACTTTCGTTCCGGCGGAGTTTCAAACGGTACGTTTGACCATGGAATGTCTCAATGAGAACTAACGTTCCAAACAGCAGGCGGCGTTGAAATGAAAGAGGATTTATGAACAGCAAAAAATTAAGAACCCCATTGCGCGTAAGTTTAGTTCTCGCAGCGTTTCTGTTGGTTTGTGGCATTGCCATCGCGCAGAACGACCAGGTGAAAGGCGTGATCAATGGCCGGAGCGGTGCCACCATGTCGGTGCTTTCGCAGGGCGGCGAGAGTATCACGGTGGTGTTAACTCCGGACACGCAAGTGTTAGAACCAGAAGGGGCTTTTCGCAAGAAGCATCTGAGCATGACCGCACTGGTTCCGGGACTTGCGGTGGAAGTAAAAGGGTCGTTCAACGACAAGCACCAACTGGTTGCGGACCGCGTCACATTCCATGGCTCAGACCTCAAGACCGCGCAAGACATCCAGGCTGGCCTGGCTCCGACGCAGCAGCAGGTTCAACAGAATCAGCAGCAAATTCAAGCCGACCAACAGAAGATTCAGCAGCAACAACAAGAACTTCAAGCGGAAGAGGCAAAGACCGCCGCCAACAAAGCGGCCATTGCGGCTGCCAACAAACGCTTCGGAGAACTGGGCGACTACAATATTTTGGGTGAGGTTACCGTGCTGTTCGGCAATGGCAAGGTGACCATCGACCCGCAGTACAAACCGCAACTCTTGAAATTGGCGCAACAGGCCATGGGTATCACCGGTTACGTGATTCAGGTGAAGGGATACGCATCGAAGGTGGGTAGCGCCGCGCTGAACCAGAAACTGAGCACCGAACGCGCGGAGAACGTGACGAATTTCCTGGAACAAGAAGGGAAGATTCCGCTGACCAACATGCTGGCTCCCGGGGCAATGGGAACAAGCCAGCAGGTGGCGCCCGATTCAACAGCCGAAGGCCAGGCGGAGAACCGCCGGGTCGTAGTGTCGATCCTGCAAAACAAAGCTATCGCCGGAACATAAGCAATAGGTATCGTCGGTCTCGATTTGCCTAGGTAACAGGTAGATGGATGCCAATTCTGGGCAAAGCTCCTGCTAGCGGCTGCTCTCGAAGTAGGTTCCCTGCAGATAGTTAGCGCCCAAGATCTTGCGCCGCGTGCCTATGTCATCACGCCACTGCATTCCAATGCGATCACGCTGACGTGGTCCTATTACACCGCAGGCCTTAAGTACGATGGCGCGGTGCCCGTTAGCTGGTGCCACCGCGAAGATAAGCGTTCCGGTCTTCACTTACTACCACTCGTTCAATTTCTTCGGACGTTCGGCAAACGTCCTCGCTGCTTTGCCGTACGCGGCGTGGGAAATCTTCAGGGGAAAGTGATGGGTGCGGAAACACACCTTTACCGCTCCGGTCTTTGGATTCGGCTCTACCGCTTTTCGGTGAATCTGAAGGGCGGTCCGGCGCTGCCGGTGGACGAAATATGTGAAATGGCGGCAGAAAGTGTCCTGATTGGGGTAAGCCTCAAGGTAGTGGCTCCGACAGGGCAGTACGACCCGACGAAGCTGATCAATTGGGGCACCAACCGCTGGGCCTTCAAACCCGAGATTCGGTTATTCCCAACGCTGGGGGGGCAATGGGTGCTCGATGCGTACCGGAGCGTGGTTCTCACCACGAATCCGGAGTTCTGCTCTCACAATAGTACTTTCCGGGCACCAGGACACAATCCGAAATCCAATGTGGCGGCGTTTGAAGGCCACCTGAGCTACGATTTCAAGCCGCGCTTGTGGGTCTCGCTCGACGGCAATTTCTGGTACGGAGGAGAGACGAGCTTGAACGGAGTGCAGAATCCGAAAACGGTCCGAGGAGACGAACTCCCGGATCGGGGCGACAGCCGCAATTCCCATCTCGAGACATCAGTCAGTGAAAATCAGTTACAGCACTGGCGCGTACATCACGTACGGCGGAAACTACCAGAATGTCTCAGTTGCGTGGCAGTATTCCTGGGTTGGCTGGCCGAAGTGAAGATCAGAATAGGTGGAGGCCCAAAATGCAGGCAGTTGGGCTGCCAGCACTCCAAGACAGTATGAAAATGAAGCTAGTTCACAAGACGCTTTGGAAATGGGCTCTCCTCGTTTGTTTCGTGTCCCTGCCCGCTCGCGCACAGGAACCTCAATTCCTGCCGGAAATTGACGCATATCTCAAGCTGAATTCCTACTGTCCGAGTATATCTGCAAGCGAAGGATGATCGCGATGGCGGGGATCCCGACACAATTTACGATAGGTCCAAGCATTCAGTTCTATTTGAAACCCCTGCTTCGGCTTAAGAACATCACATCGTTCGACTTGGACGATTCGAAATCAAGAGCGTTGGTCCTGGAAACTGGATACCGCTACGATCACTGCGCCGGGTGCTCCGCCCGAAAATCGCATGGAGACAATTGCGACCTTCCATTTCCCTCTGAAGGGCCGGTTCCTGATCTCAGACCTGAATCGCGCGGATCTCGACTGGAAAAATGGCGGCTTCAACTGGCGCTATCGAGAACAAATTGACGGTTGAACGAATCTTTATCGATCCACTCCTATCACTTCATTCCGTATATCGCCGCCGAACCCTATTACGAGAGTCAGTACAAGAAATGGAGCACCACCGCTCTCTATGCAGGTTGCCTATTCCCCGTGGGCAAGCACGTCCAATTCAATACCTACTATGAGCATGAAAACAACACCGGCAAGAGCCCGAATCAGCAGCAGAATTATATCGGCCTGGCTCTGTATCTTTACTTCTCTCTTGCGAAGAAGTGAGACTCGAATTGGTCGTGAGAGCGTCTGGGTGCTTTGCGTTCCGCTCGTGGGGTTTTGGTAGATGGGTTCGCCGTTTAAGTTGTCCTCGGTCTGATCGATTATGAAAATGTATCACTGTCCGCAGAACGTATGAGGTACCGTTACTGTTTATCGACCACGATATCTATGCAGATCATGTGGTGAAGTGTTGGGTTCAGGAGAGGTCGTTGATGAAAAATGATGCCAGCCGTATTACGCTGCCCAGACATCTCGTCAGTCTCGTGTTGTCAATCGTACTGCTATCGTGGTTGTGCGGTTGTGCAGCCAAGGTAGGGCCAAGGAGCCTAGCGCACGATCGGTTCGATTATTCCGCTGCTATCACGCAGTCATGGAAGGAGCAGATGCTCCTTAACATGGTCAAGCTGCGCTACATGGACCCGCCGATGTTTCTCGACGTGCAACAAGTAGTCCAACAATATACTCGCGAGGGAACGGGATCGATACTCGCACCAGGTTGGACCGGGAATTCGACCATCGCGCCCGCAGCTACCGCTTCGGGCCGATGGGCGGAAAGCCCGACCATCACTTATGTTCCCGTGAGCGGAGAAAAGTTTACGAAGAGCCTTTTGCTGCCGGTATCACCCGTTGATTTGTTCTCGCTCGTAGAGTCCGGCTGGCCAATCGACTCCGTATTCGAGGTCGGAGTGAGGGCCGTCAATGGACTCCATGCCGGCTCAAGAACAGAAATGCTCAGGCGGACGGGCGATGCTGATTTCTACCGCGTCCTTTCAATGCTGAGAGAACTCCAGGCCTCAGATTCTTTTGGTATCCGCGTCGAGGAGGCGAAAGGGAGTGCGGGTGGGATTATGGTTTTTCGAGCTCACCATGTGGACGAGACAGCAACCGCGACTGCTAAGAAGGTGAGGGAATTGCTCGGTCTTAATCCCGATGCCCAAGAATTCAGGCTTGCCTTCGGTACCGTGCCACAGGATGACAAGGAAATCGCTATGCTCACGCGTTCTATGATTGAGATCCTTGGGGAAGCCTCGGCGGGCGTTGAGATCCCCGCATCTGATGTTGCGGATGGGCGGGTCGCGAAGATAGGAACGCCAGGCCTTCCATCCGATTTGCCGCCCAGATTCCTGATCCGCGTGCACTCGTCAACTTCTAAACCGGACGCTAACGTAGCTTTCGCCGCAGTCCCTTACCGCAACTATTGGTTTTGGGTTGACGACCGCGATGTGACTTCCAAACGTGGGCTCGGCTTCTTGATGATATTGTTTACTCTCGTAGAATCGGGGCCCACAGCCGCGCCGCCAGTTCTCTCGCTTTCAAAGCCCTGAGGTAAGTCTGGTTGGACCAAAGTCTCAGGAATCCGAGTGGAGCGGTGGGCATTATGCAAGTGATTCCCCACTACGCGGCCGCTCCCCCCATCAGTATTCCCAACGTGGAGATCGCAGAAGACAACATCCATGCCGGCGCAAAGATGATGCGCAACATCGCGGACACCTACTTTAACGACCCCAAGCTTGACCCGTTGAATAAGACTCTCATGACCTTTGCCGCCTACAGTGCCGGGCCCACCAAGATTGCGGCCCTCCGGAAGAGGGCAGCGAGTGAAGGTCTGGATCACAATCGGTGGTTCGGCAATGTCGAGCTCATTGTGGCGAAGGACGTCGGAGAACACACCGTCCAGTACGTCAGCAATATCTACAAATATTACGTCGCCTATAAACTCACGTTGGAAGAATCACGGACCATAAACTGAGCGAGTCGAAGGCATGAATGACGCGCTCAAGGCGCAATTTAAATTAAGCCCTCAGCGGCACAAAAAAAGACGATGGCGGGAGGATCCGGCCCTAATGAAATTCCTAGCCCAACTCTGAATTGTCTGCCGCACCCTGCAAGTGTTCGTCTCTATACGCACCGTCGAGGATCCCTTACTCAGCGATCTCGGTCGGAAGGATTCCAACCGACAGGATCACGTGCTTCATGATTTGGCATACTGTGGCACGGCTGAGTCTTCGTAGCTGACTTCGCGGTGGCAAGATGTCCGCTTTGCGAACGGTTGTGATGCCATTCGCCCATACCTCTGATATCTCGGCCAACCCGGTCTCTCCAGGCTTCAATTGTAGGCGTTTTGCATTTGAGAGCGTCGTTGATAGAGGAACCACGAGGACAGTTGTGGCCCGAGGATGATGGTTCTGAGCATCGCTAGAAACCACTACGACGAAACGACGACCCTTGTCCGGCGGCTCTACAGGGAGCTTTACGACCCAAATCTCTCCCTGGCTCAGTGTTGGAAGAACAGACGGCGCTGAACTCACTTAGTCTCCAGCGCCCCCAATTGCGGAACAGCCTCGGTCTGAGGCTCAAACATTTCGGCAAGTCCGGCTGCACCAACTGCTCCCCATGCAGCTTGTTCCTGCACAATCGGATCAGGCAGGGCGTCGTACAAAGCTGCAACGTCCGCGTTCAATTGCTCTAGTTCTCTTGTGCGTCTAAAATCTTCGATCATACGCTCTAATGCCGTACTCACGTGAACGTGCTCTGTCGCACTATACTTTCTGACGAAAGCTACGGAATTCGGCGACAGTGTGACCGTCACTCGTTCTTTTCGTTGTGAAGCCGCTCGCTTAGGCACAGTGTTACTCCTCGTAAGATCATCCGTCGCACAACCAATACTACTATCCGTAAGCTGAAAAGTCAAGCAAATCTGTCGTCTTAAGATATTGTGCAGCATAGGGTTACGGGAATTTCTGTGCTTCGCCAAAACTTCAGCCAAGACCAAAGACGAATCGGTGCTGGGTAGAGTGGGCCTGAATGCGATTATCGTCTCGATATCCAGTACGTCAGCAATATCGCAAATATTACGGCGCCTATAAACTCACATTGGCAGAATCCCGGACCATAAACTGAGCGAGTCGAAGGCATGAATGACGCGCGCAAGGTTAGAAACGAAATTTTCAAGGAGCAAAGGCTGATTAGGAATCCGTAAATTGGCCTTGCTAGCCAACAAAAAGTAAGGGATAATCAAAACGTAAGGAATATCTAGAAGAGTAAGGATCCGATGATGCATTCCACGGTAACGAGCAAAGGACAAACGACCATTCCGGGGAAGATTCGCAAGGCGTTGCGAATCAAACCTGGTGACAGGCTAGAGTACGCAGTGCAAGGGGACCACGCCACCATGCGCGTGCATCTGGGCACGCGATCACTCAAAGGTGTGCTGGCCAGCAAGAAGGGTAAGGGGATGTCCTTCGCGCAAATCCGCGGGGCCGCAGCGAAGGCCGCCCGTGGTCGTGAGGGCAGCGGGTGAGCAAACGAAGGCTTGTCGACACCAATCTGATCGTTCGCTATCTAGTGCAGGACCATGAAAAGCATGCCAAGGCCGCTGGAAAACTGTTCGATGCGTGCGACCGCGGTGACGTGGTGATTGTGATGTTGCCAGCAGTTCTGGCCGAGTGCGTGTTTGTACTGGAGTCTTTTTACGAGCATCCACGTGGAGATATCACGTCGGCGCTTGGTAAACTCATTTCCAGCCCGGGCGTCGAAATTGATGGTGCGGCAATTCACCTGGATGCGTTGGATCGCTATCGAAAAACAAAGGTCCATTTCGTGGACTGCCTGATCGCCGCGACTGCGGCGACCGAAAACATGCCGCTAGCTTTGTTCGATCGGGACTTTCGAAAGTTCACTGACGTTCGCGTAGAAACCCAATAGGTTCACGCTACTGCTCTCATCCTTGGCAGGTCACTCGTCAAACTTTTGAGCCTAATTGTGGGTGCCAACCCGCGTTCCGCGTGGTACATCTGAACCGCTTCTATACTCTGGTCTTCGTGGGAACAACCTGAGGAACATTAGGCGTTCTGACCGCTCCAAACGCTACCCAATGCTCCTGAAAGTGCCTCGTAAGTTCTAGATTTTCCATTGGCTTCGGACTTGCCTAGGTTCAGGTGTCGGTTCGATTCCGATAGGCCGCTCCATTAAATCAAGCACTTATGCTACCGCCTCATTTTCCATATTTTCCAAAATGCTATCGAATCGTGTTGTTGCGACCGATCCCGCGGGATTACTTTCCGATCGAGGAAAGTTAAGTATGGCCAATTCAGCGTCTTAGGTTTTGGCGCTGCATTCGTTGCGCCTTACTACTGAACCCTGCTCGGGTTCAGGTGTAGCTCTGCACGCTTATGTGCAGTGACAAATGTCTCTGGAGGAACGATCATGCGCTACGACGAGTTCCGTGATCAGCTGGAAGCTGCTCTTCAGCGGAATGGTCTTCACTTCCATGGCCTCCAACGTGTCGAGACCGTCGAGCTCGCGAACACTGTGCGCCATTGGAAGGTCTATGCCCACGGAGCCGCACCTCCGAGCACCGAGCCCTTTCACGTCTCGGCTGAGATCGGCTTCGCATGGAGCCCCTTCGTGGTGATTCCCTCTCAGGTTCCGAGGAAGGACCAGATATCTAGGTCCTCTGCGGCACTTAGGTTGGCCCGGGCTTCGTTCAGGCGTTCAGTGCAGCCTTTTAGCCACTCTTCTTTACGTTGATACAGAGCCTTTGATTTCTCTTCGGTCCAGTTGGGATCAAGTCTGCGATCTATTTCGATCCACTTCTCAACAGACTGATGTTCTATTGCGGCCTTTTCCAGTTCACAGATTCTTACCCATTCTCTCGGGGTCGGCACCTTTCCACCTCCGAAGGGCTCTCATGGTAAGGGAATGGGGACTAGGTGTCCAGTCTTCAGGTCGTATATTCGCGTCCGTGTCGCGCGTGGCTCACTTGCGAGCCGGTGAGGTCGAGTCGAGTTCACTCACCAGCGGTTGGGCTGAAGCCGGGTCCGGCTGTGTGCCAGTCACAATCTCTTTGGCGCCCATATCCTTGCCGTAGAGATTCTTGTTGGCGTCTTTGTCCGTATCTATCGACGCTCCTTCAAGGGATACGCCTGCAAACAGTCCCTTAGACCGCGAGTAGGTCAATACGTCCGATTTCATATTCGCAGCATTGTAAGAGGTCGCCTGTGCGCCCGTCGGACCAGCGGCTGCCGCTGCATTAGAGCCGAGTTTCATTTTGCCGTTCAAGATCGCGTCCACGCCCTTGTCGCTCACGACGACAAGGACAAAATCAGTGGCCGTGGAACCGAGCTGAACGCCAATGCTTCCCTGATCCAACCTGTACATCACCGGTGCGCCTCAAGCACCATCCATCTTGGCGCCCTTGCGGCACACGAGCACGCCGCGTCCGTAACTGCCGCCGATACCAATCGCAACTTTCTTGACGCTTGGAAAGACAAGGACGCACATGGCTTGATTTAGGACACTTTTCGGGAGACCGTTGTCCCCCCGGGACAGCTCCTTCATCACTGTGGCGGAGTCCGCTAAACGCTGATCTTCTTTTTTCTGAGCAAGAAGGGGGAAAGCGATAGCTAAACAGAGCCCCAGGATCGCCAGTTTGATCTTCATCGATTTGTCCTTTCTACTGGGCAAACGGATTATACGTCTAAAAGTACAAGGAATGGATCACCTAGCGATGAGCCTCATGCTGGCCCGAAGCCGCTTTGGACCCGACATTGATATCCCACACATCTTCCACGTTACCCTGACGGTCACTCAGCGGTATGCTATGTTCTGATTCAACGCGGGGAGGGATCCATGAGTATCAAAGCGACGCAGAAACCCGCGAAGGAGTTTCGACCCTTGTTCGACCGGGCGATGAAGCTCATTCAACAACGCTATCCCGACTGGATTGAAGCAAGTAGACTCGAGAGAAAAGAAATCACCATTTCAGAATGTTTGGATATGCTTGTCTGTCTCGCATCGGACGAGTTAGACACTTACAAAGCTAGCAGGGGCTAGAAGAATCTGCTAAAAAAGGAAAAGCCCGGATTGCTCCGGGCTCTTCAAAAATGTCAGTTTGGCCCCTAACCTCACCTGACCAGACTGAAGATGCTGCCGTAATGAAATATCATTCGGCAATACAGGAAATTATGTAGAACGAAAGGGCAGCGCAAATCTGTTCGACATACTCTTTATTTCTCCGCCTTCCCGTTTCGCGTCCCACAGTTCAAGTGGGCTTGGGGATAACTCAGGCCTGACAGAGCTCTGCGACCCGCTCTTCCTTCCTAGCTTCCACTGCGCGTCTATCCGAGAAACTGGTCTTGACGAACCGGCCCCATGGGTCTGTAATAGCGTTGGTTGTTCCGCCCGTACAAAGTCAAGGCAAGGCTTCTCCACCGGAATGGTAAGACAAATCAATTTCCTTAGCATGTGTAACGGTGAGCCATACCATGCGGTGGCACTGGAGGGAGACCGTGAATAGGCGTCTGATAATCTCTTGCATCGCAATGGTTACTGTAGCAATCTTCATCGCAATGCCCGCCGCCGCCGATAGTTTCAACTTCAGCACGGGCAATCCGGACGGTCTGATTGGCACGCTTTCGCGCCCAAGTAGTGCCGGACAAATTCAGACCGAGACAGCCGATGATTTCGTTCTTAGCCATCCTACGCTACTCAATCAAGCGACCTTTTTTGGCCTGATTCCGTCGGGAACACCAATCTCAAACATTGTTGATGTCGAGATCGAAATCTATCATGTCTTTCCAGCAGATTCTGCGAACCCGCCATCGGGGAACGTGCCCGCGCGGGCCAACTCGCCGGCTGATGTTGAAATCGCTTCTGCCACTCGGGATGGTAGTGCCGGTACTCTGAGCTTTAACGCTTCAGCGCTCGGCGCCTTCCACGTGGCTAACACCGTGGTGAACGGCATTAATAAAAAGCCCGCTCAATTCACCGGCGGCGAAGGGCCCACAACCGGGGAAGAGGTTATGATTAGTGTCGACTTCACAACTCCAATTCTCCTTGACCCCGATCACTATTTCTTCCGCCCCGAGGTGCAGTTGACCGATGGGAATTTTCTGTGGCTCTCGGCACCCAAACCGATCGGGGCACCCCCCGACTTGCAAAGCTGGACGCGAAATGACGATCTTGCCCCCGATTGGCTACGCATTGGGACCGACATCACAGCTCAAGGCCCCTTCAACGCTGCGTTCTCCTTATCAGGCCAAACCGTTCCGGAACCTTCCACCCTGCTGTTGCTGGGCACTGGGCTGCTGGGGTTGGTGGGTTTCACGTTGAAGAAGACTATCGCGTAAGGCCGAAACACATCGATTACGACTCGCCGTCAGCAATGCACGGCCGCTTGACTGGGGTGAAAGTAGCAGCCCCCGCGCCGGGAGAAATTCGCCCAAAGGTTACTTGTCTTTCCACAAGTCCCAAACCGATGAATGAGAAGAGCGGTGCGGGCTACCGGTCTAGACCCAACAAATCCTCTTCCTTGTCCCTCGGAGGATAGGATTGAAGCATCGGACGGAGTAGCCCAGAGGGGAGTGTGCAGCACACTTGATACCAAGCGGAGAGCTGAAGTTCGACACCTACGAACGGAACTAACTCGAGCGCGTTGAGAGCATATGCCACCGTCACAGCTCAAGTCAGCGATCCCGCTCCGAGGAATCTTGTGTAGCATTCCGGAAACTACTTCTCAAGAGTGCCCAACAGAGAAGTGCTCTAAGGACGTCTTGAAGGCAGTTTCCTTCCAGAAGTGTGCAGCGTCAATTCCTGCGGATCAATCTTCCTACCTCTAAGTTGGTTGTTCAGTGCTGCGGTCCGGCGGGTGTGTGGTTATGCCCGGCCGATCCACACACAATTTCCGCCCTTTTCCGTCCCACCTCTTGAGGAGCGTTCTTCGCCCGAGGAGGGCACCCGACTCCTACTACAGCTCCTTTAGTTCCAGGGAGTTAGCTAATGACTTTCTTTCGACCTACCCCTGACCTGAATAGAGTTCCCATGCATTGAGGTAGCTAAACCAAAAGCCCAGCGTCGCCCTCACCTCGCAACTCGCGGAGGAGGACGACATGAGAATAATAAGGACCGCGGGCCAGCATCCAGCACTCGGCCATTTCTTCTGCTATCAACAGCTTCCTTGGTTCCGGCTGAGCATCATGGCTTTCGCAGGTTTGGTTGGTGTAATGATTTTCGCCTTCCCAGAGACCATCTTCGCCAGCGGTGCGGACTCGAATCCCACGATCAGGATTCGGGTTAACAACTACACGCAAGCCACACCCGCCATGTTAGCCGGAGCCGAACGCGAAGCCGGCCGAATCCTCGGCAAAGCTGGTTTGCAGACAGTCTGGTTAGACTGCCCCGCGGGGCATTCCACCGCTGACCCCCAAGATCTCTGTGGGGAGCCGCTCGAAGCTACCGACATCGTGTTGCGCGTACTCTCCCAGTCCACGCAGAATAAGTTCCAAGACACTCTCTTTGGTTTTGCAGTAGTCCCGGTTCTCGCCAGCGTCTACTACGACTATGCGATTGCGATGCACCTCGCAAGGAGTGACGGCGCTGAGTTTGAGATCCCTATCATTCTCGGTTGCGTCATAGCCCACGAAGTCGGACATCTGCTTCTCGGCTCGAACAGTCACTCGGTCTCGGGAATTATGCAGGGAAACTGGGAGCGCGGACAGATCCGGCAGGCAATGACGGGCACCCTGCTATTCACGCCCGAACAAGCGAAGCTCGTTCAAGCAGAGACGCAATCGCGAATGAAGCTACGGACGGCCAGCCTCAGAGAGCGTGGCCTGGGAACGGTTGCAGGAAGCGCGTTCGGTTGTGCCGCCGTAACAGCCGAAGCGGCGAGCCCCCTCGGAGGAATGTTGGGTCGCCAGCTGGAAATCACGTCCAGGTATGCCCACATCGGAAAACGCTGCTGCGCTTATCGTTATGAGGGGAGGCAATCCGCAACACCCCATCTTGTGCGCAGCGTTGACTTGCCTTTGGGGTGGCTTAGTATCCCCGCAGTATGTCGAGTGCCGATCCACTGATCGGGCGCACGAGTTCCCACTACCGCATTATCGAGAAACTCGGCGGTGGCGGTATGGGGGTTGTGTACAAGGCCGAGGACACCAGCCTGCACCGGTTCGTGGCCCTCAAATTTCTTCCCGACAATGTGGCACAGGATTCCCAAGCCCTGGAACGATTCCGCCGGGAAGCACGCGCCGCGTCCGCACTGAATCATCCAAACATCTGCACGATCTATGAAATCGGGCAGGAGGACGGTCGGGCATTCATCGTCATGGAGTTTTTGGACGGCTCAACGTTGAAGCATCGTATCGGTGGGCGCCCAATGGAAATGGAAACAGCACAAATCAATAACCATGCGGCTATTCGAGCTTTGCTACTACTTGTGTGGTGATTACTACAATTGAATTTATCTCTGTTTAAACTATAACCAGTTGAAGATTGTAGTTCGAGGATCTGGCTTCCGCGTGTTTTGACAGTCCTGGCTGTTGTAGGAGCCATGACCGCTACCTTAATAAGGTAGAGTTCTGGCGTTGAATCCTCATGCGAGGCACTTTCGGGGTAGACGCCCCGAGCAATTCCATAGGGCCAGCAGCTTGCATTGTAAGAAGAAGGCGAAGAACGCCTAGATTCCAACAACAAAATCAAAAAAGCCAAGTGTTTCATTTGGTGTCGCTTTGGAACCGGAAACCCATTCTTTCTCTCCCTCGGTTGTACCGAAGTTGTACCGAACTCCCAGAACACACAGTAGTGTCGTTTCCCGCCTTTTTCTGTCGTCTCTATCTGTAAACACTACGCCGTTAGGCAGGACTGATCGTCCCTTGAGATTGCAACTAGTCCCAACTTCCGCATTGCCCGTCACTCGTTCGGGATCACAAGCGCGGTGTTCCCCGACTGACGGATTTGGTGTAGATATGCGGATTACCGCCCTACGTGCACCCACGGCCCGCAGAAATTCCCAGGCCGCAGGACACGAATGGCGAGTTGTTCTCGGGAGCCAACTTAATCAGTCGTCATCGTGTATGGGACGCAAGTTGTTCTTGTAAACTGCAGTGCCGACCGCTCGGCCTAAGCGCTCGCCAGCGTCCTGGTCGGTTCGAAAATGTATTCCGCCGTAAACCCGCGCGTTAGAGATGTCGTCGGTGATCTGCTTGAACGAGTTGTACTGCAGGACGATGGGAGTGGCCCCAGGATTCGAAATGGTCATCAAGTGCCCGCTCTCACCATAGAGACGGCGCAGAACCTCGGCTCCTCCGTTACTACCGCTGCCGTGATTCGAGGGGTAGCTAGGGAAACACGGGGTGAGAATGAATGGGAGAAAGTTGAGATCGCCTTCCGTCTTAGGGTTTCCGTCTGTATCGCCGGCAGGGATTGCCGTCTCCGGACGCCAGAAGATGTAGTGGTACTTGTTGAAGAACGACGCCACAAGGCTGTCACTGATCGCCATGTTGATCAGCGCCAGGGCACGCGCGTTCTCGGACAGAGAGTCCCACCGCTCCTGGGCGACCTGGCGGGCGGCCTGATTGAACACCAGGGTCGGCGAAGATACCTCATAGAAGAGCACCACATTCTCCCGGTCCAGCGAGCGTTCGGTGCTGGTGATGCTCCCTACGGTCTTTACCTCGTTGTAGGTTTTGGCGTACCGGTTGCTGCTGAGCGCTGGCGGGGGAGCAAGAAGATATGCGTGAGCATCCGGAATGCCGAAGGGAGTTAAATTCTGCCAGTGATAGAAGGCTCCGACGGCGACTCCGCTGATGACTGGGCAGCTTGGAGTGGCCTGCCATGCTCCGGGAACAAGCGAACCTGGAGAATAGAACTGCGGCGGTGAGGAGCCGTCGTTCGCGCGCAGTGCGATCATCGCCGCAGCCGCCGCGTGCCCGGTTGCTGTGCCATCGGTTTTGGCCTGGCCGTCCGGTATCGGTGCCAGCGAATTCGAGAGCGCCGCTTGGAGCGTTGATGCGCTGTTCGGGAAGTAGTTAATCAGCACATCGTAGGCAGCTTGGGCAGCGGCTGCGTCAGCCGAGGCGCCCGGCGCCGCCTTGATGGTTCCAAGGTACGGATGGTACTCGCCTGTTATCGCATTCACGGCCTCGAAAACTGCGAGTTGCACGATGGCTCCATAACGCGCCTGAGCGAAGGGGTTCTGGCCGTTGGCATTGAACGTGTCCACGGCGATAGCGTTCCAGTCCAGGACCACGTCGGCTTGTGCCGTAGCCCAGCAGAACAGCAGGATCGCCAGCAAGACGCACTTGGCGAAGCAGTGTTTCCTTGTTCGAGCGTGCGCGTTCATAATCTTTCCTCCGTATGCCCGGTAGATTTTCGGTAGATCCCGGGGCATCGCGCCCTTATCCTGCAATTCGGCAGAAGCAGGCAATGCAGACCTTCTAAACACGAGGTGAAGTTTTCCTGAACCGCTAAGTTGATGACATTGTTGCTTCTACGCCGCTCATGGGGCAATATGAGTGAACTTCATTTCGAGCCCCACGGGAGAGTTTTTGGCCCAAGAAGTCCAGTTCGGTGATTTCACGCTTGACCATTCGCGTTACCAACTGCTGCGGGGCGACCGTCCTCTGCACTTGGAAAAGCGGCCGATGGACTTGCTCATCCTGCTGGTGCAGCGGGGCGGAGAATTGGTCACGCGCGACGAGATCGCCGAGCGCCTGTGGGGCAAGGACGTATTCCTCGATATCGATCACAGCATCAACACCGCCATTCGTAAAGTTCGGCAGGCGTTGCGGGATGATCCGGACAAGCCTCGTTACATAGAGACTGTAGTCGGCAAGGGATACCGATTCGCTGCCCCGGTGACCCACAAAAACGGCGGTTCGACCCGGATGCCCGAGTCTAGGCCACGCGACACTAGCCCTCCAGCGCCGATGCAAATGGTGGTCGGCCGAGAAAGTGTGCTCTGCGAGATGACTGCGGCTTGCGAAACGGCGGCCGCTGGCCATCGTCAGGTACTTTTCATCACGGGTGAGCCGGGAATTGGCAAGACCACAACAGTGCAGGCGTTTCTTGCCGACATTGTGAATTCCGTGCGATCTCTACGGGCAGCTTGGGGTCAGTGCATCCAGCACTATGGGATCGGCGAACCTTATCGGCCGTTGCTCGAAGCGCTGGTACGGCTTTGCCAACAGCCTGATGGCGATCGTTTTCTGTCTGCACTCCAGCGTCACGGTCCTACATGGCTGGCGCAAATGCCGGGACTCTTAACTCTGGGGGATCGCGCAACACTGGAGCGGACTGCCGCCAACGCGACGCGGGAACGAATGCTCCGCGAACTGACCAATACGCTTGAGGCAATCACAGCCATGACTCCGTTTGTTTTGTGGGTTGACGATCTTCAGTGGAGTGATGCTTCGACTCTCGATTGGATTTCGGCCTTTGCCCAGCGACCTGAACCAGCGCGCATTTTACTGATTGGAACCTTTCGGCCGCCCGAGACAAAGGGTATCGAGCATCCGTTGGACGCTGTGGCCGACTGCCTGATGCAAAGAGGGTGCGGTCGAGAGATTGCACTCGGCGGACTAGACAAGGCGGCAATCATCCATTACTTGGAGCGGCGGTATCCACCTGCACTAGGCCAGGAGCAACGATTTGCGCAACTAGCACAAGTGGTGCAAATGCGTACAGCCGGCAATCCTCTTTTCATGATCAATGTTTTGTCCGATCTGGTCGCGCGTGGGCTGCTGGTGCGACAAGACCGAGGGTGGATCGTGAACGCCGAAATCGAGACGCTCGATCTGGGCGTGCCCGATGACGTGCGTAAAACGATTGAGCGCATGATAGAGCGTCTACCTGCGGCGGAGCGTGAGTTGCTCGAAGTTGCAAGCGGGGTCGGGTTGAACTTTTCAGCATCCTCGGTCGCTACTGCAGCCGGGCGCCAGGCCATTGACGTTGAAAGGGCCTTCGCCGTGCTGAGCCGTCAGCAGCGATTCCTGCGCTATCTTGGTCCTGTTGATTACCCTGATGGATCGGTGTCCTCGCGATTCGAGTTTGTTCATGCTCTCTATCGCGACGTGCTGTATGAGCGTATTCCGGTCGGGTATCGCATAGAGTTACACAGGAGGCTGGGAGACGCACTGGAGGCTTTGTGGGGTGAAAGGTCATCAGAAATCGCTGCCGAGTTGGCGATGCATTTCGAGCAAAGCCGCCGCTTAGAACGTGCAGGCTTCTATCGGAGGCATGCCGCGCTGAACGCACAACGGCGCCGCGCGTACGGGGAAGCAAGGATGCACTTTGAGCGGGCACTCTCTCTGCTGAGCATGGAGCCGCCCAGTAACGATCGCACCGAACGCGAGGCGTTGCTCCAAATGGGTCTCGGTGCCGCACTCATGCCTGCACTCGGGTGGGGTGCTCCAGAAGTGGAGGAATCCTATGCACGAGCCCGCACCTTGTGCGAAGGATTTAAGGACAACTTGGGGTTGTTTCCTGCACTTTGGGGACTTTGGCTTTTCTACTGGGGCCGTGGACCACTGAGCACTGCCCAGCAAATAGCAGACGACCTGAGTCGGCTTTCGCGCGGACATGATGATCTAGCATTGCGCCTGCAGGCAAAGCACGCATGTTGGGCCACAGCTTTCCTGCGTGGCGATCTCGAGCAAGCTTGCGATCATGCTGCCGACGGCCTCGCTTTGTATAAAGCTGATCGGGACGCGCCGATGGCGGCGACCTACGGCAGCCACGATGCTGGGGTGTGTGCCCGGTATTTCCGAGCTCGAGCGCTCGCAATGCGAGGGAAGTTGGCGGAGGCTGTACAAACTGCGGACGAAGCGATCGCAGTTGCTCGCGCCCTGAATGATCAGTTTTCGCTCGCGCTAGCACACGTGTTCGCCTCGTCGGTGCACGAGGCGCGCCGGGACGTTACGGCGGTCAAGACGCATGCTGATGCTGCGATCAACATTGCCCGGACGGAGGATTTCCGCCTCATGGACGTATGGGCCGCGCCGCTGCAAGGCTGGTCCGCGGTCCACGAGGGACGCCATGGGGAAGGGCTGCAGTGCATCGAGGCGGCATTAGCAGAAGCTCGATCTAACGGTTCCAATTCATTCGTTCCATACTCACTTGGTCTATACGCTGAATGTTGTCTGATTGCAAGACGAACGGTAAGCGCCGACAACGCTATCGCGGAGGCTTTCGCAATAGTGTCCCGAACTGGCGAACGCTTCTGGGAAGCGGAACTGTTGAGACTTCAGGGGGAAATTGAGCTAGTGCGAAGCGGTGGCGGGTGCGTTGACCCACAAATAGAGACAACGTTTCTAACCGCGATTGATGTCGCTCAACGCGCCGGCGCGAAAGTGCTGGTCTTGCGGGCCAGTAGAAGTCTAGCCAAGTTCTACCACCGCCTCGGTCGCAGCAGTGATGGGCGTCGAATCCTGGCTTCGGCGCAAAGTGAGTTCTCCGAAGGTCTCTCTTCGGAGGACAAGCATATTCTGGAGTTTCTCTTAAGAGAGCATGACGTAGGCGATTCTTGTATAGAAGGATAAGCTGCGCATTCGTTCTGGAGGGTTGGCAACTCGAACCTAAAGGAAACAGGAATTGTTTAATGCCTTCTGGCCAGAGTGGATTGTCGGCCATCCGGAAACGATGGTTGAGTTGCATGGGGCGATCAGGTCCTGCCTGACGGAGCGGCCACGGGTGCGCAGCCCAGTTAGGGAACGATCAGTCGCCTAGTGTTTACCGACCATTCTATTTCGGGCGGATATGGGCAATCCGAATCTCAGACGCTGACACAACCGGTGTTTTGAAACCGTTGTAATCGAGAGCACCTGGATTCCAACCAGGCAGTCTCTGGGGTCTCCCGGAAGATGAAACTCGTATTGAAACGAAGATTCAGCGCGCTTTCCCTTGGTCGCCACATAGCAACGATGACTTGAGGTTGTTTCTTCGATGGCCTTGAGCGGCGCCATCATCTCCTTCGTGTCGACGAGACACACGAATTGCGGTCTTCGTCTTCCGAGCACCTACGCGGACAAGGACGAGGACGAGCACGAAGATCTGTGCAGGGCGCAGGGGGCCCCGGTCACGGATAGAGAGTGCCAACTCCCCTTCCGTGTGGGACTAACTAACTAGTCTAATCGTGAGAAGCGTTGGATAAGCCGATTGCCCGGAAGGCCATTTGGCGAACCCCGCCCAGTAGCTTCCTAACGAGTGCATTTTCCATTTTCCATCCGTTTTCCAATTAAAGAACCGCAAAAACTGTAAAAATGCCGCCATTTCCTGCGTGTTTGAAGTTGACTGCTAACCTTGCCAGGGTTCAGATGTCGGTTCGATTCCGATAGGCCGCTCTATAAAACCAACTACTTATAGTTTCTCTCTCGCAAGTGTGGGAACACAAACGATCGGAATGTTACTGTTCGCTAGCCATTTAGATCTCCTCGTTGATTTGCTGTTTCCGCGGATAGCCGAAAACTCTGGGGACCCGGAAAGATTTTGGGGAAGGGATGTTTGTCTTCCCCGGGCCCTCTCGTTCCAGATTGCTCTAAATTTCGCCGAGTCCCGCTCCATTTAGAACCGTCAAAATAACAGTCACGAATCGTGAATGCTTGCTGCCAGGTCAAGACTCGCAACGGTTGGACGCGGGCACTTTTTATCACCCATTGGAGAGAGAATCTATGCCTAAGTCCGACAGGAACGGCCCGCGGTCGAACGCGAAAATTTCTGAAATTAGAGTGCAATTATCCTGTGCTTTATCGCGTACTGCACGAGCTCGGAGTTAGACTTCAATTTGTTTCTGCCCACGTCTCGTCCATTGCTTCCGCGAGGCTATCACTTCTTTGCTGCGGCGACGGAAACCTTGGTGGGTGAGCCTGCCTTGGCAGCCTTCTTTTCGGCGTAACTGGTTTGCACGGAAAAACCGTTCGCAAGTCCGAGGATCCAGATTTCCTTTAAGACGAGCGTGTTTCCGTATTTTTGGAACGTCACTTCCGTCTTTTGATTGGATGTTGTCGAACTCGACGGGTCCGTCAGGAGGAAAGCACTGTACCCCTTGGAGTCATTGGAAATTTCCCACTCCTGCTGGTTGTCTGGATCCTGACGGATCGTATATGTCCCCGCCGGAAACTTTGCGTCTCCAGCAACAAAAGAACTCGTGACTTTGAACTCGATTGCATAGCCGGCCTGGGCCCAAACGCTCGAAACAAATGAGAGGCCCGTCAAAACTGCGATTGCAACGAACCTGTACCCCAACGTTTTCATGTGCTCTCCTTTGTAGGAAGCCATCACAACCTCGCCGAACTCAGGAGCTTCCGCCAGCGCGAGACACTATCAGGGTGTCTGCGGGCTGCCTACTGTCGCTGGTGACAGGTCGCGGAGTGTCGTCACTTTGTGTTGAAAATGCGCCTTGCCATTTCTTCGGCGGATGCGGCCTGCGGATGCTGGGCTTTCCAGGGCATGGCGGCAGCGATCCTCGTGCGGCGGCTCGGATGAGCGAATGTCCGCTCCGGTGGCTTTCAAGTCCTTCCATGAGTTGCCGGCGAAGAATATTGTCAAAACGAACCGTGCCGCAAGTCGATGGTTCCAGGCTGTCACTATTGCCAATACCTGTTGGTTCGAGACGAGGTTAACTTGGCTCCTGCAGTTCTCTGACATCGGAGTCTGGCGATGGAAAAGGGACCTAATCGTTCCTCTTGGAGCGTAGCGAATCTGGATTCTCCGTGGCACACCGTGGTCCTGGTGTGCTTCGTGGCCATCCTGTCCTACTGCGCAGCAAAACTTGGGGGGATGCTGACCATAGGTCCGCAGGCGGACTGGCCGCTCTGGCTCGGTAACGTACTTCTGGTGTCCATATTGTTGCTGGTGCCGCGTAGGATGTGGCCAATCCTCATCGCGGCGTCGTTTGCAGCATCTTTTCTGTACAACATTCAGACAGGCTTGCCGATTCGTTGGTGTGCTTTGCTCATTCTGTCTGATACGGTCGAGGTCCTTACCGCTGCATTGTGTCTTAGCTATGCCTTTGGGGGTGTACCTCGGCTAAACAGTGTAAGAGCCCTGGCCAAGTTTTCGGCGTTCGCGGTAATCCTGGCGCCTTGCATCGGAGCGTTCTCTCGTCGCGCTGGCCACCAACAGAAACTATTGGGCGAGCTGGAGGATTTCTTTTTTTTCGGAGGCAATCGTATACCTCACCCTGATGCCGGCCATTCTAGGTTGGTTCAGCAAAGGACCGGCACGTGATGAGAAATCACGCGCCTATTACCTCGAAGCCGCCACACTGATCTCTGGGTTGACTGTTTTGGGGTATCTCGCGTTCGCCGCTCCTGGAAGATACAGCTCCGGGGTTCTGCTTTATTCTCTCGTGCCATTTATGCTGTGGTCCGCGTTGCGTTTCGGAACAACCGGTGTTAGCACATCGGCGATTGCAATCGCAGTTCTAGCGATTTGGGGCGCAACCCAAGGGCGAGGTCCATTCATCGGACCGGGGCCGCTCAACAGCGTGTTATCTCTGCAGTTATTTTTATTCTCCACGCGGCGCCATTCATGGTTCTAGCAGCCGTCGTCGAGGAGAAAAAGCAAACAAGTGATCAGCTCTTCCGTTCGATTTTCGAGAATGCGCAGATCGGGATCAGCTTCTACAGGATTGCCACAAGGGAAATCTTCCCCAACCGTGCGTTGCAAGAGATGCTGGGTTACTCCGAGAAAGAGCTTGGCCAATTGGAGCGGTGGGACGACATTTCTCATCCGGATGACCGCGCCTCTAGCGCGGAACGATATGCCGAACTGGTGCAGGGGAAACGCGAAAAGAATCAGTGGGAACAGCGCCTAATTCGCAGGGACGGCTGTATCGTCGTTACAAGCGTGAGATTTTTTCTCCTCCGGGACACGGAGGGCAGACCACAATATGTGGCCGCTTTGCAGGAAGACATCACGGAACGCAAGCGGCTGGAGGCGGAACTCGTCACTGCCAAAGAGATAGCCGAAGCAGCCACCAAGGCCAAATCTGATTTCCTTGCCAACACCAGCCATGAGATCCGTACACCGATGAACGCCATTCTCGGCATGACCCATCTGGCGCTAAAGACGGACCTGACGCCTAAGCAGCGTGACTATCTGACGAAAACAAAATCTGCCGCCCAGTCCCTTCTCGGAATCATTAACGATATTCTGGATTTCTCCAAGATCGAGGCTGGCAAGCTGGATATGGAGAAGACAGATTTTCGCCTGGAAGATGTGCTCGAAAACGTCTCCAGTGTGGTAAGTCAGAAAGCTCACGACAAGAACCTGGAGTTCCTCATCGCTACACAACAGGACTTGCCTCCGAATCTCCTCGGGGACCCCTTGAGGCTTGGACAAATCCTGATCAATCTTGTGAACAACGCGGTTAAGTTCACCGAACACGGCGAGATCGTAGTGACGGTGTCACTGGCGGAAAAAGCTTTCGACCGCGTGAATCTGAAGTTTTCGGTCTGTGATAGTGGAATCGGCATGACTCCGGAGCAGACAGCCCGCTTGTTCCAAGCCTTCAGCCAGGCTGACAGTTCCACTACCAGAAAATACGGCGGCACGGGCCTTGGGCTGTCGATTTCCAAAAGACTGGTAGAGATGATGGATGGCAACATCTGGGTTGAAAGCAACCGTGGCATGGGGAGCGCGTTTCATTTCACCGCGTGGTTTGGCCTCGGGTCGGGAAAAACGAAGCGCAGGCTTATGATCCCTGGCATCGCTGGCAACCGGGTGCTTGTGGTCGATGACAATCAACAGGCCCGGGAGATCCTCGTCGACTCGCTGGCAGGAATCGGTGTGAAAGCACAATCCGTTTCTTCAGGGGAAGACGCAATTCGTGAACTCGTCTCCGCCGACACGCAGGCTCCTTATGCACTTGTGATGATGGATTGGCACATGCCAGGTATGGATGGACTGGAGGCGAGCCGGATCATTAAGCAAGGCGGCAGTCTGAAGAACGTGCCGAAAGTTGTGATGGTGACAGCGTTTGGGCAGGAAGATATCCGGGCGCAAGCCGAGAACATGGGAATTGACGGCTATCTGCTGAAACCCGTAACGCCTTCGACGCTGTTCGACACGCTTCTAGAGATATTCGGGAGTATCGGCCACGAACAAGAGCTGTCGCCGTTGTTGAGAGCCCAGGAAACATTTCACGACGCGTCGGGGATAAGGATTCTGCTGGTGGAAGACAATGAGCTAAACCAGCAAGTGGCGAGCGAACTTCTCCGGAGTGCGGGTGCCAGCGTGAGGATCGCCAATCACGGAGCCGAAGCCGTAAAAATTCTGACAGAAGGAGAACAACCCCCGCTGTTTGACATCGTATTCATGGATCTGCAAATGCCCGAAATGGATGGTTTAACAGCTACGAGACTTCTGCGGGCCATGCCCCATTTGCAACAACTTCCAATTATCGCAATGACTGCCCATGCGTTGGTGGAAGAGAGGCAACGCTGCCTGGAAGCAGGGATGAATGACCACGTGAGCAAGCCGATCGAACCCGATGCGCTGTTTGCGACGCTGATGAGGTGGGGAAAGCCGCGACAAGGGCAAGCTGCCAGTGCCGAATGCAGAGCTGCAAAGACACCCGACGACGCGATTCTCCTCGAGATTGACGGCGTCGACGTGGCCGGCGGCCTCAGTCGGGTGGCCGGTAACAAGAGGCTTTACCGCGACCTATTGGTGCAGTTCGCTGCCAGGCAGGGCGAAGTGAATTCGCAGATCATGGCAGCAATCGATAGTGGAGACCACAAACTGGTAGAGCGAATTCTCCACACCGTAAAGGGAGTCGCAGCGAATATCGGACTTGGAGGCATATCTGGTGCCGCGGAAAAGTTGGAACGAGCTGTTCGCGAGCGGGATTCGGCAGTACCGGCCCAGGCTGAAGAATTTACTCGAGTGGCGAATCGTCAAGTGCAGGCCATTCAAACCGCAATGCGCAATGTCATGCCTGACCGTGTAGCGCAGAAAGGAAGCAGCCCGAGGTTCGATGCGCGAGCGGTATCAGCGGCAATCGCGCGACTCAGGATGCTCATTGAGTCATGCGACGGCGACGCTGCAGAGTCATTTGTCGCCCTGGAGGGTACTCTTGCGGGCATCTGTGACAAACCAAGGCTGTCCGCGTTAAGTGCGGCTATCGACGAGTTTGATTTTGATGGAGCACGGAAGAAATTAGAAGAGATCACGAAAGAATACGGCGCGAATTGGGAGCTATCAAAATGAACGGAACTGATGAAAAAAAGCTCGTACTGATCGTGGACGATGCTCCTGCCAACCTGCAAATGATGCGTTCGATTCTGAAGGATGATTTCAAAATCCGGGTCGCCACTAGTGGTGCAAAGGCTCTGGACCTAACAAAAGCCGAACCGCATCCGGACCTGATCTTGTTGGATGTCACCATGCCGGAGATGGACGGCTACGAAGTCTGCGGAATTCTGAAAGCCACGCCAGAGGCCAAGGATATACCAGTGATTTTCCTTACTGGGAAAACGGAAGCCGATGACGAAACGAAAGGATTCCAGGTTGGAGCGGTAGATTATATCCACAAGCCGTTCTCACCGGCAGTGGTGAAAGCGCGGGTGCACACCCATCTCGTGCTTCGTGAAGCCCGCGAACAATTGGCCCGACAACTCTTGGAGATAAACAACGAACTGGAAATGGCGCGTGAGATTCAGTTGTCCATCTTGCCGCACGAGATTCCCAAGATCAGCGGTCTGGAAATCGCTGCGCGCTACCTTCCAATGAGCTCAGTGGCAGGTGATTTTTACGATTTCATCATCGTCGACGAGAGACATTTGGGGATTCTCATCGCCGATGTTTCCGGGCACGGACTGCCTGCGGCGCTTATCGCCTCGATGCTCAAGGGTGCGCTGGCAGCGCAATCTCAGCACGCTTTTGATCCCGGACGGGTCTTAAGCGGATTGAACCGATCATTATGCGGAAGGTTCAAACATCACTTTGTCACGGCCGCCTACGTATTCGTGGACATGGAAAAGAAGTCGATGAGTTACGCGGGTGCAGGACACCCACCGCTGCTACTTTGGCGCACATCAACAGGGAGCGCCACAGAAGTGTTGCAGAATGGACTACTACTGGGCTTCTTTCCCGAAGCAGCATACTCTGGCGTCGAGTTACCCGTGAAACCGGGCGACAAGGTGGTCCTTTACACGGACGGAATATTGGAAACAAGGAACCCCTCTAAACAGGAGTTTGGAAGTGATCTTTTCAAACGCTTTCTGGAGTCCAACTGTAGTTCTCAATGCGGAAACATTTGCCGATTCGTTGCTTGATGAGCTGTCAAGCTGGTCGGGACATCCGAGAGGAAACGGGCAGGAGGACGACATAACTCTCCTGGCGATCAACTTCCTAAGTCAGTGAAGGTCGCGTCTCACCCGCGGACTCGGAAAAGCTCCGAATGGCGGTTTGTTCGTCGATATACACCTCGAAGACTCTGTCCAGTTGGGTGATCTTCAGCATGTCATGAACCTTTTTTGTCGGATTCAAAAACTTCAGCTCACCGCCCTGGGACTTCACCGGCACGTAAGCGCCAGCCAGTTCGCCAACTCCAGCACTGTCCATGGAATTCACTTGGGAGAAGTTGAGGATGATTTTAGTTCGAGCGCTTTCGACCAA
Source organism: Candidatus Acidiferrales bacterium (assembly GCA_963792145.1). GTDB lineage: Bacteria > Acidobacteriota > Terriglobia > Acidiferrales > UBA7541 > Acidiferrum. The sequence goes on from CAWBVH010000033.1 coordinate 39,111, forward strand.
ATCTCGAATGGTGCGACGAAGGGTCAAGCTCGCTTCTCCGAGATCAATACTCCCGCGCAGGTCCACGATGGTAATTGAACCGAATTGCCGCTGATTTGTGATCAAGGATGACATGATTGCCTTTCAGCCTGTGCGGATGGTGCCAGACTTGCTACTGCAAATTTCAAAAGCTCGTTGGTAGCCCTTTGCTTCAGGCTCGTTCTTTGAGGATCTCCGGCATTCATGTGGCACTCCCCCTTTTCACCTGCCCTTTGTCTCCCCATCTTGGCGGCACAAACTTGCGAGTACCAGACTAGTCATTAGAATGATTGCTCGCTGACAGGAGCAGTGGGAACTGTCAGTATTGACGGGCGCTGCATTTTTGTTGAAAGAGGCAGCCGTGTCGGAACTGACGGAAGCGATTGACCAACAGGGTTTGAACCAAATCTGTTGCGCGCCAAAAGCCCGGAACATGCCTCCTCACCCACGACCCGGCGACGGGAAACCGGTGCATCCGTTCGCTGCAAAGGGCGCCAACCTGCGTGCCGCGTGGTACATCTGAACCGCTCCTATACTCTGGTTTTCGTGAGAACACCTGAGAACATCCGATCGCTCTAAATGCTACCCAATGCGCCTGAAAGTACCTCGTAAGTTCCTGATTTTTCCTTGGCTTCGGACTTGCCATGGTTCAGGTGTCGATTCCGATAGGCCGCTCCATTTTGCGGAATTTTCCTCAGGCTCCTGAATTTCTCGCTGAACTTTCGCAGAAATAACCGATAGAATTTGCGCATAGGTCTGCCGATGCCTTTGTGCCGCATTGCCGCCGGCAGTACGCGGCGCCCCAAGTTGAATGCTGTTCAAGAAGCCGCTGATCTTTTCCGATGCCACTTTTCCGCGGACACCACAATCGAAGTGCGCGGGTACGAGGTGGAGAGCGGCGTCAGCCACACGCCGTTGTCGCGCGAAGAGTTGATGCAGGGAGCGCGCCAACGGACCGAAGCACTCGTGACTCGTTTGGCTGCGAGTACGGAGCCGGCAAATTTTTATGTGGGCCTGGAAGGCGGATTGGACGTGGTAGCGGAACAAGGTAAGCGCCGCGTGTTTTTGGAGAGCTGGGCTTACGCGACGGACGGGGAACGCGGGCACTTCGGATGTTCCGGGAGCATTGAGATTCCAGAAGTATTGGCAGAAGAAGTGGTGGTCCGAGGCACGGAACTGGCCGCCGCGATCGACGAGTTTGCCGGGCAGGCGGGGATCCGCGATGCCCAGGGAGCATGGGGGGTGCTTTCGGGAAATTTGATTTCGCGGCAGGAGTCGTTCCGCGTGGCGGTGGTGGCGGCATTTGCGCCCTTTTATAATCACCAGCTGTATCTGGCAGCAAGAAGCGCGGCAAAGTAACATCGCCGCCGCGAAGCGAATGATGGCTTGTGCGAAGCGGGTGGAAGCGAGCATGCTAAGTAAGGAACCATAGAGGAGAGGGCGCGTGGATATCGTCAAAGGCAACATGGGCTGGATCGAAGTGGTGGTGGGCCCAATGTTTTCCGGCAAAAGCGAAGAGCTAATTCGCCGGCTGCGTCGCGCGCAAATTGCGCGGCAACGCGTACAGATCTTCAAGCCGGCGATTGATGCGCGATATGCCGCGAACGAGATTGTGTCGCACTCGGGGCTGGGGATTCCCTCGGACACCGTGGGCAAGGCAGCGGAAATCATGGAGAAGCTGCAGCCGCGCACGGAAGTTGTGGGCATCGACGAAGCGCAATTCCTGGGCGACGAACTGGTGGAGGTTTGCACCAAGCTCGCGAACCTGGGGAAGCGCGTGATTGTGGCGGGTTTGGACACGGATTATCGCGGGCGCCCTTTTGAGCCCATGCCGCGGTTGCTGGCCGTGGCGGAAGAGATCACTAAATTGCTGGCGATCTGCGTGCGCTGCGGAAATCCGGCGGTGCACACCCAGCGGCTTGTGGAGAGTGATGAATTAATTGTTGTCGGCGCGGGCGGCGCATATGAAGCGCGCTGTCGGCGCTGTTTTGAACCAAATCCAGCCCAAGCGCGGCACGAAACAGGACCGCAGATTTTGCCGCGCAGCAACCGGGCCGCGGGCGGGGCTTCTTGAACTGCCGGCTCCGGGCAATGGGATAAATCTGAATTTCCAGGAAACCTATGCGCATCGAATCGAAGGCACCAACACGCGTGGATTTTGCGGGCGCAACGCTGGACATCTGGCCCCTGTATCTTTTCCATTCCGGAGCGGTGACGCTGAATGCGGCGATCTCCCGCTACGCCCACTGCGTGATCGACACACAGACGGGCGGAGGCGAAGGCATCAAGCTGGTTTCCTTGGACACGAACCGCTCGGAGGAATTTGCGTCGTTCGCGGAACTGGCGCGCACGAAGCGCTATCGCCTTCCGTTGCTAGCGGAGATCGTGAAGTTCTTCCACCCGGAGGGAGGATTCACCCTGACCACGAATTCCGAAGCGCCCGCGGGGGCGGGAATCGGTGGATCGAGCGCCATGGCTGTGGCCATTTGCGCAGCACTGGACCGGTTCACCGGAACCGGGCGCAGCAAAGTGGATTGGATTCACATCAGCCGCGACGCGGAGGCCATCGTGATCCGCATCCCGACGGGCATGCAGGATCACTACCCGCCAGCATTCGGGGGAGCGGCGGCGATTGAGTTGATGCCGGGAGGAGAGCGGCGCATCGAACTGAACGTGAACCTGGACGAATTGGAACGGCGGCTGGTGGTGTGCTACACGGGAAAGCCGCGGCAATCTGCGATCAACAATTGGGCAGTGTTCAAGGCTCATCTGGATGATAAGGGCGCGGTGCAGAACAACCTGGAGCGCATCTCGCAAATTGCCCAGGCCATGCGCACAGCGCTGGAAGCGGGCGACTGGAAGGAAACCGGACGGTTGATGAACATGGAATGGCAGTTCCGCCGAAAAAGCCTGCCGACGATTTCGACGAAGATGATTGACCGGATTATCGCCAGCACGCGACGTAGCGGTGCGCTGTCCGGAAAAGTGTGCGGAGCCGGAGGCGGCGGCTGTGTGGTGCTGTTGATCGAGCCGGATGCGCGGGAACGCGTGGAGAAAGCCGTACTGGACGCGGGCGGGGAACTGTTGCCCATGAAAATCGACCGCCAGGGCGTCACCGTCGTGTCCCAGTGAAAATATAAAGGCGTAGCTATTCAATCCCGGAATTGCATCATAGAATAGAGGAAGGCCTGCCATGGATGGCAGGGCAGGATGTGTATGCATTACCGGTTGGCGATAACGGTTACGACGCTGTTCTTCATTTGGGGAGACATTCCTCTCGGGACGGCACTGCGAGCGCCGCAACCTGCTTCGCACGAGTCGCTGCCCCCCGGCGAAAATATTCCGCTGTTCCCCGACGTGGTCACTACAGACGCCCCGCAGCAAGAGAAAACCGACACGGCTCCTCCAAAGACAGGGACAGCAGCGCTGCAGGAGTCCTCGAAGCTGGCGCTGATCCGTTATGTTTCCGGGGAATTTGCCAAGGCGCGAAAACCGCTGCCCGGCGGCAAAGAGGGTGTCATTATTTATTCCGACAAGCCCCTGAATCAGGAATATCTGGACCGGACCGTTGCGACCCACGGGGCCGCCGTGAATACCGGGGACAACGTGCAGATCACCGGACTGGAATTCCACGAAAAAACCATCGTTGTCGACATCAATGGTGGAGGGCGGCCCAAGAAGAAATGGCGCGACCGGATCCAGGTGAGCATGGGTGGCACGAACCCTATGCCGCAATCGACTGCCCCAACGACCAATCAGGATCCCGGGCCTCCGGGATTCCAACCCGGAATGGGCGGAACCATCTTCATCGATTTTCCCCAGCACGTGCCAGACATGACCCCAGAGCAGCTGAAGCAGATGCTGGCGCCCTTCCTGGATTTCAACAAGGAGCGATCCGCTTCGGTCCATTGGATTGATACGTTGCCGCCGGAGATGAAGAAAGCCATCACCGATCGCAAGGCAATCAAGGGAATGGATCGCGAAGAAGTGGTGGCCGCGATCGGAAAGCCCGACCGCAAGGTCAGAGAGCGCGATAGCGAGGGGAACGATACCGAAGACTGGATCTACGGGCACCCGCCCGACAAGACGATCTTTGTGCACTTCACAGGCGAAAAGGTCACCACGATTAAGCAGTACCCTCAGTAGGGAAGCGTAGAAAGATCGCTAACTCCTTTAGTTCCCTGCTTACACCAAAAGTGCCCGTAACCCATTTGTTTCCCTGCATACGCAAAAACAGGGGGTGGGGTCTAATTTCTCCGTGCAACTGTGTATACCAAATATTTAAGTAACACAGTGATTCTCGTGCGCGCCGACGTTTTCATCGCGAACAAAGGACTTATATTGCTGCTGGGATCGCAACTCCTGAACAGTCGAAGGCGCCTTCAGCATCGTGCCAACTACGCCAATCGGAGATGGGTGTTTCCAGGTTCAGAATAACGATTATGCAGGGCAGGTTCGTGCGGCGTCCCGAAACGGGTGTGACGGAGGACACACCGAGATACATTGACTTTTCCCTACACTATCACCTAGCATTTTTAGTTCTACCCGCGGCGTTTTTAGCACCGTCAGTGTCGCCGCAATCTACACACCCCACCGGAGGAAGTAATGGCAATTAAGGTTGGAATCAACGGCTTCGGCCGCATCGGTCGCAATATCATGCGCACAGCCCTCAATGACAAGGATATTCAGTTCGTGGCTGTGAACGACATCACGGACGCCAAGACCCTGGCGCACCTCTTGAAGTATGACTCGGTCCTCGGGAACCTGCCGAACACCATCACGCACACGGATGACACCATCAGCGTGGACGGGAAGAGCTTCAAGGTATTCAAGACCAAGGATCCGTCAGAGCTCGACTGGGCCAGCGTGGGAGCGGACATTGTGGTCGAGTCCACCGGGCTATTCACGAAGGGTCCGGATGCGCGCAAGCATATTCGCGGGCCGGTGAAGAAGGTAATCATTTCGGCGCCTGCCACCGACCCGGACGCCACGTTTGTGCTGGGCGTGAACGACAAGAAATACGATCCGGCGAAGCACCACGTGGTTTCCAACGCGTCGTGCACCACGAACTGCCTGGCGCCGGTGGCGAAGGTGCTACACGACACGTTCGGCATCGTGTGCGGCACTATGACGACGATTCACTCGTACACAAACGACCAGAAGCTGCTGGATCTGCCGCACAAGGACCTGCGGCGCGCGCGCGCAGCGGCCCTGAGCATGATTCCAAGCACCACGGGAGCGGCGAAAGCGCTGAAGCCTGGTGATTCCGGAGCTGGACGGCAAGCTGGACGGCTACTCGATGCGGGTGCCGACGCCGAACGTGAGCGTGGTGGACCTGACCGTGTTCGTGGAGAAGCCAGCCACGAAGGACAGCGTGAACGCGGCGTTGAAAGCGGCGGCGAACGGCGCGATGAAGGGAATTCTGGCGTACACGGAAGAAGAACTGGTTTCCGCGGACTTCAAGGGCAACTCGAATTCGTCGATCGTGGATGCGGACTACACCAAGGTTGTCGGCGACAAGTGCGTGAAGGTGCTGTCGTGGTACGACAATGAGTGGGCGTATTCCTGCCGTGTGCGAGACCTGATCAAGTTGATGGCGTCGAAGTTCTAAGGACGGGCGTTGAACTTGTGATTCGTGACTCGTGGTTCGCGGCAAGCGGGCCACGGGTCAGCGAACCCGAGGAGAACCTTCACCACAGAGGACACAAAGGGTACAGAGTAAAAGAGCAAGAAAAACCCGCGTCCCAGCACCGATTCCTGATTGCTGATCGCTGATATCTGATTGCTCGATATCTGATATCTCAAATCAAGAACGGAAAATCACCATGAGCAAACTAACGATTCGAGATCTGGAGTTGCGCGGTAAGCGTGTATTCATTCGCGTGGATTTCAATGTGCCGCTGAAGGATGGCGTGGTTACCGACGATACGCGCATTCGGGAAACCCTGCCGACACTGAAGCTGGCCATCGAAAAGGGCGGGCGGCTGGTGCTGGCGTCGCACCTGGGGCGTCCCAAGGGCGGGCCAGACCCGAAGTATTCGTTGAAGCCCGCGGCGAAGAAGCTGGAAGAGTTGCTGGGGAAGCCCGTGGCGTTTGCGGCGGATTGCGTTGGTCCGGAAGCGGAGGCGAAGAGCAAGGCGCTGAAGGATGGCGACGTGCTGGTGCTGGAGAATGTGCGCTTCCATCCGGAGGAAGAAAAGAACGGCGAGGAATTCTCCAAGCAACTGGCGGCGTTGTGCGACGGGATTTTCGTGTGCGACGCGTTCGGGTCAGCGCACCGCGCACATGCTTCGGTGGTGGGCATCACGAAGTTCGTGCAGAAAGCAGCAGCCGGCTTGTTGATGGAGAAGGAACTGAATTACATCGGGAAAGCCATCAGCAATCCGACGCGCCCGTTCGTGGCGATTTTGGGCGGGGCGAAGGTCAGCGACAAGATTGAAGTGGTCGAGAACCTGATGAAAATCGCCGACGCCATGCTGATTGGCGGAGGAATGGCATACACCTTCCTGAAGGCGCAGGGCCTGCCGGTGGGAAAGTCGCTGGTGGAAGAGGACAAGGTTGATCTGGCGAAGCGGCTCCTGGCGGAGGCCAAGCAGAAGAACTTCAAGCTGCTGCTGCCGCTGGATCACGTGATTGCGCCAGAGTTCAAGGCCGATGCGCCATCGAAGGTGGTGGAAGCCGGGACAACTCCTGCGGACCAGATGGGGCTGGACATCGGACCGAAGACGATTGCGGCGTACAAAGCGGAAATTGCCAAGGCCAAGACCATCGTGTGGAACGGCCCAATGGGCGTGTTTGAGATGCCGGCGTTCGCGAAGGGCACGCTGGAAATTGCCAAGGCGGTGGCGGCGGCAACGACGGCGGGCGCCACTTCGATTATTGGTGGAGGAGATTCCGTGGCGGCCGTGCACCAATCCGGCGTGGCCAAGCAGATTTCGCATATTTCGACGGGCGGCGGAGCGTCGCTCGAGTTTCTAGGCGGTACGAAGCTCCCGGGCGTGGAGGCCCTGACAAACAAATGAGCACCCCAAAGCGTCGCCGCGTCATTGCGGGAAATTGGAAGATGTACAAGACACAAGCGGACACGCGCGCATTCTTTGCCGCAGTGAAGCCGCTGGTGGCGGGAGTGAGCGATTGCGACATGGTGATCGCGCCGCCGTTTACGAACATTCCGGCAGCGGTGGAATCAGCAAAGGGCACGCGCCCATCGCGATTTCCGCGCAGAATGTGTATTGGGAGAAAGAAGGCGCGTTCACCGGGGAGATTTCGACAGCGATGCTGGTGGAGGCGGGTTGCAAATACGTGATTATGGGGCATTCGGAGCGGCGGCAATTCTTCGGGGACACCAATGAGACGGTGTTCGAAGAAGGCCAAAGCTGCTCTGGCGGCAGGACTTACGCCGATTGTGTGCATTGGCGAAATGCTCGCGGACCGCGAGGCCGGAAACACAGAGAAGGTGATTGAGGCGCAGTTTCAGGGCAGCGTGGGCGCGTTGACCGCCGAGGAATTCTCCCGTATTCTGATAGCTTACGAGCCAGTGTGGGCGATTGGGACCGGGCGCACAGCCACCCCGGAAATAGCGGCGGCGGTGCATAAGTTCGTACGGCAGTGCGCGGCGGGGAAGTTCTCCGCACAGCATGCTTCCGCGTTGAGGATTCTCTACGGCGGAAGCGTCAAGCCTGACAACATCAAAGGGTTGATGGCGCAGGAAGAGCTGGATGGCGCGCTGGTGGGTGGGGCGAGCCTGGACGCCAAATCGTTCGCGAGCCTGGTGAAGGACTGGCCAAGGTAACGCAGGTAAGGCCGGCGGATGGCCGGTGAAGCAAAAATTGAGTTGAGGTGCAGAAATGCCAGGTTGGATGAAATGGGTGATCGCGTTGCTTGTGGGCTTCGGGATCATTGTTGTGGGATTTCGATGGGCGGGATGGCTGCTGACCACGTTCTTCGTGTTGAACTGCCTTGTGCTGATCATCGTGGTGCTGCTGCAGAGCGGCAAGGCCGCGGATCTGGCGGGGGCGTTCGGCGGAGCGGGTAGCCAGACGGCATTCGGGCCGCGAGGGGCGGCATCGGTGCTCTCGCAAGCGACCACGTGGTGCGCGATCATGTTCATGGTGTGCGCGTTGGCCATGGTGGTGCGTGTGGATCGCAGCGTAGAAAACGGCGAGGGCGGGGGATCGATCCTGCAGCAATTCTCGAAGCCAGCGACGAAGACGACGCCTGCGCCGGCAAGCAATACACCGGCTCCGGCTACACAACAGCCGGCGGCGCCGCAGTCGTCCACGCCGTCGCAGCCACAACAACAGCCTGCACCGGCGACGCCGACTCCCAAGAAACCGTAAGTACTTACCTGGGAAGCGCGCCTTGCTGGAATTTTGGCGCGCGGCTACAATGATGTCTCACCTCTGTGCGGTCGTGGCGGAACTGGCAGACGCACCAGCTTGAGGGGCTGGCGGTAGCAATACCGTGGTGGTTCGAATCCACTCGACCGCACCATATCTTTTTCAGGCTGCAGTAAATCCGCGCAAGTCTCTATTTCCCCAATAAATACGGCATTTTTCGAGGGAACGATTGGGAACTGCCAGGCGCTGGGAATCGAAAAACGCGCACCATTGGCAATAGATTGGTAACACAAACCCGACCAGATCCTTCGTTCAAAACGCACTAGAACAAAAACCGCTGTTTTAGCGCCTTTTCCGCAGATTCAGCCGATGATGCGGTTCATGGAGCACTTGTTGTTACGCTGGTTCCGCGCCGGACTGGGAGTGCCTAGCTTAGCAGCTAAGCTAGAGGAGAAAAACCTTTTCCCGCGATCCTCAGGAACCCTACTGGCTTTCCGGCTTTGTTTCCCTTCGCAACCAATTCTTGTGGGACGAATCCAACGCCAACAATCAGTCCACCCAGCAATATCGATTTCTTCATGTCCTGCCTCCTCAGAAATTTCTCTATTAATTTGAACACCCGGATTTGCTGGCCGAGAATCCGATGAATAGCCTATGCGCTGAAACGGTGGACAAAACGCGTGGTTTCCTTTTCCGTCGCTAAGACTGAAGCTGTTCTGGGTCCTTACTTAGTTCACTGCTCCACCCCCCGTTCAACTCTTCATTTCGTCCAGAGCACACCCGGTCCATCCCGAAAATACCGGTCCTAAATGTCCAAATGTGATAGCTCTGTAACCTAGCGAACCAAGCACTGTGCTACTATTCCGATTCGCTGTTTCAACCGGTCCTCAATCCTGTGCCAACTGGTCCGATCCTGTAACCGGGGCAGAGCTCTCCATTGGAGGTAGCTATAAACGTCCTATCGAATAAAGCGGCACCAGCTATGAAGCGCCCCCGTGTCCTGGTGGCTGACGACCATCAGATGTTGGTGGATGCGTTGAAGTGCGTTCTGGAGCCTCGCTGCGAAGTTGTAGGCACAGTGAATGACGGACGAGCACTTGTTGCAGCGGCCTCCGCCTTGCAGCCCGACCTTATTGTGCTGGACATTGCCATGCCTGATCTAAATGGGCTGGACGCCGCCCGTCGTCTCAAACAGTCCGACTCCAAAGCAAAACTTATCTTCCTAACAATGCATGAAGACCCTGACTTTGTTGCTGAGGCTTTTCGGGCGGGAGCCTCGGCGTTTCTGTTGAAACAGTCAGCGGTGCTCGAGTTGACGGACGCGGTTGAAAAAGTGCTTAGGGGTGGTTCCTATGTGACGCCACGCGCCGCAAAAGGACAGGCCAATATCTTTCTGAGGGGACCTCAAGCGCGTGAAACAACTGCTGAACCCACTCTTCGCCAGCGGGAAGTCATCCAACTCTTGGCGGAAGGGCGGTCCATGAAAGAAGCAGCTGACATATTGAAAATCACCACGCGCACTGTGGCCTCCCACAAATATGCCGCAATGGAATTACTGCAGTTGAAGACTAACGCCGACCTGGTGCAGTACGCCGTCAGGCACAAGATCATTTCTATTTAAGCTCGGATTATTTCGGGTGATTGTTCTCCTGTTCCCGATCATTCGGCTGAGGTCTCAAGGGATACGAAAGTCCGGCCCTGAAAAGCCTCGCGGATAGCAAACAAGAGGTCCGCGGTAAGTGACGCCTTCACAACGTATCCAAGCGCACCCGTTTCTAGGGCAGCGCGAATGACATCTGGGTCAGTGTGGACTGTTAGAAACACGATCCTAGACAGGCAGCCCGATTCCCGCAGCCGATGGGCCACTTGTATCCCGCTGAGTTTCGGCATCGAAATGTCAGTGACAATGATGTCCGGTTGCAGTTTCACGGCTGCATCGAACAGAGATTCGCCATTGTCCACACAAGCGATAACGTCCATGTCTGTTTTCAACAGGCTTCGCACAGCCGCGAGCAGCCCCGGATGGTCATCAGCCAGTAGAACTCGCATTTTTCGCATTGCTGCCACACCTGCGGGGTGGGACGACAAGGAACTACATGGTCACGGTCCGGGACCCACATCTCTGACGGACCAGGTCAGTCCTCTCTATGGAGCGTGAGCCTTGGATCAGACGACGAACATTGTCAAAAGTGACAGGACAAGGGCCCCCTGCCAACGTCGGCTTGGTGTTAGAATTTACATCGAGGAGGGGGACATGCCATGCAAGCAGTGTGGTTCCTCGCGCCATCAAGACTTTCAGGGCGAGCTTACCGTTGCCTTCACTGGGAAGGAAAAAATAAACCTGTCTCCCGTGTATGTCTGCCAAAAGACCTTGGTCTGCTTGGACTGCGGATATACAGAGATTGTTGTTCCTTTGCCACAATTGGAACAAATCAGGAAAGGCGCAGAGGTTTTAGATTCTGAGGGCGAAACTACCCACTGACTTTCACTTCTAACCGTGATTGCGTTTCAGTCTAAAAAGTCGGAGTCCACGCCTCGTTCTCTGGCTTATGACGGCGACCTAACTTTCTCTCGGTGATGCCAAGAACAGAGAGCTTGCGGTCAACATGTGGTGTTCCGGAATCGTTATACAACCGATATGCCTGACGAGGGGCAATGCTCTGGGAACCTCCCCGAGTCAGGTTTCTCCGCAAGTGCAAGGAACACCATCAATCCAGATGCGCATTGCCTCCCCGCGTGCCGGTGGTGAATATGTGCATCACCCTGATGATGACCAGCATGAGCAAATCTTGCGGACGTTTGTACCAGAGAAAGTTCTTCTATCTGCTGACTTGCGAATACTGCCTGAGCCATATGAGCTTGTTCGGGCGGCTTCGGCTGGACATCCGGCATGGACGCCTGGAAATTGAAAACACGCAAAGAGAAACGCAGGGGGCGGCGGAAGCTGGGAATCGAGCAGACGCATAAACGCAGCCGGGAGTTTCCTACTGTAAATTACGCGCCGTTCTACCAGGTTGGGGGTATGTAGCAGGCTGAAGGCTCCTTTCTACACTACGGTTCCCACGTCCGTGCCACCGAAATTGGCGACCGCGTGCCGTACCAAGGCCGAACGACCTGCCAACCAACGCCATCCAGAAAGGCTGAAAACGAACGTCGGGAATCATGAAAGGCGCAAAAAACGTGAGAGCTGCCGCAATCCTTGTCGTGAGTTTCATTGCCGGGATGTTTGCCATCCCAGCGGTCAACGCAAACGGGACAGGGAAACGACCGCGATGACGTTCTGAGGCATTTGAACGCGGTGATTCGCTGGTACCAGGACTCCACGACAAAAATTAAGGCTGGGCAGCAACCGAGCGACGCGATTTACGTGACCAATGCGCAAAATCTGGGGGCGCAAGCGGTACGTCTGGGGTTCCAATCGGCGCGGGCCAGATGTGACGCTGAATCAACAAAACGGCTCGGAGCGCGAACCCTTCGAGCCAGGATCAATCCGGAACCGCCAGCCCAAGTCCGCAGAAGATATGCGCAAATGGAAGCCGAAGTTTCGCAGCGCATTGCGGACGAGCAGAACCAAATTGAGGCCCTGAAGAAACAGATCAGCTCGGCGTCGAGGAAGAATCGCGACGCACTTGTTCAACAGGAACAAGCGTTGGAAGGGAAATTGGCGCTGGACAAGGCCACGCTGGACGCCGTTGAAAAGATGAAGAATTTCGTGGAGAACACGAACACGGGTGGAACGGGGCTGGAAGGAAGTATTAATGACCTGGCACGGTCGGTGCCGGAGGTGTTTGGAACGTTAGGGAGTGCGAAGAACAACACGCCTGTACCTGCCGCGTCCGCAGCCGCGGCTGCCACGGCCTCGCCTGCAAAAGCACATCGTCGGGACTTATTGGCGAACTCATGATGCTGTACGGTCAGATGGAGAACATCCGCGCGGCGGACCAGCTGCTGGACGAAACCGAAAGTGTTCGCAAGATAGCCAGCGACTTACGCGAGCCTCTGCGCAAGCAACTTCTGGCCACACTGCAGAGCGGCAAAGACCTCGCCAATCAAACGGGTGTGCCGAAGCAGCAATATGACGTGCTGACCGCACGATTCAACCAACTTTCGGCAGCGCTGCTCCCGTTGAGCCAGGAAACCGTAGTGCTGGATCAGAGCCGGTCCAACCTTTTGGAATGGAAGAGATCTCTTTCGAATGAATCCGCGGCTATGCTCCGATCACTGTTTTTCCGTGTATTGGGAATCGCGGTCGCTCTTGGAGTGATTGTGGGGCTTGCCGAAGCATGGCGCCGCTTGACGTTTCGCTATGTGCACGATCCGCGCCGACGTCGCCAGTTCCTGCTGCTCCGGCGGTTCGTGATGGGATTTCTGATCGGCATTGTTGTGATTCTCGGATTCGTGAGTGAATTCAGTTCGCTGGCCACATTTGCGGGATTTGTGACTGCAGGTATCGCCGTGGGCTTGCAAACCGTGCTGCTCTCCGTGGCGGCGTACTTTTTTGTGATTGGACGTTACGGAATTCGCGTGGGCGATCGAATCACCGTGGCCGGAGTAACCGGAGATGTGATCGACGTCGGCCTGGTGCGCCTGTACATCATGGAACTCGCGGGTACGGGAGTGGACTTGTACTCAACTGGGAGAATTGCGGTGTTTTCGAATTCCGTGCTGTTTCAAGCGACGACGCCGTTGTTCAAACAATTGCCGGGTACGCAATACACTTGGCACGAGGTGGTTTTACCGCTCGCCCCAGCTGCTGACTTTGGTCTGTTGCAGAAGACGGTCCTGGGAACCGTTGAGGCTGCTTACAAGGACTCCGGGCGGGCGCTGGGCAGGTACCAGCCGGAGCTGGAACACGGAGTAGAAATTAGCGTCACTCCTCCGCTCCCTCACCAACACTTGCAATTTGCGGATGCAGGACTCGAACTGGTGGTGCGCTACCCAGTCGACCTGCGCAATGCTTCAGAGGTGGACGACAAAATAACGCGCGTGTTGCTGGACATCATAAAAAACGACAAACAAATCCAGAGCGGAATCGCAGGTACACCCAAGATTCGAGCAGCGGTAAAGGGCTAAGCGAAATTTGTCTACAGTGTTTCCCCTAGGGGGCTACAGAGTTCCTTTCATTGATAAGGACGGCCCAGTTCCGCAGGATACTTTTTTGCCTGAACGGGTGTTTGTTCCCAGAAGACGGAGTCCCCTAAACCATATGAGTGAGACTGACGTCCTCGGCCAAAATGGCTCTGTGGACCTCGACGTTGTTCCGCAGAGCCAGCCGGCAGAAACTCCCAAGAGCGTTGAACTTCGAGAGGGCAGTCCGTATCCTCGCGGGGCCACGTGGGATGGCCTGGGTGTGAACTTCGCGCTATTTTCCGCGCATGCCACAAAGGTGGAACTGTGCCTGTTTGACGAAGCGGGAAAAGAAGAGCGGCAACGGATCGAGCTTCCCGAGTACACCGATGAAATCTGGCACGGTTATTTGCGCGGATTGCGGCCCGGCGCGGTGTATGGTTTTCGTGTAAACGGTCCGTATGAGCCGGAAAAGGGGCATCGCTTCAATCCCAACAAACTACTTCTGGATCCCTATGCGCGGTCGCACGTGGGCTCGCTGCGTTGGGATGACGCTTGTTTTGGGTACACGGTTGGCGCCGAGCAGGCGGACCTGAGCTTTGATGAGCGAGACAGCGCGCCGTTCGTGCCGAAGTCAGTGGTTGTGGATCCGGTATTTCGTTGGCGTTCCACCACGACGCGCCGCCACGCGGTGCCATGGAATCAAACCATCATTTACGAATTGCACGTGCGAGGGTTCACGAAACTACACCCGGCAGTTCCGCGGAGAAAGCGCGGCACGTTCGCGGGGTTGTGCCACAAGGCGGTCGTGGAATACATCAAGTCACTGGGCGTGACGGCCGTTGAACTGCTGCCCGTATACACATTCATCGACGAACGCCACTTGTGGGAAAAAGGGCTGACCAACTACTGGGGATACAACACCATCGGTTTTTTTGCGCCCGAACCGCGGTATGCAGCCGACCCGCAGAACGATTTGCGCGAGTTCAAGGAAATGATTTCGCGGTTTCATGATGCGGGAATCGAAGTGATCCTCGACGTGGTTTACAACCATACAGCCGAAGGCAATGAACTTGGCCCCACTCTTTGCTTTAGAGGCATCGACAATGCCAGTTACTACCGCCTGATTCCCGACAAACCGCGCTACTACATCAATGACACCGGCACCGGCAATACTCTAAATCTCTCGCATCCGCGCGTGATTCAGTTGGTCGCCGACAGCCTGCGCTACTGGCAAGACGAAACGCAGGTCGACGGATTTCGTTTTGATCTGGGAACGATTCTGGCCCGCGAACCGAACGGCTTCGATCAGCAGAGTGGTTTCTTGAAGGTAATTTGCCAGGACCCCGATTTGGAAAGCGTGAAGCGTATTGCGGAGCCCTGGGATTGCGGTCCGGGAGGATACCAGGTTGGGGAATTTCCGCCGGGGTGGTCTGAATGGAACGACAAGTTCCGCGATACGGTGCGCGACTTTTGGAACGGCGGGTCTTCCGTTGCGGAATTGGTCAAACGACTTTGTGCGTCCGCGGATCTTTACAGCCGGCAAGGCCGCAAACCTTGGGCCTCAGTGAATTTCGTCACCGCACACGACGGGTTCACTTTATACGATCTCGTCAGCTACAACGAAAAACACAACGAAGCCAACGGGGAACACGGCGGGGACGGAACTCCGAACAATCACTCATCGAATCACGGCATCGAAGGTCCCACGGAAGATGCCGCAATCAATCGTCTGCGTGAACGACAGATCCGCAACATACTGGCGACACTGCTATTGGCGCAGGGTCTTCCGATGACCCTGGCGGGTGACGAATTTCACCGCACGCAAAAGGGAAATAACAATGCGTACAACCAGGACAACGAGATCAGCTGGGTGAACTGGAAGTTGGCGGAACAATACAAACCAACGATTGACTTTGTGCGTACGCTCACGTCGCTTAGACATAAATATGCCGTGCTTCGCCGCAGCCGATTCCTCACGGGTGTTCGCGACGAAACCCTGGGCGTGAAAGACGTAACGTGGATTCATCCGTCGGGCGTGGAAATGACGGAGGAGATGTGGAAGGACAACCAGTTGCGCTGCTTCGGGATGTTGCTCGACGGGCGTGCACAACCCACAGGTCTGCACGAGCGCGGAAGCGAGGCCACACTGTTGCTGATCTTTAACGGCAGCGCGGAAGCCGGAAAGTTTGTGATGCCTGAGGTCGTGGAAGCCACGGGATGGCGATGGATGTTGGACACGACGGAAACCGCGCAAACGGATCGCACGTTCCAGCCCGGTGAAGTGTTGGAACTGATCGATCGAACCGTCAGCCTGTATTCGATGTATTGATTTGGCTGGCAGCCGCTGGTTGGAGCCAAGAAACGTGCGCATCCATTCATGATTCCTCGTGCTACCTACCGCGTGCAATTTGGAAAGGAGTTTGGATTTGATGATGCCGCTGCGCTGGCACCGTATCTGGCGCAGCTGGGTATCAGTCATCTGTACGCGTCGCCCTACCTGCAGGCCCGGTTGAACAGCAAACACGGTTACGACATCACGGACCACAATTCGCTGAATACGGAGTTGGGCGGCTACGACGCGTTTCAACGAATGGTGCGCGCGTTCCGCGACAATGGCCTCGAACATATCCTCGACTACGTGCCGAATCATATGGGCGTCGGTGGAGCGGACAATCCGCTGTGGCTGGATGTGTTGGAATGGGGCGAGGATTCCAGATATGCCCGCTGGTTTGATGTGGACTGGAACTCTCATCCCGAATACCTGAACGGCAAGCTGCTGGTGCCTTTTCTGGCAGACCAATACGGGGCCGAACTTGAGGCCGGCCACATCGAACTAAAGTTCGATGCGGAACACGGCGAATTCAATGTTTGGCTGTATGACACGCACAAATTGCCGGTGTCACCGCTGACATATGCGGAGATTCTTGGTAACGGGAACGGTGAACTGCGAAAGTTAGCCGACGAATTCGCTGGCCTCGAGAACCACCGGATGGAACTTTTGTCGAGCACCAACCGATTGAAGTCAGAGTTGGCACAGTCCGTGGCTGCCAGCAACGAAGTGCGCTCAGCATTAGAGAGTGCCATGAAACGGTTCCGCGGCAGGGCGGGAGATCTGGATTCCTGGAGCGTGCTGGATGCGTTGATCCAGAAGCAATACTGGCGCCCGAGTCATTTTCGAGTTGCCGCGGACGACATCAATTACCGGCGTTTTTTCAACATCAGCGAATTGGCGGGCATTCGGATGGAACTACCGGAAGTGTTTGAGCACACGCACCGGCTGGTTTTTGAGTTGTTGAGGGAAGGGAGTCTGCAGGGACTGCGCATCGACCACGTGGACGGACTTTTGGATCCCAAGGAATATCTGGAGCGGCTTCGCGCGAGGGCCGTGACTCCGTTCTACCTCGTTGCGGAGAAAATACTGGCGCACCATGAAGTCTTGCGGGAACAGTGGCCGGTAGAGGGGACGACCGGCTACGAATTTTGCAACCAAGTGACCGGTTTGCTGGTCGACGGAACCGCTGAGGACGCGTTTACCCGATTCTATCTGGACTTTACCAGCGAGTGGCAGGCTTTTCCGGAGATCGTCCGGGAATCCAAAATCAAGATCATGGAAAACGAGATGCGCAGTGAGCTGGAGGCCCTTTCGCGGGCAGCCGTGCGAGTTGCCAGGCAGAATCCCCGAACCACGGATTTCACGCAGAATATTTTGTGCCGCGCGCTGAAGGAAACGATTGCGTGTTTTCCGGTTTATCGAACGTATGTCGACGACGTGACGCATGAAGAAGCGGATGAACGGTACATTCACTGGGCCATCACGCAAGCGACGAAAAATGAGCAAGAAGTGGACGCGAGCGTGTTTGCGTTTCTAGAAAAGCTGCTGAGTGCGCGGACTGGCGGAGCAACCTGGCGGCGGATTTGACAGGCAGGCCGTGATTCGATGCGCCATGAAAGTGCAACAATTCAGCGGGCCGGTCATGGCCAAAGGTGTAGAGGATACGGCTTTCTACCGCTACAACCGGTTTGTGGCCCGGAACGAAGTGGGCGGCTCGCCCGAACAGTTCGCTTTCCCGCTAGGTTCCTTTCACAAGGCGAACCAGGTGCGAGCCGAAAAATGGCCGCACACCTTGTTGGCCACGTCCACCCACGATACGAAACGCGGTGAAGATGCTCGCGCGCGGCTTGCTGCCTTGTCGCTGGTGCCGGAAGAATGGGCTGCAAAAGTCACCAGTTGGAGCCGCATTCTGCGCGCCAGGCGTGGAGATGTAGAAGGGACAGCTCCCCCGGCACGCAACGACGAATACCTGTTCTTTCAGAACTTGATTGCCAGTTGGCCGGCGGAATTGAGCCCGCCGCTTGCGCTGGAAACAACAAAGCTGACCGAGTACAGCGAACGCTTGCAGGCGGCGATGACGAAATCGCTGCGCGAGGCACGCGTCCGTTCGAATTGGATTTCACCTGACACCGAGTATGAGAAAGCAGTGACGGAGTTCATTCGCGATGCGTTAAATCCCGAAGTGTCCGGCACATTTCTGGAGAATTTTCTGCCGTTCCATGAACGTGTCGCCCGGATGGGAGTTCACAATTCGCTCGTCCAGATGGTCCTGAAAATCACTTCGCCAGGCGTGCCCGATTTTTATCAAGGCAGCGAGTTGTGGGACCTGAATTTGACCGATCCGGACAATCGCCGACCCGTGGATTTCGCGATGCGACGCCGATTGCTGGAGACTGTGCGCGAGTTCTCCGCAGAGGATCGTGCGTGCTCACTTTCGCAGCTGGTTAAAAACTGGCACGACGGGCGCATCAAACTTGCGCTGCTCGCGGTGCTTCTGAATTTTCGACGCGACCATCGTGGCTTATTCGAGACGGGCGCGTACGAACCGTTATCCTGTAAGGACTGCGAAGAATCACGAGTGTGCGCGTATCTAAGAAGGGCGGAGCGAGGAGTCTGCTTGGTCGCGGCCTCACTAGATGCGCGGCTGCAACCGCCGGATTATCGCGGCATCAAGCTTGACCTGGGCACGCAGGCGGATGTGCTTCACTGGCGCGATGTCATTATGGGGAGGAGTGTGCACTCGGAAGACGGCGCCATAGACCTCCCCGAGATATTCGCTAGTCTTCCCGTGGCGGTATTGATCCCGGTCAGCCGTTTCGGGGCATAGCGGAGCTAGAATTTCGCAAGTCAGTACAGAGTCCACTGTATTGTTCGCACTCCCTCGCGCGCCTATAAACTCGAAGAGTAGTCAATTCAAGGCACGAAAGTAGGTCCCCCGATGTCAAGCCAAGCTGGAGCAGTAACCGCAAGAGAGTTTCCCACGACGATTCCGATCAACCATGAAAACCGGCGCGTAGTCGACAGCCTGAAGCAAAAAGTTGCGCGGCGCGCTTATGAATTGTTCGAACGCGGAGGACGGGCCGAGGGCAATGACATGCGGCATTGGTTGCAGGCCGAATCAGAGATATTGTCTAAGATTCCGGAAATCCGCGAGACGTCTTCTTCTTACACTGTGAATGTCCCGGTGCAGGGGTTCAAGCCGGATGAGATTTACGTAGGCGTGGATGCGAATCGCACCCTGGTCTTGGCGGAAACACAGGATACCGCGGACGGCCGCAGCAAATCGCAGCAGCCAGGCTTCAGCCGTGAGTCGCTTTTCCTCGCGGCGGATTGGCCCGCCCCGGTCGACCCGGCGACCGCGAGCGCGCAAATCAAAAATGGCAATCTGATACTGACTGTGAAGCGCGTAGTGCCATTGGCAACGAGTTAAGAGCCGCACTGGATCGTCGCCACACTTGAAAGCTTGCAGGGAGACAAGCCCACACCACCTGCTATTCTTCTGACAAAAATGACATCTCCATTTCCATGGTGGTATCCCGTGGGTGCCCAGCTTCATCCGGATGGAGCCGCATTTCGCGTTTGGGCGCGCGATCACAAAACAGTTTCGGTTGTGGTCAAGAATCGCGAGCACCCGCTGCGATTGGAGGGTGATGGCTATTTTGTTGGCGATGTAAAGGATGTTCGAGCAGGCGACACATATCGGTTTTTACTGGACGGCGAAGGGCCGTTTGCTGATCCTGCGTCTCGCTATCAGCCGGAAGGTCCGCATGGGCCTTCCCAGATCATCGATCCGAGCCATTTTGCCTGGACCGATCAGGGGTGGCAGGGAATCAAGCTGGCGCATCAGGTCATTTATGAACTGCACATCGGTACGTTTACCCGCGAAGGAACATGGCGATCAGCAAGTCCACAGCTACCGGTATTGGCAGAGCTGGGGATCAGCGCGATTGAGGTGATGCCCGTAGCGGAGTTCGCGGGATCGTTCGGCTGGGGCTACGACGGCGTGGACCTGTTCGCACCTACACGCATTTACGGGGCCCCGGATGATTTCCGTGCATTCGTCGATGCGGCCCATCGTTGCCGAATCGGCGTCCTGTTGGATGTGGTCTACAACCACGTCGGCCCCGACGGCAATTACCTGAGGAAGTTCTCCGAAGGTTACTTTACTGCAGATCACAAGACGGACTGGGGCGAAGCAATCAATTTTTATGGCCAACATTCGGCGCCGGTGCGCGAATTTTATACCGCGAACGCCGCTTACTGGATCAAAGAATTCCACCTGGATGGATTGCGACTGGATGCGACACAAAATGTTTATGACAAATCCAAGGACCATATCCTCGCAGAGATCAACCGCAGCGCGCGAAAAGCCGCCGGCCCGCGTGGGATTATCGTCGTGGCGGAAAACGAACCGCAGGACACAACGCTGATTCGTCCCGAAAAAGAAGGCGGCTACGGCTTCGATGGACTGTGGAATGACGATTTTCACCACTCTGCAACGGTGGCGCTTACCGGAAGCCGCGAAGCCTATTTCGGCGATTATTTGGGCTCACCGCAGGAACTGCTTTCTTCATTGAAGTATGGCTTCCTTTATCAAGGGCAGTGGTATTCCTGGCAGAAACAAAGGCGAGGCACGTCCACGTTAGGCAGCAATCCAGCCGCAATGGTGACGTTTCTGCAAAATCACGACCAGATCGCGAATTCCGGTCACGGCTGGCGAATTCATCGACTCTGCTCTTATGGGCAGTACAAAGCGATGACTGCGGTCTGCTTGCTCGGCCTCGGAACGCCGATGCTGTTCCAAGGGCAGGAATTTGCGTCGTCATC
Organism: Candidatus Acidiferrales bacterium; assembly: GCA_963792145.1. GTDB lineage: Bacteria > Acidobacteriota > Terriglobia > Acidiferrales > UBA7541 > Acidiferrum. The sequence goes on from CAWBVH010000033.1 coordinate 59,697, forward strand.
GCCGTTTGTCTTTTTTGCCGACCACAATGGCGATCTGGCGGAAAAGGTTAGAACCGGACGCGCGGAATTCCTGCATCAATGGCGCAGCCTTGCTACGGGCCAGTTGAAATTCGACGATCCTTGTTCGCGGGAAAGCTTTGAGAAGTGCAAACTTGATTTATCGGAGCGGGAAAAGCATGCAGAGATCTATGCTCTCCACCGCGACCTTCTTAAGCTAAGGAAAAGCGATGCGGTATTTCAGCTCCAGGACCGGCAGTTTGACGGCGCGATTCTGGGACCTGAGGCGTTCGTAGTGAGGTTCTTTTCGGAGGGACACCGCGATGACCGACTCCTGGTCGTTAATCTCGGTGTGGAACTGCATCTAAATCCGTGTCCAGAACCTTTGCTGGGAGCTCCCGCAAATATGGAATGGGAGGTTCAGTGGTCAACTGAGGATCCGCGCTACGGCGGCACCGGGACCGCGCCACTGGATTCCGAACTCAACTGGATTATCCCGGCTCATGCAGCCGTAGTATTGAGGCCGGCGAAAATGAAGGAAGGGAATCACAAACCTTGAATGGCGTGCTGCGTCGCGTCGCTTATCGCAAGTCCGAAGCAGAGACGCGCGAGACATTGGTGGACAAAGAGTGGCTGGTTACCAACGGCCTGGGTGGATATGCGTCCGGAAGCTTAGCGGGAGTGATCACGCGCGGATTCCATGGCTATTTGGTGGCAGCGCTACCGACACCACTCGGCCGGATGATGATGTTGAATGACTTGATCGAAAAAGTCGGCCTGCCAGATGGGCAATCGGTGCAATTGAGCGGAGAGGAGCGAGTGAACGCGCCATTGAAGGCGCAAGGTGCCGAGTATCTTGAAGAATTTTGCTTGGAAGACGGCGTCCCGGTGTGGATCTTCCGGTTTGGTGAAATATTGCTAGAGAAGCGGGTGCTGATGGTGCATCGCCAGAACACGGTGCACGTCAACTACCGGCTAAAGAGCGGGACGGCGGTGAAAATGACGCTGCGCCCATCGGTGAATTTCCGGCCGCACGAAGCGGCGGTGAGCACGCCGCTTGCCGGAAATTACGCGTTCACAGTGATCGAAGATACGTTTGAAATCGCGGCCCAGACGAACATTCCCGCCTTGCGCCTGATGCTGCACGGAAAAGAAAAATCGTTAACTATGGATCGCACGCGATTTCAGGAAATTGTGTATCGCATCGAAGAAAGCAGGGGCTATGCGGCGCACGGCGATTTATGGAGTCCCGGATATTTTTCCGTCGTTCTAACGCCGGATCAACCAGTCACGCTGGTCGCGTCGGTGGAATCCTGGGACGCCATTCGCGCGGTCAGCCCAAAATATGCGGAGAGGGCTGAGTCTTTGCGGCGCAAACGATTGCAGGCGCGAGCAGCAGACGTGCCGGCCGAAGGAATAGCGCGAGAACTGGTTCTGGCCGCCGATCAATTCATTATTGTTCCGGAAGGACGTGGCTGAGGACACGCTGCGCGCGCGAGCCGCCGGTGATGAGGTGAGAACCATCATCGCTGGTTATCCCTGGTTCACAGATTGGGGACGCGACACGATGATCTCTTTGGAGGGGCTTACGCTCACGACCGGCCGAACGGTCGAAGCCGGGTACATCCTCCGCACATTCGCGCATTACATCCGGCGTGGGCTGATCCCAAACATGTTTCCCGAAGGCCATGATGAGGGTCTGTACCACACGGCCGACGCAACGCTGTGGTTTTTTCATGCTGTCGCCCGATATCTGGCGGCTTCTGGCGACCAGGTGTTTCTTCCGCAAATTCTTCCGCAGCTGCAAGAGATCATCGAGTACCACTTGCGCGGCACGGATTTCGGAATCGGCGTAGATCCCAATGACGGATTGCTGCGGCAGGGTGCGGAAGGATTCCAACTCACATGGATGGACGCGAAGGTTGAAGAGTGGGTGGTCACGCCGCGCCGAGGCAAAGCGGTGGAAATTAATGCGCTGTGGTACAACGCGCTCTGTTACATGAAGCAATGGCTGCAAGAGGAGGGAGAGACGGAGAAGGCAAGCGAAATGGGGAAGCACGCGCAGCGTTGCCGCGATTCATTCCAGAAGCGTTTCTGGTATGCGGCCGGAGGCTATCTGTACGATGTAGTGGATGGGGAAACTGGCGATGACTCCTCGTTGAGGCCCAATCAAATTTTCGCGGTCTCGCTGGATTTTCCGGTTCTGGAGAAAGACAAGTGGGCTCCGGTGATGGAATGTATCGAACGAACATTGCTGACGCCGGTCGGTCTGCGGACGCTGGCTCCCGGCGAGAAGGAGTACAAAGCGAAATATTACGGCAATCTTCGCGCGCGCGATGCCGCGTACCATCAGGGAACAGTGTGGCCGTGGTTGCTCGGGTCCTATGTCGATGCGTGGCTTAAGCTGCATCCTGACGAATTGGACCGTGCGGAAAAATTATTGCAGGCATTTGAAGATCGCCTGGGGCAAAACGCGGTAGGATCTATCGGAGAGATATTTGATGCGGAACCGCCTTATACGCATCGCGGGTGCGTTGCACAAGGCGTGGAGCGTCGCCGAGGTGCTCCGCGGTCTTGTGAAGATAGCGACGTTGAAAAAGAATACCGAGTCTGGCAAGCCCGCGTAACTCAAGTCTGGGTTCCTTATGAAAATTGAACGGAGCAGTGGAATTCTCTTACACGTAACGTCTCTTCCGGGCCGCTACGGGATTGGCGATTTGGGGGAGGAGAGCCGCTGGTTTGTCGATTGCCTGGCGGAAGCAAAGCAAAAACTGTGGTGTGTGCTGCCGCTGGGACCGACGGGGCCGGAAAATTCTCCGTATCAATCTCGTTCCGCGTTTGCGGGCAATCCTCTGCTGATCAGCCCGCAAGAATTAGTGCATCACGGTTATCTTTCCAGAAAGGATTTGCTGTCCCCGCCCCTTTTCTCCGATTCACGTGTGCAGTTTACCGCCGTTCGCCGCTACAGGGAGTCCCTGTTGGAAAAGGCCTTCGGGCAATTTTCGGAGAACAAAGACTATCGCGGGTTCGAACGCAAGAATCGTCTGTGGCTCCAGCGCTTTGCTTTGTTCTTGGCGCTATGCGAGGCGAATGGCGACGTGCCGTGGAACCGGTTCGACCCCGCGATCAAGCCTAAGGCAGAGCGCATTCGATATCACAAGTTCGTCCAATACGAATTTTTCAGGCAATGGCATGCCCTCCGGAAACACTGCCAACGGCGCAGCATTTCCATCATGGGAGACATGCCGTTTTACGTGGAGCACGACGGCGCCGATGTGTGGAGTCATCCGGAACTCTTCGATCTTGACAAGGGTGGCGAACCGCGAACTGTCGGCGGTGTCCCGCCAGACTACTTCAGCAAGGATGGGCAGCTGTGGGGCAACCCGACGTACCGATGGGACAAAATGGAAGAAGAGCGTTATCAGTGGTGGATCGACAGGTTTCGCGCGGTGCTTCAGTTGGTTGATTTCCTGCGCCTCGATCATTTCCGTGGATTTGAAGCGTTCTGGAGCGTTCGGGCGGATCAGTCGACGGCCAGAAATGGTCATTGGAAAAAAGGGTCTGGTGCTCGACTGTTTGAGACTGTCCGCAAGAAACTTGGCGGCCTTCCCTTCATAGCGGAGAACCTGGGAATCATTACGCCGGAAGTTGAGGATCTTCGCCGCCAATTCGGTTTATTGGGCATGGCCGTTCTGCAATTCGCGTTCGATGACAACGGAATTCATCGGCCGAATAACTATGTGCGAGAGCTGGTGACGTTCACGGGCACGCACGACAACGACACGACGCGTGGTTGGTGGAATGCCTTGCGGCGGGTAGCACGAAGCCGGCCGCGCTCGGCAGACTTTGCGAAACTGAATTGCGTGAAGGCGTACTTGCAAAACGATGGCCGGGAAATCCACTGGTCATTTATTCAGGCGATTCTTACCTCGGTGGCTGAGATTGCGGTAGTTCCCCTGCAAGACGTGCTGGGACTGGGCTCACGAGGCACGGATGAATTTGCCGGGACGCGCAAAAGGGAATTGGCGCTGGCGCTTCGAGGAGAAACAGCTCACGCCAACACTTTTGAAGCGATTGGGCGATTTGACGGAAGTGTCTGGACGATGAGGGTTGCTGCGCCAATGGCTCGCAAGCGTTTTGTGTTGTTGGTTCAGGAGGCTAGCGTGCCGATTCGTGCCGAGAGACGAGCGAAGAGGCAGGCACCTGCCCGACTGCATCCGGCTTAGCCTCCAGGTAAAAGCGGAATTCACACGTGCCGCAGCGGTAGGGTTTCCACCCAAGCAGGCTGAGGAACATTTTCTCCATGGGCCGACGATGCGACCGGAAAAGATAACTTTGCCCGCAACGGGGACATTCGCGAATCTTGCCGACCATGGTGAAACAATTACTCTGCACTTTGGGTTGAAAGGAATCAGGTTTTTTCTGTATGGCGTTTTTCGTTTGTTTTCATGAACTTGAAATCGGCCGCGTTTGTGGTTATGGCAATTTTTCGACGCGAATCGGCAACACACGCGCGACTCCGGGGGGCGTGATAGTTAGCGGCTAGAATGACAGCCCAAATCCCCAAAACACCGCTGCCGCCCGAGGATCACGATCAGGAATCCGACGCTATAACCAAACTTGGGAATCAGCCCGGTCCAGGAAGCATGCTGCAGGTGCGCGGCCAGCAGCGCTTCCGCAAGCAACGAGAAGCCCATCGCGTGTATTGATCGCCGGGGACTCTTGAATAGTATCGCTCGGATGCGGTTTTTCTCGGTTCAGAATCAGCCGCGATCCGGAATTGCGGGGAAACCCAACCTCACCTGGAGAGGAGAAGCGCGGAAGGAACCGGGATTCATCGTCACGCCGCACCAGTTACAAGTTCTGTTGCTTCTGGGGATTCGGTGTGACCAAAGGCTTCATCAGGAAGTTTCTTTAGGTTTCCGTTGGGCGCGGGAGCTCGCTTATCTTTGTCGGGATTTTGGAGTTTTGGTTACTCGGAGGAGTTGCGGATTCTACTTTCTCATTCTTCTGTTTTTGCGGCCTTCGTTTGGTGGGGCTCATAGGCTTTCCCTTGGAGGACAGGCTCAAGAGGATCACTTTCAACGGCAAGGCCATGTCCAGGAGCCGAGTCTTGTCGCTTCACAACTTCCTGCGCCGATCGCTGCGCCTCCAACATTCCGAGTGTGGTTAACAGCCAGTGAATGGAGAGAAGAGTACGCATTGTGTCACCCGATCAACCTCTGCTTGCCTCGTCGCGCGTTATCACCGCTACGGGCCGCGAGCTAGGAAGCTAGCCTCCTCACTAATGTAGGAGTGGGCGGGAACCCTTACTCTAGCCTGAATTTCCACGGACAACTATTCAGCTAAGTGTTTGGGCGACTCTGGCCCCTTTTCCCAGAATCCTGGCGAAGTTACTTAGTATATTGGTGCGCTGATAGTCATGGCTTAGGCGCATCTCATTTAATATACGCGGAGGACGGCCTTCAGCAAAAAGGATGCTCAAACCCTCAGAAATGCTGATAAATAGGCAAGATAGCGACAATTGTAGATTGTGGCCCAAATTGTCCTTGACACTACATGTTGTATGTGACATTCTCCTGTCGTGGCCATTGGCGCACCTAAAGAATTAAGTATACTTCGCCGCTTCTTCCTCGAACCCCGCCTGCCGAAACACCGCCAATACGAGGCCCTGCGCGCTTACCTGGTCGAGGGCCGGCTCGCCAAAGACGTGGCCCGCGCCTTCGGCTACTCCCTCAATTCCTTCCACGTCCTTTGTCACCATTTCCGCAGAGAAACCCATCCCGCCTTTTTTCTCTCTCCGCGGCACGGTCCTCAGACCCAACCCAAGAAGTCTGCGGCTCGCGACCTGATCATCAAGTTGCGCAAGCAAAACCACTCCGTTTATGAGATCAGCCAGATTCTGAAGGATCGCCAGTGCCCACTGAGCCCGACCGGCGTGCGGGAAGTCCTCAAAACTGAGGGGTTCGCTCCGTTGCCTCGGCGGCTGGATGAAGAACGGCCCCAGCAACCCCGCCCCACGGTTGAGCCGGTGGCCAATGTCAGACTGTTTTCCGTGGCTCCGCGCACCTTCACCACTCGCTGTGGCGGACTGTTCTTGTTCGTCGCCGACTTGGTGCGTCTGCAGACACAAAAATTGACACAAGCCGCTGGGTTGCCAGGGTCAAAGATGATCCCCGCCGATCATGCCTTGCGATGTTGCCTGGCGCTCAAGCTCTGGTCGATTGAGCGAAAAAGCCACGTGATGGCCTTGATCGCCGATGAAGGGCTGGCACTATTTGCCGGCCTGAATGCCTTCCCCAAGAAAAGCTATCTTTCGGAATACTCTTGCCGAATCGATCACCGCAAAACGGCTCGGTTCCTGACTGCTTGGCACCACTGCATCCAGGGAAGCAAACTCCTGCCCGGAGAATCCTTCAATTTGGATTTTCATTCCGTACCCTTCTACGGGGAAGACCCTCTAATTGAACGGCACTATGTCTCGGCCCGTAGCCGCAGCCAGCCCAGTGTGCTGGTCTTTCTCGCTCAGGATGCCGGCAGCCACGTGTTCTGCTACTCCAATGCGGATCTGCGCAAAGGCGAGGAAGCGGAGGAGATTTTCCAGTTCATCGCTTTTTGGAAGCGCGCTCACGGCAAGCTTCCCAGCCATTTGGTTTTCGATTCCAAACTGACGACCCACGAGGGGCTGGCGCGGTTGGATGCGATGAACATTCCTTTCATCACCCTGCGCCGCCGCTCCCCCAAACTTCTGAAGGAAATCGTTCTTCTGCCACGTTCGGCCTGGCGGACCGTTGAGCTGGATGTTCCCACTCGCAAGTATCGAACTCCGCGAGTCTATGAACAGACCATCTCCTTGGCCGGTCGGTCATTGCGGCAGTTATTTGTCCAAGACCTCGGCCACGAGGAACCGACCATTCTGCTCACCAATCAACGGCACACTCCGGTCAAGGCGCTGCTGACCCGCTACGCCCAACGCATGCTGATCGAAAATGCGCTCTCCGACGCGGTGCGTTTCTTCCATATTGATGCGCTCTCATCAGCGGTGGGGCTGAAGGTGGATTTCGACATGGCCATGCTGGTGCTGGCCAGCGGTCTTTATCGCCTGATCGCCCAACGCATGCGCGGCTACGCCGACGCGCAGGCGCGCCAGATTTTCCGCGACCTCATCGATATGCCTGCAGATGTTACCGTTAGCGAAAAGGAAGTTGAGGTCAGCTTTCACCGCCGCGCACACTTGCCGATCCTTTTGGCGTCCGATCTCATGGGAAAACGTATCGCAGTGCCATGGTGGGATGGATTATCCTTACGACTGACAACCTACGATGGACGTCAAAACACGCCGCATACTTAGGTCAACTATTGTCCGTGGAAATCCAGGCTAGGGTTAAAGCCTTATGAGACAAAACGAGATGCGGTAGAACAGTTTCTATTCATTTTCACGCGGCGACATCCAAGTAACTGTGAGATTCCTCTCGATCCACTAAAGCACGCTGGCGCACTGATGAGCTTCCTCTAGCGGGTTCCAGGATTCCGTGACCAGCGTTTCTAAAATACACATTTTGCCTGATGGCTAAGCGGGGGATTTCGTGGCAAAAAATAGTCGCTTGAGCATGGGGGGCCGGGGTGGCGTCTGACTGGGGGCGACACCCCGACCTGTAAACCTGTTCAGTTAGCTTCTTCCTTGGTTATCTTCTTCGCGATCTCGCCGATCGCAAACGACCTTACAGAAAAGACCCGATAGACGAAATTAACGCTGTCGATGTACGAATGAGGTGGCGCAAATAAAGGTCGGGGCGCCGTCTTCGCGCGGAAGAGACGCCCCGTCACTTCGTTAACCCTCAGCAGACCTATCGACAACGAAACAATCCGGACCCCATGCAGAAATGTTCAGGGCGCTTTCCCGATCCACCACAGCACCCTGGCGAGAATTTTCCAGCGCTGTTTGGCGCTCAGAGTAATGGACTCGTATCCGTGATTTTCCGGCTCGAGAATTTCGGTGTGATCGTAGCGTTTGAATCGGGAAACCGTTAAGCCCTGATCTTTGTGCCAGGCGACCACGATTTTCCCATCCAATTTCATGTGGTCGGCTTGCGAAGAATCCACAGCCACGATGCAGCCATCGGGAATAAGCGGAGTCATCGAATTGCCGCGCACGCGAAGGCAGCTGGTTGCGGCGGGATTGGGGCACCAGTCCTTTGGCGCAGCAATCATGCTTTCGATCGGACCGACCAACAAGCTGGACGGATGACCACCTCTTTCGCCGTGAGCGGCCGCGACCGCCTTCAACACCGGAATGGCGACAAGCTGCAGCTTCTCCGGGCTTAGTTTTCGCCCACCGCCGCCCGCTCGAACAACCTCGAAATCCGCGAATCTGCTTTTCTGCAAACGCTCCCGCAGCACCGGCATGACGCGCAGCAAGTTTTCATTGTGGAGTCCGGCGCGGCCCCAGAAATACCAGCAGTCGGGATCTCCTGCGAGATTCCCCAACTCAATGTAGCCGCGATCGGTGGGTTCCTGCTCGCCGCGTTCCCAGCGAGAGATGGCCATCGCGGAGTAATGCAGTCGCTGGCCAAGTTCCACCTGATTCAAGCGCAGCTTATGCCGCAGTTCGCGAATTGAGTTCGCCCAGTCCGGAGAGGAAGGCTTCGATTTTTGGGTGGCTTTGGGCATGCTCGAATCAGAGCCTTGATGGCGAAAGAATCGTCGTCCTCCCCCAGACTGTACGCCAGCGTACATGGGTTTGCAATGCGAAAAAGTGTAGCGTCAGGCGGCTACCGTTTTCAACTAGTCGCCAACGGTAGATGAGAGTAGAGTTACCCTATAAGTTCCATTCGCAATAGACGGAGATGTTTTCCCGAGGCTCCTTTGATCACCCGGTCCAAATCTGTTTCACGCTCGAAGAATGTCGCACCTTCCTCCAATGGGTCCGGTAGTCAAAAAGTTCAGAACGGAATTCTGCTGAGCCTTGCCGCAGACGAGTTCGACGCGCTATTCCCAAAGCTGGTCTTCGTCGATCTTCCCAAGCACGCGCTTTTGAACGAAATCGCGGAACCCATCGAGTGGGCGTACTTCATCAACTCCGGCCTGGCGTCCTTTCTGAATGTGATGGCCGATGGAAAGAGCGTGGAAGTGGGACTGACTGGCAAAGAGGGATTCGTTGGCCTGCCACTGCTGGCTGGTTTCAGCACCAGCCCGTCGCGAGCGGTGATGCAAGTGGACGGCAGCGGATTTCGAATCAGCCCTGTGGATTTCCAGGAAGCTTTGAAAGCATGTCCAAGCTTGGACAGGAACTTGCAACGTTTCTCGCAGATACTGGGAATGCAAGCAATGCAGGCAGCAGCGTGCAATCGTCTGCACGAGGTGGACCAGCGGCTGGCTCGCTGGTTGTTGATGAGCCAGGACCGGCTCGCGGGAGATGTGGTGCCACTCACGCAAGAGACGTTGGCGAACATGCTGGGAACGCGACGGGCCAGCGTGACAGAAGCAGCGGGCATCCTGCAAAAAGCCGGTTTGATCACCTACCGGCGAGGAGACGTGAAGATTGATGATCGCGGGGGACTGGAAGCGGCCGCGTGCGAGTGCTACGACGCAATGAGGCGTTTGGCGGAGAAGTGGCGCAGCGAGGCGAGCACCGGCTAATCCGGCGGCCTCGGCCTCGTGTGGAATCCACAATACAGTTGCAAGGTGACCGCGTGTTTACTGGGAGATATTGTTCCGGCGGAGCTCATTCAATTTGTACGCTAGCGTACAGCTTTCCGGGTATTGCCCCCACTTGTGCCGCCGTTAGACTCCAAACCAGATACCTTTGTTCGTCGTCGACCGTGGTTCGACGAGCTTCGGCCAGCAACCTACCAAGGCGTCTGGGGAGGTTTGCATGTCGGCCCAAATCCTAATCGTCGATGACAGCCCTTTTCTGCGCAGTTCGATCCGTTCGAGCATTGAACAGAATACGGACTGGCAAGTATGCGGCGAGGCAGAGAATGGCCAGGTTGCCATTGAGAAAACCAGGGAGCTGCATCCTGATCTGATTATTCTGGATTTAGCCATGCCGATCATGAACGGCCTGGATGCCGCGCGACATATAGCCGGTTTTGCTCCGGGTGTTGACATCGTGCTGTTCACAATGCACGGTTCCAGGGAACTTTCGAAGTTCGCGGAATTGATCGGAATCAAACAGGTGCTATCAAAATCCAGTGGCGGCATCGACCAATTGCTGAGTACCGTCAGAGTGCTTCTCGATCAGAAGCATTGATCACTGCCACCGCCAAGGCCCTTCAGACCTACAGGATGACCCCGATGGACGAACGGAATCTCCGGCCATAAGCTAGGGCCAATTCGTACAGAGAATCACTTCTCACCTTCACTCCAGACGGCTCTAACCGGGCCGTCTTCTCTTTTTGGGCCGCGGTGAAGTGTTATTCTGGGTCAGGCCGGTGGAATTGATCGGGGCCGACAGAACACACCAATCCTCCCCGGGGAATAAGACATGGCACTGCAACTGACCGCAAGCGGAAGTCCGCGTTCTTGGCGCGCTGGTGGAAAAGGAAAATACCACGCCGGAGTACTATCCGCTTTCGGTGAACGCGCTAATGAACGCATGCAACCAGAAGTCGAATCGCGAACCGGTGATGACGCTGGACGAGGAGGCGGTGCGCCAGGCGCTTCGCTCGATGTCGGAACAGGCGCTGGTGCGATCGGCGGGAGGAGATTCGCGGGTGCCTAAGTACGAGCACCGCCTGAATGAACTCTACAATTTTCACCGCCACGAGATTGCGGTGTTGTGCGTGCTGATGCTGCGCGGCCCGCAGACACCGGGGGAATTGCGCACACGGGCGGAGCGAATGTACGCGTTCGAAGATTTGGAAGCAGTGCATGCCGCGCTGAATTTGCTGATGCGGCGAGAGCCGGCACTCGTGAAAGTGCTGCCAAGACAGCCGGGAACGAAGGAGTCGCGGTACATGCATCTGCTTGCTGGAGACAGCGCGCCAAGCACGGATGTGGCGCCGGGTGCCGCTATCGCGCAGGCCGCAGGCCCGGCGATGGGGACGGTGCGCACCGAACCGGGCAACGGAGAACGGATCGCGCAACTCGAGATGGATGTCGACGAGTTACGAAGAGAGTTGGAAACACTGCGGCAGCAGTTCGCCGCGTTCCAAAAACAATTCCAATAGTGGACAACGCCGAGGGTCAGGCCGGAGCGACATCCTCGCCGAACAAGCGGGCTCGAGCGTCTGGGGCCAGAGGGGCATCGGGGCCGCTGAAAACCAAATCGGGGATGCGGGTCTTGTCTTGACCAATGAGCGGCAGGGCGTGAGCGCGGCGAGCGTCGGCAGAAGGACCGGTGACGAGGAAAAACTCGCGAAGCCAACCTGTCACGGTTCGAATGATGGTATAGAAGCGATTTTGTTCGCAAGCATAGGAACTTCTGCCACTCCCCAAGGGCAGAGAATTTCACCGCGAACGCGATCGCGAAACTCAATCTCGCTCTCCCGGAGCAAGACACGCGCACCAGCCTTAGCCATGGAACAAGCCAGCGAGGAACCAGCAATGCCGCCACCGATGATGACGAGATCGTACGCGTTGGTGCGGGACATACCGCCTCCGGTGCCGAATTGTTTCTCATAAAGGCCGGTAATTTCAAGTGGGAAGGTCGTCGCAAATTGCGTTCTGAGCACGCAACGCCGTCCTGCCTTGGGAGACCGTTAGTGCTTCATTTTTTTTGGAAAACGCCGTGAACGACGGCGCCGGGGCCGCTGTGCATGCGGCCTTCATCGAGCGAGACTGTGGCTTCCTCAAGAGCAAAAATCTCAGCAGCGGCGAAATCCTGACGGAGGATTTCGGCGGAGTAGAGAAGGTCGGTTTGTTTGGGCCCACCGGAGGAGAATTTCAGCTGCGCAGGAGTGAAGGCTTCGAGGATGCAAAGACCGCCAGGCACCAGCGCGTGCAACATGTTTGCGTGAATGATCGAGCGCACATTCGGGAATAAGTGCAAAAAGATGGAAAAGACGGCGTCGAACCGATTTTGCGGCCACGCCCAGGTGGAAAGATCGGCTTGTTCAATCGTAAGGCTTAGGCCGGCGTCGCGCGCAGAGTTGCGGGCGCGCTCGACTCCGATGGGAGAGAGGTCGACGGTGTGGACTCGGAAGCCCTGCTTTGCCAGCCACAGACCATTGCGTCCATAGCCATCGCCGGGAACCAGCACGGAAGCACCGGGTGCGAGGCGCTGGGCCTGCGCGCGTAGATAGCTATTGGGTTGCTCGCCATACACAGGCTCGGCCTTGCTGAAACGTTCGTCCCACATCGCGGCGGGATTGGGTCGGTTTTCCATGGGAAATTTTTCTCTCGTCGAGGATATCACTGGCGCCCACGGCTCGGGAACTTGGCCTGCTTTGGCAGGACGAGGGGCAGATTCGCGGAGGTGCGGAAAGTTGCAATTCCCGGAGCAGGCGGTAAGATACGGAATCCGGTTGAGGGAGCCCGATCTAGCGGAAGTAATTCGAAAATGTTCAGTTACGACGATGGCGCCAACTCGCACCCCTCCGCGGAGACAGGATTTCTGAGCCGCGTATTGTTCTCTACCCATCACAAGACGATTGGTTTGCAGTACCTGTGGCTGACGCTCGGCAGCGTCTTGGTGGGCATGGTGCTTTCGGCGTTGTTGCGGATGCAAGCATCGTGGCCCGACACCGCGATACCGTTTTTGGCCGGCATCGAGAATGCGCCAGAAAGATATGCGGCCATGCGGCTGTTGCACGGGTCGCTGATGGTGTTTTTTGTGCTGACGGCCGCGCCGCAGCTGGGATTTGGAAGCTTTCTGTTGCCGCTGCAAATCGGGGCACGAGAGATGGCTTTTCCGGCGCTGAACCGGCTGTCGTTCTGGATGACGTTTGCGTCACTGGGCGGAATGACCAGCGCGTTTTTCCTGCAGCCGGATCTGGGAGTGAACGTGTGGCTGGCGAGCGCGTCGGTGTTTTGCCTGGCGGGGCTGTTCAGCGCACTAAATTTCACGACGACCACCATCGAACTGCGCGCGCCTGGGATGACCCTGCCGCGAATGCCGGTGACAGTTTGGGCGTGGTTCATCAACGCGATTTTGAGCATGCTGATTTTCAGCGTGCTGCTGGCGGGATGCTGCGCGGTGCTGTCGGACCGCCTGCTGGGCTCGGATTTTTTTTCGGCCACCGCGTTTCTGGCACACCAGCCGCGGAACCTGGTGAGGCAAGGAAGCTTGCCGATCCTGTGGCAGAGGTTGTTCTGGTATTTTGCGCAAGCGGAAGTGTACGTGGCGATGCTGCCGTGTTTTGGATTTACGACCCATCTGGTCGCGACGTTTTCCCGAAAGCCGGTGTGGAAAGAGCGGCTGGTGGTGCTGGCGCTTTGCGGCGTGGGCGTCGTGGGATTTTGCGTGTGGGGCTATCACATGTTCGCCACGGGGATGAATCCCTACGCGCCATTGGTGTTTGCCGTGCTCGCGTCGTCGCTGGGAGTTCCCGCGGCATTCCTGCTGGCCAGTTGGCTGGGAACGTTGTGGAACGCGCGGCTGCGATTGACGACATCGATGCTGTTTGCGATCGGATTTATTTCTCTGTTCGTGGCGGGCGGATTATCCGGCCTGTTTCTGGCGCGTCACGATACGGCAAGGGCATCGGTCAGCGAAGACTTTGTCATCGGGCACTTTCACCTGGTGATGGGGGTGGCGGCAACGTTTGCGATTCTGGGCGCGCTGTTTTTCTGGTTCCCGAAAATGTTCGGTTGCCGGCTGAATGAGACCCTGGGGAAAGTGCACTTCTGGATGACGTTCGCCGGTGTCTATGCGATTTTTATGCCTATGCACTGGCTGGGATTACTGACGCAATCGCACTTGTTCGTGGAAGAGCAACGGGCGGCGCTAGCGTCCGCGGGTGCGTCGATTCGAACGTTCGTGACCGTGGCGACGATCTGGACGGTGTCAGCCCAAGGAGTGTTCGTGTTCAATTTTTTCAGCACGCTGCTCGGGCAGAAAAAAGTCGAGCAAGACAACCCGTGGGCGGCAACAACTCTCGAATGGAGTGTGGGCTCGCCTGCGCCGGAAGACAACTTTGGCAGCACCGCTCCGGTGGTCTATCGGGGAGCCTATGAATTCCTGGCGGAAGACGGGAAGGATTTTGCGCCCCAGCACCTCTCACCGGAACAGTTGACGCAAGAGCGCCAGTAGGAAGGAAGAGGAGCCGGAGAAGAAGAAATGCCAAGCGCGACCTCAACAAAAGAAATTGAGCTGATCGTCGAACACACCGGGCGAGGCGGTGGCGGCGCAAGCTTGCCGCCCGCAGGAGGCAATGGAGGCGGCAACGGAGGTGGCGGAAAAAAACCGGGGAAAGGGCAGCCGTCTTCGAAGCGGTACTTCACCGGAATAGCGGTCGGGATTGTCTCGATCCTGATGTTTTTCATGGCATTGGCGAGCGCGTTTCTGGTGCGCAAGGGGACGAGCGGCGATTGGGTTCCGGTGCACATTCCGGCGCTGCTGTGGATCAACACCGCGGTACTCCTGATCAGCAGCGGAACTCTGGAGCTAGCGAGAAAGCACCTGGCGAAAGCGGACGGCGCGGGATTCAAAACGTATTGGATGTTAACCACAGCACTGGGCGTTGGATTTTTGATCGGCCAAGTGGTCGCGTGGCGGCAATTGGCCCATCAAGGGATTTACCTCGCCACCAATCCCGCGAGCAGCTTTTTCTACATTTTTACCGGCGCCCACGCTCTGCATTTGATTGGCGGAATTGTGGCGCTCGGCTATGTGGCGCGGCAGAATTTTTCGGAAGCAAACGTGACGAGGTCTGTGGCGGCAGAAGTCACGTCCTACTATTGGCATTTCCTCGATGCGTTATGGCTGTTTCTTCTGGCGCTGCTTTATTTAGGTAAATAAGGCGCTTTCTTGCCAGCATTTCATAAACAGCGCGGAACTTTGCCGTCCCATAATTCGTAGACAGTATGAGAGACCGTAGCTCACGGGCCAATTTGCGTGTGCGTGGCCGCGAGCAACGTCGCATTTATCAACCGGATTACTGATACGAATTGCTTTAGAGAGTCGCGCGGGATTTCGGGCTGCTTGTGTTTCAGATGTGGAACCAGGAGTGCTTACATAAATTTACGGGGGAAGTGATTCGAAATTTGCTTACGTGTCACTACTTAGTGCGTCTGTGTCTGCATAGTCTGTTCTAAAACCGCTGCCGCCACGCCGGTCACATGGGGGATCGAAGATGAGTATATTTGTGTCCGTTTTATTCAGGAAGACTTTTACTTACTTAGCAATTTTAGTTGGATTCGTGCTCGGAGTGGGTGGGAGTTTGGTCGTGGCGCAGGTGCCTACGGGATCCATCGTGGGGACGGTGGTGGACCCGCAGGGACTGCCGGTAGAAGGCGCCTCGGTGACGCTGACAAATCAGGGCACAAATTACGTGTACAACGCGGTGACGGCGTCGAATGGCGGATATCAGTTCCGGAGCATCGGCGACGGAATGTACCTTGTCAGCGCTTCCAAAGAAGGATTCAAGAACGCAGCGGTACAGAACATCAAGCTGGACGCAGCAACGGAATACTCTGTGCCGCCGATCAAATTGGAAGTGGGGACGAAGACGGAAACGGTAACGGTGGAGGGCGGAGCGGAAGTTGTGAACACCACGAACGCGGAGCAGACCGGCACAGTAGAGAAGAAACAGATCGATGAATTGCCGATTCTGGATCGCAATCCCCTGAGCGCTGTTGAGCCTGCAGCCTGGTGTGGCGAATAGCGGACCGAACGGGTCGATGGTGACGACAATCAACGGGCAGCGTTCGACGCTTCTCCACCTTGACGCTTGACGGCATCAATATTCAGGACAATTTTATCCGCGAGAATGACTTTGGATTTCAGCCCGAACCAGCCGTTCCTGAGCCAGACCCAGGAATTCACAGTGACGCAGCAGAACGGCGACGTGGACAAGGGCGGCTCCTCCAGCGTCACCCTCGTCACCCCAAAGGGTACGAACGATTGGCATGGCACCGGTTTCTGGTTTTACCGGAGCAACAACTGGAGCGCGAACGATTGGTTTAACGGGGCGAGTGGCGTTCCGAAACCGTTCCTGCTGCAGAATCAGGGTGGCGGAAATATCGGCGGACCTATCATCAAAAATAAACTTTTCATCTACGGATATTACGAGTTGCTGCGGTTGCGAAATACCACTCCCGTGAACACGACGATTCTGAGTCCCGCGATACAAACCGCACTGGCGGCTTCGAATCCGACGCTGCCATTTACCTATCAACCTGTCGACTCCACGACGGGAGCCCCGGTGGGGAATCCCGTGACTACGGATCTGCTGCAAATTCCCGGTGGTCCCCCGGGGGGATGGACGGTCGACCCGACGATGCTGGCGATGATTAAGTCAATTCCCATGACGGCAAACAACACTCGCGTCGGCGACGGAGTCAATCTTCTTGGGTATCAATTCAATAAACGCAACGACAACTCCCGGGACAATACCGGGGTTCGCGTCGACTACAACCTGAATGATCGCAACACTTTTTCGGCGACCTATAACTGGAATCGCAACTTTGTGGACCGGCCGGACCCGGGCATCGATCAAAGCTTCAGCCTGGTGCCCTTCGTATTCAACGATGACCATATCAATTTTCTTTCCACGTCGTGGCGCTGGAATCCGAAAGCAACCGTGACCAATGAGGTGCGCTTTGGATTCAATTTTGCTCCCGCTTATTTCCTCACCACCCAGAATTTCAGCTCAGGTACCCTGATTGACAGCCTGAACACCCCGGGTTTTCTGCCGTTCACAAACCCCAATCCAAATTTCCTCCCCCAGGGCAGAACCGCACATACCTGGGTATGGCAGGACAATGCGACGTGGATTCACGGTAACCACCTGTTTAAATTCGGAGGGCAGTTTGAACGCGTGGCCATCCTGGTGACGAATTCAGCGGGGATCTATCCGACGCTTGAGTTGGGATTCGCCCCAAACAATTCGTTCGGTCCGAGTCCTTCAAACTTTCCGGGACCTGCAGGAACGCAAGCAGGCACGGCGGATTTCGACAATGGAAGCGCGCTGCTTGCCAGCGTTGCGGGAGTTCTGAGCAACGTGTCGCAGACATTTAACGTGACCAGCCAGACCTCGGGATACGTGAACCGTGCGCCGCAGAACAACAACTTCAGCCAGAACGACTTCGCGCTGTATATTTCGGACAACTGGAGAGCGACACGAAAATTGACCGTGAATTTTGGGGTGCGGTGGGAAGACTTCAGCCCGGTCAACGAGAAGCAGGGACTAACCCTATTGCCAGTCATACCACTAGGACAGACGGCCCGCGCAGGTTTTGCTGAGCGATGCCACCGATTGACTTCGCGGGAGGACCGAGCAAGCGGGGTTTGTACAACTCCTTCCTGGGAGGCTTCTCGCCGAACATCGGAGTGGCGTGGGACCCATTTGGCGATGGCAAAACGTCCGTTCGCGCGGGCTTCAGTATGAATTATGTGAACGATGCATTCTTTACGGCGGCGCAGAACGCCGTGACGGGAAACGCAGGATTGGCGACAACGGCCACCGCGGACCCAGTCGGCTTGAACGGGCCGACAGTCAGCAATCCGGTTGGCGTAGCAGTGCCGAGTTTCCAGATTCCTACGACGTTCTCGCAGAATGCGGCGTTGTTGGGAGTTGCCAATAACATCGGGTACTCGATCGATCCGAACATCAAGCCACCGTATGTATTGCAATGGAACTTGAGCGTGCAACGCGATCTGGGTGCGGGTACCTCACTAACTGTGAGCTATGTGGGGAATCACGGCGTAGGCCTGTTCCGTGCCCTTGACGTGAATCAAGTACTCCTGAACCAGAATGGATTCCTGGCGGACTTCCAGCGGGCGCGACAGAACGGGTTCATCGCGCAGGGTCTTCCAGCGAACGACCCGCGTTGCGGTGGAGCGGGAACGGCCACGCAATGCGGGCAGTTTAATCCGCTTTACAACCCGAATCTTAAAGACCAGGGCAGCCAGCAGCTGAGCAATCTTTCCGAACATCTGTGGACCCAGCTCTTAATGGATTCATAGGTCCAAGCGATTTGGAGCGGCGGACTGGCATTCCTGAACAACGACATCTTGACTGGCGCATTTGGCGATCTGGCGGACGTTTACAATTATTCTCAATGCAATCCCACCGATAGCGCCGGGAACACCATCACCAATTTCTTCGCTCCGAATGATCTCATCCGTGGCGGAGATATGTTGAAGAATACGTCTTTCTCCAGCTACAACGCCGGAGTCGTGGCGTTGCAGCGGCGCTTGAGCAAGGGATTGTACTTCCAGCTGAGCTATGTGTTTAGCAAGGTGATGACGGACTATGGAACCGGAACGTCCACCGGAAGCGACCAGAGCCGCTTTTTGCCCTACCTGAACAACGCAGACCCGCGGTTTGAAAGAAGCCGCGCTCCGTTTGACATCACCCAGCAGTTCAAAGCGAACTTCACGTATGAACTGCCGATCGGCCAGGGTCACAAACTGTCCTCGGACAACAAGTTTATGCGCATGCTACTGGACGGTTGGCAGACAGGCGCAATCTTTACGTGGCAATCGGGAGCGCCTTACTCCATCATTTCGGGACAGCCGACGCTGAATCGCGCGGGGCTGCGCTCTTCCCACAATACGGCGGTCGCGACGCTGGGTCACGGACAGATCAGCAACGATCTAGGTGTCTTCAAACAAGATGGTGGGGTGGTCTACCTCATCAATCCGAAGTTGGTCAGTTCCGACGGAACTGGGGCACCGGCATCACCGCAACTGGCCTGCGATCCCGCTGTTCCGGGCGGCTTCTGCAATCCACAGCCCGGCGAAGTGGGGAACCTTCAATTATATGCATTCAACGGCCCGTCCTATTTTAATTGGGACCTCTCGGCAACCAAACTGTTCCACGTTACCGAAAAGGTGAGCCTGAGCTTCCGCACGGATGCGTTTAACGTCTTGAATCATCCGACGTTTGCGCCGCCGGTCGACACCAACGGCAATGCCTCTATGGACATCAACAGCCAGCAGTTTGGGCAAAGCATCGCTACGATCTCTAATCCACGCATTTTGCAGATGTCGCTGACTGTGAAGTTCTAGAAGTCGCTGGAAACGTTCAGGGAAAAGGGCGCGTTCTTTTCTTTATATGGCGTGGTTGGAAAGCAGTCCATCGGACGACATGAGGAACAAGGCGCCCGCCACAGAAGGCGGCCGCTACAAAAGAGAGAGGCGGGGCTAAGCAAGGCGCATCAACGGAGGCGGGCGGGCGGGTCCGCTGCAGGAGGAAGTTGGCTAGTGGATTGGCCCGCGGAAGAATTCGGCGAGACTTTGGCGGGAGCAGGGACGGGGACGCCAACGCCGAGGTTCCAGTCGAGATGATCCTTGCCGCAAGCCGGGCAATATCCCTTGCCGGTATCCTCATCCCGAAGGCTAGCGAGTTCATAGCAGCCGCAAACGCAGTCACAGTAGCCGGTTTCGGAAGAGGTTTTGATTGGGACCAATGGCATAGGTTCTCTCCGACAGCAAGAGAAGCATGGCACGGAGAAGAATAACGCGCAAGCCACGATGTCGCAGAGGCAGCCGCGAGCAGATGGATCGAAGAGATTGGCGCCAACCTACTGCGGGACCAGCCCGATGTTTTTCAAGTGCGTGAGGCGGAACGGTGAGCCGAGATTTTCACGCAGCTCGATCCAGTGGTTTTCGGGAATGGAGAGAAAGACCTCCACAATTTTGGGATCGAATTGCGTGCCGGCACAGCGGCGAATCTCTTCGCGCGCGTGAGACATGGGAAGAGCATGGCGATACGGGCGGTCGCTCAACATCGCGTCGAGGGCATCGGCGATGGAGAAGATACGTGACCCAAGAGGGATTTGTTCGCCGCGCAAGCTGCGAGGATAGCCGGTGCCATCGAAGAATTCCTGGTGCGCGAGGACGATCTCCGCGGCGTCGCGCAGAAACGGAATGCGCGTGAGCATGTTATAGCCAATCTCGCAGTGAGTGCGCATGATCACTTTTTCGGCGTCGTCCAGCGGCCCTGGCTTGCGGAGAATTTTGTCGGGGATGGCCATTTTGCCGATGTCGTGAAGAAAAGCGGCGCGAGCCAGCACGGTGAGATACGGGAGAGGAACGGGAACGTTCTTGGCAATGGAAATGGTGTAGGCAGTGACGCGCTGGGAGTGCCCTTCGGTTTCGGCGTCCTTAAGGTCCAGAGCGCTGCCGAGTGCTTCCAGGGTGTCGTCGTACGACTGCGTCAAAAGATCGAGGGCGTTGGTCAGCTCCGCCGTTTTTCTCTCGACTTCCTGTTGCAGGTTGAGCTGGTAATTCTTGTTTTCCGTGACAAGTTGGCGATGTTGCCAGGCGCGTCCGACGGCATGGAAGAGTTGATCCTTTTCAAAGGGTTTCAGGATGTAGTCATAAGCGCCGCGGCGAATGGCCTGGAGAGCGGTGGAGATGTCGTGGATCGCGGTAACCATGATAACGGGAATTTCGGGGTCGTAACCGCGCAGCCAATCGAGAAGCTGAATGCCGTCCATTTCGGGCATGATCATGTCGCTGAGGACCAGGTCCGGCGTTTGCTTGCGGACAAACTCCTGAGCGGCGCGGCCATTGCTGAGAGTGGTGCAATGGTAACCGCGGGACTCCAGCATTGTGGAGACCACTTCGCGAATCGCTTCTTCGTCGTCAACAACCAGGATATGAGCCGTAGCTGTGTCCACGATGGTTATCTCCCAAGCATCATTATATGTGAGGTCACATGCCAGATGTGCGGCCCTTGCCCAGTAAGAAAATAGCGTGTTAGCGTCAAGCTAGCCGAGGTGTCCATACCTTCGTCGCGAAGGACGCCTCTATCCATTCATTTATTTCAGGAAAACGCCGGAGGAATGGCCGTGGTTCCCAATCAAGGCCTACAGGCAATTGCGTTCTTTGAAGCAACGGCGTGTCTGACCCTGCTGGTGCTGTTCATTCACCTGAAGAGGGATAACGCAACGGCGTTTTATAAGCTGTGGCTGCTTGGATGGGTGTGCCTGACGCTTTCCTCGTTCAGCGAACTTGCCATGCTTTTCACCGTAAAGTTCGCCTTCCGACTGGTCGTGTCGGGTGCCGACATGGCCGCGTTGGTGCTCTTTTTGGCCTCCATCGTGGGAGCTGACCTCGAAGTCGAACCGCTCGTTCTGGCCGGTGCTGTGGCTGGCCGCGCTGCTGGCGCTGACCACCTGTTACTACGAGAGTAACGGCAATGGATTGACGGATTGGCGATGGGGAACGGCGGTGCTGCAGAGTGCCATCTGCATCACCGCAGGCTGGCTACTCTGGAGAGCCACGCTGACGGCGCGTGGACACGGAGCCAAACTTCTTGCGGGCGCATTTACGCTGCTGGCCTTCAACAACCTGGACCGGCCACAGTGGCAGCTGGAGGAGCTTCACCTTTTCCGCTTCGCCTTCGATCATTTTCTAAACGCCAGCCTGGGAATCGGAATGATCGTGCTGCTGCTGGAATCCGCGCGCACCCGTACGGAAGAAATCAGCGAAAAAATGCGGCAGCTCACGATGCTCACGGCTACGGGCAGCCAGTCGTTAACCCTGGCGGAGTTGCTGCAACGCGTTCTTGCCCAAATCACTGGCAGTCTGAACACCAGCTACGGCATCATCCGCCTGCTGGAGGGAAAGGGCGAAGCCCGGGAATTCGTGGCGCGGGCGTCGGTGGGCTTCAGTGAAGTTTACCTAAAACAACATGCGAAGTTTGCATTGGGGGATCCGTGGCTGCACGAGGTGTTACAGGAGGATTACCGGATTTCCCGCTTTGAAGACGAGAAAGATGCCAAGGTTCGGCGGATCATGGCGGAATCGGGGATCGCCCATCTGGTGACCATTCCGCTGCGCGGGCAGGAAGGGCCTGTAGGGATGTTGAATGTGGGCGCGGTGCCGGGAAAGAAGTTTCACGAGGATGAAGTGGCGTACCTTGTGAACGTGGCGAAGTTTTTGGGCACCATGGTTGAAAACGTAAATCTCTTTGAGCAGGTGAAAACGGTCCAGCAGCAATGGGTGTATACGTTCGATTCCATCGGCGATCCCATCCTGGTGCACGATCTGGAAGGTCGCGTTGTCCGCGGAAATTTGCGCCTGGCAAACCTGCTGGGCAGAGAACCACACGCCATGTTGGGCCGCGCGGTGCGTGACCTGTTCAGCCCGCTGGCCAATGCGTTTACCACTTGTCCCTACTGCGAGGGACTCTCTGGCGACGCGGACTATCCCGACCCGTGGCTGCAAGGATATTTTCTGGCGTCGACGTCGACATTCACGGACCATGGCGGCCACAAGCTTGGCACCATTCACGTCTTGAAGGACATTACCGAAAGGAAAAAGGCCGAAGAGAAATATCGAACCTTGGTGGCCAGCGTACAAGAAGGCGTGTTCATTTCCACCGTCCAGGGCCGATTCCTGGATTTCAATGACGCGTTGATGCGGATTACCGGGTACGACAACCGCGACGAGTTGATGCAGGTGGAGATCGGCCCGGCGCTGTTCGTGAATGCTGCAGAGCGGGAGCGGCTGAGGAAATTGTTGAGTGAACACGGCTCGGTGAATGATTTCGAATATGAGATCAAGAGGAAGGACGGAGAATTGCGGACGGTGAGCGAGTCTTCGACGGCGGTGCGGGACGCCTTCGGGAACGTGACCGCGTACCAGGGGTTCCTGCTGGACGTGACAGAACGGCGTCACGCGGAAAACGAAATTCGGAGGCGGAACCGTGAATTGGTGGTGTTGAATTCACTGGCTGAGACGCTAGCCTCCACGCTGGAACTGAACGATTCCATCCAGAAAACGCTGCGGCAAATTCTGGACCTGTTCGGGTTGGACGCCGCATCGTTGTACCTGTTCGACCGCGATGGGGTGACGCTGAAGAGAGTCGCGTCGGCTGGGCACCGGCCGGAGCTTGCCAAGAGCTTTCCGGTGATGACCATGCCGGCAGAGTTGCTGCAGCAGATCCGCTCGGTGCGTGCAACGTTTCTGTCGACCGCCGGATTGCCGCTGCCGCCAGCTGCCCGAGAGGTGCAAAAGAGAGAAGGAATTGTATCGGCCTATATCGTTCCGTTGTGGTCCAAAGACAAAATCGTCGGTGGGTTGGGGGTAGGAAGCCGCACGGCGCGTGAAATGTCCACGGCGGACATCAGCCTGCTGATCGCGGTGGGAAGCCAGGTGGCCAGTGCTGTGGAGCGCAGCCTGTTGTACGAAGAAACACGGCAGGCCTATGACCATTTGCGCCGCACACAAGAGCAATTGCTGCACAGCGAAAAACTCGCGGCCGTGGGCCAATTGATCTCCGGCGTGGCGCACGAGCTGAACAACCCACTCACGGCGATTCTGGGATATAGCCAGTTGCTGACCTCCAGTGGTCAGGTCGGACCGCTCGCCATCGGATACACCGAAAAGATATACAAGCAAGCGCAACGTACTCACCGCATCGTGCAGAATCTTCTGAGCTTTGCCCGGCAACACAAGCCGGAGCGCATGCCGGTTCGCGTGAACACAATTCTGGAAGATACCTTGGCTTTGCGCGATTACGATTTGCGCATGGGAAAGATCCGCGTACACCTCGACCTTTCGCACGACTTGCCAGAGATCAGCGCCGATGCCCATCAGTTGCAGCAAGTTTTTCTGAACCTGATCAACAACGCCCTGGATGCCATTCTGGAAAATGGCGAGGACGGGGATTTGTGGGTTCGCACGGACTCAGAAGAACACGTGGTGTTCATCGAATTTACCGACAGCGGACCGGGCGTGAAAGATGCATCGCGGGTGTTCGACCCGTTTTATACAACGAAACCGGTGGGAAAAGGCACCGGCCTGGGGCTAAGCATTTGTTATGGAATCATTACGGAACATGGCGGAACGATTCAAGTGAAGAACCAGCCGACCGGTGGCGCGACGTTCCGGGTGGAGTTGCCATCCCGCAAGGGAAGCCGGGCAAAAGATGAGAAATTAGCGCCCGCCGCTGCCCCGCTCCTTCATGAATGAAGCACGATCGGTGGCGAGAGCAGACTGAAGGCCGATTTGCGAAGTCGCCGATTCCATCGAAAAGACATGGTCGTGGCCAGGTCCGAAATTACCGAACAGGGCGCCAGCCTGTGAAAAATATGGGTAAAGGCAGCTGGCTGCAAGAATCACGGACACCCCCATAGGGGAGTCTTGCGCTTACCTTCAATACCAGAGAACGCCAAACGAATCTGCTATCCTTTAAAGGTATGCCTCGGAGACACGATTTTCGGCGTTGCCTTGTCCGATTCTTTGCGATTCTTGCTTTTTTTCTGGTTTCAACCCCCTTGCTTGAGGCGCAACAGGCTACGCCTGCCCCGTCACCGCCCGCTCCCGAGAAGAACAATCCTGAATTTGTGGCCACCGCTGACGAAGTCCTGAAGGACATGAGCGAGATTACCGGCTGGAAATTGAAGACGCCACTGAAGAAGACGATGCGTTCGCGGGAAGAAATCCACGCGTATGTCCTTAAGCAGATGGACGATGAAAAGGATGCCAAGGAACGTTATGCCTCCACGCGCAGCGCCGAAGCCTTCGGCTTGATACCAAAGGGATTCGACCTGGAGAATTTCCTGGTGGAGCTGCTGACAGAACAGATTGCCGGTTTGTACGATCCAAAGGCCCACGAGTTCTATATCGCGGACTGGATCGCTCCGGAAGACCAGCGCATGGTGATGTCGCATGAACTGACGCATGCGCTTCAGGATCAACAATTCCAGATTGAGCTCTGGGTGAAAGCCGCGCGCCCGAATGACGACGCCGAACTGGCGCGGGAATCGGTTCTGGAAGGCAGCGCCATGGCGGGCATGCTCGATTACACGCTGAGGGACAAAGGACTGAAATTGCGCGAACTGCCCGACATCGATCCCTCGATATTCGTGGGAGATCTGAGCCAGACGCCCATGCTGAAGAAGGCGCCGCCGTTCATCAAGGACTCGCTGATGTTCCCGTATTTCAGCGGGCTGACGTTTTCCCTGTCCGTGCTGAAGGCGGACGGCTGGAATGGATTTGCCGCGGTGTTTGCGAGGCCGCCAGCGAATACCCAGCAGATCATGCACCCGGAGCTGTATCGAGCAGGAAAAGTGGCGCCCCCAATTCAGCTGGAATTGCCACCGGATTTTCCTGGCAAGCCGTGGACGCTGCTGGAACAGAACTATATGGGCGAGTTCGGCTGGAAAGAGATTTTGAAGCAGTTTCTGGACGAAGACCGCGCGAAGAGTCTTTCGGCGGATTGGAATGGAGATATCTACGCAACGTATGAGTGGAAAGGAACGGCCACGCGGTTGCTGCTAGTGACCCGCATACGGCTTGCGACTCCCGAAGCGGCAGAACGATTTTTCGGGCAGTACTCGGAGGCGTTGGAAAAAAAGTATGTCGACCGCAGTAACTTATACCGGCGGCCCAACCTTTTCACCTTCGATACAGTGAGAGGTGGAGTTTTCCTGCGATGTGTCGGCAGCGAGTGCGTGACGCTGGAAGGCGGCGATCGGGCGCAGTATTTGCAATGGATGAAAAATCTCGGGTGGGAAGCGCTTCCCGAGTCTGGACCCGAACAAAAGCCCGCTGGGGCGCAAATCAAAACTTCTAGGTAAAAGTGAAATTCAAAGAAAGTGCCAGGAGGCCCATACAGGGTCTCCCTTTAGCGTCGGCGTGCGCCCGCAACTTAGTGCGAGCGGTGCAGGACCAGGAGCGTAAGGTCGTCCTCTTGCTTGGCGGATGCCGAAAAATTGTGGATTTCGTCCAAGCACGCAGAAAGTAGCGCCTCGGGCCGACTGGCCACGTGGCGCTTGGCGAGCGAGTGCACGCGGCCCAGGCCGTATTCATCACCCGCGCGATTGAACACCTCGGTAAGCCCGTCTGTGTAGAGCAGAAGCTTATCGCTCGGTGCGAGGCTCAGTTCGCGCACAGGAAAGTTCGTGGTGCAGAACATTCCCAGGGGCACCCCCGTGGCCTCCAGCGAAGACACCCCGGAAGCCGAAACGTGAAGCAGCGGTAGATGCCCGGCGCTGACGTATTCGACTTTCCCGTCCGGATAAGCCGCGCCGACGATCATGGTGGCGAATTGCCCGGCGGTAGTGCTGTCGCAGAACAGCCGATTGGCGTGCGACACCAGGTCGCACAGCGGTAGGTGCTGTCCGGCGAGAGTGCGAAATGTTCCGTGAAGATTGCTCATCAACATGGAAGCAGCCACGCCCTTACCCGCCACGTCGCCCAGCAGAAACAGGAACGAGCCGTCGGATTCGATCAGGTCGCAGTAGTCGCCGCTGACCAGGTTGGCGGGCTGATAGTGATAGCGAGCCTGCCAGCCGTCGATGCACCAGTCAGCCCGCGGCAAAAGCGTACGCTGAAAGCCCGCAGCAAGAGTGAGATCGCGTTCGAGTGCTCGCTGCTCGTCTTGAGAGAGATGGTCAAGGCAGAAGCGTAGCAAAGGATTGCACAGCAGGCGGTCGGCCTCGATGCTGTCATGGCAGGATTCGCAAATGCCGAAGGTGCCGGCGTGCAGACGGGAAAGAGCGTCGTCGACGCTGGCGAGAAGCTGATGAAGTGAGGCATCGTGCGCCTCGGCGCGTGTCGCTGCCAGCAACCGCTGGCGCCGCAGTTCCAGTTCTGTGTGGAAGTAAGAAGTTTGTGTGCTGGCCATTGTTCCCTCAACAATACTTTGCTGTTTTGTGGCTGAAGATTCCATCCGATTTATACCTCCAAATTAGAAAAGGTTCTGCGGGGAAACAAAGAAAATCAACCTGACCGGCGGGCACCGCCGGCTCTCGCCACGGCCGAATCAGCGAGCAAGGGTTCCGAAGTGGCCATTCGGTGCCTCTCTATACGATGCCGCAGCCGGTCCAGGCGGCACGTCAGCTTGTCCTGCAGGCGGGCGGTCCGGACGATGCTGGACGGGTCGCGGGAAGGGAGGCGCTGGCAAAAAAGTTTCAGGAGCCCGAGTTGCGTGAACTCGATGGCGCGGTCGTAATTTCTTTCGCGGCGCTCGTAGTGCATGGCCAACTGCTCGCACGCGATGATGCCGTCCTGGGGATCGTTGACGAGTTCGTGCCAGAGGGATGAAGCGGCTTCGGCATCGCCACGGCGCTTGGCGAGAAACGCGAGCTCGCGTGTTGCTTGAGAGCGAAAGACAGCGGGCAGGCCAGCGTCTCTGGCTTGAGAGCATGCCGAATGAGCGCGGTCCGTTTCGCCGCGGCGGGCGAGGAAACGGGAGAGCCCGAAAAGATCCAGGGAATCGGTTTCTGCGAGAGAGGATTTGCATTCATCCAGCAGCGAATTGATCTTGCCGTAGAGCGCGGCGAGTGCACGCAGATCCATCTGGTTATGCTTAAGGACGCCCGCGAGGGGATAAGGAGAGCCGCCGCGAAGATAGTCGAAATAAAGCTGCGGGATCAGAGAAGAGATGACCTCGTCTTCGCGATGCCAGCCAAGGCGCGACGCATCCAGGACGTGGCGCTCGAGTTCCACCAGGCGAACAGAACCAAGGCGAAGCTTCCAAAGCGCGCGCGCGGGATGAAGCAAATCGAGATGCGCGGAGAGTTGCGGAACTTTGATGGAGCGGGTCATGGTGAAGCGGCTCTCGAGCAGCGGCCAGTCAAACGTCTTGCCGTTGAAGGTGACCAGGACGGGGCGCTCCGCGATACGAGCAGCCAGTTCATGGAGCAGAGAATATTCCTCGGAAAAATCACGAAGAAACAATTGCTCGACCTGCAAGCCGCCGGCATCCCACCAGGACAGGCCGATCAGAAAAGCGTAGGTGCCGGTGCCGCCGGCGAGGCCGGTGGTTTCGGTGTCGAGGAAGAGCCAACGATCCGGATTTTCCAGCGCCGCGCGGGTGCGCCGAGACGACACTTCATCGCGCGTGCGGCAGAGCAGTTCCAGCGCGACGGAGGAAGGCGCGGAGAATTCCGGGGTAGAAAACCAGTTGCGCACAGCGAGGTGTTCGCCGTAGTGGTTGCAAGCGACACCGGCCCCGAGGAGCCGTGCAACCTCGTCATTGTCGTTCGGCGTGCGCAGAACCGCGGGCGGTGACGGCAGGGCGTGCGCGGGCCTCAATGCGGCGAGGCGGGCGAATTTGTCCGAGGCATTCACGGGCGTAATGGTGCTCCTGATTTCACACCAGCAGCCGATCCAGGATGGCCAACGCGGCTTCCTTGGTTTTCGGCGCGAGATCGCCCGCAGGGCCGACACAGGACGGGCAGCCGGCTTCGCAGGGGCAAGCGCGAATCAACTCACGCGTCTTTTGCACCAGCAAATCGTGCGCGCGAAACAGCGGGTCGGAGAAGCCAATGCCGCCGGGATAAGCGTCGAACAGGTACAGATTCGGCTCGAAGAATTCTTTGTTGCCGCCGGCAGCATCTTCCATGCGCACCGTCATCATTTCCTCTGCGTCAACTCCCGGCGCCGGTGGACGCTCGCCGATGGCGGTGCCGAGATCGCGGCAGTCGCACATGAGCAGCAGAGTGGCCACGGTTTCCAGAGCATGGAGCAGCCCGAACATGGCGGATTGGCGTTCGCTGATGGAGTAGGGAAGCGATTCCAGCAGCGGGCGCCCCAGCGTGATCCAGTAGGAAGTGGTGTGCATTTCGTTTTCGGGAAGCTCGAGTTTCCCGGCGCCCACGTTTTCGTTGGTGAAGAATTTGATTTTCTTGAAGCCGACAACTTGCGAGCGGACGAGGACGTCGCCATGGGAACGGGAGTGCGCGCCGGCGGTTGGGACCGTGGAGATGCTGTCGTTGAGATCCTTCGCTTCGCGCCCTTCGCTGACATCGCCCAGGGCAGGCAGGATGACACCGTGAGGGCTGGATGGTCCGGCAACGCTTGACGATGCGGTGCCGGCGATTTCCAGGATGCAGACTTGCGTATAGCGAATCGCGTCGGTGTAGTAATCCACATCCACCTGCTTGACGTACGCCTTGCGCTCTTTGAAGTCCAGATGCTCCACGTGGTATTGCTGGCCACCATGAATGTAAATCGCCTTTTCGTGGACGGTGGTGAGCGCGCTGACGAAATCGACTTCGCCAATGACCAGCGGCTCGCCCGTAGTGTCGATAATCACGAAATTATCGCTGGTGACGGATCGCAGGCTGATGGTATCCGCGGGATAGGCGTCGCTGGTCCAGTGGTAGTTCTCTCCCGCAAGATGCAGATAGCCCGCTTCAGCGAGGCGCGCGCATAGGTCGCGGAGATCCACGGCGCCGAATTTCTCTTCGGGATGAATGGGCAGCTCAAAGGCCGCGCACTTCAGATGATTGATCAAGATTTCCAGATTGTCTGGCTGGATGAAGGCGTGCTCCGGCGTGTTGCCGAAGAAATAGTCGGGATGGCGAATGATGAACTGATCGAGCGGCGACGACGAAGCTACGAGGACCGCGCAAGAACTTCCGCTGCGACGCCCGGCGCGTCCGGCGCGCTGCCAGGTTGCGGCGATGGTGCCGGGATAGCCGGCCATCACTACGGAGTCCAGCGAGCCAACATCGATGCCCAATTCCATGGCGGAAGTCGTGACAACGCCGCGAATGCGCCCGTCCCGAAGGCCGCGCTCGATTTCGCGGCGCTCGCTGGGTAGATAGCCACCGCGATAGCCGCGAATCGTTTCGGGCTTTCCCGGGAGCTGCGGATTGGCCTGTTGCAGGTAAGTGAGAATCAGCTCCGTGTACAGCCGCGAATTGGCGAACACCATGGTCTGCAGATCGTGCTTCAGGAATTCCTGCGCGACGCGGGAAGATTCGTTGATGTAGCTGCGGCGGATGCCCAGCGCGCGGTTCACGACCGGCGGGTTATAGAACACGAATGTCTTTTCCGTGGCAGGTGCGCCGTTCTCGGATTGCACTTCCACTCCGTTTTCGATCAGGCTGGACGCGAGTTCCCCGGGATTGGCGATCGTGGCCGAGCAGCAGATGAATTGCGGTTCGCGTCCATAGAAGCGCGCGATGCGTTGCAGCCGGCGCAGCACATTGCAAAGGTGGCTGCCGAAGACGCCGCGATAGGTGTGCAACTCGTCGAGCACCACATAACGCAAGTTTTCAAACAGGCGAGTCCAGCGGGTGTGATGAGGAAGGATACCGGTGTGCAACATGTCCGGATTGCTGAGGACGATGTGGCTCTTTTCGCGGATGGATTTGCGGGCGTCGCTGGGCGTGTCGCCATCATACGTAAACACCCCAAAGCGATTCTCGAGACGCTGATTCAGATCATAAAGTTCGGCGAGTTGATCCTGCGCCAGGGCTTTGGTGGGGAACAGGTAAAGGGCGCGCGCGTCCGTGTCAGCAAGAATGGCGTCGAGCACTGGCAGGTTGTAGCAAAGAGTCTTGCCCGAGGCGGTCGGCGTGACGATGACGACGTTCTTTCCGGCATGGGCGGCTTCCGCGGCGGCGGCCTGGTGCGTGTAAAGCTGGCGGATGCCCTTAGCGTTGTAAGCAGCGCGAAGGTCCACGTTGAGCCACTCAGGAAAATCAGCCCACTGCGCTTCGCGGGCGGGGTAGTGTCGAACGGCGGTGAGTACCTCGCCCGTGTGATCGCGCGAAGCGAAGGTATCAAGCACCTGAGAGACGCGGGCTAGGGGCGAGGAAGTGTCGCGGGGAGGCTCCGGGGGCGATAATTTGGCCAAGCGGACAGCGAGAGAATCGGGCATCGAGGCAGCTCCAGTCGTTCGCCTTTTGTTCGCTCAGGCTAGCACGCCGGCTTTGCCCCTGCAAGATTGAATTTTGCCTGTTTTGCCTGTTGTGGAAACTACGGCAAGACTTTCAGCATGATCACGGAATGGGGCGCCACTTTAGTGGAATACCCGCCCTGGAACGCGCCAAGATCCTTGTGGGCCCAAAGGTCGCGAACCTTCGCCGAAAGATGGTTTGGATAAGCAATCTGTTCCCATGTGACGCTTATTTCACTTTCCGAGGTGCCGCGGTTAAACAGAATCACCGCGCGTCCGCCATCGCTGAGCGACCGTGCCCAAATTTCCAGGTCGCCATTCTTGCTGACGCGATGTCCCTGGCGGCCCAGCTTGTCTTGGTCAACGGCAATGACTTCTTTATTCGTAAGAATTTCTTTGATTTCGGGCGTCATGGAACGCACGTCGTTCCCAGACATCAACGGCGCGGCCAGCATCGCCCAAAAACTGAAGTGCGCCTGGTATTCGGGGTTGGTCATGCCACCATTGCCGACTTCCAGCATGTCCGGATCATTCCAGTGCCCCGGCCCGGCGTAGGTTTCGATGCCGTTCTGCATTTCGACGATATCGACCATGCCGACCCAGCAACAGTTGCCGTCAGGCCATTTGCCCCTGCCTTCAAAGTGATCGGTGATGTCGCCGGTGGTGCGCCAAAGATTCCCGATGCCCTTGGCCCATAGCCACGGCTTGGCGGTACCCCACTCGCACATGCTGAAGACGATGGGGCGGCCAGTGGAGAGCAGCGCGTTGCTCATAGTGCTGTAGGCCTCTTCGGCGTTGCGCGTCTCGGTGTGGCACCAGTCGTATTTCAGGTAGTCAACGCCCCAACGGGCATACTGCAGAGCGTCCTGATATTCGTGCCCCTGGCTGGCGGGACGGCCGGCGCACGTTTTTGTTCCGGCGTCGGAGTAGATTCCGAATTTCAGTCCCTTCGAATGGACGTAGTCCGCGAGTGCTTTGATCCCGGAAGGAAAGTGCTTCGCGTCGGCGACAATGTTGCCGTTATCGTCGCGGCTCATCTGCCAGCAATCGTCGATGACCACGTATTCGTAGCCGGCGTCTTTCATGCCATTCGTCGCGATTGAGTCGGCGACGGATTTGATCAAGTCCTCGCTAACGTTGCATTGAAACTTGTTCCAGCTGTTCCAACCCATGGGAGGAGTCTGAGCGAGGGAATCGCGCTGCACCTGGGCAAGCGGTGTGCCCGGAAGAAGCAACGCAACAGCACAGAGCAACAGCAACATTTTGCCATTTGAAGAAAAATTCATCGGGATACCTCGACGGATTTTTTCACCAGATGGAGAGCGAGCGCCTGGTTTGCCTGCGTCCACGCCAGCGGGGTGTGGGCATTGGGAACATAACGCTCCTGCTTCAGGAAGTAAAGTTCAGGACATTGTCCGTCGGCGGTAACCTGCGCGAGGGAGCGATTGAAGCTATTGAATTGTCTGGTGAAGCTAGCCTTCGTTGGTAAGAACGAAGCGGGCCATAAGTGATGGAAGCAGCGCATCGTTCTGCGCAAGGCGGCGATTTTTCCGTAGCGCGACCGACGACTGCGCGGGAAACGAATATGAGTCTGGCGATTGCCGTCTTCCTTCAGGGCGCGTGTGGGATCGGCGATTTTCCTGTAACGGTGCGTAGTGTCTGAAGGAGGAGTGTCAGCCCTTTCATGCACGCGATCGCGGGAGCAAGCTGGCCGCGAGCCGAACGGATTTTGCGACGATCACATTGTCGCGGAACCACACGTTCTGATAGCCGATAAGGGAATCCAGGCCGGCTGGGGCTGGCAGTAACAATCATGAGCAATCGGGAGAACTCTGGGTGCCATGGGCTCCAGGATTTCCTCGATTTTCGCAAGGCTTCCCGTGAGTATTCTTCCGCGATGAGATGGTGGAATAGCCCTGATTCGCGCATAGGTGCGTGTGCTCAAAATTCTAGCGCATATGAGGGTGCGTGGCGGATGCGGGGGTGGGCGAAAACGGCCACAGCGCTCACCGTACACATGTGCCCAAGTGGCAAATGGCTGGAACAAAACACCATGACCCGGCGTCATACACTTGTAACGGTTCCTCGGCGTATCTTCAGGATAGAGGCACGCTGCGCGGGCTCGACTAGGCGCGCCGCTGGTTTTCTGAGGGAGCGTCGAGTCCATGGTTACAGGGAACAAGGGACAGCGCCGGAATGAGAAGCGTCGCGCCCCACGGTACCGCTACCAAGCTGCGTTGGAAATCGAATGGGGTTCTGCCTGGCTGAAGGGTCGCACCAGAGACATCAGCGCGGGCGGAATGTTCATCGAATCAGAGGATCTTCTCTGGGTAGGAGCGGGATTTCGCGCGCGTATGAGCGCGGAACGTGCCCTGTGGCTGGAATGCTCGGTGAAGCGGGTAGAGCCGGGACATGGGATGGGCGTGACGGTGGCCGTTTCTCGGGACCAACAAGAGCACTTCCAGGAACTGCTCGCGAAACTAGCGGCGGGAAATTAACACGCCGTATACTATTTCTCATGACCCGTTGTCTCGACTGTGGTGCGGAACTGAACGGTGCTCAGTGCACCGCATGCGGATTGACCCCTGCCGCCGCTGAGCTGGTGTTTCGGCGCCGCCTGCTGGTTCAGACGGCCATTTTTCTTGCCGGGTCGCTGCTGTTTCCCTACGTCAGCCAGCTTTATGCGCCGCTGGATATCGACGCGATGCTGGTGTTTTTTGGAGTGGTGTTTTTTGTGGCGCTGACGATGGCTGTCTTTCTGGATCGCCGCGCCAGGGCGCGCAAGGATCTGCAGTTGCTCCGGCACCTGTTCACCGGACTGATACCCGTGCCATTCATTTTTTCCATGGCGCTCTTTCTGAATGGCAGGCTGGATTCGCCCAAAAACGTGGCGTACCACAACAGCGTGGTGGAGGGCCGCTATCAGATGAAAGGCGTGGTCCGCGGCACACGGCGCGTGTTTGTCGATTCGTGGCGCCCGGGTCGGCGGGTTGAGCGGCTGGCCGTGGATTCGGACGATTTCGACCGGTTCCATGAAGGCGACAAGATTGTGGTTGGGGTCGAGCCTGGCGCGCTTGGGATCCCGTGGTTTTATGGGGTGTATCGACAGGGCGGCCCGAACGGCGCGTCGTGGGGCCCGAGCGGCGGCACTTCGCGGCAGAATTAGCCTGAGTGTCTCGGCTGAATCGCAGAATCACTTCCGTGCACGAGCGTTACAATCGGAAATCTCGCAGCGCGTTCGTTGAGATCCTTCCGGGCAGCAGACTGCGCGCCCGTCAGGATGACAGAGCGTTGCCGTGTGCGAGTGATACGGGGAACTGTGTTTCGTGAGAAACCTGGATTCCTGCGACAGAAAGCGTTGCTGCGGGAAAAAGATCTCAGTACATGGGCCGGCCATTGGGTGCAACGGGGATTTGTAGCTCCAGGAAATGGCCTTCCTTGCCGAGGCGGAACCGTATCCGCTGGACCAGGCCGACGTTGCGATCTTTCCACTCCGGCGTGTCAATGGGTTTCTCTGGCACATCGGCGAGCGACCATTCGACGGCGTTGCCCTTGACTGTAATTTTCTGAGGATCGATATCGTAGACTTCTTCGTCCTGCGCTCTGACCAGCAAATACCTCTTCCACAAGCGCACCAGCAGCACCCCTTTTTTATCGGAGTGATAGATGTTCCAGGAAATGGGCGCCGCATCATTGAGTTTAACAATGCCGAATTCAATGGATTGCCACGTGGATTTTTTCCCCGCGTCGGACTGCCCGCTTGCGAAGCCACCGAGTGTCAGCAAGAGAAGAGCGCACAGGGCAACGAGCCAGAGATGACGAAAGCCTCGCGTCATTTGGAGGCGGCGCTCCCTGCTGTGCCCCCGAAGCGCGCGTCGGCAATGGTTCGGAGAAGAAGTTGGTTGGCATTCTCTTTGATAGCAAGCGTTTCCAGCAACGCCTTTTTGAGATCGAGGGAAGCAGCTTTACTTCCGGGCGCAGCAGCAGGCGACATGGGGCATCATCCTCAAATCCACAAGATAAACAAAGTGTACGACAGGAGCCGCTAATCGTGTAGCGACGGACAGCCTGTGCCTTTATTTGCCATTGGATGATCCGGCGCAGAATGCAGAAAACTCACGCGCGCAATTCGCGGCGCGATGTTCGCAAGCCACCTATCCGGGAAGTTGCGTTTCCTGGCTGGCAACGGCCAGCCACCCGCGTTGTCCGTACACGTAGACAGTGGTCACGCGGGATTGCCGCGAGAAATTATGCCCTTCGGAGATTCCCCGGGAGGACCATAAACAGGTGACCACGGCGGTATTTTCGTAGATGCGTATGCGGATGTCGGTGGCGAGGAATGTGGTGTATTTCGTGGAGGTGGAGGAGGACTGCAGAACGGAAAGTAGCGCCGCCTTGTCGAGTATGCGGCCGCCGGGTAAGGTGCCAACGAAATCGTCGCTGTACACGCGGCGAAAGAACGCGGTGTTGTTCATTTGAATGGCGCGCACCGTTTCGCCCTGCAAGTTGACCAACTCCTGGCGCTGCATTTCCTCCGCGGCGGCCCTCGCTCTCGTTTCGGCGGTGGCCTTCTCTCTCATTTCGGCAGCGGTGAGTTGCGCACGAGCCGCCGGTGCCAGCCAAAGGCAAACAAGCAGACTCAGGATGAAGATCTTGCTCATAAACGGACCTCGCTCAGCAGTTATCGTTAACGAGAGCAGATCGTGCGGGCTCCGACTACGAGTATAGCGGGGCGAGCGGGCGCGCTCGCTTACAATAGCAACGACGGTTGCAGAGAAGGTAAGGGGTTTCCGCGAAGAAAAGGGGCTCGTAGGACAAGACGCGCCGCTGCCAGGACATCAAATAGGCGAAGCCTCATAGCAAGCAATAGATATAATGCGGCATGGGAGCGAGGTCGGACTTGGCGAAAAGAGTGTGGAAGGTGTTTGCGCGGGTATTTCCGCGCTGCGGCATCATATCGCAGGCGATTGCTTTCAATTTGTTTCTGGCATTTTTCCCCACTTTGCTTCTTGCGGCTGGTTTTGGCTCCAGCTGGCTTGGCCGCAAAACCGACTTGCTCGAAGCCATTCGTGATTTCGTCAGCTTTTTACCGCCTGGGAGCCAGGGAATTGTTTCGGACTTCCTGACGACCCACGGCCCCGACCTGTGGAAGTATGCACTGCTGGGATGGGCTGGGACCCTGTTGGGGGGCTCTCAAGTGATGAAGCTGCTGATGGATGGCATTCACCTCATCTATGGTGACGACGAGCGCATCGGCTTCATTCACCGCCAGGCGCGCGGCGTGCTGCTGCTTCTGATCACCATGGCGCCACTGCTGGTCGCCGGAATCTTAGGGGTATTCGGCAGGCCGATTCGCCACTGGGTCACCCGTGAATTCGGCCGGAGCCTTCCGGTGCATGGAATGTGGCTGGTGTTCTTCCCCGTGGCCGCAATGATTCTGGCGATGGCGGCCTTGACAGTGATCTATTGGGTGGCCAGACCGAAGGAAGTGAGCCTGCGAGGGGTTTTGCCGGGAGCCGCACTGGCGACGCTGCTTTGGTGGGTCGCCAACGCCCTGTTTGGTTTTTATGTGCGCAAAATGCCGTACAACGTGGTATATGGCGGTCTGGCGGCCGTCATCGGATTGATGATCTGGATGCAGATTTCCACGGTGATCGTTTTCCTGGGAGCGGCATGGAATGCGGAAACGGCTTACGGCAGAAGCACGTAGGCGATCGGGAAGCTCGATGAAAACAGTGCAGGTCGAGAGCTACGCGGGCTACCGAGCGGACGAACGGCCCTTGCGCCTTAGGCTGGAGCAGGAAGTCCTGGAGATTGCTGAAGTGGAAGACCGCTGGTATTCGCCCGGAGAAACCTATTTTCGGGTAGTCGTTGCGAACGGCGATCACTATGTGCTCCGTCACATGGAGGCCCAGGATGTGTGGAGTATAGAAGGGTTCCGTAGCAATGCGAGGAGGACGGACGAGAAGCCCTGAACGTCGAATAAAGCTACGACCGAAGAGGAGGAGCATATGGGTCCCGAAGCGTTCCGAAAACTAGCGTTGAGCCTGCCTGGCGCGGAGCAACGGGAGCACATGGACCATCCCGACTTCCGCGCCGACGGGCACATCTTTGCAACGTTGGGCTATCCGGATGAGAAATGGGCAATGGTGAAGTTGACGCCGGAGCAGCAAGCCGAGTTCGTGAAAAAAGAACCCGAAGCATTCACGCCGGTGACAGGCAAATGGGGACTTAGCGGAGCCACCCACGTGCGCCTTAGAAGCGCCGAGAGCAAAAGTGTTAAAAAGGCACTGGAAATGGCCCGCGAGAACCTGAAAGCGAAGAAGAAGCTTCGTTGACAAACGAATGCCCCGGGGTATAGTCAGGGTGTCCCACCCGCGCAGGGAGATGAGTGGGCTACTAGCGGAAGTGCGGCCAGCTCGCGAATGGGGGCAGGGCGAGGGATGCTTTACACACGGTTCCACGCGATCAGGAAGCGCTGGCTGCTCGTCAGAATGGCTGTGATTGGGGCTGTGCTGGCAGGGCTGTTACCGTTAAACGTACAGCAGCCCGCAGGAGGCGCGACGCAGGACCCCTCCGCGACTTCCGAAGCAAAGCGGAATGCCACCTCGAGCTCGGCCCCCTCAACCAAGAACGATCCAAACGCGGAAGTCACCGTCCAGGATTCCGGCACCACTTTTAGACTACGTGTAAACCTGGTGCAAGTGCACGTGGTGGTGCGCGATGCAAAAACAATCCGGTAGCGAATCTGAAACAGGAAGATTTCCAACTATTTGACCAGGGCAAATTACAGCCCATCAGCCTGTTCACGATGGAAACGCGGGAAACGCGGCGAGAGAAGGCGGAGGCCGCTAGCAAGACACAGGTAGCAGAGGCAGAGCCGATCAAGTCCGGGAATACGGTACTCCCGGATCGCTTCATTGCCTTGATGTTTGATGACAGCCATATATCGCTGGACGATGCGACCTACTTCAGGCAAGTTGTGCCAAGGTTCCTGGATGGGGTTATACCGAACTGAGGAGCAGGCCGTGCGCTCGTGGGGGAAGATTTCAATGAGAAAAAACTGGATGTTGATGCTTGCTGTGAGTGGGATTGCGGCTTCTTGTCCTTTGGTGCGCGCGCAAGCGCCGCCTGAACCGCCCAAGCCGGCGGCTACGAATGAACAGGCCGCAACGGCACCGGTACCGGTGATTAAAACGGAATCGCGCATCGTGTTGGTCGACGCTGTCGTGACGGACAAAAAAGGCAATTACATTCGGGATGTGCAGCAGCAAGAATTTAAGGTTTACGAAGACAACAAGGAACAGACCATCACCAGTTTTTCGTTCGGCTCTGATCCCGGAGTTCAGGAAAAAGGCCAAAAACGCTACCTGGTGCTGTTCTTTGACAACTCCTCGATGGACAAAGCCGATCAAATCCAGGCGCGCAAAGCCGCCGGCACCTTTATCGAAAAGACGGCCGGGCCCGATCGCATGATGGCCATCGCTGAATTTGGCGGCAGCCTGATGATCAAGCAGAATTTCACGGCCAACGCAGAACAGTTGAAGGCTGCGGTTAGCGGGGTGCAGACACCATACCTGGAGACAAATCCCGATCCCAACTCGCAGTCCGCTATGGTGGCCTCAACCGGTCCCTTTTCCCTGAACAACGCTGCCTCGGACTTGGGCGCGCGTTCGATGCTATTGGCCATCCGGAGTCTGGCAAAGGGTTTGCGCGCAGTGCCCGGCCGAAAAATGCTGGTGTTGTTTTCCGCGGGATTTCCCTTGGACGCGGAACGGCTGTCGGAGCTGACCGCGACGATTGATGCCTGCAACAAGGCGAATATCGCTGTCTACTCGCTCGATGTTCGCGGGTTGGTGGCGCCCGGCGGCGTCCGGTTGACGGGACCGAATGATCGGAATCACACGCAGACCGCGATGGTTCGGAATGGTGCACGCTCGACGCAACCGAGACTCGTGATGGCCAGTTATACCCTCGCCTCTTCACTCGAACCGCAGAAGCCCGGTGGTGGCGGTGGAGGCACTGGTGGCGGTGGCGGGGGGTGGCGGTGGCCGGCCGGGAGGAGGCGCTGGCGGCGGTGCTGGCGGAGGTACGGGAACCGGTGGAGGCAAAGGCGGAACGGGTGGCACTGGCGGTGGCACGTCCGGTGGTGGAAAAGGCGGTACCGGCGGAGGCCCGGCGGGTGGAGGTAAAGGCGGTACCGGCGGAGGCAACCCGGGCGCAGGAAGAACCGGCGGTGGGACCACGGGAAACTATGGCAATTATTACGGCAACAACCCAATGAATCAGCCGCGGACGATTGTGCCGCCGTTGCCAACTTCCGTAGCCACCAACCAGCAAATTCTGCAAATGATCGCCGAAGGCACCGGCGGCTTCGCGATTTACAATACCAACGATTTGCTGGGGGGACTGGACCGCATCGCGCGTGAAGGTAATGAATTCTACGTTCTCGGATACGTGCCGCAGGCATCCGCGGAGGGAAGTTGCCACACTCTGAAGGTGAAACTTAGCCGCGGTGGAACCGAAGTGCGCTCGCGCACCGGTTACTGCAATGCGCGCCCAGCCGACCCGCTGATCGGCAAGCCCATTGAAAAGCAGATGGAAATGCAAGCCGCAGGGAACCAGGCGGGTTCGATTCATGGCACGATGCAAGCTCCGTACTTTTACTCGGGACCGAATGTGGCGCGCGTGAACCTGGCGATGGAAGTCCCCGGAGAGGCGTTGGCGTTCAACAAGGACAAAGGGAAGTATCATTCGAACGTAAACGTGTTGGGCATCGCCTATAAACCCGATGGAACTGTCGGAGCGCGTTTCAGCGACACGCTGGATCTGGAGATGGAGAAGGACCAAGCCAAGGATTTTGCCAAGCATCCGTACCTCTACGAAAATCAGTTTGACGCCGCGCCAGGCAGCTACAAACTCACCGTGGTGTTCAGCACAGGAGGCGAGAGCTTCGGAAGGTTTGAGGCGCCCCTGGTGATCGAGCCATACGACGGCAAGAAGTTCACGCTTGGCGGCGTGGTGCTGTCGACGGATTTTCAGCGCGTGGACCAGATCTCATCAGACGTGGATGCAACTCTGTTGGAGGATCACACACCGCTGATTGCCAAGGGCATGCAGTTCACTCCGGCAGCGATCAAACAGTTCAAGAAGTCAGACAACCTCGTATTGTATTCCGAACTCTATGCACCCTTGCTGAAGTCAGAAGCGCCACCACGAGTGGGAGCGGGATACCGGATTTTCGACAAGGCTACCAACAAACAGGTTCTCTTCACCGGCGTCGTGCCGCTGGACGAGTTCATAAACAAAGGCAATCCGGTGGTGCCTTTTGCGCTGAAGGTCACCGTGAAGGACCTGCCGGCGGGAACCTACCGTCTGGTGTTGCTGGCGGCGGACGAAAAAGGGAACCAAGCGCCGCAAAGAGAAACGGAAATCACCGTGATGGATTAGGGGCTGGGCGTCAGGACTTGTA
Organism: Candidatus Acidiferrales bacterium; assembly: GCA_963792145.1. Classification (GTDB taxonomy): domain Bacteria; phylum Acidobacteriota; class Terriglobia; order Acidiferrales; family UBA7541; genus Acidiferrum. The sequence continues at coordinate 99,867 of CAWBVH010000033.1, forward strand.
AGCCCAGCCGACTACCGATAAGGAACATCGCAGTTCCGCCGCAAGCAACTTTTCCTGCCCAGCTGGGTTAGTCTGAGCTATGAGGCGCTACCCCTCTTTTTGTCGGCCCTCGAACCGTACGGCAGGTTCGGGACGCATCGCGAACCGCCAAAACTCCGATAAGATTCGATCCCTTTTTGCATCGGTCCTGGCCGCTAGCCTGATGTGTGTCCAGGGCGACCTGCCCGTCGCGGGGGCTGCGAATTCCAGTGAAAACAAACCGAAGCAGCAAGACGCTGTTCTTAAGGGCTTGCCCGTTACTGAACTGAGCGTCGATGAAGCTGTGCTGCATGCGTTGAACCGGTTGGGGTACGGGCCGCGCCCCGGAGACGTGGAGCGCGTGAAGCAGATGGGCCTGGCCAAATGGATTGAGCTGCAACTCAATCCCAAGTCCATTGACGACAGCGCTGTCGAGGCGCGCCTGAATATCTATCCCACGCTGAAGATGTCCAATTCCCAGTTGATGGCTGCATATCCTAATCTAAAACAGCAGGCGGCCAAGCAAAACGCTCAGGCTAAAGAAGAGACGCCGGAACAGAAGGCGCAGAAACAGGCAGATGCGGCGATCACGGCGATGGCGCGGGATCTGGACGGAAATGATGCTCCCGCGAATGGCACGATGCCCGCGAATAATAATGCGACCGTTCCGTCCGCGTCCCCGGATACGCCCTCTCCAATGAAGCTGAATCCGCCCACGCGCGGCGCTGGAAGAAAAGATGCCCTGAGCGTAGACCCGAATGCGGTGCCACCAGCTATTTCCGACGACAGCAAGAGGCCGCAGCGCGTCGTGGAAGAATTGGCGATGGCGAAAATGACGCGCGCGGTCTATAGCGAACGGCAATTGCAGCAGGTCATGGATGATTTCTGGCTCAATCACTTCAACGTTTTTGCCGGAAAGGGCGAAGTGAAGTGGTACCTGACCTCCTATGAACGCGACGTGATTCAGCCGCATGCGCTTGGAAAATTCAAGGACCTGGTTACCGCGACGGCAAAAAGCCCGGCGATGCTCTTCTATCTGGACAATTATCTGAGCTCGGATCCGAAGGCGGCGCAGCGCCTGGCGGCACAGCGCGCCATGCGCCAAACGCAACGAGGAGGCAGGCGTCCGCCCGTGCCGCAGCCTGCGAATCCGCAGAAGGCCAAAAAACAGGAACGCGGCCTGAACGAAAATTACGGCCGCGAGTTGATGGAATTGCACACCCTCGGCGTGGACGGCGGGTACACGCAAAAGGACGTCACCGAGGTGGCGCGGTGCTTCACCGGCTGGAGCATCGAAAAGCCGCGCGAGATTGCCGTCTTCAAGTTTGACGAAAAGCTGCACGACCCGGATGTAAAAGTTGTACTGGGGAAGAAAATTCATTCCGGCGGGATGAAGGACGGCGAGCAAGTGATCGAGTTGCTCGCGAAGAACCCGAACACCGCGAAATTCATATCGACAAAGCTGGCGCGCCGCTTCGTTTCGGATAATCCCCCGCCAGCGTTGGTTGCGCGCATGGCCAAGACGTTCCACAAAAGCGATGGCGACATCCGGGAAGTGATGCGCACCATGATCTATTCGCCGGAGTTTTGGTCGCGCGAAGCCTACCGCGCGAAGGTCAAGACGCCATACGAACTCGTCGTGACCTCAGTGCGCGCTCTGGGCACCGATGTGGACACGCCCATGCCCCTGGTTCAATGGGTCGCTCGCATCGGCGAACCGCTTTACCAATGCCAGCCTCCCACCGGCTATTCGGATAAGGCGGAAACCTGGGTCAACACCGGCGCGCTGCTCAGCCGCCTGAATTTCTCGCTGGCCCTGGCTGGCAACAAGGTGCGCGGCTCGCGAAGCGACGTCCCCGCGGTTCTCGGAAGCGAAACAGGCGGCGATGCCAAGGCCGCGTTGGATCGCGCGGTCCAGGTGTTCCTGGGGGGGCAGGCTGCACCCGCAACTGTGGAGACCCTGGAGAAGCAGTTGGAGAACCCGCAGGTGCTCCAGGCAAGATTGGATGATCCCGTGAAGCAGGTGGACCTGGGAGTGGTGACTGGATTGGTGCTGGGCGCGCCAGAATTTCAGCGGCGATAGATTTTGGAGCGAGCTCGCTCTCGCCGCCACGATTTGAGACGCAGTTGCCAAGTGAACGTTGGGGAGCAGTGGCTAGCTTCGCGAAAGCGCTGGCAACCCGCCGCACTCCAAAGGAGTCCTCTATGAACAACCAGTGCTGCGAGGGCGTGAGACCCGCGAAATTTTCGCGGCGCTATTTCATGAAGCAGGGCGGAATCGCCATGGTTGGACTCAGCACCGTCCCGGCGTTCCTGCAGCGCGCCATTGCGTCGACTCCGGCCGAAGGAAAGAAGCAGTTGGTGGTTCTGTTTCAGCGCGGCGCCGCTGACGGACTGAATATCGTGGTCCCATTTGCCGAGCCAAACTATTACCGCATGCGTCCGACGATCGCAATCCCGCAACCAAAGCGCGGAGGCGCTGATGCGGCGCTCGATCTGGATGGATTTTTCGGCCTGCACCCAAGCTTGGCGCCCTTGGTGCCGATGTTTCAGAAAAGCCAGTTGGCCATCGTGCACGCCGCGGGTTCGCCGGATCCCACACGTTCGCACTTTGACGCGCAGGATTACATGGAATCCGGCACTCCCGGCGTGAAAGCGACCGAAGATGGATGGCTGGACCGCGCCATCGGCACCATTCCTGAAGAGAATGCTTCGCCGTTTCGCGCCGTAGCTATGGGCGCGAACCTGCCGCGAATGTTATGGGGCAGCACCGGCGCGATCGCACTGCCCGACTTAAGGCAATTTAAGGTGCAGCCGCAATCCGCCGCGATGGCGAACGTAGTGGAGGGCGGATTCGAAGCCATGTACGCGCAGTCCGTTGACCATGCATTGCACGGCACGGGAACTGAGACTTTTGAAGCGATCGATCTCCTGAAGAAAATTGATATGAGCAAGTACCCGCCGGAAAATGGCGCGGACTACCCGAAGAGCCCGCTGGGCCAACGCTTGCAGCAGATTGGTGTGATGCTGAAGGCCAAGATCGGCACCGAAGTGGTGTTCGTCGATTGCGGCGGCTGGGACAATCATGTGAACGAGGGCGGCGTCCAGGGGCAACTGTCGAACCTGCTGAAAGATTTGGGCCAATCGCTGGCGGCGTTTCATCAGGACATGGGCGACCGCATGGGCGAGGTCGTTGTGGTGACCATGAGCGAATTTGGGCGCACCGCGAAGGAAAACGGCAACCGCGGCACGGACCACGGTCACGCGAATTGCATGTTCGTGATGGGCGGCGACGTGAAAGGCGGCCGCGTGTATGGAAAATGGCCCGGCCTCGAGAATCATCAGTTGAATGAAGGGCGCGATTTAATGCTAACGACGGACTTTAGAACCGTCGTCGGCGAAATCCTCACAAAACACAATGGAGTCAAGCAACTGAACGCAGTATTCCCGGGATTCGACAACAATCCAGCAAAGTACCTGACGCTAATGCGATCCTAGGCGACCAGATCCCCGGATTCTGTAGCTCATCCCTTCAGGGCTGAGGCCTTTCCCCAATTTCAAGCAACCATCCAAATCTTGCGCGAACCCGTCCCGGCCGAATCAATCCGCCGTTTCCTTCAACTCGCGCACCCAAATATTGCGATACCGCACCGGCGTGTGGTGATCCTGCAGCCCCAGCGGCAGCTTTTCCGGCGTTACCTTGTACGGCGGACGCTCGCCGTGGGCCGTTGGTCCCGTGAGCTGAACTTCATACTGGACCAAAACTCCGTTGTGAAAGACGGTGACACGTGCCGGGCGGAGAACTTTGCCCGCTACGTCAAAGCGCGGGCCGTGGAACACGATGTCATACCTCTGCCATTGTCCCGGCGGCAGGGAAGCATTGACCAGCGGCGGGTACTGTCCGTATAGCGCCGCGGCCTGGCCGTCGGCGTACGTTTTGTTTTCGTAAGAATCGAGCACCTGTACTTCGTAAAGGCCCATCAGAAAGACGCCGCTGTTGCCGCGCTCCTGACTCTCCCCGTGGGGAGGCGTGGGCTCAGAGAACTCCACGTGTAACTGGCAATCCCCGAAGGGCTGCTTAGTGTGAATGCCTCCGGCCCTCGGCACCACTTCGAAATAGCCGTTTTCCACCTTCCATTTTGCTGCGCTTCCATCACCGTCCTGCATCCAATTCGATAGGTCTTTTCCATCGAAGAGCACCACAGCGTCAGATGGAGCGCGTCCGGGTGCATCCTGTGTGCTCGGCGTTCCAGGGGTGACAATTGGGGGAACCGGGCGGTCCAGATCGTGAATCTTCCATTTCATGGGAGCCTGAGCAAGAGACGCACAGGGAATAGCGAATGCCGCAAGCGCAGCAAAACTCAAAAAAGCCGATCTTCTCATTGGTAGGGTCCTCGCTAAGAACACGAAGTGGATTCTAGCACCGCAACAGCGCTGATTCGAGTGGCGTCGAAAGATCTGTTTGCGCAAAAAACGAGGCGGCTGCGGGCCGCCTCGTTGATTGTGAGCCAGTTGCTATCCAGCTAGTTCGCGGCGCTGCCTTTGATGCGCATGCCGAAGAACGAGCGATACACGAACACGAAGGAAACCAGGAAGAATGCGGCGGCCAGGAGATGCGACAGCGTGCCGCCGGTTTGCGAGGTCAGTTTCACGGCCAACTCGACGGCCAACAAGCCGAAGAGTGTGGTGAACTTGATGACCGGGTTGAGGGCCACCGAGGAAGTGTCCTTGAAAGGATCACCGACGGTGTCGCCGATGACCGTGGCGTCGTGAAGCGGCGTGCCCTTTTGTTTCATCTCCACTTCCACGATTTTCTTGGCATTGTCCCAAGCGGCCCCGGCATTGGCCATGAAAATGGCCTGGTAGAGACCGAAGATGGCGATGGAAATGAGATAACCGATGAAGAAGAAGGGTTCGACGAACGCAAACGCCAGCGTAGCGAAGAACACGGCGATGAAAATGTTCAGCATGCCCTTCTGCGCATATTGCGTGCAGATTTGCACCACTTTTTTGGAGTCGGCCACACTGGCCTTTTCCGCGCTTTCGAGTTTGATGTGGCTCTTGATGAATTCCACGGCGCGATACGCTCCCGTGGTCACGGCTTGCGTGGATGCGCCGGTGAACCAGTAGATCATGGCGCCGCCGGTAATCAGTCCAAGCACGAACGGTGCGTGAAGAAGGGAAAGCTTGTTGACGTTCTCCGAGAGACCGTGCGTCAGCGCCATAATGATCGAGAAGATCATCGTGGTTGCGCCGACCACCGCGGTTCCGATGAGTACTGGTTTGGCGGTGGCCTTGAACGTGTTCCCGGCGCCGTCATTAGCTTCCAGCAGGTGCTTGGCACGCTCGAAGTCCACGTCGAAGTTGTAGTCCTTCTTCAACTCCGCCTTGATGTTCGGAATCTGCTCAATCATGGAAAGTTCATACACCGATTGCGCGTTGTCGGTGACCGGGCCGTAGGAATCGACGGCGATGGTCACAGGTCCCATGCCCAGGAACCCGAAAGCCACCAGTCCGAACGCAAAGACCGGAGCGGCAACCATGAGATTGGCAAGCCCCAGCGTGCTGATCATGTAGCCGATGGACATTAGCGACACCATCGCCAACCCCAGGTAGTAGCCGGAGAAATTGCCGGCCACAAATCCGGAGAGAATGCCGAGAGATGCGCCGCCTTCCTGCGCGGAAATGACCACTTCCTTGACGTGGCGCGATTCCGTGGAGGTGAACACTTTCACCAACTCCGGAATCACCGCGCCTGCGAGCGTTCCACAGGAAATGATCGTGGCGAGTTTCCACCACTGCGAGGGGTCGCCGCCAAGAGACGGAATGATATAAGCGGAAACCAGGTAGGTGAGAGCGATGGAGACGAAGGAGGTGATCCACACCAGCCAGGTGAGCGGCGCCTCGAAGTTCATTTCCTTGGCGTTGCCGTAGCGCACCTTCTGGATCGCTCCATTGATGAAGTAGGCCATGGCGCTGGCGATCAGCATGATCACGCGCATTACGAAGATCCACACGAGCAATTGAACCTGGATCATTGGGTCTTTTACAGCCAGCAGAATGAAGGTAATCAGCGCGACGCCGGTGACGCCGTAGGTTTCGAAGCCGTCCGCGGTGGGGCCGACCGAGTCGCCGGCATTGTCACCCGTGCAGTCGGCGATGACGCCGGGGTTGCGCGCATCGTCTTCCTTGATCTTGAACACGATCTTCATCAAGTCCGACCCAATGTCGGCAATCTTCGTGAAAATGCCGCCAGCTATACGAAGCGCGGCAGCGCCGAGCGACTCGCCAATCGCGAAGCCGATGAAACACGGCCCAGCGTAGTCGCCGGGAATGAACAGCAAAATGATCAGCATCATGAGCAGTTCCACACTGATCAGCATCATGCCCACGCTCATGCCCGCTTCCAGCGGAATGTGATTGATGGGGTAGGGGATGCCGCGGAGACCGGCGAAGGCGGTCCGCGAGTTGGCGAAGGTGTTCACGCGAATGCCGAACCACGCCACGGCGTAGCTACCGCCCATGCCAATCAGGCTGAACAGCAGAATGATCGGCAGCGTAAGAAGAACGGATTTGCCCGGGACCGGGGCGAGCATGCCGAAGTACAGCACGATGACAATGGCGATGAAGACCCACAAAAGCAGAAGGAACTTGCCTTGCGTCACGAGATAGGTTTTGCAGGTTTCGTAGATCAGTTCGGAGATTTCGCGCATGGAGTGGTGCACCGGCAGGTTTTTTAGCTTCGTGAAAATGGTCATGCCGAACAGCAGGCCGAAAATGCAAATCACGATGCCAAATAGCAGCAACTTGTGACCGTCGATGCCCAGGAAAGTGACTTGGGAAAGATCCGGGAGCTTGAGCGCTGCTTCGCCGCCCGCCGCTTCTTCCGCGGGCCGGGCGAGAACAGCGGCACCGCTGAGAAGCACGAGCACGAGAGCAGCAGAAATTCTTGAAATGAAGCGACCGCCGATGGAGCACACCGAGGTCAGCCAGGTACGCATGAAGGTTCCTCCAGATTGAGTCAATTCAATCACGGGGGCTGAGCGCACAACCAAATGGTTGTTTGGCTCCCCGTCAAACTACACCACACTTCCGGTCCAACTTGAGCGAAGTGAACGGAAAACGAAGTCAGTCACCGCCGAGGCCAGAACACTCCTCGAGAACCTGGGGGGAGAACCCGCAGTTATGACAGGACGAGAACTGTTCGACCCTTTACGGCACCTTCAGACCCCAAGCGGGTCCGCCCCACCCCGAACCGATGGCGTGCCAAGCGACGGGCGACAGAAGACATTGATTTATAACATCTTGCTAATGGGTGGTCAAACGATTTGAAATGAAAAGATGGCCAGATATGCATAACCAGGCCATTGGGGAGTTATCGGATTCAGGATGCCCGGAAGGTAAAATGGTTTGAATGGAATAGCAATGATAGTATGAAGAGCTACGGCTAAGAGATAGTTCAAACCTGAACCAGGCGAAATAACAACATGACGAGTGAATCGACCGAATTGGCAGCGGCCCGGCAAATGGATACCCAACTCAGACACGACTGGAAAAAAGACGAAGTGGAAGCCATCTACCGAACCCCGCTCCCGGAACTCGTATATCGCGCACAAACTGTGCACCGCGTGTTTCACGCGACCGACCGCGTGCAGACCTGCCAGTTGATCTCCATCAAGACCGGTGGATGCCCCGAGGACTGCGCGTACTGCCCGCAAAGTGCGCATTATGATGCAGATGTGGAGCGGCAAGGGTTGCTGGACCCCCAGCACGTGATCGGCGTGGCTCGCGACGCGGCCTCACGAGGCATAACCCGGATGTGCATGGGAGCCGCGTGGCGCGAAGCTCCTCATGGGCGGGATTTCGACAAGGTTCTGGAAATGGTGAGGGGCGTATCGGCGCTTGGCCTGGAAGTGTGCTGCACCTTGGGCATGTTGACGGAAGAGCAAGCCGTGCAATTGAAGGCCGCGGGCCTTACGGCGTACAACCACAATTTGGACACCTCGCCGGAGTTTTACGGCTCCATCATCACTACGCGCGTGTACGACGAACGGTTGCGGACTCTGGCGGCAGTGCGCAAGGCCGGAATCACCGTATGCTGTGGCGGAATTCTGGGCATGGGCGAGAAGGAGAGTGACCGCGTAGGATTACTTCAGCAGTTGGCTACGCTGAAGCCGCATCCAGAAAGCGTGCCCATCAACATGCTGGTGCGCGTGGAGGGCACTCCTCTGGCGTCGATGCCCGCGCTGGATCCCTTGGAAATGGTTCGCGCGATCGCCACGGCCAGGATCATCATGCCCGCATCGCGCGTCAGGCTGGCGGCGGGGAGAAAGCAATTGTCGCCGGAAGCCGTGACACTGTGCTTTGTGGCGGGTGCAAATTCCATTTTTGTCGGCGAAAAACTGCTGACGACACCGAACCCGGGGCCCGACGAGGACGAACAGTTGCTTGAGAGCCTGGGGATGAAGCCGCTGGAGCGCCATGCCGTCTGACGTTCTATCCATCGTGGAAAGCCGTATTACGCAAAGATCTGCGCGCGCTGGAAGAGCGCAATCTGTGCCGGACTTTGGCGGAGATTCGCGGAATAAATTTCTGCTCGAATGATTATTTGGGTCTGGCGGAAAATCCGGCCCTGCGGCAATCAGTCGTGGAATCAGTCGGCCGTGCGAGTCGCGTGGGAGGAACGGGCTCTCGGCTGCTCTCCGGGCAAACCGGGGATTGGCAAGACTTGGAAGAACGCTTTGCTGAATTTGCGGGGACGGAAGCGGCGCTGTTCTTCACCACAGGTTACGCAGCGAACCTGGGTTTGCTGGCCTCGCTGGTCGGCAAGGACGACGTGATTTATTCCGATGTGCTGAACCATGCCAGCCTGATCGACGGAATGCGATTGTCTGGGGCGCGAAAAGTCATCTATCCGCATCTTGATCTGGAAGCCCTGGAACATGCGCTTCGTCAGGATTCGGGCGCTCCGTGGCGCAGAGTGATTGTTACAGAGAGCGTATTCAGCATGGATGGCGACCTGGCGCCGCTGGGGCAGTTGGCCGAATTAGCGGAAAAATACGGCGCGGCCTTGATTGTCGATGAAGCGCACGCGACCGGCGTGCATGGGCCAGCGGGGCGTGGATTGGCGGCTGCCGCGGGAATTGCGGGGCAAGTGCTGGCGAGCATTCATACGTGCGGGAAGGCGCTGGGTTCGGCAGGAGGATTTGTGTGCGGGCCGGAGGTATTGAAGGATTATCTGGTGAACCACGCGCGGACGTTTGTGTTCAGCACGGCGCTGCCGCCATATTTTGCGCGGCAGATTGCAGCGGCGTTGGATATTGCGATGACGATGGATCAAGAACGGCAGGAATTGGTGCAACGCTCTGCGCGACTTGCTGAACAGCTGAAGGCGGCAGGATTCAAGACGGCCGGCAGTGCCAGCCAGATCGTTCCGGTAGTATTGGGAAATGTCGCGGATACGCTGGATGCGGCCGATTATCTGCAACGCGATGGTTTTGCCGTGAAGGCGATCCGGCCGCCCACAGTGCCGGATGGGAGCGCGCGCTTGCGATTGTCTTTGACCAGCAAGATCCCGGAGGCTGAATTGAAGAGATTGGTGAAGTCTCTGATCTCGTGGCGTTCTTTGCGGGCGAGCGTGGCGGTGGCGAAACGCGCATGAGACGCCATTTCTTCATTACAGGCACAGATACGGGAGTCGGGAAAACAACACTCGCTGCTCTGCTGTGTGCGGCGCTCGATGCGGTGTACTGGAAGCCGATCCAGACCGGGACGCTGGAAGGTTCGGACCGCGTGACCGTGATGCGCCTGGCCGGCATCGGCACCGATCGCACGCTGGAAGAAGTTTACAAATTTGTCCCTCCGGTTTCGCCCGATCTGGCAGCTCGTTGGGCCGGCGTGGAAATCGATCTGGGACGAATCAACCTGCCGACGACCCTGATCAATGACTGGCTGATTGTGGAGGGCGCAGGCGGCGTGTTGGTGCCCATCAATCCCAAGCAATTCATGCTGGACATGATGGTGAAGTTCAAATTGCCGGTGATCCTGGCGGCACGCAGCGGCCTGGGCACAATCAATCACACGCTGCTGACGCTGGCGGCGTTGCACGCGGCGGAATTGCCGGTGCATGGCGTGGTGCTGATCGGCGATCAGAATCGCGAGAACCGCGACACCATTGAAAAGTTCGGACATGTCCGCGTGATCGGTGAAGTCCCGAAACTACCCAATCTTCATCGCACCGCCCTCATGCAGGTGTTCCTGAACCACTTTGACCGGTCCGCATTTGCGCAATGAATTCCCCGCTTCAAATCTGGCATCCCTTCACTAATCGTGTTCTCGATCCTACGCCGATTCGCGTCGCCAGGGCTGAAGGCGTCTTTCTGTACACCGCGGACGGGCGCAAGATTATCGACGCGATTTCGTCGTGGTGGGTGAATCTGCATGGCCACGCGAATCCGCGGATTGCCGCGGCGATCGCCGAGCAGGCGCGGAAATTGGAGCACGTGATCCTGGCAGGTTTTACGCACGATGCGGCGGAAGAATTGGCTGAACGCCTGCGCAAGTGGATTCCAGCGCAGCTAACGCACATGTTCTTTTCGGACGACGGCTCAACGGCGGTCGAAGTGGCGCTGAAAATGGCGCTGCAGCATTTTGGAAATATGGCGCGGCCAGAGAAGCGCGAGATTGTGGCGCTGGCGCACGGATATCACGGCGATACAGCGGGAGCGATGTCGGTAAGCGACGAATCGCCGTTCACCGATCCTTTCCAATCGATGCGGTATTCGGTTCACCGCGTGCACTCGGCCTATTGCTACCGCTGCCCAGTCGGTTTGAAGCGCGCGAGTTGCCACATTGAGTGTGTGCAGCAGTTGGAGGAATTGCTGGCGGAACGAGGCACGCAGATTGCCGCCGTCATCGTGGAGCCGTTGTTGCAAGGCGCGGGCGGAATGATCGTGCATCCCGTGGAATTTCTGCAGAAAGTTCGCGCGTTGTGCACCAAGCACGATGTGTTGCTGATTGCCGACGAGGTGCTGACCGGATTCGGGCGCACCGGAAAAATGTTTGCCTGCGATCTGGCGAACGTGACGCCGGATTTGATGTGCATCTCGAAAGGGATCACCGGGGGATTCCTTCCCATGGGAGTGACTCTTTGCAGCGATCGCGTGGAGTCGGCGTTCCGCAGCGAGGACCGCTTGCACACGTTTTATCACGGGCATTCCTACACGGGAAACGCGCTGGCTTGCGCGGCCGCGATTGCGAATTTGCAGATCTTCGACGATGAACCGGTATTCGATCGCATTGCGGCGATCGCGCGGATCCATGCGATGCGGCTACGGCATCTGAGCGAGATGCATCAGGTTGGCGAGACGCAGGCAGATCGGCACAATCGGCATCGTGGAATTGCGGGCGGATGATCCGGGATATCTCTCAGGCCTGCGTCCGAAACTGTATGGCTTCTTCCTGGAGCGCGGCGTACTTTTGCGGCCGTTGGGGAATGTTGTGTATGTACTTCCGCCATACGTGATGGAGCCCGAGGAATTGCACCACGTTTACGATGTAATCGTTGAAGCGATCGAGACGCTGCTCTAGGGCGCACGTGAGAGCGTCTGTTAATTCCACACTTTTCCGGGGAGCTTTCTTTTGACTAGTCAGTTGAGCGCATGGAAACAGAAAATCGTCGCGTTCGCCGGTGTCCTGGGCGCTCCCGGGCTTTTCCTGATTTCTTTTCTGGACTCGTCGGTGCTGACATTCCCGGTGATTAACGATCTGTTGCTGATTGAACTTGCCATCCAGCATCCTGCGCGCATGGTGTTGTACGCGCTGATGGCGGCGACGGGGTCGGTGCTTGGCTGCGTGCTGCTGTACTTCATTGCACGCAAAGGCGGCGAGGCTTTCTTTCATAAGAAGGCGGGAGCGCGAGCACACGCCATTCGTCACGCGGTGGAACAGAACGGATTTTTGGGGATGCTGGTCGCGGCGCTGTTGCCTCCGCCAACGCCGTTCAAATTTTTCGTGCTCGCCGCGGGAGTGTTTGAGGTGCCGCTGGTGAGTTTCACGTCGGCGATTACGCTAGCTCGGCTGATCCGCTATTTGGGCATTGGCTACCTGGCGATCCGCTACGGGAATGATGCGCTGCCGTTTTTGCGGCAACACAAATTGGAGACGGCAGCGGTTTTGGTGGTATTTGTGATTCTGAGCTACGTGGCTTCGCGGCTCATCCTGCGCAAAAGGCAGCACCAGCCCGTTTTGAACTAGCATGACATCAACGCAACCTTAGTTCCTTAGCCCAGACGAGTTCCTCGCTGAAAACGCGCGGCTTTGCATCCAGAACGATTCGCGCGGCCACGCTATGAGTGTCCTGCTCCACAATATCCCGCAGCGAACGGATTGTTACCTCGTAACCGTCCTGCGTTTTTTCGACCGTCGCACGGGGAAAACGCGCGGACTGCAGGAATTTTTCCGCCGTCACCGTTTCTTGTGCCATATCCAATGCCGGCGAAAACTCGGGTTTGTGCTGGCAATTGGCGGCTTCCGCGTCGAATTCTCTAGCGGAATGCACGGGGACTTCCGCTAAACAAACGAGGGATTGTGTTTCCACGATGCCGTGCCAGGTGAAAAGGGAAATTGCGTCGGGGAAAGCGCCAAGGCGGCGGGGCGATTCGCCGCGATAGGAATGAGCGTCGAGCACGCCGGTGGCGTCGCCATGCAGGACGCCGCGCGCGCTGATGTACACGACGATCAAGGCGAGAGCGATCAGCGCGCCGTTGCGGCCACGCGGAGTTTTGTCTTTGGCGCCGATTTCCGAACTGACCAGCCGAAAAAGTTCAGGCAACAAGATTCCGGCGAGCAGGAACGCGAGAATCCATGGATCGATACGGGGAAGATAGTCGGCGGCGAAGCGAGTAGCACGGAAGGGCCAAAGCAGAGTTACGCCGGCGGACTGGAAGAGATCCATAAGGATGTGCGCGGCGGCGGCGAGGGCGGCGGCAGCCAGAATCGTGCGCAGGGGAATTGCCTTTGTTTTGTCGAGATAAAAGGTAACAGCCGCGGCGATGGCCACAACGAAGACGGTCGCCAGTATCGAATGCGTCCAGGTGCGATGCGCGGTGAGATACGCGGCAGGACCGAAGAACATGCCGAGTTGATCAACGTCCGCAATGGTCCCGGCGATCAGCATGCCCGCGACAATCGGCCAGCCGCGGCGCGGGAAGAATCCTCGAGCAAGCGCGAAGGACGTAAGCGCGTGAGTGGGAATGTCCATGGTCAGTGAGAAGCAGACTGTCCGTTGGCCGCGAGAGCGTCATGCGGGACGAGCAATTTTAGCGCGTTGGGGACAATCGAGAATTCCACCGGCAGACGAACGAACGGCTCGCCATCAACTTGCGCGTAAATAGGCTTGTCGTCGATGGGCTCGCAAATCAGCGTATCGGCCTTCCAGAAATGCACGCCTGATTCCTTGCGAAGATTGCCCATCCACAGAGTTGGCAAATAACTTAAATAACGCAACCCACTTTGTGTTTCAAGGGATAGCACCTCAAATTGATCCTCGAACAGGCTGGCCTGATCGGTGATCTTGAACGGTCCGCCGTAATTCTTGGTGCGGCCAACGATGGCAAGCGTGCCTTCCACTTGGCGATCACCGGTGCGCAAACGAAACCGCGGGAATGTGTAGCGCACCACTTCGCGGAATCCTTGCCACCAATAGGCGAGAGTGCCGAAGCGCGCCTTCAGGCCGAGGTCCACGCAATAAACGATCATGCCATCGGGGCCGGCGCCGGCGACGCTGAGGAAGTAGCGCTTCTTTTCAGGCTCATGGACGGGAGTGGCCAAGCCGAGGGCGATTTCGCGGACTTCTCCCGTCGGCAGTTTTTCGGCGGCGCGGAGAATGTTCCAGGGAAGATGCAGTTCCTTGGCGAGAATATTGGCGGTGCCCCCGGGAAGCAGAGCAAGGGGCACGCGGTGCCCATTTTTGGAGGTAGCCAGCCCATTCACGACTTCGTTGAGGGTGCCATCGCCACCGCAGGCAATTACCAACTGCCGCCTGTCGCGTGTGGCGTCTTGCGCGATTTCGGTGGCGTGCCCGGGTCCGGTGGTTTCGGCCAGGTCCGCTTCAATGCCTTTCGCGGAAAGAATGCGGCGTGCCTGGTCGAGCAGGCGGCGCCGGGCGTTGCCCCTGGTCCCGGCGTTGGGGTTGTGAATCAAGAGCGCGTTGCGGAACTGGGTTTCCATAGTCTCCCGAGGCTGCGGCCAATTCTTCATTCTATACGAAGACGTGGAGTAATGATGTAAAGAGGGAACGAAGCAAGGAAATAGCGAAGTGAAGACGAAAAGTAGCATTAAAGCTGACGGGCAGATCAGAGAGGAAATCATTCGCGGTAGAGTGGTGACAAACGGGGGCTAGCATGAAAGCTAGCGCTACATCGAAGGAAAAAACGCTCCGTCTGACGTGCCCCTTCTGCCCCTTTTGGGTCCTGGTCGCTGGACTAATGGCAGTCGCGTATAATACGTTGCGATTTGTGGTACTCGGAGCGTAGAGGCGATGGCGAAGGCGGCGACGAAAGCGAATGGGGCGTTGAGGAAAGAGGCGGAAAAGTTGCGTGAAGAGATCCGCCACCATGAGTACCTCTACTACGTAGTTGATGACCCGGAAATTTCCGACGCCGCGTTCGACAAGCTGATGAACCGGTTGAAGGAGATGGAAGCGGCGCATCCGGATTTGGTCACGCCGGATTCTCCAACCGTGCGCGTGGGTGGAACTCCCCGAGAAGGTTTCCAGACAGTGCGGCATGCGCGCGCGATGCTGAGCCTGGACAACGCATTTTCCTACGATGCGCTGCGCGATTGGGATCGGCGGGTGCGCCAAGGCACCGGCCGCGAAGACATCGAGTACATTGCCGAACACAAGTTCGACGGGCTGAGCATTTCGCTGCAGTACGAGGATGGCGTGTTGGTGCGAGGCGTGACGCGCGGCGACGGCACCACGGGTGAGGACGTTACGCCGAACGTGAAGACGATTCGCTCGATTCCGCTGAGCGTGGATGCGGCGGCGCTGAAGAAGTCGAAACTTGGCGCCACGTTTGAGGTGCGCGGCGAAATCTTGATGACGCGAAAGGCGTTTGAGGCGACGAACCGTCAGCAGGAGCAGACTGGCGGAAAAATCTTCGTCAACCCACGCAACGCGGCGGCGGGAGCGGTGCGCGTGCTGGACCCTTCGATCACGGCGAACCGCAAGCTGGACTTTTTTGCGTACTATTTGTTCGTCGACGGCAGAGTGCCTTACGCAAAGCATTCGGATTCCCTGGAAACGCTAAGGCAACTAAGATTCCGCGCTTCCAGCGACTGGAAACTGTGCAGCGGAATCGAGAAGGTCATCGAATACTGCACGGACTGGGACGAAAAGCGCGAGAAACTGCCGTATGAGATTGATGGCGTGGTGATCAAAGTGAACTCCACGGGGCTGCAGAACGAACTGGGATTCACATCGAAGGCGCCGCGATGGGCGATTGCTTACAAATATCCGGCCAGGCAAGAGACGACGGTTGTGAATGACATCATCGTGCAAGTGGGGCGAACGGGAACGTTGACACCGGTGGCGGTGCTGCAGCCAGTGCAAGTGGGGGGCGTGACGGTCAGCCGATCCACGCTGCACAACATGGATGAGATCGACCGGCTGGGGCTGCACATTGGTGACACGGTATTGGTGGAGCGCGCGGGCGAAGTGATTCCGCATGTCTTGAAAGTGGTGAAGGAGGGGAAGGATCGCAAGGCTTTCCGCATGCCGAAAAATTGTCCGGTATGCGGCAGCACGATTCACCGGGCAGAAGGGGAAGTGGCGTATCGCTGCGTGAATGCGGCGTGCCCGGCAAAGCTGAAGGAGTCGCTGCAGCATTACGCCGGGCGGCACGCGATGAATATCGATGGGTTGGGCGAGAAGATTGTGGACCAGTTGGTGGAGCAGAAGCTGGTGAAAGACGTGGCTGATTTGTATGCGCTGAAAGTGGAAAAGGTGGCGGAACTGGAGCGCATGGCGGAGAAATCCGCGCAGAATCTGGTGGAGGAAATTCAGGCGAGCAAGAAAAATCCGCTGTCGCGGTTGGTCTTTGCCCTGGGAATGCGCTTTGTGGGCGAGCGGACGGGGCAGTTGCTGGCGGAACATTTTTCGACCTTGGAGGAGCTGGAAGGGGCGAAGCAGGAAGAATTGGAGCAGGTGCCCGAGGTCGGTCCGAAGGTGGCGGAAAGCATTGTGGAGTTTTTCTCCGAAGCGGCGAATCGCAAGCTGGTGAAGAAATTGCGCGAGGCGGGAGTGCGGCCCACAGCGGAAAAACGGGAAGTGAAAAGCCAGAAATTGGCGGGGAAGTCGTTTGTGTTCACCGGGGGACTAGCGTACCGAAGCCGGGAGGAAGCGGGTGAATTGGTGCAGCAGCACGGCGGGAAGGTCAGCGGGTCAGTGAGCAAGAAGACGGACTATGTGGTAGTGGGCACAGACCCGGGATCGAAGTACGACAAGGCGAAAGAACTGGGAGTGACGGTGCTGACGGAAGGCGAATTCGAGAAGCTGCTTGGAGTGAAGTAATCGGCGTTCCGCCCGGGGAACAATCGCGATGAGAGCGGCGGATCTCGCGATATAATGGGAGTGGCGGGTGAGCTGGACGATCGCTGGCCTGGAACGCGCAAGCGGACTGGGCGGGAGGAAAGTCCGGACACCACTCTGCGCGAGCAGAGAATACCCTTGGGCCGTAAGGCCTGAGGGTGAAGGGCAATGCGCCTGGTAACGCCAGGGGGGCGGTAGCACAGACTTGAGTCTGTGAAGCTTCGGCGGCACGCGGGTAGGAAATGTGCCGGCGAAGAAGAAACACAGGCTGAAGCCTGTGCTACTGTTCACGGAAAGTGCCACAGAGAATATACCGCCTGCGGCGCGTAACCCGGTGATGGCCCGGAGGAAAACCTTCGGGACATCTTCGAATGGTACGCGATGTGGGTAAGGGTGAAAAGGTGGGGTAAGAGCCCACCGCCTCGGCAGTAATGTCGAGGGCATGGCAAACCCCGCGTGGTGCAAGACCAAATAGGAGGGGAGAGCTGGCCCGGCTCGATGAGTGCTTTCGCGAAAGCGAGAAAACTCCCTTCACGGTGGCGCAAGCCGCCGGGAAGGATGAACCCTCGGGTAGGTTGCTGGATCCCGGCCGCGAGGCCGGGGCTAGAGGAATGATCGTCACGGAGCACTGCTGCAAAGTGGTGCACCGCACAGAATCCGGCTTAGGAAGCTCGCCCGCCAACTATCCTATTTATCAGTATGTTAGGAATCGTGACCCGCAGCGCGGTGTCCACGAGTGCGAAGAGCACTCCTCAGTCAGCTGCTGTAAGCGATTCAATTTCAATAGCGGGTTGCGGAGAACTAGGGAACTTATAGAAACCCCAATTCGCCTCAATAGGATCAGCGAGTTAGATTGGCTGGGGTTGACGATGTCTCTTGACGGTGTTCCGATTTTCAGGAGCAGCAGAATCAGAAGTCTCTTCAGCCCTAGCATTACTCAGTCCAGTGTATCTCATGTTTTATCCTTTGCTGGGGAGTTAGGGTTTTTCGATGTTTGTATCGTTTGTGGGACCCAAAGATTTTAGGTAACGGACAAGTTGCCAACGCTGCGCATCAGGCAACTTGGACCAGACTGGCATTCCTTTCCTAGCGACACCGCTCGTAAGTAGCCAGAACAAGGTTCCAGGAGTTGCGTCCTGCACTTCTGGTGCTCGCAAGCTGGGACCCTTTTTGCCACCAACACCTGAAGTGCCGTGGCATTCGGCGCAATGACCTTCAAAAAGAAATTGACCAGCGATCACGGCGTTTGGATCATTTTCAAATGGGTTTGGTCGAACGCGTGCCTTCTCCGGAGCTTTGGTCAATTCAGAATAGTCTTGCGAGCTGTTTCTTGCGGGTTTTTCAGTCTTTGGTTGGTTCTGCGCGAAACACAATGAAACTAGCAAAATCATTCCGGAGACTGCTGCTGGGATCAAATGCGGTTTCACGAGTGGCCTCCGAACACTTTTTTGACCATATCGCCAAACCCGGATATCTCTCTGGCAATTCCCCACCGGATCATAAATTGATGACTGTTTCCGTTCAGTCCAAATGTGGGGGAAGCACGGAATGTCCATCCGGAAGGCATATTCCATACAACAACTGGTGCGAGGTACTGAGATGTCTCATTCAGACCGAAGCTGGAGGTATTACCTAGGCCCCCATACATTTCAACACCGGCAACGAAATTCTGTGGACAGAAAGTGCATCGTTTAGCAGCTGCTTTGAGCGCCAGAGGCCGGCTTGCCCCAACGGCGTAGCCAAACTCCCAAGGCTCACCCGCCAGATTCTTTACAAACAGAACGTTTTCAGACACGTTCCAGCCCTTGAAATTGCTCCCTAGAATCAGCTTTAGCTCGAGTTCGTTCTTGATCTCCTTACGCGCTTCGGCATTTGGCGGCAAGAAATCCGATTCCACATCGTGTCCCTCGATCTCTTTGAGTATCTTGTCCGCGCCGCTTACGTGCTCATATTCCACGTAAAGAACTGGGTTGATGAAGTGTTCCCGCTTGAGAGGTCGAAAGCGATTTTCCCATCGAACACCAGTAAAAACTGTGCTGTCATGAAAGGTGGTCTGGGCATCTAGATAAATCTCCGTCGTCCACCATGCCGTCGCACCATACTCAAATTCTAGCCAGTAGGCGTGGAAGTCATTGCCACCGCGTTGCGTTCCATAGGTGGAGAAATATTCGACTTCAAGATTACGAGGTTCCTCCAGAAATTGGTCGTAAGTCACGATGTAAGGATTTTCCTGAGAGCGTGCGGTGCGCGGCAGGAAAGCGAAGAAAAGGGCCAGAAAAAGGGCAGAGGCGAACAACCGGGAAAACCGGGGCATGAATTCTCCTTGCAAATGAGTTGCAACTATAAATTTAAGACTAATATAGTCCGATATCAAATGCAAACAATTTGCAAGTGCAGGAAGACTTATCAGCAGCACACGCCGCGTGAGGTGGAAGTGAATCATCGGGATAATAACGATTAAGCGCAGCGACCAGAGGGTGTTCACGCGTCTCGAGAGGAAGTGACGCGAAACACTTACGGAGGGAAGAGGGAGGAGGATGGCTTCAGTTGTAACTGATTATCATTTGCAACTGGAGTCCCGTGCGACATATCTTACCCTCGCTCCTCCTTGTGCATGCGGAGACGTGTGAAAACTGGGGTTACGAGAAGCTGTCCGAATACATCAAGAAGCAGTCGATTGGTGAGATGAAGCACGCTGAGGCACTGATGGAGTGCATTCTGCTCCTCGATGGCTCGCCCTCCATGAAACCGCTCGAACTTACGGTAGGATAAAACGTGCAGGGGATGCTGCAGAGTGATCTAGATCTTGAGCTGGCTGCCGTCAAGGACTACAACGCAGCCATCCAGGTTGCTGTCGCCGAGAAAGACAATGGCTCGCGCGACCTCTTTATGACGCTGCTAAAAGACGAAGAAAGTCATGTCGATTGGCGCGAAGCCCAAATGCACTTAATCAAAGAACTTGGCTATGAGCGGTATCTGAGCATGCAAATGGCGAGGATGAAGAGGAACAGCGCCCTAAACGATTAGCGCATGAGACAGCCCACGTTATGCTTCACCAACACGCGCGTCGTGCCGAAACTACAAAGTGCATTCGCGAAACCGAATACCGAGGCGGTCGCCTAGCTCGGTCGCATGGCCGGCGGCTGGCGTTCGGCTTACGTCATTTCAGCGCCGATCGCCCTTTACCTCAATGTCTTTGTCTTGATCGCGCAACTCTTTCAGAAGGTGCCATCTCAGAAAGCGCTGGCTCCGACGCAGTCCGAGCCGCCATTTCTGGTTACGCAACTCATCGTCATGGTGATATTCATAGGGCCCACCGTTTTCGCGGCAAAAGGATTCCGCCCGGATGTAGTCCGCACGGCATGATTGCCGGATCTCCTGAGCGGAACGGCGCGCCCGCATGCGTCGAGCCTCCGGATTGCTAAATATTCGTAGATAATTTCTTAATAATCTTTACAGAACCTACCCGCGCGCTTACTCGCCATCCCCGCACTTGTCCCTCGAACTCGGCGGCAGGGACTTGCTGGGTCTTCGCGATGCTCCTTGGCCTGTCCGTAAGGTCAGTCGACGCAGACAAACTTAGGACAATTTATTTGCGCATCAATGACCTTTCCCCGACAACTGAAACGCACCTCAATGCCAGGATTCCTGGCAACACACTGCTGCGTGGGTTCTGCAGTCGGGTCGGTAATCACGCGCCGCTTCGGTCGATTCGGGTCACCTTTTTCGAAAGATACGGAGGAGATAGATGCGAGCAAATCCGCGCTTTTTGTTGTTTGGCATTATCGGTGTGTTCTTACTTACGGCTTGTGGCGGCGGATCCTACACTAATAGCAATCCTTCCCCAATGCCGCAGCCGCAATCGGCAGCGCAAGTGAGCCTTTCAGTGACAGACGCGCCACCTGCGGGTGTCACCGTGCTTTCGTTTGAGGTGTCGATAACGGGCGCTACGCTCAATCCCGGCAGCGTGGATCTTCTCGCCGGGAAAAATCCTGTTCGCCTGGAGGTGAAGAAGCTAGAGACGGAAAACGCTTTTCTCAACACTGCCAGCGTTCCTGCTGGAAACTACACCACCCTCAATCTCACTTTCGCCAATCCGGAGTTGACGTTTCGCAATGACACCGGCGCCACGCTTGCCGGATGTGCGCCCGGCAACGTGTGTGAGATTGCTCCAACCGGGGCTCTCACGGCTACCGTAAACGGACAATTCAACGCCACCAGCGGAATGCAAACGGGTGTGCTGGTGGATCTGAATCTCGCCAATTTGCTTTCGTCGTCACTTGCTGTGGATTTCAGCACCGCCACGGCAGTTTCGGCCACTCAACAATCGGGTGACGCTGAAGGACATCTGGAGGATCTTGAGAATCTGAGCGGGATTGTGGCCAATGCCGGCTCCGCACTGTTCCCGTTACAGACGGCGGACATGGGCAACATTTCGGTGAACGTGGATTCGAACACCGAGTTTGATGGATTCGATGGCTGCATGACGCCCTCGGTCACCTGTTTGCAGAATGGTCAGTCGGTTGACGTCGATCTGATGCTTCTCACCGACGGCACCTTTATGGCCAAGAAAATCGACTTGCACGACGATGCTACGGAGGCAGCCGATGATGAACTCGACGGAATGATCTCTAAAATTGACGGCCCTTCTCAGTTTGAGATCGTCGTCATCGACGAACTTCACGATGTTACGAACGTTTCAGTCGGCGATCCTGTGACGGTGACGCTAGGCACCTCGAGCGGCGGCACTTCGTTTCGCGTGGATGCCGACGGGCTCTCGATTCCCTCTCCGTTGCAACAGGCGTTCGAAAGTCAGAGCGATACTTCGCAACTTGTGCCGGGACAGACTGTGCAGGTACGCAAACGTGACATGAACGGTGGTCCGGCTCCGGCGGCGATCACCGTAACTACCGACCGCGTTCGCTTGCGTGCTACTCGACTCACAGCAACGGTGTCCGGCGCTCCGTCGGGTTCCAACTTCGATATCGGTAACCTGCCGGGACAGTTCGCGGCAAATGGAATCACCCTAATTCAGGTACAAACGTCGTCAAAAACTAACTTTGAAGATGCTAACGGTCTGAGCAGTTTGGTCGATGGCACCCATGTCTCGGTCCGTGGCTTGCTCTTCAGCAGCAACCCGAACCCGGTATTCATCGCGGACAAAGTTAGGAAGCGCTGAGCCACAAAAGGAGGTCACGCGTTGTCTGGGCTCGACGCTGGGCCCAGACAAACTTCTTCAACGACGGGCAGAGTTCCCGAAGTCAAGCTCCCAGGCGCTGACTGAGATGGAGTGAGCACCTGGCTTAAATCGTTCTGGCCGAGCGCACTACCTGGACAGGCCACCCGCAAGATGTAAGTCAATTTGTTTGCCTGCTCGTTACATCGTATGGACAACTGCAGTTCGGTTCTTCCCTATGCTTTGTCCAACGGTTCTAACAATCCGTCGCAAGGTAAGGATCGCACGTGTCACCGGCTCATGATCAGATCGGCATTACCAGGACTTCATTAAGCTATCGTTCATACTTGCGGAGGCATCCATGAAATGCGTGGCCATCGTCGGCGGAGGAATTGGCGGGCTTGCAACCGCAATCGCTTTGCGCAAAGTTGGGTTTGACGTGCATGTCTATGAGCGCGCCCACGAGCTAACAGAAGTCGGCTCAGCTCTGAGCCTTTGGCCAAACGCGCTCCGATCTCTGCAGGCACTCGATTCGGATGTCTTTAGGCGTGTGCGAGGCACCGGCTATCCGCTTCGTCGCTTCTTGATGAAGGAGGCCAGCGGCAAGCCAATAAAGACTGTGCGCCTGCCAAAAACCGATATCGACGGTGTTGCAATTCTTCGATCCGACCTTCTGTCCGCACTGGCGCAAGCAGTCCCCACGTCTTCAATTCACTTGAACCATAGTTTCTCCTACCTGATAAGTGGCCCCTCCTCGGTCGTATTACATTTCAACAATCGGGCAAAGGCAGAGGTGGACTTTGTCGTTGGCTGTGACGGCATTCACTCAGCGGTACGCAAATCCCTGGAATTGAAAGGCACTCTCATTAATCGCCGGTATTCGGTTTGGCGAGGCATGACCTCCCGCGCAAACGTTGTCGCGCGAGTGTAAACTCACTGCAAAACATTTCAGGGTTATTAATGCAAAGAAATTACCCTCTGCGGACGCATCTGTGACACTTTTCATTTTCTTTCCACTACATTACGCAAAAGATCGCGGCGTTCGAGCCCCGCAGCCGCAGCGCCCGCGTCACCGCCCACCGCCGGTTCCCACTAGTTCGCATTCCGACAGGTGTCGGATAGCTGCGCTTACGCCAGCAGCAAACCACTGGAGGCGGCGGACGTATTGCGACGGGATATCGTTATGCTCGATATTGGGATGCCGCAACTGAACGGATCCGACGCCAGGAAGATAAGCTTACGACCATGCACGAAGACCCGGTAGGGGAGGCTCGGGCAGCGGCTTCTGCGTTTCTATTGAAGGAGGCAGCAGCGTCGGAACCATCGTGAACATGCCCCGAACCCACTGCTCGGTAGCGAGAAGTCTTGGCTGAAGGGCGCTCCATGAAACAAGTGGCGGTGAGTTGAAAATCACGGTACGGACGGTGGCGGGACACAAATATGCCGTAATAGGGCTGCTACAACTGAAAACCAACGCCGAGCTTGTGCAGTACGCCATCGAGCACCGAATCATCGGTCAGAAAACGTTCCAGCTGCGCTGTTGATTCTGCCGATGACGCGGACGGCGCTCGGCGGGATTCGGAATAGTCAGTCACGAAAACCAGCTAAATTCGGTGGCGGGTGACTGATTCAAGGTGAACACTAGCTCACCACTGCTTTGGCCGGTTCCAGGGGGCACGGTCGCACTTGTGTGCTTGCGTTGCTCGGCGCCTTTCTCTTTCTGTGCCCCAAAATGCGGCTAGGAGGCTGCGTTTTGTGGCCTAGAATGAAGTCCGCTCCCAATCCTCACGTACTGCTCGATGGCATTGGCTGTAATCTCTCAAGAAAATGAGGCTTGCACTTCCCCTACAACCAGCCTGAGTATGAAGTTCTGACCAAATCCAGACCTCAGTAGTTCAACCCGAGGGGATCTTTGCTAGGCTTTGACGGGCTTGCCTCTGAAGAGCAATACGTCTTTCGACACTCCGCCGTACCGCGAGTGACGGGGTTCTTGGTCTGCATGGTAGCTTGAAAATAGCAGAAAAAACCGCGCGCTTTTGGTTCTCGTCATTCATTCTCAGAGAATTTAGCTAGAGGTAGGTTCCGGTGTACAGAGGCATGCGACTCAGGACGAAGTTTCTCCTTTCCTTGCTGGCGATTTCTTCAGGGTTAACCGCAGCTACTCTGTTCGTGGTGAGCTACAGCGTGGAGCGACGAGTGAGGGAATCGCTTCGCGATGAACTGCGTAACTCTGTAAAGATATACGAAACTTTTGACCAGCAGCGAGAAGTAGCTCTCTCCCAGTCTGCCAAGCTGGTTGCCAATCTCCCAATCGTTCGTGCTCTGATGACCACGGAGGATGCGGCAACCATTCAAGATGGATCCGAAAGCATCTGGAAGCTTTCCGGCGGCGAGATCCTGATTCTCGGGAAT
Organism: Candidatus Acidiferrales bacterium; assembly: GCA_963792145.1. GTDB lineage: Bacteria > Acidobacteriota > Terriglobia > Acidiferrales > UBA7541 > Acidiferrum. The sequence continues at coordinate 124,064 of CAWBVH010000033.1, forward strand.
CGGTCTGGAGAGGTTCTAGGACTCCAATCCAAATCGAAGGGGCTCACTAGGGAGGAGGCGCAAGAGTTGGTACGCGGCGCAGTACAGCGGAACGAGGCGCGGAACTGGTGGTACGTAAAAGGGCACCTCTATCAAGTTTGGCTCCAGCCGATTTACTTTGGGGCGGTCGGGCAGGGCACAGTGATTGGCATCTTGGGAGTAGGGTATGAAATTGGAACAAATGCGGCACACGATTTCAGTAATGTAGTCTCGAGCGAAATTGTCTTTGAATGCGGCGACGCCATAGTTGCGAGTACGCTGCCTGCTGAACAACAGCGCGGGCTCTTGGCAACGAGCAAAGCCGGAACTGCTGCCGCTTCGGCATCGCCACAGGAGTTGCAAATAGGGAGCGAGCGGTATCTAGGAATGACCCTCAGTCTAACTTCAATTGGTGAGATTCCCGTTTCGCTGGTTGTTCTGAAATCCCTAGACAAAGCAACGGAGTTCCTCAACCGACTCAATCGCATCCTTCTCGGATTGGGTTTGATCAGTGTGTTTGCTGGCGGGGCCCTCGTTTTCCTGATCTCTCACACCTTTACCAAGCCGCTATCTAACCTCGTGGCAGGAGTGCGCGCATTGGCTGAAGGGAACTACGAGTATCCACTCGATCAAAGCGGCGGCGATGAAGTGGGCGAAGTTGCCGGTGCTTTCGACGGGATGCGTAGCAATATGCGCGCCACGCTTGCCGAGCAGAAGCAGCTTGAGGACAGACTGCGTCAAGCCCACAAGATGGAAGCAGTCGGGCGGTTGGCGGGCGGCGTCGCACATGATTTCAATAACCTATTGACGGTGATTCGCGGCAACAGCGACTTGCTGTTGGATCGCGGTGATGCGGATCAGTCGCAAGTGAAGTACTTAGGGCAGATTCAAAAGGCGGCAGACAGGGCGGTTTCAATGACACGTCAATTGTTGGCGTTTAGCCGCATGCAGGTATTGCAACCGCGCTTACTTGATCTGAACACGACGATCTCTGAAATGAACAAGATGATTCCGCGGCTCATAGGAGAGCACATACAGTTTAGCTTCACTCCCGAGTCGAACCTTGGCCCCATACTCGCTGATCCCGGACAGGTCGAGCAAGTATTTTTGAACCTCGCGGTGAATGCACGCGACGCAATGCCAAATGGCGGGGAGCTAACAGTCCGGACAAGCAACGTAGCGATAGATGAGAATGAGGCCCGGAAACGGCCGCCGATGTCCCCGGGAGAGTATGTATTGCTCGCAGTTTCTGACACGGGACATGGGATGGATGCGGAAACTAAGGCGCGCATCTTCGAGCCTTTCTTCACGACGAAAGAGGTAGGAAAAGGAACGGGTCTTGGGCTTGCAACAGTCTATGGAGTCGTTAAGCAGAGCGGCGGTTTCATTTGGGTAGATAGCGCTCCGGGCAAAGGAGCAACGTTTGAGATTTATCTGCCCCGCTCGGCAAAGCCCGCGGTCACCACGGAGGTTGGAGGCATAGTCGGACCGTTTACGGGCGGAAAAGAGACAATAATTGTCGTCGAAGATGAAACCGGTGTCCGTGAACTGGCGTCAGAGTTCTTAAAGGCTGGGGGATACTTGGTGCTTGAGGCCAGCGATGGAGCAGAAGCATTACAGATTGCCGCGAATCATAAGGGTTCAATTGATTTGTTGCTGACTGACATCGTGATGCCGCGAATGAATGGAATCGACTTGGCACAAAGGGTCAGGGAAACCCTGCCGGGAGTTCGCGTCGCGTTTATGACGGGCTATACAGAGTTTTCCGACAAAAACGGGCAGAACGTGCTGATAGATGCCAGCATCCTGCAAAAGCCATTTTCCCGTTCGACCCTCCTTGAACAGGTTCGCAATATTTTGACCACTGCTCCCCGCCGATCGGCTGAAGAATCCAAGGTAGGCTAGCCCCTTCGAATCTCAGTCAGCGTGCGCAGGAAGTACACCTGCCACGCGGGCTTAAGGATGGCGATCATTTGCTCCGAAGCAGGCTCGATCTTGACCCGATCTTCATGCGGCAATCCTTTGGTGCCGCTCAGAACCACCGGAGCATAGTTTCCCCTTTAATTCAGGTCAGTGTCTTTGGAATATTTTGTGCCTGGGGCGTTGATGTCGGTAGCCAAGCCGTCGTCTGTTAATCGATACATCCAGATGCCGTCTGAGACCTGCGCCGCGCCACTCATCGCGCTGCCCTTTTCTGCGATTTTGGTCGGGGCTGCGGATTGTGCAGTAAATTCAAAACCGGAGTCGACGAAACTGTTGAACGCGTTTTGATCGTCGAATACAAAGACGACGCGGAATTTACCTGTACCCGATTCGGGTTTGGCCGGCAGTTCGACCATTTTCATAAAAGTCAGACGTTGACTGAGATTGTTCACGGCGATGCCATGTCCAGCGGCAGACCCAGCAGGGGCTTTTACATCCTTGTCGCTGAAAACCGCGTAGCCGCCATTGGCCCGCTCGATTGCATCTTGCGCACCTGGCTCAACTTTATAAAGTTGCTGAAGCGTGTCCTGGGACATGCTTCGAATCTCCATCTTCTCGTTGTTTTTATAGTCGTCGATGGCGTATGTGTGCTTGTTCAGAGTTGCGAGCAAGTTGTGGGCTGCCGGCGGCGGAGTAACTTTACCGGAGAGCACGATGTCTTTGGCATTCATTTGCTTGCCGTACAGGTTTCGGTTGGCGCGGTTATCCGGACGAAGCGTGGAACCACCCAAAGAAACGCCGGCAAATAGTCCTCGAGAACGCGAGTAGGACAAGATTTCAGCTCGCATGCTGACATCGAGAGATGCTTCCGCAGTGCGGCCGACCGGCCCGGCAGCAGCGGATGCATCAGCACCGATCTTCACCTTGCTGGTGAGAACCGCGGAGGCTGAGCGGTGATTCATCAGGAGCAATACAAAGTCTGTCGCCTGGGCCCCCGCCTGAAAACCGAAACTGCCGCCTTCCAGCGCCATCATGGTCGGAGCGCTCCACGGGCCTTTGAAATCCGCACCGCCACGGCAGGTCATCACGCCGCGGCCGAAACTTCCGCTACGGTTGATGAGGAGTTGACTTAATTTGCGATTGCCAGCGACTTACGGCATGGGCTGAAGGTACCAGGTGCAGGTTTCCCGGGGTTATAATCACGCCACTTATGCCTCTCGCTCAGGGGACAAAACTGGGGCCGTATGAAATCGATGAGCCGCTGGGCTCTGGCGGCATGGGAGAAGTCTACCGTGCAAAAGACACGCGGCTCGAGCGCACCGTCGCTATCAAGATTCTTCCCGCACATCTTTCTTCAGATCCTGTTCGCAAGCAGAGATTCGAACGCGAAGCGAAAACCATTTCGAGCCTGAATCATCCGCACATTTGCGTTTTGTATGACGTGGGCAGTCAGGATGGTGTGGACTATCTGGTGATGGAGTGTGTGGAGGGAGAGACGCTAGCGGCGCGGTTGGAGAAGGGACCTTTGCCGCAGGAGCAAGTGCTGAAATACGGAGTGCAGATTGCGGAGGCTCTGGATAAGGCGCATCGGAATGGCGTGGTGCACCGGGACTTGAAGCCGGGGAACATCATGCTGACGCGGGGCGTAGCGAAGCTCTTGGATTTCGGACTCGCAAAACCGGCGGTGCCGCTGGCCACGCTGGCCACTCTAACCGCGGCTGCGCCAAGGCCCTCGCCCGTGACTCAAGAGGGAACGATTGTTGGAACATTTCAATATATGTCACCGGAGCAGGTAGAAGGGAAGGAGTTGGATGGGCGAAGTGACATTTTCAGTTTGGGCGCGGTGCTATACGAGATGCTGACGGGGAAGAAGGCATTTGAAGGAAAGAGCCAGTTGAGCGTGGCGAGCTCGATTTTAGAGAAAGAGCCGGAAGCGATTCGCACGGTAAAGCCGCTAACGCCGCCTGCGCTGGAACACGCAATCGGACTGTGCCTGGCGAAGAATCCGGAAGAGCGATGGCAAACGGCGAAGGATTTGGCACAGGAACTACGATGGGTGTCGGAAAGCGGCGGGCAGGCACGGCAGGGAGGCGCAGGTGGCGCGAGTCTTGGGAGAGAGAAGTTGGCGTGGACGGTTGCGGGCGTGTTGGGCCTGCTCTTGATAGCGGCGGGAATTTTCTGGCGGCCCACCGGGTCAACGGTTCACAGAAGCTTTTATTACGCGGCACTGCCGGTGACGGCTAGAGATGTGGCGCTGGCGCCGGACGGAAGAACTGCGGCGATCGTGGGGTACTCGGAGACGGCGCGAAAGAATGTGATTTGGATTTACGAGGTGGGGAAGCAGGGTTCCAGAAGTTTGCCGGATTCGGAGGGTGCCGATTACCCGTTCTGGTCGCCCGATGGGAAGTCGATTGGATTTTTCGCGGATGGAAAGATGAAGAAGTTGGAGTTGAGCAGCGGGCAAGTGCGGACAATCTGTGACGCGCCGGCGGGGCGCGGAGGGACGTGGAACAAGAATGACGTGATCGTTTTTGCGCCATATGCGCGGCAAGGCGGACTTTACCGAGTGACGGCAGCAGGGGGAGCACCACAGGTCGTTACCCAGACGGACCCATCGCGGCGGGAAACGAGTCACCGATGGCCGATGTTCTTGCCGGACGGGGAACACTTTCTGTTCATGGCGGCGACTTTTTCGGGATACAAGGACGTGGACGCAGTTTTTGTGGGATCGCTCGACTCCAAGCAGACGAAATTCATCGTGCCGGCGGATGCGAACCCGGCGTACGCAGAGCCGGGCTTTTTGCTGTACTACCGAGATAAGACGCTGTTGGCGCAACCTTTCGATGCTCAGAGCCTCACATTGAAGGGCGAACCGGTGGATCTACTTTCGGAGATTCTTTATGTCCGTCAAGTGAAGAAGGTTGCGTTTGCGGTTTCGAACGATGGTTTGCTGTTGGCGCAAGGCGGTGGGCCTGGAGTGGTGGGATATTCGCAACCAAAATGGTTTGACCGAAGTGGCAAAGAAATGGGAGTACTGGATAAGCCGGGAGTTTATGGGAATGTGGCGATCGCGCCGAATGGCGTGGCAGTGGCTGCGGACAATATTGATTTGCCGAGTCTGAACATGGATATCTGGGCCTATCCCTCATGGCATGAGTCAACGAGCAGGCGGCTCACTTTCGATCCCGGCTACGATGGAGCGGCGGTGTGGAGTCCAGATGGAAGTGAGATTCTGTTTTCGTCGAACCGGCAACTGAATCTGGATTTGTACATCAAGAGGGCCGACGGAGGGCAGGAAGAACGGAACGTATTGCACGATCCGTATGACAAGCTGGCGAATGATTGGTCGCGCGATGGGAAGTATATTCTGTTCCGACACGCAGACGAACTGCAGTATGTGACGTTGCCAGGATTGGCAAGCAATGCCTACCTGAAGAGTTCCGGGATTCTGCGCAACGGACAGTTTTCGCCGGATGGAAAATGGGTTGCTTATAACTCGAACGAAACAGGAAAGTGGGAGATCTATGTAACTTCATTTCCCGAGCCGCATGGAAAATGGCAGATCTCGACGACGGGGGGAGAACAGCCGAGGTGGCGGGGTGACGGAAAGGAGTTGTTCTATCTGTCGTCGGACGGACGAATGATGGGAGTGCCGGTGAGCACGGGAGCAAGCTTCAGTTCGGGTGCACCGGTCGTGCTATTCCACGCAAATCCGAAGGTGCCGGTTTCGTACCTGGAGATTTTTGAATATGCGGTAACGCGGGACGGGCAGCGATTCTTGATTAACGCCGAAATGAAGCCCGAGGAACGAATTCCGATTTCAGTGGTGTTGAATTGGGATGTCGGGATGAAGAGGAAATGAGTTTGGTAGTGCAGATGGCACTCCGACCGTATGAGTTACTTGGACGGCTGAGAGCGGGCGTGAGAGTGAGGACATATGTGCGCTGCCTTGCGGCTGCTGTTGCGAGAGCCGTGATCACTTCGCTGTTTTTTTGCTAACTCCCGATCAATCGGGGGCGAGACTGGTTTGAGCATCCCTGACGAAAATCTTTGCCGCTGGGGGATTTTGATGAGTCAATTCAAGGCCAAACCGGTCGGTCTCGAGCTCGATATGGCGGGAGAACATATTGAAAAACGGCAAATTGCAAGCCACAGGATTGCCAGCGCGAGAAGTTGGAAGGCCGCCCAACGAATGTTTCCATCCCGCATCCGGGCGAGCGCGGCCGCCGTTGTTTCAGGCACCACCACCGGCAACTCGGCACGAGCCATCGTGGAGACCAGGAGTACGCCCGCGATACAGGCGAGCAAGATGTTCCAAAAGATTGGCCGCAGCACAGTTGGGGATTTCAGCGCAAATGGAAGGTTCGTCATCGTTGCAACTTCCGTTTCAGATATCGCGATGGATCGTCATCTTTAACGCTCTCCTTGGCCCCCTTCTGTCTAAGAGACTGACGAACCAAACAACAACTGTCTGTCCGGAATTGGACACTGCTACAAGGAAACCACAATAGAAGTTGGTCGTTAACTGCCCATTTGGCTGTGTAGTCACGTACTCGACAAGGCCCGTCATGGGCAAGAAACGGGGTTCGAGGAAATCAGTCGTGATGTCCGCGAACCGGACTTCTTGCTCGGAATAGCTTACGGATGCCTCGTCACTCGTCGGCAACCAGCGGGAAGCGCCGATGAAGCTTGGAGCACACCGCAACGAGACGCTCCTTCCAATCCCTAATCTCCGACAAAGACCTGAAAGATGCTCTGGGCAGTTTTGATTATGAGTGGCTGAAGCGAACAGCTTTGAGCGAGCGGGCGCCTATCGGTGAGCAGGAACTGCAAGGCACTTTTTGGGAGCGATTGACGGCGGACGGGAAGATACAGAGGCAATGGAGTTAGGTTTGAATTGACGACCTGTTATGAGCACATAGGCACAGGTCACGGCAGCCTCCTTGGGGAACCTTGTATTTGCCAGGACGTTCAAATAGACTCGTTCGGAACGCAAACCTTGTGGATTCATCGGTCACGAGTCGAGGGCACGGGCTTTATTGCGCATGAATTGAAGGTAAGACCTCAATGGCGGGCGGAAGAATATTCATCAACTACCGCCGCGACGACAGCCGGGCCGATTCGGGCAGGCTTTACGATCGACTGTCCGCTCATTTCCCAGGCAAAGTCTTCCGCGATGTAGCTTCTCTCGAGCCGGGCGTCGAATGGCACGACGCTATTGCCCGGGTGATTGGTCAGAGCGATGCCTGTATCGTTGTGATCGGCCGGGATTGGCTAAACATCACAAACGCGAACGGTGAGCGTCGGCTGAACGATCCCCGCGATACAGTCCGGCAGGAGATTGTGGCTGCGCTCGAACGCAAGATGCGCATCTTTCCGGTTCTGGTCGGTGGAGCCAAGATGCCAACCGAGGAAGAGTTGCCTCCCGACTTGCATTCGCTTTGTCGGCGCAACGCGCTGGAGATTACCGAGCAAGATTGGGACGAGGACCTTCGAAAGCTGATAAGCGCGATGGAAACCGCGCTGGGAGTTACGCAGCAAAGGCAGGAGGTGGCAAATCAGGCCAAGCCCACTTCTTCCATTGGCCGCTGGGTGTTTGTGGGCTTGGGCGGGCTAGCCGCTTTGCTCGTGATTGGTTTGCTGGTCAGCGTTGGGATGCGCAAACCTGTCGTGGTTGTTGCACCAAGCCCTACAGCAACGCAGGTCGCGCCTCAAGGAGGAGATACCGGCGATGCCGGATCGCCGACCAGCGCTTCAAACACCGATCGGAAGAGTCTACGAACTCCAGAGATTGCAAGTAGAACTCCAGCGAACAGTCCGGCCAGCAGCCCGCGTCGAGTGGACCAGGCGTTGCATGCTTCTCAGCCGGCACAGGTGGGCGAATCCGTAACGCCGGCACCGCCCCCACCTCGCGCGGCAGTTTCCAGCGTTGAAGTGGTAGGTAAATGGCACGCCGTGGTGACAGCGCAAAATCAGCGCCTCGACGAGACGGTCGGGGTATACGAGGATCACAGTTTCATCGTTATCTTTCAGGGTGAAATTGCGGCGGCGGGAAACTGGCAATATGACCCCGCGTCACGGTCATTGCGAATTTCTGATGCGGCAAATTTTCTGACCAATGGCACGAAGTTCACCTGCAGCTATGAGAGCAGCGAGGGAGGATTCTCTGGTGAATGTGTTGATCGAATGAGGAATTCCTGGGGAGTGTTGCTCAGCCGCGAGGCGGGAGAACTGCCACCGGTCCCGCATAGCATGCCGCGCGTAGACATTTCCGGCCTTACCATGGCGGAAAAGGTGGCCTTCGGTATGGCCTTGGCAGCAGCCCGCTGTACCTGTCCATGCGGCTACACCGTCCTATTGTGTTTAGAAAAAGACCACACTTGTCCCTACAGTCCAACTCTTGCAAGCAACATCCTCGTGGCATTTTTGCGTTTAATGCGATCCTGAACAAGTCGAAGCATACGGCCAGCGCTGCTACGGATGTAACGAAGTTCAAGCCACTCGGTCCTCCTCTCACCGAACACACGAGTAAGTTGTCCGCGGCCCTGTTGTTTTTTGCTTTGGAGTGAGAGTTTGTTTCCGGCAAAATCTAACACTGTAGGAAGGGTGATTTGCCGAAAATTTCAAGGTTGAAGTGGCGTCTGATGCCAGCCCATCCTGAGCATGCCGGTGGAATCGGGTTCTTGGGCAGGAGCAGTTATGCATTTTCACCTTTGCTGTTCGCGCAGGGAGCGCTATTGTCCGGAGTAGTCGCTAGCCGAGTACTCTTCGAAGGTCAGACCTCGCCCTCCTTAAAAATAACCGCCGGTGTCTTCGTCGGTTTCTTCGTTCTCGCGATTCTCGGCCCCCTCGCGATGTTTTCCCCGCAGCTCGCTCGCGCTAAACGCAAAGGTCTGGCTCGGTATGGCAATCTGGCGAACAAGTATGTGACGGAGTTCGACGAAAAATGGCTAGACAGCGATAAAAATGACGAGCCGATTTTGGGGACTCCCGATATTCAATCCTTAGCAGACCTGGGTAATAGTTATGCTGGCGTCCGTGAAATGAGGATTGTACCGTTTGGACTTCGCGACATAACCCGGCTAGCTACTTTCCGGCGCAAAAATAAGGACCGAGGAGAAGCAATTCCCTGAACCCAGCCCGTGGGTTCCTTCCGGGCTGCCATTTTATCTCCATCTTTTCTCTTTCCCCTTTTGGTGATCGCCGCTCGCGGCTCGATCTCTATCCGCTGTTCGTTACTGCCAGGAATCGACCGATATTGATCAGATTGTCTGCAATCACCCCCAGGCCCACCCAGCGTTGCATGCCAGCATCTCCGCGATAACGACAGCGATTCAGTCCATGGCGCCGTTTGAGCACGCTGATGCGACCTTCTGCCCCGGTTCGCCACTTCTGGCCTCTACGGAAGGATCTTTTCTTCTGATGTCGTCGTCGTTCGGGACTCTTCGTGGAGCGGTTCGGAACCGAGATTTGTCTCACGCCCATGTCTTGCAGCTCGGCCTCGTTACCCGCAGAGTAGAACCCTGCGTCACCGGCGACTAGTTGTGGAACACGCCCGAATTGCTCCTCATGCTTGCGCACTGCCGGCACCAGCAGGTCCGCGTCATTGGGCCGTTTCTCGAACACCTCGTAGTGGGTGATGATCTGGTTCTCCGCTTCTTGAACCTTAACCATCTTTCCAAATTCGGTCGGCTTGCTGGCTTTCCCCTTACGGATCACTTCCGTACTCGGTTCAAACACACTCACCAGTTTCCCCGCTACATGGACGTTTCCACCCAGCACGCGAGCCTTGGCTTGCCGAATCACTTGTTGCACGCGGGGCAACATGGTTTCCAAATCTTTCCGTAGAGCTGCGCAGAACCAATTTCTGCTCGTGGTCTTTAGTGCGCTTCACACCGCTGGCGATCTCCTCCCGGAAGCGCTTCGCTTGGTTGACGACCTTGCGTGTCACGGTCAACAGCTTTCGGTAGCCCTGCTTCAGCTTTTTCTGCACTTGCGGTCCCTTGCTGCGGCTGGTCCGCGCGATCTCCATCGCCCGATGCCCGATCGTGCGCATGCGGTTGCGCAACTTCGTCCCCGCTCGCCCGGTCAGCTCCGTAATCTTCTTCATCGTGCGAGTCAGTACCCGCGCGCCATCGCTGAGCAAACTGCTGTCCGTTGGGTAGTGAATGTTTTTTTCCACGACCGTCGTATCCAGGCGAAGCCTGCGTCCCCGCACGACCTTCTTTTCTTGGGCTATGGCAACCAGTCGCTGATGCACCTGTTGGATCACTGTTCGGACCCAGCGCTTGCATCAGCCGCCCAAGCGTCTTGGCATCAGGAACTTTTTCCGCTCCAATCCGTGTAAACTGTCGGTACACCACATTCGCCCGTACTTCCCGCTCGGTTTCCTCAAAGCTCCAGTTCCGCACATGCTTCAACACCGCTAAACGCAGCACCACCTCGGCCGGCGTTTGCTTCCGCCCACGACAATGGCTTTTCGGTCGGCGCTTTCCTTGGGCGTGGTAGACGGCCTCCAACAACTCGTCATCGTCCAGCACCTGATCGGCCTGCCTCATCCACTCTTCCCACCATCCTTGTGCTTGTTCCGGAAACCATCCCTCCCACACCAGCCGCTGGTGATGACGGAGTTCAACCATTGGCTGCCCTTCGCTTGGCCGGGGCCGCTTGCTCCTGCATGTGCTCGCGCAGTTGTTCACGGTTCTTGGCGGCCAGCGCACACGCCACGTCCCAAAACTCTTTCCAAGCCGCTTGTGCTTGGCGAGCCTGCTCGGCATGTTCGTGCGGTACATACAAAGCGCAGCTTTTGCCTTCGCTGCGATAGGTCAGGTAGAGATGCGGGCCATGCCGCTGTGCGGGGTCGCGATGACAAATGCAGTTTCGGTTGCCGCAGCGGCGAGTGGTCTCCGATAATCCGCCCTGCACCATGAACCGTGTGGCTTTCAGGAGTCGACGAAGGAGTTGGTGGTTGCTTTGTATCTTACTCATACATAGATAGTAGGACACTATTTAATTCTGTCAAGAAGAAAATGACATTTCGGTCGAACAATCAAACGAGAATCCGCGCTAATCTACTATTTTGCAATCCTATTTTGCGCCGGAAAGTAGCTAGTTGCTGCCACTTCCGTGCCGCTCCTGCCTTTGCTACTCATGATTATGCCTCTAGAGGAACCGGTCATGCGGATCGTTAAAATTATTTTCTGAGACCCGGCTAAGTCCCCGTAAGTCTTAGGACAAGTGCCCCTCACGGGTCAGAAACGGGTTCGAGGAGACGAGGACGCAAGCGACCTGCCGAGACCTCGCTTCCCAGATCCGGACTTCTGGACCGGAATAGGTTCCGGTTAGCCCGTGACACAGACGATGGACGACTCACGCAAGAAAGATAGAATGTACTTGCAATGACAAAAGATTGTGCCGCAATCTTCGATCTTGGGGGTGTGGTAATCGATTGGAACCCACGTTACCTCTACCGCAAGCTGTTCAATGGCAATGAAACGGCGATGGAATACTTCCTCGCTGCCGTTTGTACATCGTCGTGGAACGCGCAGCAAGATGCCGGGCGACCGTTTGCTGATGGTTGCGGTTCTCTTAAACGACTTCATCCAGACAAGGCAAAGTTAATTGATGCTTGGTTCGAGCGATACGAGGAAATGCTCGGGGGAGAGATCCCTGGCACGGTCGACATTCTCAGAGAATTGCGGTCGCGGAGTGTACCGATATATGCACTTAGCAACTGGTCTGCGGAGACGTTCCCTATCGCTGTCAATCGATTCGAATGCCTGAGCTGGTTTAAGGGCGTGCTGCTTTCTGGGCAGGTCAAGGTGTTGAAGCCAGACCGGCGTATTTTTGAGATTTTCCTGGATACTTTTCGAATCGAGCCGAGTCGGGCCATTTACATTGACGATACCAGCGAAAACGTCGAAATGGCTGTCCAGCTTGGTATGCGTGGGGTAGTGTTTAGAGATTCTGCTGGGCTTCGAACGGAATTGACGCGAACTGGGCTCCTTGTCGATAAGATACAGGGCAGGCTGCCCTAGACTTCGTCGTCTGGGACGCGAATGCAATTCCGTGCCGGACTCCGATAAACATGACCGACATGAATCAGAACATTCAGCCCACGGATGCGCGCGATGTCATACAACGTCTGACACAAGCGTTCGGCAAGCTGCCTCAGGTCCTAGCGGTGGTTCTCGGGGGTTCGCGTGCCGCAGCAACAAGCGACGTTGCGTCCGATTACGATCTCTACGTGTACACGGTGCGGGAAGTGCTGGTCGATTTTCGACGGACACTCTTGGGGAAGAGCGCGGAAATCGACAATCGCTTCTGGGAACCCGGCGACGAGTGGAGCGATCCATCCACTGGCACGCACATCGATATTATGTACCGTTCGCCTGAGTGGATTGAGGGGCAAATCGAGCGCATTTTATCGCGTCACGAAGCTTCGCTCGGGTATACCACCTGTTTTTGGTACAACGTCGTTCATTCCGAAGCACTACTTGACCCGCGAGGTTGGTATCAGGGACTGCAGAATCGTGGTCGCGTGGCGTATCCCGAAGGGCTCAGGCGTGCGGTACTGATGAAGAACTGGCCCGTGCTAAGGCGAAACCATTCATCGTATCGACACCAAATCGAAGTCGCCCTAAATCGCGGTGACATTGTGAGTGTTCAACACCGCGTGACCGCTTTCCTGGCGAGTTTCTTTGACGTATGGTTCGCTCTAGAACGAAAGCCGCATCCGGGTGAAAAGCGCCTCTTGTCTCATCTGTCAGAGCCGTGGGGTTCACTCGTACGAGCGCTCACCGAGGCCTCTCCCGGGACGCTGCTGAAGCACATTGATGTGCTTGTGGATCACGTCGACGCCAAGCTAATCGAAGAAGGAATCTTTGTGGCAAACGGACGAATCGAGCATGCAGCCGCATGGGTATCTGATCTCGAGAGAGCATGTGCTTTCTACCAGCGGTGGTTTGGCGCTACGGTAGGTCAAAAATATGTAGGTAGCACGCGGCCATTCACATCTCGCTTTCTCGCGCTAAGTTCTGGAGCACGCCTGGAACTTATGAACTCGCCTGGTGAGACCCCGAGAATGGCGCACATCGCGGTTTCGTTGGGTTCGCGCGATGCAGTTGACCGTCTAGTCGCTGCCATGCGCGCAGCCGGAGTGGCCATAGCTCGAGGTCCGAGGGTAACTGGAGACGGATACTACGAAGCGGTGGTGAGCGACACGGAAGGCAACCTCGTTGAAATCACTGCATAAGTCGATACCGACTCGGCCTCGGTAGGACTCCGGCGCGGCAACGACTCCCCAAAACAATCGCCTCATTCGGGCGGCGGGTCGGCGAACCGGAAGCTCTCCAGAAACGGGCTTCGAGGAGATGAACTCAAGCGACCTTCGCCGAGACCTCGCACTCCCACATCCGGACTTCTCGCTCGTTTCGCCGAATTCACATTGACGAGAACGACGTTTACCAGACCCATATGCCTTGAAATTGGGCAATGAATAGGAGATCTCTGGCGCATCGAGCCGATTCAACGATTATAATAGGGGGCCGAATTCTACTCGTACCGCAAGGCAACCATCGGATCGACGCGGGTGGCGCGACGCGCGGGGATGAAGCACGCGAGGAGAGCGACAACCGCGAGCAAGCCGGCGACGCCGGCATACGTTAGCGGGTCAGTCGCGCTGACATCGAATAGCATGCTGGCTAGCAGCCGCGAGAAAGCCAGCGCGACGAGAATCCCGAGAGCGACGCCCAAGAGCGTGAGGCGGGCACCCTGTCCGAGCACGAGGCGAAGGACGTCGCGGCGTTGGGCACCGAGGGCGATGCGAATGCCGAGTTCCTGGGTCCGCTGGGTGACGCTGTAGGCGATCAAGCCATAGATGCCGACAGCGGCGAGCACTAGGGCGACAGCGGAAAAGATGCCAAGAAGCAGCATGGTGAATCGCGAACGAGAAAGAGAGTCTGCAAGGAGCTGGTCCATGGTGACGACCGCAGCCATGGGCAGTTCCGGATCGAGTTGCTGAAGTTCACCGCGAGCGGTCGCTACCAGCTTGAGCGGATCGCGTGTTGTGCGCAGCAGAATTGTCATTCCTGACATTACGAGTTCGGAGTGCGGCCAATAAACGGTGGGTTCGGGTGAGACGTCGAGTCCCATCTGGTGGACATCGCCAACCACACCAATGATTTCGGACGGCTTGATCTCCTTCTCGTCCAGGCTCTTCATGTAGATGGCGGCTTGCTGGCCGAGGGGATTGACGCCGCGGATATATTTGTCGGCGAAAGCCTGATTGATGATGGTCACATGCTTTTCCTCGGCTAGCTCCTGCGCGTTGAAGAAACGGCCGGCACGCAGAGGAATGTTCATGGTGGCGAGATAGTCAGGCCCGACAACGCGGACGTTGGCCACGGGAAGATCCGAGAGCGCGAGCGTAGGCTGGCTGAGAACATGCACGGCAGTAGCGGCACCGAGCCCGGTGAGAGGCGGAAAGCTCTCCATGCTGGCGGAGTGAACGCCGGGGACAGCGGCGAGCTTGGCAAGAAGTTGCTGGAAGAAAGCCATACGCAGTGGGTCTGTACCGTATTTGGAATTGGGAAGCGTGACTTTGAAGGTCAATAGATGAGCGGTATCAAATCCGGGGTCGACGCCAATCAAGCGGACGAAGCTGCGGACGAGCAAGCCGGAACCGGCGAGCAGCACCAGCGCCAAGCCCAACTGGGTCACGACGAAAGCGTTGCGCGCGAAAGCGCGGCGGTTGGCGGAGGAGCCGCGGCCTCCTTCCTTGAGCGTATCCGAAATGCGCGAATGTGCAGAGACGTAGGAGGGCAGAACGCCGAAGAGCAAACCGGCGAGAAGAGTGGCGGCGCCTGCAAAGGTAAGAACGCGGAGATCCAGAGAGACGGAACGGAGGTCGAAGAGATTCGCGGGGCTGGCGGCAAGAAGAGCGTTGGTGCCCCAAAAAGCGAGCGCTGCGCCAATGCCTCCGCCGATCAGGGCGAGAAGCAAGCTTTCCACCAGCAACTGGCGCCCGATGCGCCAACGGCTCGCGCCGATGGCCGTGCGGATAGCCATTTCGCGTTCGCGGCTGGCCGCGCGGGCGAGAAGCAGACTGGAGACGTTGGCGCAAGCTATCAGCAAGACAAAAGCAACGGCAACGAAAAGAACCAGCAATGCGAGACGCAAGTCGCCGGAAATCTGCTGGCGCAGAGGCACGACGTTGACACCCCAGTGCCCGTTGGAATCCGGGTATTCCTGCTCCAACTGGGAGGCGATAGCGTTCATTTGGGACTGCGCTTGCGAATAACTAGTGCCGGAATTGAGCCGGGCGGCCACGGTCATAAAACGGCCCATCTGCTTGTGGTCGTGGAACGATTGCGGGAAGACCAAGGGAGACCACATTTGGGGTTTTGCACCTGTGAGCGAGCCATCTTTGATGAACCACTGGAAGTTCTGAGGAGCAACGCCAACGACGGTCTGGGGACGCCCATTCACCACAATCGATTTGCCAACGATGGCGGGATCACCGCCAAAACGTTCCTTCCAAAGGCCATAACTGAGAATGACGACATTCTCGTGGCCAGCTTTTCCGTTTTCTGGCGTGAAGCCGGGGCCGAGAATGGGATCGACACCGAGCACGGAGAAAAAATTGACGGAGACATCCTGGACGACGACTTCCTCGGGTTCGCCATTTCCCGTGAGAGCGTCGCGCTCGTCGAAAACATAAGCCATGCCAGAAAAAACTGTATTCCGACTTTGCCAATCGAGAAAATTCGGAGGAGAGACGGTGTTGTGATGGTTGGGATGCAGCGAATAGTTTTCCCAGACCATCACCAAGCCGGCCGGATCGTGATACGGCAAGGGACGGATCAAAACGGAATTCACGACGGAGAAGATCGCGGTATTCGCACCGATACCAAGGGAGAGAGTGAAGACGGCGACGATGGTAAAACCCGGGTTGCGCCGCAACATTCGGAGTGCGTGACGAAAATCGAGTGCGGCTTCGTCCAGCCAGCCGATAATGTCCACTTTGCGGGTGTCTTCCTTGAGGAGCGTGGTACTGCCGAAGCGTTTATGCGCTTCGTAGCGCGCTTGCTCTGGCGACATGCCGGCGGCGGCGTTGTCCGCGGCGCGCATTTCGAGGTGCGAGCGCAATTCTTCGTCGAGATCCTTATCCAAACGCTGCCTTCGCAACATGCCTGTTATGCGCTTGATCAAAGACATAGTGCACCTTCCTCTCCGCCCGATCAGGCAAACTGGAGAACTTGGGCGACAGCTTGTGTCAGGCGCTCCCAGTTCTTTTCCTCTTCGGCAAGCTTTTTCCGGCCTTTGGCCGTCAACTGATAGTAGCGGGCGCGGCGATTGTTCTCGGAGATGCCCCACTCGGCGCTGACCAAGCTGTCTTGCTCCATGCGATGGAGCGCGGGATAGAGGGAACCTTCCTCGACGCGCAGGAACTCCTTTGAAACCATCTGGATATGAAGGGTGATGCCATAACCGTGCATGGGTCCGCGGGCAAGAGTCTTTAGGACGAGAAGAGCCAGGGTTCCCTGGAGAAGGTCATTTTTGGGTTTGAGCATGGTGCTCCTATAGATAGCTATAGGTAGAGACGGCGTGGAATAGAAAATGTTTCTAACAAAATGAGAATCAAATGGAGGGGATGGAGTTGAACGCCATAGCGGACCCACGTGAGGCATACTGGAGGAGCGAGGCGAAAGTAGCCGGCCCTGGAATCGGAATCGTAAAGCCGAATGTTATGCCTTACTAATTGGACCAAGTCCTGGAGAGTCGCGTATTTAGAAAAGTGCCGGTCACGGGGCAGAAACAGCGTTTGAGGAGATCGGAGCGCGAGCAGCGTTCCTCAGGAGTGCATTTCCTCGAAGTGGACTCCTGGCCTGCTTAGCTGGGTTCCTATCCGTGAGAGGGGATTATCAACGGATTGAGGCCGACTTTTTCCAGGCCGGATTCCGGTGCAATCTTTCTCGGTAGTTTTATTGGATACACTCGACGTAATCAGAGGGGAATCCTAAGCGGCGTGCCAGGTCACGCAACTTCGCCGCGTACTCTGAGTTGGCTCCTGAACGCCGATTCACTTCGCACTATTGCGGTGGCTTGGATGCCACGACGCCGAGATCGGCGATGTTGTCGCCCTTTTTTAGTGAGGGAACAGCGTTGACGTGAAGGATCACACCGGCTTCGGGGGCGCGTGGTTCGAGGATCACTATTCCGAAATAATCAGTGATGTAACCGAGTTTCATGCCTGCTTGTGCGTATGAGCCGCGCTTGACCAGCGGATACCAGATGCCGGGGCCGTCGGACATGACGTCGACGACCTTCTCCAGCCAAACTGGATTTTCGATGTAGTGTGGCTTGCCGGGGAGCATCTTCAAAGCGCGCATGGCGCTGAGTGTGCCGTTTACGAGGAGCGCCACGTCATCGGCTTCGACGGTGCCTGCATAACCGGCTTCCACAACGATGGAAGGCTTTCCGCGGAGCGAAGCGGTGTTGTCGAGATAGCGGCTGGCGGCGAGATCGGTAGGGCGCTCGCGCCAAATGATGATGTGATCCAGGCCGAAAGCCATGACCATTTCTTTGGAGACGCGGTCCTGTGAAGCGTTGCCGGTGGGTCCCCAGTAGGCGTAGGGGCGAAGGCTCTCGTCGAGGTCGCCGCCGTGATAGTCGATCAAGTAGTCGCAGCGATCGACGACTTGCGTGGTGATGACGAAGGAGGCGCGGTCAGTTTGCGTTCCATCGGCTTTGCCGGGATAGAAGCGGTTCATGCTTTTGTTGTCGACAGGATTGACGTGCGGGACTTTCTGTTCGAAGGACGCAATGTTGACCAGCGGAATCAGGATGACGGTGCCGGAAATCGAGGCGGGGTCGAGATCGGCGATCAACTTTTCGACAGCGATGATGGAAACGTACTCCGTGCCGTGCGCGCCGGTGACCAGAGCAAGGACGGGACCCGGCTTGGCGCCGTTCACGACGACCACAGGAATGTTTGTTCCGGAATCAGCACCAGCAGGGACTTCGAGATAACCCTTCGCTTTCTGGCCAGGCGCCGCAAAAGCGGTGCCAACGGCGAAAGGCGATCGCTGAGCTGTGGCAAAAGCTGGCAGGAACGCAAGAAAGAGAGGAGAAACGAGAAAGAGACGAAGTGAGCGAAGCATGAAGCCTCCGGTAGCGGTGAAATAGAAGGGGCATCGTACCATTTGTCACGCCGGGTATGCCTGCGACTGCCTGATTTGTTCGTAAGTATTTACAGGATTATCTTGATTGCGGTCTGGCTGATTTCGCCTAAGCCTATAAGGCTATATATACCGGTAAAGGTGGAGGGGGAGGAAGAAATGGAACGACGCGACTTTATTGGAGGGCTAGCAGTGCTTTCATTGACCGCTCGGAACGGTGGGAATGTGAGCAGCGAGCAGGGAGGGCAAACGGCAAGCCACGGAGACATGCCGTATCGGACGCTGGGACGCGCCGGCGAAAAAGTTTCGTGTATCGGGCTCGGCGGGTATCACCTGGGGCAAGCGGGGCTCCCAGAAGCAGAGGCTATCAAGCTGTTTCACGCCGCAGTGGATCGAGGGATTAATTTCTCGGACAATTCGTGGGACTACAACAACGGCGAAAGCGAAAGAAGAGTAGGGAAGGCGTTGAAGGGCTATCGCGAGAAGGTGTTCGTGATGACGAAGTTCGACGGACGAACGAAGGAGTCGGCGCTGAAGCAACTCGACGAGTCACTGGAGCGCCTGCAGGTGGATCACGTCGACCTGTGGCAATTTCACGAGAATATCCGTTTGGAAGATCCGGACCGGTTTTTCGCCGATGGCGGTGCGTGTGAAGCGGTGGTTGAAGCAAAGCAGAAAGGGAAGATCCGGTATTCCGGCTTTACCGGGCACAAGGATCCCAGCGTGCACCTGCGGATGCTGGAGCTGGCGGAAAAACATAAGTTCAATTTCGATACGGCGCAGATGCCGCTGAATGTGATGGACGCGCACTTTCGGAGCTTTGGGAAAGAGGTTGTGCCGGAGCTGGTGAAGAAACAAATCGCGGTGCTGGGCATGAAGTCGATGGGCAGTGGATTCATTTTGAAAAGCAAGACGGTGACGCCGATTGAATGCCTGCACTATGCGCTGAGCCTGCCGACTTCGGTGGTGATCACCGGCATTGACAGCCAACAGGTGCTGGACCAGGCGTTCGAGGCCGCAAAGACATCTGCAGCAGTCAGCCCGTCGGACATTGCCAAAATTCTGCAAAAAACCGCTGCGGTGGCGGCCGACGGCAAGTTTGAGCCGTTCAAGACGTCGCCTGGCTTCGATTCCACCGCTGCGCACCCGGAATGGTTGGGTTAGAACGCGTCAGCTGGTCAGCTGAAGATATCTTCCCTGGTCCTATTCCGGGTGATAGTATCAGCGCCTCTGGCCGGTGGGAGGTGTTCAATGAGCCGGCGCTGCTATTGCCTGCTGTCACTCTTCTGTGTCCTGGTTTTCACCTCCCGCACCCTTGCGCAGAACTCCCCTGAGCTCCAAACCCCCGCTGATGTCGTGGCAGTGACCGGAACGATTTTTTCGGAGGATGGAAGACAGCGGCTGGATAACGCGATGGTGAATTTGTGCGATCCCAGCGGAAATCTGATCCAACAAGGGGCCGCGGGCGGCGGCGGATATTTTGCGTTTCGCGGCTTGCGGCGAAACGAATACGTTCTAAAAGTGACGGCGGATTCTTATCAACCCGCGGAGGTTCGCGTGAATCTGCAGTTCGGATCCCAGCCAGCTACGTTCATTTACATGAAACGGATTCCGTCTAAAGCGGCCAAAACGGCGAATCTCCCCAGCGTTTCGCGTCATGAATTAGCGATGCCGGCCGCCGCGAAGGAACTGCTGGCAGCAGGCCGGAAAAAACTGTATCACGAGAAAAATCCGCATGGGGCTTTGAACGATTTTCGTCATGCACAAGAAAAGGCGCCCGGCTTTTACGAGCTGGATTATGAGATCGGAATGGCTTACCTGGATCTTGGAGAGAAAGAGAAAGCTCGGGATCGTTTCGTGAAGGCAATCAGCCTCAGCAAAGACAACTATGGTGAAGCGCAAGTTGCGCTGGGGACAGTGCTAGTGGATGAGGGAAAGCTAGCGGATGGCGAAAAAAGGATCCGGCGTGGAATCGACTTGAACCCGAGTTTTTGGATGGGCTACTACCAGTTCGCCAGGCTTGAACTTCTTCGCGACCGGCTTCCGCAAGCGGAAGCAGATGC
Source organism: Candidatus Acidiferrales bacterium (assembly GCA_963792145.1). Taxonomy (GTDB): domain Bacteria; phylum Acidobacteriota; class Terriglobia; order Acidiferrales; family UBA7541; genus Acidiferrum. The sequence continues at coordinate 144,249 of CAWBVH010000033.1, forward strand.
CGAGCAGGCCCGTTCCTTGGCGCCAAACGCTGCCATTAATTACCAGCTTCTTTCCGTTATCCACCTGCGTGAGAAAAAATATCGTCTGCTGCTTCAGGATATTGACATGTACCTGGAACTAGATCCGGACAGTGCCGCAGGCCAGCGCGCCAGAAGCGCCCGTGTGGAAGTGATTGAGGAAATCAAGAAAGAAGAGACCCGGCAAAAGGTTCCCCTGGAAAACAAGGATCCGGGCTGATTTTGCGGTTTAGGCCCACTTCACACCCGAAAAACTGGCTCGAGAGAAGAAATTCTGGTCTTCAGGGCTGTGAGTTCGGCTGCGCTGAGCTCTGGTAGCGGCGCTGAGGCCAGTTCCAACGCCAAGTCAAAAATGTGCTCGTCGCCGGGCGGCACGGCTGCGGTGACTTCCTGATTCAAGGTGAACCGCAAAGCCGCGCGAGCCATTTCGCGGTCGTCGATCGGTTCATACCAGCACTTCGGGTACTTGCGATCGCTTTCTTTCATTTCTTTGGGCCACTTTCCAAAGGCGAGCGCTTTCAAAGCCATGCGCGCCATGCCTTTCGACTTGGCTTTGGCGAGGATCTGTGGGCCGAAGCCACCGTTTTCCCAGGCGTTTGCATTCACTGGGAACAAGACGCTGTCCAATTCCAGCGCGTCCATCAAACGCAGCGCGGCGGGGGCGTTGTGCGCGGAGAAGCCCAGATGCCGCGCCTTACCTTCCTTTTTGGCTGCGACAAAAGTTTCGGCGGCGCCGCCCGGAGCGAGAATCTTGTCGACGTCCTCCATGGAGCTGACCGCGTGAAACTGGTAAAGGTCCACATGGTCGGTGTGGAAGCGCTGCAGGCTGCGTTCCAACTCTGCGCGGGCACTCTTGGCGTCGCGGCTCATAGTTTTTTCGGCGAGGAAAACCTCGCTGCGATACGGGCGCAACGCTTCGCCGAGTTTCATTTCCGCTTCGCCGTTGAAATACGAGGGCGCGCAGTCGAAATAATTTACGCCACGGTCGTAGGCTTCGGCGACGCGGCGTGAACCTTCTTCCTGGGACATGCCGCAAACGACGATTCCACCCATAGCGATGATCGAGAGGTCGATTCCATTTTTGTAAGGGCGCTTCGGCAGCGTTGTTGACGCCGGCGCGCCCCATGCGGCCGTGGCCGTCAATGCCGCGGCCGCGCCAATAAATTCGCGACGATGCATAGGTTGGTCCCCCTGGGGCATTTTAGTCCGCAGAAACGCGGGAGGCAATCGCGGCGGTGCCGCTGTGCCGCTGAATTTGGCTGCACGGATGCGGCTACTCTTCCATGACGCCGTACTCGAAGCGAGGCGGCAAATTGGCACCCGATCGCTCCATCATGGCGAGGGTGAGCGCCTGCGGGACGAGGACGGAGGTGAGGGCTTCCCAGGGCTCCGGCACCGCGCTGATCTTTACCGGAAACAATTTCTCGGAAGCCGGGTGCTGTTCGGTTGCGACTAGGATGACTCTACCACCGCGAGCATTGCAGTCACGCGCAAGCCTCACTCCGAGATCCGCCGTGCGGCCCAGTGCGAAAATAATGGCAACATGCGAGGCGTTGACGTCGAGCAATGGCCCGTGACGAAACCCCGCTCCCGAGTGAGCCGCGGCGCGATAACCGGCCATCTCGCGCATGCACAAGGAGCCCATGAGGGCGCCACCGTACGCGGGACCACGCCCAATGGCTTCGATGTTGGCAGCGCCGCGACAGAATCTCTCCAGTTCGCCGCGGACGCCAAATACTTGCTTCAGGGTATCTGAATAGACTGCCAGCAATCTCTCCGCGTTTGCCGGCCATGCATGGCCGGCCATGGCAGAAGCCAGCGCGATGCCGGCCGCAGTCGCGTTGGTGTAAGTCTTGGTTGCGCTGCCATACTCCGGCCCGGCCAAGATGGGGAGCTTGATCTGCATCAAGGACCAGCAGGTGCTTTTTTCGTTGTTACAAATTAGAACGACAGGCTTCTGCGTCTTGATCCTACACAGCTCCACGAGTTCTGCGCTTTCACCGGAGGCGGTGGTAAGAAGGGAAACGGTAACCTGGTCCAGGAGCGCGGGCGCGTAGTGCAGCCATTCGCCAGCATCGGCAAAAAAAGAAGATCGGTTGCAGGATTGCAGCCACACGGAAGCTGCAATCGAAGAGCAATAGGAAGCGCCCATGCCCAGAAAAAGGACGGGGCCAGGAGAAAGAGCAAGCTGTCGTAGTTGGTGAAGCTCCCTTTGGATCGATTGATCTCGATCATAGGCGTTCAACACTTGAGCGAGCCGCTCGGGCTGTTCCCGGCATTCCTTCTCGAAGATCGCGGTCATGCTCATGGTGAGCATTTCGTCTGGTGGCTTGATGCCGGCGATCCAGCGGCGTTCCTTGTTTGTCATTTTGTCCATAGTGCTCCTCGGAGATCGAAGTGCCTATCTTCTATCATTTTTGGCTGGGGCAGCGCAGGATAGGCGCCGGAAGGCCCAGATGATGGACAGTCAGTTTTGAAGGCATCAGGGGTCGAACTTTCTCATGAATCATAACAAAGACTACGATATCATGATGCCAGGTGAAGACATGACTGCTCCGCAGTCCCTTCCGAAGCCACAGGTGAATCAAAGCTTTCTTGCGCGGATTTCGTTCATCGCGGCACTCGGCGGCGTGCTTTATGGTTACGACATGGGCATTATCGCCGCCGCGATCATTTTTGTTCGGCACACCTTCGCGCTTTCGACGCTGATGGAGGAACTGGTTGTGAGCATCGTGCTGATTGGCGCGATGGCCGGGGCGATGGCGGGAGGAGCGATCGCCGACCGGATCGGCCGGCGCGCCACGCTGGTGTGGGCCGGCGGGATCTTCATCGTTGGCTCGCTGCTCGCGCCGCTTGCTCCGAATGTTGTCGTGCTGATCGTGGCGCGCGCGATTATTGGAATCGCGATCGGATTCACTTCGGTCACCGCGCCGGTGTACGTCTCCGAACTAGCGCCGCCGCAATCGCGCGGCATGCTGATCGGGCTCTACCAGTTCGCACTCACTCTCGGAATCGCGCTCGCGGATCTGGTCGGTTACTGGTTTGCTACGCAACAGGCGTGGAGGCTGATGTTCGGGCTCGCGGTGGTGCCGACGCTGTTTTTCCTCGCGATAATCCTTACGGTGCCCGAAAGTCCTCGCTGGCTCTTTGCGCATGGCCGGCCGAACGATGCAGAGTCGGTGCTGCGCAGCTATGCAGACGACCACGGCGTTCAACAATTTCTCGCGGACATCCAGGAAGGCCTGAAGACCCCAATGGAGCAGAGTTGGAGGGCGCTGTGGACGCCGGGCGTGCGGGGTTCGCTGTTTATTGCTGTGGGGTTGACCGTGCTGCAGCAGGTGACCGGGATCAACACCATTATTTATTACGGTCCGCAGATATTTGAGCTTGCGGGAATCGCCTCGCATGCAAATTCGATTTTCGCGACGCTGCTTGTGGCGGTGGTGAATGTAATTGCAACAGTGGTGGGGATCGTGCTCGTCGACCGGGTAGGGCGGAAGCCGCTGCTTTATGTGGGCGTGGGCGGGATGACAGTGGCACTGTTCGCGCTGGCGTTTGCGTTCAGTCATATGACGACGCTCGGTGCGTCGATGGGCATGATCGCGATTGTCTGCCTGATGCTCTATATTGCATGTTTTGCGTTCAGTCTGGGGGCCATCGCCTGGATCCTGGTTTCAGAAGTGTTTCCGCTGCGTGTGCGTGGACGGGGCGTTGCGGTCGGAACACTGTTCTCGGGCATCGCAAATTTCGCGGTGTCGCTGACATTTTTATCTCTAATCAAGTTTGTGGGAAGTGCTTCGACGTTTGCTCTTTATGGAGTGCTGAGTATTGTGACGCTGGTCTTCGTGCGCTTTGTGGTGCCGGAGACGCGCGGGCGCGAGCTGGAGAGCATCAGCGCACCGAAAACGGCGTGAGGGCGCTAGCGCTGTGAATTGGCGCGTGACTCTGCCTTGTCGAGCGCCAGACGAATGGCGCCTATTAACTGCGCATCCTGGCCCAACCTGCTGGTAATTAGCTTCGGGAGTACCGGCTCGTCGTATTGCTTCAGGATTTTTCGCGTGGCGTGGAGTAACGGCGCGCTCATGCCCACACCGCCGCCCAAGACGAAGAGCGAGGTATTCAGGACGACAGAGATGTTATACACCGCATAGGCCAAGATTCGCGCGGAATGATCAAGCACGGTCCTGGCAAAGCGGTCGCCGGACACGGCGTGTTCAAATATTTCACTCGCAGTCAGATCCTGCGCTTGTGAGTTGTACTTCCCGTTACAAGCGCGCCGCCACTGCGTGCCGATCCCATCGCCGCCGATCACGCTTTCCAGCGAGCCCGGCATGCCCCGTTTGACAGGTGCCTCCGATGTGCCAGGAACGACCATGTAGCCGACTTCTCCAGCGGCACAATTTTTGCCTCGAACCAATTGCCCGTTGACGAAAATCCCAGCAGCAATGCCCGTTCCTATAGCAAGAAATACAAAGTTGCCATTGCCACGCGCCGAACCCATCCAGTGTTCGCCAATCGCGGCGAGTTTTACATCGTTTTCGACGGCCGCAGGAACGTGGAGTGCGGACTTCAACAGATCGGCGAGCCGAACATTCTTCCAGCCTTTGAGGAATGACGTCGCGAAGACAATACCGGTCTCGCCGTCGGTAATGCCAGGCGCTCCAGCGGCCACCGCCAGCAGGGAACTGCGGGGCACGCAAGCTTGTTGCAGGAGGTGGTTCACGCTGGTGCGGATCTGCTGAATGACCATTTTGGGAGAGGAAGTTCGGTTTGTGGACGTCGACCACTTGGCGAGGACCTCGCCCTTGGTGTCGGCCAGAGCAACGCGCAAGTTGGTGGCGCCGATGTCAATGCCGATCACATGTCCAGCGCCGTGCGGTTTCGTCAAAGCGCGATTGCGCGGGTGGTGCGGCGCGAATTTGTTCTTGGCCATGGTTGAGATGAGCAGAATCTAAGGCTAAGTTAACGCTATTTACAAAGTCCGTCAATCGCATGGCCCGAATGCGCCCTGTCAGTCAACAGAGTGGGGCGGCTGAATCAGACCAAGAACGGCGGACTCGATTGCGCTGTAAACGGCACCCCACAACAGCGCTGAGGAGCCTAGCGCGCCCACGGCCACGCGCACCAGCGCGAATTCACTTCCCTTCAGCTGGGCCTTAACTTCTTGAAGGAGACGGGTGTGGCTGCCGACTTCTCCGCCCAACAAGATCACGCCGGGGTTGAGAATGAGCGCCAGATCCAGAATGACGTCCGACAAAATGGTGGCGCGCTGCGTGAGAATGCGCTTGGCCTGCGCATTGCCCGCGGCGGCAAGATCGAAAACGTCGGTGGCACGCCGAACTTTGGGATGCGGGCGTGCGCGCTTGCGGGCGGCTTGCCAGCTCCGCATGATTCCAGAAGCGCCCAGCACTTTTTCAAGCTTTCCATACCCGAGTAAGGTGGGATGAGCTCTAGAAACATTCGGCACGCGAAGGTATCCAATTTCGCCGGCCGACCATTGAGAGCCGCGATAGATGCTGCCATCAACGAAAATGCCGGCCCCCACACCTTCGCCGATGGTAATGAATACAAAATTGTCCATGCCGCGAGCCGCGCCACGATAGTACTCGCCCTGCGCGGCCAGATTGGTATCGTTGTCCACAATGGTCGGGCATTTCAGTTCATCGCGGAGCAGCGCTCCTAACGGCACATTGTTCCATTCTTTCAGGGCGCTGAACGAGGAGACTATTCCCTCTCTCACATTGACGATGGCGGGGACTCCTGCGACCAGGACGAACAATTGGTCCTTTGACAGTTTCTGCTTACGGAGCAGGCGGCGCACCTCCGCCGCGATCTGCGCGCAGACCTCGGATGGTGTCGACGATTGCCAGGAGAGCGCGATCCTGGACCTGGCAAGTTCAAATCCGTGCAAATCGACGAGAAGAAAACGGAGAAAAGCGGAACTGATTTCCACAGCGATTACGCAGCCACGTTCTGCACGGAAACGGATGATGTCTGGAGGTCTGCCGCCAGTGGAGTCTCCCTCGCCAATCGGTTCCACCAGTCCCGCGGAAGCGAGGTACGCAACAACATTGGTGACGGTAGGGGCGCTGAGGCCGGATGCTCGTACTAGATCGGCTTTGGAACAGGGCCCCGTTTCACGCAAAAGCTTCAATAAAATGTGCGCATTGGTTTGACGCAGCAGCGGAGGCCTGCCAACGGGAACGAGTTCTTTCTTCACTGCGAGGTCACCCCGTGGTTTCATGCGCGGCTTCGACGTGGTGCCACCATGGTAAGGTATTTTCGGATTGTTTAGGAAGTCCCTCCCGCGGCACACAACAAGGCCTACGATCACGTACAACGCTTCAAACTGGAGTTCGATCGGAGGCAGGAATTCCCGGCCAGGACGGCCGGGTGTCATTCAGTGCGGAAAGGGGCGAGGTGTCAGCTAATTGACGAGAAGGCGTTGGGAGGGAGGTTTATTCGCGGCGGCCGGAGACGCTCGTCGAGGGTGGCGCGTCTTTGTCGCTTCGCAAGTCCGCGCCCTTTCCGATGGCTGGAGAACCGGGACGAAGCACGAAATCAAAAGGCTGACTCGGGACAGGGGCAACGAATGCTGGATCTGCCGTCACAGAATGTTTGTCCTGGCCAGCTTCCTTTTGCCATGCTGAAAAATTGAAACGCGCGCCTTTCCAGTTGAAAGCCGCAGGACCGTCGGGATAGTAGTCGTTATCAGAAAAATCAAACGGACCGTCGACGCCGGGTTCGATGAATACCTGGTAGAGGGAACTTTTGACGATGATGTTGTTTTTTATGGCGATGTTTCCGGTCTGCCGTGTGGTGGAGCTGACGTAAAGGTGGATGCCAATGCGGCTGTTATAACAAGTGTTGCTGTCAATTTCGTGGCGAATGTAGTTAGCCATGATGCAGGCCCCGTTGGGATGATTGTAAATGAGGTTGTGGAGAATCTGATTGTGCTGGCTGGGCACGTAATTTGTGAAGATACCGTGGGTGCCGTCGTCGTGGACGACATTATAACGAAGCACGTTCTCGCTCGAACCAAACGGGGGAGTGCCGGTATCGATGGACAGTTCGATTCCAGAGAGGCGAGCCTTGTAGCAATTATTTTTCTCGACGATGTTGGAACTGGAACCGGACAGGCCGACGCAATAGCCTTCACCCTTGCGCGTAGTATTCGTGTTTGCGAATGCCACGTTGCCGGAGATGAGAGACTCGTTGGTTTCGTGCAGGTAAATCCCGGCTCCGTTGTCATGAACTCTATTTCCCGTGATTTGCACGCCAGTGACAACGAGCCCATCGGGATAGACGACGGACCGGCATCGCTCGGCGCGCGGGCAGCCAACTACGAAGATGCCGTTGAAGCCGTTGTGATGAATCTCGTTGTTGGTGATGCTTCCGGAAGTGACCGGGAATTTGCCGTTGCTGTGGTACAACTCGACACCGGCGCCGTCATTATCGTTAACGAGCACGGAATCGACGGAACAGTGATTGGCGTTTTCAATATGAATGCCGTCGCCCGCGCCATTGGTGACAGTGACATGAGAGATGTGCAGGCTGTCGGGCGTGGGGCCTTCAAGATGGACAGTGATGGCCCAGATTCCCGCGCCCTCGCCGTAGGGAATGGCATTTGCGCCGCTGACGGCGATGTTTTTTACGGTGACATTTGAGATGCCGGTGAGATTGAGGCCTGAGAGGCGCGCTCTGCCAACGAGCACGGTTCCGCCATTTCACTTTTGGTTGGTGAGCACTCGCGCATGGGTTGCCAACTCATGGAGACAGCCCTCCGCGGTTGTCATCACCTCTCGGTCGTAGCGTCGGTCGTGGAATCCAGCGAACTGATCGAGGCCTATGAAAATGTGCGGCCAGACGTTTGCGTGATCAGCAGTTCACTGCGGGACGGACAGAATTCAGGGTTTCGCGTGGCGCGCGAACTTCACGCCAATTTTCGGAACGCCGCCATCATTCTGCTGCTGGAGTTTTCTGAGCGAAACCTGGTTGTGGAGGCTTTTCGATCCGGGGCGCGCGGAGTTTTTTCCCGCGATGATTCCTTTGAGCTGCTAGCGCGATGCGTTCAGCGAGTGCATGAAGGCCAGGTGTGGGCTAACAACCAGCAGTTGCAGTTTGCCATCGAAGCGCTGACGGAGAGCGCACCCTCCGCGATCGTCGATGCCAAGGGTGCTCATCTTTTAACCAAGCGCGAATTAAGTGTCGTGCAGCTTGTCGCCGAGGGCCTCTCGAATCGCGACATTTCTCACGAGCTTCGCCTGAGCGAACACACCGTGAGGAATTATCTGTTTCGCATCTTCAATAAGGTCGGTGTGTCCACGCGGCTGGAGCTTGCGATTTACGCCATCAATCAGCGAGATACCAGCCAGTTTCATTCAGCCGCCAGCGACTGATCAACTCGGGTCAAGGAAACCTCCCCCAGCGAAACGCGTGGCCTCAAGCGAAGCCCAACTTGTGGCAAAATGAGGAATGGCGACTACCGAACAGCCGCTGACCGCAGGTACCGCCGCCTTCCAGTTTTCAGGATTTCGCTTCTATCAAATTGCGCGCTTTTGCATTGTGTTCTGCACCGAAATGCAGTCGGTGGCGGTGGGCTGGCAGGTTTATGAAATCACACGCCGGCCGCTGGATTTGGGGCTCACCGGGCTGGTGCAATTCCTGCCGGGCGTGTTGCTGTTTTTGGTGGCCGGGCACATTACAGACCGATTCGATCGCCGCCGATTGTTGACCGTTTGTTACGTGGGATTCGCCTTTTGTTCGACGCTGCTGCTGTTCCTGGCGCTGAACGCGGAAAAATTGCATCGCTCCGGATCGGTCAAATCTATTTTCGCGGTACTGTTTCTAGTTGGCGCGGTTCGCAGCTTCAGCATGCCGGCGAGCCGCGCACTTTTGCCGCAGTTGGTGCCCGAAGAACAGTTTCAGAACGCGGTGGCATGGAACTCAAGCATCTTTCAGTTCGCCACTATTCTGGGTCCGGCGATGGGGGGCATCCTGTACGCGTTTTTCCGAGGTCCTGCGGCGGTTTACGCAACGGCCGCGTTTGCCGGGGCGCTAGCTGTGCTGGTGACGCTGCGCATCCACACACAATGGAAGCCACGTCCGCGAGAGCCATTCTCGCTCAATACAGTTTTTGCTGGTTTTCGTTACATCTGGGCGCACAAGATCGTGTTCGGTTCGATCTCGCTCGATCTGTTCGCGGTGCTGCTGGGTGGGGCGGTGGCGCTTTTGCCGGTGTACGCAAAAGAGATCTTGAGCACCGGTCCGTGGGGACTGGGCTTGCTGCGTAGCGCACCGGGAATCGGTGCGGCCGTGATGGCGCTGTTGCTGGCTTACCAGCCGATTCGCAAGCGCGCCGGAGCCACCATGTTGTGGTGTGTGGCCGGCTTTGGCGTGTTCACGATGGTCTTCGGATTCTCGCGCAGCTTGCCGCTCTCGCTGATCTCGCTGTTTTTCGTCGGTGCCGCCGACATGGTAAGCGTGATCGTTCGTGGCGTACTCATCCAGATTGAGACGCCAGACGCGATGCGCGGGCGCGTGAACGCCGTGGACATGATTTTTATCGGCGCTTCCAACGAATTGGGCGAATTTGAATCGGGGCTGGCCGCGCAGTGGCTGGGCGCGGTTCCCGCCGTCGTGCTCGGTGGCGCAGGGACGATTCTCGTGGTGATTTTATGGGCGTGGATGTTTCCAGAGCTACGGCGCGCCGACTCGCTGACACGTGCGCGCCCACAGACGCGCGAGCCCAGCGCCTAGCTGGTTTCGTTTGGTTGCGAAGCGATCAGTGGTCGTGATCGTGAACGTGCTCTGGCGTGGCAGGCGTACCGCTCGGAACCAGGGGAACAGTGACCGCCCCGGCCGGAGCCGCCAATTCCCCTTTCACCGCTGGAGAGATCTTGTCGGCGTTTTTCACCAACACGCTCACTTGCCACATCTGCGTGTCGCTCAGGCGGTCCTTGAAGCCGGGCATGCCGGTCATGCGAATGCCATTGGCTACTTTCCAGTACGTCTCCCAAGGTTCGTCGTCAGTGACTCCCATGCCGTGGAAGAGCTGCGGCGGGGCGGGGAACATACCTGCGGCAATCACAGACTTCGGTTCGCCGGGCAGCCCGTGGCAAACCGCGCAGTGTTCCTTGTAGACCTTGGCGCCTGCCAGGAAGGTGGCTTCCTCCTGGGGTACTGGCGGATTGGGGTGGGGGAGTTTGTCCAGATAGCGGTGCAGGGCCATGCTGGCAAATTTGCGCTCAAGCGGCATTTCCGGCGCAGTGACGGCCACAGGGGCGCGACCGGAGGAGAAATAGTAATAAACGCCGACAAGCGCAAGCAGAAACCCGAGTAAAATCCCTACGATGATCCCCTTGACCATCTTGATTTTCCCTTCGAGATGAAATGGTCGTGACGAATTCGGCGTGGAACTCCGAAGCAGTGCTAGTGTACGACGTAGGAAGGGTTTATGCACCGGCTTTTGTGCTATGGTGAAATAAGGCTTGGAGCCGGGATCCCCGGAATAACCGTAACCGTTTTGTCGTTCGGGCCGTCCAATTGATAGGTATGTCTGCTAAGTCGATAGGTCTGTTTTACGGAGTAATTTCCCGCCACCACGCTTACTGGCGAGCCCAGGTCCTATCCGCGGATGACTCGCCTCGTGCGGCTTCAAAATAGAGGAGTTTTTGGGAATGGCCCCTTACGACACAGTGGATGCGCAGCAAGCACGCGCAGCCTCGACTTCCGCGGTTTCCTTACCGTCAACCGCCCCACCGAAGAGCCGGTGGTGGGTTTGGCTTGTGGTTGTTGGTCTAATTGCAGCGGGGTGCGTGGTACGTGCGCGGCCGAGCGCCGCAAGCGGCTTCCTCGGCGGCCCCGGGCGGAGTGCCGGGACCTGGAGGACCAGGAGCCGCGCCCGGCAGTTTCGTTGTGCCGGTGGTAGTGGCTACCGCGACAAAAGGGGATCTGCCGGTTTTCTACAATGGGCTGGGGACCGTAACGGCGCTCAATACCGTCACGGTGCGCACGCGGATTGATGGGGAACTGATCAACGTCGCGTTCAAGGAAGGGCAATTCGTAAAGCAGGGTGACTTGCTGGCGGAAATCGATTCGCGTCCCTATAAGGTTCAGTTGGAACAAGCCCAAGGACAGTTGGCCAAGGATGTGGCGGCGCGCAAGGATGCCGAGGTCAACCTGGAGCGGTACAAACTGCTGTTCAAAGAGGGAGTGATCCCGCAGCAACAATTGGATACACAAGGCGCCTCGGTGGGGCAATTTGATGGTGCCATTCAGACAGACCAAGCCAACATCGATAACGCGAAACTGAATATTGCGTATTGCCGGATTACCGCGCCGATCAGCGGGCGCGTGGGTTTGCGGTTGGTCGATTCCGGAAACATGGTGCATGCCTCCGATGCCAATGGACTTCTGGTGATCACTGAGGTGCAGCCGATTGCCGTGGTTTTTAGTCTGCCGCAAGACCAGCTTCCGGCCGTTTATTCGAGGCTCCGGAAGGGGCAGGAGCTTTCGGTGGATGCGTACGATCGCGACAATACATCGAAGATCGCGGTCGGCAAACTTTTGACCATTGATAACCAGATCGATCCGACCACCGGCACGTACAAACTGAAATCAATTTTCAGCAATACGGACAATTCGCTGTTTCCCAATCAATTTGTCAACGTTCATTTGCTGGTGGATACCAAGAAGAACGTGGTGATTGTGCCGACCTCGGCGATCCTGCGAGGTGCCCAGGGAATTTATGTGTTTGCCGTGGGCCCTGATAACACGGTGAAGGTACGCAATCTTACGGTGGCGGAATCAAACGGCAACGTCACCGGTATCGCCAAGGGCCTGTCGGCGGGCGAGGTGGTGGTTACCGACGGCCAGGACAAGTTGCAGGACGGCAGCAAGGTGGAGCCGCGCACGGCACCATCCGGGTCGGCAGGCGCAAGTAGCGCCACAACACCCGCCAATTCTCCCTTCGCCTCTCCGGGTGGAGGACCTGCGCGATGAATCCGTCACGGCCGTTTATTTTGCGGCCGGTCGCCACCACATTGCTGATGGTTGGCGTCCTTCTGGTGGGCTACGTGGCCTACCGGCAATTGCCCGTCTCGGCCTTGCCGCAAGTCGATTACCCGACCATTCAAGTTCAGACCTTTTATCCCGGAGCCAGCCCGGAAGTGATGGCTTCTTCCGTGACCGCGCCGTTGGAACGCAACTTCGGCGAGATCCCCGGCTTGCTGCAAATGACGTCGACGAGTTCCTTCGGCAGTTCGCTGGTTACCCTGCAATTCAACCTCGACCTGAACATCGACGTTGCCGAGCAGGAAGTTCAGGCGGAAATCAATTCCGCCTCAAACCTTTTGCCCAAGGATCTGCCGAACCCGCCGGTCTACAGCAAAATTAATCCGGCGGACGCGCCGATTCTGACGCTGGCGCTTACCTCGCAGACGCTGCCGTTGTCGAAAGTGGAAGATCTTGCGGACACCACGCTGGCGCAGAAGATTTCGCAACTTTCGGGCGTTGGCTTGGTCAGCATCAGCGGCGGCCAGCGGCCTGCCGTGCGAGTGCAGGCGAATCCCACGGCGCTGGCCTCGTATGGACTGAGCTTGGAAGATTTGCGGACGGCCTTGGGGAACGCGAACGTCGACCAAGCCAAGGGGACGTTTGACGGGCAGCAGCAAGCCTATACGATTGGCGCGAATGACCAGCTGCTTTCCAGCGAGGGCTATCGCAACATCGTCATCGCGTTTCGTAATGGGGCGCCCGTGCGGCTTAGCGACGTGGCTACTGCTGTCGACGGCGCGGAAAATGTCTGGCAAGCGGCGTGGGCCAACAAGCAACCTGCCGTCATCCTGAACATTCAGCGGCAACCCGGCGCAAACATCATCGCGGTGGTCGACCGGGTGAAGCGCATACTGCCGCAATTGCAGGCGGCGCTGCCGGCATCCATTCAGGTGACGACCCTTACGGATCGCACCGCAACGATTCGCGCGTCGGTGGCTGATGTGCAATTCACGTTGCTGTTGACCATTGCGCTGGTCGTGATGGTCATATTTCTGTTCCTTCGCAGCACACGCGCAACGGTCATTCCCAGCATCGCGGTTCCGCTTTCCATCGTCGGCACCTTTGGCGTGATGTACCTGTTGGGCTACTCGCTGAACAACCTCTCTCTGATGGCGCTGACGATTTCCACGGGCTTCGTGGTCGACGATGCCATCGTGATGATTGAGAACATCAGCCGGTACATCGAGGATGGCGACTCGCCCTTACAAGCGGCATTGAAAGGTTCCGAGCAAATCGGCTTCACCATCGTTTCGCTGACGGTCTCGCTGATTGCCGTGCTGATCCCGTTGCTCTTTATGGGAGACATCGTTGGGCGCTTATTCCGCGAATTTGCAGTGACCCTGGCGGTGACCATCCTGGTTTCCGCGATCGTTTCTTTGACGCTGACGCCAATGATGTGCGCGAAGTTGCTGCGCCACCAGCCTGAGAGTCAGCAGACGTGGTTCTATCGCAAATCCGAAAAAGTATTCGACGATGTGATTGCGTTTTATGGACGTACGCTGCAGGTGGTTCTTCGTTTCCGGACCGTCACCCTGCTTGTCACCGTGGCCACGCTGGTGGGAACCATCCTGCTTTACATCTACGTGCCCAAGGGATTCTTTCCGGTGCAGGACACCGGCGTGATTCTCGGCGTTTCGGAAGCAGCGCAGAACGTTTCTTTCAGGGCGATGGCGGATCGCCAGCAGGCGCTGGCGGATGTGATCTTGAAGGACCCGGCGGTGGCCAGCCTTTCTTCGTTCATTGGAATTGATGGGACGAACACCACACTGAACAGCGGGCGCGTGCAGATCAATTTGAAGCCGTTGGAGCAGAGAAAGATCAGCGCATCGGATGTAATCCGGCGTTTGCAGCCGGAACTAGCCAAGGTGCATGGCATTACTCTGTTCATGCAGCCGGTGCAGGATCTGACGGTTGAAGATCGCGTCTCGCGCACGCAGTTTCAGTATTCACTGGAGGACGTGGACCCGAAAGAGCTGGCGTATTGGACGCCGCGCTTCGTCGAGAGATTGAAGACGCTTCCCGAATTGCGCGACGTCGCCACCGATCAGCTGAACGATGGCCTTCTGGCCACGCTTACGATTGACCGCGATTCGGCTTCGCGCCTGGGCATCTTGCCCGCCGATATCGACAATACCCTGTACGATGCTTTCGGCCAGCGCCAGGTCTCCACTATCTACACGCAGCTCAACCAATATCACGTCGTCATGGAAGTGAATCCAGACTTCCGGCAGAATCCGGATGCCCTGAAGAACATCTACGTGCATTCCTCCAATGGGCAGCAGATTCCTCTGAGCGCGTTCACGCGAGTTGAACCGGGAGGCGCCGCGCTGTCCATCAATCATCAGGGCCAGTTCCCCGCCGTGACCATCTCGTTCAACCTCGCGCCCGGTGCTTCACTCGGGGACGCCACCAGGGTTATCGAACAGACGCGCCAAGACATCCGCATGCCGCCGAGCATTCAAGCCACCTTCCAAGGCACTGCCGCGGCCTTCCTGCGTTCCTTGGCGAACGAGCCGCTGCTGATTCTGGCCGCGCTGATCACCGTCTACATCGTGCTGGGGATCCTGTACGAGAGCTACATCCATCCGATTACGATTCTTTCGACGCTGCCTTCGGCCGGAGTGGGAGCCATACTTGCGCTACTTCTGTGCCGGACGGAATTCAGCATCATTGCGCTGATCGGCATCATTCTCTTGATCGGTATCGTGAAGAAGAACGCCATCATGATGATCGATTTTGCGCTGGAAGCTGAGCGCACCCAGGGAAAGAAGCCGCTGGACGCGATTTATGAGGCTTGCCTGCTGCGTTTCCGGCCGATCATGATGACCACGATGGCGGCGCTGCTTGGCGGTTTGCCCTTGGCGCTGGGTTCCGGCGTGGGCTCGGAGCTTCGCCGGCCGTTGGGCATCACCATCGTGGGCGGACTTATCCTGAGCCAGATTCTGACGCTCTACACCACGCCGGTGGTTTACCTGGCGTTTGACTGGTTGGCAAACCGGCTGCATCTCGGGATAACCAACACTGCGGATGAAGCGGCACTCGGAGACTAGCGCATGAATTTTCAATCCAATTTCTCCGCTCCCTTCATCCGGCGACCGGTTGCGACGTCGCTGGTGACGATTGCCATCTTGCTTTCGGGCGTGATCGCGTTTCGCTTTCTTCCGGTTGCCCCACTGCCGCAAGTCGATTTGCCTACCATTGGCGTGGGCGCCAGTTTGCCGGGGGCCAGTCCCGAAACTATGGCGTCCTCCGTGGCAACTCCTTTGGAGCGCCAGTTCGGCCGCATCGCTGGCGTCACGCAGATGACTTCGTCATCGACGCTGGGCAACACCGGCATCACGCTGCAGTTTGACTTGAATCGCGACATCAACGCGGCCGCTCGCGACGTCGAGGCCGCGATTAACGCCGCACGCAGCCAGCTTCCGGCCGATTTGCCCAGCCAACCCGCGTACCGCAAAGTGAATTCCGCGGATGCTCCGGTCCTGATTTTGTCGTTGACCTCGGACACGATTCCGCGCCAAGACGTCTATGACGCGGCCGATTCCATCCTTGCCCAAAAGATTGCTCAAGTGGAGGGTGTCGGCCAGGTGTTTGTGTGGGGAGCCGCGCGCCCTGCTGTACGTGTGCAGGTGAATCCCCAGCTGCTGAACAGCTACGGCATCAGCTTGGAGACCGTGCGCAAGTCACTGCAATCGGCCAATTCCAATCAGGCAAAGGGTTCGTTGTCGGACGGCAGCCGGACTTGGCAGATCTCTGACACCGATCAACTGTTCAAGGCCTATGAATATGAGCCGCTAATCGTGGCGGGCCATGTGGGCGCGCCGGTGCGCTTGAAAGACATCGCTACCGTGACGGATTCCGTGGAGGATATCCGCAACCTGGGACTTTCCAATGCCAAGCCCGGTGTGATTCTGGCGGTCTTCCGGCAACCGGGCGCGAACATGATCGAAACCGCGGACCGGGTGAAAGCCACACTGCCTTGGCTACGATCTTCCATTTCCCCGGCCATGGATCTGAGCATCCTGATCGACCGCACGGTGGTGATTCGCGCCTCGGTTCACGATGTCGAGCGCACCATGGTCATCTCCATCTGCCTGGTGATTCTCGTGGTCTTTGCGTTTCTGCGAAATTACCGTGCCACGATTATTCCCAGTGTCGCCGTGCCGCTCTCCCTGGTGGGAACGTTCGGGCTGATGTACCTGTTCGGCTACTCCATCGACAATCTCTCCCTGATGGCGCTGACGATCTGCACCGGTTTCGTCGTGGATGACGCCATTGTGGTCATCGAAAATATCAGCCGGCACATGGAAAATGGGCTCGGTCCGTACCACGCCACCATGAAGGGCTGCGGCGAGATCGGGTTCACCGTATTGTCGATGAGCGCGTCGCTGGTGGCCGTGTTCATCCCGATTCTGATGATGAGCGGCATTGTGGGGCGTCTGTTCCGTGAATTCGCGGTGGTGCTCAGCGTGGCCATCGGAGTCTCTCTTTTCGTGTCGCTTACGACTACGCCCATGATGTGCGCGCGGTTCCTCAAGCACGAGGAGAAAAAGAAGCACGGATTTTTCTACCGACTTTCGGAGCGCTCGTTCAACGGCATGCTCCATGGCTACGACCTTTCGCTTCGCTGGGTATTGCGCCACCAGTTCCTGATCCTTTGCGTCACGATTTTTACCGCAGGCCTGAGCGTTTACATGTTCAAGCATGTCAACAAGGGCTTTTTCCCGCAGCAGGACACCGGGCGCATTAATGGATTCATTCAGGCCGATCAGGATACGTCATTCGTGGAAATGTCCAAGAAAATGCGCGCGTTCGTCGATATCGTTCGGGCGGATCCCGCGGTTGATACCGTCACCGCGTTCACCGGCGGGGGAAACGGTACCAGCACCGCACGCATGTTCGCGCAATTGAAGCCCTTGGCTGAGCGCAAGATCGACGCCGACCATATCATTGCGCGGCTCCGCGACAAGACCTCTGGGATCCCTGGCGCTACACTCTTCCTGCAATCGGTTCAGGACGTAACCGTCGGCGGGCGCTTCGGCGGAGCGCAGTATCAATACACGTTGCAGGCAGACAATCTCGACGATCTGTATCACTGGGCTCCCATCATCATGGATCGCCTGCGGCAGATTCCGGAACTGCGCGATATCAATTCCGACCAGCAGAATAAGGGGCTGCAATCCTATCTCTCCATTGACCGTGACACCGCGGGGCGCCTGGGAGTCTCCATTCAGGACATCGATAATGTTCTGGGCGATTCCTTTGGGCAGCGACAAGTTTCCAATATTTATAAGGGACTGAATCAGTACCACGTCGTTCTGGAAGTTGCGCCGGAATTTCAGCAGAATCCTGACGCGTTGAAGTTGATTTATGTACCATCGAAGTCTGGGAAACTTGTTCCGCTAAGCAGCTTCGCGCACTACGAGCACGCCAACACATCGCTGTCGGTCAATCACCAGGGAATCTTTCCGTCCATCACGCTGTCGTTCAATCTTGCGCCAGGCGCGTCTTTGGGGCCTGCCGTGGAACACGTCGAAGAAGCGCGGCGGCAACTAGGCGTCCCGAGCACCGTCCACGCGACGTTCCAGGGCACTGCGCAGGCGTTTCGGGATTCGCTTTCCAATCAACTGGTTCTCATCCTGGCGGCGCTCGGCGCGGTGTACGTCGTTCTAGGCATTCTTTACGAGAGCTTCATTCATCCCATCACCATTCTCTCGACGATTCCATCCGCGGGCATTGGCGCGCTGCTGGCTCTTCAATTGATGAACATGGATCTCAGCATCATCGCGCTGATTGGAATCATTTTGCTGATCGGAATCGTGAAGAAGAACGCCATCTTGATGATCGATTTCGCGGTGCAAACCGAACGCGAAGAGCAGAAGCCGCCTGACCAGGCCATCTACAAAGCTTGCCTGCTTCGCTTTCGTCCCATCATGATGACCACTATGGCCGCGATGTTTGGCGCCCTGCCTTTGGCCGTGGGCACCGGTGTTGGCGCGGAACTGCGGCGGCCCTTGGGCATTGCGATCGTCGGCGGATTGATTCTCAGCCAGATGCTGACATTGTTTACTACGCCGGTGGTTTATATTTACATGGACCGGCTCCAGTCCGCTCTCCGCCGCGCTTTCCGCAAGCAGCCTGTTCCGTCCCACGCACCTGTTCACTCTGACTAAGTTACTGCCGAGAGCTTGTCTAGGAACTACCGATCAGCCAGCCGGTGAGGAACACCAGCACGCCGCCAAGAATCACCTGGAACGCGGCCTGCAAGAACGGCGTGTCCATGTAGCGGTGGCGAATGTAACTGATGGCACCGAGCTCCACCGCAACCACCATGATGGCTACGCCCGTAGCCACACGAAATTGCGGAATCAGATAGGGAAGGGTGTGCCCCAAACCGCCGGCCGTGGTCATCAAGCCCGTTACTGCGCCACGAATCCAGGGAGAGCCGCGCCCGGTGAGGGAGCCGTCGTCGGACAGCGATTCCGCGAAGCCCATGGAGATGCCCGCGCCGATGCTGGCGGCCATGCCGACCAGGAACGCGTCCCAACTTTTTTGCGTTGCAAACGCGGCGGCAAATAGTGGCGCGAGCGTTGAAACCGACCCGTCCATTAATCCGGCCAAGCCTGGCTGCACATACTGCAGCATGAACAGGCGGCGATGCGACTGCTCCTCCAAGTCTTTGGCCTGTTCGGTTAAGTGTTTTTCTTCATACTCACCGGCGGCCTTGGTGTGTTTTCGCTCTTCATCGGCCAGCATATTCAGCAACTCGCGGATTTTTACATCCCGGGTCATGCTGGCCGCACGCGAATAAAAGCGACTTGCCTCCATTTCCATGATTTCCGCTTGCCGCCGCGCCTGCTTCACACCCAGCGGGCGGATCATCCACACCGGCCGGCGTTGCAGGAATCCGCGAACGTCTTCGCGACGGATGGGAGGAATGCGATCGCCGAACCGCTCGCCAAACATGGTCAGCAAACGGTCGCGATGGCCGCCCTCTTCCGTGCGCATCTCTTCAAACATTTCCGCGGTGGCCGGGTACGAGTCGCGAAGGGCGTCCGCGAATTCGCCGTAGATGCGGCCGTCCTCTTCCTCGTTGGCAATCGCAATCGCCAAGATCTCTTTCTCGGTCAAATCCTTGAATCGTTTGAGCATGGGTTCCTTCGCCGGAGCGAACTTCCGGTAGAGAATGGCACAGATGGGGAAGGGAAGTCATCTCTTGGCAGAAAATGTTGGTGGCTGCACTTCCGGCCAGAGGTTCGCCACGCCCTGCCGAAGAGACACGGGCGAAGGTCAGCTTACTTTTTATGTGGCTTGAACTGTTTTGTGGTTGGGGTTTGTTGTCTCGCCGGCCGCGCCATTTGTCTTTTTGCTTCTCGGCTTCGACCTCTAGTCTGGTTTTTTTGTCCTCGTCCGCTTGGTCCTCCTCGGCCCATAACACCGGATCTGCTAACTCCTGGGCCCGGGTGCGGACGTGTTCGGTCGGTGGAAAGGGTTCTCATCAGCAGCGGCAGCTATCGAATAGTCATTCTCGAATGGCTGCAGGCTTGCCGGTGAGAAGGTCGATCATACGACACGGATTCACGGAATTGCTGTCCCGCGGGAAACGGCTGTTCCTAGCGTTTCTTCCAGGCCTTCTTCCTTGCGGACTTTTTCGCCGTCTTCTTGGCAGCTTTCTTCTTGCCGACGGCTCTCTTCTCGGCTTCAATCTCGTCGCTCAGCGCGTCGATCAGGATAGAAGCGCAGAAGTGGATGCCGCGCTACTCCTGGCGCAACGCGCTTATTGGATCTACCTGGCTTGCGCGACGGGCCGGTATGAGACTCGCGAACAACGCAGCGGCCAGAAGGATAGGAATCATGATCGCAAAAGTCGATAGATCGGTGGGGCGCATTCCGTCGACCAGATGTTGCAAAAGACGGCCCGCAGCTAAAGCGCCCAAAATACCGACACCAATGCCGACGACGATCATCCCAAAGCTCTGCCCGAGCACGAGGCGCATGACATCGCGGGCGCTGGCTCCCAGCGTCATACGCAATCCGATTTCCGGTACACGTTGGTTTGTCAGATAGGTCAGCACACCATAGATGCCGATGCACGCCAGCAGCAAAGCCAAGCCAGCGAATATGCCGAACAACCACAAGAGAAAGCGTTGCCGGTCGAGTGAGGCTCTTGCGAGGTGGTCCATCGTATGAACGTCGTAGAGCGTCTGGTCACCGCCAGGCCCGCGCAGTTCCCGCCGCAGCGGTTCGGCTACATTCAACGGCGAGATGTTGGTGCGGACAGTGATCGACATTACCGAAGAAAGGAAGGGCACCAGGGGGTCTGGTAGCTGATAGAACGAAACGTAGATTTGATCGCGTACCCGCGATTGGTCATCGCCGGCGAGCCCCCAGTGCCGGACATGGCCCACCACACCTACGATTTTCGCAGGGTTGGAGGCCATTCCTTGAAGCCAGAGGGGTTTGCCAACAGGGTCGCTTCCAGCGAAAGCACGTTGCGCTAAATTGTCGTCAATCACGACGACGACTTCGTGGCCGATGCGATCTTGTTCATTCAAGAAACGGCCCCGGCGCAGTGCGATCCCCATGACGTTCAGATAATCCGGCGTAACAATTGATGTGAGCGCGATAGGAGTCTGGTCCGGCGGGGGTTGGACTGGTGTGGCCCAATAGCCCACGGAATCATCTCCTACACGCATAGGGACTACGTCTGCCAGCGCGACGGATTGCACTCCTGGGAAGCGGCGGGCGCGGTCCAGGACATCGTCCCAAGCGGCGCGCGCTTTCGCCGGGCTTTCAAGCACAGCGGGAGAAAGCGCCACGTGTGCGACCAACACATTTTGGGTATTGAAACCGGGATCGAGGGAGGACAACCGAAGCAGCGTACGACCCAGTATACCCGCCGAGACCAGCAGCACTACCGCAAGCGCGACTTCAGCTACCACAAAACCGCTATGCAAGCGACGCGTGTTTCCAACCAGGCTCCGGGCCCCGCCGCGAAGCGATCGCTCCAGTTCGCGCGCGGGAGTACGCCAAGCCGGTGCGAGTCCGAAAAGAAGACTGCTGAGCAGCGACACGCCGAGAGCAAAAAGCAGTACGCGCCAATCGAGCTGGACATTCTCAGCACGCGGCAAACTTCCTGGCCAAAGGGATACAAACGGACGAATGCCAACGAAGGCGAGCAGTATGCCCAGCGCGCCTCCAGAGATTCCGAGCACGCTGCTCTCTGTCAAACACTGGCGCACCAAGCGACCACGGCTCGCGCCCAGTGCCACGCGCATGGCCAGCTCTCGCTGGCGCGAAACGGCCCGTGCCAGCAATAAGCTGGCGACATTCACACACGCAATCAACAGCACCAGGCTGACCGCTCCGAGCAGCAGCCATAGTGTGGGCCGGACATCTCCGACGACCTCGTGGCTCAGTGGATGCGCCACCATATCGCGTCCCTGATTGTTCTCTGGGTATTGGGTTGCGAGTTGCCGGGCAATCACCGCTAGCTCGGTCTGTGCCTGGGCGAGCGTCACGTTCGGCTGAAGACGCCCCAGAACATGAATGAAAAACGCACCGCGATTCTGCATTCTCGGCTCGGTGCTCTGGCCGAGAGGTGTGTAGATGTCGGACTCGCCGTCCAAGCGAAGTCCCGCGGGCGCGATTCCGACGATGGTGTACGATTTCCCGTCAACGACAATCTGCTGCCCGATTGTTTCTGGACGTCCGCCGAAACGGCGCTGCCATAGACCGTAGCTAATGACCGCGACCGGTGCTGCGCCGGGTTGGTCTTCTTGCGGCAGAAATGCGCGACCTTCGACTGGCGAGATGCCGAGAACAGAAAACAATCCGGACGAGATGTGGCGGCCGAAAAGATACTCTGCTTCTCCGGGCTTTGTTACCGTGCCTCCTCCATACGTCCATGCAGCTACCGAACGCATAGTACGGCTCGTACTTTGATAGTCGTGAAATTCAGGATAGGAAAAGCCCCACTGCTCGCCGTACTTTTCCGTCTTTCCGTGCAGAGTGACCAACCTGTCGGCTTCCGGGTAAGCCAGCGGCTTCAATAGAACGCCATTGATGACCGTGAACATGACGGTGGTCGCGCCACTGCCCAGCGCAAGCGTCAAAATTGCGACGGCCGCAAAGCCGGGTCGCTGGCGCAGGGTACGAAGCGCGTAGCGAAAGTCCTGAAACAAATCCTCCAGCCAGCGTGTGCCACGGGCATCGCGACACTTCTCTTTAACTTGCTCAGGACCGCCAAGAGCGAGCCGGGCATTTCGCTGTGCGAGGTCGGGAGCGTGGCCCAGTGCAATCAACTCGTTTACATGTTCGTCGAGGTGGAAGCGCAGTTCTTTCTCGAGTTGTTCCTCCATTTTCTTTCGTCGCCACAGACGCTGCCACCAGTTCATCGCGCACCTCTATCGGCCATTCCAAGAATGAGCGCGATTGCATCGATCAGTCGCTGCCAACTGGCCGCTTCGGTTTCGAGTTGCTTGCGGCCTTTCCCCGTCAGGCGATAGAACTTTGCCTCGCGTCCTGTCTCGGTCTCCTTCCAATCCGCCGCCAGGAGGTTGCGGTTTTCAAGCCGGTGCAGAGCAGGGTACAGCGATCCCTCCGGAACCTGAACCACACCGCGCGAGACTTGCTCCAATCGCTGGGCAATCGCGTATCCGTGGACAGGACCAAGCGCAACGACCTTCAAGATCAAGAGATCCAACGTGCCTTGAGGGAGATCCGTTTTTGGCGCCGCCATCGCTTATACCTCGACCTTCTATATATAGCTTAGATCAGAACCCATAGAAGTGCAAGGTATGCAATCGACGAGAAAGCGCCTGTGCGACGGGCGCACGGAACGGTGTGTTACCGACTTAGG
The DNA here is from genome assembly GCA_963792145.1 of Candidatus Acidiferrales bacterium. Lineage (GTDB taxonomy): Bacteria > Acidobacteriota > Terriglobia > Acidiferrales > UBA7541 > Acidiferrum. The sequence goes on from CAWBVH010000033.1 coordinate 167,185, forward strand.
GCTGACGCTATGCAGTTAGCATTTCTATCGCTGTCAGTGCATAGATGGCGGCGGTGTCGACAATTCTTCTCAGGTCGACGTATTCGTTTGGGCCATGCGCCAGGGAGAGCAATCCCGGACCGTAAGCAAAAGCCGGCATCCCCTGCGCAGCGTAGAAACGGATCTCCAGCAGACCGGGGCACATCTCAAAACGTGGAGCTTCGCCGGTCACGGCGTGCACGCTTTGGGACAATGCTTTGCCGAGCGGTCCGTCTTCGTCGCAGAAGGTTGATGCACCTTCTTGAAAGATGTCCCAGTCCAGTGGGATGCCATCTTGCTTGCAGCGCTCCAGAACGTCCAGCAGCATGGTTTTTTCCGCGGCAAGGCCTTCTTCTGGATTGATCCGACGGTCAATGGTGAACCAGCATTCCGCAGGCACGACGTTGAAGTTTGTGCCGCCACCGCTCTCTCCGCCAAGCATCAGTATGGAGTTGCGCGCTTGCTCCGAACCGATATTGAATCTCGTTGTTCGCTGTTCCACTTCGCTCTTCAGTTGCTGCAATTTTTCAACAACGGCGTGCATGCGCTCAAAAGCGTTTTTGCCCTGATGTTGCAAACCCACGTGCGCATGTTTGCCAAACACGCGCACGCGCAGGGAAATCGCGCCGCGATTCGCGTTCCACACCACGCCGCTCGTTGGTTCCGCCAAGAGCATTCCGATGCCGTCCCGGCCGAGCAACCCTTGTTGTGCCAGCCACGCTGTGCCATCCATTCCGCCCGCTTCTTCATTGGGAACGAGCGTCAATCCAATTCTGCCTTTCAATTCCACCCCGGCTTGTTTCAGCGCGCGAATTGCATAGAGCATGGCTACGATTCCGCCCTTCATGTCTGCGGAGCCGCGCCCAAACAAAAAATGTTCTTTCCGTTGAGGCTGAAACTGCGCCGAGGTTTGCGCCGGGACCACGTCGTAATGCCCGTGAAAATAGAGGGCGCGTTCTCCACTGCCGTAGGTTGCGAGCAGACTCTCAGGAGAATTCGCGGCATCATTTCTCGAAACGCCCGGTCCCCAGCGCTCACAATCAAGGCCCGCTTGCCGCAGGTGGTTCTCCAAGAAATCCACACAAACGCGATAATTTTTACCCGGAGGATTTTCCGTTGGGATAGCGACAAGGTCCGTCAGCAGCGCTGCCATCTCGTCCTCCTGGTGCCGCAGCCACGAAAGAATCGCGGCGCTTTGCGCCGTCACGTCGTTCGAACGTCGGTTCATAGGCGAGAATGCTAGGAATTCCTTCGGGCAGTGCCAAGGTCCATATTGGTCCCGAGCCGGTCATGGTCCATCAGCCGAGATTCATGCGGTTCAATAGGTCACGATAACGCGGGTCGGAGCGGAAAGGGTCAAAATAGGGTTCCGCGTCCATGCGGGTGAGGTAAGGATCGCGTTCGCTCAAGGCAGCTTGGAGAAACTCGAACATGCCGTCCGCTTGCCCGAGGGCAGCATGGTAGATGCCAAAGCATGCTGGTGAGACGTACTGTTTCGAACGTCTCTCCATGACCCCCTCCATCAGTTTTTCGGCGTAGCTTAGGTTGCCGCAGCGCACATGCGCGGCGGCTAAGAAGCCGGTTGCCAAAGTAAAAAAAGGTGAGAGTCGCAAAGTTGCTTCGAAACTTGCAATGGATTGTTGCAGTGAGCCATTTTGAGATAATGCCAGACCCATTCCGAAGTGCACCAGCCAATAGTCAGGATAAAGGTCCACCGCTCTGGCGGCATGTTCGATCGCTTCATCGTATCGACGCTCACAATAGTGAGCAAAAGCCAAACCGAAATGGACCATCATGGAAAGCGGATCAGTTTCGAGCGCCCGCTGATACTGCGCGATTGCCTCCTCGAATCGGCGCCGCGGTGTAAGGAAATACAAAGCGTAGCGGACGCGAACCAGCGGCGGGACAGGCTCGACAGCCATCGCCGCTTGAAAGTGACACTCCGCCGACTTCCAGTCGTATTCAACTGAACCGGCAACCAGTCCGAGTACGCTGTGCGCCTCGGCCAACGCCGGATCGATTACCAGCGCCCGTTGCGCGGCGGACTTCGCCAAGGGCGCAGTCTCTGTCATGGGCTTGATGCCCAGAGCGCCAAGACCATAGCAAAAGACGGCCAGTCCAGCATGCGCGGGGGCATAATCCGGGTCGATTGCGAGCGCCTGCTCGAATGAGTCTCGCGCTTTGGCGAGGCTCTCGCGGTTATAGCGCTGATAGAAATACAGACCTTTGAGGTAACTCTGGTAAGCCTCGATGTTCCTTGTGCGGCGTTGCGGGCCGACGAACTTAACCTTGAGGGCGTCCGCGATGGCCTGCGAAATATCATCCTGGATTGCAAAAATATCGGTCATTTCACGGTCGTATCGTTCGGACCAGAGGTGCGACTCATCCGCTACCCGAATCAGTTGAGCGGTGACTCGGATGCGATTGCCTGCTCTGCGGACGCTACCTTGCAGAATGGTTCCTACTCCGAGTCTATGACCGATTGTGCGCAGATCTTGTTCTTTGTCGCGGAAGGTAAACGCCGAAGTGCGAGCAATCACTCTCAGCTCCGGCACCTTGGTTACAGCGTTGATAATCTCATCGGCCAAACCATCACCGAAGTACTCGTTTTCCTTGTCTGCGCTCAGATTCACGAAGGGGAGCACAGCGATGGACTGACCTTCTTCTTGGGCCATGACTGATGAAGTCGCGTGTGTTGAATGGACCTCCGTCAACGTCTCCTTGGCCTCTAACATGGTCTGAAAGCGCTGTGCGGAATTCTTGCGCAAGCAGCGGGCCACGCACTGCTCGACTGACGGCGGGATGCCTGCTTTGATCTCTCGCAACGGCCGGGGTTCATCGTGCAGGATGGCTGCCAGAGTGGAAATCCAGGAGTCGCCTCGAAAGGCTCGTTGCCCGCAGAGCATTTCGTACAAAACCAAACCAAAGGAGAAAATGTCGGAGCGCGCGTCAATCTCTCTCCCTTCTGCCTGCTCCGGAGACATATAGGGGGCGGTGCCCACAATTGCTCTGGAGATCGTGCTCACGGTCGCGGTCTCGGCGCTCGCTGCAGGTACCGTCGGTTCGATTAACTTTGCCAGCCCGAAGTCCAGGAGTTTCACCCGGCCATCTTCGGTGATGATGATGTTCGCCGGCTTCAAATCGCGATGAATCACACCGGCCGAGTGGGCGGCAGCAAGCGCATCGGCAATCTCAGCGGCATACTTCATCGTGTCTTTCAAGGGTAGGCCGCCGTTATTTGCCAGATCCAAAGTAGTCCCTGCAACGTACTCCATCGCAATGAAGCAAACACCTTGCTCTTCAAAGATGTCGTAGATCGTGACAATGTTAGGATGATTCAGCCTTGAGGCTGCCTGGGCTTCGAGCAGGAACCGTCGCTTACGGTCGGCATCAGCAACCTTCTCGGCCGGCAAGGTTTTCAAAGCGATGATGCGGCGGAGTCTGGAATCGCGGGCCTTATAAACCTCGCCCATTCCTCCCGCCCCCAGGAGAGAAAGGATCTCGTACGGACCGATTTGAACCCCTGCGGGAAAGCTCATAAGCGTCCGCTGATTTTAGCGCCATAAATCAACCAAGGCGAGATCCAACGATTCGTTGATCGTCATTGGTAATCCCTCGTCACCGTTGTCCCCGCTGTATTGCGTGAGCCAAATTACGCGTCTATCAAAGGCTTATGTCCCCCTGTTCTTCGGCAAAGGGACACCCCTGCGTGTTTGGCGATCTACAGACGTTTCCGCGGCTGGATAAGGTTAGACCGGACGGTTGAAAATTTCCCTACGCCGCCCAGCCCTGACCCCTGGCGCGAGAGCCGGCCCCCGCACGTACCGCTTTAACGTGGACTACAACATGGCCAACACCAAGGGCGAGGTGCAGTTCCGCCAACACCTAACGGGTGAGTACACGCGCGGATTGGCAGCTGGAGAGGTGATGTGCAGGAACGTTTCGGCCGGACCGACCGCGCCATTCGGGGCGGCACAAAAGCGCGAGTTCATGGAGGATTCCGCTATCGCGATGATCTCGGCAACACGATGAAGCCGGAGTTCTTCAAAGGGTTTCCTGCCACAGCGGTCTTTGAGCCTAAGCTGGTTTGGGATACGAGGATGCTTGAGATGTTTGGCCAGAACTTACAACTGAAGACTGGCATAGGTGAATTATGTCAGACGTGACGCGCGTGTTCCCAGGTAGAAACTTGAGGTTTTGATGAAAGCGCACAGCGCCTTACACGCACCGAAAACGCCCCCAGCTCACTCAAGAAACCAGGTTCGCTTCGACGAGTCTTACCGCTTGCCCTTCCTCTCTTTCTGAAGGAGAATCACCGCCATTGCTGTCCTCCTCTTCGGGTGTGATTCATAGGTTGGATCTGGCTGCAAGGAGCATCAGTGCGCAAGCCATCCGTTGGCGCGATTCTGTTAGCGCTGATTCCATTTGTCGCAATCTGCTTTTCCGTGTCTCTGTGGGACCGCATTGATCCCATGGTTCTGGGTTTGCCGTTCAACTTCTTCTGGCTGATCACATGGCTGCTCCTCACGCCGCTGTGCATGTGGGGTGCATATCAACTGGAGGCGCCCCGCGCTTCTGAGCCGCATCGCGAAGACGGCGGCAGGCCGTGAACTCAAGCTTCGTCGCCCTGGCGTTCATCTCGGTGATCGTCTCCGTAGGCGCGTTCATCGGTCTTTACGCTGGAACCCGCCGCAAAATGGATCTGGAACAGTGGACCGTAGGCGACAGAGGCTTCGGAATGCTGCTGGTGTGGCTACTGATGGCGGGCGAGGTCTACACCACGTTCACGTTCCTCGGGGCCAGTGGCTGGGCGTACTCCAAAGGCGCACCCGTTCTGTACGTTCTCGGATACCAGCCGCTGATGTACGTGGTTTCTTTCTTCATTTTGCCTCAAGTGTGGGAAGTTGGCAGGAAATACCGTCTGCAAACGCAAGCCGATTTCTTTCACGTGCGGTACAACAACAAATATCTTGCGGCGTTTGTCGCTCTGGTAGGGATCATCTTCATCGTTCCTTATCTGCAGCTTCAGCTCATGGGACTCGGGATGATCGTGGAAGTAGCGAGTTACGGCGCGATCCACCGTACTCCCGCGATGATCATTTCCTTCGTAATTGTCGCCGCGTTTGTACTTACTAGCGGAATCCGGGGTGTCGCGTGGGTCAGCGTCTTGAAGGATCTGCTGCTGCTGTTTTCTGCTGTGTTCGTGGGTCTGGCGATTCCCTACATTTATTTTGGCGGCATCGGCCGGATGTTCGCTGAGCTTGCGCGCGCTAAGCCTGCTCACCTGGTTATGCCGGGAGCCACCACGAATCTCGGGCACTCCTGGTACATCTCCACGGTTGTACTGGTCGCGGTCGGGTTTTACATGTGGCCGCAGTTCTTTGCCGCCAGTTTTTCCGCGAAGAGCAGCGACACATTGCGGCGCAACGCCGTGGTGATGCCTTTCTACAGCATCACGATGCCGCTGATGTTCTTCATTGGCCTTGCCGCAACTCTCATTGTGCCCGGCCTCACCAACGGCGACCTTTCGATGTTAACCATGGTGCGGAAAACGTTCCCGGCCTGGTTCCTCGGCTTGATTGGCGGAGCAGGCGCTCTCACAGCGATGGTCCCAGCAGGGGTCATGATTCTGACCGCGGCAACGCTATTCGCGAAGAACATGTGCCGTCCTATTCTCTGGCCCGGCATGACCGACCAACAGGTTGCGAAATTGGCCAAAATTACAGTGCTGGTGATTACTGTTGCGGCGCTGTGTTCCGCGATCTATAGTTCGCCAACTCTCGTCGCGCTTCTACTGGTGGGATATGGAGGCGTGGCGCAGTTTTTTCCCGGTGTGGTGTTAGGGCTGTATTCAAAGCACGTGACCACGCCGGGTGTGTTCGCGGGAGTTGTGACTGGCGTCGCCGTCTTCGTTGCTCTTGCGCTTAGCAAGCACGATCCCGCCATGGGGCTCAACGCTGGTTTCATTGCGTTGTGTTGTAACGTGGCTGTTGTCGCAGCCGTGAGCCTGCTTACGCCTGCCCAGCGCGGTGGATTCGGCGAGCAGTCTCGCGCCGAGCACCGGGGCCCCACTTTCCATGTCACCGTCAAGCATCGACCAATAGCCGAGTTTCTTAAGTGCCATTTAAAACGAGGCCTGGGGTCACCCTTCCGGTTTTCCTCAGACTGTCGCTTGGCGTACCCAGTACTTCCGTACTACCATGCAAAGGAGAGGTCCTACTTTTCTCCAGGTACGGTCACGCTATAGGTTTAACCCGCCAGACCCCATACTCTGCTCGTGAACAAGCACCGGGATTTGGAAAAGGTGAATGGCTATGGCGTCCGCGATCGATCTTATGGTGAAAGCAAACAATCCAGGTGGCGCGCAGTCCCGCCCCAAACAAAATGAACGGCGGTCCAGTCGCCGCTGCAAAATCACGCAACTGATGCGCATCCGTCCATCGGATCCCGAGCGCGATCATTTCGACGACATTCGCGGCACCGTCAGCATGTCGCGCACCGGCGTCTATTTCCACTCCAGCGAAGAAGGTTACCAGGTGGGCATGCGATTGTTTGTCACTATGCCCTACACCAAGGAAGCTACTACCATGCAGCGTGAGTATCTTGCCGAAGTGGTTCGGCGGGATCATCTGTCGAATGGCTTGTTCGGCATCGGCTTCAAAATCCTGATGGAAATGGGCTTTCAGAGCGGATATTCCATCGGCGGCTACGCCCAGCGCAAGTGATCCGCACCTGTATAACACCGGCAATCGAATCCTCGGAAAACAGAAAGGGCGGAAGGCTTGTGGCCACCCGCCCTTTCTGCGTTTGGGGGTTGGGGAAGATCGTTGTTTACGCTGCCGGCGACTTAATCCTTGCCGAATGCCTGCAGCGTTTTGTGGCGTAGCATCCCGAAATGGCGGTTCAGGGGATGCTTGCGTTCCAGGAACGTAAAGACCGGCTCGCGCCGCGGCGTCAGCTTGGCCATCGCGATGTTCAGGCGAATATCGCGCCGGGCATACTTCATTCCTGACAGTAGAGCCTCGCGCGCGTCTTCGCGACGTCCCGCCGAGAGGTAAACCTCGGCGAGATTCAGATACAGCTGAGCCTGATTCCTCTTCAGGCGTACGGCGGTATCACACATGCGCTCGGCATCGGCCCATTTCTGGTACGTGCGTGCCAGGGCCACGCCCAAATAAGACATGTAGTAGGGGTTGTTTTTCTCTAAATCGGCGGCGCGCTGGATGTGTTGCAGCGCCCGGCTGGCGGAATTATCTCGCAGGTACGTCAAGCCGGTCTTGAACTCTCGAAAAGCTTCCGTATCCATCATGATAACCACCTCGTATGCCGTGGACTTTGCCGGGAAGCAGGGAACTCCTACCAGCCAGCACCCATAACTGCGATTCCGATCCCGCTTGCATTCCGCCCACCGTTCGCAGGTGTTTCCAGGCACACGACCAGGGTTGTGCAAACCATCAGGTGGAAGCCGCGGAGCGAGAATGTTGCAGGAGTTCGCATCTACCGGTCTTTGACTACGCTACGGATTTGCTTGATTAGAATCTACTGACCCGGAGGACAGAAGTGGGGCAAGGACTTGGCGTTCTAGGAAATTTTGGGAGGTCTAAACAATTGCGTGGAGAAGATTTTCCAAAGGAAAATCTATAAGCGTTCAGGAGGGCCAGTCGTTACCTATTCCTGTAGCTCATGCCTTCAGGCCAGAGGTTTGTTCGCCTAGCGGCGTGGTCACGGTGGGAGCGAAACCCTCACCCCTGGAGGGGGTGAGCTACAGAATGCGGGCAGAAGGGAAGCGACGGGCAGCGGTTGCCGCCCGTTGCTCGGCCACCTGGCCTTTCAGCCAGGAATGTGCGAATTACAGGGAATTCAGGAATGAAAATAATGGTTGCTTTTCCGCAGGTGACAATTCCTGAAAGCGCTGTCTCACGTGCTCGGCTTCGCTTGCGTGGCGCTCGATGGCGTTCTGTAAGCTCAACCACCTAAGGTCATGCATAAAACGCGGCCTCATGCGGAGACCCACAGCGGGGCGATGCGCAACTTGTTGGCCGTGTCTTGCGGGCCGGCTTGCACGATGCCATCGCCGGTCTCGATATCGTGAAGCAGGAAATCGCTGTAGGGGTGGATGATTTTGTTGCCCAGAGCTTCGGAGACGGTGAACATGCCGCCATTGATGACCGTTCCGGGTGCGGCCGTGACGATGGTCCCCACGTGGCAGGTGCTGCCGCCGACGTTGTTGGCGCCATCGTTGATCGGAATGGTGGATTCACGAAGTTGCTATTTGCGTCGCGGTGCCCTGCGCGCAGTTCGGTGAATTGGCTGGCGCCGCTGCTGACGGGGTTCTGATGACAATCGGAGCAAGCCCTGGCGTTAAACACGGGTCCCAAACCCGTGCTGGGATCGTGAGTTGTTTCGTAGACTCTTTGGTCGTTGGCGTGGTATCGCCCGCGGGTTCGATTCCATTGCTATGGCTTTGCGAGCCTGGATTCTGCACCAGAGTTGGAGTGTCGAACCCTGCCGGCGCTTCGGTCGGGGTGTCCTGCGCCAGACCTGCCAGCCCCACGGCGACAATTGCAACCAGCAACACAAGCACAGCGATAAACTTTTGCCTCATCGAATCGGCCTCCTGCGAGCTGGTTTTTTCAAGCAGCGTTTTGGTTCCGAGCAGAGTTGGGCTCGCTCACACAGGGGAACCGCAGGAGCAGTCGCTCTATTCCCGATAGAATTGTAGAAAAGGTGTAACCATCGGCGGAACGCGCTAGCGCACCGGCGTTCTGGTTCCGCTTACCGTTCAGCGGCAGGCACGCGTTGCCAATTGCGCCGCCAGTATTTCCAGTCGGCGAGTGTGGCGTTCAGCATGGTTTTGGAGGATTTGTGCAGCCAGCGCCCTTTGCGTTTGGCGAGATCGCGCTTCACCGCGGAGATTGCCTTGCTCGATCCCAGGTGGATATTGGCGGTCTCCCATCCCATGTAGTAGGCGAGGCGCTCTTCGTCGCGCTCTTCGGGCAAGGAATGGATTTCGATGTGGCAGCAATCGGGAGCTAGGCGGCGAACGATCCAGTGCGCGGCAAAATGTACGTGAGGATCCAACACCCGCACGGATGTCTCAATCAGCTTACGGCTGAGGATTTGCGCGCTGTGCAATTGCCTGGCCCAGATCCACGCGGAAGGCGTGAGCTGCTTGGCTTCGCGCACGACATGCGCGCCATCCCAAGTCGCCAAAGTCAGCACGCGCGGATGCCCCAGGCTGCCAAGTCCCGCGATTCGCGACCTGAATTCAAAGGTCATGGTCCTCACCGGCATCGAGCGATGCACCAGCTTCAGCACATCTTTGGGAAGCTTACCCTGGTACTTTGGACACGCCAGAATTTTCTGCCAAAAGACCACCGGATCGCGTAGCTTGCTCAGCGCAACCAGTCGTAGCCAGCGGTGATGTTCCGCAAGTACGAATGGGCGGCCACCATGCGCGATGCTGTCGCGATACCCTTCCTCCATAGCCTCGCGCGCGGCCTTCCGGGTTATGGCCAGATGCTGTTCGTCGATGGCCAGGTAGGCGCTCGCCACCAGCCGCACGAGGTCCACGGCATAAGACGCCGGCCACGCTTCGTCGAAATCGTTCACGCCCCAGATGAGCCGCCCTTCCAGGTCGCGCCAGGTTCCGAAATTCTCGACGTGCAGATCGCCAACGGTCAGAACTTGCGGTGCGCGGGCAAGTTCTGGGCAGACCACTGGCCACCATTGCGCCCAGCGGTAGAACGTGGCGCGCAAAAAGGGAAATGCGGAGAGCGCCATGTTACGGTGCTTCAACTTAACTTCGGAAGGAACTAGCTTCACGTGCCGCGACGCCCATTTCTCGAAATCAGCAGTGGCGCGAACGATATCGGGAAGATCAGCTTTTCTTGCGGTCATGAGCGTAGAGCTCGCAGGAAGGCGCGGTCCCTGCCGGAGCAATGGTTTAGCACGAGAAGCGAAGAAGCTTCAAGCGCGATCCGTTTTTGAGCGTCCTTAGACGCGGGCGGGCACTGCCGAAGCGTTCATGCGCGACTCATAAATCGGAAAACGAGCCGCCAATTCCGCAACCTGCTTTCGTACTTTCTGTTCGATTTCTGGCTTGCCAATGTTGGTGAGAATTTCGGCGATCCAGCCGGCGATCAGTTCCATCTCCGGCTCTTTCATGCCACGCGTGGTGATCGACGGGCTGCCCAAACGGATACCGCCTGCCTTCATCGGTGGGAGCGGGTCGAACGGAATGGAATTCTTGTTGACGGTAATTCCCGCGCGGTCCAGCGCCTGTTCCGCGTCCTTCCCGGTAATGCCACGTGGGTGCACTTCGATCAGAAATACGTGGTTGTCCGTTCCGCCTGCGACGACGCGGAAGCCGCGCTTAGAGATGGCGTCGGCCATCGCCTTGGCATTGGCCACGATTTGCTTCTGGTATTCCTTGAAAGACGGCTCCATCGCTTCCTTCAAGCAAACCGCCTTGGCGGCAATGGTGTGGACCAGCGGACCGCCTTGCGTGCCCGGGAAAGTGAGCTTGTCGATTTCCTTCGCCAATGCGGCGCGGCAAAGCACCAGTCCTCCGCGCGGCCCACGGAGCGTCTTGTGCGTAGTTGTCGAAACCACATCGGCGTGCGGCACGGGGCTGGGATGCACTCCTGCGGCGACAAGCCCGGCGATGTGCGCCATATCTACAAAGAACAGCGCGTCCACAGACTTCGCCACCTTGGCAATGCGTTCAAAGTCGATGATTCGCGAATACGCGCTGGCGCCGGCCACAATCATCTTTGGCTTGTGCTGGTGCGCCAACTCCTCAATTTCCGGGTAATCAATTTGTTCCGTGTCGCGGCGCACGTGGTATTCAGTGAACTTGTACATGCGTCCGGAAAAATTCAGCGGATGCCCGTGCGTCAGGTGGCCGCCGTGGGAGAGAGCCATGCCTAGAACGGTGTCGCCCGGCTGCAGCAACGCCATGTACACCGCAACGTTGGCGGATGTGCCGGAGTGCGCCTGCACGTTAGCGTGGTCCGCGCCAAACAGCTCCTTGGCGCGATCGATGGCCAGTTGCTCTACCTTGTCCGCATATTCGCAGCCGCCGTAGTAACGCTTGCCGGGATAGCCCTCAGCGTATTTGTTCGTGAAGATGGAGCCCATGGCCTCCAGCACCGCTTCGGAGACCAGATTTTCCGAGGGGATCAACTCCAAGCCCGTGGCTTGCCGCCGCGCCTCGTCCCGGAGAAGATTCGCGATGTCCGGATCGACCGCATCGAGCGGGCGTTGCATTCTGCTATTTGCTTCCGTGTTCATTGGGTCTCCTAAAAGGTTCGCGCCTGCGGCGAGCGAGGTGGCACTCGCAAGCAACCACTAATTCTTCTTTCTTTCATCTTGCTCGATTATGGTGATCTTTTCAACGCGCCGCGCGTGGCGGCCGCCCACGAAAGCGGTGTTCAAAAAGGTCTGCGCCATTTCAATGGCTTGACTGCCGCTAACGACACGCCCGCCGAGGGCCAGCACATTGGCGCCGTTATGCTCGCGGGCGAGGCGAGCAGTGCTGACATCGTGCGCCACTGCCGCGCGAATTCCGTACACCTTGTTCGCGGCGATGGAGATGCCGATTCCCGTGCCGCACACGGCGATCCCAAAAACATCTTTGTGCGCCGCGACGCATTCACCCACAGCCTTGCCATAGTCGGGATAGTCCACGGATTCTTCCGACCATGTGCCCAGATCATCGACAAGGTATTCCGCATTCTGCAGCAACTGTCGAATGGTTTCCTTGATGGGGAAGCCGGCGTGGTCCGCACCCAAGGCAACTCGCGGCTTCGGCGAAAGTTCCGGCATGTGCGCCTCTGGCGGCGATTTTAACGGAGTGTGTTGGCAACCGCAATGCGCGCAAAATCACCAGCTAGTTTAGTTTTCGGTTTCCCAACCGAACCAGGACTTAGCAACGGGAATTCCGTTTGAAATTCAGCGCCTATTTTATTGGTAGAGTTGCCAATACCTACAACCCCGATAAGGACAGATCGTGCGTACGGGAATTTTCGTCTCGGGAACGCTAGCGATGTTCGCATTTGGTGGGAATCGCGATTCTATCCGTAGCGCTGACCCGAAATACTGCCATCCACAAATCGGCGGGTGGAAGGATGTCACAATGAAGCGATTCGCTGGACGTCTCCGCGAATCCGGCATCCACAAGTCGCTCGAATAACGATTGACTTCCCTGATGGGTTAGCTCCAGATCAGTCCCGCAACGTGTGCATCACTTGGACGCGCAGTTTCGGGTGGCGCGCCAAGAGCTCCTCAAGCAGAAGCGGATTCCCCATGGAGCCGCGGAATTTTGACATCATCACGTTGGTTCGCCCTGAGCCGCCTGTCCCATATGGATGCCTACGGGAATATCCAGTTCCTCGGCGACGGCGTAGTGGGCATCGACTGAAGGGTCGCTGCTCCTTCACCCGCCGAAAGACTCTGCCTTGTGCCGTAGCATCAGACGACGGTAAGGTCGTACAGCTCATCTTGACGTTCGATGCCAATCCTTTCACCTCGGCTTCGCTGATCGACGCGACTTCGCTAGCCGACCCTTCCTGCAGCGGCGCCAGGCGTCTCGCACATTCTGGTGCGCCAAGGTGCGGCAGCAAAGGACGCGACCCTTACCTTCGAAAAGCTCTCTGCGCCTTCCGTCTGATGACTCGACGAAAGCTCCGTAGTCAGACACCGCGGAAATCTTGGCAATGCTGGTTTGCCTGCCTTTAATCGCTGGCCTAACCCCGCAAAATCCCCCTCCTCTGGCCCAGCCTGACGATGCCGCAAAAGTACAGACTGGCAAAGTGAATTCCGCGGCGAATCCCCTCATTCGAATCCCTCATGTTCTTCCGAGACGTTGCCTCTGAGGTGGGCGTCACAACCATGCCCAATTCCCGGACGGACCGGCGCTATGTCCTGGAGACGATCGGAGGCGGCGGAATCGCTCTGTTTGACTGTGACAATGACGGCAAGCTGGATCTGGCAGTCGTCAGTGACTCGACCATTGAGCAATACCGTAAAGGTGGGGACTTGATGATCACGCTGTACCACCAGGACGGCAATCCTCGCGCCGTGCATTTTACCGATGTGACCGAAGCATCCGGTTTGACCGCCCGCGGGTGGGGTATGGCGATTGCGGTCGGGGACTATGATAACGACGGACTTCCAGATTTATATGTGACGGGCTATGGCCATAACGTGCTGTACCACAATCTCGGAAACTGTAGATTCGAGGATGTGACCGCCAAGGCCGGAGTGCAAGCCGGAGGTTTTAGTGTTGGCGCCGCCTGGGCTGATTATGACCGCGATGGGCATTTGGACTTGTTCGTCGCACGGTATGTGAAGACAGATGTAAATCATCTTCCAGACCCGGCAAAGGGCTTTCGTGGCTACAGGGGAGTGCTGTTCGAATTGCCTGACACGATGGAGGGAGAGACCGACTTCTTATTTCGGAATCGTGGCGACGGCACGTTTGAAGAACTATCCAAGAAAGCGGGAGTAAACGACTCCGACAAACTTCATGGCATGGGTGTGGTGTGGGCGATTACGACGGCGACGGCTGGCCCGACCTCTATGTGACGAATGATTACGGGGCGACCTACCTGTACCACAATCGGCAAAACGGTACGTTTGAAGAAGTCGGGAGTCCTTCGGGGACGGGCCTCGGGCCAGACGGCCAGGGCTACGGAAACATGGCAGGCGCTTTCGGGGATTTTGATCGCGATGGCAAACTCGACCTGTTTGTTACCCGCGCTGACGATCAACCTGCCAGCCTCTATTGGAATCAGGGCGACCATTTCATAGACGTCGCTCGCGAAGCCGGTATCGCCAGTCTGACAAAAGCTCCCGTGAAATGGGGAACTGGCTTTGGCGATTTTGACAATGACGGATGGCTGGACATTCTCGTTGCTAACGGTAACTTTTCGTCGTTGCTCGACACGCTCACGAAACAGGATAGGTTTGCCGAGCCGATTCAACTCTTTCGCAACCGGGGCAATCTCACTTTCGAGGAAATGGCCGATGAGGCGAGGCTCAATGCCGGACGACTGCATTCGCGAAGAGGCACCGCTTTCGGCGACATCAATAATGATGGGAAGCTGGATGTAGTGGTCTTCAATGCGGGCGCTCCGCCTTCGGTGTTCGTCAACGAAACGAAAAACACAAATCATCGCGTGCTTTTTCGGCTCATCGGCACGAAAAGCAACCGCGCTGCCGTCGGCGCTCGCGTCCGCGTGAGCACGTCCAAAATGACGCAAATCGACGAGGTTCACGCCGGCGGCAGCTACAACTCAACCAGCGACACGCGTCTCCACTTCGGCCTCGGTAGCGAATCGACCATGAATAAAATAGAAGTGTTTTGGCCAAGCGGTTTACGCCAGGAGTTCCACGACGTTCTTGCTGACGCCGTCTACGAAATCAAAGAAGGCGAGCCCGTTCGGAAGATCGCGCAGTTGCCGGCATTGTGAGAAGTGCTGATGCGTTCCATCAACCGCCTTCTCTAGTCTGTAGGCTGCGAAAGCGGGTGTACAATGCGGCATTCCCAGCCCCGGGAAGGTGATCGTGATGACGCTCCGCGGAATTACAGGCAAGAGTTTTGCTGCCATTCTGTTTCTAACTTTGACCTCAGGCGTCTGCACCTTGGCTCAAACAAAGGCGGGTCCCGTAGACCCGGGTGTGCGTGGTGGCCTGGCAGGTTCTGGCGGTCCGCTGAAGGGTCTTACTGGGGACGAGACTGCGTTTTTTCAGGATGGGCAAGCAAGGTTTGCAGACATCGAGGTCGTAACCGGTGGAGCAAACAATGGACTTGGCCCTCGCTTCAATTCAAACCAGTGTCTCTCTTGCCATGCCCAGCCCAGTGCTGGCGGATCGAGTCCTGCGGAAAATCCATTGATTGCGGTTGCCACCCTGAATGGAGCGAAGAACAAGGTGCCATGGTTCATCATGAAAAATGGTCCGGTGCGCGAAGCGCGCTTCAAGCACAACGCCAACGGAACCAGCGACGGCGAGGTGCACGACCTCTTTGTGATCACTGGACGAACGGATGCCACTGGATGCAACATCGCCCAACCTAAATTCCTTCCCGCGGGGAATTCGCTGACGGGCCAGGGTGGGAATGCCAACATTATTTTTCGAATTCCGACTCCGGTTTTTGGGGCGGGCCTGATCGAATCGATTCCCGACTCGGTGATTCTTGCGAACATGCGCTCCAACACGACGGAAAAGTCGGCGTTGGGTATTTCAGGACGCGCGAACGCACACTTAAGCGGAAACGTGAACCGCAGTGCGAATGATGGAACGGTGGCGCGTTTTGGGTGGAAGGCGCAGAACAAATCGCTGCTGATCTTTGCGAGTGAGGCCTACAACGTCGAGATGGGAGTGACGAACCAGCTCTTCCAGCAAGAGCGCGACGAAACGCCGGGTTGCGTTTTTAACGCCACTCCCGAGGACACGCTCAACTTCACGCCTCCCGCTGCCACCGGCAGTTCCAACACGGCCGTTCTCTCCGACATTGAAGCGTTCGCCAACTTCATGCGCATGCTGGCGCCTCCTACTCCCGCTGCTCCTACGCCCTCCAGCGAGAAAGGCCGCGTCACGTTCACAAAGATAGGCTGTGTTCACTGCCATACACCATCGCTTACCACGGGTCCAAAGATCGCGAGCGGTTCCTCCACCAGCCCGAGCGCCGCGCTTTCCAACCAGACGGCGAATCTTTTTTCGGACCTGCTCGTTCACCACATGGGAACAGGGCTCGCCGACGGCATCACGCAAGGTGGCGCCGGCCCCGACGAGTTCCGAACCGCGCCTCTGTGGGGCGTCGGACAGCGCGTCTTCTTCCTGCATGATGGGCGGACGACCAATCTGGTCGAAGCCATCCGAGCTCACCAAAGCCGCGGCAGCGAGGCAAATCGAGTGGTCGAGCATTTCAATCGGCTAAGCATGCAGGAGCAGCAAAACCTCATCGATTTCCTGAGGTCGCTCTAGGGCGGCGCTACTTTCCCGCAGATCGCCGGGTGGCGGCCAAGCATTATCTTCCATTACAAAAATGGCTTTTGAAGCATCCAAGTTTTGGATGCTATCGAAGCTGCGGTTTTGTGGCGTGCGGTTCTATACTTAAGGCGCTGTTCCCGATACAGCAAATTCACTCTACTGAGGATGGACATGGCAAACACCTACGCGGATAACTCACTGAGTATTGGTAGGACTCCCCTGATCAAACTGAATCGCGTGACCGAGGGCGCCAAGGCCACCGTGCTCGCGAAAATCGAAGGGCGAGGTCCCGCGTACTCGGTGAAAGATCGTATCGGGGCAGCGATGATCTGGGACGCGGAAAAGCGCGGCGTGCTGAAGCCGGGCATCGAGATCGTGGAGCCAACCAGCGGAAACACCGGCATCGCTCTGGCCTTTGTGGCCGCGGCGCGCGGTTATGCGATCACCTTGACCATGCCGGAAACCATGTCGCTGGAAAGGCGGCGCGTGCTGGCCGCGTTCGGCGCGAAGTTGGTGCTCACGCCCGGGCCGGAAGGCATGAAGGGCGCCATCAAGAGAGCTACGGACATTTACGAATCCGATAAGCAGCATTATTTCTTGCCGCAGCAATTTGACAATCCGGCAAATCCCGATATCCACGAAAAAACTACCGGTCCGGAAATTTGGAACGATACGGACGGCGCGATCGACGTGTTGGTGAGCGGAGTCGGAACCGGTGGCACCATAACCGGCGTTTCTCGCTTCATCAAAAACACCAAGGGGAAGAAAATTCTTTCTGTTGCCGTGGAACCGACGGCAAGCCCGGTGATCACGCAGGCGCGCGCGGGCCAGCCTCTGGTGCCCGGTCCGCACAAAATTCAAGGAATCGGGGCGGGATTCATACCGAAAAACCTCGATGTGAGTCTCGTCGATCGCGTCGAGCAGGTGACCAACGAGGAATCCGTGGAAATGGCACGGCGCTTGGCGCGCGAAGAGGGCATTCTCAGCGGCATTTCTTGCGGTGCAGCCGCGGTGGCGGCGGTGCGGTTGGCAAAGCTGCCAGAATTCGCTGGCAAGACGATCGTCACCGTGCTGCCAGACGGCGGCGAGCGCTATCTGTCAACAATTCTGTTCGAGGGAATTGGACAATAGGAAGCGAAGAGAGCCAGGATTAACGAAAACTGAATCGCCGCTCTGCTGAAGCGAAATTCGCTGGCGCCGAAATTACTATGACCACACCAAATAATGATTTGCGATCCTTGGCGCGGGAGTTCCGTTTGGCGCTGGAAGCGCGCCTGGCCGACGCCAGCATGTGGGAATACCGATTGCCTTCCAAGGACGAGGTGGCGGTATTTTGCCGCTCCTACCTGGATGGACTGTTCCCGTTGTATTACGCCAAGGAAGAAGTACGCAACCCAGACGCGGAAGGCTTTCTGGCGAAACTGGATTTGCAACTAGCGGAACAGATCGTGTACGCCATGCGTTTTGACTTTAACTGCTGCGGGAAAGCGATCCCGGCAAATCTTGCGGAGCTCGCGGGCCAATTGGTAGAGGCTTTGCACGCAAAATTGCAGAGCCTAGCCCAATTGCTGGGCGCAGATTTGCGCGCCGCAATGAAAAATGACCCGGCGGCGAGTGGCTACGAGGAAATATTGTTGAGCTATCCCGGAGTGGAAGCGATTACGGTACAGCGATTGGCGCACGAATTGTATCTTTTGAATGTGCCATATTTGCCGCGAATGATGACTGAGATTGCGCACAGCCACACCGGCATTGATATTCATCCCGGCGCCAAACTCGACGAATCCTTTTTTATCGATCACGGCACCGGCGTGGTCATCGGAGAAACCGCCACCATCGGCAAGCATGTGACGCTCTATCACGGCGTGACCCTCGGCGCGTTCAATCCCACCAGCCGCCGCGATGCAGACGGGGACCTGGTTCGTGGCCTATCCAACAAGCGCCATCCTGATATTGAGGACCACGTCACCATCTATCCTGGCGCCACCATTCTCGGCGGCGACACCCGCATTGGCCACCACAGCATCATCGGCGGAAACGTGTGGCTCACGCATTCAGTCGCACCCTACAGCCGGGTCACGGTGAAAGATCCCGAACTGCTCATCCGCAGCAGTTCGCATGCCTCCGACGAAGAGTGGTTCCTGGGCAGCTCGATTTAGCAACACTCGCAGCAACTCAGCGCTTGCGTTTTGCCCTTGAGCGAAGGCGCTTGTACTTCAGCGTGATCATTCCGCGTGAGAAGGTTCTGTTTTCAAGGAGCGCAAAGTTACGTTGCGGGAATCCGCTCGGAAATAGCGGCAGGCCGTCTCCCAACAAGACCGGCACGACCCCCAGATATAGTTCATCCACCAAATCGGCCTTCAAAAAATCACCAGCCAGTTCACCACCGCCCATCAGCCAAATATCTTTGCCACGGCGCTTCCGGATTTCGGCGATCAGCGCGGCAGGAGTCTGATTTGTGAAGATGACGCCACCCCGCTCGCCAGGCGGTTGAGAGCCTGACATGACGTAGGAAGTCATGGAAGATCCACCGAAGGAGCCACCCAACTTGAGGGCTACCTCCCAGGTCTTACGGCCCATCACGGCGGTATCAATTGTCTTGAAGAATGGTGCCATCGAGTAATCCTTGGGCATGAACAGGAAATCAACGGAGCCATCACGGCGCGCGATGTACCCGTCGAGGCTGATGCCGAGGCCAAGAACCACTTTGCGCATGGCCAGAATTGTAAATGACAGGCCGATCCCAATCCACATGGCAGGCCGGTTCGATCTGGGCTCGCGGTCGCGCGGACTCTAGTATCCCGTGTTCAGCAAGCGACTTCTGGAATTCCCCGTGAAGTGCCGCTCCCAGAAAAGGCATTCCGGGTCGAAATTGTCATAAGCCGCAAACTGAACGGTTCCATCTTTTTTCTATCTGCATGTGCATAATGCGTTGCGGAACTCCTCCACCCATTCTTCGCAGAATACTTTGGCCCGTCGATGAGTTCAGGGGGATAATCAGGAAATCTTGTTTCGGCCATATCGTATTTCGTCTGAGGATGGCAGTCTCTTCGCGTGAGACGCCCCTAAACTGCTCTACGTTGAGTCCTCTCAAATCAACCGCGAGCGGTATATTGGCAGTCCCAGTAAGTTCGTTCATGACCCTCTGAGCAAGCGATACTTGTCTCGCACAACATAGTTCGCGCTGGATTTCTTGAAAGAAATGTACCGTGAGCATCGTCCGGTATTCCCGTTGCGAGCCAGAGTTTCGGAGCGGCGCGTTGACAGTGCTTGGCGCCTCTATTACGCTGAAAAGCTTACACACTGCGACCGAAACACACCGGGAGACGCATGGCTGACGAGAAGCTACCGACACGAGCCGAAGATTTTTCCGAGTGGTACAACCAACTGGTGCTGAAGGCGCAGCTGGCCGACTACGCACCGGTGCGCGGCTGCATGATTGTGCGGCCGTACGGTTGGGCGCTGTGGGAGAACATCCAGCAGGCACTGGATCGGCGCTTCAAAGCCACCGGCCACCAGAACGTAGCGTTTCCGCTGCTCATCCCGAAGAGTTTCATCGAAAGAGAGAAGCATCACGTTGAAGGATTTTCGCCGGAATTGGCGGTCGTGACCATTGGCGGCGGCGAAGAGCTGGCCGAGCCGCTGGTTCTGCGCCCAACGTCGGAAACCATCATCGGCCACATGTGGTCGAAGTGGATTCAATCCTACCGCGACCTGCCGGTGCTGATGAACCAGTGGAACAGCGTGGTCCGCTGGGAGTTGCGGACAAAGTTGTTCCTGCGCACTCTGGAATTTTACTGGCAAGAGGGCCACACTGCCCACGCCACGCGCGACGAGGCGGTGGACGAAACCAGGCAAATGCTCGACGTCTACGCCGACTTTGCCGTGAACGACGCTGCGATTCCCGTAATCCCCGGAGCCAAATCCGACGCCGAAAAGTTTGCCGGCGCCGACGTCACCTATTCCATCGAAGCGATGATGGGCGATGGCAAAGCATTGCAGTCCGGAACGTCGCATTTCCTGGGACAAAATTTTGCGCAGGCCTTTGCAGTGAAATATCTCGATCAGAACGGGACTCTGCAGCACTGTTGGACAACCTCCTGGGGGCTCTCCACGCGAATTATCGGTGCCATCATCATGGTGCACGGCGACGATCAGGGACTGGTGATGCCGCCAAAGCTGGCGCCCACGCAGGTCGTGATCGTGCCAATCTACAAGACCGATGACGAGAAGGCCTCGGTCATGAAAACCGCGAAGGAATTGAAGACGCAACTCGTTAAAGCGAACTTGCGTGTGACCCTCGATGAGCGCGAAGGCTTCAGTCCTGGTTGGAAGTTCAACGATTGGGAGATGCGCGGCGTGCCGGTTCGCGTGGAGTTGGGCCCGAAGGACGTGGCCAAGCAGGCGGCTATGCTTGCGCGGCGCGACAAGCCCGGCAGGGAAGGCAAGGTCAGCGCACCGCTGGCGGACCTGGCCGGAACCATCGAAAAGCTGCTGGCAGACATTCACCAGGCGCTCTATGACAAGGCGTTGGCCTTCCGCCGCGCAAACACTCACGAACCTGGCAGCTACGGTGATTTCAAGAAGGCCGTCGAGACCGGCTTCGCATTTGCCCATTGGTGCGGCAGTGGCGAATGCGAAGAAAAGATTAAGGAAGAGACTCGCGCAACCATGCGGTGCATTCCGCTGGACCCGGCGGCCGTTATGGGGACCGCCGGCGGGGCCGGTACGGGAACATGTGTACGCTGCGGAAAGCCGGCGAGCGACCGGGCAATTTTCGCCCGGGCCTACTGAGAACTCTCTCGCCAAGTGCATGCAAGATAGAGATAGCGGCCCGGGTGTTACGCCTGAAGAACACCTGCTTGCAGCAAATCTCGACAGTCCTTCCGCACGGTGCTAGCGTAAATCAATAGAAGCAGAATTGCGCTGCCCCATCTCTGCAAGGCAGTGCCCGGAGAGGTTTGCGGTGACTCAGCCAGTCAAAGAATCCCAGCGAAGCCAACGTGGCGCCGGCAAGCTCAAGGCCATCATCTACACCGCGATTCTGGTCGTCGGCGTATTCATGGCCTTCAAGATCGTTCCGCTGTACGTCGCAGCTTATCAACTGAAGGACAAGATGGCCGAGCAAGCTCGCTTCGCCGTAGTTAACCGCTACTCGGATGAGCAAATCCGCGATGTCATCTTCAAGACTGTTCAGGACCTCGACATCCCGGCTAAGCGCGAAGACATCAAAGTGGAGCACACCAACCACGGCCTGCGCATCAGCCTAAACTACACGACACCGGTCGATTTTGCGGTCTACCAGACCGACTGGAATTTCGCTCCCGCCAGTGAAGCGGTTGACATCATGAAGTAGGGGCTTCACGCCCTCTTTCTTCGCTTTTTGGCCCTTTGCCTCCTGCGCTTTCTTCCTGCGCGGCAATCGGCGACAATAAGAGAGTCCACCCTCGGGAGTTATCTTTTGCGCTTTCGCTTAGAAAAAGGCTTCTGGACTTCTCGCTTCGGTCTTGGGCTGCTGATCGCCTTCGCCGCTTGCTTCTTAATCGCGGCGTGTACCTTCACTTATTACTACGTGAAATATTCGCGCATGATCGATGCGCGCTTGTCTGGCCACATCCTGCAAAACACCACGCAGATTTTTTCCGCTCCCGAACGCATCTCCGACGGCCAAGCCTGGAGCCAGGACGACCTGGTAATGTACCTGCAACGCGCCGGCTATCGTCCCTCTCAAGATGACAATTCCATGGGCCAGTATGTCGTCAATGAGAAGACAGTGGATATCCGACCTTCCAAGGTGTCCTATTTTGCCGGCAACAATGCGCTCGCTATCGAGTTCAAGGGCAATGTGATCCGCTCGATCCGGCCGCTTTCGGGCGGACCGGACATGGGCAGCGCGGACATTGAACCGGCGCTGCTCACGAATTTGTTTGATAGCGCACGAGAAAAGCGGCGGCCTGTGCGGTATGTCGATCTACCTCCGCTGCTGGTTCACGCTATTCTTTCCGCGGAAGACAAGCGCTTCTTCGAACACCCGGGCTTCGATTTCATTCGTATTTTCGGCGCAGCCTGGGCCGATATCCGCCGCAGTCAGCACATGCAGGGCGCCAGCACCATCACCATGCAGGTGGCTCGCACGTATTTCCTCTCCACCGATCGCACTTGGCGGCGGAAACTGGCCGAGGCGATGCTGTCTTTTGAACTGGAGCAGCGCTTCACCAAACAGCAGATTTTTGAGATGTATGCGAACGAGGTGTATCTGGGCAATCGCGGGAGCTTTGGCATTCGCGGCTTCGCGGAGGCCAGTGTGGCGTATTTCGGCATCGATCTACGGCAGCTCACGCTTCCAGAGTGTGCATTTCTCGCCGGCCTGATCCGCGCTCCCAACTATTACTCCGTTTCCGACCGGCATCCGGAACGAGCCGTGCAAGCCCGCGACCGCGTCATGACGCAGATGCTGGACAACAAGTTCGTGAGCGAAGCCGACGTGCAGGACGCCAAGGCCGTTCCGTTGAAACTGGTGCGCGCATCCGTAGCGGGCAACGAGGCGCCGTATTTCATCGACATGGTGAAGGACCATCTGCTGGAAAGCTATTCCGAGCCCGAATTGCTGAGCGAGAACTTCCGCGTGTATACGACGCTGGATCCACAGTTGCAGCGCGCGGCTGCCGTCGCCGTGGAAGCCGGCATGAAGAATGTGGATGCGCTCCTGGAGAAGCGCTACGAGAAATTGCGGAAGCTGAAAGGGAAGAAGGCCACCCCGGAACTGATCCCCCAGGCGCAGGTGGCGCTGGTGGCGCTGGACCCACGCACGGGCGAAATCAAGGCACTTATTGGCGGCAGGGATTACGGCCAAAGCCAGTTGAACCATGCCCTGGCACACCGACAGCCCGGTTCCGTGTTCAAACCATTTGTGTATGCCGCCGCATTCAACAACGCCATTGACGGAGTGCAGCCCATCATCACACCTGCCACCACGGTCGATGATGAACCTACGGTCTTTGAGTATGACGGCCAGGAATATACGCCCAACAACTACGGCGAGAGATTCATGGGCAAGGTGACGGTGCGGCAAGCGCTGACCAATTCATTGAACGTCGCTACCGTGAAAGTGGCGGAGATGGTTGGTTATGGCCGCGTCGTCCAGATTGCCCGCCAAATGGGATTGGGCTCTAACATCCGTCCGACGCCGGCAGTTGCGTTGGGCGCGTATGAACTGACTCCTGTTGAAGTGGCTGGCGCGTACACCGCGTTTGCTACCGTCGGAACCCGCGCGGAACCGGTGTTCCTGAAGAACGTGACCAGCGCAAGCGGAAACACGCTGGAGAAATATTCTCCCACGAACAAGCTGGTGCTGGACCCGCGTGTGGCTTTCCTGGTCGATAGCCTCATGAAAGATGTGCTGAACAAAGGCTCAGGTGCCGCGGTCCGCGCCAAGGGATTTACGCTACCCGCGGCGGGCAAAACCGGCACATCGCGCGACGGCTGGTTTGCCGGCTTCACCAGCAATCTCGTCTGCGTCGTCTGGATCGGTTTTGACGACAATCACGACCTTGGCTTGCAAGGTGGCCAAACGGCCGCACCCATCTGGGCCGATTTCATGATCAAAGCCACCGCTCTGCCGGGTTACCGCGACGTCAGGGACTTCCAGATGCCCGAGGGCGTGCAATCGGTAATGATCGATACGGATACCCTGGAGCTGGCCACGCCTACTTGCCCCACCACCCGTGAAGAAGTCTACGTCAGCGGCTCCGCTCCCACGCAACTCTGCGAACTGCACGGCGGTCACAACCCTGCCACCGCGGCCGGCGGTTTTCTCTCTCACATTTTTGGTGGAGGGCCCAAGCCGCCTCAGCCTCCCGGAGCGAATGGCACGCCCGGACAATTGGATCCCAACGCACAGCCGCAGGGCGGTAACTCAGGTGTAGAAGCGGTTACGGCTCCGGAGAAGAAAAAAGGGCCGTTGCAGAAGTTTTTTGGTATCTTTGGGGGTAAGAAGAAGAAAGAGCCGGAGAAACCGCCACCGGAAAAAGGAGATTCGCCATGAAAAAGTATTGCTTGGCGATTCCAGCCGTTTCTGTTCTCGCTTTTGCAACTCTGCTGCCTGCCTATCCCCAGTCCAATCCAGACACTCCTCAGACGCCGTCTGCCACTTCCGCCGCGGCTGTCTCTCCGCCGCTTACTGACGAACAAACCGCCCGGTTAATGCTGGTGCGCAAGCAATACGCGGAGGCGGAGACGATCTTTCGCAGGCTCACCCGCGAGCAGCCGAAGAACGCCGTCTATTGGAATGAACTTGGGATCACGTATCAAAATCAGTCTGAACTCAATTCTGCTCTGAAGTGCTACCAGAAGTCGGCCAAGCTCGACGCGCACTATGCCGACCCGCAAAATAATATCGGCACTATCTGGTACGAACGCAAGAAATATCCCAAGGCCATCCGGGCTTATAAGAAAGCCATTTTAGTTAAAGACGACTTCGCGGCTTTCTACATGAACCTGGGTTTCGCTTATTTCGGCCAGCAGAACTACGACGATTCCATCGCCTCTTTCCGCAAGGCTCTTCAGATCGATCCTGCGGCCTTTGACAATTCCCGCGCGCGCATGGGCACGGTGATCCAGGATCGTTCCCTTAGCAGCGATCGCGGCAAGTTCTACTTTCTGCTCGCAAAATCGTTCGCGGAGGCGGGCAACGTGGAGCGCTGCGTCATCTATCTGAAGAAAGCCAAAGACGAAGGGTACAAAGACTACGCCACGGCGAAGACCGATCCTTCCTTTGCCGCGGTCCTGAAGGATCCCGCCATTCAGGAAGTCTTGGCAGCCAAACCCGAGGAAACCGTTCAGCCCTGAAAGCTTCCTAGGGCCGCTTTTCGCTGCAGCTACAATTGTGAAACATCATCCCCCAGCCCGCGTCTCCGGGCTACTACTTTAAGCCGTGAACCAGGTACAAGTCAGAAAGATGATGGCTATAGGTGTACGCATAAGATTGGCCGTCAGGAGAAATAACCACCGCTTCGCTTTTCATCACGCTATTGTCCGGCAGCGCAGGAAGTTGTTTCCATAGCTGGCGACGGCCGGAGGCAAGTTCGAGTCGCGAGATCGTCATTGGCTGCTGACGGGTCTGCGAGAGATAAAGAAACTTGCCGTCGCTGGTCCAGCCGCTCGGTAGCTCTCCCGGTTCAAAGCTGAACTCCTTGTCAGGTTTGTCGCTGGAATCGGAAGCGTAAAGCAAAGCACGATGATCCTCGCGAACGTCCAGTATCTGTCCGCTGGGAGAAACGCTGCAGAATGCCACGCCATCCGGGGTAAACGCCCGAGGTTTTCCTGACTCAATGCTCTGCACGTAGCAGCGTTGCTCGTGGTCTGACTCGGAGCCCACGAACACAATCCGTTTGGCATCGGGAAACCATCTGGCCCCGTCGAACTGGTAGTGCTCAATCGCGCCGCGCTCCAGCGGTTTTGCAGTTCCGGCTCCGGTCGGCAACAACACAATCTGGTCGTTGGGCGGTGGCATGATGGAAAGGGCCCACTTTCCATCAGGCGACAGCGACTGCGCTGCGCCGGAACCAAGCATGACGGGCGGTGAACCATCGGTGGGCCGCAAACCCACTTGGTAAGAGAATCCGGAATCTTCTCCCTCCTCGCCGAACAGGATTTGTTTACCGTCGGGAGAAATGTCCATGGCAATGGACCAATCCTTCCAGGAAAGTTCGCGAGGTTCTTTTTCGCCGGCGCCCATGAACGAGATGCCCAGCCGCTCATTATCGCGAGACAGCAGCACGCGCCCGTCGCGTGAAATGTCTTCCAAAGAGAGTCCCCCGGCGACGTTCAAGATAGCGCGTGTACGGCCGCTCAAGTTCACGCCGTAAATCGACCGGCTGACGCCGGAGTGCGCGGCCGCAAACCAGAGCTCATCGCCACGAGGTGTCCAGGCCAGTCCCCGCTCACTTTCCCAGAATTCGGTGAGTACTTTTTTTGTGCCCTTCAGGCTAACGACCATTACCGTACCTCGATCATCCGGCGCTACGGGATGGTCGAGGAAGCCGATGAAGTCTCCCGCTGGGGAAAAACGCGGCGAAGCAATCCATCCGGTGTTCTCGTAGAGAACGTGGCCGACGGGAAATTCCAGCCGGCACTTATGTCCAGCTCGTCTCACAACGGCAATCTGACCGTCAGGCGACCAGTCAGCAGCCTCCACATCCGGCACCAGTTCTCGCGGGGCGCCTCCGCCGAGCGGGACGCGTGCCAGAATTCCTGGGTTCGTGCGATAGCCCATTTCGAACAGTGGCTTCGCGCCTTCCATCAGAACCGCAAGTTCCCCCTGCCGGGAAACACCCAGTAGCACGGCATTTGGTATCCCGAGCGATTGGGAACTGGCTGCACCCAGCCGCTGGGCGTGGATGTCCCCCTTGCTCATATGCCCGCCCACCGTGTACACCACCGAGGCTCCATCGGGAGTGAAGCGCGCATCCGTCAACTCTGGAGTCGGCTGGTCAAACGTCAGCCGCTGGAATTCGGGAGGTGCGGACGCTTCCGCGCCGTGCCAGGGCGCAAACTTCCATGCGACTCCGAGCACTACCGCCAGGATGACGACGGCAGCGCTGATCATGGCTAGCGACCGGCCCTTCTTGTCTTGGAGATAATTAGTCTCGGGCGGCACCAAGGCTGGTGACGATACCCCCAGCCGCTCCACTTGCGCGATAAACCGGTAGCCGCGCCGTGGCACCGTCTCGATATAACGGGGAGCATCCGCGTCATCATTTAAGGTGGCGCGAATCTTTTTGACCGCCGTGTTCAGGGCATGATCGAAGTCGACAAACGTATCCTGCGGCCACACGCGACGCCGTAGCTCCTCCCGTGTGACCAGCTCTCCCGGCTTTTCGGCAAGCGCGGCCAACACCTGCAAGGGTTGTTCCTGGCAGCGAAGCCGAATACCGTCCTTGCGAAGCACCCCCGCCTGTAAATCCAGCTCATAGGCACCAAAGATAAGGGTGGCGGCTCGATCTGAATTAAGGGTAACCATGGTGTCCTCGGTGTATTTGACGGAAAAAAGTTGAGGAAAGGTATGAATGTAAAACCGGATTCATCTGTCCTCGGCTCCACAAGTGCCGCTCCTACCGTAAGTTAGCTGGCCACACGCAATCTATCCGCAATCCACCCGCAAACTCTTGCGGTGCCTTGCCGGCGCCGTAAGGTGCGCCTCACCGACCAAGGAGCGTGCGGCAAGGGTGAAGGCCAAACGGAAGATTGCAGCTCTGTTTTTCTTTTGTGGACTTTTGTCATCGAGACCAACCTGTGCAGGGAATTCCCCGGCCAGCCCGGCTCGCACCGTGGATGCCGCAATACCGCGGAGCATTCCGCTACGAATTTTCCGCGATTATTTGGTGGTTGCCGAGGGCCAATTTGGAGACGGTATGCCGCATCAAAATTTCGTTTTAGACACCGGCACGGCTCCCAGCATCATTGATACAAAGTCCGTGAGGGAACTCGGATTAGCGACGACGGCTTCCACGATGGCTGCGATGGGCAAGATCATACCGACGGATATCGCCGTTCTCCCGAAACTTGACCTTGGTCCCATACAAGCCGTTTCTCTGCGCGTACAAGTGCAGGACCTTTCGCGCCTGGAACGAGATCTAGGCATACCCGTCGCCGGAATCATTGGACTGGATGTGCTGTCGAAGTCCAGTTTCCGTCTGGACTATGAGAAAAAGCAGATGGAGTTTGGCCAGGTCTCCGACGAAGGCATACCCGTATCGTTCGATGAGCGCACTGGCACTGCTGTCGCGCTGGCGAGCATCGAAGGCATACCGGCGCGCTTGTTAGTGGACACAGGTTCTGACCGCGTGGCGGTCCTGGGGAGAAACTTACCGGAAACGAAGCGCCTGGCGCTGCGCACCACCACGGCAGAGGGGCTCGAGCGTCGCCGATCAAAGTATGGAGGTACAGGTATTTTTCGCGCCCGATATTGCCGTTGGCGGAAAACACTTCATCCTGGACAAAGCCTACTTCATTCCCGGCGCTTCATACCCAGCGTTCGACGGCATCCTGGGCGTGCGCGCACTGGGATTTCGTGCCATTGCTTACGATCAGGCACGTGCCGCGATCTTCCTGCAGAAATAGCCTGAGGTTCCGCATTGTTTAGCCGCACCGTCTGCTAGAATATCTGCCAGATGAATCAGCGGCCGCCATGGCTCCGCAAAGCTTCAGCAATTCTTCTGACGGGTATTTTTTTCTTCTTTACGCCACGACTTCCCGCTCAGCAACCCCTCTCTCCCTCCTCGGCACCTGCTCTTAACCATTCCCTGGCGCCTGTCTACCTCGTTTTTCCATTTGAAAACGCCGGCGCCCCCCCGCGCCTCGATTGGATTGGGGAAGGTCTGGAGGAATTGACCATCCAACGCCTATCCCACGCGGGTCTGCAGGTCTATTCGCACTCCGGACGGGTCAACGAAATGGATCGCTACGGGCTTCCAGACTCCGCCAAACTTAGCCGCGCGTCCATGCTGCACGTCGCGCAAGAAATGGACGCGGACTACGCAGTTTTCGGCAGCTTCGCTTCTGACGGCAAAACCCTCACCGTGAATGCTCGTCTGATGCGCATCAATCCCGCGGCGCTGCTGCCTGCCGTTACCGAGCATGGTCCGCTCGATTCGCTGATGGAATTGCACACCCGAATCACCTGGCATCTGTTGACGGCCACGGACCACAGTTACCCTCTGAGCCTGGTCGAATTTTCCAAACTGCAGCGGCCCCTCAGTCTCGCCGCATTTGAGCAATACATCCGCGGCTTGCTGGCGAGTGACGACGATGTCCGTTTGCGCGATTTGAAAGAAGCCGCAAAGCTGGAGCCCGAGTGGCCCGATCCTGCCTTCGCGATTGGCCAGATCTATTTCGCTCGCAATGACTGCAATTCCGCTCTGCCCTGGTTTGGCCGTGTCCCCGCGACAAATGCTCGTAGCGTGGAAGCCATTTTCTCAATCGGCGTGTGCCGCCTGCGTCTTGGCCAGGCCGAACAGGCGGAACAAGTGTTTTCTTCCTTGCAGGAGGGATTGAAACACAGTTTGGTTACCGGCGCGGAATTGCCCGAAATCCTGAATAACCTGGGGCTGGCGCGCGCACAACAAGGCAATCTGGCGGCTGCGCAAACCGCCGTGGGCCGCGCCAGAGACCTCGACCCCGACGAGGACGACTATCCTTTCAATCTCGGCTTGCTGGCGCTTCGTCAGAATGAGTTGTCCATCGCTGCCACGCACTTTCGCGAAGCCGTCCGCCGGGAACCTGATAATCCGGAAGATCTTGCTTTTCTGATCTACTCGCTTCAGAAAGCCGGAAAAAATGCCGAAGCCGAACAGGAGCGCGGGAACGCCGTGGCAGCGTTGGGTGACAAAACGCTGCCGGCAATCAAGGTCGATGCCAAGGGCGACAATCTGCTGAAGTATCAACGTGTGACCAAAGAACTGGATCCCACTACGTTGCCCTTGGAACTGGAAAATCCTTCCCTGCATCCCTCCATGACGACAGCGGGTTCCTCAATCAAGGTGACGCCCGCGGCGCACCTTCGTCTCGGACGGCAGCAATTGATCGCTGGGCATCTGGATATCGCGGAACAGGAATTTCGCGCCGTGATCGTCGCGGATCCCAAGAATGCTTCCGCGCACCGCGAACTCGCGGACATCTATCGCCGCCAAGGAAAGCTGGATGATGCCGTGAAAGAATTGCAACTGTGTCTGGCCGTGCGCGATTCAGCGATCGAGCGCACCATGCTCGCGCGTATTTATCTCGAGCAGAGAAAGCCGGATCTGGCGCGTGCCGAGGTAGAAAAAGCGGTCAAGCTGGCGCCGAACTACGCGGGAGCCAAGGAATTGCTTCAGCATCTGGGAACTAACAATCCCACGGGAGGTGCAAAGTGAGCGCTCGTGGATCTGAAAGAAAAAATCGTCTTTTGGCAATGCTGTTTCTCGTGCTTTGTTGCGCAGCGCTCGCTGCCTTAGGCTTCATTTCTCTGGTCTCAACGGCATCGGCGGAAACGCAGGCTGGCCCGCTGGTTCTTGAGTTGAAGCTGGATGGCGCGGTTGAGCCGATCCTGGCGACGTACATCGATGAAGGGCTCGCGGATGCCGCAAAACGCAACGCCGCTCTCGTCCTGATCACCATGGATACGCCCGGGGGCCTCAGCGACTCCATGACCGACATCATTCATCACATTCTGGATTCGCCGGTGCCCGTAGCCGTATTCATTGCGCCCGACGGCGCGCGCGGAGCATCGGCTGGCTTTTTCATCCTGCTTTCCGCCGACGTTGCGGCCATGGCTCCCGGCACGCACACGGGCGCCTCCACGCCGATTTTGATGCCTGGCATGTTCAATATGCCCGTGGACGAAGTTCTCCGCCGCAAATTGAACAACGATGCCACTGCCTTTCTGCGTAGTTTCACCGAAAAACGCGGCCGCAATCCCAAACTTGCGGAGACCGCCGTCACTGAGGCGCGGGCATTCACCGCAAAAGAGGCGCTGGACGCCCACCTGATCGATCTGATCGTGGCCGACAGAGACGAACTCCTGCGTACGCTGAATGGCCGCGAAATCACTCGCTTCAACGGAAAAACGGCAAAGTTGTCTCTGGACAACTACACCCTCGCGCAGTTTGAACTGTCCGGGCGGCAGAAATTCCTCGCCAGAATCGTTGAGCCCGACGTATTCTTCATCTTGCTGATCGTTGGCGTTCTCGGCTTGTACACCGAATTTACCCATCCCGGAGTAATCGCTCCCGGCGTGATTGGCGGAATCTGCGCGCTGCTCGCTCTGTATGCCATGCAGTTGCTGCCTGTGAATTTCACCGGTGTGCTTCTGATACTGCTCGCTGTCGCGCTCTTCATTCTGGAGGCGAAGTTCACCAGCCATGGCATTTTGCTTCTCGGTGGCATTATCTCCATGCTGCTGGGCGCCATGTTCCTCATTCGCTCGCCGCTGACCGCGGGCGGAGTTAGTGTGGGCGTGGCCCTGGCTGCGACGATTCCCTTCGCCTTTATCACCGTCTTTCTCATGCGCCTCGTCCTCAAGTCTCGCAAGTGGAAGAGCGCCACGGGCAAAGAAGAATTGCTTGGAGAGGAAGGTGTGGCCACAACACCGTTGCCTGTCGGTGGCGAAGGGATGATCCGCATCCACGGTGAACTGTGGCGTGCGATCGCACAAGACCCAGTGCAAGAAGGAACCCGAGTTCGCGTGCTCCGCGTGAATGGCCTGAAACTTGAAGTCGAGCCGGTGGCGCAAGGTGCCACCGTCGCGAAGTAAAGTTTTTCAAGTGAAAGTGAGAATCACGAGGAGGTCCGACATGTTTCAAGTAGGTGGCATTGGACTGCTGTTTGTCTTGTTCATTTTCCTGATCTGGATCTGGAATTCGCTGTACATTATTAAAGAGTGGGAGCGTGGTGTAGTGTTGCGCCTTGGGCGCTTGCTCCCCGAGGCAAAATCCGCTGGCCTCAACCTGGTTTTCTGGCCCATTGAGACTTTGTATCGCATCAACATGCGGCTGGAAACGCTCGACGTTCCCCCGCAGGACATCATCACGCGCGACAACGTCTCCGTGAAAGTCAACGCGGTTTGCTATTTTCGTGTGGTTGACGCCAACCTGGCCATGTCGCAGGTGCAGAATTATCAGTACGCCACTTCGCAGCTCGCCCAGACCACGCTCCGCAGCATCGTTGGGCAATTCGAACTGGATGAAATCCTCTCGCAACGCGAAAAAGTGAATGCGAAATTGCAGATCATTCTCGACCAGGATACCGAGCCCTGGGGCATTAAAGTCGGCAAGGTTGAAGTCAAGCAGGTGGACATTCCGGAACAGATGCAGCGTGCCATCGCCAAGCAGGCCGAAGCCGAACGCGAGCGCCGCGCCAAGATCATCCATGCCGAAGGCGAGTTCGAGGCTTCGCAAAAACTCGCTGATGCCGCCAAGGTCCTGGAGACCCAAAGCTCCGCCATCCAGCTCCGCTACCTGCAGACCCTGACCGAGATAGGTGTCGAAAAGAACACAACGATTGTTTTTCCGCTTCCAATCGATATTATAAATAAGTGGACACAGGCTTTAGGGGGCTCGAATAAGTAGATATGGCTTCTGGGGGAAGAAAAAGCGCGGGCGAGCGTGTGCTTGAAGGGAAGCACGTCATCGGGCTGTTTTTGTTGATGCTGCTCTTTTCCGGTGTGTTTTTCACGCTCGGCTACGTTATGGGGCGCAATCAGTACGATGGACAGGTGCGCGCGGCTACCACCGGTTCGCGCACCCCGGACACTATTGTTTCTACCAAAAATAACGTCACAGCGAAGACACCCTCTCCTGCCGAGCCTCCGGAGAACGAATCCGATCCCGCCACTGCCTCCAACAAATCCGACTGGGAGTTTTACAACAATAACACTCCGGCGAAACGCGAACCGCGCCTCGACCCTGCTCCCAAGTCGAGCAATACGCCTGCTGCAAAATCCGTGAACACGCGAGCGCGAGTCGAACCGCCAACTCCTGCGCCAGTTGCGACGCCGGTCACGATTACAGCGAAGAGCAGCAAACCGGTCGCAGCGGTGCCAGCGAGTTCCAGCAGCACGATTCTCTTGCAGGTGGCTGCCGTCAGCAGGCAGGATGACGCTCTCTCCATTGCCAGCAGCTTGCAGAAAAAACGCTTCCCGGCCACCGTGCTCGCGCCGCAAAAAGATAAGTTCTACCGCGTGCAGGTCGGCCCCTATAAGGATCAAAAATCGGCCGACGCCGCGAAGAAGGGTCTGGAGGGCGCAGGCTTCAAGGCCTTCTACGTTAAGCACTGATGCCGTCGCTTCCCTGGCATTTCTACCTGCGGCCTCACCGTTCACCTGAAGTTCCCGCGCTGGCCCGCTTTGTCCTGGCAGCGATAAGCGGCGCGCTGCTGTCTTTTTCCTATCGTGGCGCTCACCCGAGCATTTTTTCGTGGTTTTGCCTGACGCTGCTGCTGGCCAGCATATTCGGCGCGCGGGCTCGCGTGGCTTTCGGCTGCGGCTTCCTGCACGGCATGGCTTTTGTGGTGACATGCGTGTCGTGGATCGCAGAGACTCTGTCGGTGCATGGCGGCATGTCGGCGGCCGCGGGTTGGGGCGTTTTGCTTTTGATTGCTGCGGTGTGGGCCGCGGCGATCGGAGTTTTTGCCTGGATCGTGCAGCGATTGTCGCGGCGCAGTATTGCGCTGGCGCTGCTAGGCGCGCCATTCCTCTGGATTTCCACCGAAGTTTTTCGCACCTATCTGCCGGAGATTAGCTTTGCGTGGTCGCTGCTGGGCTATCCGGCGGCGGGAAATCCGGCGGTGGTGCAGCTAACGACGATCACAGGAATCTACGGCGTGTCGTTTCTGGTCGCCGCCTTTAATGCGCTGCTGTTGTGGGGCGACTTCAGCAAAACACCCGCCGAGCGGAAGAAGCGATGGGCCATCGTTGGCGCCGTAACTTTGCTAATGCTGGCCGTGATGATCGCCGGTTCGCGATTTGTGCCAAAGCCCGAGGCGCACCATCTCGCTCGCGTTGTGCAGCCGAATTTCCCGGAGAACCTGCAGTATGTGGGCGATTGGTACACGGAGCACAAAGCAGATTTGGCGGATCTGGAGCAACTGAGCTTGCGCCCCTCTCCCGATGGCCGCCAACCCGATCTTTTGATCTGGCCGGAAGCGCCTGCCCCCTTTTCGTTTCAGGATCCCCACTTCGGTCCGGTGATCACCCGCATCGCGCAGGAGTTCCACCATCCCGTTGTCGTCGGTATCATCGAGTGGAAGCCGGAGCCAGTGAAGATCAATGGGATCATGCGCACGGGAGTGGCACCCTACAATAGTGCCGCGGCCGTCAACGAACTGGGCCAGCGCATTTTTTCCTACGACAAGATGCACCTCGTGCCGTTCGGCGAATACGAGCCGTTTCCCCTGATCCATCAGGTGGTCAACAGCGTCTCCGAAGAAGTAGGCGGTTTCCGCAAGGGAACCGAGCGCAGCGTCGGTAAATTCTCGAATGACACCACGTTTTCCGTGTTCATCTGTTACGAGGCTATTTACGCGAACGAAGTGCGCCAGTTCGTCAATCGCGGTGCGCAGTTGCTCATTAATATTTCCAACGACGGATGGTTTGGTACCTCCGATGCCGCCGAACAGCACTTGCGAATGGTGCGTGTCCGCGCGGTCGAGAATCGCCGCTGGATTGTGCGCGACACCAATAGCGGCATTACCGCGTCCATCGATCCCTACGGCAACGTCGAGCGCGTCATGCGGCGCGATGTGCGGGATTCCGCGGATCTTCCCTACGACTTCCGCGCCGACAAGACCATTTACACGCGCTTTGGCGATTGGTTCGCCTGGATGTGCGTTGTCGTTTCCGTTATTCTGTTTATACTCACACTGAGAAAGGCAAAGTAAGGCGCATCCTGAGCCGCAACACAGGGCCTACAATACTCCATGATTCTTGAAGATCTGCAGCATCAATATGACGGCTTGAAGCAGCGCATCGCGCTCGTGCGGAGTTATCTTTGACGGTGAACAGAACCGCGCTCGCCTGAAGTCCCTCGAACAGCGTACCTCTGATCCCAACTTTTGGAGCAATCCCGAAGAAGCGCAAACCGTTCTTCGCGAACGCAAACGCGTAGAAGGCCAGATTGCCGCCGACGAAAAGCTGGCTTCGCTGGCCAGCGACATTGAAACCTACATCGAACTGGCTAAAGGCGAAACCAACGCTGAGCAAAAAGAAGAATTGCTGAAGGATCTGAGCCGCGAACTCACCGGCGCGGATACCTATGTCGGCGAGCTGGAGACGCAAACCTTGCTCTCCGGCGAAAACGATCATCTGAACGCGATTATGACCATCAAACCCGGCGCCGGCGGCACCGAGTCGCAGGACTGGGCCTCTATTCTTCTGCGCATGTATTTGCGCTGGGCAGAACGAAAGGGAATCAGCGCCAACGTTTTGGATGAAACGCCGGGCGAAGAAGCGGGCATCAAGAATGCCACGGTTGAATTCAGCGGTGAAAATGCTTACGGACTGCTGGCCGGCGAAACCGGTGTGCACCGGTTGGTACGGATTTCACCGTTCGACCAAGCGGCGCGCCGTCACACTTCCTTCGCTTCCGTGTTCGTCATTCCCGAGGTTGACGACCGCATCGAAGTGAACATCAAGCCCGAGGACATCAAACTGGATACTTTTCGAGCGGGCGGCAAGGGCGGGCAAAACGTCAACAAAGTGGAAACGGCTGTGCGCCTCACGCACATCCCCTCCGGCATCATCGTGGCGTGCCAGGCGGAACGCAGCCAGCACAAGAACCGCGAATTTGCGATGAAGATGTTGCGCTCTAAACTCTACGACATGGAAATGCAGAAGCGCCGCGATGCCACCGACAAGCTGGATGAATCGAAGCTGGAAATTTCCTTCGGCAGCCAGATTCGCTCCTACATCATGCAGCCTTATCGCCTGATTAAGGACCATCGCACCAAGTTCGGCGTTGGCGATGTCGACCGCGTACTCGACGGCGACATTGATCCGTTCATTCGCACTTACCTGCTCGCCAAGAGAACCAAGGGCAAGCTCGAAGTCCAACCAGATGACGACCTCGACGCCGCGTAGTTCCGCCGACCAACCTTAATAATCGATCCGGTAAATTCCGCACTGCCTGCGCCGGAACTCCCGTCTTCATCGTGAACCGTTTTCCCTCGGTTTTCCGCGTTTCTCGGTCACAATTTCTCGGACGTTCACTGCCGGCCGCTCCAATGTCTGCGCAAACTCCACTTCTGCCGCCTTCTCTCCGTGATTGAACAAGAACACAAACTTGCCTTTGTCCCCATCCATTTCCCGCAACTCCACCAGCGCTGGCGCCTTCCATTCCGGCTGCGCCAGCCCCGCCCATTTCGCCAAGATTTCGCCTAGTGGATGCATCGTCACAGCTTGGCCTCGTTCTGTTGTCCTGCAAATGTTCCCAGGAGTATCGCGCCGCCAACTTGCCGGACAAAGATCTCGCCTATCTCGAAGGCACCGCCTCATTCTGGGCCGGATAGGCAGACGCAGTTAGGCCACGCACCGGCCAATACTGGGCCGCGAGCGCCATTCAAGCCAAAATTCCGCCCATTCGCTGCAATTCCAAGCCGGTGAGAAATCAATGCGTTGATTCCCACCGGAACGAATGGTAGCCTTTTTAAGAGGAAGTCTGCTCCCCGCAGGGCGCGCAGGCAATGGGTGTGTCGGCCCCGCACCTCCCGAGAAGACCACAGGATAGGAGAGACGTTTTGAGCGAAGCTAAGAGGAATTTTCTATTTACCTCCGAATCGGTGACGGAAGGCCACCCGGACAAGATTGCCGATCAGATTTCCGACGCCGTTCTTGATGAAGTGATGCGGCAAGACCCCAAGGGCCGTGTTGCCTGCGAAACGCTGGTGACCACCGGCTTGGTTGTGGTTTCGGGAGAAATCACCACCACCGCGCACATCGACTACGACGAACTGATTCGCAAGACCGTCGAGCAGGTCGGCTACGACAACGCTCTCTACGGTTTTGACTCCACCACTTGCGCGGTCATGTGCACCATCAAGCGCCAGTCTCCCGACATCGCCATGGGCGTGGATACCGGCGGCGCTGGCGACCAGGGCCTGATGTTCGGCTACGCCTGCAACGAGACCGAAGAGCTGATGCCCATGCCGATCCAGTTGGCCCACCGCTTGACGCAACGCCTCTCCGAAGTCCGCAAGAGCAAGAAAGTCGATTTCCTCCGTCCTGATGGAAAATCCCAAGTCACCGTTGAGTATCGCGATGGAAAGCCGGTTCGCGTGGATTGCGTGGTCATCTCCACGCAGCACAGCGACACCGTTCCGAACGAAGACTTGCGCAACGCCATCATGGAGCATGTGATCAAGCCCATCATTCCGGCGCACATGCTCGACGCAAAAACCAAGTTCCACATCAATCCCACTGGCCGCTTCGTCATCGGCGGGCCGATGGGCGACGCGGGACTCACCGGACGCAAGATCATCGTGGACACCTATGGCGGCTACAGCCGTCACGGCGGCGGCGCGTTCTCTGGCAAAGATCCGTCGAAGGTTGACCGCTCGGCGTGCTACATGGCCCGCTATATCGCCAAGAACGTCGTCGCGGCAGGCCTCGCTTCGCGCGCGGAAGTTCAGCTCGCCTACGCTATCGGCGTGGCCGAGCCAGTCTCCGTGATGGTCGATACTTTCGGCACTGCGACCATTCCCGAAGAGAAAATCACCGCGTTGGTCCGCGAAAACTTCAAGCTCACTCCCAAGGCCATCATCGAAACTCTCGACCTCCGCAAGCCGATCTACAAGGCCACCGCTGCCTACGGGCACTTTGGCCGCAAGGGCGATGGTGGTTTCACCTGGGAGCGTACCGACCGCGCCGATGCTTTGCGCAAGGCTGCGGGACTGAGCGCAGAAGCTGAGGTCGCGGCTCGCCGCTAGTTCCGGTGGCGCGTTTGTTACCGAGCGCGCCGGTCGAAAACTTTTTCTCTCAACTGCAGGTGAGTCCCGCTTGCTGGTGGGACGCAACAATTCAGTTCAACCGCCCCAGAACGAATCTCAACTTCGAGGAGTGTGCGAATGGCTACGGCAGAACTCAAAAAGGGTGATGTGAAAGATATCGGGCTTGCCGACGCGGGTAAACGCAAGATCGAATGGGCCGCGCAGCAGATGCCCGTGCTGCAGTCCATCCGCAAGCGCTTCATCAAGGAGCAGCCGCTGAAAGGCCTGCGTGTTTCCGCTTGTCTGCATGTGACCAGCGAAACCGCAAACCTGATGATCGCTCTGCGCGACGGCGGCGCGGACATCGTTCTCTGCGCATCGAATCCGCTTTCCACGCAGGATGAAGTGGCGGCCTCGTTGAACCGCGACTTCTCCATCCCCACTTACGCCATCAAGGGCGAGGACAACAACACCTACTACGATCACATGAAGGCTGCGCTCGAGCACAAGCCCCAGTTCACCATGGACGACGGTTGCGACCTCGTCACCATGCTGCTCACCAAGCGCCAGGATCTCGTCTCCAACGTCATTGCCGGCACCGAAGAAACCACCACCGGCGTCATCCGCCTGCGCGCCATGGCCAAGGACGGCACGCTGAAGTATCCGATCATTGCCGTCAACGACGCGATGACCAAGCACTTCTTCGACAATCGCTACGGCACGGGCCAATCCACACTGGACGGCGTGATTCGCGCTACCAACGTTTTGATTGCGGGCCTGAAAGTGGTCATCGCCGGCTACGGCTGGTGCGGTCGTGGCGCTGCCATGCGCGCCAAGGGTCACGGCGCGGACGTCATCATCACCGAAATTGATCCGGTAAAGGGCATCGAGGCCGTGATGGACGGCTTCCGCGTGATGCCGATGATCGACGCCGCAAAAGAAGGCGACGTCTTCATCACCGTCACCGGAAACAAGAACGTGATTCGCCGCGAGCACTTTGAAGTGATGAAGGGCGGCGCCATCGTTTGCAACTCCGGCCACTTCAACGTGGAGATCGAAATTCCCGCGCTGGAAGAATTGTCCACCGGCAAGAAGGAAGTTCGTCCGCTGGTCGATGAATTCCTGCTGAAGGATGGACGGAAGATTTATCTGATCGCTGAAGGCCGCCTCGTGAACCTCGCCACTGCCGAAGGTCACCCGGCCGCCGTGATGGATATGAGCTTTGCGAACCAGGCTCTCTCCGCGGAATACCTGGTGAAGAACCACAAGAGCATGCAGCCGCAGGTGTACGTGGTCCCCGAACATCTGGACCGCGAAATCGCCAAGCTCAAGCTCGAGTCGATGGGACACCATTTGGACAAACTGACCGCGGAGCAGGAGCAGTACCTGGCTTCCTGGCAGGAAGGCACCTAAAACAGGGCATTCCAAGGCAACAATTTGATAGTCTCTATGGGGCACGTTACGGCGTGCCCCTTAGTTTTGGTGCGTACGATGTGGGATTATTGCGGACACTCCCTGGAAACTGCGCGGCTGCGCGGCGCCACGTATGCCGACGTGCGCGTTATGCACATGCGCCAGCGCGACCTGACCACGAAAAACGGGCAGGTGGGCACGCTGGGCCAAAGCGAATCCATCGGCTTGGGCATTCGCGTGGTCGCCAATGGCGCGTGGGGATTTGCTTCCACCGATCAACTCACTCGCGAGGGCGTCGCATCGTGCGCCGCGCAAGCCGTCGCTATCGCGAAAGCCTCCGCCCTGGCGAAAAAAGAAGCAGTGCAATTGGCGCCTGAGGGAACTTACGTCGACAGCTGGCAGGGGCCGTGCCAGAAAGATCCCTTCGAGATTCCCCTGGAAACGCAATTGGATCTTTTGCTCGCCAGCCGATGCCGCCATGCGCAAAGTAAAAGGCGTCACGCTGGCGGAAACCGATTTGCAGTTTCGCAAGATTGATTCGTGGTTCGCCTCCAGCAGCGGTTCCAAAATTCACCAGCGGCGCGTCACTTCCGGTTGCGGTATCGCCGCGACTTGCTTCAAGGGAGACGCTATCCAGAAGCGCTCCTACCCGAACAGTTTCGGCGGGCAGCACATTCTGGGCGGCTATGAACTGGTGGAATCGCTGGACCTGCTGAAGCACGCCCCCCGTATCGCCGAAGAGGCGGTAGCCTTACATGCTGCGGCGCAGTGTCCGGAAAAGACCGGCACGCTGATCCTGGGTGGCAGCCAGTTGGGCCTGCAAATCCACGAATCGGTTGGCCATCCCATTGAACTGGATCGCGTGCTCGGTCAGGAAGCGAATTTCGCCGGCACCAGTTTTCTCACGCTCGATAAACTCAATCACCTGCAATACGCCTCGTCGATCGTCAACGTTGTGGCCGACGCGCGCATTTCGCACGGGCCCGGGCTCGGTTCGTTTGCCTACGACGACGAGGGCGTGCCCGCACAGTGCATCGACATCATCAAGGACGGCGCATTCCGCGGCTATCTTTCCAGCCGGGAAACCGCCCATCTGGTTGGCCTGCATCGCTCCGGTGGCACCATGCGCACCGAAGGCTGGAACCGCCTGCCGATGATCCGTATGACCAACGTCAGCCTGCTCCCCGGCACCTGGACCCCCGAACATTTGATCGCGGATACGGACGATGGCGTCGTCATGGAGACAAACCGCTCCTGGTCCATCGACGACCGCCGCTACCAGTTTCAGTTCTCGACGGAAATTGCCTGGGAGATTCGGGGCGGCAAAAAAGTTCGCATGCTGAAAAATCCCAGTTACAGCGGCATCACCACGGAATTCTGGAATTCATGCGACGCCATTTGCAA
The DNA here is from genome assembly GCA_963792145.1 of Candidatus Acidiferrales bacterium. Classification (GTDB taxonomy): domain Bacteria; phylum Acidobacteriota; class Terriglobia; order Acidiferrales; family UBA7541; genus Acidiferrum. Next base: position 207,472 of record CAWBVH010000033.1, read on the forward strand.
CGCGGACCACTGGGTCTTGTGGGGCACGCCGAATTGCGGCAAGGGCCAGCCCATGCAAACCATGGGCACCGGGCACGGCGCGGCGCCGGCGCGCTTCCGCAACGTCAAAATCGGAACAGCCTTCTCCAACGAATGAGCGCAAAAAGCACAAAACGAGGGGCCACAGGACTCCGCAAAGCCGCGGCCGTCGCGCAGTTGCGGTCAGAGCGAGAATTGCGCGCCATCATTGACACGGTGCTTCGCCTGGCGAAAGCGCGCGGCATCCCGGAAACCGAAGTTCACGTCGAAGAAGTGATTGACGCCTTAACGCGCTTCGCCAACAACGCCATTCACCAGCATGTTGCCGAGCACGGCGTGGTGGTTTCCATTCGTACCGTCGCTAAACGGCCGAACCGCTCGCGTGACCACCAACCGTCTGGACGAAGACGCGTTTCGCTCCGCCTTGGATGATTGCTTGTCACTCGCAGCCAGCCAACCGAAAGATCCGCTTCTTTTGCCGATGCCGGGCAAACAGAAATATCGCAACGTGCAGCGATTCGCTCCGGCCACCACCGTCGGTCACCGCGGAAGAGCGCGCCCGCGCCGTGAAACGTGCTTGTGAAGTTGCCGAGCGTTCCGGCCAGGTCGCTGCCGGCATATTCTCGACCGGCCAAAGCCAGACGCTTCTGGGCAATTCGCGCGGCCTTTTCGCTTCCTACCGGCAGACGCAGGCGGAGTTCTCCGTCACGATGCAGCACGGCTCCGCTACCAGTTGGGCCAAGGCAAATTCCGCCGACGCGCGCCAATTCGATCCCTTGGCTCTCGCCATCACCGCCAGCGAAAAAGCCGAGCGCGCCCAGAATCCCATCGAACTTCGCGCCCGGCCGCTACACGGTCATCCTCGAACCTGCCGCTGTGCTCGACCTCGTCGGCTTTCTCTTCTACGACTTTTCCGCCACGGCGGTCCGCGACAAGCGTTCCTGCCTCTCGGGGCGCGTGGGCAAGCCGCTCTTTGGCAGGAACATCACTCTCACCGATGACGTCTACCATCCAGAGCAGTTGGGCATGCCATTCGACGGCGAAGGCCTGCCCCGACAGCGCGTGCTCCTCGTCGACCGCGGTATCCCGAAAAATCTCGTCTATTCCCGGCGCTCTGCAAAGCTCGCTCACAAAAAGCCCACGGGCCACGGCTTCGCTCTTCCCAACGAGTTCGGCGAAGCGCCCATGAACCTGGTCCTCGCCGGCGGCAACTCTTCGGTGCCGGAGATGATCGCCTCCACTGATCGGGGCTTGCTGGTCACCCGCTTGTGGTACATCCGCGAGGTTGACCCCTACGAGAAGATCATGACGGGCATGACTCGCGACGGATTATTCCTGGTGGAGAAGGGCAAAGTGGGTCCTGCCGTGCGGAATTTCCGATTCAATCAATCGGTTTTAGAGATGCTTCGGAACGTCGAGCTTCTCGGCTCCTCGCACCGGGCCACGGCGGAGGAGTCCTTCGAAATGGTCGTTCCGCCCATGAAAATCGGCAATTTCCAATTTAGCGAAGTCACGAAATTCTAAGCTACTTGGCCTTCCTGCCGCCATCAGGAAACCGATTCATTCCAGAAAAATTCTGCATTGTACTTTGCGCGTCGCGCCGACTATTAAACTACATATGTGTGGTTTTCCCGCAGCCAGGTCCAAGCGGCGCCAGCCCAACTGGGGTCACCCGGACCATGACGCCTGCGGAACCGGCTTTATCGCCGGTCTAAGCGGTCCTCCCCGGTACGAAATCCTCCAAATGTCCCTGCAGGCGCTAGAACGCCTCTCGCACCGCGGCGGTGTCGACGCCGATGGCGCCAGCGGCGATGGGGCAGGCTTGCTGACCTCGCTCCCAACAGATTTCTTCCGCGCGCGGGCGGCCGAAGAGCAGATCACTTTGGGCGAGCTCTTTGGTGTCGGCATGCTCTTTGTACCCGTGTCGCGCCATTCCGATGCTCGCGCGGCCATGGAAGACGCCATCGGGCGCGGCAAATTGCGGCTGGCCGGTTGGCGCCGCGTTCCGGTGAACTCCAATGCTCTGGGCCAGCGCGCCTTTGAAACCATGCCGGAAATCTGGCAGTTCTTCATTGAGCCGTTGCCTACGAAAAACGCCGTGGCCAATGCCGCCGACAAGTTTGAGCGCAGCCTGGCGCTTCTTCGCAAGCGCGCGGAAGCCATGTTGCCTGAGCGCAGCTATTTGTGCTCGCTCTCTTCCCGCACCATGGTCTACAAGGGCTTGCTCACCCCGTGGCAATTTCCACGTTTCTTCGAGGATCTCTGCCGCCCAGAATTCGCCGTTAACTTCGCCATTTTCCACCAGCGGTATTCCACTAACACTGAGCCCTCTTGGCAACTGGCCCAGCCGTTCCGCTACGTCGCCCACAACGGCGAAATTAACACCGTGGTCGGTAACCGCCGCTGGCTGCGCGCCCGCGAACGCGAAATTCGCAAGCGTATCGGTGTTGGCAAATGGTTTCATCTGCTCGAAGAAAACGTGAGCGATTCGGCCAGCTTTGATAACGCGCTGGAAATCGAGCTGCTCGAAGGCAAGACCGTTGAGGCATCCATGCTCGCGCTGGTGCCGCCGGCGTTCCTCCACGATCCCTTTCTCTCCGACGATGTGCGCAGCGCGCTGGAAACGTTGTCGCATGAAGCTGAACCGTGGGACGGCCCCGCGGCGCTGGTGTTTAGTGACGGTGTTTCCGTGGGCGCAAAACTGGATCGCAACGGGTTGCGGCCGATGCGCTATACCGTGACGCACGATGGCTTGGTGATTGCCGGTTCGGAGACCGGGCTTGTTGATCTGGACGAATCGCGCATCGCGGAGCGCCATCGTTTGGGCCCCGGTGAAATGATTCTCGCGAACCCGACGAAGGGTGTTCTGCTGCGCTGGCGCGAACTCCTGAAGAGTGTGGCGCAGCAATATCCACGCAAAGCCGCTTCGCAACGAAGGCGGGTGCACCTGGAAACGCCGGCGTGCCGCATTCGTATGGAAGAACCGAAGCGCCTTGCGGGTGCCGCAGGCTGGTCCGACGATCAGTATAAGATTTTGTTTCGCCCCCTCCTGAACGGCAAAGAAGCCGACTGGAGCATGGGCGACGACGCGCCTCCAGCATTTCTTTCGGCACTCGCCCGGCCATTGTGGGATTACTGCAAGCAGCGTTTCGCCCAGGTGACGAATCCCCCGATCGATCCGTTGCGTGAACAACACGTCATGTCCCTGGAAGTGCCCTTGGGCCACGGTCATTTTCTCGGCGGCCCACTCGTCAGCGTGGTGGAACTTGGTGTTCTTAGCGCGTCGCTCGGCAATGCGAAACTTCTCGATTTTAGTTTTCCTGCCAACGAAGGAGTCTCGGGTGCGCGCCGTTGTTTGACTCAGTGCAAAACTACCCCTCTGAGTAGCGACGTGCGTCCGGGACTCCTCCTCCTTTCCGATCGCTCGGTTGGCCGCGATCGCGCAGCCGTTCCGGCACTCCTTGCAACATCGGGTGTATGGAAGGCCATGGTGGCGCAGGGTCTTGCGGACGTGCCCCTGGTTGTCGAGACCGCGCAAGTTTGCGACACCCACCATGTCGCCATGTTGATTGCCGCCGGTGCCAGCGCCGTCGTTCCCTATCTCGCGGAAGAATTCGCCGAGCTGGAAGAGCCGGGCTCCTTTGAAAAAGTGCGTGCCGCCATGTACGCCGGGTTGCGCAAGGTCATCGCGCGCATGGGAATTTCCACGCTGGCCAGCTACCGCAACAGTCACCTGTTTGAAGTTCTGGGACTCGACGACGATATTTGCCGCGAGTATTTCGAAGACGCCGGCTACTATCCCGGCACGAAGACGCTCGACCTCCTGTTGCAGGATTACCTGAAGATGCACGCGGCGGCCTATGCGGGTCCTACAGAAGAGCTCGGCGACAACGGTCTGTTCCGCTTCCGCAAGGGCGCTGAACTACACGCGAATTCGCCAGAGTTTATCCGGCGCGTGCACGCGCATGTGCGCAAGGCCGGACAAACGGAATTCACGGCCATCGAGCAACTGGCCAAGGCCGAGGGCGCCACATTTTTGCGCGATCTGTTGGAGATGGTTCCCGAGCAGCCTGTGGCCCTTTCCGAAGTTGAACCACTGGAATTCATCCTGCGCCGTTTCAGTACCCAAGCGATGTCTCTCGGTTCGCTCAGCCCCGAAGCGCACAAGACTCTTTCCATCGCTATGAATCAGATGGGTGGGCGAAGCAACACCGGCGAAGGCGGAGAGGACCCTGATCTCTACGCGCAGGGCAACGCGGCATGTAAGGTCAAGCAGGTGGCCTCCGGCCGTTTTGGCGTCACTACGGAATATCTTGTCCGCGCCGAAGAACTCGAAATCAAGATGGCGCAAGGCTCCAAGCCAGGCGAGGGCGGCCAGTTACCAGCTCGCAAAGTCACGGAATATATTGCGCGCATTCGCCACGCCACGCCAGGCACGCCGCTGATTTCGCCGCCGCCGCACCACGACATCTACAGCATCGAAGATCTGGCCCAACTGATTCACGATTTGCGCGCCGTGAATCCCAATGCGCGCATCGGCGTGAAACTCGTTTCTGGCTCGGGCATCGGCGTGATTGCCGCGGGCGTAGCCAAGGCCGGCGCCAACGTGATTACCGTCAGTGGGCACAACGGCGGCACTGGCTCTTCGCCGCTGACGTCCATCAAGAACACCGGCCTGCCATGGGAAATCGGTTTGCGCGATACCCATGAAACCTTGTTGCGAGCGGGCCTGCGTTCCCGAGTCGCCCTGCGCGTCGATGGCGGCATGCGCTTTGCTCGCGACATCCTGATTGGCGCAATTCTCGGCGCCGATGAATTCGGCTTTGGCACCGCTGCGCTTGTGGCCATCGGTTGCGTCATGGCGCGCCAGTGTCATCTGAATACCTGCCCCGTGGGAATCGCCACGCAGGACGAAACGCTGCGTATGCGCTTCAACGGCAAGCCCGAAATGGTGGTTGAATACTTCCGCGCCTTGGGCGAAGAAGTTCGCAAAAACATGTCCGAACTGGGCGTGCGCACGCTTACGGAATTGCGCGGCTGGTACGATCGCCTGGAAACCAGTTCCGGCCTGGACGCCTTGCTCGTCATTCCTCCCTCGAAAGCTCGCCGCGTTCTGCCTCAGCAATCCACGGTGTTGGATGGCGGGATGGTAGAAGTTGAACGCGAACTCGATCATCCACGCACCGCGCTGGATGCGCCCGTCGCAATCCAGAATTTCCATCGCAGCATTGGCACACACTTGAGCGGGGAACGCATGCGCCGCCACTTGTCCGAAAAGGAGTCTCGCCCGGTCACGCGCGAATTCCAAGGCTCCGCCGGGCAAAGTTTTGGAGCATTTCTCTCGGGCGGCCTTACGCTGAAACTTTGCGGCGAAGCCAACGACTACGTGGGAAAAGGCCTTTCTGGCGGCATGATCGTGATCGGTGCGGGTCACACCGCTTCTAAGCGTGGCGATGTGCTCGCTGGCAATACGGTTTTGTATGGCGCAACATCCGGCCAATTGTTCATCGCGGGCCAGGCTGGCGAGCGCTTTGCCGTGCGCAACAGCGGTGCCGTCTCGGTTGTCGAAGGACTGGGGCAACACGGCTGCGAATACATGACCGGCGGAATCGTCGCGGTCCTTGGCCCAGTGGGACTCAACTTTGGTTCCGGAATGACCGGCGGCCTCGCGTATGTCTTGCGCCGCGAAGTGGACCAGGTGCTCAACCTCGAATTCGTGCAAGCCCATGAACTGGAGGATGACGAAGAGCGCCAGTTGCGTGTGCTGCTGGAGGCGCATGTCGCGCACACTGGCAGTCCCGTGGCGTTTCGTATGCTCCTGCAAAAAACGCGCTTGCCCTTCCTGCGTATTCAACCCGTTCATTTCCAGGGCACGCTGGAAACCGCATGGCGCGCCTTCCCAGTGCAGTCCGCAAATCCGCTACCTGTAGCCCCGGCCGATTTATTGGCCGTCCCCAAGGGGCCTGTTCCGCACTATGCCTGAGCCGCTCGAGGACCCTTAGTAAATTTACCGGTATTGGGTATACTCCTACACGAGAATCCAACTATGGACTTTGATCAACTCACTACCTTTGTGCAAGTTGCTAAACTCAAAAGTTTTTCCAAGGCCGGCCAGAAAGTATTTCGCTCGCAGTCGGCCGTCAGCGCGCAGATTCGCCAGCTTGAGCAGGCCTATCGCGCGAAACTTCTGGATCGCTCGGCGAAATCCGTCGAACTCACTCCCGCTGGCGAAGTGCTCTTTGAATTTGCCGAGCGCTTGTTGCATCTGAGAGACGAATCCATGCAGGTCGTCGCCGACCGCGGCAACGTGGTGCAAGGCCCGGTCAGCTTTGGCGCCAACGAAGCCACCTGCCTCTATCTTTTGCCCGACATCCTTTCGGAGTTCCAGCGAAAGTTTCCCCTGGTGCGCATCAGCATCTACCGCAACTTCAGCCACAAGATTCTGCAGCGGCTGGAAGAAGGAACGCTGGACCTCGGCATCGTTACCCTGCCGCTGAAATCGCCCAACCTGAAGATGCACACGATCAATCGCGATCGGCTGCGCTTTATGGTCAGCGCAAAAAACCCGCTGGCACAAAAAAGCCACACGACCCTGGAAGAAATCGCCTCCGCGCCCCTGATCTTCCCGAAAACCGGGTACACCCGGCAGGTGCTCGACAAACTTTTCCGGCCCTATCGCTCGCGCTTGCGCATCGCCATGGAACTCCCCAGTATCGGCATGATCAAAACGTTTGTGGCTGCCGACGTTGGCATTTCCATCATCAGTGAGAGCTTCGCGCGCGACCAGGTGAAGTCCGGCGAAGTCAAACTGCTCAACGTCGACGGTGTGGATCTGTGGCGCGAATTGGCGCTGGTCTACCGCCGCGATCGCAGCCTGCCGCGCGCGGTTCAGTCGCTGATCACCATGATCCGCGAAAATCGTAAGCTTCAGGAAACTCACCCAAGCTGAGTCCGCTGGAATATACCCATAGGTTGAAGTTGCTTACTTAGCGTTCAGGTCGAGGCTCGCGATCGAGCGTGCAATCACGTTTTCCTGTATCTGGATCAGGTCGGTATCGGCGAACGTCATACCCAATACCGTGAACACATCCGGGCCGCGCGAAACCACCACCAGCGTCCCGGACCAATCGTGATTGTCGGCCATGCCCCGATAGCGATACTCGATACCCGGTAGCCCGCTCACCACGGTCTTGCGCTCCGAAATCAGCCGGTAGTTGTCGTACACATCATGCAGCCGTTCTTCCACCGTTTTTGCCGCGCTTTCCAGCGGTGCCTTGGTCTTCTCCAGCCCCACCACCAGCAGCGTGGATTCGTTCGCCGTGCCCATGGCCACAATCGCGTTCGGCAGTGCCTGTCCCGCGTTTTCGATCACCTGCCAGCTTGGCGCCTTGTACATGTGGAAGCCGTGCGAGTGGTTGATGTACAGATTGCCCTGAATCTCTTCGCGATTTGCGGGTAGCTCTTCTTTTGGCGGTGGTGGTGGAGCAGCCGCAGTGGCCAGCGTCGTCTTCGGCGCGCCGGCGGATGTCTTCAGCGTCGGCGCCAGGGGATCTGTTGTTCCGGTGTTGGCCGTGGGAATCGCGGGCCTGGTGTTGGCGTTGCTCACAATTGCGGCGGCTCGTTCGCGTTTGCTGGGCCCTGCGGGCGTAATGTCCTTTGCCCTTGCGTTCGTCACGCCGGGCGTTGCGCTCGATGAGCTAGCCACAGCAGGTTCTGCCTTCGGCTGCGTTTCCGTGTTGGGCTTTGCCGCAGGCTGAGCTTCGCCCTTGGCTGCATCCCCTTGCGCCGGCGTGTTCGGAAGGATCTGCGCGATCTTGTCTTTCTCCACCAGCACGTAGCCAAAGTCGGTCTTCACTTTGAACATGTTGTCTTCATACGCCACGATCACGCCATAAAGCTTCTTTCCGTCCTTCAGACGAATCTCGTCGGCGCGGCCGGAGGTCGCGGCAAGGCCAGTCGCGACCAGCGCGAACAGGCCAAGATAGATGCGGCGTTTACCAAGAGCGCCCATGGGGAAAGTATGCAGCCCTCCGCCGGGAGGGAGCAATAGCTAGCGGCAGCCCGGTGTCCGGCAAGCTACCTCTACCGCGGAACACCCTGCGCTGGGAATAATCCTATAGCTCAGGCCTTCAGGCCTGAGGCTTTTCTAAAACCGCGGCGTGATCGCTCGGAGATGTGCAGTGCTGTGAATGCCGATACCTGCCGTCCGATCGAAGAAACCTCAGCGGTGAACGGGTGAGCTACAATTCAACTACCCTGCAGCACCGCGTGCCAGCCATAGCTGCCGCGGACGCTGTCCACTTCACGATTCGCGTACCTGCGTCGGCTCTCTTGAGTGTCGAACCGCTCCTTCTCCCTCCGCTCAGATTCCAGATTCGCCACGCTCACGCCCACCTGCCGAACCGCCACGCCCCGCGCGACCGCCTTTGCAAACAACTCCTTTGCCGTGGCCAGCAATTCACCCTCGTCATTGGTCGGGCGGGCCAGCCGGATGGTCTGCTGCGCAGAAGACTGGTCCACATAGCGCACCCGCACGCCAATGCTACCTGCCTGCTTGCCTTGCTCCCGCAGCGCAGCGCCAATCCGCTCGCTCAGATATTCCAGCAGGCCGCCAAGAACTTCGCAATCGACGGTGCCACCTTCGATCCGGATTTCGCGCAAAACGCACACCGACGGCAGTGACGATTTGCGTTCATCGAGCCCTCGCGCGGCCGTCCAGATCTGTTTGCCCATCTCCTCGCCAAACGCCGCCACCAGCACCGGCTTCGGAATCCGGCGCACTTGGCCAATCATCGTGACGCCTTGCTCCGCAAGCGCAACAGCGTGTGCGTGTCCGATGCCGTGTAGCCTGTCCACTGGCAACGGCGCCAGAAACGTTTCCTCCGTGCCCGGAGCCACAATGCGGACGCCGTGCGGGCCCGCAAGCCGCGAGGCAATCGACGCCACTACTTTCGTGCGCCCGGCCCCCACGGATACGTTCAAGCCGGTGCGCCCCAGCACCTCCGCCTGCATGCCGCCTCAGCGTGCCTTCAAAGTCCGCGCAGAGCCGCCCGCTATCGGCAAAATCGAGATAGAAGTCATCCAGCGCCGCCGTTTCGACTGTCCGGCGCGTACGTTTCCAGGATGCGCCGCACGCGCTCGGCAAACTCCGCGTAGTGCTCGTACTGCCCCGGCACGACAATCGCTTTCGGGCACAGGCGCACCGCGTCAATCAAACTCATCCCCGTCTTCACGCCGTGCAATTTCGCTTCACAGCTTGCCGAAGCCACCACGCCGCGGCCCACCAGCACCGGCTTGCCGCGCAGTTTCCGGTTCAGCACCTGCTCAACGGAGGCAAAGAGTTCGTCCACTTTCACATGCACAATCTGCGGCCTCTTCTTGGCCGCTCGCGTTCTGCCCAACTCATGCCAAATGGCCGGAACCCACCACCGCTTTCCCTCCACGACGGGTTGGGAGGGCACAACTTCAGTCGTGCCGTAAGTGCCTACGCCGCAATCCGGCTTCAGCCGTTGAGGGCTCGTTTCCAGGTCATCAAACAAAATCTGCAACCCGTGAAGACCACTGCTCTCAAGAATGGCGGGGGTGACGTTTTGGCAAGCGTCCATGGCAACTCCTGGTAGGGAAGCCCACTTTACGCTATTTTTAACGGGTGGCGTCCGGCTCGGGAGAGCCCGAAGGCAATGGAGCCGAAGCCACCCGTTTCCCGTTTCCTCTACCGCCCCGCACTGTAGGCGAACAAAAAGCGAAAGTCAAGAGCTTTTCGCTTGTGTCCCGCTCTTCCAGCGTCCACTCATTTTGGGATGCGCAATGCAAGTCGTCCCGAACTGAACTATAGCGGCTATTTGTTGGTTCGGGCGTAATCAAGCGGATGCAAGACGGTGGTCGCAATCCGTCTCAACAGGTTCGGATGTTCTGGACCGGTCGAGAAGCCACACGCCATCATGGCTCTCCGTTACTGCCATGTGAATGCAATTGAAGACTACTGGGATGAATGCAGGGCGGCTTAACTTCCACTTGTAAGTCGTGCACCCAAGCTCTACCGTGAATTAAGTGACCTTAACGCACTGGCTCTCTTCTGCTTTCCCTTCATTGCGACGCACGATATTCTAGGCTGGGCAGTAGCGTCCGCGGTCTGGCGCCGCGGGAAGAAGTCAGAACTTGGCCCTCGCCTCACACCCAGGCTATTTCGTCTTACTCTCCTTGATCGAGGAAAGATCCAGCACAGGACGGTCGCCGGTTTCCACACCGTGCTTATGAGTCAACTTTCCCGTCGCTTTCACGCGCTTGTCTTTCAGCTTTTCCAGCTTCTGCGCGTCCTTATAACTAATCTCGATCGAATGCACCGGCTTTCCGTCGACGGTAATCTCCGGATCGACTTGAATCGACCAGCCAATGGATTCTCCACCGATGGCCATCGCACGCGCCAGCGTGCCCGTCACGGTCATCTTCGTTTGCGCCTGCGGTGCTGCTTGCGCGCAAGCGCACACCAATACCATCACCACCACTGCAGCGATTCGCGCGATACGCATAGCGAGTCTCCTCTCCAGGAACGTTCGCACCGATTCTACCGCTGTCTCGCCCAAACGGACCAAGGCCGCTTTGATGCCTCGGCCGCCCAAAAAAGCTGCCCACCACCACGATTCCTACGAGTCAGATTCAGATTCTTGGCACTTCCGGCAGCGCAGGCAGCCTGACGGTACCCGTGAATCTCACTCTTGATTCTCCGTTGGTCGTCAATGCGAACGAAAATATAGCTCTCGATCTGGAGTTCGATCTTTCGCATCCGGCGTTTATCGTTGCGCACGTTCCGCCTGGAAACGGCACCACCATGTGGGTGGTTAATTTCAGCGGACCGATTCGCCGTCGCCACTTCACGACATGCGGCGCCTGATTCTTCGCCATCTCTACGCTACGGTTACCAGCGTTTCTACCGACGACACGACCCTCACCGTCACCAAGGATTATCCCGTGCTGCGCTGACAAATCCGGAGAGTCCCATCACCTCCACGCAGAGCCTGCCGATTCTCGCCGACGCCAACAACGGCACATTCTTCTATGACGTCGACGCCAAACTCACGCCACCATTCATGACTTCAGCACCGTGGCCTCCACCATCGTCGGCAAGTACCTGCGCATCGCCACGCGAAGCGTTCTAGCTTTGGCCGCGCCCTGCGGTGCCAGGCCTCGTACGCGGCGTACCGCCAAACAACTCATCTGCCTTCCGGGATTAGCGACCAGCCGGCTGCCGCGGCCGCACCGCCAGTACGTTCGGGATCGGCCACGGAATGGTGTTCCCACCGTTCACCTGAAGCGACGCCCCGTAGCTGCCGAACATTTCCTTCTCCACGCCTCCTGCCCGGAAATAAAGCTGCGCTTCCGGGCCGCCCTCCAGGTGCTGAGCGGCCACGATGCCAATGCCCGCGCCCAGCAGTTCCTGATTCAAATCGTGCATGGAAAAAGGTTCGCGCAAAAAAATGAACAGGATTCTGCCGCCGTCGTCCTCTGCCAGCGCCGCCTCGCTCCACTTCTTGTCCTGTGAAGGCCAGGCATTCACGCCAGCCCGTTTGATCAGCCGCAGATTCTGCACCACCGCGCCGTAGTCTTTCAGGATGCCTTCAAAACTCACACCCGGCGCATCCAGGTCGAAGATGCGAAACGCGGCCGTACCGCCGTCGTGCGGGTTAAATGCTGCCACCGATTGGTAGCTGTTGCGTTTGCTGCTGTTCACGTACTCCCCGTTGCGCATGTAACCGATATGAGATTTTCCGTCGGTACTGAACATCCCGGCATTGATCGCGGCCGTAAATTTCCCCTTCATGCACCATTCGCGCGCGGTGTGCCCGGCTAGCTCGCCTGTCTGGCTGGTTCCCAAAAGCGCCAGCTCCCATTGCTTCGGGTCTATGCGCAAAATGGTGATGGCAGAGTTGCTGCCGCTGGCCCCGTGCGGTGTCACATACCTCAGTTCCATCCCCGGCGCCAGCGTCTGCCATTCCGGCGCCCCGCTGGCGATCAGCGCACCAAATGCCAGCGCCAGGATCACGCTCGCGTTCCCCACGCGCGCTCTCCAATGCCTGCTTCTCAAAAAGTGAATCACCCCAGTCATCGCGTTTCGATTATCCGTCAGCCGAGCCATTTAATTGGAATTTCTCACTGCAAAATACTTACGTATCACCGCCTGTCTAGTCGCCGCCTAAGTACCAGCTGCCTATATCGCTTCCCGCGCTGATTGCATTATCCTAACGAGTGTCCGCCCGCACGAGATGATCATGCCCTCCCCTGAAGCATTGGCCGACGATTCGCACGCCAGAGAGCTCGCGAGACGCTTGCGTCGCATCTTGCCGCTGGTATTTGGCGGACTGCTGGCGCTGATGATCGTCGCCGCAATCGTTTCGCTCTATTCCCTGCGGCAACTCGACGAAATCGCCCGCCAGGCTCAGCAACGTTTTGCCGCGCACAGCCAGGCCATTTCCTCCATCGTCGTCCTGGTCGACGTCTACGACAACCAGATGGATCGCTATCTCTTCCAGCGAAAAAACGCTGCGCTCACCGCCACAGTTAGCGACGTCGTTACCCGCGGCACCGCCATTCACAATGCCGTACTCAATTACCCTGCGGACATGGATCCCGAAGAAAAAAACCTGCTCAACCAGATTGAGCAGAAAATTCTCGAACAGGAGAAATCCTTTAACACTGTCAGCACCTGGCGCTCCGACGAACGCGAAAAACGTGCCCAACAATTCATGCGCGACGAAGTAATTCCTTGCCGCACCTATATCCTGCAGGTTTCCCGCGATATCACCACCATGAACACGCGTCGCTTTGGCGAAGCCACGCAATCGTTGGCTGTCCAGTTTCGCACTGCCCAGACGCGCCTTGTCTCCATGGTCGCTCTCGCCCTGGTAGCTGGGCTACTGCTTTCCATCGTGGGCGGCTTCTATATCCTGCGGCTCGAGCAACAGGGGCGCTTGCGCTACCGCGCTCTGGTTCACAGCCGGCAGGAACTGGAAGCGCTTTCCGCGCGCCTGGTAGAAGCACAGGAGGAAGAGCGCCGCTCCATTTCGCGCGAGCTGCACGATGAAGTAGGGCAAACTCTCGGCGCCCTCCTTGTCGACCTCGGCCAATTGTCAAAACTCGTCTCGTCCGACGACGGACTGGTCCAAGGACAGATCTCCCGCATCAAATCCGCCGCCGAAACCGCGGTGAAGTCCATACGCGACATTGCGCTCCTGCTGCGCCCTCCCATGCTGGATGATCTCGGCCTGGTTCCCGCGCTCGAATGGCAGGGCCGTGAGGTTTCCCGCCGCGGCAATATGGAAGTGGAGGTCCATTCCGAAAATGTCTCTGAGCAGCTCCCCGATGAAGTGAAAGTTTGCGTCTATCGCCTGGTGCAGGAAGCCCTGAACAACGCGGCAACCCACGCGGAAGCGAAAAACGCAAAGGTTTCCGTGGTGCAGACCGCCGACAAGATCATCGTGGAAATCACGGACGACGGCCGCGGCTTCGATCCGCAACGCATGCGCGGCATGGGCATCCTCGGCATGGAAGAACGCGTGCGCCGGCTCGGTGGCAGCTTGACGATTCAATCCGCGCCCGGGAAGGGAGCTAGCGTGAAAGCAGAACTTCCAATCCGCACTGCGCCGCCTCACTGAGCCCATGAGAAAAACCCGCATCCTCCTCGCCGACGATCACAAACTCATGCGCAGTGGCCTGAAAGCGCTCATCGAACAGCAGCCAGACCTTACGGTGGTGGGCGAAGCCGACGACGGCCGTCAAGCCGTCGCCCTTGCCACCTCGTTGAAGCCCGACCTGCTGGTGATGGACATCGGCATGCCCAATCTCAACGGCATCGAAGCCGCGCACCAAATCACCCAGGCGAATCCGGGAACCGCCATCGTGATCTTGAGCATGCATTCCGACGAAAGCTACGTTCTGCGTGCCCTGAAAGCCGGCGCGAAGGGCTACTTGCTGAAGGATTCCGCGGAATCCGATTTGATCCGCGCCGTGCATGCCGTGGCCGGTGGAAAATCGTTCTTCAGCCCGGCCGTCAGCAAAGTGCTTCTCGATGACTACGTGCGCAAGCTGCAGCGCTCCGGTGCGGAAGATGCCTACGACCTGTTAACGCCGCGGGAGCGCGAAATTCTGCAACTCATCGCCGAAGGCAAATCCAACAAAGACGTGGCCAATCTTTTGAACCTGAGCGTCTACACCGTCGAGACGCACCGCTCCAACATCATGGAAAAGCTGAATCTCCGCGGCGTCCCGGAACTGATCCTCTACGCTGTCCGCAAAGGCATCATCTCGTGAACCTGCGAAAGGAAGGCACGCAGCCGTGATTCGCCGACTGCGCTATGTGTTCCTGACAATCGTTGGGCTCGCGATTCTGGCAGCCCTTTCCGGCGCCGCCTATCAGTCAATCGAATCACGTGCCGAGGCTCGCCGCTCCCCGGAAGCTGGCCGCCCGGTGGATATCGGCGGATACCTGCTAAAAATCAACTGTACGGGTAACGGAAGCCCAACCGTAATTCTCGAAGCTGGGCTTGGCGATGTGTCGATCGAGTGGAGCCGAGTGCAGCCGGAAATTGCGAAGTTTGCGCGGGTCTGTTCGTATGACCGCGCGGGATACGGTAGCAGCGATGCCGGGCCGATGCCGCGCACCAGTCTGCAAATCGCAAAGGAACTTCACACTCTGCTGCAAAATGCTCGGGAAGCCCCACCCTACTTGCTCGTGGGCCATTCTTTCGGTGGCTATAACGTTCGAGTGTTTAACGGAAACTATGCCGATGAGGTCACGGGAATCGTGCTGGTGGACTCGACGCAAGAAGACCAGTACGAATTGTTGCCACCCGCATGGGGCAAAATCTACTCTTCAGAATTGAGGCGCCAAAAAAGACAGGCCATGTGGGCCCCCGTTTTTGTCGATCTCGGTGTGGCCCGCTGGATGCACGGGGCACGCCTCGGCGGGAACGCCTACCTGATCCTGCAATCGAAGTATCTGCGCGCAAGAGCCAGTGAGCTTGAATCGATCAAGCCGAGCGCGGAGCAGGCACGGGCGCGGGAAATATTTCGGATAGGCCGCTGATCGTTCTCACTGGCGGAAAGAATTCCGACGAAAATGCTAAGCAATAGCCTGACAAAGCAGGACTTCGATGAGTTTCGCCGAATTTGGGTAGAGCAATTGCAGAGACGACTCGCTCGCCTCTCCACTCGAGGGAAACAAATCAAATCCTACGCGACTGCGGACACGATATTCCGTCGGAACGCCCGGACGCGATCGTTGACGCGGTGAAAAATCTTTGCGCGCCATCCGCAAACTGATCTTTTAGACTTCGTGATGAACGCCTGCTAGCGATGGCGCCTTGAGAATCCGAGTGCTCGCCCAAACACCCAAAATCTCAAAAATCACCAGCAGCACGGCGCTCACCTGAAACGGCAACGTGAATTCTCCCGAAGCCATCTGGAAGACCTTGTCGGGGCTGCTCTTCACGAAGTGTTCATAGCCACCGATCACCAATGGGATCGCAAAAAAGATAAGCAGAAGCCACCCCGCAAGCTTGCGAAAACCCGTCCACAGCAGGATCGACCCAATCACAGGAACCTTACTTACCTATAACTCCATAAACTTCAGCCACTTACGTCCTACCCAATCGCCGGGCGCCAATATCCCCAGCGCCAGGGAGAATCAGCCACCCCCTCAAACGCGTCTGATTCAGGGAGACCAAAATCCGCGCAGACTCGCCCTGCGGAAGGGCTGGATGCGCAACAAGCGTAAGGACGGACACATGACCAGAATTTCGTCATCCATGAAGTCCAGGACCGCTGCACTCGCACTTGGTTTGGTGTTGGGTGTCGCTGGCCTGGGTGTTGCGCGCACGATTCAGAATTCGACAACGGCGCAAAAAGTTGGCGCCGCGTCAGAAAAGAATCCCCCCGCGACATTGAAACTTGCCGATCCCAAAGAGGGTCCGAGTTCCACCAGTTATGCACCAATCGTAAAAGAAGTGCTTCCTTCAGTCGTGAATATTTCGTCGTCGAAAGTTGTCAAAGCCAGCGACGACGGCATGGAGCAATTGCAGATGGATCCCATGTTCCGCCAGTTTTTCGGTCAGCGGCGGTATGGAAGCTCCCAAGGATCGCCGTGAAAAGGCTCTCGGCTCCGGTGTAATCGTCAGTCCGGAAGGCTACATTCTCACCAACAATCACGTCGTGGACGGCGCCACCGACGTCAAGATCACGCTCTCCGATAAGCGCGAATTCAAAGCGCGCGTCGTGGGCGCCGATCCAAAGACGGACGTTGCGGTTCTCAAGATCGACGCCAGTAACGTCACTCCACTCACCATTGGCGATTCTTCCAAGGTTGAAGTGGGCGACGTAGCCATTGCGGTTGGCGACCCGTTCGGCGTAGGACAGACCGTAACCAAAGGCATCATCAGCGCCAAGGGCCGCGGTGGGCTCGGTATCGAAGACTACGAGGACTTCCTCCAGACGGATGCGCCCATCAATCCGGGCAATTCCGGCGGCGCGCTCGTCAACGATCGCGGCGAACTCATCGGCATCAACACCGCCATCATCTCGCACGGTTCCGGCGGCAGCCAGGGCATCGGCTTCGCGGTTCCCGCGAATCTTGCTCGCCAGGTAATGGACCAGATTCTCAAGAACGGCAAGGTTGTCCGCGCGTATCTCGGCATCCTGCCGCAAGACGTAACCCCCAGCATGGCGAAGGCTTTCGGTGAAAAAGAAGCCAAGGGCGTGGTCGTCAGTGACGTTACCCCCAGCAGCCCCGCGCAAGAAAACGGCATTCAGCGCGGCGACATCATTCTCGAACTGAATGGCAAACCCGTCACCGACAGCAATCAACTGCGCAACAGCATTTCCATGATGCCGCCGGGCACCGGCGTCAAGCTCAAGACCCTGCGCAATGGCAGCGAGCGTGATGTCACCGTCAAGCTCGGCGAAATGCCCACGGAAACCGCCAAGCTGAATTCCCAGGAAGAGGGCGGCAGCAAAGCTCTCGACGGCGTGGAAGTTTCCAACCTCAATCCCGAAACCGCAAAGGAGCTGGGCCTGCCGTCCAGCACCACCGGCGTTGTCGTCAACGGCGTGGATCCCTCCAGCAAGATGGCGGAGTCTGGTCTGCGCCGCGGCGACGTAATTCAGGAAGTAAACCACCAGTCTGTAAAGAATGTCTCTGAGTTCCAGAGCGCGCTTAAGAAGGGTGGCGACGAGCCGCTCCTGCTCGTCAATCGCGGCGGTCGAACGCTCTACGTCGCTGCGTAATTCCTGAGCTTCCGCGGAGGACTCTGTGCCAGCCATCAAGGCTGGCGCAGAGGCGGAAGCGACGCCCGTGCCGAGCCTTTGAGGCGGGCGCTTGTTGCTGGGAGCCAGCAACATTTCTCCGCCCAAGAAAGAAAGAGTAGAAGCAAATGAAAGACCGCAAGATTCGCATTAAGACCAAAGATGAGACCAACGTGATGACCGAAGACATCCGCCGCCGTCTCGACCTCATCGACAAAGATTTGAATATGAAGCTGGAAACCCTCGATTACATTTTGACGGGATCGAAAGACTATCCCGAAGAGTTTCACCAGCTCTACGTCCAGCCACTCTTGGAATCGGGCCTCTCTCTCGAAGATTCCTTCTCGCTCTTGGTCGACGGCGTTCTCCGTCCCAACTGACTTTCCCTGCAATCCGGCCGTCCAGCTTCTAACCGGATTGCCCTCCGCCCGAAAGAAAAGCCCCGCTTGGAGCAATCCAGGTGGGGCTTTTTGTTTAACTCGGCCCCTTTTTCCGCCTGTCCGACCGTCCAGTTAGGCCTGTCCTTCCCCGCCCGCCCGGCCCTGTACCGCTGCCGCAACCAGTTATTGCGCATGTAGGCACAGCCCTGTCCGTGCGTATTGATAGCCCTCAAATAGTTACAGTACTCTCAGTCCTAACGGTGGAGGAGAGCGCCCGGCTCGCGTTTTTTTGGGGCTCGCTCTGCGCTTCCGCCATTGTCCTTGAAGAGTCCGGACGTCGCGCCATCGATTGCATGCTCGCACCGAAACGCGTTGTTGCCGGCCATCGCCTGTGAGGGGCGAAGTATGAAGGAGAAAAGAGTCTCTATGATGCCCGCCAAAAAGATATTTGCTCTTGCCTGCTTGACCCTGACTCCGCTGATTCTTGCCTCGTGCAGCGGTATTCCCGGTGGTAACAACGGCGGAGGCGGTGGCACTACTCCTCGCCCACATCGGCTACGTATACGATTGGCGGTACGGTAACCGGCTTAACCGGTACCGGTCTAGTTCTAACCAATAACGGTGCGGATAACCTTACGATCAACCCCGGAACCGGCACAGTGAGCTTCACCTTCAAGACGGCTGTGGCGAAGAATGGGGCATACGCTGTTGCGGTAGCCACGCAACCCAGCAGCCCGTCGCAGACTTGCACGGTGGCCGGCGGCACAGGGACGGCGACAGCGAACGTCACCTCGGTTGCGGTGACTTGTGCGACAGCCACGGTCACGATCGGCGGAACGGTCACCGGTCTGAGTGGCGCGGGATTGGCGTTACAGAATAACGGTGGAGATAATTTGACGGTCACGGGTACCGGCACGGTCCAGTTCACGTTCCAGACTCCGTTAACCTTGGGTGGCTCGTATAACGTCACGGCGCTGACACAGCCAACCAACCCCACACAGATCTGCAGCATAACCAATGGCTCGGGATTGGCCACGGCCAATGTCACCAACGTCAGTATCAGTTGCTCGTCGAAATTCTCCATCGCTGGAACGGTAAACGGCTTGACCGGTTCAGGATTAATGTTGCAAAACAACGGCCTGGACAATCTACCCGTCAGCGGGACCGGAACGCAGCAATTCACCTTCCCGACCCTCGTACCGGGCACGTACAACGTTACTGTCCTCACGCAGCCAAGCAACCCCACGCAAACCTGCCAGGTCACCAATGGCACTGGGACCGCCACGGCTAATGTCACCAACGTCACCATCACTTGCTCTACAGGTTTCCCGATCGGTGGCACCATCAGCGGATTGACCGGCGCCGGATTGGTGTTACAGGACAACGGGGGAGACAGTCTGACCGTTGTCGGCACCGGGAGCGTTAAGTTCACGTTCCCATCGTTAGTAACAGGAGCGTACGCCGTTACGGTGAAAACCCAGCCGTCCAATCCCGCCCAAAGTTGCACCGTCGGCGCAAACGGCACGGGAACGGCCGCCGCCCCCGTCACCAATGTCCAGATCTCTTGTGGGTCCGTCTACACTGTTGGCGGAACTGTATCCGGCCTTCTCGGCTCGGGATTGACGCTCGAAGATACCATTGGTACCGTGCTCGACCAGCTTCCTGTCACCGGCACCGGCGCGGTCAACTTCAAGTTTGCCATTCCCGCGCCCATCAACTCCACCTATACCGTCAGCGTGATTACCCAGCCCACCAACCCCGCGCAGAATTGTTTCGTCAACAATGGCACCGGAAAAGTGACCGGCACCGTAAACACTGTTCAGGTGGTATGTCAGCAGCCGGCTTGGACCATCAGCGGCACACAGGTCGGCTTGGTTACCCTTGCATACGACGGTACTCCGCTCAAAGGCGGGTTCACCGAACTGTACAACAATGGCGGCGATAACATCTTCGTTAGCGGCAACAATGTTGGCTTTCACTTCCCGACCGGAGTGACCAACAACGGTAAGTACAACGTGAACGTGTTTCTGCAACCGGCCAGCCAGACGCAAATATGCACGACGTTCTACTATTTGGGAGTGGCCACGGCGAACGTGGATAACGTCATTGTCGATTGCCAACACAACGACTGGGCATGGATGTTCGGGCCGGATACTGCCGGCACATACGGCGATTACGGCACTGCCGTCCTTCCACCTCCGCCAGCTCCGGCTGCAGATCTGAACACGCCCGGAGGAAGAGATTTCGCTTCCACATGGTCGGATTCGACATCAAATCGGAAATGGCTATTTGGCGGATGGGGCCTGCCTGTACAAGGCGCGAGTCCGCCATTCCTCCCCTTCATTTTGGGTGATCTGTGGGTGTTTTTGCCTGGCGCCGGCACCGGCGGCGGCGAGACCGGTATATGGGTTCCGGCGGATCTACCCACCACGAAGGTAATGACGCCACTTGGGTGTTGACCACGGTAACGGCAAACACTGTTCCCCTGCAAGTTCCGGGTTCGTATAGCTGTCTCCCAAGTAACCGATCAGCCATATACGGATCTAACCGTCTGGGGACGTCATCACCAACTACACATCCAGCCGTACCGGGAGCGCGTTGGGGCAGCGTTTCATGGACCGACGCGAGTGGGAACTACTATTTGTTTGGCGGTCAAGGCAACGCCGCTTCCCGGCCTCAGTGGGTTGTTGAATGACCTCTGGAAATTTGTTCCCGCCCAATATGATGGATCGGTCCCTAGCGCCAACTATGGGGGGTCTAACACCTACTTGGGGAGTTGGACGAACCTGAGCGGCTACGCGTCGGCCAACGTGGCCGGTGTGTACTCCGGCACCTCCGTT
Organism: Candidatus Acidiferrales bacterium; assembly: GCA_963792145.1. Lineage (GTDB taxonomy): Bacteria > Acidobacteriota > Terriglobia > Acidiferrales > UBA7541 > Acidiferrum. The sequence continues at coordinate 228,002 of CAWBVH010000033.1, forward strand.
CCAGGCGGTCGTTGGGGCGCAGCCTACTGCACCGATGCCAGCGGCACTCTATGGATGTTCGGCGGACAGGGATACGACTCCAACGGGAATATTGGCTCTGCTGAACGACCTCTGGACGTACAGCGGAGGCGTATGGACGTACGTACCAGTCCCGTCAAACTCCAACCTCGGCCAGAACAACGGTGTCTACGGCACTCTTGGCGTAACCGGCACCGGAAACTATCCTGGGGGCCGCCAGACCGCAGTGTTGTGGGCCGACAATAACGGGAATTTGTGGTTGTTCGGCGGGCTCGGTCTCGATTCCGTCGGAACACAGAATCCAGGAAACGCCGGATCGCTTCCCGACGGCAGCACTCCGCAAGGCGCGCTCCTCAACGACCTGTGGCAATACAACATCGCCACCCAAACATGGACTTGGATGTCTGGTGGAGGCGCAACTGGCCTCGCCGAGCAGATCGGCGTCTACGGTTCCCAACAGGTTCCGGCAGCCGGATTCTATCCGGGATCACGCTGGGGTTCCTCAGGGTGGTCTGACAGCAATGGAAACCTCTGGTTCTTCGGCGGATGGGGCTATGCCTCGTCGCTCGCGCAGAGCACTGGATTCCTCGACGACATCTGGGAATACCATACCACTGGCATCAACAAGGGGTTGTGGACCTGGTGGAAAGGCTCCAGCAACGTCAACGAGGCCGGTCAATATCCAACGTATCTTCCCGTCCAGTACGGCGTTCCGTTTGTCAACATTCAACCTGGCGCCCGCCGCGGCGTGGCTCTCTGGCAACAGGACGCCACGGACAATGTTTGGATGTTCGGCGGCCAAGCCTTCGACTCGATCGGAGCCAACGGCTACATGGGCGAAACGTGGACATACTTGCCGTTTCCCTACTAAACCATCACTGAGAGGCTGACCATAGTAGCGGTCAGAGATCTCTCAACTAGAATCTGAAACAGAAACAGCCGGGACGCGAATTGTCCCGGCTGTTTCTCTTTTGGGCTGAGATCCCGGCGAGCGGCGCCGGTTCCTTTGCAAGTCGCCACGGGGTTGAAGTCCACCTCTGCCACCTGAATGATTCTCCGCGGCTCGATTTCGGCTATCCTGTCTTTCCATGCGCATTCCGCGGAGCTTCTCCTTGTCAGTTGGTACGCCACAATTCGATTCGCGCGCCGTCACTCTTCCGTCCGCCACGCGCTTTGCCGCTCCACCGCACTCCTTCTGGCGCGGCGATCTCGTCCCTCTTTTCGCCATCGCACTTTCCACCCTGCTGCTCCACTTCCTTACCGGCAATCGCTACGGCTTCAATCGCGACGAACTCTCTCTCCTCGACGACGCCCGCCACCTCTCCTGGGGCTACGTCGCCTATCCGCCGATCACGCCACTCTTCGCGCGCCTCTCGCTCCTGCTCTTCGGCACTTCGCTTCCCGGATTCCGGTTTTTCTCCTGGCTTGTGCAGGCCATCGCCGTCGTCCTCACCGGCCTCATGGCGCGCGAACTTGGCGGCTCCCGCCGCGCGCAAATCATCGCCGCTCTCGCCGCTGTTCCTTTTTGCCTCGGCGGCGGCGCGCTCATGACTTACATCTCCTTCGACTATCTCTGCTGGGTCCTCGCCGCCTACTTCGCTCTTCGCCTGTTGAAGACTGGCGACCCGCGCTGGTGGCTCGCCATCGGCGCCGCGCTCGGCTTCGGCATGCTCTCCAAGTACACCATGGGCTTCTTCACCCTCGGCATTGTCGGCGCCGTCTTGCTCACGGATGCGCGCCGCTTCCTGCGCAGCAAATGGCTCTGGCTGGGCGTTGCCATCTCCATTCTGCTTTTCCTTCCCAATCTCCTTTGGCAGGCCCGGCATCATTTCGTCTCGCTTGATTTTTTGCGCTTCATCCATGAACGCGACGTCCGCGAAGGCCAGACCTCCGGCTTTCTCCCCGACCAGGTCGAACTCGCCCTTCTCGCATTTCCCCTCGCACTCGCCGGGCTCTATTATCTCTTCTTCAAAAATGGCCGCCGCTTTCGCATGTTGGCCTGGATGTACCTCATCCCCCTCGCGCTCTTCCTCATCGCCAAGGGACGCGGCTACTACCTTGCTCCCGCGTACCCGATGCTGTACGCCGCCGGTGCTGTGCTCCTGGATGATTGGCTCGCAACCCTGCAAGCAAGCCGCGCGAAAGTGCTCCGCGTCGTCATCTTCTCCGCCTTGCTGATCGATGTTGCCATCGCCATCGCCTTCGCGTTGCCCACTGCTCCCGTGGGCTCTCCGTGGTGGCAGTTCGCCATCAAGGTCAACGGCACTTTGCGCGAAGAAATTGGCTGGCCTGAATTTGCGGAGACCGTCGCAAAAATCCGCGACACATTGCCCGCGGAAGATCGCCCGCGCCTCGGCATCCTGGCAGGGAACTACGGAGAGGTCGGCGCTCTCAATCTTTATGGGGAACGTTACGGCCTGCCGCGCGCCATCAGTGGCGTCAACTCTTTCTGGGAACGCGGCTACGGCGACCCGCCTCCCGAAACGCTAATTGTCGTGGGCTTCCCGCGCGAGTGGGTGGACTCTCACTTCGCATCGTGCCAACTTGCCGGCCACCCGTGGAACCGCTACGGCACCGCCAACGAAGAAACCATCGAGAATCCCGACATGTTCGTCTGCCGCGGCCTTCGCCAACCCTGGCCCGCCTTCTGGAAAAATTTCCAGTCCTTCCGCTAACCGCTCTTCTCATTGGGAGCGCACTGCTCCTAGTGTGAAAGCTTCCGTTTTTGGGGAGGGCACGGCGCAACGGCTTGCGGACAACTCTCATTTGTCATTCCGAACGGAGTCCGGAGTGAGGAATCTCTCTTTTCCTGGATTTCGCCATGGAGAAATCCTCAATCACCTCACACCGCAGCCGAAGGCTGATCCTTCCCTGCATTCCGCCGCGCCCAATACCGGTACAGCGGCAGCCCCGCCAGAATCAGCAGCAATCCAATCGTCGAACGCCCCGGCCGCTGAAACCAAATATTCACGGTCAGCGCCAACGCCCCCACGACAAACAATCCCGGCACCCACGGATACCCCCAGCAGCGATACGGCCGCGCCAAATCGCGGTTCCGTCTTGCGCAAACGAAACAGCGCCATTACCGCCAGCCCGTAAAAAATCCAGCCCGCAAATATATATAGGCTTGTCAACTCTTCGAACGTCCCCGACAGCGCCATCACGCTCGCCAACGTGCCCTGAAAAATCAGCGCGCGTCCCGGCGTGCGATATTTCGGATGAATCCCATCGGCAATCTTGAAAAATATTCCATCGCGCGCCATGGCGTAAGGCACACGCGCGCCGCTCAGAATCGACGAGTTCATCGAACCCAGTGCGGAAATCACCATGGCCAGCGTAATCCACGTCGCCGTGCCGTGGCCGATCACCCGCGCGAGCACATCCGACGCCACATGTTGCGAATTCGCCATTTCGTTGAACGGCAGCACTTTCAGGCACGCCGCGCTGAACAATATGTACACCAGCGCCACGAACGCCACTCCTCCCACCAGCGCGCGCGGAAAATTCCGTTGCGGGTCCGCCACTTCCGATCCCACCAGATTCAAATCTTCCCAGCCGTCGTAGGCCCACAGCGCCGCCGCCAGCGCCGCCAGGAACGCGCTCAGCAGTCCGGCGTTCACCGCCGATGGCCAGATCGGATCCCCCGCGTGCGTCGCGCTTCCCGGGAGCAGAAACGCCACGCCAATCACAATCACCACGCTCACCACCTTGATCGCGGTCAGGAATACCTGCACTCCTCCGCCCAGCCGCACACCCAGATAATTCACGCCCGTCATCACCAACAGCCAGAACACCGCCAAGGGTTGCGCCCAGGTAAACACGAAATCGTACGGGGGAATCCATTGCGTAAGTCCCGGAATGGCTATGTGCACGGTGAAAATTGGCGCGGCCACCGCCGGAAGAAAAAACGCCAGGAAGCGCATCATCCCTGCTGCAATCGACGCTGCCGATGACGGCCTTCCCACAATCGAGTGCATCCATCCGAACAAATATCCCCATACCGGCCCGAATCCGCGCCGCAGATACGCATACTCCCCGCCTGCTTCTGGAATCGCCGCGCCCAATTCCGCGTACGAGAGCGCCCCAAACAGCGACAGCAATCCGCCCACAATCCACGCCACAAACACGACGGAGATGCTTCGCCCTTCGCGCGCCATTTCCGCCGGCTTCAGGAATATTCCTGTGCCGATCATTGTGCCCACAACAATGGCCGCCGAAGCCCACGGGCCCAGTCCTCGCACCAGTTCCAGGCGCTTTTCGCTCATACCCCTCCCATTTGGAGTGCGGTGGCTCGCCACCGCTTTTCCACCGCCAAATTGTCACTTCAAACTTGTCACCGAGCAATCACCGAGTAGTCGCAATTACCAAATTGTGGTCCGACATCACCGAAATTTGTCATCCCGCCTGCCCTGAACGCATTCAGTGAAGGGAGCGAAGCGAGGGATCTGCTTTTCTGGAGATCACCTGCAGTCCTCTCCGCATCCTCAAGCGCACCCACCCGTTCAGGAAACGCCCGACTCGCAATCGCCCCCGCCGCGAACGTCACCAACGATCCAATCATCCAGTACCACGTAAACGCCACGCTTGTGAACCGCGCGACCAGCAGTACCGCCGCCAATCCCACAATCATCCCAATCAGCGACCCGTTGGAATTCGACCGCCCATCGAACGTGCCCAACAAAAACAATCCCAGCAAACATCCGGATGTAAACGATACGATGGTCAGTCCCGCCTCCAGCACCGGTCCCCAGTGCACCAGTCCCAAAAAGATCAGCACCACGCCCCACACCAACGTCATCCGCCGCGACAGCTTCATGAATTTTTCTGGATCGCGTGTGTGGCCCCTAAGCGCCGCAAAATCCATCACGCTGCTCGCCGCCAGCGAGTTCAACGATCCGCTCGCGTTCGACATCGCCACGGCCAAAATCGCCGCCAGCAGCAATCCCGCCAGCCCCGTGGGCATTTCGCGCACCAGAAACAGCGGCAGAATACGATCCGTCGACTCCCCTGGGGCCAGCAACGGCGTGTGTTGCGCGAACACATACAGCAGCACTCCCACCAACAAAAACACCGTGAACTGGAACAACACGATGAATCCGCTGCTCAACAGCGCCTTCCGGCTGTCTTTTTCGTTTCGCGCTGCCAGCAACCTTTGCACGATGGTTTGATCCGTTCCGTGCGTCGCCATGGTCAGGAATGCCCCGCCAATCACGCCGGACCAGAACGTATACTTCGTCGCCAGATTCCGCGAAAAATCCAGGAATTGCAGTTTGTTCCCCGCGGCCGCGGCCACCTGCGTCACTTCGTTCCACCCACCCGGAATGCGGTGCAGCAACAAAAACAGCGTCACCAGGCTCCCCGAAAGATACAGCAAAAACTGCGCCACATCCGTCCAGATGACCGCCTTCATTCCGCCTTCAAACGTGTAGAAGATCGTCAGCGCAATCACGATCACCACCGCCAGGCGTTCCGACGTTCCCAGCGCCACGCTCACCACCAACGCAATCGCCGATATGCGCACTCCTTCCGCCAGCGCGCGCGTCACCAGGAATGTCATCGCCGCAATCGACCGCATGCGTGCCCCGAATCGCTTCTCGACCAGCGCATAGGCGGTCAGATAATCCCCGCGAAAATAGCCCGGCAGCAGAATAATCGTGATCAGCACGCGTCCCACAATGTAGCCAAACACCAACTGCAGAAACGTGAGATTCCCGCCATAGGCAAGTGCCGGCGTGCCAATGATCGTCAATGTCGAGGTTTCCGTGGCCACGATCGAAAAGGCCAGCGCCCACCATGGCGCGCTCTTTCCGCCCAGGAAGTAATCGCGCACATCCTTCTGCTGCCGCCGGAAACGCAATCCTAGCGCGGTCACGCCAAGCAGATAGACAATCACGATCCCCAGATCGAGCGGATGAATGTGCATGCGTTGTGCCGCGCGACAATTTGTGACCCTCGCCGCGAAGTGTTTTGAGAATAGTGGCGGACGCACCAAGCGTCAAGGAACCTCTCAACGCCCGTTGCTTGTGTGCCGCTACGCGTTCAGCAACTTTGTCACGCCGCCGCTGCGAAAACTCCTCCGCTCGCGTATTCTTGTTTCATGAAACTGGCTCTCGGCTTTGACGGCGGCGGCACCAAAACTCACTGCGTCCTGATCGATGCGCAAGGCCACATCCTTGCGGAAAGCCGCAGCGGCCCTTCCAATCCCATGCGCGTCGGCTTTGGCGGCGCCATGGCATCCGTGTGCGACGGCGCGCGCCTCGCTCTGCAAACCGCGGGCGTCTCCATCGACGATCTCGCCGCCATCTGCGCTGGCAATGCCGGTACCGGCCAGCCGGAAGCCTCCGAGAGAATGAAGACGCTGCTTTCCCAGGAATTCCCTCGCGCCCTCGTGCGCATCTGCACGGACCTGGAACTCACCCTCGAAGCCGCCGGCGATGGTCCTGTAGTCGTTCTGCTTGCCGGAACAGGTTCCGCTGCCGTCGGCCGCGACGGCGCCGGTCAGGTTGTGCGTATCGGTGGTCACGGCCCGCTCGTCAGCGATGAAGGCAGCGCCTACGATGTCGGCCGTCGCGCCGTGATGACGGCCATGCGTGCGTTCGAAAAAAAACAGCAGGACTCGCCGCTTGGCGATCGCATCCTCGGTGAATTAGACTTCGCTTCCTGGCAGGAGCTGCAGGCCCGCGCGGTCGCTGCTCCCGACGACGTCTTTCCCAGAGTGTTTCCCATCGTCGCTGCTGCCGCCGAAACTGGCGACCTCGCCGCGCGCCAGCTCCTGCAACTCGCCGCCGCGGATCTCGCATCGCTCGTCCATGATCTTGTTGAGCGCCTTCAGCTTCGCGATCAAACATTTCTTTTGGTCAAAAGCGGCGGCATGCTTTGCCGCTCCGCCTATTTCGACCAGTTGATCGATCAGCGCCTGCGCGAAGCGGCACCGAACGCGCAATTCGGCGCCTTGGCCATCACACCCGGCGAGGCTGCGGCGCGCATTGCTCTCCGGCTTTTGTCCAGACAACACGAGGAAGGGCAGCATCATGGCGGAGCTTGAGCAGGATCTTCAGCTTGCCCGCACCGCCTCCGGCGACGAACTCGCCGCACTGATCTATCATGCCAATCCCGCGGTGCTGTTGGCGCTCCTCGAGAATCCCGCGTTCGACGACACAACTCTGTGTCTTCTCCTGGCTCGCAAAGATCTGCCTGCCGAACTTCTCGAAGAAATTGGCTCGCGCAAACCTCGGCTGAAAACCTATGCCGTCAAGCGCGCGCTCCTTTTTCATCCTCGCGCCCCTCGCCTCGTCTGTCTGCGGCTTTTGCGCGATCTCTACCTCATGGATCTTGTGCAATTTACCCTCTCGCCCGCGGTTTCGCCGGAACTCAAGCGTCACGCCGAAGAGCAGATCCTCGCGCGCCTGCCGCAACTTCCCCTCGGCCAGAAAATCACCTTGGCGCGGCGCGGCCCCGCGCGTGTCGCGGGAGCATTGCTCGCCGAAGGCCATTCCCAGGTCCTGCCTGTTGCGCTGGATAATCCCTACCTAACCGAAGCGCAAGTGTTGAAGGTGCTGGCGCGTGAAAAAGTCTCTCTCCCGGTTGTTCAGGCCTTGGCGGCACATCGCAAGTGGTCCCACGCGTACAACGTGCGCCTTGCTCTGGTCCGCAATCCCTCCGCGCCTCTCGCCACCGTTCTTGCGTTTCTGCCGGAACTCACTGTCAACGATCTCCGCGAACTCGCGGCACCTGGCATTGTCCCCGCCAATTTGCGCAATTACCTACAAGCCGAAGTCCAGCGCCGCATGCGCGCTTCCAAACAGACTTCCTCTAAATCGTTCTAGTGTTGACGCGCCTCATGCTTTTGTAGCGGCCGCCTTCCGAGGCGGGCGGTTTTACAAATGTAGCGCTGGCTTTTGTGCCAGCTGTAATGACGCTGGCAAGCTCAACACCCCACGCGCCCTTATCCTTTCTCCTTCAACCGCAAAATCATGAACGCCCCAACAAAAAACAATACCGCCGAAAACGAAAACGCGGCCTTCACCGAAACCGCCGCCCACAAGAATCCCACTACCACGCTCGACACAAAATCTCCCACCGCATTCACCGCCGCCAGCGTCCCAAACGCCATTCCGTGCTGCTCCCTCGGTAGCAATTCCGCCGCCAGCGAATCCTCCAGCGCCTCTTCGGTTCCCACATACGATCCCGCCAGGAGGAAAATTACGACCAGCAACCACAGGGAACTCGGCGCCGCCATCAAAAAGATCGCCGTCACGCCCGCCAGCGCATAGCCCCCCGCAAGAATTATTTTCCGGCGTGGCACATGGTCGCTGATCCATCCGCTCGCGTACGCCGATCCGGCATAAAACACGTTGTGCAATGTATAAAGGCCGATGGCAATGCTCGCCGCTCGCGCCGTCCCTTGAGCTGGAGTCAGCATTCGTGTGGCATACAGAATCAGCAGCGTATGCGAAAAATCGCCCGATCCGAATATTCCTACACCTAACAAAAATTCGCGAAACGATCCCGGCAATTCCTTCAAGCCGGTCCAGAACGATTGCTGTTTCCGCGTCGCAATCGGCCGTTCCCGCACCAAAAACCAGAAACTCGCCACCGCAATCATTCCCGGCAACAGCGTCCAAAGAAATACCGTGCGATACGAATGGTGCGTCACTCGCAACAGCCACATCGCGGTCAGCGGCCCCGCGATGGCCCCCAGCGTGTCCATCAGCCGTTCCAGCCCGAATGCCCGGCCGTACGCCGAAGGCGAAACATCTGCCGCAAGCAATGCTTTCCTCGCCGGTGAACGCACGCCGCGTCCCAGCCACGCCACGGCGCGCCCGATCAGCACATGATACGCATGCGTCGCGAAGGCGAACGACGCCGTGGCCAGCGCCGTCACCGCGTACCCGAACACCGCCAGCGGTTTGCGGCGCTTTAATCGGTCCGTGTAGTATCCCGCGCTCAGTTTCGCGAAACTCGACAGTCCATCCGCAATTCCTTCGATTGCCCCCAGCCAACCCGGTCCCGCGCCAATCACTGCCAGGAACGCGGGCAGCACCGCCGTTGCTGTCTCATGGCTCCAATCGCTGAACAGACTCGTCAACCCCACACCCAGCACGGTGCGGTTCAGCCAACCCTTGCCCTCTTCCACAGGTTTTTTTTCTTCGGAATTCACAGGCGCCAGTGTACAAGCCTCGGCGCAAATTAAAAACAGATTGAAGGATTGCCTATCGCCGCGCGGCTCGGTACAAAATCACGCGCACTTTTTCCAGCGTGATCAATCCGCCTTCCACCATCTCATCCAGCCGCGGCAAAATTCGATCGATGCGTTCCTGCGATTCGATCACTTCCAGAATAATTGGCAAGTCTTGCGAAAGCCGCAGCAATTTGTCCGTGTGATACACGCTGGAGCCGCCGTATCCCCCCACCCCGCGCAGCACCGTCACCCCGGAAAACCCTTCCTTGCGCAGCATCTCCACAATCGCCTCATGCAGGAGTCTGCCGTGCCATTTGTCCGACTCGCCGATGTGTATCCGCATCAACGTTCGTTCGCCCTCAAATTTCTGATGTGTCATGGCGCACTCCTGACCGGGTCGAAGTAGGGGGTCGGAGCTTTAGCTCCGACATTTGGCACGGCTAACACCGGGCTTTAACCCCTGAGGACTCTTGTTCTTCTCCCGAGTTAACGAAATTCATGTCGGCTTCCTAGAACCGATTCGCCAGGTGGATTCCCGCCACCGACAGCAAAAGCCCAAAAATCACGCTGCTAGCCACATACGTCGTAGCGCGCAGCCACTCGCCTGATTCCAGCATCTTCGCCGTTTCCCACCCAAAGCTCGAGAACGTTGTGTACCCGCCGAAAAATCCCACCGCAATCGCCACGCGCCACTCTGGCGGGACGATCATGCGGTTCAATGTGACTTGCCCGATCAGCCCCAGCAGAAAGCAGCCCGTCAGATTGATCAGCAGCGTGCCAAACGGAAATGTGCTGCCCATCCTGATCTGCACCAGGCCCTGCAGGCCGTAGCGCGCCAGCGTCCCCACCGCTCCAAACACGGCAATCAGCAATAGTCGCAAGGTTTCTCCTCTCCTCTTGCCGCGGCCTCGATAACAAAAAACTCCTGGCGCCGCGCGGCATCCAGGAGTCATCAGTCCCCGCTTCTCGCAGGGACGGTTCTGGCGAACTCCATCGCCATCTCATTTTCCAGTTCAGTCTATCCGCCACCTCCAGATCGCACAAGCGTAACGTCGCGCCTGGACGCCATCTCGCCACGGTTTTCGCGTCGGCACCGGTTCTTTCTTATTTCTTCAATGTAGCGCTAGCTTTTATGCTAGCCTCGGGGTTGCTCCGTTTACTTCACCGGAGTCGCTGCGGGGGGCGATGCCGGCACAGCCTTCGGCTGCTGCACCGCAATCTTCTCAAGATGCCCAATATTCTCGCTCACCACCAGATCCGCGCTAATCGTGTCCCCCGGTTTCAGCCCTGCGATTTGCTGCCCATCGGCAACTTTGTAATCCATCGTCATCGCCGGCATGAATCCAGGAATGTCTCCGTGCTTCAGCATAATCATTTGAGTTGGGACGTCCACGGAGATCACCTCTCCTGAGACCGGGTAGTGCTTCGCCTCGTCCTTGTGGCATCCCGCCCACAAAAATCCGCACGCCACCAAGACCACCATCATCAATCTCTTCATTTCCGCTCCTCAATAGTGAAATCGCCAGCGAATCTGCGCTGCCATCATTCGTGGGTCCGCGTAGTGCGACCCGCCAAACGTGTTGCTCGTATCCAGCATATACCTCTGATTCGTAATGTTCGTCGCCACAAACCGCACCGTGAAATTCTCGCCGAAATTCTTTCCCAACGACAAATCCAACGTGTAGTAGCTCGGCAAATGGCTCGGCCCGTCGCCATTCAGAAATCCCGAACCGTAATTGATTGTCACCGCCGCAAAACTGCGCCAAGGCAGATCGCCTTCCATGCCTGCAGAAAACGTGTTCCGCTGGTCGTGGTCTAGATAAAAATTCCCGCTTTCTGGCGGCGTAAAATTTGTCAATCCACCCGTTATCGCTCCCACGCCTTGCGCTTTCTGGTTCGAGTACACCACGTGTGCCCGGTAGTGTTTCAGCAACAGCGGAGAACGCACCGTCGTTTCCAGTCCACTGATCACTGCCCCCTGTATCGTCAGCGGCAAAAAAATGTTCGAGTTCCCCAGCGAATCGTGGTCGAAGAAATTCCTCGCCGAGGTATGGAAATACGTTTCGCTCAGCGCCCATCCTCGTATCGGAATCGTGACGCCGTATTCCTGCTGGATGTCGCGCTCCCCGTACAGCGGCAAAAATCCGCAGCCGTCGCACCCGGTGTTGCCGATCAACGACCCGGAAACGGTATCCAGCGGCGGCGCCTGGTAATAGTAGGAATACGCCGCGCGCACGACCCACTTCAGCTTCGGGATCTGGATTGCCGCGCCGATCCGGGGGTCCGTCGCATTCTCCGCAATCTGCCCGTCAAAATGCGTGTATCGCAACCCGCCCGTCAGTGTCAGCCACGACGTCGCCTTGAACTGGTCCTCCACAAACAGCGCTTCCAGATTCCCCGTCGGCCGCACGCGCTGGCTGAAGAAATTCCCTGAGCCATCATTGGCGTAAACGGAAAAAAACGAATTGTCCTGCTGCGCGAACGCATAAATTCCCGCCCGCACATTGTTTCGTTTGTTTACCCAGGAAACCGTCGCTTGCCCGCCCTCGTAGTTTGATCCGCGATTGTCCGCCGCGGTTGGTATGTCCGTCGGCCCGCCCTGGTACACCGCGCGATTGAAGTGATAGAACGGCGACAGCACGAACAGCAGTTCCGGACTGAACGTGTGCACCCACGTCCCGATCACCGCAATATCCTGCTCGCGCTGCCGGTCGTTGTAGCCAACCGTCGTTTGCTCCGGATCGTTCGGCACTTGAAAGTAGTCCAGCCGCACGCCGCCATCAAACCGCAACTGATCTTTCTCCGTGGGATTGTAGAGCAGGGAAGTGAACCCGCCGCCGCCCATGGCCTGGTTATGCGTGTTCACCGGCGTTGGCGGTTCCAGTCCCCAATCCGTATTATTGCCGCTGACGCTCGCGTAGTACGCAAACTTCTCCGTGTGATCCCCAAAACTGAGCCAGTCATCGGTGCCGTTGTAGCTCCCGTAGCTGGCGATCAATTCCGCCTGCCTGTCACGCTCGAATCCGTTTTTCGGCGCCACATTGAACACACCATAGATCCGGTCGCCATATTCCGCCGCGTAGCTTCCCGTCTCGGCCTGCAGGTAGGAAACATCCTTCGGGTTGAACTGCGTTCCCACGTTCGACGCGATATTGGTGTTAGGAATGGGCACGCCGTCAATGGCCCAGGTCACCTGGTGCCCGCCGCGCACGTGCAGTTGGTCGTGAACCATGTACGACCCCGGCACGAATTCCGTGATGATCTTGAAGCTGTTGCTGGCGTCCACTCCCGCATATTTCGACATTTGATCCTGATCGATGAACACATCTCGGCGCGGCGAATCCGGATTCAAATCTTCCGGTGACGCCGTCACCGTCACTTTTTCTGCCGTCGACGCCAGCGCCATCGCGTAGTGCAGCACCGGTGCGCTCCCCGAAACGACCAGCAACGTTTGCGACTGGTCCACAAATCCCGGTGCCTGCACCGTCACCGCGTACTGCCCCAACGGCACCGCTTGAAATTCAAACACTCCATCCGCGTTGGTGTCCGCCTCTTGTTTGTACGCGGAATTGTTCGCCTGCAGCGTCACGTGTGCGCCGCTCATGGGCCGATGCTGCGGATCGTGCACCACTCCCCTCACCGATCCAAAAACCGTAGCAATCACGCCCCCGGCTAAAACCGCGGCAAACGCCACCAATAACAAAAATCGTCGCAACATGAATTCTTCCCCATTGATCCGGGGCGAATCGCCCCGTTGTTTGCCCATGTAGCGGCCGCCTTCTGAGGCGGGCGCTTTATCCCAGCCTTGATTCCTGTAGCTCACCCCTTCAGGGGTGAGGCCGTTTGCGCGTGCTGCCAATCGACAGCCAGCGAAAACGCCCCCAATTGTCATTCCGAGTCCCGTTCGCCTTTTGAACGGGGCGAGGAATCTGCTTGAGCCTTTGATGGGAACTGCGAATGGACTACAGGAGAGAACTTTTAGGGGGAGGGGAAGGAGGTGCAAACACTTGCAAGACTTCTTCGTGCTTCAAGGCTACCGTCGAATTCACTGTCTCCGGCGGCGCCGAAATCTCCACCGGTTCCGGCAACACATATACGCTACTACTCACCAGGGATGCGCCTTCCTTATGGCAGCAAGACATGCTGCACGCCACCATCCCTGCGCCGCGCGGGTGCTCGCATTCCATCTCGTTCTTCGTCGCTTCGCTTTTTCCGGGCGAGTTGGTCTTTCCATGTCCATGCACGGCGCACATATTTCCTGCGCAGCACGCCGTTCCTCGCGCCATCCACGCCGACGCCCACATCGGCGTCCGAAACAGCAATACCGCGATCAGGCACACACACGCCCCAACAGTTCTTCCCGGAGCGATAGGAGCGTGGAGCGAACGACTCATAAGGTGAGCTTCGAGAATACCTGAACCGCTTCCCACTTTCCATACCTGCGCCTCGTTCAGCTTGTTCAGACTTTCAGAGCCACGTGTCCCGCGAACCGAATTTCTTCTTGACACCCATCCCTAGGCATAGGTAGTCTACCCCTGTGAAATCTATGCCTAAAAACGAGATGCCTTCCGGCGCACTCGTCCTTCTCATCCTCCGCGTCCTTCGTTCCGGCCCCCTTCATGGCTACGCCATCGCGCAACGCATCCATTCTCTGTCCTCGGAAGTCTTGCGCGTGGAAGAGGGTTCTCTCTATCCAGCCCTCCAGAAGATTCTGCTCAAAGGTTGGGTCACCGCCGAGTGGGGCATCTCCGAAACTAACCGCAAAGTTCGCTTCTATCGCCTCACTGCCGAGGGTTACCAGTCAACTGAAAGCGGAACTCTCCGAATACGATCGCGTGAATGCCGCCATCCAGGCCGATTCTGCGCACAGCCTGAAGGAGACATGCCATGAGTGAATTCTTTCGTCGTCTCCGCTACCTCTTCAACCGCCGCCGCTTCGACCAAGAACTGGCTGACGACATGGAATTCCATCGCGAAATGGCTGCGCGTGAAGGCCGCCAGAATTTCGGCAGCACCTTGCGCCTGCGCGAAGACGCGCGCGAGGCCTGGGGCTGGATGTGGATCGACCGTCTCGCGCAGGATTTCCGTTTCGCCGTGCGAATGTTGCGCAAGTCGCCGGGGTTCACCATCACCGCAATACTCACGCTCGCCCTGGGCATTGGCGCGAACACCGCCGTCTTCTCTCTGGTCAATTCGTTTCTGCTGCGCCCGCTCCCGTATCCCCACGCCGAAGGCTGGTTAAAGTTTGGGAGCAGCTTCGCGTTCTGGGAATTAACCGCTTCACCACCCCCGTGGGAGACTTCGTCGACTACCGCAAAGACAATCATGTTTTTGAAGACATGGCCGCCGCCGAGGATGGCCACTTCCTCCTGACCACCGATCAACTCTCCCAGCGGGTTTTTGCGCTGAAAGTCACGGCCAATCTTTTCGAAATGATGGCTCTGCATCCCGCCTCGGCCGCTCGCTAGTGGATACCGACAATCAGCCCGGTCATGAACACGTGATTGTTCTCAGTGATGCAGTCTGGCGTGAGAATTTCGGCGCGGACTCCAACGTCCTCGGAAAGAACGTCACCCTCGATGGCCAAATCTACGAAGTCGTTGGCGTAATGCCCCGAGGCCTGCGATTTTCCATCGGCCAACCGGACCCTCCGGACGTCTGGGTGCCGCTTTCTCTGGTCCCCGATCCGAATCGCAACACCGGCCGTCTCCAGATCGTGGCGCGCTTGCGCGACGGCGTCACGTTGGCCAACGCTCAGGCAAACATGGACACTCTCGCCCGCCAGATGGAGCAGGAGTATCACATCCAGATGGGCCCTCACGGTGAGGATCCCGGCTACGGTCTCTGGCTTGTGCCGCTCCGCGACGAACTCGTCGGCGATTTGCGCGAATCTCTCTTCCTGTTGCTCGGCGCCGCCGGGCTGATCCTGCTGATTGCCTGCGCCAATGTTGCCAACCTGATGCTGGCGCACGGAGTCAGTCGCGATCGCGAATTCGCTATTCGCATTTCGTTGGGCGCCAGCCGCGCCCGGTTGCTGCGTCTGCTCACCATCGAAGCCGCCTGCTTGGCCGCCATCGGAGGCCTCGTCGGATTCGCTGTCGCTGTTGCGCTTTCGCGCTTACTCTGCTTTGGAGCCCCTTTGACGTGGCCAGGCTCCTTGGCGTAACGCTCGACCTCCGTTTGCTGGCATTTGCTTCCGCCGCCGCTTTCGTTTCGCTGCTGCTCTCTGGCTTGCTCCCGGCTCTGCTCATGCTGCGCAAAGGAAACTCCGTTGGCATGCAGACGCGCTCGCATCACGTGGTAGGCGACCGCGCGGGAAGAAAGCCGCGTCAGGCCTTGGTCATCAGCGAGACGGCCCTCTCAGTCGCGCTGGTCATCTGTGCCGGATTGCTGCTCCACAGCTTCGTGTTGCTGCGCCAAGCTCCCTTGGGATTCGATCCCAACCAGACCCTTACGGCATGGATGGAGTTGCCAACGTCCTATCAGACTCCCGTGCAGCAAGAGTCCTCGTTTCTACGAGACGCTCCTCGACCGCGTTAAAGCCATTCCTGATGTGCAAAGCGTAGCCATAACCACCATGCTGCCGGTTGAAGAGCAAGCTCGCCACAATCCCTTCAGCATTGAAGGACGCGCGTGGCAGCCCACGGGGCACGACCAGGTCCCGCAATTCGCGAACAATCAGGCCGTCAGCGCCGACTATTTCCGAAGCCTCCATATTCCCTTGAAGCGTGGACGCTCGCTCACCGCCGAAGATCGCGACGGCACCCAGCCCGTCGCCGTCATCAACGAAACTCTGGTGCGCGGATTCTGGCCCAACGAGGATCCCATTGGTAAGCACATCCTTATGGGCGCACCCAGGCCGGGAGCCCCTTGGCTCACCATCGTTGGCGTGGTTGGCGATGTTCGCAGCAGTGGCGCAAACGCAGCACCCGCGCCGGAGTTGTACACTTCGCTGCTGCAAACGCCGAGCCCCTCGACGGCCTTGCTTCTCCGCACTCGCACGCCGGATCCGGAAAAACTAGTCGCTCAGCTGCGTTCCGAAGTCGCGGCGATCGATCGCGGCGTCGCTCTCTATGCCGTGCAGACTTACGACGACATCTTTGCGCAAACCCTTGGCCCTCGCCGCTACGAAATGCTTTTGCTTTCCAGCTTTGCCTGCCTGGCTCTGCTCTTGGCCGCCATCGGCATCTACGGCGTAATCTCTTATTCTGTCAGCCAGCGTTCTCGGGAAATGGGCCTGCGCATGGCGTTCGGCGCAACCCCGCAGGACTTGAGCAAACTCGTGCTTCGCCAGGCGCTTCTTCTCTCAACCGTCGGCCTGCTCCTGGGAATCGCCCTTGGCCTTGCGTCCCACAAGCTTCTGGCCTCCGCTCTCTTCGGCATCAGCTTCCTCGATTTTCCCGTCTATGCGCGGTAGTCCTCACCATCCTCGGCCGTCTCTCTGCTGGCAGCCTATTTGCCGGCCCGCAGAGCAGCCAGCCTCGATCCCATGACCACCCTCCGCGCCGAATGAGTGCGTCCATTTCGGGCATGTTCAAGTCGCTTTTGAAAAAACCTCCAATAAGTTGTGCATCCCGAGCGCAGCGAGGGATCTGCTTTTTCGCAAAGGTCCACGGAAAGCGATCTTCCCCGCCGAGCGAGATATGGCTAGATTCTCTCCGACAAGTATGCGAACCGGGACAGCCGGCCTTCTCCCGCAAGGCGCGCAGTCATTGCCAGGAAGTTCTGCTGCGCCTCGTATCTCTGGTCGCCTTCGATCTGCCGCACGGCGGTGCTTCGCAACTCACGCGCGGCGCGCCGCTTCTCCGCAACTGTAGCCATGTTCGCGGTGACGTCTCTGCACTCAAGCAATCGCAGGCCGGATTGGGCAATCACTTCTTTGTCGTAGTCCCTAGGGACAAACAGGAAGAACCCCGCCGAGCTGCGCACTGCAATTTCTTCATTTGTCAAAGGCCCAGTCACGGTGACGGGATCCGTGAACAGTAGACGTCTCCCGGGCTTCAGCAAACGCGCCCACTCGGCAATCACCCGCGGTCGGTTGGGAAGATGGTTGATGGCATCAATACAGGTAATCGCATCGAAGCGCGCATCTGGGAAGGGCAATTGTTCGCCCGCGTTCACCAGGCAAAATTCAGCCCGTTCTTGAAGGTTCCGCTCAGATGCCAATGACTTTGCAGTTGCGATAGCCTGTTCGTGGATGTCGATGCCTACAAGGGAGCAGCCCGTGCTTCCTGCTATCCGCAGGGCTGGCCCGCCCGAACCGCACGCAACATCCAGCAGCGTTTTCCCAGTGGAAAGATCAAGCCAGCTCAGAAACAAGTCCTGTTCTTCAGCGGTCAGCCAACTGTTCTGTCCAATATCATCACCGAAGGCGTCGCGACGAATCTCCGAGTACAGCTCTGTCTGAAAATTTCCATAATTGGCGTCGTAGTAGGTACCGGCCGCTTCACCTTTCGATTTAGCTGTTGGGTCCACTGAATCCTCCGCTCAATTGATCCGGCACCGCTTCCCGTGGTCTCAGAGTAATTGGCAGACCGGCTTCCGCTTGATCGAGAGCGCTCAGATTCACATCGCGCGTTTCCCGGATAAACAGAAGCGCTAGCATCGCCACCACACAATAAAATGCGTAAATGACAGGAACGAAGTACCACCGATGGAAAACGTCCTCGCCGATCAAGCCCGCCAACAGCGACGGAGCGATCATCCCGCCTAAAATGCCAGACAGATTGTAGGAAATACCTGCGCCCGAGTATCTGAATTTCGTCGGAAAGCTTTCCGAAGCCAGAATGGGTGCGAGCCCGTGCAATACGCCGATTCCGAAGAAGCTTATGGGGATCTGCAAGGCTATCACCAGCGCAATGTTCTTGCTCAGAACAGCCAATACAAAGGGATACGAAAGCAGCGTCGTCAGCCCGATAGCGATGTACGCAGCCATTCTTCGTTTGCAGATGTCAGCCAAGGGGCCGCTCAGGAACACACCCAGAATATCGGCCACACGGCTCAGCATTAGAATCATCGCGATGGTTGCCAGCGGAATACCTGCGAAGCGCATGAACGAGATGAAATACGTTCCCGTCACGAACCCGTCCATGTGCATAAATGCGACGATCAATGCCACCAGAATGACAGAACCAAGGTGCTTCTTCAGAACCGTGAAACTGGGCAAAGCGGCGAGCTGCTGTTGCTGCTTGAGCCGCTCGTAGAGGGGGCTGTCCGCAAGCTTATACCGGGCGAAGAGCGCTGGAATCACGATGACCACAGACAGCAGCATCGCGATTCGCCAGCCAGTGGTGGCGAAGGATTTGTTCATCAGCAGCATCATGCCGCTTGCCGCGATGGCACCCAGGGGGACGCCTAGATTCGCCAGTGACATCCAAAATGCTCTCGAGCGTCGCTCCGCTCCAAATTCGGCGAGTAACGAAGAGGTGCCGCCGAACTCGCCCCCGATTCCGATTCCTTGCGCGATGCGCAAAACAACGAGGAGTATCGGGGCGGCGATCCCCAGCTTCGCATAACCGGGCAAAAGCCCGGTCAAGCATGTGGTGACTCCGACGATCGCAATGTTGAGCAAGAAGGAAAACTTTCTCCCCATGCGATCGCCGACGTGGCCAAAGATGAACGCTCCGACGAGACGCGCTGGAAACCCCGCACCGAATGCTAGGTAAGAAAGCACCAGAGCTTGTGCGGGAGGCAACTTAGGAAAAAAGATTGCGGGAAATGCACTGGCCGCTGCGTAGCCATAGATGAAAAAATCATAAAATTCGACGAATGCACCCGCTGTTGCCGAGAAGGCGACAATCGTCAAGGCGCGAGTGTTTGCCCCTTGGCTTTCCCTTGCCGGCATCGGGCAACTCCGTAACTTCCAGAGCGCGAAATGTGCGCATCCAGTCGCTTTTTCGCGGTTCGCTCTTGGTCTGGAAAGGCTACTGGAATCTACCCACACGGTCAATTGGCGCGTGCTGGCCGCATGACCGGCTACGCGGAAACTAGCCCACTGCCCAACGATTCTCGCGCACCAACTCCCCGCCTCTCTTGACTTGCCGTTTCTCACGCCGCAAACTCAGTTCATGCCACACACTTATCTACTATTTGATTTCGCTACCGACGAAGAAAAAGCTCAGCTCGCTCGTCACAAATTGGAAACCTGGAAGCAAGCCTTCCGCCTAGACAAAAAGCTCCTCTACAAATTCGACCGCGCAACTTCCGGCGATGGCGCCGAGCCCTCCGTTGAAGAAAAGCCGGCTAAACCTGCAAAGGAAGCCAAAGCCAAGGGCGGCGCAAAATCCAAATCGAAATCCACAGCAAAATCCGAAGCCTCGGAAGCCGCCTCTAAGGAAACTCCCTCGGCAGAGCCCGTGAAATTGCTAATTCGACTCGATTTCTCCAGCCACGAAAAGCTTTCGGAGCAACGCTGGGTCGACCGCATCCCCACCGAGGACCCCTTCCAGGCCGCTTCCCCCAAGGTCATCAAGCCAAACGACACGGAATTTGCCGACACCGAAAAGCAATTCGAGGACTTGGCCTAGTACCTCCGTTTTGCACAATCCCCTAATTGCCCTATTGTCTATTCTTCGGCTACCTCCGGTATAATAAAAACTCGCGGCCAAATTACTCCATTCCAACTCGAGGTCAGACTGAATGGCGGTACAAACTCGCGTCAAAGTGGCCAGGATGGAATCCACCAAGAATCACGGCCTCGACCGCGACACCCTGGTCCGTATCTACCGCAACATGTTTCTCTCCCGCCGCCTCGACGACCGCGAAATCCAGCTGAAGCGTCAAAACAAAATCTATTTTCAGATCTCCAGCGCCGGACATGAAGCCGTCACGACCGCCACGGCCTTGCTCTTACGTCCGGGGGTAGACTGGGTCTACCCCTATTACCGCGACCGGGCGCTGTGCCTCATGCTCGGCGTGACCCCGCTCGAAACCCTCCTGCAAGCCGTTGGTGCCAAAGATGACCCAAGTTCCGGTGGACGCCAGATGCCCTCTCATTGGGGACACAACCGCTGGAACATCGTCAGCCGTTCTTCCTGCACCGGCACGCAATTTGTCCAGGCCGTAGGCGCTGCCGAGGCCACGCTCTACTACGAGCGTCACGGAAAAGCTCTGGAGCAGGCCCGGAAAGCTCCCCTTGGTGAACATGTCAATCACCAGTCCGATGAAATTGTCTATGTCTCTTCCGGCGACGGTGCCACCAGCGAAGGCGAATTCTGGGAATCCCTCAACGTCGCATGCGCCAAAAAGCTGCCGCTCTTCTATCTCATCGAAGACAACGGCTACGCCATCTCCGTTCCCGTGGAAGTTCAAACCGCTGGCGGCAGCATTTCTCGACTCACGAAAGGTTTCCCTGGTTTACACATCGCTGAATGCGATGGCACCGATCCGCTGGAAAGTTACGCAGTCTGCAAGGAAGCCATTGCCTACGTTCGAGAACGCCGCGGCCCCGCGCTGGTCCACGCCCACGTCACGCGTCCTTATTCGCATTCGCTTTCCGATGACGAAAAGCTTTACAAATCTCCCGAAGAGCGCGAAGCCGAAGCTCGCCGCGATCCGCTTTCCAAATTCTCCCTATTCCTCGTTCGCGAAGGCCTCATGGATCAGAAGGAAATCGAGGCCCTCGAAGCGGAAGTCGATCGCGAAGTCCGCGAAGCAAGCGACCAGGCCCTTGCCGCCGAGCCTCCGGAAGTTTCTTCAATCTACGATCACGTTTATTCCGCGGACATCAATCCCACTTCTTCCATTTTTGCTGCCGGGCCCAAATTTCAAGGCGGCGCCAAGACCATGGTCGAAATGGTTGCCGCCACGCTCCACGATGAAATGGGCCGCGACGATCGCATTACTGTTTTTGGCGAGGACGTTGCCGACGCAAGCCGCGAAGAAAACCTTCGCGAAGTAAAAGGGAAGGGCGGCGTCTTTAAAGCCACTGCCGGCCTGCAACGCAAATATGGCGCCGATCGCGTTTTCAACACACCGCTTGCCGAAGCCAGCATCGTTGGCCGCGCCATCGGCATGGCCACTCGCGGACTAAAGCCCGTTGCGGAAATCCAGTTCTTTGACTACATCTGGCCTGCCATGATGCAGATTCGCGATGAACTGTGCGTCATGCGCTGGCGCTCCAACGGCAATTTCAAGTGTCCCGCAGTGGTTCGCGTTGCCATCGGTGGCTATCTCACCGGAGGCGCCGTCTACCACAGCCAGAGCGGCGAATCCATCTTCACGCATTGCCCCGGCTTGCGCGTGGTTATGCCTTCCACCGCGCTCGACGTCGCTGGCCTTCTGCGCACCTCCATTCGCTGCGACGATCCTGTCATGTTCCTCGAGCACAAACATCTCTACCGTCAGCCCTACAACCGCTCCGAATATCCCGGCCCGGATTTCACCGTCCCGTTCGGCAAAGCCCGCCTTGTACGGGAAGGCGTGCACGTCAGCATCATTACCTTTGGCGCCGTTGTGCATCGCGCTGAAGTCGCCGCCGCCGCTCTCGAGCGCGAAGGCGTCTCCGTCGAAATAATCGATCTGCGCTCCCTGTCTCCCTACGATTGGGAAGCCATTTCTGCCACCGTCCGCAAAACGCATCGCGTCGTCGTTGCTTACGAAGACATGCTCAGCTGGGGCTACGGCGCCGAAATCGCAGCCCGCATCGCCGAAGAACTGTTCGACCAACTCGATGCCCCTGTAAAACGCGTCGCCGCCACCGACACGTTCTGCGCCTACCAGCCCAAGCTGGAAGACGCCATCCTTCCCCAAACCGAGAATATCGCCGACGCCGTCCGTCGTCTCCTCTCCTACTGATCTCCATCGTTGCGGTGCACGTGTAGCTCACTCCTTCAGGGGTGAGGCCGTTGCTCCCGTTGTGTAGCGGGCCGCCTTCCGTTTGGGGCCATGTCATTCTGAGAGCATCCGACGAGGATACTCGAAGAATCTCAACTCAAAATATTCCTCCAACAGGTGTTGCGCGTCTCACGCATCACCAGCGCAACATAGCAAACTGCAATCAACACCCAACACCACCCTCGTCACATTCCTACACCCGTTGAAACATTTTTTCGCCCTTTCTCGTATTTCAGATTAGAATCACCTTGAGTACTTCTTCGCGGGGGTCCATTCATGCTATGCCCAAACTGTCAAAAAGAAATCGCTGACGCCTCCAAGTTCTGCTACAACTGCGGCGCCAACCTGACCGGCTCTCCGGCCCCGGCTCCAGCTGTGGCTGCTCCGAAGCGTCTCATGCGCTCGTGCAGGGACAAGAGGATCGCGGGTGTTTGCGCCGGCCTCGCCGAATATTTTGATCTCGATCCCACGCTGGTCCGCGTGCTCTGGCTCCTGGCCATCTTTTTTGCCGGCACCGGCTTCCTCGTCTACATCATCCTTTGGATCGTTTTGCCCTGCGCGCCCGCAACGCAGGCCATCAGCGTCCCCGGCTCGGCAGCCCACGTCTGACGATCGACCAGTCTACGCTCATTCTGTCATTCCGAACGGAGTGAGGAATCTCTCTTCTCTTGGGTCTTAGTGGGTGCCCCACACGCCGCTTTTGCGTGTGGGGTTCTCGAGCCGTTCGGCTTTTTTGCCTTTGTAGCGGCCGCCTTCTGAGTCGGGCGTGCGTTTTTTCTGTCAATTTTATGTCAGCCGCCGCACCTGTAGCTCACCTCTTCTGGGACCGCCGGTTTTGCCTTTTCTTTACTCTTTTTTTCTTTCGAAGGTTCGGACCTTCAGATTCCATCTGAAAATTAAAACAACTCGGGAGGACACGACTTAACGATTTGCGGAAAAAGTCTCACTTTGCCATTCCGAACGGAGTCTGCGGAGTGAGGAAGCTCTCTTTTTTGGGTTTGGTTCCTACTCCTTACTCCTCTTCACGCTACTACTCCGCTTCTTCCCGCCTTCTCCCCACACCATATGATCCATCGAGAACAACCCCGCTCCCACGGTCGCCAGCGCAAAACATGCCGCTCCTACCGCCAGCGGGAACTCGTACTCCCGCACCACCAGTGCCCCATGTGCGCTATGCACTTTCCAGATTGCTACACCCATCTCGATCGCCAACAACAGCGCCACCGGCCGCGTAAATAGTCCCAAAAACAGCAGCAGCGACCCGAAACACTCCAGTATCCCCGCGACACTCACAAAATATCCCGGCAACCCGTGCTGCACGAAGAACTCGCGCATCTCTGGCGCTGGATGTACCAATTTGGGATAGCCGTGGTAAATGAATATCAACGCCAGCGCCAACCGCAACACCAGTAGCCCCAGAGGCTGCAACCCGCTTAGAAATTTCATTTTGGTTCTCCCTGCACCCTTTACCTTATTCGCTATCCTCCTCGCTTTCCACCTCCTCTCGCGTGTCCTGTGTCACCTCGGCCAATTCATGCAATCCGTTGAACTTGTCGATACTTTCTGTGAGGGCACATATATGAAACCTGTGCGCACGATCGGTATCGTCAACGGCGGTGGCGATGCTCCCGGACTCAACGCTGTCATTCGCGGTGTGGTTCGCTCAGCCATCTACGACCACGGCATGCGCGTCCCGGCATCCGCAACGGCTTTGCTGGACTTATCTGGCCCGAGGCCGCTAAGGAACTCACGGAGGAATCCGTTAGCGGCATTCTGCCCCGTGGTGGCACAATTCTTGGCACCACCAATCGTGGCAATCCCTTCGCCTACAAATCCACGGAGAACGGCAAGGAAGTCACTCACGAATTACTCCTCTTTGTGCATGGAGAACGCTCGCCGTCTGGGTGTCGACGCCATGATCGTCACCGGCGGCGATGGCACGCAGCACATCGCGCGCGATTTCTTTAATAAAGGCGGTCAACGTCGTCGGCGTCCCCAAAACCATCGACAACGATCTTGACGCTAGCGAAGTCACTTTTGGTTTTGACACCGCCCTGGTCATCGCCACCAAAGCCATCGACCGTCTTCACACCACCGCCGAAAGTCATCATCCGCGACGCCGGCTGGATCGCTCTCCCTCCGGCATTGGCGGAGGTGCTCACATCATCTTGGTCCCCGAAATCCCGTTCAAATTCGAAGCCATCTGCGACGCTGTTCGCGCCCGTGAACTTCGTGGCAAGCGCTTCAGCCTTATCGTGGTCGCCGAAGGCGTCAAACTGCCCGCTACCGATCCCTGTGGCAAGCCTATCCCCCCGATTGGGCCGGGCGGCGTAGCCAATAGCATCGCCTTCACCCTGCATGAGATGCTCCAGAAGGAAATTCGCGTTACCGTTCTCGGCCACGTCCAGCGTGGCGGTTCCCCCACGCCCTTCGATCGCATCCTGGGCACGCGCTTCGGCGTCGCCGCTACCGATCTGGTTGCCAATGGACAATTTGGCCGTATGGTCTGCCTCAAGGCTGGTAAAATGGCATCAGTATCCCTTGACGAGGCACTCGAAAAGATGAAGTTTATCGACCCTTCCAGCGAAATCGTTCACGCCGCGCGCTGTGTCGGAATCACGTTCGGTGATAGCGCATGAAGCGAAAGCTTCTCGTGGCGGTGCCACTGCTCTGTCTGGTGGCTCTGCTCGCTTGGCTCTTTCGGCCCAAACACGAATCTCTCGGCGAGGCCTACGTCGGCGAACGCAGCATCACGGTTTGGAGCAGCGTCGCCCAGGTGCGCGAGCAGACCGGCGTTTTGCTCTATGGCGACCGCGTGGAAGTCCTTGCGCGCCGCAACGACAACGTTAAAGTCCGCACCGCCGCCGGTCTCACCGGCTGGGTGGATGGCCGCTACCTGATAGAACCGGACCTCTGGCAGCGCAGCGAGAAGCTACTCGAGCAAACTCGTGTCATGCCCATCCAGGCCCGCGGACGCACCAAGGTTCCCACCAATCTGCGCGTCCTGCCGGGCCGCACCGAGCCTCGCCTGTACCAATTTTCGCGCGGCATGCCCGTTGAGATTGTAGGTCGCGCTGTTTCCGATTGGGTTCAGGTCACCGACGAAAAAGAATCTTCCAACGAGCCGCAGGAAAGCAAAAAAGAGGATTGGTTTCTGGTGCGCGCCATTGCTACTCGCCCTCCCGGTGAAAGCGCCATTCGCAATTCTGCCGCGAACACCACCACGCAACCCGGGGATCAGACCGTTCCGATCGCCGGATGGGTTGTCGCTCGCTTCGTTTCTCTGGATCTTCCTGACCCCGTTCGCGACGGCACCACCTCCGCCAATATTCGTCCCATCGCCTGGTTTGAACTGAATCGCGTCACTGATGACGACGGCGAGCATCCGCAATACCTCATCGCGGGCAATCGTGGCCCCGAAGGCCAGCCCTGCGATTTCACCACTCTTCGCGTGCTCACCTGGAATCGCAAGAAATCTCGCTACGAAACCGCCTTCATTGAGAACGACCTTTGCGGCGCCCTTCCCATCCGCACGGGCAAGAGCCCCAAAAACGAACCCGAGTTTCGCTTTCGTGTAATGGACTCCCCAAAAGAAGAGCGCGTCTATCACCTGATTCAAACCGTAGTCCGCCGTGTCCGCGACGAATCCGCCCCCAAAAAATCCACCGCAAAAAAGTCCGCCGCGCACCGCTAGCTCGTGTAGGCGGGTGCCCCAGGTACGGTTTCTGTACTTGGGCTCTCGGGTTAGTAACCAGGCTTCAGCCTGGGTTCTTGGTGTGTTCTTTCCGTTGACTGTAGAGGCGGCTTTACGCCGCCATCGGGGGAACTTTGGTAGGGACGGTCTTCCGAGGCCGTCCGACACACCGACCAACCGCTTTCTCATGTAGCGCTAGCTTTCATGCTAGCCCCTTCTGACATCACGTCTGCGCTCTGCCAAAATCCCCATCTCACGACCGCCGTGCTATCCTCTCCGCTGAGAACTCATGACCCTTCACATCAACGAATCCGAGGTTCGTCAACTCCTCACCATGCCGATGGCCATCGAAGCCGTCGAAGACATTTCCCGCAAACAAGCTGCTGGCACTGTCATCGTTCACCCGCGCCGTCGCTTTGAGCTTCCAGGCGGCGGTTTCTTCCATTACATGGCCGCGATGGATACAACCGCCGGTTTCGTGGCCATGAAACAATACACCTACGTGAAGGGCAAGCTCCGCTTTCTCGTCCCTCTCTACAGCACTTCCACCGGTGAATTGCTCGCCCTCATCGAAGCGGACTATCTCGGACGTCAGCGCACCGGCGCGGCCTCCGGCGTCGCCACGAAATATCTTTCGCAGAAGGGTGCGCATTCCGCTGCCATCATCGGCACGGGTGGCCAGGCCAAAACCCAGTTGGAAGCCATCAACGCGGT
The DNA here is from genome assembly GCA_963792145.1 of Candidatus Acidiferrales bacterium. Classification (GTDB taxonomy): domain Bacteria; phylum Acidobacteriota; class Terriglobia; order Acidiferrales; family UBA7541; genus Acidiferrum. The sequence continues at coordinate 254,443 of CAWBVH010000033.1, forward strand.
TCGCTTGCTAGATTCCGCCTATGTCTATAGCCGCGATCCGCAGCGCCGCAATAAGTTTTGCGAGGAAATGTCTGAGCGTCTCAGCATCAACGTCTATCCCATGGAATCCGCCGCCGATGCCGTGCGCACCGCCGAAATTGTTTCTACCGCCACCACTTCTTCCCATCCCGTATTGACCGGACAGGATTTGCCCGGCGGTATTCACATCAACGCCATCGGCGCGAATCATGCCCATAAGCAGGAACTCGACGTCACCGCCGTCGCCAAAGCAAATCTCATTTTCGTCGACTCCATCGCGCAATCCAAACAGGAAGCTGGCGATCTGATCATCGCCTTCCAGCAGCATCCCGAGCGCTGGAACGATGTCCACGAACTTGCCGAACTCGTCGCTGGAAAAGTTCCCGGCCGGAAAAACGACTCGCAAATCACGCTCTTCAAATCCAACGGCATCGCTGCTTGGGATCTTGCTGTCGCTGTAAGAGTCTTTACCCTCGCTCAACAACACCATCTCGGCCGCGAATTACCGCTGTTTGCTTGTCAGGAATAATTCGATGACTCCGAACGCGCTTATTGGCAAAACCGAAAAACCCTCATCTGCAGAAATCACCAAGGCTCTCGGTCCCAGTGCTGAAATTTGGAAGCAGTTGGTGGATTGGCTGGCCCGGGAACAAGGCGTCGCTCGCGAGGAGTGGAAGTGCATTTCGCCAAAATACGGCTGGTCCCTTCGCCTGAAACTCAAGAAGCGAACCATCGTGCACCTTTCTCCCTGCGACGGATCTTTCCGCGTGGCCTTTATCCTCGGTGACCGTGCAGTCAAGGCTGCGCGCCAAAGCGATCTCCCCAAGTCCGTGCTCAAAATAATCCATGACGCGCCGCATTACGCCGAGGGGACCGGTGTGCGCCTGGAGGTCAAGAGATCTGCGGATCTTGGCGCCATCCGCAAACTAGCCCTCATCAAACTCGCGAATTAGCCTTTTCCCCGAATCCTCGCCGTATAGCGTCCGCTACACAAGTTGTCATCCCGAGCGAGGCGGGGGATCTGCTTTTCTCATCCCCTGCCGCTGCCGCATGCCCACTGCGATAGATGCTCTTGACAGCGCTAGCCCGTCGTTTTACAGTATCGAACGATCGTTCGATAATCGCTATGCCTACCTCTGTCCCCAATCCCCGCGATACCGAAGCCAAGCTCGACCACATCCTCCGCCATTCCGCCCGTATCTTCGCCGACAAGGGTTTCGAGGGCGCTTCCATCCGCGACATCAGCCGCGCCACCGGTGTCTCGCTGTCCGGTCTCTACTACTACTTCGACAGTAAGCAGAAGCTTCTGTATCTTATTCAACATAATACCTTTACATTCATTCTTGCGCGCCTCCAGTCCCGCCTCCCAGGCGCCTCGGAGCCCGCTGCTCGTCTCCGCATCCTGGTCGCTAACCATATTGAGTACTTCCTCTCGCATCCAAACGAAATGAAGGTGCTTTCCCATGAGGAAGACGCCCTCGACGAGCCCCTTCATGCCGAGATCGCCGCCATCAAGCGCAAATATTACGGCTTGGCTCGCAAGGTTTTCGACGATCTGGCCGCCGCAGGCTTAGCCCCGGCCCTGAAGTCCCGCGTCGCTGTCCTCAGCCTCTTTGGCATGATGAACTGGGTCTATAAGTGGCATAACCCGGAGGTCGACCCCGGCTCCGACGAACTAACTGACCACATCGTCCGTATTTTCCTCCACGGCGTCCTTCCCACGGAGGCCGCCGCGAAGGAGTCCGTCCCAGACACAACGTTGGCTGTGCCCTGACAAAGGCAAGCAGCGGTTTAAGTAGCACAGGCTTCAGCCGGTGAGTCATTGAAGTTCCAGATGGAGAAAGAGCAGGAGAGAATCATGGCAACCACCACCAGCATCGCATCCAAAGAACTCATCAAATACCGCGTCGAAGACGGCATCGCCATCTTTGAAATGGACGATCCACCCGCCAACACCTATTCCTACGACATGATGCAGCAACTGGACACTGCCATCCTCACGGCCCGCATGGACGAGTCCGTCCACGTCATCGTCATCCGCGGCGCTGGCGAGAAGTTCTTCTCCGCTGGCGCCAGCATCCCCATGCTCACCAAGGCCGACCCGCAGTTCAAATACTATTTCTGCCTCCACGCCAACGAAACGCTTTGCCGTCTCGAGCAAACCCCCAAACTCGTCATCGCCGCACTCAACGGCCACACCGTCGGCGGCGGTTTGGAAATCGCCCTGGCCTGCGACATCCGCGTCGCTAAAAAAGAGGGCGGCAAGATCGGCCTCCCCGAAGTCAACCTCGGCGTTCTCCCTGGCACCGGCGGCACCCAGCGCTTTGCCCGCGCTATTGGCCGCGCCCGCGCCCTCGAACTCATGGCCACTGGTCGCACCTTCAGCTTCGAAGAAGCACTGGAGATGGATCTCATCCACTACATCTACGAAAAAGAAACCTTCTGGCAGGATGTCATGGATTACGCCCGCCAGTTCTGCCCGCCCAATAAGGCTTCCCGCGCCGTCGGCCGCATCAAGCGTTCCGTTGTCACCGGCATCGAAATCCCCTTTGCCGAAGCCCTCGGCCTCGAACGTGAATTGCAGCAACTCCTCTTCACCAGCGAAGACGCCAAGGAAGGCCTCGCCGCTTACGTAGAAAAGCGCGCCGCCAATTTCAAAGGGAAGTAGAATTAAGTTCGGAGCTCAAGCGCAACTCGGATGAAAACACTTCCAGACTATCTTCGAAAAGGCATGAAGCTCGTCATTGTGGGCTGCAACCCCACCGAGTCTTCTGTCCGCGCAGGCCACTATTACGCTGGACGCGGCAATCAATTCTGGCCCACCCTCTACGAAAGCGGCGTCGTCCCTGAACCCTTCGACTATCCCGACGACCGCCGCATCATCGAGTTTGGTATCGGCCTCACCGACCTCGTCAAGCGCCCCACCAAAGCCGTCGAAGAACTCACCCGCGAAGACTACGCCGAAGGCCGCATCGTTCTCGGCCAGAAGCTCGAGGAATTTTCTCCCCGCGTCGTCGCCTTCAACGGCAAGTTCACCTACGAGCAGTTCGCTCAGCGCAAATGCAATTTCGGCCTGCAGAAGGGCCTGCTCTACGGCGCCCAGGTGTTCGTCGTACCTTCAACCGGCAACCAAAACTCGCGCAGCAAGTCCGACCGCATCAGACTCTTTAAGAAACTTGCCCAGCTGGTTGAAAAAACCGAAAAAGCCCGCGAATCCCATCACCCGTAGCATCGCATTGCCAAGGAAAATCCCATGAGCCAGGCTCCGCAAACTCTCATCGCCCGTCCTCCTCGAAAACAGGCAGGGCCCCATCGCCACTTTGGTGATGAATCGTCCCACGCGTCTCAACGCCCTCAACAAAGATCTTTCCAACGCTCTCAATGACGCCCTCGCTCGCATTGCCAACGATCACACCATCAACGTCGTGGTTCTTACCGGTGCCGGCCGCGCTTTTTGTGCCGGCGGCGATCTCGGCGAAATCGGCAAGGGCCGCGAGCGCGACGACACCTCCGAACTCGGCCCCATCCTCCGTTCCGGGATGCAAGCCGTCCTGAAAATCCGCTCCATGCCGCAACCCGTCATCGCCGCGGTGAATGGACCTGCCGCGGGCGCCGGAATGAATCTTGCCCTCGCTGCAGATATTCGTATCGCCACCGAAGAATCCGTCTTTGGCCAGAATTTTGCCAATGTCGGTTTGTTCCCCGACTATGGCGGAACCTATTTTCTTCCCCAACTCGTTGGCCCGTCCATCGCCTCCGAGATGTTTTATACCGGCGAAATGATTGACGCCAAAACCGCTCACCGCCTCGGACTCTTGAACCACGTTTTCCCCTTCGACCGCTTTGAGAATGAAGTCCGCGTCCTCGCCCAGAAAATCGCGTCCGGTCCGCAAATCGCCATCCGCGCCGTCAAGCACACGCTCTTTGCTCGCGATCAGCAAGCCTTGACGCAGGCCCTGGAGCGTGAAGTCGAATACCAGCTCAAATGCTTTCATTCCGAGGATTGCAAGGAAGGCATTCGCGCCTTTTACGACAAGCGGCCTCCCAAGTTCGAAGGACGCTGACCGCTTTTTGTCTCTTGGGTTTTGTAGGGACCGCCTTCTGCTTGCCCCGGTAGGGGAGGCGGTCCGCTCTTGGGTTTAGTAGCACAGGCTTCAGCCTGTGTCCTAGGTTTTGTAGCGGCCGCCTTCCGAGGCGGGCGCTTTTCGGTATCAAATGTTTAGGAGGCAAACGCTCATGCCGGCAACACGTCTTTCCACTTTCGATGACTGGGTCGATCTCTTCCGCGTCTGGCAAAAAGACATCGGGGTCGCTTATCCGGAAATCACCAATTATCAGTTTGAAGCCAAATTCGGTCCCACTCGTTCCAACGAAGTCGAATTCGGCGCCTACCGTGGCCGCCCCAAATGGGAGCGCGTCATGCAAATCCCCGACCAGCGCATGCGCGACGCTCTTCTCAATCTCATCGTCTACCAAGGCGATACCGAGTTCGCCTCCGTCGAGCAGCAGCGCCGCCTCTTCGAAACTTCTCCCAGCGAACACGACCGCCAATCTCTTTGCCGCGTCGTCACCGAAGAAATGCGCCACGGCTGGCAGATGTGCTATCTGCTCATGAATCATTTCGGCTATTCCGGCCGCGTCGAAGCTCAGAAAATGCTGGAACGCCGCGCGTTCGATCAGAAGCGCCTCCTCGGTGCCTTCAATCAGGATGTCAACAATTGGCTCGACTTCTTCGTCTACACCGACTTCGTCGATCGTGACGGCAAGTATCAACTCACCATGCTCAGCTATTCCGGATTCGCCCCTCTCGCCCAATCCATGATTCCCATGCTCAAGGAGGAATCTTTCCATCTGGGCACCGGTCAGGATGGCGTTAAGCGCATCGTCAAGGCTGGCGTCATTCCCACCAACATCATTCAGAAATATGTGAACAAGTGGATTCCCGTCAGTCTCGACCTCTTCGGCGTCGATCACTCCAGCTCGGCCCACTGGTTTTACGTTTGGGGCTTGAAGGGCCGCTACGACGAGCCCACTGCCAAGGCCGAAGCTGATCTCGCCCGCATGAATGAGCACAGCCGCGAACTCTACCGCCAGGAGTGCGTCAAGCTCGTCGACATGATCAACAAGAATGTGCCCCCCGGCCACACGCAACTCTACGTGCCCGATGTGAAGTTCAACCGCTTCATCGGCGAGCACGCCAAAAAACCCTATAGCGTCACCGGTGAACTGCTCAGCGAACAAGCCTACGCCGAGCATCTAAAAGAAATGCTGCCGCAGCCGGAAGATGTCGCTCTCGTCGAGGAGATTCAATCCGTCGAAAAACAATGGATCTCCGCCAAGGGCTCCATCCAGTAGTTCGGTACAATGTTGTGGCTAAACTTCGCCCAGGAAAACTACTCGGCTTGGTTTTTGGTTGCCTCGTGGTCGGCGTCCTGCTCTTCATGATGTTCGCCATCCTAGGCGGCCTCTTCGCCGGCAACCAGTGATCGGTTGTCGACGTCAGGTTTTGTAGCACAGGCTTCAGCCTGTGTTCTTGGGTTTTGCCGGGTGCCGCACCCTTCGCCTTTTAAGGGTGCGGGTCTTGACTTTCTTTGTTCTTTGCTTTTGCTGGTATAGCGGCCGCCTTCTGAGGCGGGCGCTTTTCTGACCGGATTTTTTTGGGAGATAACGTGAACGATCTAGAAATCACCGCAGTTGAAGTCAAACAACGCCTCGACCGCGGCGACAAACTCCTCCTCGTCGACGTCCGCGAGCCCCACGAACACGCCCTCTGCCGCATCGAAGGAGCTGTGCTCATCCCCATGGGCTCCATTCCCGCCAATCTTCAGAAACTCGACACCGACGACGACGTCATCTGTTTCTGTCATCACGGCATGCGCAGCCTCGATGTTGCCAACTGGCTGCGCCAGCAGGGCGTGAAATCCGCCAAGTCCATGGCTGGCGGCATCGATCGCTGGTCGCTAGAAGTCGATCCCAAGGTTCCGCGCTACTGATTTACTCGCACCGGTAGCTGCCCTTCAGGGGCGAGGCTTTTCCGACGGCCGCGCAAACTCGCTCATTCAGGAATAATTTTGGAGTGCGGCGGCTAGCCGCGCGTGTCATCCTGAGGCCGTAGTTTGGCCGAAGGATCTGAGCTTCAACGCAACCACTCACCCCAAGGAGGTCACTACAAATGCCCAACACCAAAATCGCCTTCTACCAGAAACCCACTTGAACCACCTGCCGCAAAGCAAGAGGTCTCTTGCTCGAACTTAAACTCGACTTCACCCCTCGCGATCTCGACAAACAGTCACTCAGCGAATCCGAACTCGATCAACTCATCGGCAAACGCGACTACAAGGAATTTCTCAATCCACGCAACGAGCTTTTTCGCGCGCGCCAAATGGCCAAGCATCCTCCCACTCGCGCCGAAGCCCTCAAGCTAATGGCCAAGCACCCCAATCTCATTCGCAGGCCCTTACTAATTCGCGGCTCACAAATCATCATCGGCTTCAATGACCCCGCCTACCGCAACCTGGCAACTCGCTCATAAATCGTTGTCCCGAGCCTGATGATGCGCTCCTGTAGCTCGCCCCTTCAGGGGCGAGGCTTTTCCGATCCATCCGCAACCCCGCTCACAGGAAGGGCCGTTTGGAGTGCGGCGGCTAGCCGCCGCTTTGCGATTTAAATGGCCTCTCACCGACTGTCGTTCGCAATCCTCTTCTCTTAGCTTCCTGCTCTCTGAACCCTGATATCTGATCCCTGCCGCCCGCCCCACCTGTTCTACAATATCCCCAATGAAACCTCTCTCCGAACGCATCATCATCCAGCAGGGCGACCTCACCGAAATGGACGTCGACGCCATCGTCAACGCCGCCAACAACGATCTCATTCTCGGCGGCGGTGTGGCCGGCGCCATTCGCCGCAAGGGCGGCGACGAAATCCAGCGCGAGTGCGACGACTTCGGCAGCATCCCTGTCGGTTATGCGGCCATCACAGGCGGCGGCAAACTCAAGGCGCGCTACGTCATTCACGCCGCCAGCATGAGCCTTAGCGGCACCGCCACCACTCCCAAATCACTCAGCACCTCCACCGCGCATTCCCTTCGCCTCGCCGCCGAACGAAAACTCAAAACCATTGCGTTTCCCGCCGTTGGCACCGGCGTTTCCGGTTTCCCCATGGACGAGTGCGCGCGCATCATGCTCGCTGAGGTGGTCAAGCACCTGAAGGCCGGGTCCACTCTCGAAACGGTTTACTTTGTCCTCTTCGATTCCGCGGCTTGCGATGTCTTCCAGCTCATCTGGCAACAACTCCAAAAAGATCTCGCCTCCGGAGCCGTCTCCGCGTGACCCCTCTCGCTTCTCTTCTCGCTGAGCGCATCCGTCGTTTTGGGCCCATCACCTTCGCCGAATACATGCGCGAGTGTCTCTACCACCCTGTGCATGGTTATTACAGTCGTGGTGAATCGAAGCGTTTCGCCGACTACTACACCAGCGTGGATGTTCATCCGATTTTCGGCCGCTTGCTGGCTCGCCAATTCGCCGAAATGTGGCAGCAACTCGATCGTCCCGCCGAATTTCTTCTTGTCGAAGTCGGCGCTGGCGTTGGCCGTCTCGCCGGCCATATCCTCGAATTTGCTCAAGCGAAGCTTCCGGAGTTCTACCATTCTCTTCGCTACATCGCGGTCGAGCGCTCGCGTTCGCGCTGCGACCAGCTTGCGGCGCACCTCTCTCACTTCGTCCAGGAAGGGAAGTGCCGCGCCATCCATCGAAATCCCCGCTCGCATTCCCGTCGGTTGCCTTTTCTCCAACGAACTTCTCGATGCGCTTCCGGTCCATCGCGTCCTCCAACAACAAGACTCCCTCAGCGAAATTTTCGTGACTTGCGATGGCACTCGCTTCTCCGAACTCCCCATGCCGCTTTCCACCTGTGCCATCTCCGACTATTTCTCCGCCCAACAAATCTCCCTCCAGGACGGCCAGCACGCGGAAGCCGGCCTCGAAGCTTGTGACTGGATCACCGAAATCGCTCGCCGCCTCGATCGCGGTTTCGTACTTACCATCGACTACGGCCACGAAGCCGCCGACCTGTTCGATTCCCACCACACGGCCGGCACAGTCCTGGCCTACGCCAATCACCGCGCCAACGAAGACTTCTACGCTGCCCCCGGCGAGCAAGACCTTACCGCGCACCTCAATTTCACCGCGCTACGCGTGTGGGGCCAGCGCCACGGTCTTGAAACTCTCGGCCACGTCACGCAAACCGCTTTTCTCCTCGCTCTAGGGAAGGGAAATGATTTCGCCGATCTCTACGACGATGGCATGGACGATACCGCTCGCCTTCGCGCCCGCCTCCAACTCAAAACCCTGATCTTCCCCGAAGGCATGGGCGAACGCTTCCACGTCCTAATCCAACAAAAGGGCATCCCCGCCGCCCGCCTAACCGGCCTCGCCCCTCTCTAACGAGCAGGTTCGCCGTCTGCGTTCTTCAATGTAGCGCTGGCTTTTATGCCGGCCCAGGTTTTACGCATAACATCTGCCGGCCCGACCGGGACATTGCCATTTCGGTGGTATCCTTCCATACGCTGTAAGGCATCGTGTCACGCGCATCCACCGCGCTCGTGTACAATGTCCGCCTCTGGAGGTCATACCGATGCACACTCTCCCCCAATCCTCTCGCCGCAGCTTCCTTCGTCTCGCCTCTGCTGCAGGTTTCTGTCTCGCTTATCCACATTTTTCTTTTGCCGCTCAACAATCCACCGCCACTGAACCGAAGCCCAAGCTCCTCACTCCCGACGAATCCTTGCGCGAACTTCTCGCCGGTAATCAACGCTTCGTGAAGGGGCAGATCGTCAACCCCCGCCGCAGCCCTGCGGATTTCAGCCCTCTCGCTAAAGCTCAATATCCCGAAGCCGTTATCATCACCTGCTCGGATTCCCGCGTCTCTCCCGAAATCCTGTTTGACGTTGGCGTCGGCGATCTCTTCGTCGTCCGCGTCGCTGGCAACGTGGTCGACGGCGCAGGGGTTACCGTCAAGGGCAGCACGGAGTACGCCATCGCCGAACTCAACGTCCCGCTCGTCCTCGTTCTCGGCCACTCCAACTGCGGCGCCGTCAAAGCTGCCATCCAGCACATCAACGCCAAGGATTCGCTCCCCGGCGCCATCAACGGACTGGTCGAACTCATCAAGCCCGCCGTCACCCAAAGCAAAGGCCAGCCCGGCGACCCGCTGGCAAACGCCATCATCCAGAATGTCAAAAATGGAGTCACACGCCTGGAAGGTCTGGAGCCGATCCTCGCCCCTCGCGTCAAAGAAGGTAAAGTGAAGGTAGTCGGCGCCGTCTACGACCTGAAGTCCGGCGCCGTCACCCTCACCACTTAGCGATAGTAGGCCTTGCTCGGTGCGACGAATTGAACGGCTTGGGTAGCGCTCCACGTTCCAACAGGGCGTAACTGGCTCAAAGACACGCGTATTGTGTTTGACAGAATATTACCCATGTATTATTATAACTCTTTGTGAATATGCCGATCGCCTCGGAAACGTCGAGGCTATTGGGATAGGACGAGAAGCGCTCAAGCTCGGCGCTCGGTGAGACGCCAGTTGCAATCCCTTTAGTGCCAAGACCTCCAGGCAGCCTCCCAAGTGCTGATTCTAAAGCTTCAGAGAAACGCCAAGTCCCTTAGAATCAACACTTGCAAAAAAAGGGTTAACAAACACTACTCTGCCTTGAGCTTCTTCAACATTTCGACAGCATTGTTATTCTTCGCATTCAGCGCCAGCGATTTCTCGTAGTTCTTGATTGCCAATTCCTTCTCCCCATTCGCCATGTACGCCTCGCCCAGGCTGTCATAGGTATTTGATGAATCTGGGTGCAGTTCCACATTCAACTGAAAAATACGGATGGCGTCCTCCGTTTTCTTCGCCGCCAGTGCTTGGTAGCCCGTCCCATTAATCGCATCCTCGGAAATTTGCCCTTGCTGAAGAGCCGGCCGAAATTCTGCAATGGCCGCTTCAGCGCCTTTTTCCCGCACCGCCTTAGCGAATCGCATCGCTGGCGAATCGTAACGGTCATACTTGATCCACTGAAAAGCCGGTTCCTCTCCGCCGATCGCTATATGCAGAACCTCGCTCGCGATGGACATTCCATTCGCTCCGTTCATAAACATCGCCACTCCGATGTTCTGTTTTGGGAACGCCACCACATAGCACTTGAAGGACCCGTTGTCGCCCCAATGCCACAGTGATTCGCCTTGTTTGGTTTCTTGAATGCCAATTCCCAGCCCCCAAAACACGCTCTTCGATACCTCCTTCGGCGCGCGTTCCGTGCAATTCGTGCACGTCGGATCCACCGGAATCTGCGGCCGCTCCATTTCCCGCAATGTCTGCGGCTTTAAGCCGGTCCCATTCAATAGCGCCTCAACAAACAACGCGTAGTCACCGGCCGTTGTATGCAAGCTGGCTGCCGCGTTCGCTTCAGTCGGCTTCCGCTTCTCTCCCGGCTGTCCACCCCCGTCGTGCCCTGTGGCCGTGCGTGCCTCGTAGTCCGGCCGCCACACATAACTGCTGCTCTTCATCCCCAAAGGCTGAAACACAGCTTCCGTCATATAGTCGTTCAACGGTTTTCCAGTCACCTGCTCCACAACGTTTGCCAGATACACGAATCCTTCGCCCGAATAGCTGAATCGCACTCCCGGTGTAAAGTGAATCGTCAGAGGATTCCCGTCCCCCCTCCAGTTCGGAAATCCTGTTCGGTGACTCAAAACAATTCGTGCCGTGATTTTTTCCAGCCGCGCATCTCCGTCGATGTACGGCTTGGGCAGGTATCGTGTCAGCGGTGTGTCCAGGTCCAGCTTTCCTTGATCCACCAGTTTCAGCACGCCATACGCAAATACCGGCTTACTCAGCGAAGCCGCTTCAAAGACCGTATCCTCGGTCACGGCCTGCCCGGTTTCTGCGTTGCGTACACCGAATCCCTGCACCCAATATGTCTTTCCGTCTCGAATCAACGCCAGCGAAAGGCCGGGGACCGAACTCTCCTTCAGCAATTCCGGTATGCGCTTCCGCAGGGCGGCAATTGTTGCCTGATCCGGCTTGTTTAAAGGTGGTTCGGTTCTTGCTGCAAGGGTCTGTGCGTGCAGCGAACAGGGCCCTAAAATCGCTAGCGTTGCGACCACGCACGCAAAACTCAGACAATTTCTCATTGCCCACCCTTCCGATTGGACGAACAGCGCCCGCAAAGGTCCCGCTCTCACACACCATCGCTCGCGTGCTTTTCGTCCGGTAATACGCACGCAGAAGGGGATTAGTTCCGTTGCCGCATGTTGGAAGCGGCTGCTTAGATCGGTTTGAAGAAATACGCTACTGATTCGGTGGCGGTGGCTTCTTGAATGTCGGCTTATCGCCGGAAGCCGGCGGTGGCACATCCGCTTGCTTTTTCTGCTGCTGTGCGGCCTCTTTGTTCGACGGCGTAATTGGCGGCATTCCCGCTTCCGTGTAGGGTTTTTTTACCAGTGCCTCCACTACGTCCTGCGCGCCGCCGGTGTTGTCGTTGGTCGACCGAGCCTTGCTGTACTCGTTCAGCGCGCGTTCCCGCTGCCCCAGCAAGTCAAAAATCTTGCCCAGATAAATGTGACTCCAAACTTCGGTCCACTTCTCCGAAGGCTCCGGCACCGTCGCCAGCGCCTCGCGAAATGCGTTTGCCGATGCCTGATAATTCTTTTGGTAAAAGAATGCTTCACCCATCCGGAAATTTGCCAGCGAGCGATTTGGCTGAATCGACAGCGCTTTCTGATACTGCAGAATCGCGTCGTAGTATTTACCCGCTTCCGCCAACTCTTCCCCGCGTGCGATGGCGGCCCTGGCTCGCAGATTTGGCGTGCTCTTCAGCACGTAATTGTTCGGATCAACCTTAATCCCGCCCGGCTTCGGGCGTCCAAACGTTTCCACCGTGAAGTCGGAATCCGTTCCCGTAACATCGATCCACTTTGTTTCGGGATTTCCTTCCGTGTCGATCCGTATTTGCATCGGCATATGGAAGGTGTCCAGGGGTTGGTGAACTTTGCCGACCACGCGGAATCCTTTTCGAGTCCGGTACACCACGTATTCCAGAGAAAATTCCGGGATCCCGGTGGAGTTCAGCCACTGCGCAAAATATCCTTGCAAGTTTGGCGGCCCTTCATTCGGTTTTGCTGCTGCGGTTGCCGTGGCAACCGCCAGGCCCTCGAAATCCTGAATCGTTGCCGTCTTGCCTTGGTACTTCGCATAGAAGCCGTGCAGCAACGACCTAAACGGGACATCGCCCATCTGCACCCGCAGCATATGAAACAGCATCGCGCCCTTGTTTAGCACCACTGATCGGTACTCGCTCGAATAGGGAGCCAACCGCGCCGCTTGCGCCACCGGCACCGAGCCCTCGTACATCAGCGCACCTACGGCGAAATCATCAATCGTTTTCAGGCCCGCCTCTTTTCCAAAGGCCTGTTCCGCATACAACTCCTCGCAGTATCGCGCCAGTCCATCGGTGATCCAAACATCGCCGGCAGACGCGGGCAGCACTTGGATGCCCCACCATTGCGTCGCAGTCAGCCGGCTCATTTCCCGATCGCTAAGCTTCGGATCCCATGCGCGCTGGCTCAGCATGATCACTCCGGGCGCCGCGAAATCCCGCAGCGTTCCGTTCGGCAATTGAATGACCGTCATGTTGGGATCGGGCAGCGACCCGAACAAATCCGAAAAGACGATCTCCTGATGCGCCACCACGTTGGCGAACTCCTGCGCCCTTCCCGAATACTCGCGCGGCGCATAGACCGCCACGTCGATTCCCTCCGCTTGTTTTGGGTTCAACTGCAGCGGACCAGCCACGAACGACCCGCTCGCCTCAGCCTGGTCGCAATGAAACGTGTACATCAGCCGGTTTCCCTCGGCAGACGACTTCGGCTTCATTGGTTGAGGGGACTCCGCTTTCCCGGTGCCTGCCACCGCCATGGTATCCGGCACATTCAGCTTGAACGTCCCCGTATATCGGTTCGAGGGATAATTGGTCAAGGGAAACCACCGCGAAGGCAGCAGCAAATACACCCAGTCTTTTCCCACTGACGCCACGCGCACGTTCGGCACTGGGCTGTTCTCTTCGTTGGCCAGGAATCCGCCGTAGGTGAACGTCAGAGACACGGTTTTCCCCGCGCCGACGGGCTGGGGCAACGTAACATACACGAACAGCGGGTTGTCGTTTTCTCGCTGAAACTGCAGTTGCTTTCCGTCCGGTCCCTTCACTTCCTTCACATCCAGATTTTCATGCAGCTCCACGCGCACGTTTTGCGACACTTCCTGCGCCCGGAATTCCACCTTCGCGATCGCGTTGATACCTTGCGATGCCGTATCGACATACGTCGAAACTTCGTATTTCTCGGCCAGGAAGCTGGGGGCTCGCGGCTCCTGCGCCGTTGTCCGTACTCCGGCAAGAGCCGTCAACAGCAGGATGGCCGGCGCCAGCCCAGCCCATACCTTTCCACGTCGCCTCATCGCATTCCTTTCGGGAGCACCATCGTGGGAACTATATATAGGATAACAATGGCTCATGAAGCGTTGCCAGCGTCTCCTCCCAGCAAACCGGCAATCAGCTCTGCCGCCCGTTCCACCGCACCCGGGGGCCCTAGCCGCCTTCTCACCTCTTCCAATCCTTCGCGTTGGGTCGCTCGCGCGTTTGGTTCTTGCAGAAGCTGCAGCGTCTCCCCGGCCACTTTTTCCGGGGTGAAATCGTCCTGTACCAGTTCCCGAACAACTTCCCTCTCGGCGATCAGGTTGACCATCGCAAAATACGGCGTCCGCACGAGTGGCTTCGCCAACGTTGCTGTCAGCGGCGACACCCGGTACACAACCACCATGGGTACATTCAACAGAGCCGCTTCTACCGTCGCGGTCCCGCTAGACACAATTGCAGCGTCTGCGGCGGCCAGTGCGTTGTACGTTTCCCCTTCGACAATGCGCAGCGTCAACCCGCCCGGCCACCCGCTCTTGATTTGTTCCGCGATCTTGGGATGAGCCGCCGCCACCACGAATTGCGCCGGCTTTTTCCCGTTGATTCGCGCGCACGTCTCCTGCAAAACCGGTAGATGGTGGGTCAACTCCCCGGCTCGGCTTCCGGGCAAAATTGTTACCACGGTTCGCGCTGCATCCAGTCCGTGCGCCTCGCAAAACTGCTTCCGGTCTTTCGTTGCCTGCAACCGCTCCTACTAGCGGATGCCCGATAAAATCGGCGGCAACCCCGGCGTCGCGAAAGAACTTTTCTTCAAACGGCAAGATACACAGTGCCTTCACGAACCGGCGCCGGATCAACTTGGCCCGCCATGGCCTCCACGCCCAGAATTGCGGGCAGATGTAATACACATTGCGAATTCCGCGCGGCTGCAGTTTGCGCGCCAGCCGCAGATGAAACCCAGGGAAGTCCGTCAAAATCGCCAGCGCCGGTTTTCGTCTCTCCGCTTCCAGAACCATTCGCTCCATTGCTTTTCGCAAGGAAGGGAGGTGCTTCACAATTTCCGTGATGCCTACGACTGCTACTTCGGAATAATCGGTGATGATTTCCACGCCGGCGTCCCGCATTTGCGGCCCGCCCATCCCGAAGATTTGAACGTCCAGGCGGGCCTGCAACGCTTTGGCCAGACGCGCAGCATACATGTCTCCGGAAGTTTCCCCGGCTGAAAGAAGAATAGGAATGGATGGCATTGTGAGATGGACGGCTAGTCACTGGCTGGCAACGGCGTCGGGAAAGGCGTCGTTCCTGCGGCACGGTGATTTCCGTTGGCGTCGTGCAGTTCCTGCTCCTTATACTGCAACTGGTACAGGCGATAATAAATTCCCCGTTGCGCCAGCAAATCCTGGTGAGCACCCTGTTCCCGCAGACGTCCTTTATGGAATACCAGGATGCGGTCCGCGTGTTGAATGGTGCTCAGGCGGTGGGCAATTACCAGCGCCGTTCGTCCTGACAGCAAGCGGTCCAGCGCTTCGCGGATCTGCGACTCAGTCTTCGTGTCGACGCTTGACGTCGCTTCGTCCAGGATGAGGAACCGCGGATTGTGCGCCAGCGCTCGCGCAAAACTGATCAGTTGCCGCTGTCCCACGGATAACGTCGACCCGCGCTCGTTCACTTCGCTCGCCAAGCCTTCTGGGAGCCCTTTCAAATAGTCGCCCAGGCCGACTTCTTGCAAGGCATGTTCGACTGCTTCGGCCGTGATCCCCGGCGTTCCCAGACGCACGTTCGATTCCAGCGTTCCGGTGAAGAGAAAAGGATCCTGCAGCACGATGCCGAAGTTCTTGCGCAGTTCTTGCATGTTGAGCAGCCGTATGTCCACGCCGTCCAGCAGAATCTGCCCGCGCTGAATGTCATAAAAGCGCAGCAGCAACGAGATCAACGTGGTTTTCCCCGCTCCCGTGTGGCCCACGATCGCGAAGTTCTGCCCCGGTTCGACGCGGAACGAAACATCGCGCAGCACCCAGTCTTCGTCCTGCGGTTCTTCCACGTTGCGGTAAGAGAACCACACGTTGCGGAACTCGATTTCCCCGCGCGGTGCAACCTGGATCTGCGCATTCGGATTTGTGTCGATGGTGATGGGCTCGTCCAGCAGCTTGAAGATTCGTTCGGAAGCGGCCATCGCCGACTGCAGGATGTTGAATTTCTCGCTCAAGTCCTGGATGGGCCGGAAGAAGCGTTGCGCGAACATGGTGAACTCGATCAGAACGCCGAGTGAGAGGGCGTGGCTCAAAATCCGGTTTCCGCCGGACCAGTAGATGAGCGCGATGGTTGCAAAACTCAGGAACTCCACCGCCGGATAGAACAGCGCGTACGCCAGAATCGCGTCGCGCCACGCCAGCATGTTGTCCTTGTTACGTTTCGAAAACTCTTCGCGCGCTTTCATTTCGCGGTTGAACAACTGCACCACACTCATCCCGGAAATATATTCCTGCAGGAAGGAATTGATTCGCGCGATGGCTGTGCGGATTTGCCGGTTTGCTTCGCGCACGTATTTGCGGAAGATCAGTGTCACCACCAGGATGAACGGCAACACCAACATGGTGTCCAGCGCCAATCTCTTGTCAATCCAGAACAACAAACAGGCCATCACCGCCAGCAGGAAAAAATCATTGATCATCGTCACGACGCCGGCGGCGAACAGATCATTCAGCGCGTCCACGTCGGTTGTCACGCGTGTCATCAACCGGCCTACGGGATTCCGGTCGAAATAATTCATCGGAAGGCGCTGCAGGTGCCCGAAAATTTCCGTACGCATGTCGTACATGGTCTGTTGTCCGACGCGCTGCATGATGCGGATCTGAATGTATTGCGCCAGAAAATCAAAAATCAGCACGCCCAGGTAGACGACGCTGATCAGAATGACGCCGTGCCAGGCTGTGGTCATCGGAATCCTGCCGCTAGCGCCAGGCACCAAAAATCGATCAATGACACGTTGGAATAGAATCGGCGGCGCCAGTTCCAGCGGCGTCACTATCGCCACCAGAGCCAGCGCGAGAATCACCCGCCAGCGGTAAGGCCGCAGGTATTCCAGCAGCCGTTTCATCAGCCGCGAGTCGTACGCTTTACCGAGTGCCTCTTCTTCGTGACCGGTGCTCATGCGCGCTCGAGTTCTTCTTCCAGCAACTGCTTCTGGTACAAATCGGCGTAGTATCCCGCGCGTTCCAGCAACTCATCGTGGGTGCCATGCTCGATGATTTCCCCGTCCTTCAGCACCACGATCTGATCCGCATCCCGCACCGTCGACGTGCGGTGCGCGATCAGAATTGTTGTCCGTCCGTGCATCACGCCGCGCAGGCGCCCCAGAATTCTTTCTTCCGTCTGTGTATCTACGGCGGAAAGGGAATCGTCCAGAATCAGAATCCTTGGGTCGCGCACCACCGCGCGTGCGATCGCCGACCGCTGCTTCTGTCCGCCAGACAACGTGATTCCGCGCTCTCCCACCATGGTTTCGTATTTCTTTGCAAACGCTTCCACATCGCCATGCAGATCGGCGATGTCTGCCGCTTCACTCACGCGTGCCGGTTCGTGGTTGGGCAATCCAAACGAGATGTTTTCTCCTACAGTTTCGCTGAACAGGTAGGTGTCCTGCGGCACGTAGCCGATCGCTCGCCGCAATGTTTCCAGCGGCCACTCGCGGATGGGATGACCGTCGATCAGGATTTCGCCTTCTGGAGCCTCCCAAAGCCGCGCGATCAACGCTGCCAGCGTTGTCTTGCCGCTTCCCGTCGGTCCCACAATCGCCAGGGTCGATCCTGCGGGTATCTTCAGGTTGATGTTTTTCAGAACCGGGCGGGCTTCCTTGCCATGTCCGTTGCCGCCGCCGGCACCGTTGCCGGAAATAGTAGTGGGATAAGTGAACGTCAAATTTCGGAACTCGATGTTGCCTTCAATTCTTGTTCCCTTGGCAAGCTTTGCGCCGCGGTCATCGATCTGCGGCTTCGCGGCCAAAATATAGTTCAAGCGGCCCATGGAAGCCGCGCCGCGTTGAAAAATGTTTGTCACCCAGCCCAGCGCAATCATGGGCCACACCAGAAATCCCAGGTAGGTATTGAAGGTGATCAGCGCGCCCAGCGACATTTGTCCATGCAGGAACCGGTAACCACCTTGCCACAGCACAATCAGGAAGGTGGTGCCGATCATGGCCTGCAGCGATGGCATGAACATGCTCCACGTGCGGATCAGTTGCACGTTTCGCGCAACATACTCACGGTTGGGCCCGTCGAATCCCTTCATCTCCGCGCTTTCCTGCGCGTACGCGCGGATTACCCGCACCCCCGACAAATTCTCTTGCACCCTCGCCGAGAGCGTTGCCAGCGATTCCTGAATTTTTTCGTACAGCCGGTGAATTACTTGTCCGAAGTACCACACGGCCACGGTCACGGCCGGCACTGGCAGCATCACCCACAGCGTGAGCGAGGGCGACAACCGCACCATCAACGCGATCGCCAGCACCATGGTCACAATGGTGGTGCCGCTGTACATGATTCCCGGGCCCAGCACCATGCGCACCGCGTTCAGGTCGTTCGTTGCGCGCGACATCAATTCGCCCGTGCGGTTGCGCACGTAAAATTCCGGTTCCATCACCAGCAGCTTGTCCAGCAAATCGCTGCGAATATCAAATTCGATGTCGCGGGAAATTCCGATCAGAATCCACCGCGTGGCGAACGACATCACGCCCTTCAGCGCGATGCACACCACCATTACCAGGCAATAAAAAGCGATCGTTCGCCGGCTGTTCGGTTCGTAGTAGGGCACCAAACCGCCCAGCCAGTCGGATCCCACCGCTCCCGCGACGCCATGCATCGGATGGGAAAATGGCCGTGGACTTCCCGCTAACGTGTCGGTGATGATGCCCGTCGCCAGCGGCACGATGTTGCCGATGAGGCCCATCAGCGCCAGGGTGAGGAGCCCCAGCGCGATCGCTCCCTTATACCGCGCCAGATACGGCACCAGCCCGCGGAGATTCTGCCAAGTCGATTTCTTCGACTGGTTCGTCGCTCCTTTTTGCGGGGCTGTTGCCGCCGTGCTCATCGCAAAGTGGACCTCGCATTATCGAGCGTTGCCGCTTCGCCCAGGAAATGTTGGTACGAAGGGTCCATCGACTGGTAGCGCTTCGTCGCCGGATTCCAGCGAACAGCGATGGGCAGAGTTCGTTCGCTCGAGCCCGCTTTCACCGGCGTGAAGTAGAGCGACATGCCTTTCTCCGGGCTTTCTTCGTACTGCAGCTTCCAGCCTGTTACGGCCTGCAGCGGTGTCAACGCCAGATAGCCCTTGGAGTTTTTCAGGTGCTCGTCGGCGCGCACCAGCTCCACCCACTTGCCGTCATCATTTTCCGCAACCACGGCACGTGTCACTACCGTTCCCGCTACCACACTTTTCGGTGTATTGGGGACCACGTTCGCCGCCAGCAATTCTTGCTTGCCATTTTTTGCCAGGTCGCCATATAGCAGCACTTGGGCATCGCTTCCCAGCAGTTTCTTCGCGACATCCTGAACCTCTTCGGGAATCGCCGACGCCTCGGGCTTCTTCTCCGCCTCGGGCTTCTTCTCGGCTTCCGCGGCGGGCTTGGGTGGTTCTGACCCGCAGCCAACCAGCATCAGGACGAGCACCACTGCAGCAAAAAGGGAGCGGAACATTCAGGTCCTTTCTCAAATAGACGTACGCCGCGCACGAGTGTAACTACGAAATTCGACCACAAGTCGTTTCTTTACAAGCTCGGCGCGGCCAGGGTTATTTCTACCACTCGCCCGACCTGCCCGTCCTTCTCTCTGGTGCAAACCACTTCCATCACCTGGGGTACGTCAGGGCCGGCCCAGTCAAAGGCGTAATACCACAATTCTAATGGCTGGCCGTCCTTCGTGCTAGGACTCCGCGAATCCGGCTCGCCGTAGAGCTGGCATGACACTTGCTGATGGGTCTCCAGGCCGCAATCCCTTTCCCGTTCTCCATGGACTTGGGACCTGCTCTGCGCAATCGGGATTGGGTCCCGAATAGAGGCCCACACGAATCACCTCAATACTTTTCTCTTTGCCGCTGTCGATAGTCAGCTTTAGGCCCCTGCACCCATCGACCCATACCGATTGGTCCGCTTGCCGCTCCTTGCCATCGCGAAACTGTCGGTTAAATTGTGCCGCGCGCGTCACGCTGTCGCGTCCCGGGCGCAATCCTGCTAACGTCAATTCGTTCGCTTTCTTCGTCGCTGTCGTTTTGGGCGTGGGCTTCTGTCGAGCCTCACCCCTGAAGGGGTGAGCTACAGTCTCGGCGGTTGCGATCATAGTTACCAGGCCCAACGCCCACAACGCCCGCTGGCCAAAATGCGGCGTGCGGCCGATACGCGACCGACGCGAGCCCGGCAATCGCGCCGGCCGATTACCTTTGCGCCAGAATGGCATCGAGCCGCGCCTCAAAATTCTCTTCTCCCTCGCTCAGCAATTCGCTTCGTTCCACCGGCAACGCCGCTTCGATCGCTTCCACCCAGCTGAACAGTTTTTGGATGTTCTCCCGGGTCTTTGCGTGATATTGCTTCAGATTTTCGCCGCTGCTCATCCAGCTTCGGAAGGTCTTTTCCAGCGGATGATCCGAGGTTTCAAAGGGATTTTTTGCCGCGCCCGGAGCCAGCAATCCCGCGTGGCCGGTGAAGAGGTGCTCAAATCCCAGGTCTGCCACGAAGTTGCCGGTGCTTGCGGCGATGCCGTCATCATGAAGCGGTCCCTGGCAAAGCAGTTCCAGCGTCGAGGGCTCCTGCTTCCACTTCAACGTTTCAATGTCGAAGTTCCACAGATCCCACTTCGCGTCCACGATGTATGCGGTATCTGGGGCCAGGTTCTGCGCCGCGAGCGCGGCCACCTCGGCGGGACCAAACCTGCCGGTCTTCAGATCCCACTCGGCGATGGGTGTTTCGGTGCTATCGATGGGTTGCACGATCAAACGCTCGAATCCCGGGCCCGATTCCGTAACCGGAGCGGTGGCGAGAAATCGCGCGAATTGCACGATCATCGTTTGTTCATTGAAATCGCGCGTCCAGACGCGCAGGTAAGCCCGGTTCGCCATAGGCAGTCCGCTGAATTATACAAGGCTACGGCTCCTCGGCGCCAACGCTGGGTGGAGCCTAATACGGTTACGACTTTGGCGGGTCTTCCGGTAAACAGCGGGCAGGCAGTCTCCGAACTACGCTCAGTCTTTGCGGAGAAAACCAACGCCGTGCAAGATGCAAGCTTGAGCTGCATGAATTTCGCGGGAAAAGTCCGCGAATGCATTGTTCCAAAGCGCATCATCGGAGAAAAGCAAGCCTCCGGGCTGTAAGCACGGATAGGCCTCTGTATACTCCCGAATCATGTTTCACAGGCGTGCAGGCTGTCGTGAATGAAGATAGGGAGTTGGCCGACTTGGTTTAAGACCTTTCTTGGTAGAAGTTCGCGGGAGTCTGACGACTGGAGAGTCCATGGCGAACTCTGCAGCCACGCTGGCAATATGCGCAGGAACTTCATCTTTGGCAGGATGCTGGAGTATCGATCCAAATCGATATCCCCGAATGGCGCGAGGAGAAACGCCGCACATCCTGGCAAGAAACCGCTCGTCACTAAACGTCAATTCGCCGTAGAGCGTCGACAGGGCATAACGCGGATTCTTAAGTGCAAAGCTTGCGCGCGCGAATATTTTGCAGTAGCCATTTCATCTGAACGTCAGCATAGCATTGCCCAAGTAATTTCCGAAAACAAACGGCTTGAGGAAACCGTAGACAGCGATGTAGAGGGTTACGACTTCGGCGGGTTCTTTCCGGTGTCGAATCCCATGGCAATTTGCTGCAGCCTTTCGCGCAGTGTGTCCCCGAAACGGGAGAACACCTCCGACGAAGCTTCGCGCAATCGTTCTTCCGCCGTTGCCGCGATCTTCGCAATTACGTCTCGAGATTGATGATCGAGTGTCGCCACGGTTGCCACCATCCATGAATTCGATATATTTTCCAGCCGGTCCCGGTAGCCCGCTGCGGATTCGTCGCTGATTTTCCCAAACGTCTCGCGTAATTCTCCGCGTTTTGCTTCGCTCATCGTTTTCCAGGATTCCAGCAGGGACGCGAAACTCGTCCTGACCTCTTCCTGCGCTTCATTCAGGCTTTTCTCGACAGCCCCGGTGACCCCGGCGCGGAATCGCCGCAGGAATTCTTCCTGCTCGGCGGAGACACGCTGGGTGATCTCTTCTCGCGTGGCGTCCAAGCGTT
This sequence comes from Candidatus Acidiferrales bacterium, assembly GCA_963792145.1. GTDB lineage: Bacteria > Acidobacteriota > Terriglobia > Acidiferrales > UBA7541 > Acidiferrum. The sequence goes on from CAWBVH010000033.1 coordinate 276,189, forward strand.
CGCGCGACAGTTCCACGGATTTGGTCATCAGCGCCGTGAATCCTTCCAGTTCCTGCCGGGCGGTTCGCTGAATCTCATCTGTAAACGCCGCTGAGGTGGTGTCCGCAGCCTCAGCAAAGAGCAGTCGTACTCGTTCAAAGGCATCGTGCACGGTCTCGTCGATTTTCTGATGCGTTTGCCCAATGTAAGCCTGGCTGGACTGGCTCAGCTCCGTGGCGAACAAGCTGGAGAGTTCCGCGGCCTTTTCTCGCAGGTGAGTTCCCGACTGATCCACGAGCTTTTCGGTTATGTTTTGCAGCTGGGTCTGGGCCTTCTTCTCGTACCACTCCGCCGACTTGAACATTTCCTCCAGAGCGTGGTGCTTCGAATCCGCGGTCCGATTCTCCAGTTCTTCCAGGTTCCGGTTCGTAATGGTCTGGGCAGATTCGCTCAACAACTGCTCCACGCTTCCCAGGTTTTCGCGGAACCGCGCCATCGACTCTGCGAACGCGTCATCCGCCGACGCTCGAATGCGGTCTTGCTGCATGGTCATCGCGGCATCCAGCAGCGACCGTCCCCCGGCCAGGCGGTGCACCGCCTCCTCGGCTTGACGCACGTGCGGATTCACCAACGAGGCAATTTGTTCTTCAAATTTCTCCAGCGCCCGGCTGTTGGCCGCCTCGAAGCTGCTCTGAATGCGCTTGTGGATTTCCTCAAACAGATTACCCGACTGGCGGTGCAACTCATTGCGGTGCAATGTGAGCACGTCGTCCAATTGAGATTGAAATCCGGTGATGGCTTGCTGCTGCACCGCTTCGACGCGGCCCGCGAATTGTTCCAAACGTTCGCTTGCCTGGTTGGCCCTCGCCAGTGTGTCTTCCAGTTGCTTCGACTGGGCTTCGAACGCCGCTTGAACCGCGGCACTCTGCTTCTGTCCTGCTTCGAGGATTTCCTGATGGAGATTGCGCGCTTTTTCCTGCAGCTCCTCCGCAGCTTTCTGGTGCTGCTCGCGCAGAGAAGCTTCCGCGTCGCCGAGCAGGCTGGCCTTTGCAGGCTCCAACTCCCGCGCTAATTGCTCGTGCAGCGAATTCTGCGCTTCTGCCAGAGAGCCAGTTACGCGTTCCTGGATCTCCCGCATTCCCGCGGTCAATGCCGCGTGTTGATTTCCCGCGGATTCTTCCCGCTTGCGCGCTTCTTCTTCCGCGCGCCGAGCGGTCGCCTCAATCCTCTCGGCAACCTGCGATTCCGCCACTTCTGCCTGCGTTCCGCAGCTTCGCCGCCGCTTCTTCTGCCTGATTGCACAGCGTTTGCAATGCGTCTTGCGCGCTCGACAATTGCTTTTCGTGTTGGTCTCGCTGCAGCGCGCCTTCTCGCGCCAGATGCGCCGTCAATTCGTGTGTCAACTGTTCCAGTTGCGGCGCCAGCCATCTGGGCAATTCGATCTTCAGCGCTTCCGCGGCCGCTTCGTGTGCGACGCGCGCGCGAGTGGCTGCCTCACCCTGGATGGTTTCGACAGCGTGCGCCGTTTCCCGCGCAACTTCTTCGCGAAACGCTGCATACTTCTGATCCCACTGTTCGAACGTGACTCGGCGTTCCGCAGACACCGCTTGCACCGCCGATTCCCTGGCCGCCGCTTGAATCTGTTGTTTCGCTTCGCCGAGTAACCTGGCCACTTGCCGCGCCAGTTGCATGGAAGCGTCCGTGGCGCTCGCCGGGGCAGGGAACACACGCAAATTGTCGGGCGCTCCGCTGGGAACTTCGCTTTCGCCAGGCGCCGCCGGCAAGTCTCCGCCAGTTGCGCTCAGTAGTGCGCTCGGAATTTCAGGCGAAAGTGTTCCGCCCAGCGGCGATTCCCCTTCGGGCGGAAACGCAAACCAATCTTCGGGCGGAAACGCGATGCCCCAGGCATTGCCGGCCGTCTCCAATTCGAGCGCAACCTGAAACAATTGCCGAACGGTGCGTGGCCGTTGGATCCAAGCCACCTTGCCTCTTACGCGCCTGGGCGATTGCCCCGGCTCCGGGTGCGGCACTTCCAGGTTCACCCACATATTTTTCAGAACATAGTGCTTGGATTGGTAGCGGCATCCGTGGCAGTTAATAATCAGCGTGGAGGTCCGCTCGTTGAACGGCCGTCCCAACGCATCGACGCCGGTCACATTCAGCGGCACAGCCTGCACGATGCGCGTGCTGCGGCGCTTGCGTAAATCGGAACTGGCGTTGACCGCGCTTTCGTTCATCGTATCTGCCGGATCATCGGCCGCGTGCGGAGACAGTTCTGGGCCTTCGTTTTCTCTCTGCATAATTTCCTGGGATTCTGTCCAAGTCGCATAATTGCGCGCATCAGGACTTTTTCGCTGGCTCGCTGACTTGACCTTCCGGGAGGCGCTTTCCCGTCACAAACGTCCAAATCTCTTTCGCCACCCAAATCGGTCCGACCATCAGATACACAGGACCCTGGAAAAAGGCCGGATTGTTTCCCTCAATGCGGTGGCCCCAAAAAAGCAGCACCCAACCACCGAGAAAACAACCGATTCCCCACCGCCACCGGAGCAGCGCGAGGAGAATAACCCCTGCAAAAATCAGCGGAATGCCGATTCCGTGCAGTACTTTGTTCCAGACTGAACTGTGTTCATGGTCATACTGAGCCATGTAGTGCGCCAACCCGGGCATAGCGCACCTCCTAACCGCTACCGCGGAAACAGCAGCGTTTTGGCGGGGACTTCCACCACGGGAACAGAACTGTATCCCGAATTGGGGTGCTTGCCTAGAGGTAGAATCATTCTGTACGTACTAGCTCCGTGGTCCCATCAGTCCCATCCCTATTTTCCCTGCAAAAAAAAGGCCCGGCAACGTTCTCCGAGGCTTTCTTGTGAAACTTTCGGCGGCAACTTCGCCGCTCTAATTTTTCTACAATTCTCGCCGGCCTTCCATTGCTTTCAGCATGGTTACTTCGTCCGCGTACTCCAAATCCGCGCCCACCGGGATTCCGACGCCGATGCGCGTCACGCGCACACCCAGCGGCTTCAGTAATTTTGACAGATAGATCGCGGTGGCCTCTCCTTCGGCCGTCGGATTCGTGGCGATGATGATTTCCTCCACCGTGCCGCCTTTCAACCGCTCGATCAGGCTCTTGATGTGCAGTTGGTCCGGCCCCCGCCCTTGCAGCGGCGAAAGCGAGCCGCCCAGCACGTGGTACATGCCGCCATAGGTCCTGGTTTTTTCGATCGCCAAAATGTTATGCGGTTCTTCGACCACGCAAATCGTCTGCTTATTCCGGGTTGGTCCCACGCAATACAGACACGGATCCGTGTCGGTGATGTTATAGCAGGTGGTGCAGGTGCGAATCTTCTCTTTGGCGTCGCGGATCGCCTCGGCGAGCGAGAGAGCTTCTTCCGGCGTGGCACGCAGCAAGTGAAACGCCAAGCGTTGCGCGGTTTTCTGCCCGATTCCGGGCAGATGTTTCAATTCATCGATGAGTCGTTCAACAGGAGCGGCAAAATCAGGCATGTCCCTTGTGTAACACAAGCGCACTCATCCGCGCAAATTCCTGCGTGCACCATTCACACGAATGACAAGGACAGAGGTCTACGGCGTTGGTTTTACCCGTAATTTCAGATTTAGCTTCAGATAGGATTTGCGAAAATTCAGAACAATCCGGGAATCTTCAGTCCCTGCAATCCGGGCAGGCCACCGGCCATGCTTTTCATCTGGTTGGCCAGTTCTTCGTCCACGCGTCGCGACGCTTCATTCACCGCGGCTCGCACCAGATCCTGCAGCATTTCGTGATCCTTGCCGGCAAACACTTCCTTCTCAATCTTCACTTCCAGCACTTGCTTCTGGCCGTTCATCTTCACCGTCACCATTCCGCCGCCGGCCGAAGCTTCCACCGCCACCGAGTTTACCTGCCGCTGCAGATCTTCCTGCACCTGCCGAAGTCTCGAGAGCATCTGTTGGAGCGCGTTTACTTCCATGTTCTTTAAGGCCGCACCTCGCGATGTGACCTTACTCCTCCGTTTGCCGCTTCACTTCTGAAATTCTTCCCCCAAAGCGTTGCAGCATGGACTTCACCATCGGATCGTTTTCAAACTGAGCCCGGAGTTCCTGCGTGCTCATTCCACCATTCGATGCGGGTCGCGAAGAATTTTCTTCCTTCGCTCCACCACTTTCGAGTCTAGCACAGACGCGAACCGCGCGCCCTAGTACCTTGCTCGATACGCCACGGATCTTCTCCAGCGTCTCCCGCCCTTCCATCAATCCCGCGAACGTGCTTTTGTCCGGACGGAAACAAATGCGCAATTCGCTTCCTTCCAACTCCCATCGCGCGGCGTGTTCCAGAACTTCGGCAACAAATTTCTGTTGCGCTTGCAGGGCCGCTTTAATTTCTGTCACTTGCTCGGCGCTGATTCCGATCGCCGCTGTTTCCGTTTTCGTCTCGCGCGCCGGTGCCGCTACAGCGTCCACCGGCTTCATCGCGGGCGCGGCTGCGGTCGCCGCTGCTCCCAGGGAAAGCGCGCCTGGCATCGCGACGGTTTTTGGCTCCATGCTCACGGGAGCTGGTGCCGCAAACGAGCTCACGGAACTGGCGGGAACGGTGCGAGAAGGGAACGACGGCGGTGCCGCACTTTGAACCGTAGTTCTCTGCGTGGGTCTTCCTCCGCCTGATCCGCCGGTCACTCCGCCACGTGCATCAGCCAACAATTCTTCCAAGGGCGCCAGCCGCGCCGCGTTCACCAGTCGCAACAGGCCCATTTCCAGATGCACTCGCGGATCCGGTTTTCTTCGCAGGTCGTCGTCGGTCTGCAACAAAATCTGAAAGAAGCGCGTCAGATCTTCTTCCGTGAAAAGTGCCGCGGCCTTTTCCAGGCCCGGCCGCTGGTCCGGTGTTGCCGCAATCAAGTCCGAATCGGCGCCGCACACGCGGGCGATCAACAGATTGCGCATGTGGCGGATGGCTTCCCGGCAGAAGTGCTGCAGGTTGCGCCCCTCTTTTTGGAACGTGTGCACCAGGCCAAGGGCGCGCTCGGCGGATTGTTCCGCGATCGCTTCCACCAGTTCCTGCAACGCGTCTTCCGGCACCACACCCAGCAACTCACGCACGGCCTGATCGGTAATATTGTCGCCGCAGTACGCGCGCGCCTGCTCCAGCAGCGACAGGGCATCGCGCATGCTGCCTTCGGCCATGCGTCCAATTACGGAAAGCGCTCCGCCGTCAATTTTCAAATTTTCTTTTTCCGCAATGAACTTCAGGCGGTCGGTGATTTCGTTGAACGTGAGCGCGCGAAAATGAAAATGCTGCGAGCGCGAGCGGATGGTGTCTTCCAGATCTTCGGGCTGCGTGGTGGCCATCACGAAAATCACGCGGTCGGGCGGCTCTTCCAGAGTTTTCAACAGGGCGTTGGACGCTTCGCCGGTGAGCATGTGCGCTTCGTCGAGGATCACAACCTTGCTGCGCGCCGCCGCCGGGGCATAGCGCACCATCTCGCGCAGCTCGCGGATCTGGTCGATACCGCGATTCGAAGCCGCGTCAATCTCGATCACATCCAGCGAGGTGCCGGCCGCAATCTCCTTACAAGCATCGCACACGCCGCAGGGCTCCGCCGTGGGCCCGTTCACACAATTCATGGCCTTGGCCAAAATGCGCGCGGCGGTTGTCTTTCCCACGCCTCGCGCGCCCGAGAAGATGTAGGCGTGCGCCACGCGATTATTCTTGATGGCGTTTGCCAGCGTGTTGGTGACGTGCTCTTGTCCAACGAGATCTGCGAAGGTCTGCGGTCGCCATTTTCGTGCAATCACTTGGTAGGTCATACGTGTCTTGCATTCTCACCAGCCGCGCGGAAAAAGTCAAAACTCTTTGCAGTGCGGATGCCCGCGTATCTCCAGGAATAGTGTTGGAGGAATCTCGAAGGAGTGAACGCAAACGTCAGGCAAAGAACAGATTCTTCCTACTGAGAACTGAAAACTGATTACTGAGAACTGCTCAATTCGAGGAACTTCGGAATCTCCGCGGCACACTCGGCTTACCCGGTACCGTTGCTCCCTTCCGGGCCTGGCGGGGTTCGCGGGACCTCGTTGCACGAAGTCCGAAGTTCCACGACTTGGCAGTCAACCATTCGCGACTGCAAATCAAGCTTAGCACACCGCTCAAAGCACCTCCAATTTCCGCCTCGGCTTTGTCGTCCTGGATTGCGCGATCAATTTCGGCGTTTGGCTTGTGCGGGGAGCTCAGCTTCGGTATTCCAACTCCTGTTCTTGAAGCTCGACAACGTCACTCGTTCGGCGCCCAACGCTACCGCAGCACATTTTCCCGCTACGGCCCGAATGCTGAAAAGGCGGTCTGGCCAGTTCTTCCGGTGATGCCAGACTCCGGGTGTTCCGCCTTCCAGCGCATCGCGGCCGAAGATCCGGGTACATCCGCTAGGGAGATCAAAGAAGACGAGCTCCTCAATCGCCCAGGATCCAGTTTGAGATATTCTCCAGAGCATCAAATCTACGATTGGCCTCGCCGTCCGGTTGACGAGCAGCATTCGCCCGTGGCATGTCCGGCTGCGTAACTCCATGGTGCGGCGTTGCTGCGGGTCGGCAACTGCCGGCGCTGGAGCTAGGTTGCGCCGGCGCGATGGTCGTGAAGAAAGCAAACAGCAGAACAACCGGAACAACACATGCCAATAAGCGAACCATCAGACCTCCCTTGGAGATCGTCGCACGCTTTTCCACTGCAGACTCCACGACGAACCTATGACGGAATTTCTGCACTTGCTCACTGAAGTTTAGCGCTTCAGCTTTCGCCAATCGGGGTGACCTGCCCGGATATGCGCGATTGTGGCGCTAGAGATTCTATCTCTGACGGCACTCATATCACCGAAGGTCTGATAAGCGCACTATAAAAGGGAATGCCGTCTGATTTCTTGTGCAATGGATTGAGGGCTTGGCGCGACCAGCCTCGAAGCCTTGCCAGAATCAGCACATCGGCAAAAGATCTTGCTTAGGTCACTCGGCCGTGGTTTAGACTTTCTCTCGGTTGGAGTTCCTCCCCAACCGCCGGCTTTCTGCCCGCGGCAGAAGCACGGTCCGCGCGCCAGCGCTGCGTCCCGCCCAGTCGGGACGACTGCCCCACGTCACGGGGACAACCCTGCACGTCCGTGCAGCCAGGAGGATGTTCATGAAAGTTGTTGTATCGCTCATTTTGGCATTTGCACTGGTATGCCCCGTCGCGCCGCCGGTGTCTGCTGAGCCACGCCAGGTTTCGCAGGGCACCGAAATCCATTTGACGCTGCTGACTCCCATTAACACTTCTACCGCTCAGGAGGGCGATGCGATCACCGCCGTCACTTCGGAGCCTGTAGTGCTTGGCGGGCTGACAATCCTTCCGGTTGGCACACGTCTTCATGGCACCGTCGGTATCGTTCAGAAGGCCAAGCTGTTCTCGTTGTTCAAGGGGCAGGCATACGTGAATGTCAGCTTCAAGACTCTGGAAGTGGATAGTCGGCTGATCCCGATTCAGACGACGCTGCTGGCGGTTGGCCGGCCGCGCGTTGACTCCGGCACCAGTACGGCGCGCAAGGACGTGAAGATCACCGAGGGCGAAATCATCCAGGAAAAGCACGACTACAAAGGTGACGTGATTGGTGTCGCCATCGGTGGTGGCACTGGCTCGACTATCGGCCTGATCGCCGGCAGCTTGGGACGCGGCATGGGCATCGGCTTCGCCGCGGGCGCCATCTACGTGGTGGCGCGAAAGGGCAAGGAAGTCAATATGCCCGAGCAGACAGCCATGCTGGTTCGGCTGGACAGCACCGTAACGGTCCCGTTTGTGGCCGCGAACAACACTGCCAGCGACTCGGACGCAAAATCCCGATAGGAAAACCTCACAGACCTGTACCGCATGCGCGTCGCTCGTGGAATCTCGGGCGGGGGCATTTGTGTGTTGTGCCGGCGAAAAGCCTCAGGCCTGAAGGCCTGAGCTACAGGAGAGGTCAACAGGGGACGACACGATAGATGCTTATTTTCGGGAGGAAAGGGCGCCGCGAGTTTTGTCAGGGTCAACTCACGGCGCCCGAGGGGGTTCTGGCAGGCCATACGAGGCATTTCCCGGGGAGGTTAAATACCGACTCGGAAACAGTGCATGATCTGGGGTTTGAAGGATCAAGCTGTTTCGCGGGCCTTGAAGCAACTTCTGCCAGGATCAAGTGCAGGAGGGATGCCATGAACGGGAGATTAGAAAACGCTGCAAGAGCAATCGCTTAGCCGGGTTGATGCCTTTGTGTCGTGAGTCAGGCCGGGAATCGTCGTTCCATTCCGGAACAGCCGCTGTGGAAATCACGGCTCCGCGTGGCCTCGTTTTCGCCTTTGTTTTTCTGCCTTTTTCTCCTATCTGGTTTTCTTATCCGATTCATTTGTTTTTCCTCTTCCGCTTTAAGTTTTTCCATTTGACGCTGCGGAGACCCCCGCGATACCTTAATTCCTAAAGGCCCGGCATGCCGACCCCATCTTTTTCGCCAATTTTTTCACCAACTCAACTTGAGGAGATTCATGTCGAACGATCTGCGTAATTTCTTAGCGCTCAGTTATGAAGAGCTTGAAGATCTAAACCTGAAAGCGAAAGAACAACGTAAAGCCCACACTCCCATCCACAAGATTCAAGAGCAGCGCCTGAAGTACCTCACCGACGAAAAGCGCATTAAAGCAGTCACAGTCCTGTTCACCGACCTGGAAGGCCGGCTGCACATGCTGGACTATGACAAGAAGTTTTTGGTTAAGAGCTACGACAATCTCACGTTCGACGGCTCTTCCATCCGCGGGTTCACCGCGCAGCGCGAGAGCGATTTGCGCTTGGGGATGGATTGGAGCGCGTTCTACTGGGCGCCTGCGGACATTTTCGGAAATGGCAAAGTCCTGGTTTTTGGCGATGTGATTGACAAGGATGGCACCCCCTACGGCGCCGACATCCGCGGCGTTTTGAAAGGTTACGCGGACTCGCTCTATAAGAAGGAAGACTACACCCTGAATGCCGCGAACGAAATCGAAGGGTTCCTGTTCAAGAATGCGGAGGCGGAGCGGCACTACAACGAGACGCAGAAGTTCGAGTACGTCAATACCGGCGGCTACTACCACTCGCTGCCCGGCGATCCTCTGCGCACCTTCATCGATACGACCGCCGAAGTGCAGCGCGCTATGGGCTTCCAGAATGAGAAGGATCACCCGGAAGTGGCGCCCTCACAGTTCGAAATCAACTACAGTTACACCGATGTGGTTGGTGCGGCCGACCAGATCCAGCTGTACAAGCTGATCTGCCGTCAGGTAGCCAACAAAATGGGCCTGACCGCCAGCTTCCTGCCTAAGCCGGTTGTAGGCGTGAACGGCAGCGGCATGCACACCAACGTGTCCATTTCCAAGGACAGCAAGAATCTCTTCTGGGATCCCAAGGGCGAAGAAAAACTCAGCAAATTCGGTTGGGCGTTTGTGGATCGCATCCTCACACACGGAAATGATCTTTGTTTGCTGATGAACTCCAGCGTCAACTCCTATCGCCGCCTGGATCCGCACTTCGAGGCGCCGAACCAGCTGAAGGCTTCGGCGGTTGACCGCGGCTCCATGATTCGCATCCCCATCGGCAATGAACGCAGTATGCGCGTAGAGTTCCGCTCCGTGGCGCCCGACGCCAATCCCTATTTGGTGATGTATTCCATCTTTCGCACGGGAATCGAAGGAGATACGGCCAAACTGAAGAACCTTCGTCAAGCCGAACGGTACTTGCCGGACAATATTTATACGGCACTGGAGAACTTCGAGAAGGCCGAATGGACGACGAAACTGCTTGGCGGCGACGTCAAGGCTCGTTTTGCGGACCTGAAGAGGGCTTCAGCAGACCGTTGCGCGCGTTCCCTCGGGACGTTTGTGAAAGCCCCAGAGGTGCAATACCACCACGAGGTCTATAACCAGTTCCTTTGGAACCTTTTCTAGACCTTAGCGGGTTTAATCCAACTGAAATTTGCCGCACCTCTGGTCGCTGAATTGCTCCAGAGGTGGGGCTTTGTTTCAAGTTGGCCGACCCCTGTGGCAATCCATTTTTTTTGAATTTTTTGAATAAGTACCATTGACTCCTTCAATGCATGGGCCTATCGTTTTCCTTGCCCTTCCTTTGGTTCGAAATTTTTGTCTGTGAGGTCCCCCAATGTTGCCAGAAACTATGAGCCCGCTATCCCCAGCGATGGACGAGTTGGAACAACGCTGGGCCAGGCTACGCACCCACAAGCGGGCCGTCGCCAGCCTTCGTTTCCTGGTGGAATGGCAAGACGGGAATATCCCGCGCAGGGCGAACGGCGTCACCGTGGACGTCAGTCAGTCAGGCTGCATGGCTGTGGTCGGCGCTGACCTGCCGCTTCGCCGCCGGGTTCGAATCATTCGCCCGGAAAACGGCAGGGCAGCGGATGGTGAAGTTGTGTGGCGTGGTCACGAGGCATGGGACATCGGCATCGCGTTGTCGTCGCCGGACCCGTCGTTCTGGGGCGTGCCCTTCTGACGTGTGTATTGCGCTTGCCAGACTCTTCTGGTGATCTTTCGCGTACTTGACTTCGCCAAGCTAGTTGCCAAGAACCCTTGTCCCGCGCATTCCTTCTTCGGCGGGCGTCCCTTACATTTCATTCCCGAAATTGGAGACTTCCTATCCAAGACTTCATTTGAGGGCCTCGCGTCCTTGTGTACTTTCACCTTCGTCGACGGTCGCCGCTGTCGTACCCCTCGCGGTCGTGTTCCCTGGTAACCGTTGTAGGGGTCGCTTCCGAGGTGGTCCGCTTAACCACTTTGGAATCAACACTACAATCTGATAGAAAACAAACGACTTTTTCCCCTTTAGAATGAACATTGACAAGAAACGGAGGGGCGTGCCCTATACAGTGATCCTCACAATGGCTTTCCGATTTCCCAATGGTGTCCGAACGGATCGACGATTCGCCCGACCCGCCAACCGTACGGTTGGTTCTCGACCGGCCTCACCACTTTCCCTCCGGCGGCCACTGCCCGATCAAACGCCGCGTCCGGATCCTCCGCAACCATCACCATCCGTGTAGTAGCGCCCCCCAGCGACTCGGGGCTGAAGTTGAGATGCTCCGGCGATTCGTCAGCTACCCAAAAATCACTTCTGCCCACACTCAGTTGAGCCACCACCGATCCACCATTCTCTAGCAGGAACAACTCGCTCGCTCCAAATGCTGCCTTATAGAACTCCACCGCCTTCGCTCCACCCCGCACCGACAGCATCGGCGCGATCGATGTCTTCGGATCCGGCGCACTCTTCGAGGCCTGGCTCATCGCAACTCTCCCTTCTTGCCATCTTTGGGTTCGGAGCTGTAGCTCAGGCCTTCAGGCCTGAGGAATTGCTTCGCTTCCAGGTTGAAACGGAAGCAAAAATCCTTGGGGTTCCTTCGGAATTTCCGGTACGCGCCAGCCTAGCTCAGCGCTTTCTGCAATCTCTTCGTCGTCTTCGCCAGCTGTTTCTTCATCTCATCCACCTGCTTGGAGATCGCTTTCAATTCTTCCTTCGCCACGTCTCCCACCTTCGCGATCTTTCGAGCTTTACGTTCCGCTTTTCCCAGGGCTGCTCCCACTTTGACGCTCACTTGCGTGATCTTGTCTTTTTTTGCCATGGTTTCCTCCTTGGTCGAGTTCTACCTTATTGCAAAACCGCTAACTTAGTCCACGATTCATTCCCGCCACCATCCCGGGAACGCTGTAGTGTCCATCCCTCCGACCGCTCATTGCATTTGTTCTGGCTTTGGCTTCTCGTTCGCCCGCTCTTTTTTCTTTTGCTCAAATTTGTTTCGCCGATGGCGGATAGTTCTCAAATCCCTTGCGGAAATCCTGGTCCGCTTTTTTCCAGTCTTTGTCTACCTTTACGATCTTCCGCACCAGGTACAGCCGCCACGCCAGATCTTTATTCTTCGCGTCGATCAGATCCAGCACCAGCATGCCTTCGCGCGTGCTCGAAGCGCTCATGGTGTCGTACAGAAATCCCCAGTACGTTCCCAGGTAAGGCCCATAGGGCCCCCAATTGCCAGTCGCTGCCACATTCACCTGCACCTGACTGTTTGCCCAGTAACGCACCACCAGGTCCGGATTCTCGCTGGGCTGCACTTCGCGCAATCCCTTCTTGGTCAGTTCACGCTGCACCGCGCGGTGTACACGGTCGTTGATCAGTTCGGGATTCAACTGCAACATCACTAGATGCTCCACACCACCGATATAGGCATATGTTTTGAATTGGGAAAAATCCAGGTTGGGATTGAAATCGACCTCCACCTTGGCCATCGCCGGCAACCCGGCCATCAGCAGCACTAGCAGGCCAATGCGCACCCGCAACGCGGCTGCCTCGCTTCCCAGAGACTCTATTCATGGATTCTCCCTTGCCGCCACTCCGTTTTACCCGCCAACGGCGATTACTGTACGCCATCCCACCTGCTTTAGCGAGGTTGCTGTTCTGTCTTCGCGACCCTGAAAAGGAAAAATCCCTCGGCGTGTCGCACCCGAGGGACTGATTTCGCTCGCGAGTTTTGTTTTCTTCTACTGGTTCTCCGCCTCTCTTGGCTCGCTTCCAAACAGCCGTGCCAGTTCCGCGTGCTCCATCACCACCGTGGGATCCCTCTGGATGGCGTCATAATATCGTTTCTGAAAACTGTCGCCGCTTTCCGTTGGCGCGAACATCTTCCGCGCCAGCAACATCGAGCCGCTGCTGTCTTCCTCGCTCACCCCTTTGTCGCTCTCCAGGTTTTCATCAATCCGTACCACGAACTCCGAAATGTTATGCAACCAGGCAAACTGCGCATCGTCCACCACCAGGCGGAATAACTCCCCCGCCGTCACCTTGCCATGCAGCTTTTCGTACTCGCGCCGCTCCATTTCCAGCAACGACTTGTGCAGCCGCAACAACGCCTCCCGCAGCGCCACCAGCTTTTGCCGCGCAGGCGTATCCCTTGAATCGCCCTGATTCGCATACGGATCCTTGTTTTGTCCTGCCATTAGGTTGTTCCCCCAGAATTCCATCTTGCTTGTCCCGTTCTTCTATTTTGCCGCAGTTTCCTTCTCGTGGACCACCAGATGGTTGGTCACTTTCTGAACGCCTTCAACGCTACCTGCTTTCGTCTCGGCAAGCTCTTTGTCGCCCTTGCCGTTCACGGTGCCTTCCAGCATCACCGCCCCATTCTTCACGATAATATGAATCGCGGGCAGTGCTTCTACCGCATACTGCTTTAGCACCGCATCCTCAAAGATCGCTCGGTACACGCCTCGACGAAGTTCATTGTCAGCCGCCGATTTTGGCAGCACCTCAATCGTGTTCACCACGACCAGAACGCCTTCGATGCTCTTAACCGCCGCTTCCGCGTTCTCTTTCAATGTCGGACGCACCACTTGCCCGCTCAGCGTTACCTTATAACCATCGATCGTGTACGCCAGATTGTCGAATACCGAGTAGTAGGGAAGCATCAGCAGTTGATGATGCACCGCACGCGACAAGTTCTCGTCGACCTTCGGATGTTTCTCCGTGACCTGCCCGACAACCTGGCCGGCCACCAGCAATAGCACCATCGCCGGCGCGCCCACGCTCTTCATCGCTCTCATTCCCGCTGCTCCATATTTAGCTTCACGCCTCTTCGTCCCGCTTCTGTCCTGCGCCCGCTGCCCTACGGTGTTAGCATACGACAGGGAATCGCGCCTGCTGCCTGAAAATTCATCCTGCGTTTTCCCTGAGGAGGTTTTCTCTTCCGTGCTTGCCATCGCTCATCGTGGAGCTTCCGGTTATGCCCCGGAGAATACCCTGGCTGCCTTCCGCCGTGCCACCGCGCTGGGCGTCACTTTTATTGAGACCGATCTTCACCTCACTCGCGACGCGCACTTCGTCGCCCTCCACGACGAAACCGTCGACCGCACCACCACCGGTCAAGGCCCCATCCAGGCCATGACCCTCGCCGAAGTCCGCCGCCTCGATGCCGGCTCCTGGTTCGGCAGCGAGTTCATGGGTGAGCGCGTCCCCACACTTCCCGAAATCCTGGAATTTGCCCGCAAGCACGATGTTGTTTTCTATCTTGAGCTGAAGCCCAATGGTTTCTGGGGAGGGGAACACGCGCTCATCAGCGCTCTTCGCGAGGCTCAGCAAATCGCTCGCGTGGTGATCATCTCGTTCGATCCCGGCATTCTCGAAGGACTTCGCCGCCTGGAGCCCACGCTGATGACCGGCCTTCTTTTCGACAATCAAATTGAAGATGTCCTGGCAAAGACTACCGACATTGGCGCGCGCCAGGTTGCCGTCCGCGGCAATCTCGTCACTCCGAATTTCCTGAAGGAAGCCCACAAACGCGATCTTCAGGTAGTCTGCTGGACCATCAACAATCCTGCCCACATGCGCTTGCTCGCCAGCGCCGGAGTCGATGGCATCATGTCTGACTATCCCGATCGCCTGCTCTCCGCCATCAAGAAGTAGCCGCTATTTCACCGCGCGAAACACTGCTGCCAACTCCTCGACACTCAATTGTTCCGCTCGGGCATCCTCACGCAACTTCAAGCTCTTCAGAATTTCATGGGTACGAGCCGGTTCGCAGATTCCGCGAAGATTGTTGGCGAGGGTCTTCCTCTTTTGCGCGAAACAGGCCTTTACGAACTCCAGAAATGCGGCCTCATCTTCCACCTTCAATTTCGCGTTTCCTCCCGGCAGCCTCAGGCTCACCAGCGCCGAATCCACTTCCGGCGGAGGACGAAACGCTCCTCGCGGAATTCGCAGCGCCAAATCCGGCCGCGCGTAGTACTGCGTCAACACCGACAGGTAGCCATACGATTTACTGCCCGGGTGCGCCACCAAGCGCTGCGCCACTTCCAACTGGATCACAACGTGGATCTCGTCAATCAGCGCGGCATACTCGAAAAAGTGGTGCAGGATGGGCGAGGTAATGTAGTAGGGAAGGTTGCCGTAAATCCGCATGCGCTTCCCGCCCGCGATCCCCGCCAAATCTGTGTTTAAGATGTCGCCGTGCACAACCCTCAGATTGCGCTGAAATTCTGCCAGGCTCTCAAGCCGCTTGATGAGCGGCGGATCCAGCTCCACTGCGGTTACGGGTGCGCCGCTCTTCAGCAGGTGTTCCGTCATCTCTCCGTGGCCCGCGCCAATCTCGATCCAGCAGAAATCCCCGGCATTCGGCGCCGCCCCTGTTTGCATCCCGTGGGGCGACACGCGAATCGCCCTGGCGATTTGCTCGCGCCAGCCTTCATCACCCAAAAAATGTTGCCCCAGTCTTTGCCGCGCCATTTATCCTCGCCAGCCAAGTCTAACAGCACTCATCCCGCGCACGCCCGCGGTGGCCGCTTGACGCCATCCCCAGCCTTCGATAGCGTAGAAATTCACTTTACCCACATGCGCATCCTCTTCTCTGCCTCTGAAGCGCTACCCTATGCCAAGACAGGCGGTCTGGCCGACGTGATTGAGGCGTTGCCTCGAGCGCTGGTGAAGCTGGGCCACGACGTCGCGGTGTTCTTGCCGCGCTACCACGGTGTGAAGGCCAACAAGACCGTTGTCCCCAGCCTTACGATTCCCCAAGGAACCCGCCTTCGCTTTCCGGCGATTTCCAACGGCGGATTTCACCAGGGCGTGCGCTACTATTTTCTCGACGACCCTTTTTATTTCGACCGTGACGGGATTTACGGCGACAGAAATCACGAGTATCCCGACAACGCCGAGCGCTTCACGGAGTTCTCTCGCGCCACTATCGAACTCGCCAAGCAGGTGTGGATGCCAGACCTGCTGCATTGCCACGATTGGCAAACGGCAATGGTTCCGGTGCTTTTGCGTTCGTCGTACGCTGATGATCCCGCGGTCAAAAATCTTCCCGTCGTTTTCACCGTCCACAATATTGGCTATCCCGGCATTTTTCCCAAGGACGCTATAGAGCGAGCTGGAATTCCTGCGGGTGTATTCCATCCTGGCGGCATCGAGTTCTTCGGCAATATTAATTTCCTGAAGGGCGGCTTGGTCTACTCCGACTATTTGACGACGGTCAGCCAGAAATACGCGCAGGAAATTCAGACCTCGGAGTTTGGCTTCGGCCTGGAAGGCGTCATTCGCGCGCGCGCGGATCGCTTGGTGGGAATCCTGAACGGGGTGGACTACGCAGCCTGGAGTCCCGACAGAGATTCGCTGATTCCCGCAAAATACTCCGCCAAAGATCTTTCCGGGAAACGCGTATGCAAGTTGGCGCTGCTCGAGCACTTCCATCTGCTGAATGACAATCCCCATCGCCCAGTGCTCGGCATTGTTTCACGCTTTGCCGATCAAAAAGGATTCGACCTGATCGCCGCGATTGCGCATGAATTGATGCAGGAAGATGTCTTGCTCGCGGTGTTGGGCACGGGCGATCGGCGCTACGAAGACCTGTTTCGAGCACTAGCTCAGGATTTACCCGGGCGCGTTGGCCTGAAGGTAGCGTACGACAATCCCACCGCGCATCTGATCGAAGCTGGCGCGGACATGTTCCTGATGCCGTCACGCTACGAGCCTTGCGGCCTGAATCAGATCTACAGCTTGCGGTACGGCACCGTGCCCATCGTCCGGGCAACCGGCGGGCTCGACGACACCATCGAATCCTTCGACCTGCAAACCGGTACTGGAACCGGCTTCAAATTTACCGGAATATACCGGCGCCGCGTTGCTGGACACCATTCGCCAGGCATTGCACCATTACTCTAATGAAGGCGTCTGGAAGCGCATTCAATTGAATGGGATGGCCAAGGACTTTTCGTGGAACACCTCTGCCGCGGAATATGCGAAACTATATGAAGCTGCCCGTGCAGCACGAAACCTAAACGCAGTTCCAACATCTAACTGAGACTAGAAAGCGGCTGCCTGGTTGCAGACCGTCGAGGACACAATAACGTTATGGCTGACAATATACTCGCAGTGAATGACGGAAATTTCGAAGCAGAAGTGCTGGAAGCCAGCAAGGCTCAGCCCGTCATGGTTGATTTTTGGGCAGAGTGGTGCCGCCCCTGCCACATGCTGGCGCCCACGGTTGCGGAGATCGCGCAGGACTACGCCGGCAAGCTGAAGGTTACGAAGCTGAATGTGGACGAGGCGGTCAGCTCTCCGAGCCGCTATCGCGTGCAGGGCATTCCCACACTTCTGGTTTTCAAGGATGGCCAGGTGGTGGAGCAGATTGTTGGCGCGGTCCCCAAGGACCAGATCACCAAGGCGCTGGCGCGGCATCTCGGTTGATGCTGGTCCGGCAGCTTTCCGGCTCGCCAGTTTAACGGAGTTCGCTTCATCGGTACTTTACTCTTCGGCCCGCCTTTCCTCCCGGTTGCAAGGGAACAAGGCGGGCCGCTTTTCGTCTAAACTAGTTCACCTGCCATGAAGAAATCTCAAGCTGAGCTTGTGCGCTGTACCTGGGCTGCGAATGAAATCAATATTCGCTACCACGATGAAGAGTGGGGAGTGCCGGTGCGCGACGAGCGGCGCTGGTTTGAGTTTCTGATTTTGGAAGGCGCTCAGGCTGGCCTGAGCTGGGACACCATCCTGAATAAGCGCCAGCGATATCGCGAAGTGTTTGCGCAATTCGATCCCGCGCAAGTAGCGAAATTCGATGCCCGCAAGAAACGCGAGCTGCTGCGCGATCCCGGCATCATCCGCAACCGGTTGAAGATTGACGCGACCATTGCGAACGCCCGCGCGTTCCTAAAGGTGCAGCAGGAATTCGGAAGCTTCGATACGTATATCTGGAAGTTTGTGGGCGGCTCGCCGATTCAGAATTCGCGCAAGACGCATCGCTCGGTGCCGGCGCAAACGCCGCTATCCATTGCGCTAAGTAAGGATTTGCAGCAGCGCGGCTTTCGATTCGTTGGGCCCACCATTTGTTACGCATTGATGCAGGCCACCGGATTGGTGAATGATCATCTGGTGAGTTGCTTCCGCTACAAGCAAGTCTTTCGCGCGGCACCCAAGGCTTAGCGGTGTTTCTCGTTCACACTGCGAGGCAGAAGCTAGCATAAAAGCTAGCACTACATTGAAGAAGGAAGAGGCGATGAGCACCGAGTTCTCTTCGCTTACATGTGGCGCTGGCTTTCATGCCAGCCCGGCTTGTTTTGGCGTTCTCGCTTAGTTGTGAGGCGTCACGAGCTTCACCTGGTGGTGCTCGAGGAGCCTGCCGGTGGCATGATCGATGCCGGCCACGGCGGTCTGGTAGCCGGTCTGTGCCTGCACCAGCGCCAATTCCGCTTGCGCGAGTTGCGTTTGCGCATCGAGGACGAAGAAGACTGTCGTGGAACCCAACTGATATTTTCGCTCTTCTGCTTGCAGGCTCTTCTGCGCCAGGTCTCGGGCGACCTTGGCGGCTTCCAGTGTCAGTTTGGATTGTTCGAGCAAGTGCACCGTGTTGGTCACATCCAGATTGACGGTTTCCGTAGTGCGCGCCTGGCGATATTGATCACCACGCTGCGTGACCAAGGCATCGGCTAAATCCGCCTCTGCGCCGTGATTCTTGATGGGCAGACGCAGGTTCAGCGTTAGACCGTAAGTCGGATATTTCAATCCAAACATCTGGCTAAGGCTTTCGCCAATGCCGCCGGTAGAAAGCAATACCGGCGGGACGGCCGTGGAGTATTGATTGCCTCCCAGGCCAGTCGGAGCGTAGAAGCCGCCAAGCTCCAGGTCGGGACGAAGATTGTTGTGCGCCAGCCGCACACTCAATGCGTCACTGGCCAGTTGCTGGCCGGCTGCTTGCAGTTCCGGCCGATTTGCGAGGGCCAGAGACATCGCAGTGGCAATGTCCATTTGTAGCAGAACGTCAGTGGGTTCGGGCTTTTCCGTAAGTTCGAGATCGAGTCCATTGATAGCGGAATCGCGGTTGGCGGCCAGGAGCTGCCGCAGTCGATCTTCTGCCTGCTTCAACGAGTATTCAACTTGAATCACGTTTACGCGCCGCGCGGCCACTTCGGATTCGGAGCGGTAAATATCCAGCGGAGGCAAGGCGCCCAGGCTGAGCGCTTTTTTGTCGTGCTCGTAGCTTTTCTGTGCTTCCTCGAAAGACTTCTTCTGCACTTCGTAAGTCTGGCGACTTAACACCACATTCCAATATTGCGCGATGACCAGATAAAGGATGTCGCTTACTTCAGCCTGGAATGTCGCGTGGGTCTGGCGGAGATTGCGCTGCGCAATGTAAATGGGAGCTTTGTTGGGGAACGTGCCGAAGTTCTTGAGCAAAGGCTGGGTGATCTGGAATTGCCAGGAGGTGGTGAAGGAAGGATTCACAGTGTAAAAACCGTTATTGGTGGAAAATTTGGTGGCGCTGAAAGTTGTCTGGAAATTCGTGCCCGTGGGGAAGATCTGCGTGTAGCCAAATTGCGTTATTTGCGACAGGTTATTCAAGATGTTGGTGCCCTGCAATTCGTTGTTGGTCTGGGATTGTTGACGCTGGTCGCTAAAGCTTCCATTGAAGACCGGGTCGAAGAGTTGGTACTGCCGGAACACGTTGTTTTGCGCGGTGTTGATGGCGGTTTGATCGATGCGGATATCCGTGTTGTTGGCCAGCGCCAGGTGAATGGCATCGTCGAGCGAGAGCACCAGTTTTCCATCGGTAATGTGCTGCTGAAATCCTTCCGGCGGAGGCAGGGGAGCCAACGGCTTCTGAACTGCGGGAATCCCGAGCAGCCGTTCCAGTTTGTAGTCATCCTGCGAAAACGCGGGAGCACACCAGAAAAGAAATGCCGCGGCACAGCTCGCCAGAACGCGAATGAGTTTCACTCGACACCCCCATGGATCGAAAGTCGAAAGTCGAAAGTCGAAAGTCTTGTGACTACAATCCGCTTCACATTTGGCGAACCGCAAATCCCTCGCTTCGCTCGGGATGACAACGGACTAGGGTTTTTCCACAAGCTGTGACGCCCATGCCCAGACGGCACCGCCTAGCTATTCGTAGCGGATCGCTTCTACGGGATCCAGGCGCGCCGCTTTCAGTGCCGGATAAATGCCGAAGACGAGGCCGACGGAAATCGACACGAAGAACGCCAGCAAGATCGACGTGGCTGTAACGACGGTGGACCATCCCGCGAACCATCCGATCAGTTCGGACATGCCGAAGCCCACGGCGATGCCAAGCAATCCTCCCGCGAAAGAAATCAGCACGGCTTCCACGATGAATTGGCGAACGATGTCACGCTGGCGAGCGCCAACTGCGCGGCGCACCCCGATTTCGCGAGTGCGCTCCAGGATAGCGGCAAGCATGATGTTCATGATGCCGATGCCGCCAACCAGCAAGGAAATGGACGCGATCGCCACCATCACGGTGTTGAACAATTGCTCGGTGCGCTTCTGTTGCGCCAGAAGTTGGGCGGGCACGACGAGGGAAAAATCGCCGGCATCGTGATGCGTGGTATTCAGAATGCCGCGCGCGATTTCCGCATCGGCGGGACTGTCGCCTGCGGATGCCAGGTGGAGATAGATTCCATCGATTTCATCTTTGAGCCAGGCTTGGTTTTCTTCCAGGCGGAAAATCACCGAATGCAGAGGAGCGTAAATCAGATTGTTCTGATCCTCGTTGCGTATGCCTGCGATGTCTGCTTGCATGCTCGCCTGCGGCGCCACCACGCCGATTACGTGGAACCACTGGTCGTTTAGCTTGACGTATTCACCGACGGCGTTGGACGCGCCGAAAATGCTGTCTTTTGCGCCTGCTCCGAGCACGCACACGGGCGCCGCGGCGGAATCTTCCTGCGGGGTAAAAAAGCGTCCGTCAATAACACGCAGGTTGCTGATGACGAGGTAGCCGGCATTCACGCCGTAAACAACGGGAGTATCCAGTTGCGGTTTCGGGAGTATTTTGGAGGGCTGCACACGTTTTCGCGGAGTGCTTTCTTCGATGCCCGGTACGCCTTTGCGGAGCGTTTCATAGTCGCTGAGTGTGAGCCCGGGCGATATGCGGCGGACCTTTTGCATCGCTTGCCAATTCACCGCTTCTTTGGCTTCGATGATCAGATTGCGCACGCCCAGTTGCTCGATGAACGCCATCACCTTCTGCTGCGCGCCGGCGCCGATGGAGAGCATGGCGACAACCGCGGCAACGCCAAAAATCATTCCCAGCATGGTGAGCAGCGAGCGCAATTTGTGTGTGGAAAGATTTTCGATGCCGAGCGCCAGGTCAGGCAGCCACTTCTGAACGTTCTTCACGAATTGCGTGTCGAGGGAATTCATGAGCGATTTAGATCTCTCTGCATCAGCAAAGGTGCCAAGCTCGTGTGGCATTTGTTATGTTGAGTGGCGCAGCCTTTCGCGTGGCGAAGCATCGCAACCACGGAACCTCGCGCGCCGCTCAGAATGACAGTGCGTTGAGGTATTTGAGCAACGGACAAAATTATTTGTCATCTGCATTCCAGCTAATTGCCTCCGGAGTTCACGGACGGGCCACTCGCGGCTTGTGATTTGGATTTGGAGGCGGCACGCTTTTCTGGATCCACCAGGGCGACCTGCGTTCCGGGCGCGAGACCGCTGTCGACAATGGCGCGGCCCTCGGTGAACGCGGAAACTTTGATTTCCTGCGGCTGCCAGGACGCGATTTTGCGGATGTACGCGACGGTTTTTCCCGAATGGTCGAACACCGCTTCGCTGGGGATGGTGACGACTTGGGCGAGTCGATCGCCGAGAATCACGAGGTGCGACGTGAATCCGGGGCGCAATCGCGGATCGGAATGATCGAGGCGGATGGTGACGTCGAACTTGCGCTGCATATCCTCGAACCAGTCGTTGTTGCCCGCAGAGCCGGCTACGTTGGTGACTGTTCCGTAAAACTTATCATTCGGAAGAGCGTCCATCAAAATTTCCACAGATTGAGCCGGTTTGATGTAGGGGCGGTCGCGTTCACTGACCTGGGCGGAGATTTCCATCTGCGAAATGTCGATGACTTCGCCGACGACTTCGCCGGGATTGGCTTGATCGCCCAGGTGATACTCCTGCACGGTCATGCCGCTCCAGAACATGCCGCCGGTTGAGTTGCGGTTGCCGTGAATGACTACCATGCCGTCAATCGCCGCTTTCACTTTCATGTTTTGAATGTTTTCTTCGGCCTGCTGCATGGCGAGGCGGGCCTTATTGTGCTTTTCGTGGCTGAGGGCCATGGCCGCCTGACTGGAAGTGGAATGAGATTGGATGTCAGCTTGAAGCTGAGCAAGTGCGCGACGAGCTTCTTCGAGCGCCAGAAGATTTTTCTTTGCGTCGATGTCACTGAGGAGTTCGTTTTTGCTCACGTCGAGCTCCGCGCGGCGCACCGCGTATTTTGCCTTCAGGAGAGCAGTGTTATCTTCGGCAGTTTGAACCTCGGCATCGGCCTTGTCCTTCAGGATTTCCTGTTCCGCCTGTGCCAGGTCGCTGCGATTTTGTGCCATCAGGTATTCCTGTTGGCTGGGATCGAATTCCAGAACGATGTCGCCTTTTTTCACGCTGCTACCGGTGTGCGCCAGCCGAATGATTCGCAAGGTGCCACCGGCAACGGCAGGCACAGTGACCGCACGGGATTGCGTGGCTTTCAGCGAGCCGTCGGTAGGAAAGCGCAGCTGCACGTCGCCCTTCTGGGCTGAGCCGGAGGGAACGTAGCCGTCGCTGGCACCGACGGGGGAAACGCCACAAGAGGCGCAGGACAGAGCGAAAACGAGGAGAAGGGCAGTGACAAAAATGTTTGCGACGGCAAATTTGGCGGAAACCCAAGAGAGGAGAGATTCCTCACGCCGCAGACTCCGTTCGGAATGACAACAAGAATGTTGCTGCCCAAGCTGTGAAGGCGTGCCCACCCGAATATGGTTCGCCGGAAAGTTCCGGTTCATTTGGACACCATTGGATCTTTCAGGGCAACCTCGTCACCTGCTTTTACGCCTTGGACGACGAGCACGTCGTCGCCGCTGCGGCGTGCAACTTCCACCACGGTTTCTTCAAACCTGGAACCGTGGCGCACGTACACCAAGGTGCGACCTTCTTTGCGGAATAGCGCTGTCGATGGGAGAACCAACCCGTTCGCCACGTGATCAACCGCGACGCGCACGAGGGCGCCCATGCCCGGAGTGAGACGCGGGTCCTGGTCGGTCAGGGCGATGCCGAGAGTAAAGTTTTTGGGGAATGGCCAACCGGCATTGAAATCCATGCTGGCGGTGGAACTGATCTCGTCGACAATTCCGTTATAATGGCGATCGGGAACCGCGTCGACGCGAATGTTGACGGCTTGCTTCAGTTGCACTTTACCGCGCTGCGCCTCTTCCACGCGCGCGGAAATGCGCAACGTAGAAGCATCCGGAAGTTGTGCGAGAGCTGTGCCAGGGTAGGCGTGGTCTCCGGCTTTGTAGGGAGCGGAAGGCTGCATGGGGCCGGAGGCTTGCTCGTTGTTTTCGATAATGATGGCGCCGTCGTTGGGCGCGCGAAGGGTTAGCGCGGCGAGTTGTATTTCATCGCGGCGAACCTGGACGAGCGCGGCTTCGCGTTTTTTCTCTTTGCTGGCAAGGCTGGATGCGGAGGAAGCGCGATCGGACTTCAGCCGCGCTTCCGTCTCCCCGAGTTTTTGTTCGGCATCGTCAAGGGCGAGTTTTGCTTTTTGACCTTCGATGAGCGAGAGGATTTCCTGTTTTTGTGTTTCCATGCGCGCGGTCTCCACGTCAAACCGTGCCTTCATAATGTCGGTCTGGTCCTGCTCCTCTTTCATGTTGGCGGCTACTTTGGCCTGCTGAATTTCGGCTTCGGCGGATTTCAGGGCGGATTGATCCTGAGCGAGGTTCTGCTTGAGGGTGGTGGCGTCGAATTCCACGATGACGTCACCCTTTTTCACCTTGGTGCCGCTGCCCAGAATGTTCAGGATTTGCAGGTCACCGGCGCTGGCAGGAGCAGAGATGGTGATCGATTGAAGCGCCTTCACCGTGCCACGCAATTCGGCGTACTCGACAAATTCCTTGCGCTGCACTTGCGGCGGTCGGAATCTTGGGAGCCGAGCGCGCCAAACGAATGACGCCAAAAATAAGAAGAGCAGCGGCGAAAGGAGCTGCCGCGAGAAGCGAGCGATTGGTGCGAAACCGTGATGTCCAGGGGAAGTTCATGGAGTGGGGGGCCGGCCTGTGGTTTCGGATGGCAACGAGCGAACGATGTCGCCGTTGGAAACGCCGGAAAGAATAACCGCCTCGGTGTCGCTGATAGGGCCAAGCTTGACGGGGCGTTTATCGTAGCCTGTCGCGCTTTTCACCCACACGAAATCGCCGGAAGATTCCCGCCGGACGGCGTTGCGGGGAACTACCAGAGCGCTATCAGCAGATTGCAGGACAATGTCTAGCGCGGCGGAAAGGTCGGGAAGAAGACGAGGGTCGTTGCCCTGAATAGCAAAAAGCGCGGAGAAGGTGCGAATTTTTTCAGAGAATTTGCCTTGCTCACCGAGGGGCGAAATTTCGGTGAGCACGGCGGGGAGGCTCATGCCGGGGTAAGCGTCGAAGTGCGCGGTGGCGGCCTGGCCTGCGTGCACGCGATCGAGGTCAGACTGACTCACCATGGCGCTGACTTCCATTTGCGAAGGGTCGACCACTTGCATGAAAGGAACGCCCGGCTGAACGGAATCACCCTTCTGCACCGTACCCATGCGGCTGCCCAGCCAGATGGAGTTGAGAACCGCCACGCCGTTCATGGGAGCGCGGATGGTCATTTTCTCGGAATTGGATTGCGCGTAGCGCATGGCCTCCTGTGCGCGGTCGCGCTGAATTTCCAGAATGCGCACGGCGGCGGTGGCTGCGGTTCGCTTCAGATCGTAGGTCTTCTTGATTTGGGCTAGCGTGATTTGCGCTTCTTCCAGGGCTTCCTGATTTTTCTCGGCGTCGATGCGCGAGACGATTTCGTTGCGCTGCACTTCCAGCTGGGCTTTTTTCAGAGCATTCTCCGCCTGGGCGAGCGCAGTATCGTCTTTTGCCTTGGCAATTTCCCCTTCAGCTTTTTTCTGCTCCACCTGGCTGACGAGATCGGTGTAAGTTTTCTGCTTGTCGAGGAAGTCCTTCACCTGGGCTTGCGGGTCAAACTGCACCAGGATTTCGTCTTGCTTGACGGCGGAGCCGGCAGGGATAAGCGCAGTGATATTCAAGTTGTTGAGCTGCGCGCCTTCCAGTTGCGGCGCGCTGACGATGAATGAGCGCGTGGCTTGCGTAGTGCCGCTGAGACGAAACACTTGGGAGAATTTCTTTTGCTCGACACGGGCGGTCAGTTGAGATTCAGTGGTGGGCGATGCCGCGGCGCGGAAGTGCCCGTAGATGCGGGGCAGTAGTAGGAGAAAGAACAGGATCAACGCGCCAATGATCGAAAGCGTTAGCGATCTGTGCCTGGGCTTGGCGTATGCAGAGCTATTGGTCAAAGCGTCCATTACGTTTACCCTGACTCGCTCGGGCCGCCGTTTCTCTCAATTTGTGCGTGCGTCGTTAGTATAACGTAGCGTTACTAGTCCGCAACAGAGTCCGGTGGACCGGTGTGTGAGCGTCGAGATGTGGGGCGCACCAATGACAGCCTGCTCCTGATCTTGTTTTTGTTAGACGCATAAAGCGTATGAGTGTTGCCTGGAGGGATTCGGCGAATCTGTGTTTCGCGGCAGTTTTTCGGGATTGATTTGCCAGTTTTTGCAGATCCCGCTGCGCTTGTGCGGTGGCAAGAATGAGATTCTGGGAAGTGGCAGCGTTGAGAAATGGGCGAGAACGAGGAGTGGTCAGTGACGGAAGTCACAGGGTGATGCGCCAAAGTGAGACAGAAGTGCAACAAATTTCCCATAAAAAACGAATTTAATTTACTCTTTTGCGTTTTTAGCTCGATTTTTCTTGAAAGTCGTGCCAACGAAGTACAACCGGATGTTACTATTGAAGACGAGATCAGACCGGTTAACCTGCTCTGCTCCAGCAAGGTCACCTACCCAACGGACCACAGTTATGCCTAGAACGATTGAAGTAACTGAACTAATCCTACGCGACGGCCACCAAAGCCTATTGGCAACCCGCATGGCTTTGGAAGACATGGTGCCGGCTTGCGAGGACATCGACAACGCTGGCTTCTGGAGCGTGGAATGCTGGGGCGGCGCGACGTTTGACGCCTGCATCCGCTTCTTGAACGAAGATCCCTGGGAACGGCTGAGGACCTTTCGCAAGCTGATGCCGAACTCGCGGCTGCAAATGTTGCTGCGCGGGCAAAATCTGCTGGGGTATCGGCACTACGAAGACAGCGTGGTGGAGCGGTTCGTGGCCAAGTCCGCGGATAACGGAATGGACGTGTTCCGTGTGTTTGACGCGCTGAATGACGTGCGCAACGTGAACTGCGCGATTGCGGCGGTGAAGAAGGCGGGCAAACACGCGCAAGGAACGATCTGCTACACGGTAAGTCCGCTGCACACGGTTGAAGGCTATGTGCAAATGGCGAAGGAGTTGATGGATCTGGGCTGCGACTCGCTGTGCATTAAGGATATGGCCGCGTTGCTGAAACCCCAGCCGGCGTATGACATTGTGAAGGCCATCAAGGAATCGCTGGGCGAACAGGTGCGCATTCACGTGCATGTGCATGCGACGACCGGCGTGACGCTGGTGTCGCTGATGAAGGCGATTGAAGCGGGCGCAGACGTGGTGGACACATCAATCAGCTCGTTGAGCCTTGGGCCGGGGCACAATCCGACGGAGAGCCTGGTGGAAATGCTGGAAGGTACGGAGTACGACACGAAGCTGGACATGGCGCGATTGCTGAAGTTGAAGGATCATTTCGCGACAATCCGGCCAAGGTATAAGGAATTTCTTTCTAATATCACGGGCGTAGAGACGGAAATTTTCCAGAGCCAGATTCCTGGCGGCATGATTTCCAATATGGAGAGTCAGCTGAAGCAGCAGGGAGCGGGAGATCGTACGAAGGAAGTGCTGCTGGAAGTTCCGCGAGTGAGGAAAGATGCGGGCTACCCGCCGCTGGTGACGCCGTCGAGCCAGATCGTTGGGACGCAGGCTGTGTTCAACGTGCTGATGGGGCGGTACAAGGTAATCACGGCTGAGTTCGCTGACCTGATGTTGGGTTACTACGGGAAAACGCTCGGGGAACGCGATCTGCATGTCACCGAACAGTGCGAGAAGCAAGCCAAGAAGGCTCCGATCACAAGACGGCCTGCTGATTTTCTGAAGCCGGAGTGGGAACAATTGCGCGCCGCGGCGAATGCGTTGGATGGCTGCGACGGCACGGATGAAGATGTGCTGACGTGCGCTATGTTCCCGAAAGTGGCTCCGAAGTTTTTTGCGGAACGGGCGAGTGGACCGAAGAGCGTTGCGAAGGATCCCATCGCAGCGTCCGCGGCGGGAACGGCACCGGAGCCGGTGCGCGAAACGATCAAGTACGAAGTGAAGCTTGACGGAAAGAAGCATCAGGTGACGGTTTCGCCGGCCTAGAGGATCAAACCTTATGAATGCCATGGAGAAGCGCATCGAAGAGTTAAAGCGCCGTCGCACAGAAGTGGAAGCGGGCGGCGGCGCGGATAAGCTGGAAAAGCAGCGCAAGTCAGGAAAACTTACCGCCCGCGAACGCATTACCGAGTTGTGCGATCCCCACAGTTTTCAAGAAGCAGGAATGTTTGCCGAACACCGCGCGACTCTATTCGGCATGGCGGGCAAAGGTTTTCCTGCTGACGGAGTGATTACCGGCGCGGCGACGGTGCTGGGGCGGCGCGTGCACCTGGCGAGCCAGGACTTTTCGGTGGCCGGCGGCTCCGCGGGTGAAGTGCATTCGCTGAAAGTCGCAGAAGCGATGCAACAGGCGATGAAAACGGGCACACCGTTTGTGTTTATCAATGATTCGGGGGGAGCGCGCGTGCAGGAAGGCATCGACTCGCTTTCCGGCTACGGGCAAGTGTTTTTTCACAACGTGATGCTGAGCGGCGTGGTGCCGCAAGTGTCGTTGATCTGCGGGCCGTGCGCGGGCGGTGCGGCGTATTCGCCAGCGCTGACGGACTTCATCATTCAGACGCGCAAGGCGCTGATGTTCATCACCGGACCGAACGTGATTAAACAGGTGACCGGAGAAGATGTGACCTCGGAGCAACTCGGCGGGGCCGATACGCACATGGCACGCTCTGGAGTGATTCATTTCATCGCCGAGGACGACAAGCACGCCGTGTTGCTGTGCAAGAAACTGCTGAGTTTCCTGCCATCGAATAATGCGGAGGATCCTCCGGAAGTGCCGAGCGATGGGAACATAGATGCGAACTCGCGGCTGAACGAGTTGGTGCCGGTGGACTTCCGTCAGGCATACGATGTGAGGGAAGTAATCGTCAACATCATCGATGCGGGAGATTTTCTGGAGATTCAGGCGGGGTACGCGCCGAATATTGTCATTGGGTTTGCGCGGCTGATTGGAAGGACGATCGGCATCGTGGCCAACCAGCCATCGCAGCTCTCGGGTGTGCTGGACATCAACGCGTCCGACAAAGCCGCGAGGTTCATCCGTTTCTGCAATGCGTTCAACATTCCGCTGGTGACATTCGTAGACGTGCCGGGGTTTTTGCCCGGTGTGGACCAGGAATACGGCGGAATCATCCGGCACGGCGCAAAAATGCTGTTTGCGTATTCGGCGGCGACGGTTCCGAAGGTGACGGTGATCCTGCGCAAAGCATTTGGCGGCGCGTACCTGGCGATGTGCGGGCACGATATGGGAGCCGACCGCGTGTATGCGTGGCCAACCGCGGAAGTAGCGGTGATGGGCGCGGAAGGCGCGGCGGAGATCGTGTTCAAGAAAGAGATCGAGGCGAGCAAAGACAAGGCTGCGAAGCGCAAGGAAATGATCGCGAAATACCGCGAAGCGTTTGCGACGCCGTATGTGGCGGCCGGGCGGCGGCTGGTGGACGACATTATCGAGCCGGCGTTGACGCGGCGCGTGTTGGCGCAGGCCCTGGAATTCCTGCACACCAAACGCGAACTGCGCCCGCCCAAGAAGCACGGATTGATTCCGCTCTAGCCGGTGGATGCCTTCATGGATAAGAAACTCAAAACGTCGCTGGACCTGGAAGTGCAAGAGCTTCGTGCGCGTGTGGAAAAACTGGAGGCGCTGTTGGCGGAGTCTTTAGTGCGGCCAAAAGAAGCTCCTGCGCCGGTGGTTGAGAAAAAACCGGAGATTGCGCCGGAAATTATTCTGGCAATTTCCGCGGCGGTGGCGGCGTTTTTGGGTAAGCGCGCAAGAATTCATCAGATTCATTTGACGGGTTCGACGGCCTGGGCCGCGCAAGGACGCGCGACGGTGCAAGCCTCGCATGGAATCGTGCGCGGGCTGCGATAAGAGCAAGGTGACCGATGAAACTCAAGGTGACAGTCGATGGCAAGGTCTACGAAGTAGAAGTAGAAGTGGCGCCGGAACCGCCACCGACGCTGCCCGCATTCCTGGTGCAGCCGGCGTCGGCCAGTCTGCCCGCAGGCGCAGCGCCGGACGGAAGCGCGGCTCCGACGAACGGCGACGAAGCGGTT
Organism: Candidatus Acidiferrales bacterium; assembly: GCA_963792145.1. Lineage (GTDB taxonomy): Bacteria > Acidobacteriota > Terriglobia > Acidiferrales > UBA7541 > Acidiferrum. Next base: position 305,661 of record CAWBVH010000033.1, read on the forward strand.
GACGAACAGAAAGTGTGCCGCAGCCCAGTATCGGGAATCATGGTGAAGTCCAACGTGCGGCCGGGGCAGGTGATTCAGCCGGGCGACCTGCTGTTTGTGCTGGAAGCGATGAAGATGGAAACGGAAATCACGGCACCGATTGGTGGGAAAGTGGTGGAAGTAAAGGTGAACGTGGGGGAAAGCGTGAAGAGCGGGCAGGTGGTGTTGACATGGGCATAGCGAGCGAGGAGATTCCGGGATTTTTGTTTTTCGATCATGTGGCCGTTTCCGTGAAGCTGGGCGATCTGGAGAAACAGGTTGCCGCTTACAAGGCCATGGGCTTTAAGGAAATCCACCGCGAAGATGTCCTGGGGAAAGATCAGGTGCGTGAAGTACTGTTGCGCGTGGGCGATGGGCCGAACCTGATTCAGTTGCTGGAGCCGCTGACGCCGGAATCGCCTGTAGCGAAGCAGATTGAGAAGAATGGCGGGCGCGGTGGGCTGGCGCATGTGGCGCTGAGAGTGGCGGATGTTCAGAAGGCGTTTAGCGCACTGAAGGCCAAGGGATTTCAGATTATCGATGCGGCGCCGCGGCGCGGGTCGCGAGGCACGACGGTCTCTTTTGTGCACCCGAAAACGACGGAGGCGGCCGCGCTGGGTTATCTGGTCGAAGTGGTGCAGGAGGCGTAAAGATCATGTGGGAGGAATTCCCGCCAATCTCGACGGCAGAGTGGGAAGCCGCCATCCGCGCGGACTTGAAAGGCGCGGACTACGAGAAAAAACTGGTTTGGCAAACGGAAGACGGCATCGCGGTGCGTCCATACTACCGGCGCGAAGATTTGCCGGGAACGACGGGGCAAGCGCGATTTACCGGTGAGTGGCGGGCGGCAAGCGCGGTGGAGATTCCGAAAGACGCTGTACGCGGGGATTTGCTGCACGAGCAGGGCGCGATGGCGGTACAGGAAATCGGTTATGCGCTGGCCGAATCCGCGGGAAAACGGAACACCTTCGTATTCGCCACGGGCGGCAACTACTTTTTTGAAATTGCGAAGCTGCGGGCGGCGCGGCAGGTGTGGGCGCGAATTTCGCCGGAGCCGATGGTGATCTGGTCGCGAACGGCGATGGCGAACAAAAGTCTGTATGACCCTTCCGCGAATTTGATCCGATGCACAACCGAGGCGATGAGCGCAGTGCTGGGCGGCTGCAATGTGCTTGTGGTGGATGCAGCACGGTTTCCCGCGCATCTGGCGGACAGTCTGGTGCGGATACTGCGCGAAGAATCACACTTTGAGGAAGTGTCCGATCCGGGCGGCGGAGCGTATTACATCGAGACGCTGACGGCGTCGATCGCTGCGGAAGCGTGGAAGGTATACGAATCCGGACTTGCCACGAAAGATGCCGCGATTGCCGCGGCGCGCGCCGCGAAAGAAAAGAATGTGGCGCAGAGGAAACGGACTTTGGTGGGCGTGAACAACTATCCAGACCTGAGCGAGACGCTTCCGGTCGATGCGACGTTGCCGGCGAGTCCGTGGAGGATGGCGGAGCCGTTTGAGGCCATCCGCAAGAAGGTGGAAAGATCAGGAAAGCGTCCTCGCGTGTTGCTGCTGCAGCGCGGTGACGTAAAGATGCGCATGGCACGAGCGAATTTTTGCCAGAACCTTTTTGGCTGCGCAGGGTTCGACGTGCACGCGTCGGAAACGTTGGAGGCGGCGGACCTGGTGGTGCTGTGCAGTTCGGACGCAGAGTATGTTGCGCTGGCGAAGGAAGTTTGTCCGAAGACGAAAGCGCCAGTGGTGGTGGCGGGAAATCCAAAAGAACAAATCGAAACGCTAAAAAGTTTGGGCGTGAAGGATTTTGTTTATATGGGCGTGAATGCGGTGGAAGTGCTTTCGCGTTGGCAAGAGGCACTGGCATGAGCCGCCAACCCTGGATGACGCTGGAAGGAATTGAAGTGAAGCCGCTGTACACGGCGGCTGATCTGGAAGGCCTGGAGCATCTGGATTATGCGGCAGGCCTGCCGCCGTATCTCCGCGGGCCCTATAGCACCATGTACGCGATGCATCCGTGGACCATTCGGCAGTATGCGGGCTTTTCGACGGCGGAAGATTCCAATGCGTTCTACAGGAGAAATCTGGCGGCGGGGCAAAAGGGTCTGAGCGTCGCGTTCGACCTGGCGACGCATCGCGGATACGACTCCGATCACCCGCGCGTGAGAGGCGACGTTGGGAAAGCGGGCGTGGCGATCGACAGCGTCGAGGACATGAAGATTCTGTTCGACCAGATTCCGCTGGACCAGATGTCCGTTTCGATGACCATGAACGGAGCGGTGCTGCCGGTGATGGCGTTCTACATCGTTGCGGCGGAGGAACAGGGAGTGCCCGCGGCAAAGCTTACCGGAACAATTCAGAACGACATTCTGAAGGAATTTATGGTGCGAAATACGTATATCTATCCGCCGTCGCATTCGATGCGGATGGTTGGAGATATTTTCCGCTATTGTTCCGTAAACATGCCGAAGTTCAATTGCATTTCGATTTCCGGGTATCACATGCAGGAGGCGGGAGCGACCGCGGACATCGAGCTGGCGTACACGCTGGCGGATGGGCTGGAATATTTGCGGACGGGGCTGCACGCGGGACTGGACGTGGACAGCTTTGCGCCGCGGCTGAGCTTTTTCTGGGCGATTGGCATGAATTATTTCATGGAAATCGCGAAGATGCGGGCGGCGCGGCTGTTGTGGGCGAAAATCGTGAAGCAGTTCAATCCCAAGAATCCGAAATCGATGGCGCTGCGCACGCATTCGCAGACGTCGGGCTGGAGCTTGACGGCGCAGGACGTGTTCAACAACGTGATCCGGACGACGATTGAGGCGATGGCCGCGGCGATGGGCGGAACGCAATCGCTGCACACCAACGCGCTGGATGAGGCGCTGGCATTGCCGACGGATTTTTCAGCGCGCATCGCCCGCAATACGCAGATTCTGCTGCAGGAAGAAACGGGCATCTGCCGCGTGGTGGATCCGTGGGGCGGCAGTTACTACGTGGAATCGCTGACGGATCAAGTGGCGCGGAAGGCGTGGACGCTGATCGAAGAAGTGGAAAAGCTTGGCGGCATGACGCGCGCGATTGAAACCGGACTGCCGAAGATGAGGATCGAAGAGGCGGCCGCGAAGCGACAGGCGCGAATCGATTCCGGCCGAGAGACGATTGTTGGCGTGAATAAATACGCGGTGTCGAGCGAACAAGAAATTGACGTGCTGGTGGTGGACAATGCCGCGGTGCGCGAGAAACAACTGGCGCGGTTGGCGGAGGTTCGCGCGCGGCGGAATAGCAAGGAAGTGGAGGCGGCGCTGAACGCGCTGACACGCTGCGCGGAGACGCGGCGAAGGGAACTTGCTGGACCTGGCGGTGAACGCGGCGCGCAAGCGAGCGACGTTGGGGGAAATATCCAGTGCGCTGGAAAAAGTCTTTGGGCGCTACCAGGCAGTGCAGCACACGATTTCCGGTGTGTACTCCGCGGAGAGCCGGCAAGACGGCGACTTTGTGAAAGCGCGGAAACTGACGGACGATTTTGCAAAATCGGAAGGGCGACGACCGCGTATTCTGGTGGCCAAGATGGGGCAGGATGGCCACGACCGCGGTGCCAAAGTAATTGCGACGGCGTTCGCCGATCTGGGGTTCGACGTGGATCTGGGGCCGTTGTTCCAGACGCCCGAAGAAGTGGCGCGGATGGCGGTGGAAAACGACGTTCACGTGCTGGGCGTTTCCACGCTGGCAGGCGGGCACATGACGCTGGTGCCGGAAGTGATTCAGGAATTGAAGAGATTGGGCCGTCAGGATATCCTCGTGGTCGTGGGCGGCGTGATTCCGCCGCAAGACTTCGAGGCGCTTCGCAAAGCGGGCGCGGCGGGAGTCTTTGGGCCGGGCACGCGCATTCCGGTCTCCGCACAGGAAATATTGCACTCGTTGCAGGAGTGAGCATTGCGGACGCGCCGTCTGGCCGCTGAACAATATGTTTCCGGGGTGCTTGCAGGCGACGTTGCCACACTGGCAAGAACAATCACGGTCATCGAGAGCGATCTTCCGTCGGACAACGAGTTAGCGGCGCAGATACTGGATGCGCTGCTTCCCTACACAGGTAAATCGCGGCGAATTGGTATCACGGGTGTGCCCGGGGTGGGCAAAAGCACGTTCCTCGACGCCATGGGCTTGTACTTGATTCACGAACGTGGCGAAAAACTCGCCGTGCTCAGCGTGGATCCGTCGAGTCCCGTCACGGGTGGCTCCATTCTGGGCGACAAGACGCGGATGGAAAAACTTTCCGTGGAGCCAAACGCGTTCATTCGGCCGTCGCCTTCGCGCGGGACAATGGGCGGAGTCGCCGGGCGCACACGCGAAACTATTTTGCTGTGCGAAGCGGCCGGGTTCCGCAACGTGTGGATCGAAACGGTGGGCGTTGGGCAATCGGAAATTGCGGTGCGCTCCATGACTGATTTTGTGTTGCTGCTGCTGTTGCCGGGAGCCGGCGACGAATTGCAGGGGATCAAGCGCGGCATTCTGGAACTGGTCGACGCCATAGCGATCAACAAGGCGGATGGGCCGCTGCTGGACCGTGCGCGGCTGAGCAAAGCGGATTATGAAAGCGCGTTGCACCTGTTTGCGCCGGGAGCAGGAGGATGGACGCCGCCGGTGTTGCTGTGCAGCGCGCGCACGAGCGAGGGAATTGCCGAGTTGTGGGAATGCGTGCTGCGCCACGAACGATTCCAGTTGGAGAAAGGGCTGCGCGCGGAGATGCGGCGAGAGCAATCGCTGGCGGCAATGCGGCAAGTCATTTCGGCGGAACTGGAAGCGGCGCTGCGACATGATCCCAACATTGCGCGCAGGCTTCCGGAAATCGAAGCGCGGGTGAGGGATGGGCGCATGACGTCGTACCAAGCGGCGCGCGAACTGCTGGGCGAGTTTCGCTATCCACCGAAGAGCAAAGAGCAAAAGCGAAATTGATTGGCGCGGCAGTTACTGGGTGCGGGTTGCGACTCTTCCCACTCCAACTTTCCGCAGAATGTCTTCCATCAGGCACCATTTCGTGAAGCCGGATTGCTAGCCTGAAAGCCACCGTCACGCCGTTGAGGAAGCTGCCTTCGGAAACCCTCAATAGAGCGGAAGGCGCCAAAGTTCGCAAGGACATTTTGAGCCGATACAGGATTCTACTGAGGACGGCCGCAGAGCGGCGGGTGTGAAAAAAACGAAGGCTGGCTGCAAAAAAGCCGGATGAAGATAGCGGGTTTGATTCCCCCAGACCCCGCGACGGACATTGCCTGAGGCCGTCCCAGCCCGGCTTGGTTTCGCTGTTCTTCTCTTCGCGACCTTTTCATCGATTGCCGCATTGCCCATCCCAGCGCAAACCCCCGGCGGTACTGCGGAGGCCACTCAAGAAAACAAGCCGCCCGGTGGGACGATGCTGCCGGTGATTCTGCGCACGTCCTTTTCGTTTGACAAGTGCAAGGCTGGACAAACGCTCCACGGTAAAATTGCCAAAGATGTGCCGTTGCGGAATGGCTCCGTAATTCGCAAAGGTTCGGATCTGGAGGGCCACATTGTGGAAGTGACGCCGGCCGCCAACGGATCGGGAGCGAACGTCGTAATGCAATTTGAACTGCGGAGTCGCGCGGCTCTGCGTCCATTTCCTTATTCTCGTTTGTGGAGTTTTCGCATCGACGGCGGCTTTGCCAAGTAGCGCGCACGAAAGCGCGCAATGCAGACAGATCGGTTCAGCGGCGCAAACCCAAACGACCAACAGCGCCGGAACGCCTCACGAGAACAAAATTCCGATTGGAACGATTCTGCCGGTGGTTCTGCGAACCTGCTTTGAACTGGATCGAAGCAAGCCGGGTGAGTTACTCCACGGGCAGATAGCGCAGGACGTTCCATTGCCAAACGGCGCGACGATTCGCCGCGGTTCCCAGATCGAAGGACGCATCTTTTGAAGTTACGCCAGCAGGTGGCGGAAGCGGTGCCAAAGTCTCAATGCAATTCGACCATGAATGTGGGGAAGTGGATTTCCGTGGTCACGAACCTGAGAGCAATTGCGGGTTTCATGACGGTGATCGAAGCCGGCGTGCCCTATGAAGCGCCAAGCGAGGGAGTGTCGCCCAATTGGTTGTCGACAAGACATATCGGAGGCGATTCGGTATACGGTGTGTGGGGTCCGGTGATGAGCTGGAAAGATGCCTCGGAAGTGGTGGGAAAATCGGTTGGCGATGGCGTGCTGGCGCGGCCGAGGGCTAGGGAAGGCGCGGAATGCCGCGGCGAACTTGAAGGCGATGACGGTCCGCAGGCGTTATGGGGGTTCTCGACGGATGCGTGCGGAGTTTATCGAACTGAACACTTGAATATTGTCCGTGCTGGCCGAACGGACCCAGCGGGAAGGTCGTGCTGGCATCGGAAACGCGGAACGTCAAACTGAAAAATGGAGACGGGTTGCTGCTGCGCGTGAATGCTGCCAGCCACGACTAGCGAGAGATAAAATAGATGATGGCCAAAGCCAACAGAGCCTTCAAGTTTTGCGTCGTGGGCGGAATCTGCGACGGTCGCGGAGTCAGTCCTGACGGAGGGTTCGTGCCGGATCGATGCCCAAGGCCCGAGCGCCGGGAATTGCGCTGGCGATGCCGGCGACCGCAAGCAAGAAGAAGGCAGCGCCTGCGAAGGTTACGGGATCAACCGGGGAGACGCCGAACAGAAGGCCACTGGTCAATTTTTGCGTAGCCCAAGCGCCGAGGAGTCCGATGACGGCACCAAACGTGGCCATCTCGAGGCCCTGCTTCAACACCAGCCAAAGAACATGCGCGCGGCTGGCGCCGAGGGCAATGCGTACGGCGAGTTCTTGTTTGCGTTGCGCCACGAGAAAAGAAATCACGCCGTAAATGCCGACGACAGCCAGGGCCAGACCGGCGACGGCAAAGGAAGCTAACAGAATAGTGGTGAAGCGCTGTCCACCGGTTTGCGCTTCGACGATTTCGTCCATCGTTTGGACCTCGGCGAAAGGCATGTCAGGGTCCAATTCGTGAAGCTGACGACGTATTTCTGGCAGCAGCAGGCGCGGCTCGGAAGCTGTCCGGATGACGACGTCCTTGAATCCGTAGTTCACCAATGGATGCTGCGAGTACAAAACGGTGATCTGCGGCTCCGACGGAAGCGCCAAGCCAGCGTTCTTGAAATCTCCCATCACGCCGATGATGGTGACGTCAGCGGAATCCGTGATGTTCGCGCCAGGGGCGATCTGCAGAAATGGCGGAGGTCCGATGTGAATCTGGCGTCCGGTGGGATCTTCTGTTGGGAAATAACGGCGCTTGAATCCCTCGCTGATCAGCGCAACGGGAGGAGTGGCGACGCCATCCGATTCCGCAAAGTCTCGGCCGTGAATCAGAGGAATTCCCAAAGTTCGCAGGAAATGGGAATCGGCGACGCCAAACTGCGCTGAAGGAATATCCTGGACTCTCGTGACGGGATGTCCGGGGATGCCAAGCATCTGAGTCCAGCCGTCGTTGGGGGGATAGACGGTGGTAATCGTGGAGTCGATTACACCGGGCACTGCGCGGACTCGAGCAGCGAACTGATCGCAGAAGCGCGTGATCGCGCCGGGGTCGGGATAGCGGACACCAGGAACGTAGATGTGACCTTTCAGCAGATGGTCCTGACGGATTCCCAAGCGCTGGTGCTGCAAGCCGATGATGCTTCGCACCAAGAGAGTTGCGCCCACGAGAAGCATTAAGGACATAGCCATTTCGGTGACGACCAGGAGGTTGCGCAGACGTTGCGCAGGCCGGCCAGAGGTTGCGGAGCGTCCGCCTTGCTTCAAAGAGTCCACCAGGTTCAGGCGAGTTCCGGTGAGAGCTGGGGCCACGCCGAAGAGCAAACTTGTGGCGAGAGAAACCAAGAGAGTGAACGCCAGCACCCGCCAATCGATGCCCATGGAAGCAAGTTGCGAGAGACTTTCGGGGTGCGTCCTGGTGACAAAGGCAAGTCCCATCTGGGCGAGAGCCAATCCAACTGCTCCGCCGATCAGCGAGAGCAATAGCGTTTCAGCGAACAGTTGGCGGACGAGACCACCTCTGCCAGCGCCGAGAGCGGCGCGTACGGCCAGTTCGCGTTGCCGAGCAGAGTTGCGCGCCAGGAGGAGATTCGCCAGGTTGACGCAAGCGATGAGCAGGATCAGACTGACCGCTGCCCATCAACAGGAATAGCATGGGGCGAAGCTCGCCGACGCGAGTGTCGGAAACTCTGGCGACGAGAACACCGATGCCTTGATCGACGGGATGAGCAGCCGCGAGCCCAGCCGCAATGGTCGAGAGATCCGCCTGGCCCTGTTCTAGCGACACACCAGGCTTCAATCGCGCTAGTGCGCAGTAGCCGCGCGTCGCTCGCGAGCCTTCCGACCAGAGGTCAGAAAAAGCGAAGGGAGTCCAGACCTCAACCAGGCCCGGCCGCCAAGGCTCCATCCACTCGGGGATCGCATCCGGCATGACGGCCACGATGGTGTAAGGCTCGTCGTTGATGCGGATTTTGCGTCCCAGGATTGCGCTGTCACCTGCGTATCGGTCTTTCCAGAGCCGAGCGCTTATCGCGGCAACATAGTTTTTGCCTTCCTGATTTTCCTCTTCGGTGAAGAGCCGGCCGATGATTGGGTGAACATCGAGAACCTCGAAATAGGCGGCGGGAACGAGGCCGACGCGCATCTGCTCCGGCTCGCCACCGGAACTGCCGAAGCTGACGTTCTTGCGCCATGTGTCGTAAGTGACCATCTCCTGAAAACTATGATTTAGTTGAGCGAAGTCCCGCACGTCCATCGGTGACGGTCCGCCGGCGGAAGCCAACCCTCCAATGCGCGTGCCATTTTTCGTGGAATAAATGCGCACGAGCTGGTCGGGTGAGGAGAACGGCAAAGGCCGCAACATCAGTGCATCAATTGCGCTGAAAATGGCAGTGTTGGCGCCAATGCCCAAAGCCAGAGTGAGAACGGCGACGGCGGTGAAACCAGGATTTTTGCGAAGCGATCGCGCGGCGTATTTGATATGACTCGCAAGCCGCTCTAGCCAGATGGTCTGCCAGATTGCATGCAGGTCCTCTCTGACTAAAGTGGTGTTGCCAAAAGCGCGTTGAGCGGCATAGCGCGCTTCCCGGGGCGACAGGCCGGATTCCAGTTGCTCCTCCGCCTCGAGATCGAGATGGGACTCCAGTTCGCGGTCGAGTTCCTTTTCGCGATCGCGACGTTGCCAGAGCGCGACGAGGCGCAATCGGAGCGAATGCCAAAGGCTCATGAGGGATCTTCCGAGGCCGGCCACATGACTGTGGCTACGGCGGAGGCCAGTTGTTTCCATCGGGATGTTTCGCGGACGAGTTGTTGCCTGCCGGCCTGGGTGAGACGGTAATACTTGAATTCACGATTGCGATCTTTTGCGGTCTCCCACTTCGCGCTGATCCAACCCTTGCGCTCCATGCGATGCAGAGCCGGATAAAGCGAACCGTGTTCCACCTGAAGGACGCCTTCGGTGGTGCGCTGGATGTGTTTGGCGATTTGATGGCCATGAGCCAGGTCCGAACAGCAGGGTGCGCAGAATGAGCATGTCGAGTGTGCCTTGCAGGAGTTCCGTGCGATTTGGAGATTTATCAGGAGCCATGATGGTAGGAATTCTACCCTAATGAGGGTAGACGAGCTACCCTAGCGAAAGTGAGCAAAAAGCGGAGGCCAGGAGGGATTTGCGATGGCGCGAGGAAGAATTAGGGTGAGCTGCAGACTGTAACTTTTGACAATGGGATAGCGCTTGAATGAGGAGTAAGGTTACGAATACCCCGGAGCGTTGAAATGAAAGAGGGTTTATGAAGCTGAACAAATTGAGCATCGCATTTCGTTTGAGTCTAGTGGCCGTGGCGCTTCTGTTGGTTTGCGGCATGGCCGTGGCGCAGAACGATCAGGTGAAAGGTGTGATCAATGGCCGGAGCGGTGCCACCATGTCCGTGCTTTCGCAGGGCGGGGAGAGCATCACGGTAGTATTAACTCCGGACACGCAAGTGTTAGAACCAGAAGGGCTTTTTCGCAAGAAGCATCTGACAATGACCGCACTGGTACCGGGACTAGCGGTGGAAGCCAAAGGGGCGTTCAACGACAAGCACCAACTGGTTGCGAACCAGGTAACTTTCCATGGCGGGGACCTGAAAACCGCGCAAGACATACAAGCGGGGCTGGCTCCAACAGAGCAGCAAGTGCAGCAGAATCAACAACAGATTAAGGCCGACCAACAGAAGCTTCAGCAGCAACAACAAGAACTTCAAGCGGAAGAGGCAAAGACTGCAGCCAACAAGGCGGCCATTGCGGCTGCCAACAAACGCTTCGGAGAATTGGGTGACTATAACATTTTGGGCGAGGTAACCGTGCTGTTTGGTAACGGCAAGGTTGACATCGACCCACAATATAAACCGCAACTGCTGAAACTGGCGCAACAGGCCATGGGCGTCACTGGTTACGTCATTCAGGTGAAGGGATATGCATCGAAGGTGGGTAGCGCCGCGCTGAACCAGAAGCTGAGCACCGAACGCGCAGAGAACGTGACGAATTTCCTGGAACAAGAAGGGAAGATTCCGCTGACGAACATGCTTGCGCCCGGGGCAATGGGAACAAGCCAGCAGGTGGCTCCCGACACGACCGCAGAAGGCCAGGCTGAAAACCGGCGGGTGGTCGTGTCGATCTTGCAGAACAAGGCGATCGCCGGGACGTAGGGAATTGGTGCATCGGATTTTGAGAGCGTTTGAGATTCCACGAGCCGGGATGAACCGGTTCCGTCCCGGCTCCGCTGCAATCGCAGGTGGAACTTTTTCTCATGGATCCTCAGTGCTGCCGGTCTCCGCCAGGACACGGGGGCATCGTTCTGCTGCAATGATCGATGGCAAGAAAATATCAACAATGGCCGGACTGTACGACCAGTCGCTCGGTTATGTATAATCAGCAAGCCAGAGAAATGAGCGGGCGTCGTACAATGGCAGTATAGAAGCTTCCCAAGCTTCCTCTAGTAAACCCTAACACGCTGAACTGGCGGCACTTAGTTGAAACCAAAACCCTTGTAATTGGAAAATGATGGAAAACGGAACGCGTCTGCATGCGTTATTCGTGGCGCTCGGTATTTTCCCCTCGAGCCGATTGCGCACGACCCTCCTCTCCTCGCTGACCTGACGCGTGACGCAATAGACTACTGTGCCCTTTATACGTTTTTCTGATGGTTCTCAGGTCGAGGCATACCCGATGCAGTCCTGGTTTTGAGTGTCCACCCTCCAATCATTTCCCACATCCCATTTTGCCGACAACTCGGGAATAAGAGGCGACAAGCGCGTTTAGCGACACTAATCCTGCAAGGTAGCTCAAGAATGGTGCCGCATCGGTTCCTGCGACAAGCCATCGAATAAAGGATCGGAGGAAGCCCGTCCGAAGCGGGGTCTTGGTGTGTGTGTTCGGCATTGCAGTCAGATTTCAGAATAATGGCCTGGGCCGGGTTGCCGCAAAGTTGACTGTCGTCCATCTCTAACAATGCTGGCCCGTGTCAAGTCCTTTTTTCTTTCTTTCCACAGCTTTTTTCTTTTTTCTATGCACACTTCACCATTCACTCCTGTATGATAACCAGCCTGTCTGCAGGTTCAGTTTTCTCAGGAGGTAAAATATGCCTATGGTAATCATCACAGCGGAGGTTCAAGACCCTGTGAAGTGGGAAGCAAGATTCCGGACGCACGGCGACCTGTTCCGGAGTTATGCCCTTCGCGCACCGGTCCATTTCACGATGGCCGGGAAAGAAGTCGCGGTCTGCTTTGAGCCTGAGAACCTAGACAAGTTTAGGCAAGCCATGGAGTCGCAGGCATCGGTAGAAGCCATGGCTTTTGATGGTGTCAAGCCTGACACCGTGCTGATGTTTGTCCTAGACAAGGAGATAAAGCTCTAGAACAGCTGTGGTCCTTCGGGCAGCGAACGTAAACTCTTCGACTCGCCAAACAATGAGGTGGCCGATTGACGAGTCGCGGTGTTCCAAAGCCCTGGCAGACAGCCTAGAGAAAGGTTGCCGTGGCTCAGGCCTGGCGTCCGCGCCGAGGGGCGCGACGAGCGGATTTCTTGGGCTGCGCCAAGCGCGTCTGCAATTCCTCAACGCGGCGGCGGAGTTGTTCGACTTCACCGCCCTCCGCCGTCGGTGGCCACGAGTGGGCTGCCAGCAAGTTGCGCACGTAATCAAGCGGGGTCGAGACGGCTTTCTTCGCTTTCGAGAGCCTCGTGTTAACCGAGTTCTGGGCCTTCTGATAGAGGTCGAGCGTGCTGTTCAGATACCAAGACAAAAAATCGTGCGTGGCCTTATCCGAGGCTCTGACAATCTGTGTCAAAAGTTCCAGGGGCAGAGCAATCTGACGCTCCTTGGCGTTTTCGGCAATGATTTGGGTGAGGATGATGTGGGTCACGTCCTTGCCGGTGCGCCCGTCCACCACGCGGACATCGCTGCCATCGTGAACCATGCGGGCGATGTCGTCCAGCTTTACGTAGCGGCTGGCACCCGTATCGTAGAGTCGCCGATCGCTGTATTTGCGGATGAGAACTTCAGGGTTTTTCATATCGCCCCCGGGGGATGCCAGGCGTCCGACCCGGGCCCCAGAAAGAGCTTGACACAGGGGAAACGGGGCCGTACCGTGAAGTTGGATACTGCAATGCAGTATATCGCGGAATGAGAGGAAATTCAATCATGATCTCAAAAGAAAAAAAATCACCTCGAGCCTCCCCGCCCTCAAACCCCTTGATGGGTTGGGCGCGCCAAGGCATTGAGAGTTTTGTTGCTGCACAAAAGATCGTACTGGATCTGGCGGCTCAGGAAAATGCTCTGCTTTTCGGAATGGTGCGTGAGAATCTTGGCAAACCAGGTTTCCGGCCGGGCGCAACGCTGGCAGGACTGGCCGACAAGGGTGTCAAGAACGTTACCGCCGCAGGGAAGATCCTGCTGGACCTGGCAGCCGGAGAGACCGCGCTGGTGGTGGAAGACATGAAGGAAGGACTGCGGCTTCCCGTGGCGGCTGGTGCTGCGGCGGAGGTTCTGCGCCACCGCATGGATACATTAGTTGGCATGCAAAAGCACTTGCTGGATGCAGCCGCGGAAGAGACTCATGCCGTGACCGAGTCGTATCGTGAAGGCCAGGGCTTGATCGCCGGGGCAAAGGCAGCGGAGTTGGCACGGCGCGGGATCGAGGCCTTTGTGGAAAGTGAGAAGAAGTTCCTGGACTTGACCGCGCATGAGGTGAGCACTGCCACCAATGGCGAAAAGCCGAATGGAAAGCCGCGGGAACGGATGGAAGTGTTGACCAAACTGGCGCGGGAAAGCGCCGAGAAGTACATCGATGCGCAGAAAGGGCTTTTGGAACTAGCCATCGAGGAGTTGGAGACGGTCGGGAAAGCCACGGGCGAACGGAAAGTAGCGATTCGGAAACCGCTGCAGCAATACTGGGGAGAACTGACGGAAAAGAGCGTCAAGAACCTGGTGGCGGCGGAGAAGTCGCTGCTGGATCTGGCCATCAGACCGAAGAGGGGGATGGCGCGTGAGGAGATCCGCAAGGCTGGCTCGCGGGCGCGGGGCACGAGAGTACATGTAAGAGCGCGCAAGACAGCATAGTAGAGAACATCTGTTGCCGTTTAGGGCCGCTCCCGCTGGCGCAACGTGACCAGTGTCAACCCTACCGAGGTGGGGACTGCGTTGCCGATTCCTGCCGACCCCGGCGGGCCCCCGATGGTGCAGTCCCCGAGGGTAGTCAAACATCACTCTTGAGACGCCCCGTTCTTCTCGGTTGAGCTTAGGGTGCCGATCAAGGGTGAGCCACGTGAGGTTGAAGAGCATTGGCGGGCAATTGAATCGCCGATGGGGCAGCACTTCACAGACTTGGTTGTGTAATGTCGCTACGAAGCCAGGTAGTGAAATTTCTGTGACTGAGTGAGGATGCACGGGAGGCTATGCCTAAACATCTGGATGTTCCCAAACCGGGCCTAGCGAGGGAGACCGATGGAAAACGCGGTCGGTCTAGTCATGACGGGTGGCGGTGCTCGCGGCGCTTATCAAGCCGGTGTTCTCAAGCGCATTGGGGAGCTGAAACGCGTCCGGACACAGGGTAATCCTTTTCCCATCATAGGAGGCGCTTCAGCGGGCGCGATTAATGGCTCTGCTCTTGCCGCGGGTTGTCACGATTTTGCTTCGGCGACCCAGATTATTGCAGAACTCTGGGCGACTCTCAAACCTTCCGAAATCTTTCACTGTGATGTCTTGTCCCAGGCGCATAATTCCTTAACCTGGATACTAGATCTCTCCTTTGGAGCAATTCTGGGGGGAGGCAATGCCCGATCGTTGTTAGATGCCACCCCCCTTCGACATTTTCTCAATAAGCACCTTGAGTGCGACCGGATACAGGAAAACATCAAACGTGGGCACCTCTACGCTCTCGCTATTTCCGCGACCAACTACAACTCAGGAAAAAGCTATCTCTTCATTCAGGGGATGAAGGGGCATCCGATATGGAAACGGATCCGACTGGTGACGGTTGCCACGAAGATTACTGTCGACCACGTTTGCGCGTCCTGTGCTATTCCTTTTGTTTTCCAGCCGGTAAGACTAACAATCCCGCCTCGTGGGTCCGCCTTCTTCGGCGATGGTTGTGTGCGCCTCCAACAACCTCTCAGCCCGGTGATCCGCCTGGGGGCCGAGAAGGTGTTCGCGATCGGCGTCCGCTGCGGAAATAAAGAACGTCGAGAGGAAAACGCCGATGCGAGAAACCCTTCGCTTGCACAAGTGATGGGAATTGTCTTTAACGTTATTTTTCTGGACCATCTCGATACTGACATCGAGCACCTTGAACGGTTGAATCAGTTGCTCAACCACAGCCAGATCAATCAGCCGGGGGTTGAAGAAGGTCAAAAGATACGGCCATTGAAAACCTTTATTATCACGCCTTCGGTCAATTTATCCGATGTGGCAAAGCAACACCAGAAAGACATGCCTTCCCTGATCCATTACTTTGTATCCAGTTTGGGACGAGACGCAGCTTCCTGTTCGGATCTGATGAGCTACCTTCTATTCACGCCAAAGTACACCCGAGAGCTCATTGAGATTGGTTACCATGACGCCAGCGAACGAATCGATGAAATCGAAGACTTTCTCTATTCGAGGGAACGTGCCCAAGGCAGGCACGGCAGCGAAACGGACCGAAAACTCGGTCAGATCCCGTAGGTAATCATATGCCCTAATGCGACCGCACTTCCCGATGCGGCATAGATCACTGACAAACGTGCGCCGCAAGGGTAAAAATGTTTGTGTTCGGCGCTCGCGACGGGAATATCAGCCATGAAGCAATCTCTAAAGATACCCCACCGGAAGGTACACGCGAGTCACCGCAAACGACCTTCACGGGGAGTGATCCCCGGCAGATTTTGAGTCTGTTACGTCTGCGAGTTCCGTCACGCCGGGAAAAGGAAAGTCTCATGGCTCCCCGAAAAGGCCGGACCACGAGGAAGCGCATAATTGCATTGAGAACTGCATTGTACACATCTGATTCCAGCCTACTCCAACCCGCTCCAGGCTAGCCTGAACTCCCATGCGAGTGCATGAGCTAACAAGGGTGAAGCAACAGTTCAGTTGCGGCAGCGTCGAACGCCTGATTTATGTTAGTAGATAGTGAAATCTATATTCTATAGCCACATTATCACAATAAATACGGTCCGCACCGGAGAATAATCCCACACTTTGCGGCCGTTCCGCCTGCGATTGGACCTTAAAGAAAGATAAATAAATAAAGCGCTATTGAGCGTAGCGCCGACGTGCGGCACGCCAGGCAACTGGGCCACAGCAGATTGGCCTTGACAGAAAACTACAACTAGATATAGTGGTTATGTGGATTACAGTGTACGAAAGAAGATAACAGGCCTCGCCCGCTCTTTCCTCATCCCTTCCAGTCCCACACACCGCCAATACGAAGCCCTCCGCGCTTTCTTCGTCGATCACCTGCCCGCCCAGGAGGCCGCCAAACGCTTCGGCTACACCTACGGCAGCTTCCGCATCCTCTGCCATGAATTCCGCCAAAATCCGCAACGACTATTCTTCCAGAGCCCTCCCAAAGGCCCGCGCCACGCCCCAAAACGCGACCCCGTTCGAGAGCGCATCATCGCCCTGCGCAAACAAAACTATTCCCTCCAGGACATCCACCGAGCGTTGGAGGAATCCGGACACCCGCTCAGTGCCACCGCCATTTGGCACACCCTCACCGAGGAAGGATTTGCCCGCTTGCCACGACGCGCCGACGAGGAACGGCCCTCCGCACTGCGCCCCACCGCCGCTGACGTGGCCGATATCCGCCAGTTGGATCTGTCTCCCCGATCCTTACGCACTCGGTTTGGCGGATTGTTTCTCTTCGTGCCCTTTCTGGCTCAGATTCCCCTCGGAAAACTGCTCAGCGAAACAAACTTCCCCGGCTCGCGCATGATTCCGGCCGACGCGGCCATGCGCTCCTTGTTGGGCCTGAAGTTATTTGGCAGTGCGCGACACAGTCACGTGATGAGTTCGGTTTTCGACGAGGGGCTGGCCCTGTTCGCCGGTTTGAATGTGATCCCCAAACGTTCTTTTCTGACCGAATACAGCTGCCGGATTCCTCCCTCCTGCTATCCCGCTTTCATGAAGCAATGGTTTGTGGCCCTGAACCGGCTGGGCATCGATCGCGGCGTTTCCTTTGATCTGGATTTCCACACCATTCCCTATCACGGAGACGATGCCCTGGTCGAAAAACACTATGTTTCCAAGCGCAGCCGCAAGCAGAAGGGGATTCTGGCCTTCCTGGCCCAGGATGCCGCAACGCGTGTCTTTTGCTATGCCAATGGCAGTGTTCGCAAGCAGGATCAGGACGATGAAATCTTACGCTTCGCCGAGTTCTGGAAAGAGCGCACTGGAAAATGGCCCCAGGAATTGATCTTTGATTCTCGACTCACCACCCATGCCAATCTCCATCGCCTCAACCAACGGGGCATCGGTTTCATAACCCTGCGCCGGCGCTCCTACAACATGCTGCAAGAAGTCTATCGGCTCCCCCTCTCGGCCTGGCGCCGCATTGAATTGACCAACGTGTCGCGCGAATACCGCACCCCCCGCATCTTGGACCAAACCATCACCCTCAGCGACTATACAGGTCCTCTGCGCCAAATCATCGCGGCGGACCTCGGACATGAGGAACCCACCTTCTTACTCACCAACCAGCTCCGTCGGTCCGCCCGGGATTTGCTGGGCCGCTACGCACAACGTATGATCATCGAAAATGGAATCTCCGATGGCATTGATTTCTTCCATATGGATGCCCTCTCTTCGGCCGTGGCCATGAAGGTCGACTGCGATCTGCAACTCACGCTGATGGCCAGCAGTCTCTACCGGCTCTTGGCCTTAAAGGTTCAAAACGGGTATCGGCAGGCCCGCTCGCGTCATCTTTTCCGAGATTTCGTGGATGCTACAGCCCTGGTCACCATCGGAAAATCGGACATTGAGGTTCACTTTCAGAAGCGTGCTCACAATCCCCTGTTGCTGGCGGCTGGATTCGATCGCATGAATCAGCGCATCGCCTGGCTCGGGGGCAAACGTCTTCATTTGGTCTTCGGATAGAGCTCCGTGGTGTTAACTCAATTGGCTAACATGGGATTTCAGGCTAGTGTAAATTATTGAAAATGCAGCAAGTCCTTTGTCTGGAGTCACCAAAATCACCTTGAAAGGGCCCGAAAGAAACCGCGTTTTCATTGGCTTTTTCGCCGCTTTTTCCAACCCTTGTATTCATATTGCATTGATCGCGGAGGGCAGGGTCAGCTACGGCGGTAGGCGTAGGCAATCGCGATACGCAGCGCCGGTACTCCGGGCTGCGAATTCACGACCTACGATGCAGAGCACTATCAATTTGGGTGGATGCTGGGGTGGCCGAAGATACTGTGATGAAAATTGGCGGCTGGAAAACTAAGGCCATGTTTTCACGCTACAACGGATGTTCACCTCTAGTTTTTAGAGTAAGCCCCGATCGGTCATGCAGTTAACGGTATTTTGCCTCCCATTGTGTAGACATGCATATATTGATTATTGTAGATGTTTTGTCTTGCTTTTGTGCGCTCCGTCGTATATTTTGTGGACATGTATATCGCCCGCGCTACCTGGCCCTCCACCAACGGCAAGTCCTATGAATCCATCTATCTCCGCGAGTCTTATCGCGATGGCACGCACGTCCGCAAACGCAATATTGCCAACCTCACCCATTGCGATCCCCAAGAAATTGCCGCCATCGAACTCGCCCTTCGTCACAAAAACAATCTCACCGCTCTCGCTTCCCTCGAACAAATCGAGCTGCACCAAGGTCCTTCCGTCGGCGCCGTGTGGACCGTCTATCAAGTGGCCCAACGATTGGGCCTGCGCAAAATATTGGGAGACGAGTTTTCAGGCCACCTGGCATTGTGGCAAGTCTTGGCGCGCGTGTTGGAGCAAGGCTCTCGCTTATCGGCCGTACGCTTGGTGGCGGTGCATGCCGCCGGCGCCGTGCTCGGCTGGCAACGCGGCTTTGACGAAAACGATCTGTACGACAATCTCACCTGGTTGAGCGCGCAACAAAAGGACATCGAGAATCGTTTATTTGCTCAGCGAGGAAAGGAAAAACCGCAGCTGTTTCTCTACGACGTCACCAGTAGCTACCTCGAGGGGGATCACAACGCCTTCGGTGCCTATGGCTACGGCCGGGATGGCAAGAAGAACAAAAAACAGATCGTCATTGGCTTATTATGCGACGCGCAAGGAGAACCCGTCTCCGTCGAAGTCTTCCGCGGCAACACCCAAGATACACAGACCTTTGCAGCGCAGGTAAACAAGGCCAGCGAGCGCTTCGGTTGTGAACGGGTGACCTTTGTCGGTGACCGCGGCATGATCAAGAGCGGACAGATCGCCGAGCTCGTCAAGGTCGGATTTTACTACATCACCGCCATCACCAAGCCACAGATCGAAACGCTTTTGAAAGCGGGCATCTTTCAGATGGAGCTGTTCGACAGCGAGGTCTGCGAGGTCGCGCAGGCCGGGGTGCGTTACGTGCTGCGGCGGAATCCTGTTCGTGCCGAAGAACTCGCCGCTTCTCGAGCCGACAAACAAGCACGTGTGGAACACTTTATCGCCGAGCGAAATCGCTATCTCGGTGAGCATCCGCGCGCTGCGGTCGCCACGGCAGAGAAGGCCGTGCAGGCCAGGATCCATCGACTGAAAATCGATGACTGGTTGCAGGTCGAAGTGCAGGGGCGAACCTTGGGGTTGCGTGCGGACTCTGCCGCTCGCCAAGAGGCTGCCCAACTCGATGGCTGTTATGTGATCAAGACGGATCTCCCAGTGAGTGCTGCTTCCAAGCAAGAAGTGCATGACCGCTACAAGGATCTGACGCAGGTCGAACAGGCCTTCCGTACCTGCAAGACCACCCATCTGGAAACTCGTCCGATCCACGTACGCACCGAGGCGCACACGCGCGCTCACGTTCTGGTGGTGATGCTGGCCTATCTTATCCGGCGGGTCTTGAGCCGGGCTTGGACAGCATTGGACTTGACCATCGAAGAGGGGCTACAGCAGTTGAAGGCGCTGAGCGCGACGGAAATGAAAATCAAAGAGGGCGGTAGTTGCCTGCGCATCCCCACGCCGAATCCGGCCTGCCGTGATTTGCTGCAGGCCCTGGATATCCGATTGCCAGAC
The DNA here is from genome assembly GCA_963792145.1 of Candidatus Acidiferrales bacterium. GTDB lineage: Bacteria > Acidobacteriota > Terriglobia > Acidiferrales > UBA7541 > Acidiferrum. The sequence goes on from CAWBVH010000033.1 coordinate 325,425, forward strand.
GTTCTGCCCAACGTGAAGGTGCGTGTAGACACGCGCAAAAAACTGCCAGACCGCCGCAAACCCCGCTAAAACTCAGGGGATTTCTCCCCGGAGAACCTCGTTCGTTCGAGGTGAACATGCGCTACAACGTGATGAACACGGCGCGTATCCGGGCGGCCATAATACAGGGCAGCGAATTTGTAGCGGGCAGGATCTCGCAACGCTGGGCACACATGATAGAATTGTAGAATTGTAATTGTAAAGGCACTGTGGCCCGGTAGAGTAACAGGTTAACTCGTCACCCTTTCAAGGTAAGAGAATCGTTCGACATCATCCTAAGTCATTTCATTTTCATTGGATATTTGTCACGACGTGCAACCAGGTGCAGCCAGATTCGATGTGTTTGATGACAAATTGTCATCGTTTCCCGCCGCCAGTTACTTGCTCCGCATTCCTAGAATCCACTCAACCATCCTTCTCGCGCGACCCGTTCGTCAGTTGGGAGACCAATTGCGGTACGCGCTCATGCCTGATTGCGATCCCAAAATGATGATCGGGGTCCTCGATGTCGCGTGTATCTGAGGGCTCCGACGTAACGCAAAGTCATCGAGCAATTGGAAGTCAATCGGTAAACACAAGCGCGTTTCTCGTTACCTATCTGGTGAGACTACCGACTCATGACCCGTTGTGGCATTGATGTCTACAGGTATTCCATTTAGTCAGACGTCGGCTCGTTTGCACATGGGGGAATGAGAAAAAATCGCGTGGGGTTCAGCTACCTTTCAAGCGCACTGCGGTCCCAGTTGCCAAGCGTTACCTCTGCGTCGGCCACATCGGCCTTCGTGGGCGAGCTGAACAGGCAGGCAGTTGCCAGCAGCGCCGCGGCCAGCGTCATCGCTCCGAGGTTTTTCATTGTTGTATGCATTTATCTCTCCCTGACTGAATTTCGGAGTGAAATCTATTGGTGCAACTTCTCCGTTTCCGCTTTGCCCGTGTTATTTTCAATTTGTCGGATGTATAGGCGTAGTCCGAGCAAAACGGCGAGGATAATTCCCAAAGATAGGCCCAGACCCCTTCGGCGACGGTCGCGCTCAGCCAGCGCTGCTTGGCCCTCGGCTTGCGTCTTTGCGGCGATTTTGAGACCTGCCTGACTGTTCTGTTCCACGAGTTCGGTTTGAAAACTATGAATGGTGACGCGAGCTTTGGTTAGGGAATCTCGGGCCTGATCCTGCTCCGTTCGGGCCTCGCTGACCTCCATGCCCGAGGATTCGGCAACACCCAATATTCGATCTGCCGCTTTGACGGCACCATCCAGTTGCGTCAAGTCCTGCAGCATTTTTGCCCTGGCCTGATCGCAGGTGTCGCCAGGTTTATGGCATCGCATGCAGACAGCCTCGGGGCCCGTACCGAGTTTCGCGTCCGTAGGGAGGCTCACGTCATGATTGCTGTGACACACGACGCATCCAGGAAGACCCGCGGATTGAAACGCCGCCTTATGGGTGCTTTTGTCATACATCTGCGCCTGAAAAACGTGGCAGTTCGCGCATACATTCTTTACTGAGTCTATTCCTGGCGGAGTGGCTCCATGATTTCCGTGACAAGTCGGGCACGTCGGCGCACTCAGATCTCCACGAACTGTCATCGCTTCGTGGTGCACGCTCCGGTTGTAGTTGGCGTATTGGTCTGTGGGGATGCCATATCCGTGCATGTATTCCGCATCGGAGTGACACCGGGAACAGGTCTGGGCCACGCTCAACGGGCTAATTTTGGAGCGCGGGTCGCTCGCTGGGCGCAGGTCGTGCACGCCATGGCAGTCGATGCATACCGCAACTTTGGTATCTCCCTGCAACAGCCTCTTGCCGTGCACGCTGGTCCGATACTGAGCCAACTGGTCGGTACGCAACGATGGGTTGTATTTGCGCATGAAACTGCTGTCGGAGTGGCAATGGCCGCAGAGCTCAGGAATCTGGTGGCGCTGAATCTTGCCACGAAAACCCGCGGCTTTACTCATGGCATCCATGTCTGCCTTGGTGGGGTCGCCGCCATGACAACTGGCGCAGGTCAACCCTTTTTGAGCATGGATGTCTTGAGAGAACTGGGCTTGCGTTACCTGTAGCGGTGGATCCAAGGCGGCGTGACAATCCAGGCATGTACTCGGCGCTTGTGCGCGGGCCCCACCGACACAAACGCACATAATCATGAACAACAGGGTTAGCGACCGCGGGAAACCGTTATTTAGCCATGTATCCATAGATTGTCATCGCGATGATATAGCTGAGAGCGAATATCCCGGCGCCGAGAACGAGTCTTCGTCCGCGCCTGCCGCCAGCTTGATCGAAGAACGGCAACAGCAGCCAAATAACTCCCGTCATACCAAATGCCAAGATGCCTAAGACATCTCCGTCGGCAAACCACACCTTTGCCGGAATTTTCTTGAGCGTCTGGAACATGAACATGAAATACCATTCAGGCCGAATGCCAGCAGGCGCGGGAGCAAATGGATCAGCCTTCGATCCAAGTTCCCATGGAAGAATCGCCGCCAGCCCGCCGAGAACTCCCAGGGCAATGTACCAGGCCATTAATTCGCGTAAGAAGAAGTTAGGGAAGAACTTCATCTGCCGGGCTTCACTGGGCGAGACTTTCCAGCGTGCCTCCACAGATGGCGGGACGCTCATGCCAAAATGTTGGACCAATGCGATGTGAATGAGCAGCAGGAGGAATGTCAATCCAGGTAAAAGTGCAACGTGAAATCCGAAGAAGCGAGTTAGCGTGGCGCCCGTTACGTCTTCTCCGCCGCGCAGGAAGACCTTCAGGCCGTGGCCGATGACGGGTACCTGACCAGTGATTTCCGTTCCGACCTTGGTGGCGAAAAATGCCAACGTATTCCAGGGGAGGAGGTAACCGCTGAAACCGAATCCCATTGCGAGGAAAAGCAACAACATGCCGGATATCCACGTCAGCTCCCGCGGCTTGCGGTACGCCCCTAGGAACAACACGCTGAACATGTGACAGAACGCGGTAAAGATCATGAGGTTGGCGGCCCAGGAATGGATGGAACGCACCAACCAACCGAACTGCACTCGGGTCATGATGTACTGAACGCTCTCGAAAGCTTCGTTGGCACTGGGCCGATAATAAAGGAGCAGGAGAATGCCGGTGCAGACCTGGACGCCAAAGAGAAAGAGCGTGATGCCACCCAGGAAATACCAGTAAGACAAATCGTGCTTAGGGACGGCTTTCTCTCGCAAAGGGGCCGTGAGGGCGGCCCAGTCAAATCGTTCATCGATCCAGTTGCGCAGCACGGCAAACAAGATTATGCCTCCCGCTTCAACGAGACCACTACATCGTCTCCCCGCAAGTGGACCTCATATACCTCGAGTGGCCGGGGCGGTGGACCCGAGACGTTGCGACCATTCAGATCGTAGAGTCCATTGTGGCAGGCACACCAGATCTCTTGCAGGTCGCCGCGGTATTGCACGATGCAACCCAAATGCGTACATGTGGCAGAAAGAGCCCGGTAACTCCCGTCACTGTTTCTGATGAGCAATCCCGGACGGCTGCCGAATCGGAAAATCTTGGCAGAGTTCGGTTTCAATTCGCCGATCTTGCCGGCCGTGACCTGATCGCCTCCAAGTTCCGCTACAGACGGGGGAACGAGGTAGCGAAGCACGGGATAAACGAAAGATGCGAAAGACGCGAGCAAGCCGCCTCCAAGCAGGATTTCGATCAATCGCCGGCGTGCCGGTTCGGGCTGGGATTTGGGGTCAGCAACCGATTTGGCGTCAGCAACCATGGACTGAACTCGTTACAACAGCGGCTGCGGAGGTTTGGACGACCAGCATTACCATTCTCATGGCGCACTCTCTTAATGATTTATGCGGAAAGTTTTTCCACCGTTCGCTGCATTTCGCGCAGCCACATTGCCTGGAATAGTTGCAGGCGATGGCCAATGACAATTGCTAAGTTCAAAGTGATTTTGTACCCCAGTGCTGGGTTCGCGGCGAGATACTTGCGCAACTCCTCCCGAGGCAGAGCGATCACTTCCGTCTCAAGCGGAGCTGTGGCGGCAAGAGTGAACTTGTGGGGCGGAATCAGGGCTGACCAGCCCACCGTCTGACCTGCGGTTCGCTCTTCGACGACCACATCCTCTTCTCTCCCTCGGACCCGCATCGGAAGTGTAAGCCTGATTTGTCCGCGCTCAATCAGAAAGAGACGTTCGGCCGGGTCTCCCAGCCGGAACAAGGAAGTCCCGCTGGGCACTGCGATCCTGGTGCCAAGGGCTAAAATCCGTTCCACTTCGTCTGCTGTGAGATCCTTTAGCAGTTCCGATTGTTCGTGGGCCATGAAGGGACTCTTAGTTTACGAGTGCCGAGGTCGTCTTGGTGTGCAACCGCGCATGCGAAGGTGACTCGAGGAACGACTCCGCGGCGGCCTGCTCCAAGCGGACGTGGTTTTCAATCTGTGTCAGCAGGACCTCCGTAGGCACATGGGGTCGCGGAGCAGCAGGAGGAGGCATGACTTTGTCGGTAAAGAACCGGCCAGGAGCCACCGCTTTAACTGGCCGAAGCTCAGGTTGAACAGACGAAGATGACGATCCCGGACGCGTCGCCGCTCCAAATGCGATGGCCGCGACAGCCAGGCCGAACATACTTATGCACAATACCATTAAGAACATTTCCATGGTCGAGCACCTCCCTCGGCACTCCTGAGGGCACGTCATTTACCAAGATGAGATAGCCCTAACTTGTTTAAATAGCGCTCTCGCCGCCTATCTATCCAATCGGCACAAGGCCGTACAAAGCCAGGGGCGGCAACTTTCACCACACGTCGGCTCATGCCGTTCTGCGCTTACCCGTTCTTTGAGCCGATGTACATGGCCGCCATAAGCGCAACGACAGAGCCGACAAGACAAAGGACTATTGGCACGCGCTTGCGATGCTCGTGCCCCAACGGGCGAACCGCTAGGTATAGGCCGACATAACTGAGAGCAAGACTGAGAAGTACGGGGACCCACGTCAAGATAGTGTCATACATAAACTGCGTACCCCCTTGGGGACCAGCACGGTCCCAGTTCGTTTCCTCTCCCCGGGTTAATCACACCGTGTGACACTTTTCGACACGCTCTGCAGTGCCCTAGCTCACGGAAATGCGTGACCGCGGTCACGTAGGTTCCGAGGGCGGACGGCTGCCAGTTTCCTCACCAGTTCCTCAATATTGATCGCTTCGGAAGCTTCATATCCTGGTCATGTGGACGTTGCCGTTTCTCTTCCTCACGCGCCAGGGCCGGCGCGACATCGAGATGACCATGCATTATCTTGATGTGACGTTGAATGATCTCCAGCGGACATTCGAGCTGGCTCGCTCAAAACCTCGGCATCTCGTTCCGCAGCCGAGGGTGCCGTCCGCCCCACTTCGAGCGGGCCTCGGCGGAGTGATCGATCTTTGCTCGCTGCACAACATGTGCTCGAGATGTTCCGTCGCGCGCTGCCAAACGGCACTTCTCGCCTTCGCCTCGACCGGCTCTCCAACCGCCTCACCAAAATCCTCATCGAAGCGCGCAAGCTCGCGACGCCCTGAACATGGGCAGAGATTGACCGGTTATGTCGGCAAACCGGAAGCTATCCAGAAACGGGGTTCTGGGAAATGGTCCCTCCTCCCTTGATGTTCAAGAATCCCCATATTCTAGGACCTTCTAACTCATTGAAATCATGAAGGGGAATCTGTGGCCTAGCGGTGTTCGATATTCATCTGATTATTGAAAAACCGCCGCTACTTGTGAGGATTTGGTAGGGGTGGTGGGGATCGAAACGGCATCCCCGCACTTCTAAGCCTGATCGGCGGAAGGCGTTACCAGCCGCACTCCAGGCCAATTGTTAGAGATGTTAGAGAGCTAATTGCATCGACAGTTGGCACGTTTCGACGAGGGCCAGCGCGAATCTATCCGGCGTATCATTTCCACGGCCAAATCAATGCTGTCTCGAAACGCCATCTCTCGCGCTGGTGAAGGTTTGCCTTCCAGCGCGGCAAGTTTACGGCACGCAAAGATTGCGGCGATGACCCCCCAAGGGTTCGTTTGCGGCCTTCATCCATCTCTTTTTCCATCGGGGGTTCTCCGCAAGGATTTGCGGCAAAGGAAGGGAACTGCAGTCTACTACTTCTTGTTCCACGTGTCCCAAAACAACTTGACCGTCCCCGGACCATGACCGGCGTAGTGGTTGTTCGCGTAAGCGTAGATCTTGAGATTCCTGGAAACGAATTGCCGGAATAACCCGGCCCAATTTCTCAGGTCATCAGCCCTGTCGATGACCGTTTTGTCCCATGTCGTCGTGAGCGCCTCGATTCCTTTTCTGTCGCCCAGCCAGCGCACATATACGAAATCAGTCGTCACCAGATCGAGCTTCTCTTCCATCTCCCACGGCCGCGGCATGTTGGACAGGTCGGTCAGTGCCAGCGCAACTTTGTGCTCTCGCAACAAATCAATGAGCCGCTTATCCAGCCACGCTTTATTGCGAATCTCGATTACGAAGCGAACGGTCGGCAAATTCTTAACACGTTGTAGGAACAGTCGCAGTCGGTGGAAGAATTCGTCTGCTTGAATCTCGTGCATATTGAACCACGGGAATTGCAGCAACAGTGGCCCTCGTTTCTCGCGTAGCAGGTACATCCGGTCAATGAATTCATCGAACTCTGCTTCGCAGTCCTTCAACACTTTGTCGTGCGTTACGATCTGCGGAACTTTCGCTGCAAAGATGAAATCAGGTGGTGTGCGCTCGTACCAGCTGGTGACTGTCGATGCGCTGGGAGTTCCGTAATACGTGCTGTCAATTTCAACGGTTCGGAATTGTGTCGCATAGTAGGAGAGGAATCCCTGCGGCTTCATTCCGGGAGGGTAGAATGCCCCCGACCAGCTGTTTGCGGTAAACGCACTTGTGCCGAGGAACAGACCCGGCTCTGAATAAGGACGCTCGACCGCGAGTGAATTGACGGGCTGACCCACCCGCTCAGTCTTTTCCATCTCGAAAAGAGTCGGATTGCGAATCGGCTCGACCCTGGAGCGCTTTCTCGGCATGACGTGTTATATTGCCGCAACCATGCCCAAATACAAAGTCGGCGACCACCTGATGGTGAAATTGTCGGGCGGCAGAATCGTGGAAGCGACCGTCAAGGCCATCGTTGGCCGGATAGATGGTGCTCATCTTCAAGCCATGTCCTGAATGATCCCAACGGACGTTGGATCACCCCAGCATCTCATGCCGTATCAAAAGGTCGTCCGATCTGTCAGCCCTAACCGCCTTATTTCGATCAGCGCAGAACGGCTCTTGTACCCGTATCAAACGATTTGGTTTGGTACAGGCTCTCACATACCGGGACGGTGCGAGTGCGAAGGTCTGAATCGGTCTCCAAATAACCTCAGAGTAAACGGTCAACCTCCCCATTCCCCCCGATGTTTCTTCAGCCTACGAAGAGAATAACGACGCATATTCTGGCAACAACCTTCTCGGATAGTCTTGCGAAGGGTCGTCAAGTAATCATAAAGTGAAGGGTTCAAGCCAAGAGAAAGGTGAGACTGGGTAAATATGCTGACCGGAGAGCTGCGGAACCAGATCGACCGAGTTTGGGATGCCTTCTGGTCAGGAGGAATCGCCAACCCACTTGAAGTGATTGAGCAGATTACGTATCTGCTGTTCCTACGTCGCCTCGACGAACTCCAAACACTCCAAGAGTTAAAAGCCGAACGCCTCAAGAAGCTGATAGAAAGACAGATCTTCCCGAATGGCAAGGACTCAAAGGGACGCCCGTATAAAGATTTTCGATGGTCCCATTTCAAAAATCTAGAACCGCGTGAGATGTACACGACAGTCAGTGAGCACGTTTTTCCTTTCTTGAGAACGCTGGGCGGCGACGAATCTACATATGCTCACCACATGAAGGACGCCCGGTTTACGATTCCAACTCCCGCGTTGCTCGCCAAAGTCGTTGACCTATTGGATCACGTTCCGATGGAGGATCGTGATACCAAGGGGGACCTCTATGAATACATGCTTGGAAAGATCGCTACCGCTGGGCAGAACGGCCAGTTTCGCACTCCGCGCCATATTATTCGACTGATGGTGGAGATGGTCGAACCCAAGCCTACCGACATCGTGTGTGATCCTGCCTGCGGAACTTGCGGCTTTCTAGTCGCCGTTGGCGAGCACATTCGGGAACGACATCCTGAGACTTTTGCGGACCAAAAGCTCCTCAAGCATTTCCATCGTGGCCTGTTTCACGGCTTTGATTTTGACAATACCATGCTGCGCATCGGCAGCATGAATATGCTCCTGCACGGAGTGGAGAACCCGGACGTTATATATCGCGATTCACTTTCCCAGGATCACGCAGGCGAGGAGGACAAATACACTCTAGTCCTCGCTAATCCACCTTTTGCTGGATCGCTCGATTACGAGAACACGGCCAAGGATCTGCTTCAGGTAGTCAAGACCAAGAAGACCGAACTGCTATTCCTCGCGTTGTTCATACGGCTGCTCAAACCAGGTGGGCGAGCGGCAGTCATTGTTCCTGACGGTGTAGTGTTCGGATCGAGCACGGCGCATAGGACGTTGCGACGAGCACTTGTAGAAGAACAGAAACTAGATGCGGTGGTGTCACTTCCAAGCGGCGTCTTCAGACCCTATGCTGGAGTGTCAACCGCGATCTTACTGTTTACGAAGACCAACTCCGGTGGCACCGATCAGGTCTGGTTTTATCATTGTGATGCTGATGGCTGGTCCCTGGACGACAAGCGCAACCCTTTGCTCCCCGATGAAAAGCTGGGTCCTGTGCCAAGAATTTCGCTTAGCGATGACGAACACGCAAAGAATAACTTACCCGATATCCTTTCTCGTTGGCAGCAACGTGATGGTGGGGAGCGTGAACGTCTCCGCACCGCCCAGAGCTTTTGCGTGTCCAAGGCTCATCTTGTGGCAGAAGACTATGACCTTTCTTTAAATAGGTATAAGGAAGTCGTCCACGCCGAGGTAAAACACAACCCGCCGGTCGAAATTCTAGCCAATCTCGCGAAACTGGAGGCGGAGATTCTTCAGGGTATGAAGGAGCTGGAGGATACGCTCAAGTGACCGCGTGGAAAACAGTCGAACTTGGCGAGGTCGCAAATATAGAGCGTACGAGCGTTCAGCCTGAGCAGATTAAGGCGGGCACGATCTACGTTGGCCTTGAGCACATCGATAGTGGTGGCGCTTTCCTTGATCCAAAACCAGTGGACGCTGGTGTGCTCGCCAGTTCTAAGCTCTATTTCACCGCAAACCACGTCCTATTACGGCAAGCTCCGACCTTATTTAGCCAAGATTGCCTGCCCGGACTTCAGCGGAATTTGCAGCACTGACATTGTTCCGATCCTGCCAGGGCCGAAGATCGAGCGGCGCTATCTGTTGCACTTCCTGCGCCAACCTTCAATGGTGAAACATGCGACTCACGCGCTATTGGAGTGAACCTACCGCGTCTCAGCCCATCGGTGCTCGAAGGATTTCGAATTCCACTGCCTCCCTTAGCAGAGCAACGGCGAATCGCAGAGGTGCTGGACCGGGCCGAGGCATTACGGGTCAAACGGCGTGCTGCCCTCGCGCAACTCCGTGTCCTCCAACAGGCCATTTTCTTTGACCTCTTCGGCGACCCAATCCACCATTCAAAAGAAGGGTCAACGTCGATTGGGGACTGTGTCTCGCGACGAGCCATTCTCGAGATTCAGGACGGAAATCATGGCGAGCGTCACCCTAAAGTCGAGGATTTTGTTGAAGACGGGGTGCCGTTTATTACTGCAAATTGCCTCAACGGCGGCCAATTGGACCTAACGACGTGTTACTTCCTTCCGCATCAATGGCTCAAAGTGCTGAGGATCGGGTTCGCAAAAGCAAACGATGTTCTACTGTCACACAAAGGGACAATTGGATTGACTGCCATCGTTCCGAATCTTAAAGAGCCAATAATTCTCTCACCACAAGTGACTTATTATCGGACAGACCCTGAAAAACTGAATCCAATATTTCTCCGCGGTTTTTTCCAGACGGAGTCTTTCCAATCAAAGATAAATAAGGAAGCGCAACAGACGACCCGAGCTTATGTGGAATTACTAGGCAGCTTGATCTCCCAATGTATGTGCCGCCGTCCCAATTCCAGCGCGAGTTCGCAAAACGTATAAGCAAGTTGGAGACGTTGAGGAATTCTCATCGCGCATTTCTGGCGGAACAGGACGTACTTTTTGCCTCCCTTCAGTATCGTGCCTTTCGAGGGGAGTTGTAGCAATGCGAGGCGAATTTATTGGAGTTTGGTCCGACACTTGGCGAGAGATGTGGGACAGTCTCGCATCTCACGAGGCCGCACCGACCGATATGTTTTGTGAGCTTTACAGGGAACTCGCTCCGGCACTGAAGATTCAGCCCTCAGTTGAGGTACTTGCGGGTGTCATTGACGACCCTGTGCAGAGCAAGGAAGCATTCGAGAAAACGCGAACGGAACATTTCTCCGGCGAGCGGGGCCTCGTGGCTTTTCTGGAAAACGCGCACCCGATTCTTGATGACCTAGGCGGCGATTTGCTCGCCAACCACTATTTCAATCTCCTGGCCGCGTTCATCGACAAGTTTAGTCTCCGCTATGATTTACGGCGACCATGCACCCTGTGCCCTACGCTCCCGGGTGTATTTGCAAGCCTTGTACGCGATCTCCGAACGGTGACCAGCCAGGACAATCACCTCGATTCCCTAATGAAGGAGTTTGAAGACGCTGTTCGCGATTTGCGTTATGGCTGTACCGATGGCCGAATCAAGACCTGCATCGGCAAGCAATTCATGTTGCTTGAGGCTTTAGGGGCAGCCTGTCCGGGAGTTACAAAAGTAACCTTCGGTGATATGTGCGACCAACTTGGAAGCTGGCCTCATGCTGCCATTAGAGAGTCGCTGAAAAAACTGTATGGGTTTGCATCGGACTATCCGGGAATCAGGCACGGAACGAGTGCCAAAGGCGCACTGCGAAACGTCGAAATGCGGGACATGGTTGCCATGTGTATTTTGCTTGCGGGTTTCACGCCCTATTTAACCGACCAGCTCAATGCTGACGTTACGTATCGTGGAAGCTAAGATGAATGTCGCGACTCATGAACTGAACTTTCATGCGGGCTGCTCACTCGTGGGTTTTGGCTCTATGTCTGGGACATCTCGACGCTGGAAAATAGGCACTTGCGCTTTGTCGGACGCACTGCGGACAGTTCATCGAAAAACGCGCAATCTCCCTTCAACCGGATGGGCCAACACCTTGCATTTAATCCGAAGATCAACGTTCTCAGGCGTACTTTGAAAAGCAAAGATGTTGATCCTGAGAAATGTGCCTTCGGGTTGGTTGCGGTGGTCTCATTTTGCCTGAGGCTGTGAACTCTGAAGAACATAAGAAAAACAGGGACCGCATTGCGGCCATGGAAAAGGCCCTCGATCTTGCCCTTTCCAATCTGGCTACGAAGTGATAAACAACGTTCAATGTCGCGCTAATTTCAATGCCGCCGCATTTGTTGTCGTTCGAGGCACTTTTTCCGCACACTTCAGAAGTCTTGCAGGCAAATCAAGGGAATCATGAAAACAACCGAAGCCAAGCTGCTGGACTTTCTAAAGAAGTCGCCCCAGTTCGTGATTCCCATCTATCAGCGAACTTATTCGTGGACGGATAGGGAGTGCGGCTCTGGGGAGATCTCGTGCGCACAGGCGGCAACGACGCCGGTTCGGCTCGCTTCGTCGGTTCCATCGTCTCCCTCGGAAGGGGGCTTTACCAGCGTTACGAGCCAGTCGCCGTTGCTGGTTATCGACGGCCAACAGCGGCTGACCACCGTGACACTTCTCATCGCTGGGTTGGCTAAGGCCCTGGGTGACACGGAACCCGTAGACGGTTTCTCACCACGCAAGTTGCGCCAGACTATTTGCTCAATCCCGAGGAGAGCGGAGAGCGGCACTACAAGTTGATTTTGTCCCAGACCGACAGGGCGTCGCTGACGGCCATCGTGGGCGACACAGAGCAACCCAAGGAATACTCTTTGCGGGTGACGCAGAACTACGAACTTTTCGAGGCGCTAATTGCAGGTAAGGACGACTTTAAGGCAATTTGTAACGGGCTTGCTAAGCTCATGGTTGTGGATCTCGCCCTCAGTCGGGACCAGGACAACCCGCAACTCATCTTGAGAAGTATCAAGTCCACTGGGCGCGAACTGAGCCAAGCCGACCTGATTCGCAACTTTATTCTGATGGGACTAGAACCGAATCTTCGACACGGCTCTATGAACAATACTGGCGGCCCATGGAAGTGGACTTCGGCCAGGAGGCCTACGGCACGCATTTCGACAGTTTCATGCGCCATTACCTGACAGTGAAAACAGGTGAGATTCCCAACGTTGGCGAAGTATTATGAGGCATTATGAAGGCTGGCGCACCATTCACCCGAAACAGCGAAAGCCGCGATGGGAAGCCCTTGTAAGCGATGTGCGCGATTTTGGACGTTGCTTCTTCGCTATGGCGCTCGGCGCTGAAAAGATACCAAAGTGAAAGACTGGCATTCCAAGACCTACGCGAGCTAAAGGTAGACGTCGCCTACCCCTTCCTACTTGAGCTTTACCATGACTACGCCAATCAGAAGCTCTCGGCGCTAAGACTTCGAGGCAGCCGTGCGTTAAGTCGAAGCATACGTATTCCGTCGGGCCATCTGTGCGATCCCGACTAACTCAATGAACAAGACATTGCCCACTTTTTCCAAGGCGCTCTGAAAAGAAAGCTATCTTGAGAGCGTTGAGGTGCACCTAAATACTACCGCCACTCGGCGGTTGCCGAGAACAACGAAGAGTTCAAGCGTGACCTGCATACGCATGATTTCTATAACTTCCAGAAGCCGTAAGCTATATGGCTGCGTCACCTCTAAAATCACGAGCAGAAAGAGCTATTTCCGGTGGATGAGTCTCACCATCGAGCACATCATGCCTCAAAACGAAAACCTATCCGCAGCATGGAAAACAACACTCGAGTTCAAGAATGGGAGCAGAGTGAAACAAACATGGCTGCACACGCTGGGCAACCTGACACTCACTGGTTACAACTCGGAGTACGGCGATCGACCCTTCGACAAAAAACGCGATATGGCGGGTGGCTTTAAGGAGAGTCCTCTAAGGCTCAACCAAGGACTCGGTCTGCTTATTTGAGCAGTGGAATGAGGATGCAATCAAAACGAGGGCAGGTCGCCTTGCTGACGTGGCCCTGGAGACCTGGGCGGCACCCAGGCAAACGCCGGAAGTCCTCGCATCTTACGAACCAGAGGCTGACGTGCCAACTATCCACACGATCAATGATCATCCCAACTTGCTAACGGGTGAAATGGCGAGGGCGTGTTTCGAGGCGCTTCATTTAAGGAGCTCCTCACCTCGAGCCCTGGGTACCCGAGGAGTTCCTCAAGTCCTACGTGGCATACAAGGCCGGAACTCATTTTCGTTGATGTAATACCCAAGCGAAAAGACTTCGCTTAACGCTAAACCTGGCTTCTTCAGAGATTAATGACCCAAGAAACATTTGTAGGGACGTGAGCAGTTTGGGTCGGTGGGGAAATGGCGATGTCGAGGTAGCTCTCACGTCGATTGACGAGCTGCCTTATGTGATGTCCCTGGTGAGGGCGATGATTGGAGACACCAAATGGGCAACGGAGGACATGCATCAGCAATTTCGGCTTCCTTCGAGCCATGGCCGGAGCTTTTCGAGACCCACAACAAAAGTTGAAACTCTGGTCCATACAGATGCTCGAACCGCTTGCTTTTATGCGAGGCGCTCGCTGGAATTGGCAGTTCCCTGACTGCTGCGAACACGATGGCGATGTTCGGTAGCTGCCCTATCGGAACAATCTCAGCGCACTAATTTATGAGCCGACTTTGGAGACACAGTCGGAGCGGCAATCCACGCGAAAACCAGGATCATCAAGGACCTTGGCAATATGGCCCTGCATACAACAAAAATCGTTAGTCCTTGTGTCGTTCCCTCGTTGCTGTGCGTGAGTTGTTGAGTGTCTGTTTCTGGATCGCTCGCAATTATGCTGGATGTACCACCGCCGATCAATTAGCATTTGACCCAACTTGGGCTCCGGAAGGCTCCGCCAGTCCCCCACCGAACGCTCGGCGCCGAACTGCAACGATTCTCGGCGCAGAGCTCAATGCGAAAGACGCGAAGCTCGAGGAGCTGATCACAGATAAGCTGGGGCTCTGGATGTGGAGTTACAGCGGCTGCGGGCTGAGATTAATGAAACGGAGGAGCGAGGCGACTCCCGATCAGCACAATTATTC
>CAWBVH010000034.1:0-17512 GCA_963792145.1 Candidatus Acidiferrales bacterium
GCGTGATCCTCCGGCAGAATGCTGCGGCAATTGGTCCCCTGACGGGCGCTACTATTTCTTCCTCAGCTTCGCCACGACTTTGGGCGACGTTTATGCCGTGCAGGACCGTCCGGGTCCGTTCCGCAAGACACCGTTGGCACCGGTCCAACTGACTGCGGGACCATTGCAATTTTATTCCGTAACGCCTTCAGCTGATGGAGGAAAGCTGTTTGTGCAGGTCACGCAGCGTCGCGCGCAGCTCGTGCGCTACGACGCCAAGTCCAAACAGTTTGTTCCGTTCCTGCCGGGGATTTCCGCAACTGATTTGGCTTACTCTCCGGACGGCCAGTGGATTGCCTACGTTACCATTCCGGAGGGTAGTCTGTGGCGCAGCCGCGTAGACGGATCAGAAAGACTGCAGCTTACCTATCCACCCACGCGAGCAGTCATCCCCGTATGGTCGCCGGACGGAACGCGGATCTTGTATCAAAGTTTCGTAGTCGGGAGAAATTGGAAAGCGCAGTCCGTGCCTTTCCTGGGTGGCCCGTCGGAGGATGCCATTCCCGGCGGCCTTGGTGGCGTGGATTTCAATTGGACGCCCGACGGCAACCAGATGATTTTTTCGAAGGGACCAAACTATCCACCAGTCAGCATCTTCAGTCTGGATCTTAAAACGCACCAGCGTTCCGAATTTCCAGGATCGCAAGGTTTGTTCAGCCCGCGCATTTCTCCCGATGGTTCTTATCTCGCCGCGTTGTCTCAGGATTCCGGCACGCTCAAGCTGTACGATTTCCGCTCACAGAAATGGACGGATTGGCTCATCGAGCCCGGCAACATCGCGTATCCGACTTGGTCGAAGGATAGCCGCTATCTTTACTTTGACAATTTCATGACCGACCATCCTACCTCTCGACGCGTCAAGCTTGGCAGTGCGCATTCGGAGGAATTGTTCAGTTTGTCTGGACTTCACCGTTTTTTCGGAACTCCCTCAGGCACCTGGGGAGGAATGGCCCCCGATAATTCGCGACTGTACGTGCAAGACCTCAGTACACAGGAAATCTACTCTGCAGTTGCAGCTGCAGCTGCAACTCCACTGAAATATTCGCCCCCGTTTCGACGTATCATTATTTGACCATTGACCGCTGCCACTATGCCCAACTCCGACTCGGCCATCCACCTGGAACGTGTTTCCCGCTACTACACCATGGGCGAAAGCAGCGTCCGCGCGGTCGACGACGTTTCTCTCTCCATCCCGGAGGGACAATTTCTCGCGCTGCTTGGCTCGTCCGGCTCGGGCAAATCCACGCTCCTGAATCTCATCGCCGGGCTGGATCGCGTTACTTCCGGCTCGATCCTTGCCCGTGGTCAGAACCTGGCCGAACTTTCTCCTCTCGAGCTTGCGCGCTATCGCCGCAACACCATCGGCATGGTCTTCCAATCGTTCAATCTTCTTCCGCGCATGACGCTGGAAGAAAACATCGAGCTGCCGCTTCGACTCGCGGAAGTTGAGCGCACCGAACGGGCTGGGCGCGTCCGCGAAGCCCTGGAGCGCGTGCGCCTAACGCATCGCCTGGGTCACCGCCCCACGGAACTTTCCGGCGGAGAGCAGCAGCGAGTGGCCATCGCGCGAGCGCTCGTGAATCGTCCAAAAATTCTTCTCGCGGATGAGCCCACCGGTAATCTCGACTCCGCAACCGGCGAGTCGATCCTTGCCCTGCTCCGCGATTTGCAGCAGCAACTTGGCATGACCATCGTGATGGTTACGCACGAACGCCCGCTCGCCGAACGCTTCGCCAACCGGCTGGCAACGATGGGCGACGGCAAGTTGCTCTCAACGGCAGCATCCACGAAAGGCCTGGCCTGATGAAGCCACGCGACCTTACTGACTTGGCGCTGCGCAATCTTCGCGAGGCCATTCTTCGCAACACGCTCACGACGCTGGGCGTGGCGGTCGGCGTCGCGTCGCTCGTGGCCATGCTTTCGCTGGGAGTTGGTTTGCAGCAACTCGCGTCCAAGCGCCTTTCACAAAGCGGCCTGTTCGACACCATCATCGTCACTCCCAAAAACAATTTCCGCGGCATGGGCCGCCCGCAGCGTGAACCGCAATCGGACAAGCCTCCGCGCGTTCTGGATGATGATGCGCGTAAGGAAATCGCGAAGCTGGCCAACGTGATTGAGGTCTACCCGCAGGTGCGTTTCTTCACGGAAGTGCGCTTCGACGACAAGCCGTTCGCCACGGTGGTTGCGGGCATGCCGGATTCGTCGCGGAATTCGGGTTCGTTTGATGGCATGCAAGGCAGCTTCTTCTCTTCGCCGACGGCGAACGAAGCGATTCTGCAAATGGAATTCGCCAAGGACCTCTCTGACAAACCCGCTTCGCTGGTGGGACAGGATCTCGTGCTGCGCTACGCCGAGCGCCAAGCCCTTCCCGCCGACAATTCCGGTGCCGCAAGTTCCGATGGATCGGGCGGCGGATTCTCCGTAGTGCCCAAAGAGTTGCGGCTGAAGATTGTTGGCATTGTGGAAACCGAGCCTGCGCAAGGCTACGGCGGTTACGGTAACGCGCGATTGCTGATGCCGCTGCAAACCGCGGCAACGCTGCGCGCGGCGCAGGTGAACGACCTTCGCGATATCGTGCGCGACAGCGCGGCCAATAAAACGACTTACGCTTCTCTCTCGGTTCGTGCGAAATCTCCTTCGCAGGTTGAGGCCATCGAAACATCAATCAAGAACATGGGTTTTGCGGCTTTTTCGCTGCTGGATGCGTCCAAATCCTTGCGCACATTTTTCTCGGTGTTCGATTCGCTGCTGGGCATTTTTGGCAGCTTGGCGCTGGCGGTTTCCACGCTGGGGATTGTTAACACGCTAGTTATGGCGATCCTGGAGCGGCGGCGCGAAATCGGTGTGCTCAAGGCGCTGGGCGCAACGGACTCCGACGTGAAGAAGCTGTTTTTTGTGGAAGCCGGTGTGATGGGATTCTTCGGCGGGATTTTCGGGGTGTTGTTCGGCTGGCTGCTGGGACGCGCGATTACGATTGGCACAAATCTCTATTTGAAGCGGCAGAACCTGAATCCGATCGAGCTATCTTCCGTTACCTGGTGGCTTATCCTTGCGGCGCTGGTTTTTGGCGTGCTTGTCAGCCTGGCCGCTGGACTTTATCCTGCTTCTCGTGCGGCAAAACTCAATCCGGTTGACGCGCTGCGTTATGAGTAGAGTTGCGCTCGGCCTCACATTGGCGATGCTGCTGATGCTTCCTGCGGTCACACATGCGGCGGCGGGACGCGTGGAATGCAATGCGCTGCAGAGCAAGATTCTGGCGCGCCGTGTTTCCTACTGCATCGTTCTTCCCGCGTCGTTTGACACAGAAAAAACAAAACACTTCCCGATTCTGTATTCGTTGCATGGTCTGGGAGACAACGAACAGTTCTTCGTACATTCGGGATTGTGGAACCTTGTAGAAGACATGCAGGAAAAACGGGAGCTGAAGGAATTTCTGATTGCAACACCGGACGGTGGAGCGGGCTTCTACATTAATTCAAGAGATGGGAAGAATCGCTACGAGGATTTTCTGCTGCAGGAGTTTTTTCCGTTTATCGAAAGGCGTTACCGGGCCGCGGCCGGCCGCGCCAACCGCGGGATTTTAGGCGTGTCGATGGGCGGATATGGCGCGCTGCATCTGGCGTTCCGGCATCCACAACTGTTTGTATCCGTGAGCGCGCACAGCGCCGCTTTGATCGAGAAATTGCCGGCGTTTCTCGGCAACGCACCACAATCCCCACGGGCTCGGGTGCTCGGCAACGTATTCGGCGCGCCTCCGGACCTGGCGTTTTGGGAGCAGAACAGTCCGCTGACGCTGGCGCGAACGGCGAACCTTACGGGACTGCACATTTATCTTGATTGCGGCGATCGCGACGATTATGGATTCGATGCGGGCGCCGCGGCGCTGGATAAAATCCTGACGGCGCGGCACATCGCTCACGAATTCCACCTGTATCCTGGGCGCCACGATGTGGCGTACTTCGCCGAACATCTGCCGGCGTCGCTGCTGTTCACTTCCAAATATTTCACCGGACAGTAATCTACCGCAATCATCTACGGAAAGCCTAACCACCCGGGCTGGCATGGATCACCCTTCCATTTGCCGTGCATCTTGCAGCAACTTTTGGTGATTCCTCACAGGGTTGTCTCGTATATGTAGATAGCGGAAGGATCGCACGACAACCGGTGTGTGTCGATGTGCCGCGGGCGTTTGCGAAGATTTTTTGCGCAGCGTTCCGGTGTAGAATGCTGACCGCTTCCAAGAGACTAGATGCAGGGGGATTCTGATGCGCCGATTCACTGGCAAACTGTTGATTCTCGTCGCTGCGTTTTGTGTCGTTGCGGCGATGGCTGCAGCGCAAGACAAACCCGCCGCAGCCGCGACAAGCTCGGTTCCCGGCGTGCGCGGGGAATTTCTGGACGAGGTGGCTTACTACGAGCAGAGGTTCACGCGCCTTGCCGAGGCAATTCCTGCGGACAAATATACCTGGCGGCCAGCGGAAGGAGTGCGCTCGGTCGGCGAGGTGTACGCGCATGTTGTGTCCGCGAATTACGGCTTTGCGAAGATGCTGGGCACTGATTTTCCGGCGGGACTCGATCCCAAGGGCATCATCGCCACTGCTGTCAGACAAGGCCAAAATTGTGCAGGAGTTGAAGGACTCGTTCGCACACATGCGCGAGGCGATCCAGGCGATCAAGGACTCCGATCTGGACAAATCGCAGAAGTTGCCGGGGAACAGGCAGTCCACGGTACGCGGAACATTCATTTTTATCACCGGACATTATGGTGAGCATCTGGGCCAATCGATTGCGTATGCGCGGCAAATCGGGATCGTTCCGCCCTGGACGGAAGAAAGAATGAAGCAGGAAGCGGCCAAGCCGAAGCAGTAGTACAGCCAAAAATCGAAACTCGAAAAGCGAAACTCATTGGCGATTCGACACGGCGCATCGCTGTAGCTCAGGCCTTCAGGACTGAGGTTTTCTCGCGCGCTGGCGTGGTCGCTATAGAAGCGGCAACCCTCGCCCCTGAAGGGGTGAGCCCACAGGTCACACCGTAAAAGCGAGAGTGAGCTCTCGCACTCCAAAATGTCGGCGCGCCGACATGGGTGTATATGTGACTGGTGCTTCGTGACTCGTGATACGTGACTCGTCACAAGCAAGCTCACTTTTGCCGGGAGCGCAGATTTCAGAGAGAAAGAATGACAGGTCGAGGGGAAAATATGCGCGCAAGGGAAGGAGAGGACGCTGGCGAGGAGCGAAAGCGAGTGACGGTAAGTGGTTGATTGCTGCGCGAGTAAACTGGCGGGGAAGAATCGATACCGGAAGTGGAAGCAATCCTGCTGCAAGGAGCGGACCGGCCAATCCTACAGGAGGAACGTGTAATGATCCGGAAACTTCTATTCTCGGCGTCGCTGGGCGGCCTGTTACTGGTGGGTGCGCCGATGATGACCCACACGACAGCGCAAACGCCGTCGCAGGAAAATCCATCGAAACAGGCAACGAAGTCGGTAACCGGGAAAGTGACGACTATTGGAGACCAAGGAAAATCGTTCGCTGTGGAAGTCGACAATGGGGGAAGCAAACAAACCATGCAATTCGTTGTAGATAAAAATACCCAAGTGGCGGGACAAGTGAGAGCGGGAACGGTAGTAACAGTGGATTATCAGCCGATAGATGGTGGACAGAATCTGTGCGTGCGAGTAGCGCCGCAGAACAGTTAATTGGCCACGGGGCCAATCTCATGAAAAGAGTGGCGACCGGGCGGGTTGAAACCGTTGGTCGCCACTTTTATTCGTTTAGTAGTGTCGTGAATTGTTTATAGCTTCGAAGTGCCGAGGTTGTGCGCTGCGGTGCTCCCTCCCCCTGTTTTTTGTAAGTGTTGATTCTGAAGCCGCGACCCCCTAAAGAAAAATTACGGAGACACTGCTGGCATGAAAGCCAGCGCTACGTGGAAGAGGGCTCGAACGGGATGGTGATGCTAATGGTTGCCTTGGCGGACCGCATGAGAGGTTGATGAGCGGGGAAATTGGTTGCCGCGATCCCTCCACTGCGCGACCCGGCACGCCAGAAAGCGGCGCGCAAGAAAATGCCGGGTCGCTCCGGTCGCGATGACCACGTCGGGAGAGGAGGAGCCCGAGAAAAGAGAAACGCAGGAGAAGAGGAACCCGGCAGGGCACGATGTATCGTGCCCCTACCGAAGAGAGAACGGAGTCCTCGGGGGCTGAAGCCATGCCCTCTTAGAGAACAGGAGTTATCACACAGACTCTGAAGGTCGGCCACTACAAGATGCAAAAAGAAGCGCAGCCCGAAAACTGCGAAAAGCAGATCCCTCGCTTCGCTCGGGATGACAAGTCGAGAGCAGCACGAAGGAGTGAACTACAAGGTCGAGCCGCACAACGGCGTGGAGGGGAAATGTTGATATGATGTGCGGCGTACTGGGGGCGGAGGACGGATGAGCCTGGCGCAGCGGATCGGGGAAGTGCGGGAAGGGTTCGAGCGATCGTTCTGGGTGGCGAATGTCAGCGAGATATTCGAGCGGCTGGCGTATTACGGGTCGTTCGCGTCGCTGGCGAATTATCTGCGCGAGACACTGAATTTTCCCACGCAACAGACTGGGACGCTGACAGGAATTTTTGGCGGGATGGTGTGGTTCCTGGCGATTTTTGGCGGAGCGGTGGCGGACAAGCTGGGGTTCCGGCGAGCGCTTTCGCTGGCGTACCTGCTATTGACGGTGGCGTATTTTTTGCTGGGGTCGATTGGAGCGCCGTGGCTGGCGCCGGTACGGAACGCGGTGCCGCTGGAATTGTTCGTGGGATGCATATTGATTTTGCCGGCGCTGGGGATATCGCTGGTGAAGCCGAGCGTGGTGGGGACGACGGCGCGCGCGTCGAAGGAGAACGTGAGGACGCTGGGATACTCGATTTACTACACCATGGTGAACATTGGGGGAGCGGCGGGCCCGCTGGCGGCGTCGCTGGCGAGAAGGCACCTAGGAGCGGGAAAGATTTTTTATATCGCAGCGGCGGTTGTGTTCGTGATGTTCTTTTTGGTGGTGACGCTTTTTCGGGAGCCGAAGCGCAGCGATGATGTGCCGAAGCCAAGTGTTGGCGAGACGCTGCGGAATTTTCTGACGGTGATGCGCAATCCGAAGTTCATGATTTTTCTGCTGATTTTCACGGGATACTGGATCGTGTTCTGGCAGCAGTGGATTGTGATGCCGGTGTACCTGCACGAGTATGTGAATAAAGACATCGACGTGGAACTGGTGCTGGTGACGGACAGCATCCTGGTGATTTCGTGCACGATTGTGGTGAATTACCTGCTGCGGAAAGTGGCGGCGTTCAGCGCGATCGTGCTGGGGACGCTGGTGTCGAGCTTGTGCTGGCTGGTGCTGGTGTGGAGGCCGTCGATGTGGGGAGCGGTGGGGGCGATCGCGGTGCTGGCGATTGGCGAGATGATCCAACAACCGCGGTATTACGAATATATTTCGAGGCTGGCGCCGCCGGGGCAGCAGGGAACGTACATGGGATTCGCATTTTTGCCGCTGGGAATTGGGTCGTTGATTGGAGGATGGTTTGGCGGCAAGATGCTGCATTATTTTGGGGAGGAGATGGGGAAGCCGGAGTATGCGTGGTACACGATCGTGATTGTGGGGTTGGTGACGACGATGTTGTTGTGGATTTACGATCGGATTGTCCGGCCGGTGGAGAAGGCGGCGTAGAGGGAGGGGAAATTCATTAGCATGAGGCGTGGATGGAAAAGCGAAGAGCGATTCCTCACTCCGCGGACTTGGTTCGGAATGACAAGAGAAAAATACCAGCCTGAAGGTTGGCCACAACAAAAGCAAGCACAAGGTGGCGACGTATGCGAACAGCCTCATCCCTGAAGGGATGAGCTACAGGATTGAAGACTAGTTGACGAGGCGGCGGAGGGAGGCTAAGGCTTGGCTGGCTAACGTGTATTCGGGCTCGACGTTGAGGGCTTCCTGAAAACAGCGGATGGCTTGGCCGTACATTTCCTTGCCGAGATAAGCGCGGCCGAGATTGTAGTGCGGGAAGTGGCGCGGCTCGTAGCGAGGAGCTTCGATGGCTTGCTGCAACCAGGGAATGGCTTCGTCGAACTGGCCGAGCTCGATCATGTAGGCGCCAATGTCGTTGTAAGGATTGCCGAAGTCGGGATCGAGAGAGATGGCGCGTTTGCATTCGGCGATGGCATCGAGAAGCTTGCCCTGAAAATGATAGGTCCAGCCGAGGAACGTGTGGGCTTCAGCAGTGGGATGAAGATCGAGGGAGGACTGGTAAAGTTCGACGGCACGATCGTAATCGCCTTCCATTTGCGCTTGATAAGCGTCTTGCAGAACTTCCCAGGCGCGAGTCAGGGTCTCCTGATTCATGGGAGCAATTGTGAGCGGAAAAAGTGAGTGGGTCAAAGGTACGAAGGTGCTGGGTGTGCATAGCGAGAACCTGTACCTTTTGACGGGGAACGAGTGGAAATTGCTTGCAAGAAAAGAGAAAATGGAGGTGCCGTTTCATGAGGAAGCGAGGGGGAACAGTGAATCGCATAATGCGGAATTGCATGGTGATTGCGGGATGCGCGGCGGTGCTGGGAGCAGGAGCGCTGTTGGCGCAGGATTCTGGGAAGAAAAGTGGAGGCGCGAGCGGGGGAGCAGCGGCAGCGGCGCGGGGAAAATCGGTGTTTCAGCAGAAATGCGCGGTGTGCCACTACGACAATAGCGACCAGAAGAAGATCGGGCCAGGATTGAAGGGACTGTCTAAGCGCGGAACGTTCAGCGTGAATGGAGCGAAAATCACGGACGAGAGTTTGAAGGCATGGATCGAGAATGGGGACCAGTTGATGCCACCGTTTAAGGAAACGTTGGAGCCGGGACAGATTAAGGATGTCATTGCGTACCTGAAGACGCTGTAGGGAGCGAGCGAGAAGAAGCCTCGGGGGCTAAAGCCCGTCCTTGAGAACTTTCTTGCGGCACGAGTGAAGTCGTGCCCTCCCGTATAACATTTATAAAACGCGCCGCGAAAAAACCCAAGAAACGAGATCCATCGCACAGAAAGCGTGCGATGGGGCAGAGCACCTCACTCCGCAGACTCCGTTCGGAATGACAAAAAGAGAGTTTTTCTGCCGTCTGTAGAGGCGGGTTGTGGTGGAAGCGCACCCGGCACGACTAACTAAGATCGTGCCGTCACCGAGCTACTAAAGAGAAACCCCCGGTGGCCTGCGAGAGGCAGGGCCGGGGGGTTGCAATTTTTGAGGCGCTCCCTTGCGGGAGAGAAAGCTACTTCAGAACGGCGTCTTTCAGCACCTTTGCGGGGCGGAGACGGACGACGGTCTTGGCCTTGATCTTGATCTGTTCGCCGGTTTGCGGGTTGCGACCGATGCGAGCCTTGCGATGAGCCTTGACAACGCGGCCGATGCCGGGGATGACGAACTTTCCGGCGGCGCCCTTGGCTTCCTTCACAGCGAGCTTGTGGAGCTCTTCAAAGAAAGTGGCGACGGTCTTCTTGGACGTGCCGAGTTTCTCAGCGATATGCGAAACGATTTTGGTCTTACTGAGTGGCTTAGCTGCCATTTAGTCTGCTTATCCTCCTGGTTTGTCTATCCGCCCCGAACGAATCGAGGCCAGCCACGAGCGAAAAACCCCTATTTTTCGATGAAAAAACTCGGGCCGCAAGGACTATAACGAAGGAAATAGAGGAACGCAAGGGGGAAACCGCAAAAAAGGCAGGAAAAATGCGGTTTTTTTAGGGGCATGTGCAAAACGTGCAGGATTCATGCGGGTTGGGAGAGTTCGCGGGAAAGGGAAAAGGGTGAATGGGCGTGTGCTATGCTCTTTGATTCCAAAATGGATGAGGAGAATCCGCTATGAGCACGGCAACAAGTTGGAAAGCATTGGAAGACAAGATAGCGCGGGTGGTGAAGCACGCGCGAGGCGCGGTAGCGGTGAGTTTTCGGGACAGCGAGCCAGCGGATGTGAAGAAGTTCGAAGGCACAGAGCCATCGGGATGCAGTTTCTGGAGGCTGGCGGCGGAAGGAAAGACATTTTACACCGTGCCGGAGAATCATTATAACTGCGCGGTGGGGGCGTATACGCACAACATCGCGCTTTCGCCGGAACGGGAGAAGGAAACAGAACAAACGCTGAAGATGATGTTTGACCTGGGCTACGTGAAGCAAGAAGAAGTGCCGCAGATTCCGCGACTGGCGAAAGGGCCGAAGGCGATTGTGTATTCGCCGTTGGGAGATGCGCGCGGAGAGCCGGATGTGGTGCTATTCGCGGTGAAACCAGCGGGGGCGATGCTGCTGCAGGAAGCGGCAAATCGCGCAGGAGTGGGCGCGGGGGCACCGGCATTGGGAAGGCCGACGTGCATGGCGCTGCCGGCGTCGCTGCAACACGGGACGATCACCAGCCTGGGATGCATCGGGAACCGCGTGTACACGGGCCTGGGCGAAGACGAGATGTACGTAGTAATCCGCGGGAAAGATCTGGCGCGCGTGGTTGATGCGCTGCAGACCATCGGAAGCGCGAACGTGGCGTTGCAGAACTATGCGGAAGGGCGACGGGAACAGCTTTCCACGATTTAAGAGTTTGACGGAGTTTGGCGGATAGAAGCGGTTTGGGAAAGTTGGCAGAATTCACCTGGCGAGAAAAATACCAGCGAGGTGAATCATGGGATCGTTTCGAGTAGCAGCCATTTCGACGGCAGTTGCCGAATCTGTTCGAAGCACGCAAAAAGCACCGGGATATGGATTCCCGGCACACAAAGAAGTAGCGGCGGGGCGCGCGCCGTGCCGCCATTGCCTGGGGTTGATCAAGGTAAACGAAGAAGAGCTGTATCTTTTCGACTACGACCCATTTCGCGAGCTGGGTGTGCCGCCATTGCCTGGGCCGGTGTACGTGCACGCGCGGGATTGCGAGCGGCACAATGGAGGAGGAGCGTTTCCCGAAGAATATCGCGGGCGATTGTTGACGTTGGATGCATATGGGGAAGATCGCGCGTTGGTGACGGAGGTGCGCGTGAGTGGTGGCGACGAACAGCAGGCGGCGGAGACGCTGTTCGAAGATCCAAAGGTGAAATACATTCACGTGCGGAGTACTGAGGCGGGGTGTTATTTGTTTCGGTTGGACCGGGCGTGAAGCGGGGGGAAGATGCCCAACGGGGAGGAAAGCAAATCCCTCCACTACACAGGCGAAAAACGCGATCCCAACGCCCCACCGGCGTTCCACCCAGCACGACCAACATCCTCATCCCTATGATAAAGGGATGAGCTACAGGTTTGCTAGGTCCTGATAGAGATGGGCGATGGCTTTGATGCCGCCGTAGTAGTTTTCCAGTGCGAGATGCTCGTCGGGTGCGTGGGCATTTTCGTCGGGCAAGCCAAAGCCGATGAGGACGCAGGGAATCTTGAAGGTGTCGTGCATCTGAGTGACGAAGGGGATGGAACCACCTTCGCGAATGAATACAGCTTTCTTGCCGAAGCCCTTCTGTAGTGCCGACTGAGCAATCTGAAAAATGGGCGCTTGATAGGCAGCCACCCAAGGCTTGCCGGTGCTTAACACTTCAAATTTGCAGTGCACGGACTTCGGAAGGAGTTTGCGTACGTACTTCTCGACAAGCTTTGCGATTTTCGGAGGATCCTGGCCGGGAACCAGGCGCGTGGAGAATTTGGCGTAGGCCTTGGAAGGAATGACGGTCTTGGCGCCTTCGCCCTGATAGCCACCCCAAATGCCATTCAACTCGAGAGTGGGTCGGATCCAGAGGCGCTCAACGATGGTAAAACCTTTTTCGCCGCAATATTCCGAGGCGCCAACGGCCTTCTTGAAGTCTTTGGCTTTCCAAGGAAGGGCGTTGAGGGCTTTGCGTTCGGCGGCGGGTACGTTGTCGACGTCATCGTAGAATCCGGGAACGGTGACGCGAAAATTCTTGTCGTGGAGCTTGGCAAAAAGTTCCGTGAGGATGGTGAGGGGATTTGGGACTGCGCCACCATAAACGCCGGAGTGAAGATCGCGTTCCGGGCCAGTCAACTCGATCTGGTAGTAGTTGAGGCCGCGAAGTCCGTAGGTAATGGAAGGGACGCCTTTGCCAAGCATGGAAGTATCGGAGACGATGAGGGCATCTGATTTTAGTTTGGCTTTATTTTTTTGAACAAAATCCCAAAGGCTGACGCTGCCGACTTCTTCCTCGCCCTCGATGAGGACCTTGATGTTAATGGGAAATTTCCCGTTGAGCTGGTGGAGGGATTCCAGTGCCTTGAGATGGATATGAACCTGGCCCTTGTCGTCGGCCGTGCCGCGACCATAGATGTTGCCGTTGCGGACGGTGGGCTCAAAGGCGGGAGAAGTCCAAAGGTCCAGAGGCTCGGCGGGCTGGACATCATAGTGGCCATAGAAAAGGATGGTAGGTTTGCCGGGAGCTTCGAGGGATTCGGCATAAACGAGAGGGTGAAGATTGGTGGGGATAATCTCGACGGATTTGAAGCCCGCGGAACGAAGGCGATCGGCAACCCAATGGGAGCCGCGTTCGATGTCGGGTTTATGTTCGCTTTTGGCACTGACCGAAGGAATACGGAGGAAATCGTAAAGCTCGTTCAGATGTTGCTCGCGGCGACCTTCGATAAATTCAGTAAGGTTCATATTTGGGCCTCAGGGACAACTGTTCGGTCCATTGATATAAGTACGTAAAATTTCAAACGAAAAGTTGCGGCGACGGAAAGGAGCGGCAGCGAACAGAGGCTGCTATGGTCGCCGTCTATATAGTACGGCTAGGGATGGTCGTGTACAAGGCATCCGGGAAGAGGGCGAGGAGAGATCGCACAGTGGAATTCGGCTGCTTGACGATAGGGGACACCTGTCCCAAAGGGCAATTGACGGGTCCTAGCGTGAACCGCATCATGAGCATATGAATGAGACCGCATTTGCGACGGCCCGGCGAAGCCAACGCATCTTTCACAAGATGCGGGTGCAGGCGCAGGGACGCGGCCACGACGGGCGAAAATTCCGTGAGGTGTGTGAGACCGTGGTGGTGAACGCGTATGGCGGTTTGCTGATGTTGAACAATGAAGTAGACCAGGGCGAAACGATCGTCCTCATGAATCCATTGACGCAGGATGAGCAAGAGTGCCGAATCGTGTTTACGGGTGACAGCGGAAGCAAGGGAATCCGCGTGGGAGTGGAGTTTTTGACCCCGGCGCCACACTTTTGGGGAATCGATTTTGAGGCGCGATATTCTTCAGGGCCTGGCGACGCGGGACGTTCTTCGTAATCGCGGCAGAATCCAACGCCACAGAACATTTCCTAAACATTTCAGGTTGAGATTCTTCGGGCATCCTCGTCGCATGCCCTCAGAATGACAGATTTGCCGGGCCTGTGACACAGCAGCAAGAGAGCCTCCCAGCGGTTCTCACCAAACTGCGATTAAGCCATGATCCCTCGACTGCGCGACCCGACCGAGCCAGACAGCGGCGCGGCAGAAAGAGTTGGGTCGCTTCGCTCGGGATGACAGCGAGAGGTCGGGCACTACAACGGCTTCGGGGACATGGTCTTTGCTGCGGCTTGAGCTAGCGTGCCCTTTTGGTTTACGAACCACGTGGCTAGGCGCCAGAGTAGAAGGATGGCCAGGACGGCGGCGTACATTAGCGGTTCGCGGACATCGGATTTGACCAGCCAGTAGTAATGAATCACGCCGCAGATGGCAGCAACATAGATGGAGCGATGGAGAATTTGCCAGCGGCGCCCACCGAGCCGTCGGATCCAGCCCTTCGTGGAAGTAATGGCCAACGGAATCAGCAAAACAAAACCGAGGAAGCCCACAGTGATATAGC
The DNA here is from genome assembly GCA_963792145.1 of Candidatus Acidiferrales bacterium. Lineage (GTDB taxonomy): Bacteria > Acidobacteriota > Terriglobia > Acidiferrales > UBA7541 > Acidiferrum. The sequence continues at coordinate 13,852 of CAWBVH010000034.1, forward strand.
GGCGTTTTTCGACGTCCTTCCACATCCCGGCGAGACTAAAGGACTGGTCAGGACCGATGTAAGTAAGAAAATGCAGGCAGACGTAGAAGAAAGCGAACAATCCGAGCATGCGGCGGAAGCGAATGAGTTCGGGAAGATTCAAGAGTTTGCGCAACGGGGTGATGGAGAGAGTGATTAGCAGGAAGCGCAGCGTCCAATCGCCAGTAAAGTGCTGGACGAATTCGACCGGATTGGCGGTGAGGCGGGCGTTGAAGCCGCGATAGACCAGGTCGCCAAGGGGCACGAGGCAAAGCAGAAAAACAGCGATTTTCGTCCATTTGCTGGCGAGAAGTTTGCGCAAATAGGAACTCACGTCAGTGATACTTCTTCAGGTCCATGCCGGAATAGAGGCTGGCGACCTGGTCTTCGTAGCCATTAAACATGAGCGTTTTGCGCATGAAGATTTCGCCCAGGCGGCGTTCGGTGGCCTGGCTCCAGCGAGGATGATCGACATTGGGATTCACGTTGGAGTAAAAACCATATTCCGTTGAAGAATAAAGGCCCCAGGTTGTGGGAGGCTCGGACTTCACAAAACGGATTTTCACGAGAGACTTAGCGCTCTTGTAGCCGTATTTCCACGGGAGGACCATGCGAACGGGCGCGCCATCCTGATTGGGCAGAGTTTCGCCATACATTCCGACGCAAAGAAGCGTGAGGGGATGCATGGCTTCATCCATGCGCAAGCCTTCGACATAAGGGAATTCGATGCCGGCGTGGCTGGATTGCGGCATCTGAGAACGATCGAAGTAGGTGGTGAAGGCGACGTACTTGGCTTTTTCCGTAGGCTGAGCGAGTTTCACGAGATTGCTGAAGGAATAGCCGATCCACGGCACGACGATAGACCATCGCTCGACGCAACGATGGCGGTAGATGCGCTCTTCGAGCGGGGCAAGCTTCAGAATATCGTCCATGGCGAGTTTCATGGGCTTCTGGACTTCGCCTTCAATGGAAACGGTCCAAGGGGAAGTGCGGAAATTCTGGGCGTATTTTGCGGGATCCCCTTTGTCCGTACCGAACTCGTAGAAATTGTTGTAGTGCGTGACGTCGTCGTAGCTGGTTTGCTTTTCGGTGGTGCTGAATGGACTCTTGGAGGCGACCGTCAATTTCGTTCCGGCGTAAAGCGTGGTTTCCGGCAAAACGAGATTGGCGACGAGTTTTCCGCCGATGGCCATGGCTCCGGCGATACCCATGCCGCGGAGAATTTGGCGGCGATTGAGATACATGGATTTTGGCGTGATGTCGGCGTAGGTGAGATCGGGATGCTTGCGAGTAGTCATAGTAGTTCAGCTACCTTTTCTGCTAGGTCCGCCAGCCACCTCAGGGGCTAAAGCCCCCGTGTTAGCGAGCTTTTCGGCACGACTGAAGTCGTGCCCTCTCGCCTCTTGTTCGTGCCCAACATATTTGTCAGACCCGGGCGCGCTGTGTCATCCCACGGCCGGTGACTCCCACAGCTAATATTTGTTAGATGCGGGCGGGGCAACGGGCGTACCGTCCATGCATGGGATTCGGGCAGCATGCGAAGGTTACAAGAGAGTTGGTCGAAAAACCAGTCAGGTTCGCGGGCTATTTAAGCTCGGCTTTGCTGCTGAGGGGCAGATCCTTGGACGAAGGCCCGGCCATAAATGTATAGCTGCCAGGAACGAGCTTCCAGCCATCGGGATTTTCACCATAGATGGAAAGATATTCGACGGGGACTTTCACGGTGACTTCGCGGCTTTCACCGGAATTCAGGTGGATTTTGTTCCAGCCCACGAGACGCTTGGGAGGCTCTGCGGCGCTGGCGGGAAGCGCGGCATAAACTTGCGCGATTTCATCTCCGGAGCGGGAACCGGTATTTTTTACGGTGAAAGTCACGCCTGTTTCCTTGCCGGGATTCACTTTCATGCCGGAGTAAGAGTACGTGGTGTAGGAAAGACCGAAGCCGAAGGGAAAAAGGACGGGCTTGTTTTCCGCATCGTACCACTTGTAGCCGACCCTGAGTCCCTCGTCGTAGTTCACGGCAAAGGTGGGTTTGGCCTCGCCCGATTTCATAACGGCGGCGCGGCCTTGCGCCTCCTTCGGAGGAATGACGAGATTCGGATGAGGGAGATCGGCTTCGCTGCGAGGGAAGGTCATCGGAAGTTTCCCGGAAGGATTCACATCACCGAAGAGAATGTTCGCGACGGCATCGGCACCTTTGCTTCCGGCAAACCAGGCGTCGAGGACCGCGGAAACATTGTCGAGCCAGGGCATGAGAACCGCGGTGCCTGATTCCAGAACCACGATGGTGTGCGGATTGGCGGCGGCAACTTGCGCGATGAGCGCGTCCTGATTGTCGGGGAGCGAGAGGTTCGGCAAATCCATTTCTTCGCTGGTCCACTGAGACGCGAAGACGATAGCGACATCCGATTTTTTAGCTAGCTCGGCGGCAGTGACGGGATCTTTGCCGGAATCGAAGGCCACGGTTGCGCTAGGAACTTTAGCGCTGACCGCTTTTAACGGCGAAGTGGGGAACCATATGTGTTCCTTCCACTTTGAAGGAGGACGGCCGGGGGCGTCGACTTGTGCTGAGCCGCCGCCGGAAATCATGCCGGAATCGGCGTTCAAACCAATGATGGCGATGGAGTGGAGTTTTGCGCGATCGAGGGGAAGGGTTGCGTTGCTGTTCTTCAGGAGGACAGTACTTTGTTCGGCGATGCGGCGGGCGGTATCGAAGCCGCCTTCGACGTCAACCACACTTTTTTGTGTAGGGAAATCGATGAGGCCAGCGGCGAACTCGGAGCGGAGGATGCGGCGGACGTGATCGTCGATTTCGGAAAGAGGAACTTTGCCGGACTGCACGGCTTCTTTTAGTTTTGCGCCGAAGAATTCGTCCAGGGGTTGCTCATTGTCGAGTCCGGCAGCGGATGCTTTCACGGTGCTGTGAGTGGCCCACCAATCGGAAACCACGAACCCGGGAAAGGCCCACTCTTTTTTGAGAACGTCGGTAAGCAGGTATTTGTTTTCGCAAGCGAAGTCGCCGTTAACCGCGTTGTAAGAGCACATGACGGCAGAGGGATTGCCGATGGTGATGCCAATCTTGAAGGCCAGGAGATCGCTTTCGTGAAGAGCGCGTTTAGTGATGATGACGTTGACTTCGTTGCGACCGCTTTCCTGATCGTTGACGGCGTAGTGCTTGATGTCGCCGAGAACGTGCTGGGCCTGTTCGCACTTGATGCGATTGCCGACCAGGGTGCCGGCGAGAATCGGGTCTTCACCCTGATATTCGAAGGTGCGGCCATTGCGCGGTTCGCGAGTGATATTCGTACCGCCGCCGAGCGTCATGTTGAAACCCTGGGCGCGGAGTTCACGGCCAATGGGCGCCGTAGGCGCAGGCGGCTGGTGTGTCCCAACTGGCCGCGGCTGCCAAATTTGAGGGAAGCGCGGTGGAGTAGCGACCGTTTTCTCCGCTGTTGCAAACGCCGTAGGCGGCGTCGCTCATCTGAATCATGGGGATTCCGAGCCGCGGGACACCGAGAACAAAGCCGCGGCCACCGTTGCTGAGATAGTCGTTGGGGCGAGGCTTGCCCACGCCGCGCATGCCGTTGCCGTGCAGCAAATCGATCTTCTCATCGAGGGTCATTTCTTCGAGGACGAGATCGGC
>CAWBVH010000035.1:0-76852 GCA_963792145.1 Candidatus Acidiferrales bacterium
AGGGTCGGGAGTTCGAGTCTCTCCGGGCGCGCCACCTTCCTCACAGAAAACGAAGAGCTTACGTAAATCGCGAAAACGGCGTTGCTGCATTTTGGTGCAGACTGTCCGTCTTTTGTCCGAGAGTGGCTCACTTTCCCCCCATTGCAACAACCTTCCGGCTTGCTGAGGTGTCAAGGTGCTGCTGCGTTTTCGTCAACGCAGACCGCTTCTGGTCTTCGTTGACGATAGCGTACCGGCGAAACATCGAGTCTGTGCGATGCCCGGTGATCGTCATGGCGACGGCTTGGGGGACCCCGGCGTCCAGCATGTTGCGCGAAGCCGTGCGGCGAAGATCATGGAACAGCCGATGCGCCACATTTGCCTTCTTGCAGGCCGTCGCCCATGATTTGCGGAACTCCTTGATAGGCTTGCCCTGGCGGTGAAACACATACTCCGCAAACCGCTTGTTGCCGTCCTTGTCCTCGATAGTCTGCGCTTCGCGGCGGCGTTCGATAATGGCGAGCAATTCGCCTTCTAGCGGCATGGTTTCCGGTTTCCGCGTTTTTGAGTTTTCTGCGCGCAGGTAGATCACGCCGTCACCAACGTCGGACCAGCGCAAGGATTCAATCGAACCTTTGCGCCAACCTGTGATGAAGCCGAATCGGGAAAGATCGCGGAGATGTTCCGGCAACTGTGCAGCGACGGACTCAAAGTCCGCAGTCTCGAAAAATCCCTGTCGCTCATTGCCAATCTCGGAGAGTCGCGGAACAAAGGGAGCCGCTGAGATTTGCTTGTTCCGCATCCCGACTCTGAAGGCCTGCCCCAAGAGCTGCATCCGCCGATTTACGGTGGCCTTGCTGTAGCCTTCATCACGCAGAGCCTCGATATGCGCTCCGAGAGCTTCAGAGGTCACATCTACCGCGCGCCTAGGAATTGCCGGAATAACCCGGCCCAGTTCCTCAGGTCATCCGTCCGGTCGATGATCGTCTTGTCCCATCTCGTCGTGAGCGCCTCGATTCCTTTTCTGTCGCCGAGCCAACGCACATAAACGAAATCCGTCGTCACCAGATCGAGTTTTTCTTTCATCTCCCACGGCCGCGGCATGTTGGACAAGTCAGTCAGTGCCAGCGCAACATTGTGATCTCACAACAAATCAGTAAGCCGCTTATCCAGCCACGCTTTATTGCGAATCTCGATTACGAAGCGAACGGTCGGCAAATTCTTAACTCGTTGTAGGAACAGTCGCAGTCGGTGGAAGAATTCGTCTGCTTGGATCTCGTGCTTATTGAACCACTAGAATTGCAGCACCAGCGGCCCTAGTTTCTCGTGTGGCAGATGCATCCGGTCAATGATTGGGTGTAGACTGCGGGACACTTGGGCTCGGAGATCGGCCTACTACTTTGACTTCCAGTACGCCCGGGTACAGAAGCTGAACTTGGGCGTGACGGGAAATGCCACTTGAAAGGAGAGTTCCACTTGAAACGAATGGTTCTTTCGTCCCTTTGCCTACTGGCCCTTGTCTGTGCATGCAATGCAACCGACATCTACAACAATCTCGGGTCTTCAATCGACTTCAACGATCCCGTCGCATCCCGTGGCCCCTTGGCGGATTCCTTTTCGACCGGTCCGGGTAACTTCCAGTTGAATATGGTAGGAGTCTTGCTCAATGGTGATCCTACCACCGGCGGCGGTGTCAGTATCGATCTATTAAGCGATGGAGGCGGAACACCCGACTTGTCTCTACTGCAGCTGGGCACGGTAAGTGACCCCTCATTCAGCGGAGCGTTTGCTCCCTTTTTCTTCTCTGCCGCATACCCGCTGGCGCCAAACACACGCTATTGGATCCAGGTTTCTGACTTCAGCCCCACTGGCTTCAGCACCAGCGCCAACTGGGCTGCGTCATTAGACCAGACCGCTTTGGGAGTGGCAGGGGAATTCTTCTCCAACGTGAATGGCGTTTTCGACAACTCATTTGCACCATATCAAATGGAGGTCGACGTCATTCCAGTTTCTACTGTGCCGGAACCAGGTAGCCTTTTGCTCCTGGGAAGCGGATTGCTGGGTGTCATTGGCTCGGTTCGGAGAAAGCTGCTGACGTAGTCAAGCGCTTGGTTGCCCAGTCCGTCTTCGCAGCGGTACAGAACCTGTTACAGGTGACGAGGCGCTTGATGTGCCTGTTAGTGGCATGCAGCGCACAGTATGATCACGTTCTGTTCTAGGTCACCACCCGAAACGCGGCATCGGATCCTTGGCGCACTGAAAATTCACCCAAGACCTAACATATGTTTTTTGACTTTAATCTGGTCCAGATATTCGGCGTGTGCTTTGACAAACCACGGCCGACTTGCCACCGCGGATTCCATTTCTTGACAGAGAGAGCACAGCACAGTGCTTATGCGGAAGTAAGACAAACTTCCGACCAGAACAGTCTTGCCTTTTTGCCTTATCACGCCCACACCTGCTGGCATTTTGCCCGTCCCCGGCCACCCACATTGTGAACAGCACACGGGTATCTCTGGGGCCACGTTCTGTTTCTCGAGGCTGGGCGGAGCCTCTTTCATGTATCCCTTATGTCAAAGCTGAGCAGATACTCGAATAGAGCGCTGGTTGGGATTCTGTTTCCATTAGTACTGGATTTTTTCTGGACCTTTAGATCGGGATGGGGTGGTACTCGTGATGGGGGACCACATTGCGACGACAATAGTTGACCAGTCAGAGTTACCCTCGGCGTCCTCAAGCCAAATCACGCGAGCATGGGTGACACAACTGCCGCTTGTTTGTGAGTTGAACGCGGTTTCGCTGAATCAGTGCGGTGCCTGGGCAATTAGCTGAGCAACTTTTGAGTTGGTGCCAACCGTCTCCACAAAAACAATTTGGCTGGGGTTGAGATACATGCGGTCGGGTTCGTGCATCTCCTTGCCTCGCTTGACGAGCGAACTTTTGACCTGTTTTGTTTCTGGGTCGGTTTGACTCACGACGTAGAACACGTCGGTCAGGACCGGATGAGAACGGCCATAGTTCTGAAGATGACCGAAATACACGGAGCCGTTCGTCAACAAGACCGCTTGGTAAGGCGTACTGAATCGAACAGACGAACCATGGATGCTGTGAAAGAGATGAAATCCAGCTGCAACCGCAACCAAAATGCCAGCCAATATCCAGACCACTTGAAGCAGAGCAATACCGCGTGACTCCTTGTTCATTTGAGAATGCCCCCTGGATCGATCTGCGAAGTGTGTACGTTACGCTAAGAGGGGCGTCTTCGCTATTTTCTGCTGGGCGCATAAAGCGAGTACAGCGAAGCCAATACAGAGCAGGAGCAGCGAACTAGGTTCGGGCGACCTCACCGCACTAATATCGATTTGATTTGCCCGGTAATTCACATCCCAGAGAAAACCATCGTCCCAGAAGCTAGAACCGTTTGAAAACTGACCGACAAGAGAAGCGTAATCCATAATCGTGAAAGTGTCCCCTAGGGGATTGAAGCCCCCGATCAGCGTGATAGAAAGTATTGAGTCAGAATCGAGGGCCACATCACCGCTCACGTTGAGAAGACCGCTCGAAGAGGAACTGATAAACTCCCTGAGAACACCGTTTCCAGTCTGCTCGTAATTTCCAAAAATAGTAACAGTTCCTGGAGCGCCAGGGCCTCCAGGGATCATTGTTCCACCCATGGACACATTGCCAACGATTTTGCCTGTACCTTGGAGAGTCGCCCCTGAACCGATTTCGACCGCAGTTGGGTCGAGGGTGCCGTTCACCGTAACCGTGCCATCGGTGGCCTTGAAAGTCGTTGCAGAGATTGTCCCGCCACTCTCGATGATGGTGTCTCCGCCATTCTGCTTGTAAGAAGCGGTCGAAATAGTTCCCAGAACGTCAGTTAAAGACGTAGAACTTTGAGAATAACTGCCAGCAGTAATTGTTGCTCCTGGGTTCACGAGCACAAATGCAGCTCCGTTGGTGAAGTCACCCGTCACATTTGCGACGCCAAAAACTCTTACTTCGCCGGTGGGTGCCTTAAAAGTCGCAGCAGAGATGATCCCGCCACTCTCGATGACCGTGTTTCCCACACTCTGGTACGAGGCTGTCGACAGTGTCCCCAAAACATCGGTGTTCCCACTAATATAGCTGTCAGCGGTGAACGTTCCTCCTGGGTTGACGCTCACTAATCCAAACGCGCTGACGCCACCAGTCACATTTGTGATTCCAGAAATAGTCAGGGTACCAAAGCCGTTGTTAACGAGCCCGCCGCCGTTAACCTCTAGCTTGCCATTCACTGTTATGTCTCCATCGTTCTGGATGGCGTGAACACTGGCCAGACCATTGATTATAGTTGTTGCCCCGGAACCGCTAACCATGGTTCCTTTCACGAGGAGCGTGCCGTCTATTTGCGCAAACGCTTCTCCTGCTCCTCCTGCTACGCCAAAATCTCCCACCGTGGCAGAACTTGTTGCGTCAAGGTCAAAACCACCGTCAGACACTCCGAGCCCACCAACGGTTAGCGTGCTCCCGTTCTTGATGATCCCTTCGCCTCCGATAACAGAGAAGCCTCTCGCATTTAAACTGCTAGCTGAAAGCACAGCGTCGCCTTCTACATCGGTGAGGTCTCCGCCAATGACCGCTTTGCTTCGGTCGAGAAATAAATCACTCTCCTGGTAAACAACGCTTCCGTGAACCCTAAGCGTGCTGTCAGTTACCGTCAAGAAGTCAAAGGCTCCACTCGTAGTATAATCGCCCCCGATGCTCAACAAGCTGCCACCATTGATATTTGTGCGAGACTCAAAGCCACCATCCATTGAGCCAGTGACTGTTAAAGTCGAGCGATTCCCCAAATTTAGAGTACTACCGCTGGCTTGCCCGGCTAAGAGGTTACCTACTGTGAGGGTCGGCGAATGTCCATCATCGTGAAGGTCTCCAGACAGCTCCAAGGTGCTGACAACGGTCCCGCTCGCATCAAATGTGACCGAAACGTTAGGGCCGATCACAGCAGTGTAGGTAATCCCGCCGCCGTTGTTAGGCACAGTCAGGGTGCTCCAGTTCGCGCTGTTGCTCCAATTTCCGTTGCCGTCCGTCCAAAAGGCAACTACCTGGCCGCGGGATGGGATGCTGAAAGGCCCGAAGAAGAGGATTACTAGTCCTATTACTTGTTTGACTCGCATGTGACCCCCACTCAAAACACACATGGAGCGATTTAAAGATTCGTGCAAGAGTGGGGCCAAGGTGGAAGTAGATTCAGATATCTGTTACGTTCAAAGAAGTAAAACAGTTAGATGAATCAGAAGCGGGATCTGGATGACGAGGGTACGCAAACATTTTCACAATTAGAGGAATTTGTTTGAGAAATATAGCGTGCAGTCGATGCCCTGGATGTGGAAGCTTCAAAGGTGGCAAGTATCGATGTAGAGAAATTCATCACTCAGAATAGGCTGAACTTGAATCTCGGCGGGAGCACGACGACCAATGACGTGCAGCCATGAAAAATCTCTGCAAACACCATATTGATCGTATGCCTGGGTGATTACCTCATCCCGAAGTCGGCGCATGTTAGCACTAACACCGATTCAAATTCCGGTCGAATCCTGACGCGGTAATCGGAAAAGTAGGTACTGAACCCGCGAGTTTAATTTTTTCTCAGTCAGGGCTGAGGCTTTGCGCGTGGCCGTGCCAGGGGGAGGGGGTGTTCCTGCCGGGTAGCCTTTCTGGGTCCCTCGATTTCAGTGTGCCTACCCTCGGTAGAGAACCATCTCAAGTTCCGAAAATGAACAGGCGCACTATCGTCACTGAACGGCAGTTCACAGTTTGTCGGTTTGATTTCAGTAGCTTGCCAGGGCCGTTGCACTCTCGCTGCATTACTGGTGGGACGCTGGGTTGCTGGTTTTCTGCCGGAATCGCCAGCGTTTGAGTTCGCAATCAGGGTTTAAGTTTTCCCGGTTTTATGGGGGAATCGGGCTTTAATTCTCCGGTAGCGCGCCGCTCACAGCTGATCCATTCCCCATTGAGGCACTGGTTCTTCTCGCAATCGAATTCACACACAGCAACTTCATCGGGTACGTCGCGTACCAATTGGTCTTTAATCCAACGAATGAACCAGGCCAGTTGACCTGGCGCCTTTTTGCCGACCTCGGTCATCGGCCACCCACGCCTGAAGAATCTGAAGCAATAGAGTAGGATTCCCGATTTGGACCTTTGGCTTGTGGATCATACTCTTCGCCAGCCGTCAGCACAATACGCCTGCCCCGGCCTCCCGGCCTAGCCCTTGGAAAAACTGCGCGAATCCGTGCCTCGAATTGATCGAGCGTTTCATCAGCCAGGCGATCGTGAACTTGATCGGCACACGTACAGCAGGTCGACGGCCACCACTAGAGTAAGATCATCCACTACTAGCACGCGCTTTCGAGCCATGAAGGGTCATCCCTCCTTAGGCCGGTAGTGTCGAAGGCTCAATTCTATTTCATGTAGGCGATCCCGCCAGGTCTTTGGCAAATTAAGATTTGGAGCCTTTGCATAAGCATCTTGGATGGCGGGCCAGAAGAATGTGCTTTCAACATCGGACATTTGATCCTGTCCTTTTTGGGTAGTTCCTTCTCTGTAGTCATCCTCAAGACGGGATTTCAAGGCAGCGATTTCTAATTTGGTCATGGCTTGTTCAGCCCGACGAGTTATCTCCAAAAGTTCGTCTATCTTTTCTCGGCAAGCGTTTTCTGTCTCGATACCGTACAGGCTGTTCGTTTTCATTTTGCCAGCCTCCCGATTTGCCGTTCACCACATAATAGTCCTCCGTCCTGCACAGCGGGTTGAAATTAGGGTCTCTCGACAGAGCCTCATTCCGTTTTCTACTCGATCGTTTGGCCCTTCTGCGCAAGCCTCCACCAGTGATGACGGCGCGGCGGTTGATTTGCCGATAGAGTAACGGCATGGCGTTGCACGACCGTTGCACGCCAGCTCGCGCTACTCGCGGTACTCCCTTCAAACTTTGTATCGCTTACAGTGAATCCCTAAAGGCGCGGATTCAGTCGCGTTGATTTGCGTGGATGCTTGAACTGCCTCCGTATTAATCGATTTAACCAACCGCGAGTTTTATTTTTTGTTCAGTCAAGGCTCAGGCATTGCCAGTGTCCGTGCGAGGGGGAGGGGGTGCTCCTACGGGATAGCTTCATTGGGTCCCTCGATTTGTGGCCTATTTTGTGCCCACCCTGAATTAGTAACCATCGCACAACGTAGTACAGTGCTGGCATGGGATTCAAGGCGCAGAGCGTCTGGAGCCGCACATTTGCATTCTTGTGCTTTAGCAGGTCGAGCGCGATCCGCTACTCATCGGCCTCAGACAGGATTTCAGCCGCGGTCATCGGCTTTAAGCCTAGCCGCTTGGCGTAATTCGGTTTTTCAATCGCTGAAAAGCCTCTCCAAGACAAATCAGAGGAATCAAAGCCTGGGCGCGGGGGGCGACGGCCCGGCGCTGGTCGGTGGGATCGTCGGGACGGTAAGCCAAAGCAGGCTGTGAATGTGTCTGGTGGCATCGTCCACGGCCATACCTTCTATCGGAATCCGGTGCTCGCCGCGCTGTCGGAGGAAGAACTCGCCCAGCTTGACGCCATCACTCAGAAACTCGCGGTGCCAGTCGCGGATACTTCGCCTGATGGCCCACATAATCAAATAGAATCAAAGCCAGCCATCGAAGCGGCAGAGGTAGTAGAATCGCCACATGAAGCGCCCTAAGCCCGTCACGTGCTGCACGAATTGCGGAACGCCCGGCTATGACATACAGCTCGCCAACGCGAAGTGCGGACGCATGGCGGGGAAGAAGAGATGCAAGGGAACGAACTCTAGCGCCAACCAGGAGAATGATTGGGCTGAGTGTCTGGCATGCAATGCAACCGGTTGGACTGGTAATGGGAGTTGCGAACAATGTGAGGGTGCGGGCTGGCTTTTCGTCCGCGGGAAAACGCTCAGATGACATCCATCACTGCTTGGAATGCCGCCTTCGCCATTCTCGTCTAGCCTCGTCCAACTGAATCTTGTATGGGTCCGGCAATCCTGAGACACGAATACCTGCTACGCTTCGTCGGCCATAACCTGCAAGCGTTCTCGAAGTTTACGAAGATATGCTTTATCGGATTCGAAACCAATCATCGGGGGAACTCCGCATTTGGGATGCGGTAGGGGAAGGGAGACGAAATTATAACTCAGCGACGATCTACGCAGAAAGCTTGCCAACGCGGAAGTACGGGAACGCTTCGCGGCGACGGGCTGTTTTCGGGTCAGCCTAGGTTATAGTTAAGCTATGAGCGCAATAAAGGGAGCTTTTCCAGTAGGTTGCGGCTATCCGCAAGATGCAGAGTCTAGCGCGTTCCTGTCGATCACCCAGTCAGTGCGTCTTTTTCAGGTCGCGATGGGACTCTGGTGGGTGAGCATGGGGGCGACGTCGCCCCACGGGTAGGTACCTTACCCGGCTGCACTGCCTTAGCCCATTCCACCGCATTCTGGGCCTCCAGATAAGGAAATGCGCTCAGCGGTAACCGGTTCGGCAAGTTGGCGCTAGGAGTGATGCAGCTCGTTCCCAGCTTCGCCGAACTACTTGGACGTAGCGCGACGACGGCGTGCGATCAAGCCCACCAAGCCGATGCCTAGCAGAGAGAAAGTGGCTGGCTCAGGTGTCGCCACCGACCCTGCCGCGAAATTGACGTTGTCCAGGAGTGCCCCAACATTGCCCGGCGTGTTGCTAGTGAAAACGAGGGCTGCCGTGGTAGGTGCGCTAACGGGAATCACGTCATTCACAATGCCGGTGCTTACGTCGGAACTGCCAAGCATGAAGGTCTGGTTGAACAGAGACCCCAGCATAACGGTCGTCGACGTAGCTAGGCCGCGCTGTGAGCCGATGAGATCAAAGCTTAGGGTGTACTTGCCTGGAGCCAGAGTCATCATCGCGGAGCTAATCTGCCCGGCCGCCCCGGTGCTGCCATCCATGTCCAGGCAGTTCCCGGATGTGGGTGCCACGCAGAGACTGCCGAAGAGCGCCCCGCCAACGATGTCTACCGCACCACCAGTGACTGTGAAGAACGTGCCGATATTGCTGGCGTTCAGAACCGGAGTGACGGCGTTGAAATTCTCGCTGATGCCATCGGCTTTACAGGCAGCCGGAGCGATCAGCAGTAAAGCCACAGCAGAAATGAGCAGGATACTGGATGCAACACGAAGCATGCACACACCCCTCTAGCCAGGAATTTCCAATTTGACCTCTGTCTCGCACATTGTATGCTCCTCCTGCCCTAGACACAACGGATTCCCTGTCTCTACGGCCACTTCGCAAAGTCAGGTGCAATGAAGGGTTAGTGGACTGATTTGGCGGGTAGTCGAGCCGGACCGACGGCAACCGGGCCGATCCCTGATTGCTCCAGGGCAACAACAGACATGCCGCAGGGCAACGACAGAAACCTTCACAGCGGCCATAATCTTCTCAATCAGTTGTGCTGGGAGGACAGCTTGCTCGGAAGGCAGTTACTCCGCCCGGCGTAGGGCTGGCCTTGTTCCCATTTGGCCGGCCCTTCTACATTGAGGGGTTACGAGCACGGGCGGCGGCGGTGGTGGATTCGGCACTACTGGTTGTGATCCAGGTTCGAGCGACATCTGCAAGATGGATACTGAATGCCAGGAAGCTTGAACTCGCAGAGCTGGGGATTGCCTAAGGTTTAACTGGCATCTCCACCAAAGGAGTGCCATGAGCAATGACACCAAATCCCGGATCATGTTGTGGCTGTTTATCTTCCTGCTGTGCATGTTCAGTTTCTTTGCTGGCAGGGTAACAAGGGCCGATACGTACATGGCGCCGAAGACACCCACCGCCCTGGACGTGAAGACCCGATGCACTCAAGGGATAACAAACTTTTGTGGTATCCTCCTCACAAACGTCCATCGCTAAAGCCGGAACAGGCGATTACTCAAAAATATTCCGTGTGGCTGTAGGTACGCATCCTCGGGGATTCACCCGAATGGCGACTTTAAATGGAGCTCAACAATGAGCTATCTATTCGGATTGCTTTTGAGTTCGCTGTTGATGGTATCACTGGCGAGAGCAGACAACGCACCGTACACGCTCAACTGGAACAACTTTGGTTCTCCTGATGTTGGTGTGTTTCTAGGCCCCAGCTTGGGAGTAGACCAGGTTAACGGAGAGACATTCGGCGCCGCGTTGCCGCTTGCAGGAGGAATCGAAGAATACACTTTCACGATGTTTGTTAACTCTAACAGTTCAGGAATTCCGATGGACCTGTCGGTGGTTGGCGGTTGTTTCGGACTTTGGCATCGATACTCTCCTTCCTTAAACTCTCGAGGGGCTTCGGACCGAGTCCGGCGTGTAATCGTCCAGGTACTGTGAGAATCGCAAAGCTCTCTTCTTGGCCAGTTCCACCCGATATTCCCTCTTGGCCTGCCAGACGCTCTCAAGCGCCGCGTTAATGCCCTCTCTTTCAGCGACCGTGTCGCCCAATTTGCGACGATCTCTCCAAAGGGCATGTCCAACCCGTATGAGTTGTGCTTCGCCTCTATCTAGGTCCCTGTGGTCGTATTTCTTCCTTGCAGTTAGTTTCATCTGGCTCCTTCGCAAATCGGGCAAATCCATTGTGGGAACTCCGGCCAGACGCAGGTAGTAAATCACCGCCTGCCTCTGCGGAAGGCTAACCGTTCTTTCTAAGGTGCTCCTCAGTGTTGATTTGTCCGTGTAATTGTCCGTGAAATAGGTACAAAACTGTCCTACGCCAGCCGAAAACGGAGAGCGTTTTTCGTTGATTCTTTAGGTGCTTGTCGTTTGCTTTTGTTTGCTGTCTGCGCTGAAATCTGACTTCGAACCAGAAGGTCGGGAGTTCGAATCCCCCCGGGCGCACCATTCTTCTCTGGTCCGACCCGGACACATGGGTGACAGAATGTACCGGCTACATAGGTAACAACTTTGGGCCGAACGGGTTCTCGAGCGGTTCCAGTACACGAGTCTCGAGATCGAAGTATCCTAGATCGTAATCCATAAAACTGACAAGCCAGATATCGTCGTGAACTTCTTTGATGCCGACCGCTTGTCCAGCAAAGACGGTGCTGAAGTTAATTTTTTTGTGTCCCAAACAAATGCGGCCACAGTTGGTAACGACAATGGTCTTGTCGTGGAAGGGATAATCGATATCGGGCAATCCCTTGTAGGGGCGTGTGGAGGGCTGATAGACCTCGCCCGGGCACTTCATGTCCAGGGCTTCGTGAGGACGCTCATTGTTGAAGACCTCGATGAACTTGTCGAACCTGGCCTGCTGCTGCAGGAAGTTTCGACTAGCCGGCTTGGTGGCTTCTTTCTTCAGGGTGAGATGCATGCGCTCATGGCGGCCGTTCTGCTGAGGATGCCCAGGTTTGATCCGTTCCACGCCGATTCCTAGCCGGAGCCACCAGACGGCGAGCTTGCTCAGATTGAACAAGGCGTGGGCGGAAGCGAAGGGCACACCGTTATCGCTGCGGATGTTGGAAGGTAAGCCGCGCTCTTTAAAAAGCCTCTCAAAGACGGTGAAAGCGTAGCTTTCTTTTGTGGAAGAGAGGGCTTCACAGGTGAGGAGATAACGGCTGGCGTGATCGGTGACGGTCAGCGGGTAGCAGTATTGCTGATTCCCCAGCAAGAACTCACCCTTGTAATCGGTGCACCACAGTTCATTGGGATGCATGCCCAAGGATAAAGCGGTTCCCTGAGCGCGACGACGCAAGCGACCGCGGCGCTCCACTAGCCGTAATCTCTCACAGCTTGGCAGAAGAGGGGTGAAGATTGTTCGGACTGCGAGTTGCGAGTTATTTTTGCGGGGTGTTGCTGGGTAGTTGATCCGTTTTTTGTTTTGCGTGAGAGTTTTTATCTTTCCGAGGCTGTTTCAGCGCACACCTTACCAGCGGTTGACATGGGACCGGGAAAGGTTGTTTGGGATGCTTGTTTTTCAATACTTTAGCGGCACAGCGCACAGCTTTTCATGGATTTGCTGAAAGAGCGCGACGTGAGGATATCCACCGGCCAGCGAAATCCACACCTTGCGTATGGTGATGCGGATCAGCGCGCCGATCTTTAGCAACTTGAGCCGAATCGTGGAGCACTGGGCCTTGGCCAGTTCGGTTCCTTGCAGTCCCAGTCGCCGCAGCATCTGCAACAGCACGTAGGCGATCGAAGAAAAATACAACCGCAATTGATTGCTGCGCAGGTAGTGCGTGCTGGTGCGATCACTGAACAACATCAACTGTTCCTTGATGCGATTCTCCATGTCCCCGCGTGCACAGTAGTGCTGTTCATACAACTCCTGCGCTGGCCACGCTTCTCGATTTAGAGAGGTCACCACGAACCGCGGGTTCTCGCCCTTCTCCAGATGCTCGGCTTTGGCCACCACCCGTCGAGCACAGCGCCAACTCTTCCGCGTCTGATAAACGAACTCTTTGAACAACCGGGCGGCACGCCCCGTCTTTTGGTACTGGGCTTTCGCTTCCTCCATCTCCTTGGCAATGTCCGCCTTTAGACGGTCGTTTTTCGCCAGTCCCAGCAGGTAATCCACGCCTTCTGCTTCACACCAAGACATCAGCTCTTCGCGGCAAAATCCAGAATCTCCCCGCACGACGATGTGCACCTGGGGCCACGTAGCACGAATCTGTGCCACGATGCGCTGCAACTCTTCCACGCTTCCTGACGACGCAGCGATGTTCGACGATCGCAACCGCGCACACAGCAGGAACTCTCCGCAGAAGACGTACAACGGCAAATAGCAGTACTGACCATAGTAGCCATGGAAAAAGCGCCCCTCCTGCTTCCCGTGCAGCGGATCGTCGGTGGCATCCAGGTCTAAGATGATTTCTTTAGGCTCCTCTCGGTGGGCTCCCACAAAGACCTCCACCAGCAGGCGGTCCACGGCTCCATGATCCAGCACGATCTTTTTGTAGCGCTCTTTCCGACTGGCCGTCTCCCCGGTCAGTTCCAGCCGGTTCAGAGTGCTCTTTCCCGCTAAAGCTTTTTCCCCAAGATCCCCCTTCTCGACCAGCACCCCCAACAAAGGATCATGGCGTAATTCCTCGTGATCGTTCAGATCTTCGTATCCCAGGGCCAAACCATAGACTCTCTGAGCCACCAGTTCCTCTACCTGGTGTTCGATCAGATCCGGATTCCTATAATCCGTGAAGCAGGCGGCAAACTGGTGGAGGATCCCGACCCGTTTCTCGACCTCGCGCAGGAGCAGACCACCGCCGTCGCTGGTGATCGCTCCGCCGTCAAACTGTGCTCGGATCTCGCGTCGTTTTTGGGGATGAAATCCGAAGACAAACTGGTTACACTCTGGGGGCATAAGGCTGTTCTCCTTCTTGGCAAGATTTCTTTCTAGACAAAAGAGTTATGCCATGAAATGACAGCCTTTTTCTATTTATTGTGAGAAATACGGGCTAGGCCATGGCGATGCAGCACCGCATGGATCGTGCTTTTGGCGGGGATCTTGATCCCGGAGAACCTGCGGATGAGGCGCTCTCGGATCTTACGAGCACCCCAGCTGGTGTGCTCGCGTTTCACGTTCAGGATGTAGTTCTCCACCTGGAAGGGGAGTTGATTCGCATAGCGGTAGGGTCGTCGGCTTCTGTCCGTCAACCCTTGAACCCCACACTCCTTGTAGCGATCGAAGATCTTGTAACCAGTCTTGCGGGAGATACCAAACTCCCTGCAGAGATCCGCCAGTTGCTCGCCGGCTAGCCGGCGAGCAACTAACTGTAGCCTCTCATCCATGACCGAACACTCCTTCCAAGGCATTCTCACCTCCTCCCAAAAAGGAGGAAGTGTAACCCATGTGTCCGGTACAAACTGTCACCTATGTCTCGGGTTGCTCACTCAAGTTTTCAATCACTTAGGTCACGCTTTCAGCTGAAGTTTGGTCGACTTCTTTGGGTGCATTGGGTGCAACAACGGCGTCTTGAATCGGAAGCTCAAAGCCAATGCCCACCTTTTCTGCTACTTCTTTGCGGAACGTCACGTCTTCCTTAAGCATCGGATAGTCGTCAGTGACGGTCTTATTCACATGGCCTAACCAAAAGCGCTCCAGATCTCCCGGTGTGCGATTCTTCCGCAACCAAGTGACACGGAAACGACGGAATGCGTGAGCACCCGTCTTCTGCTGTCCCAACTCCTTGAGGATTCTGTGGAGATTCCGCCGCAAGATGTTCGACAGCGAGAGAGGTCCTCCATTCCGGGTGCAGAATAAAAGTCCGGATTTCCGGTCGCCGATGAACGTCTTGAGTAGGACCGCTACCGACGAATGCAAATCCACGTCCCTGAGTCCGTTCTCGGTCTTCAGGAAGGATTGCACTTGTCCGTTCCACACCTTCTGCCGAATCTCGAGCGTGGAGCAATCGTCAGAGATGTGCCTGCCGATTTCGACCCCGTATAGTCAAATAACTCAAACGAGTTGAAATAGCGTAACTTGCAGCTTTCCACAGGCTCACCTCAAATGAACTTCTCCGGCTGAAAAACAGCGTCCATGGTTTTCGACAGCCTGCACAGTGCTAATCTTCTTCATAGCCAGTCTCCTTTATCTTGTGCTTCGAGAACGTCGAAACATTGGGAGCGTATCGCATCCCGCGGAGACCGGCCTTCTCAAGGAGGGGTCGCTCGATGAAAAAACTCAGCGAATTTGTTTTAGGGCGGCTGGTGGCGGGGGTGCTGGTGGTGGCGCCGACTTATCTGGCCGTGTTGCTGGTGCTGAAGGGCATCAAGTCGTTGGCGGGGATCATGAAGCCGTTCGCGCAATTGCTGCCGGATTGGCTTCCGGCGGATCAGGTGCTGTCGCTGCTGGTGGTGCTGGTGGGTTGCTTTCTGATTGGGGTGGCGTTGCGCACCCGGGTCGGGTACCGGTTGTGGAATCGGGTGGAGAAATCGTTTTTTGACCGGATGCCGGGGTATGCGCTGATTCGCAGCCTTACCCAGCGGCTGGCCGGAGAGGATCGGGAGGCGGCGTGGAAGCCGGCGCTTGCGGAGGTAGAGGACGCGCTGGTGCCGGCGTTCATTATTGAAGAACTGGGAGACGGGCGGTTCACGGTGTTCGTGCCGTCGATTCCGACGCCGCTGGCGGGAGCGGTGTACATCTTGAGTTCGGAGCGGGTGCATCCGTTGAATGTGCCGTTCACGCAGGCGATCAAAACGATCTCGCGCTGGGGATCGGGATCAAAGGATTTGGTGGCGGCGATGGAGGGGAGAGGAAAGTTGGACGCAGCGAAGGAGGGTGGAAGATAGGGACGGTGGAGAGAACGAGGGTTCAAAGGTTCCGTCACAACTACGGCTGGGAATGGAATCCTAGCCAGGCGAATCAGTTGGCTATGCCTCTGATGTGCTCGGCTGCGCTACTCTTCCGAAGTACAACTCGCCCTCATCGTCTTGGCTGGAGACCCGATATTGGTTTTCGTGTCTCTGGCGAATTGTCATTTCGCCCATTGGTGTTCATACTCGGGGCTAGGAGGTCGGTGGTTCAAAATTCCTTCGCCCGAGCCGTACTCGGCTTTTCGGATTGAACATATGAAGTATACGGTACAAGTTCGATATCGGTGTGTCTGGCGAATTGTTACGCGGGCCGATTTTGCCTGCTTTACCAGAGTGAGCTGAGTCTCACTTTCGGAACGCACCTGGTGGTAGGGAAGCGATCGGATCGGAGGCGCGTTGAGATTGAGAACCAGCGAAAGATTTCTTGGAGTGCCGCCGAGGTCGACCGAATACCGCAGCAAGGGCGAGTCTCGGATCAATCAGGCGGTCACCGGCGTCTGGTACAGGGCTCGACAGTGCGGTTGCCAGCGAATCGAGCGGAGATTTGTGATTGGTCGAGACACGGACGTATCCGGCGTTCGTCCTTCCAGTGAATCATGCGTCCGATGGTTGTTAAAGTAGGTCCTGAAATCGAGCAGCTTGTTTTCGAGATCAGCCGTAGTCCAGAACAAAATGTGATCCAAATACTCCCGTCGAACGGTGCCGATTAGCCTTTCCACGAACGGATGAGACAGTGGAACGTAAGGGACGGACTTGATTTCTGTCACTTCCAGTATCCGCAAGTTGGCTTGCCACTGGTGGAACCGATAAAGCGGATCGTTATCGGAACTGAGATACTTCGGCATTCGGAGTTGCCCTCGAATGGCACGGTTGAACATCCTACAAAGTGCGGCACCATCGATCGTTCCCGCATGGACGCCGAAGCCAACGATCCGGCGCGTGTATTGATCCATGACCACCAGGACCCAGTGGGTCCGCAACGTAGCCGATTCGCATCGGAACAGATCCATGCCCAGAGGCTGTCTTTCATGTGGCCCAGGAACGTCAGCCAGGAGGGGCCATCGGAGTGCTGTACCGGCCGGTAGTGACGGGCGAGAATCCTGCGAACTACGTCTTTGTCGAAGCAATCCCGCGTTACAGATTTGAACCGCAAGCTGTGGTCGCAACTCAACTTGACCCCGCCGGAGGAGCTTAACTACACCAGTTTCGATGGCATGCGCATTCAGGGATGGATTCAAAAGCCGCCCGACTTTGACCCGAAGAAAAAGTACCCGCTAATTCTTAACATCCATGGCGGGCCGCACGCTGCTTACGGCTGGGTCTTTGATCACGAATTTCAATGGATGGCCGCAAAGGGATACGTTGTCCTCTACCTCAACCCGCGCGGCTCGACCAGCCACGGCCAAGACTCCGGCAACATCATTCAGTACCACTATCCGGGCGACGATTACCGCGACCTGATGATCGGGGTGGACGAACTCCTGAAGCGTGGCTACATCGACCCTAAAAAACTCGCCGTGACTGGTGGGAGCGGGGGTGGCGTTCTTACCGACTGGACGATCACCCATACGGACCGGTTCGCGGCAGCGGTATCGCAACGCGACATTTCCAATTGGGCATCGTGGTGGTACACGGCCGATTTCACTCTGTTCCAACCACACTGGTTTCAAGCGCCGCCTTTCGAAGACCCGCAAGACTATCCGGACCGTTCCGCCATAACCTTTGTGAAGAATATCCACACTCCTGTCTTGTTTGTGCTGGGCGAATCTGACTACCGCACTCCCCCGGATTCAGGTGGAGAACAACTGTTCCGCGCGCTCAAGTTCCTGAAACGCCCAACAGCCATGGTTGTCTTTCCGCGCGAGACTCACGAGCTCTCGCGTTCGGGAGAGCCATGGCATCGGATCGAACGTCTCGATCACATTGTGGACTGGTTCGATAAATGGATCATGGAGGTCCCGCATCCGGAATACGATGTGCGTCCTCAAAAACAGGTGGCGAAGCCAGCTTCGTAGATTATGAGGCGCATGGTTATTTTTCATTCCCATGTGCTAGCGTCTGTTAGAACATGCTTCACCATGCTTTGGTAGTCAGGCAGACGCTTCGTTATTTTGGCCGACAGGATTTCGGGCGTATGGTCGGCAATCCTTACCTAATCGCGTTACGTCAGAGTTGCCCGTGATCCAGGCACGGTTCGCCTAGGTGTGACGCGGGCTGGCAATGGGTTCAAAAAGGCGCCCATGTCAGTAGACCTCCGCATGGATCCTCAGGAGGGAACCGCCGCCTGCAGCCAAGAAGGATGCGGAGGCTTCCCTGCACAACTGCTGAGATTTGTGCAGGAGGCCCGTAAATTCAGTCCGGGTTCGAAGCGTCTCGAACCACGGGTCACGCACCATTGCGGGATAGCAGAAAAAGCCATTGTCGATTGCGCGCGACAGCATTTCCAAGGCTTCAGGTACTTGACCGAGGTAACTGATCTGTCGCGCCAAATAATACATCCCCTCCGGATCGCGGAAGGTGGCTTTCCTTAGCTCTTCGCTTGCTTCCAGACTCTCCTCGCGCTTGGCCTCCAGGAGCGCGCGCAGTGAGGTCAGATACAGCCTTCCAAGACGCGGCGTATTTTGTTCTCTTTGGCGGAGAGTGGAAATGGCTTCGTCTGTCCGCCCAAGGAGTGCGAGTGTCAGCCCCAAACAGTATCCGAAATCACTCCCAGAGGATTCCAGGGCCCTCTGATAGTCGCCCAACATGAAGTAGGTATGATTGACGCTGGTTGGGACCAGCGGGTCTAGGCGTCGGGCCTCCCGATGCGCCGCAAGCGCTGCCTGCAAGAGTCCGCAGTAACGACACACGTGAGCAAGCCCGGCAAACAGTTCAGCATCGCTTCTTCGCTGGCGGGCGCGGTCCAAGAGCCGCTTCATGGCATCGAGCGATCGGCCTTGGTCAACTTGAAGGCTCGTATAGAGATTGTGCGCCAGTGTCAAATTGGGATTCAGCCGCAGGGCCGTTTGAAAGGCTTCATCGGCTGCGCGCAACCCCTCGACGGAACCGTGCTTGTACTTGTCCCAAAGCCAGCGGGCGCGGCCAAGTCTCGCCCATGCCGAAGCATACGAAGCGTCTAGGCTCACGCAACGCTCATACAGCTCAATCGCGGCGGTTAGATTTTCCCATTGTTGGCTGAACTCGTTCGCTTGCAAATAGAGGTGATAGACCGTGGGGCTGGCCGGGCGGTCTTGTTGCAGTGACTGATGCTCTCGCACGGTCAGCGACGGCAGGATGGATTCCACGACGCGGCGCACCAGATCATCGTGAAGTTCGAGGAGTTCCCGTGTCGTCGCTTGCGAGGAGTGTGACCAGATTAACGTTCCGCTCGGCACCTCGACGAGCTGAGCTGTAATCCGCAGTTGATCTCCCACATTGAGCAGCGCTCCCGTCAGCACCACGTTGACTTCCGCTTCCCTAGCGATTCTTTGCAAATTGAGTGCATCGGTCGAAAATCGGGAGGCTACGATAGAGGAGCGGACAACCAGGTTTTCCAGCCCAGCAAGGGAAACCGTTATCGCCTCTGGCAGGCTGTACGCCAAAAACTGGAACTCCTCGCTCGGCCGCAGCATGCGAAATGGCAGGACCATGATTCTCTTCAGAGCGTGCACGCGGGCGCTCGTCTCGATCCCATCCATCTCTAGCGTGGTTCGCAGCTCCGCCGCCATCGCTTCTGCGTTTGGGTATCGGTCTAGAGGATCGCGTGCCAGCGCGCGATGCACAATTCGTCCAATCACCGAAATCGCCGGCGAGCCGCTCAGCTCCGGTAGAGATCCGTGCAAAACGGAATGCGCGATTTCGCCGAAGGATTGACCCGTAAATGGCGGGTGGCCCGTCAGCATTTCGAACAAAATCGCTCCAAGCGAAAAGAGATCCGAGCGTGCATCAACTGCTTGGCCCCGGAACTGTTCTGGGGACGCATACCTCGGCGTACCCAGGAAGGTTCCCGGATTGGTAGCGTCCGGAAGTGTTGCAGCCGTCTCTTCCGGAAAGTTCAGCGCCACGTGTGTTGCGATGCCAAAGTCCAGCAGTTTTGTTCCACTGTCGGACAGCATGATGTTGCTGGGCTTTAGATCCCGGTGGACGATTCCGATCTTATGAAAGGCTTCCAGTGCCGAAAGGGTGGCCAGCACGATCTGGACGGTTTCCTGCGCGGGCAAAGGCCCGCGCTCAATGCGCCGCGTGAGCGATTCCCCGTCAATGAACTCCATGACCAAAACCAGACGATCTTGCTCCTCGGCAACATCGTAGATCCGGCACGCGTTTGGGTGGGCGACTTGCGCAGCAGCGCGTGCTTCTTGCCAAAAGCGGCGACGGGAAGGGGCCGAATCGAATTCGCGGATGACCTTCAACGCGACGACGCGCTGCAGGCGCTGGTCCTCCGCTTTATACACGACACCCATCCCACCTTCGCCCACCTTTGAGAGGACGCGGTAAGGGCCGACGCTTTCGGGAATCTCATGCATGGGACACTGGCGTCATTTTTGTCCCTAGCATACTCAACTCACCTGCTTCTCACCACCTGTGTCTGGCGAATTGTTACGCGGGCCGATTTTATCTGCTTTACGAGAGTGAGCTGAGTCGCTGAGTCTCACTTTCGGAACGCACCTGGTGGTAGGGAAGCGATCGGATCGGGGAAGCGCGTTGCGATTGGGAACCAGCGAGAGATTTCTTGGAGTGCCGCCGAGGTCGACCGAATACCGCAGCAGCGCGAGTCTCTGATCAATCAGGCGGCCGCCGGCGTCTGGTAGAGGGCGCGACAGTGTGGTTGCCAACGAATCGAGCGGAGATTTGCGATTGGTCGGCGGAACGTAGGGGACGGACTTGATTTCTGTCACTTCCAGTATCCGCAAGTTGGCTTGCCACTGGTGGAACCGATAAAGCGGATCGTTATCGGAACTGAGATACTTCGGCATTCGGAGTTGCCCTCGAATGGCACGGTTGAACATCCTACAAAGTGCGGCCCCATCGATCGTTCCCGCATGGACGCCAAAGCCAACGATCCGGCGCGTGTATTGATCCATGACCACCAGGACCTAGTGGGTCCGCAACGTAGCCGATTCGCACCGGAACAGCTCCAGAGGCTGTCTTTCATGTGGCCCAGGAACGTCAGCCAGGAGGGGCCATCGGAGTGCTGTACCGGCCGGTAGTGACGGGCGAGAATCCTGCGGACTACGTCTTTGTCGATTTGGATGTGGAACGCCAAGGCGACCTGTTGTGCGATTCGCGGACAGCCCCAGTTGGGATTACGTTGCTTCATTTCGATCACAAAATGGAAGAGGTCTGCGCTGGGTCCTTTCGGACCGGGCTTCCGATGGCGGTTCGGTGAGAACAGCATGCGGTACTTTCGCTTGCTCATGGCTTTGTGAAGGGCTAGCAGCGTAGAAGGCTTTATTTATCTCACATAAAATAATGCAATAATAGGCCTCGAAGTGACAGGAGGTCCAAATGCGACCAAAGGGTTCGGCCGACCTACTTTCCGATCGACGCAGACGTGCGCTAAAACTGTTGGATGAAGACTTGTCCCTGAACGAGGTTGCGCGGCGCGTCCATTGCGCTGCCAGTTCTGTTATGCGTTGGCGGAATGACTGGCGGCGCCGCGGCGCCGATTCCCTCCGGGTGGGATTCTCTCCGGGTCGTCCGAGAAAGCTCACGCGCAGCCAAGAGCGCCGGCTTCTCAGGATCTTACTGAAGGGCGCCATGGCTAATGGCTACCGCACAGAATTGTGGACGACGAAGCGGGTGGCGGAGGTGATTCGAAAGACCTTTCACGTGCCGTGCCATTTCAATACCGCTGGCCTACACCTCCATCGGTTTGGGTGGACGCACCAGAAGCCCGAACCACGTGCACTGGAGCGGGACGAAAAGGCCATCGAGCACTGGAAGTGGAAAGACTTGCCGCGGGTAAAAAAAACGCCGCGCGGCTGGGTGCCCACTTAGTTTTTGCGGACGAATCAGGCTTTTTGCTGGCTCCCCTGGTGGCCAAGACTTGGGCACCCCGGGGCTGCACTCCCTTCCAGCGTCATCGCCAAGGGCGTCGGGACAAAATCTCGGTCATTTCAGGAATTTCGCTGAGCCCGCAGCGACATCGCCTGGGCCTTTACTATCTACTCTTTTACGACAACATCGCCCAAGAAGAGGTCTGTGTGTTTCTGCGTGAGTTGTTGCGGCACCTGCATGGCCCGGTCATTGTGCTGCTGGATAATTCCTCCACCCACCAAGGGGAACCCCTCCGGAAGCTCCTGCGCCAGCATCCACGTCTCTCCATCGAGCACTTTCCCTCCTATGCTCCGGAACTCAACCCCGATGAAGGAGTCTGGTCTCTGGCCAAACGACAACTGGCCAACGGTCGGCCCTATGACGTCGATGAGCTCATGGAGGATGTCATCAGGGCAATGGAGAGCATCCGAAGGTCACGCACAAAACTACGCGGCTGCGTCCTCCAATCAGAACTCCCCCTTTTTTTGTGCTAGTCATTGCATTATTTAATGTGAGATCAATAGTACAAATGCGGAACGGAGAAGAGGAGTAGGACGGATCAAGAGCGCCATCCAGCCGGCAAGGAGGCGGTCCCACGAGGATAGATTGGGCGATCGTTGCCGGGAGCGATTTACGATCAGGAGTTGGTGTTTGAGAAGAAGGGACTCGGCAACGAGGGAACGGACGCCGCCAGGTTGGAACAACTGGGTCAGGACGGCGATTAGGTGGATGAAAAGGACGAAGAGATGACGCATTGAAGAATGGTAGCAGGGCGGGGAATCGTAAGGAATTATGGGCGAAATAACAATTCGCCAGCCACACGTGGCTCCGTACCCTCTTCTGCGGCGTACCCTAGATGTGTGTCCGGCACGTCCATATTGCAGCGAGCTTCTTGAAGTTGCGTGGCCAAGTATTGCTGCTGAGATCGCACACCTCAGGCTCATATGATCTTCAGCGTTAAAGCGCGCGTTGCCCAGTTGTGTCGGCCTCAGATTTTATTAGGGATCCTTTTGGTCGCCCCTCTATTGCTGCCCACTGCACTCACAGGTTCGCGTGCTGTTTCGGCCGAGAAGTCTGACCCCAGCGACATGCAACAGAGGGACAAGAGTGAGCAAAGTTCTCCGACGAATGTGCATTCCTATGTCGACAAATCAATCGAAAAACTCACAAAGAGCGTTTCAGAACTAGCGACGCTTCAACCTGCGACGGACCAGCAGGTACTGCCTATGATTTTGGAAAAGACCGGGGAAAGAGTGGACGATCTATTCGACGTCACCTTCGTTAATCTATCTGCCAAAGAAGTGATTTCAGAGTCTAAACTGAATTTTCCCAAAGCAGACACGACCCAGGAAGATCGATATGACTATTTCATCGTGCGCCGGGGCACTCTCGTGCAGGAAACCATCGAGGAATATCGCCTGGACGCAGAGGAGAACGAGAGCCCGCCAGGTGTGGGCCTTCTGACCAGCGGTTTCGCATCCAGCGTGATGTATTTCTCGAAAGATTTTCAGCCAGAGTCGACGTATCGCTATCTCGGTGAACAGAAGATCGGCACGCGAAGTGCCTATGCGGTGGCGTTTGCCCAAATCCCCGCGAAAGCAACCAGCAGCGTCAGACTGAGAAAGATCGACGGCCGGATATTAAACCTGCTAGTCCAGGGAATCGTCTGGGTAGATACAAGCAATTTCCAGATCTTGCAAATGCGCACCGATCTTCTGGCACCGGAAATCCTGCTGGGGAAGGATGAACGGGAAGACAAGCTGCAAACTCTTGTGACGTTCAGCGAGGTTCAACCCGCAGGTATTCCGACCGCCATGTGGCTGCCGAGCGAAGCGCAAGTAGACGCAGAGATTGAGTATTCCTCCTGGGATTCTGAGACAGACAGTAAAGTTTTCTTTGTGCGGACATACCGGAACGTGCACCGCTTCACGAATTACCAGAGCTATGGAGGATCAAAGGGCCACCGTGCGACGGAAGTGATCGAACAGAAGAACCAGGAGGCACATCCATACCTGGAGCAACCGCTGAAAGAACTTGTCAAACGCATTCCGGAGTTGAAAAGCATCCGTCCTGCCTCTGACCAACAGAAACTCTCGTCGATCCTCCAGAAAACGGGCGCAAGAGTTGACGAATGTTTCTCCAACCTGGTCGACCTGATTGCTCGTGAGGAGATTACCCAAGAGAGGCTGATTTACCATGATCTGCCGAGCGGCATGCCGGGGGGATTGTTCCCTGTTACAGAGCGCCTGCGAGACAGCTACTTGATTCTGCGGCGTAAGGAAAACTCCGGAGCGCGCATCAATGAATTTCGTATGGACGCTGTTGGAAATCGCATCGTCGAAGAAGGGATCGACAAAGTTTTTTTCGTCACATCCGGTTTCGCATTGAGCAGCGTGCATTTTTCAACCGCGGTCCAATGGGATTCCCGGTTCCTCCTTCTTGGGGATCAAAAGATCGACAGGCAAGATACGTATGTCGTGGCGTTTGCCCAAATCCCTGGCGAGGCACACAACACAGTTACGATGGTCGGGCGGCAGGGGTTCACTGTACATCTACTGACCCAGGGAATCGCATGGGTGGACAAGCGCAACTTTCATATTCTCCGCATGCGAACAGATCTGCTGGCGCGCCAACCGGAGATTGGGCTGGAACAGCAAACCACGAAAATCAGATTTAGTGAGGTGCGATTTGGAGATGTACCCGTCCCGCTTTGGCTGCCGCGGGACGTGGACGTGAATCTCAAGTTCGCGGATCCTGCGGCAAGGCAGCATGCGGTAAATTCGCGGGAGCCCCTAACATTCGGCGCCTTTGATGCCGTCTTCCGGAACATACATCGCTATACAAACTATCGACGCTATCGAGTGTCCACAAAAATGCTGACTCCCCAGTGACTGCAGTTTGTCTCCATCTTTTGTGAGTGCCCCTACCTTTAGAGTCCTTTGAGTGGCCAAGTCCCGATTAGTTCTCTATAAAGGTAGAAGCCAAGAGAACAAACGTCCCCTGCGGCTGGAATTTTCTTGCTTCACAGCCCAACTGATCAAGCGAGATCTGTTCTGATCTCCCGCGCCATGTGCTCGGTTGCCGGGCGGGTGCGCCCGGCGAAACCTGGACGAACTGCGTGAACGGATAACGGCAGAATTCTATCGACTGCAGAATCGGCCAGATTTACTGAGATCTTTTTTCAAGCGCACCGCGCTTAGCCTTGACCCCATTTACCCGGACGATTGTAAGGTGTGGTGACCTATCGTTTTCTCCTGCCCTATCCTACGCATGGCCAACGGCTTCAAAGGTTCAGCGGACGAATACACCCCGCCGAGACTTCAAGCAGTGGCTGCGAAGGCATCTTCATATCCCAAGGCAATGGCCATGATCCGCTGCGTGAGCAGCTCATCGAATTCGTGACGGACCTTACCCTCTTGTCGGTCATCTTTCAGACAAGCCGCCAAAGCCGTGATTAGACCTAACTCTCGGTCTGCGGCTTTGAGTAACACCGCCCCGCCATCGGAACTGCCCTGCGCTTGATCGAACTTGGCAACTACCGGCCGCTTAAAAATTCCTGGGAAGAGAACACACTGTGTCGTGGTATGCTCGGGCACGAAAGCCTCCGGATTGGTACAGAAACTGCGTAGACAACAGCTTTTTACCATGAGGGAGGCTTTTCGTGTTTCTAAATCACGAATTATTCAGGCTAGAGGATAGGCTAATGCGTGCTCTTCTTTCCGTCACGGATGACGGTCTGGTTTATGATTTTCGTTGCTTCGTTCAAAGGTGAAAATGGGCCGAGAAATTGCTAGAAATTACATCTCGGTGACATTGTTGTGAGCCGGTAAAGGTAGTATCCCGAGGACCTTTATTAGCGGGGATGAACTTTGCTGTATTCAAAATTAGACTTTCTTATATTCTGTATCGTTCTCCTGGGAATTTTGGCTTTGCTCCCAGGAATATCGAATGAACCGACAGCTGCCAATCGAATCGCTTCGAGTTCAGCTGCACCGCTGCCCGAAGTCCAATATCCCGATCCGGATAGCGGTGCCGACGCTTTGCCTGCCCGCCAAAAGGCTCAAATGGCAACGCTCAGCAAGTTCAAGGTCTTCTACCAATTCCAATTCACCGACAAGCTCAAGGAAAGCGGAATCACTTTTGTCCACCATGCTGTCGACGACGCTACAAAGAACTTCACGCTCACGCACTACGATCACGGCAATGGCATCGTCGTCGCCGACGTGGATGGCGATGGTCTCTACGACATTTACTTCGTCAATCAAGTTGGAGGCAACGAGCTCTGGAAGAATCTTGGCGGGGGCAAGTTCAAGAACATTAGCCAGGAGGCCGGGGCCGCACTATTAGGCCGCATCAGTGTTGCCGCGGCATTTGCGGACATCGATAACGACGGTGACCAAGACCTCTTCGTCACCACGGTTCGTGGCGGCAACGCGCTCTTCGAAAACGACGGCCACGGCCACTTCAAAGACATCACCAAACAAGCCGGACTCGACCTTGTGGCCCACTCCTCTGGCGCCTTTTTCTTCGATTACGACAATGACGGACTTCTCGATCTCCTCGTCTGCAACGTCGGCCGGTATACATCCGATGAAAAGGGACCGAACGGTGAGTACGTCGGGCTTCACGATGCCTTCCTCGGGCATCTCTATCCTGACCGCTTCGAGTATCCCGTCCTCTATAAGAACATGGGCCACAACCACTTCAAGGACGTCACGGCCGATGTTGGCTTGTATCCCGTCGGCTGGTGCGGCGACGCTACCTTTGCAGATTTGAACGACGACGGTCGGCCTGACCTTTTTCTTTTGAATATGGCCGGTAGCTCCCATTACTACGAAAATTCCGGCGGCCAAAAATTCATCGATAAGACCGCCAAATCTTTCCCAAAGACTCCCTTCGGCAGCATGGGAATCATTTTCTTTGATTACGACAACGATGGCCGCCCGGATCTCTTCATCACGGACATGCACTCGGATATGTTCCAAGAGGTTGGGCCGGAAGCAGAAAAGCTCAAAGCCGCGTCCCACCCGCCCGACAGCAGGCTTGGTGGCCGTGCGAGCTCTTTCATCTTCGGCAATGCCCTCTACCACAATTTGGGTGATGGCAAATTCGAGGAGGTTTCCGACCGCATGGGCGTCGAGAACTATTGGCCTTGGGGACCGAGCGTCACCGATTTGAACGCCGATGGCTGGCAAGACATATTCATTCCTGCGGGCATGGGCTTCCCTTTCCGCTATGGGATCAATTCGCTCCTATTGAATAACCGTGGCGAGGGATTCCTTGACTCAGAATTCCTTCTGGGTGTTGAGCCTCGACGCGACGGACGCACACACACGCCTTGGTTCGAGCTCGATTGCTCACAGAAGGTGTCTGAGAGTCTTGTCTTCCATATGAACGGCACGAATCCGTGCAAAGGGCGGTCGGGGAAAATCGTCGTGTCGGCCTCGCTCTCGAGCCGCTCGGCT
This sequence comes from Candidatus Acidiferrales bacterium, assembly GCA_963792145.1. Lineage (GTDB taxonomy): Bacteria > Acidobacteriota > Terriglobia > Acidiferrales > UBA7541 > Acidiferrum. The sequence continues at coordinate 26,749 of CAWBVH010000035.1, forward strand.
GTGATCTTTGATCTCGATAACGACGGCGATCTCGATATCGTCACCAACGACTTCAATGCCGAACCGCAGGTTTTGATCAGTGACCTTGCGCAGCGCAAACCTATCCATTGGCTGAAGGTTCAGCTCATCGGGACCGTGTCAAACCGCAACGGGCTCGGTGCCACAGTGCATGTGCATTCCGGGGGTAATATCTTTACGCGATACAACGACGGCAAATCGGGCTACCTGTCCCAGAGCGTACTCCCTCTTTATTTTGGCTTGGGCGACACCGACAAAATCGATCGTATCGAGGTCGTCTGGCCTTCCGGCCGAAAGCAACTCCTCACCGACGGCCTGCGTCCCAACCAGACTCTTGAAATTACCGAGCCAAAGTAGCATCACCTGTGATTCGCCAAAACTCCAGCCGACCGTGGAATCAATAACATAGCCGCGACCATCGAGCCAGCGCTCTGTTTGGTTCGTGAGCTGGTTCCGATACTCAGGATCGAAAGACATATGGTCGAATCACAGCCGACTTGAAAACAAAGGGCTTGGTGCTGCGGCTGGACGATTGTTGCACTGCACGGCTTTCATGAAGTTTGGCGGGCCGCAGGCCCTAAATGAGAAGAGATGCGTCGTATGCATTCCACGGTGCATTTGCCTCTTTCACTTGCTCGATCTTGGACCTACTGCGCCTGGACCCACGATCGATCTTGCTCAACGCTTCAATGGCCCGATCCAGCAGATCCCGTCGTTTTTCGCTTGGGCGTGGACTCGTGCTCCGCGGAATTCCGTCCACGGATTTTCTGAAGAGTTATTTCGCTGCGGCCTTCTTCGATCAAATAGAATTGGTCTGCTTTAACGTCGTGAAAAACCTGGTGAATTCCGCTCGGCCAGGTAACTTCTACGCTTTCTGCAACCACATTCTTCGCCAGGCCAAAGTTCGCGCGCAGGTCGCTCTGCGAGAGGTAGCTTCCGCCTCCCGCGATTTCTCGAATTTGGGAAATTCCACCTGACGTAACGCGGATGCGTGATCCCAAGGCATCGCGATTGCTCTTCATACCGACAAGCTTGAAACTCAGGAAGTGATTGCCATTGTTTGCGGAGTTGCGGAGAAGGGTGGGGGGATCGCCGTTGTTGGACACAACCACGTCAACGAACCCATCATTATCGAAATCTGCGAAGGCGACACCACGTCCGGCACGCGGCGGCAAAGCGGCGAGGCTTGCGGCCGCAGAAGTCTCGACAAATTTTCCGTTGGCCTCATTGTGAAAGAGCGAATTGTGCTGTTTGTAGTGAGTCTCTGGAGAAACCTTCTCGATTTCGGGGTACACGTGGCCGTTGGCAATGAAGAGGTCCAGCCATCCGTCGTTGTCGTAGTCGACGAATCCGCCGCCAAAACTCAGGACGTCGCGCGTAGGAACCGTGATACCGGCCTGATCGCTCACCTCGTCAAAATAACCCTTCCCGGAGTTGTGCCACAAATGATCTGAGCTTTTCTGGAAGTCAGAAATGTAAAGGTCCAGCCAACCGTCGTTATCGTAGTCACCCAGAGATATGCACATGGCCGCCATGATTTGGCCGCGCATGGTGACGGCCATGCCCGTCATCTCACCTCGTTCCTCGAATTTTCCATTGTGGAGATTCTGATAGAGGTAGGCGGGAAGCCCGTCATTGGCCACGAAGACATCCGGCCAACCGTCATTGTCGTAGTCTGCGGCACCCACAGACAAGTTTTTGCCCTCGGGCTGTAGGATATGTGCTGCCTTCGACACATTCGTGAAAGTGCCGTCGCCATTATTGCGATACAGAGCGTCGGGGCTACCGCGATACGCGCTTGGTGGGCAACTGGATTGCACTCCGCCAATGTCGCAGTAGCGTCGGGCGTCAGGCCCAAAGGCCACGTAGCTTCCGACGTATAAGTCGAGGCGGCCATCGCGGTCATAATCGAAAAATGTCGCGCCAGAGTGAAACATGCCGGCTTCCGTGCCAGCCACGCCGGCCTTGTCAGTCACATCGGTGAAGGTGCCGTTGCCATTGTTGTGATAAAGCACGTTGCGGCCGAATTGCGTGACGAAGAGATCGGGGAAGCCGTCACTATCATAGTCTCCCCAGACGCAGCCCAATCCAAAGGCTGTGCCAGGAACACCTGCGGCGTCGGTAACATCGGTAAACGTGCCATCCCCATTGTTGCGATACAGGGCATTTTTGACGGTGATGCCGCGGTCATAGCGATCGCGTGCGTTGACGAAGTAAATGTCTTGCCAGCCGTCCCGGTCGAAATCTGACACGCACAGGCCAGGCCCAAACTCCTCGAGGTTGATCGAGATCCCCTTATTGCCCTTGAAGTGAACAAACTTGATCCCGGCAGATTGCGTTACGTCAACAAATTCGATCGGAGCATCAGTTTTGACCTGCGCAGTATCGGCGGCGGGAGCGAACCAAAGAGCGCCGAGCAGAATGGCGAGGGCTTGCGACCGGGTCGACTTGCCCAAGATAAAACGAGTGGACGTGGATCGATTCACAGTCTGTTCATTCTACAGGGAGTGGAACAACGATTCAGCTATCGGACTCCTGGTGACGGGGGTTGAAGTTCTACACCCAAGCACAAACATCGTATACTTAATTAATAAGGAAGGCGAACGTCCGCGCCTCCCATTTTTATTTTCGGCAGACGTTGATTCCCTGACGACTGCTCAACAAGGTTGAGTGCTGCGACGACATTGACGCAGAAGTCCGCGCCAGGTGAGGAAAAGAAAGAATAGCTCGCGAGGACGAATCTCTTGCCAAGGATTCCAAAAAGACAGCGGCAACCTTCTTTCACGAGGCGTGATTTGCTCCGAGGGCTTGCCGCATCTGCGTTAGTCGGCGCCTGCCCGCGAATCGCCGGCGCATTTCCAGCTGCCGAGTACGCCTTTCAGCAGATTCCCACTTCTGCCAGCGGCATTTCCTGGGTGCATTCCAGCGCAAAATCCGAGGACAAATATTTGCCGGAAACGACCGGTGCCGGCTGCGCTTTCCTCGACTATGACAACGACGGGTGGATGGACATTTATCTCGTTAACAGCGGCAAGTGCGATTTCTACACGCCGAATCCACCGCTGCGCAACGCCCTCTACCGCAACAACCGGGATGGCACATTTACGGATGTAACAGAAAAGGCGGGGCTGGCTGGGAGTGGATTTGGGCAGGGCGTTGCCGTCGGCGATTACGATCGCGATGGATTTCCTGACATCTATGTAACTCAGTATGGGCGCAGCATTTTGTACCACAACAACGGAGACGGCACGTTTACCGACGTCACGGAAAAAGCGGGAGTCGCCGCTCCGGGCTGGGCTTCCAGCGCAGTATGGTTTGATTATGACAATGACGGCCTGCTGGACCTGTTTGTCTGCCGGTTTGTGGATTTCAGCAGAGAGAAAAACTTGCCCTGCGGCGTGCATGAGGATGGCAAGCACCACTATTGTATTCCACAGCTGTACAAGCCTATGCCGAGTTGGTTGTTTCACAATAATGGCGATGGTACTTTCACGGATGTCTCGAAATCTTCTGGAATTGCGGCGCATCCAGGAAAATCATGGGGCGTGGTGGCTACCGATATCAACAATGATGGGTGGGTGGACCTATTTGTCACGAATGACACGACCGCAAATTTTCTGTTTGTGAACACCGGAAAAGGAGAGTTCACGGAGACCGGTACAGAAGCCGGCGTCGCCTATAGTGCGAATGGGCGGGCCCGTTCGGGAATGGGTGTGGACGCGGCGGATTTCAACGAAGACGGCTGGCAGGATTTGTTCGTCGCGAATCTGGACCGCGAGAGTTTTGCAATTTACCACAACAATCATGACGGAACCTTTGACGATCAGGCCATCCCGACCGGGATTGCCAAGGCCACAAAATTCATGAGTGGCTGGGGTTTGAAGTTTTTTGACTACGACAACGATGGAAACTTGGATCTGTTTCTCGCCAACGGTAATCCCGACGATCTGATTAATTCCTTACACAATGAGGTCACTTATGAAGAGCCGCTCATGTTGTTTCACAACAGCGGCAAATCGTTTGTAGACGTGAGCGCACAAAGCGGCCCGGTCTTTTCCACGCCGCTGTGTGCGCGAGGGCTGGCACTTGGCGACTTCGACAACGATGGCGCCGTCGATGTTTTGATTTCCGTCAATAACGGCGCGCCGCTGCTTCTTCGCAACAATGCGGGACGGCACAACCACTGGCTCGGGCTTCGCCTGATTGGAAAGAGATCCAATCCGGATGCCGTGGGCGCTACGATTACTTATCAGGCAGGAACCTTGAAGCGCAATCGCATGAAAGTCGGTGGTGGGAGTTATCTTTCCTCTCACGACCCACGTGTAGTTTTGGGCTTGGGGAAACAGGAGAAGGTCGATTGGGTGGAAGTAAAATGGCCCATGCCGGGAGGCGGCACGCAGCGCTTCAAGGATCTTCCAGTCGATCGTTACATCACTCTCGTCGAGGGTGATGAGACGTGGAAATACTCTTAGTCTGATTCCCTGAGGGTGATGTCTGCTCAATTTGTGATTTAATACTGCGCTGTTTAAGAAGAAACTGAACCGATAGCGCTATTCGCCCACTAGACGCGAGTCGATCAAAAACGTCGAATCGCCGGCGGATGAGGTCATCGTCCCTTAGAGAGTCCACTTCAGCGAATTAACGGAAGCGCCGAATCACGAGATTGTGTCGGTCGGAACGATACAACCCGAGGACATACATAATGACCACGCCTTTCGTGGAATAGATCACTTGACGAATGCGCAGAAGTGGTTCCCGCTTCGGGACGGCGAGGAGTTCCGCCGTTCGCTGATCCGCGGCAGTCGCATCGACTTCTTCGTCAGCATAACTGAGCTCGACGTTGTAGTCCCGCTCCAGTATAGCGAAGAGCGAATCGCGTTGAAGCGGCGCGGTAAGCAAGCCAGAGAATTGCGCAGCTGAAAGGTAGCAGGTCTCCAGAGCGAACGGTGAGCCAGCCGCGAGACGCAATCGCTCCAGCTTAACGATCTGGCTCTTCGGGGAGAGAGACAGGCGTGCGTTCACTTCCTGCTCATCGTCGATGATCATGGCAAGAAGCACTTTCGAGTCGGTGCTGAGGCTGCGGTTGCTCATCTGTTCCGTGTAGCTCATCAATTTATTGAAATGGATCTTGGGAGAAGCAACAAAAGTGCCAACCCCGGGGCGGCGCTCTACGGCACCTTCTTGTTCCAATGAGGCAAGAGCATGGCGAGCGGTCATGAGGCTCACGTCATGAATTCTCGCAAGTTCCCTCTCAGAGGGAACAGCGTCGCCAGGGCGCAGATCCCCCGTCTCAATAACCTTGCGAATCTTTCCCTGGATCCGCTGATAGGCATGGATACCGTTCCGAATCTTAACAGGCATTCCGTCTCCCTCGACTTGTCTCTGGCGTACCACGATCCTGTTACAGCGTCGCGAAATTCTGATGTGGGGCAAGACAGAAAGGTCTTTCCCTGTCACCACGGCACCAGTTCATTTTCGACAACCGACACACAGCACCAGGCTATTGAAATCGCCTCCGCCGCCCGTATGTTGTGACATCCCGGCGGAGACGGGTGCACCCCTTCCCCCTACTCTATAGCGACATAGTCAGTGCTTGTTTCATGTTTTGGGGCCCATTTTCACGATTCCTTATAAAACAGAAGTTTCTGCTTGACAAGAGGGAAGTGGTGCTATATAGCTTACTTCCAATTCAGCGCTATCGCTGTCGGGGTGCTTATTGCTGTTTTCAATTTGTCACAAGCCGGGGAGAGGCTGCTCGCTTTACGCGATGCAGCATGGGAGGATCTTTATGAAGAAGTTGCAGTCAATGGCGTTGGTGGTTTTCTGCCTTACGCTAGTCCTACTGATTTGCGGAGCGAACGCCGCCTTCGCTCAGGAAGTCACCGCTACGATAGCCGGCACAGTGACCGATCAAAGCGGTGCGGCCATTGCCGGGGCCACGGTCACTGCCAAGTCGGTGGAACGTGGAATCACCTACACGGCGGAATCCAACGAGTCGGGACTCTACCGCGTTTCGAATCTCCCGCCAGGCAACTACGAGGTCCGTGTGGAAAAGCAGGGTTTTCAAACTAGCGCCTATCCTTCATTCACCCTGGTACTGAACCAGACTGCGCGCGTCGACGTCGAAATGAAGGTTGGCCAAGTCAGCCAGACCATCGAAGTAAGCGCCGCCCCGCCCATCTTGAAGACTGAAGCGACGCAGGTTGATACCGTTATCAATGCGGACACTAATGAAGCGCTTCCCCTCGCCACACGCAATTATGTCCAATTGACACTGCTCGCACCCGGCGCGGTCACTACTAACCCCGATGGTTTTAATAATGGAGACAATACGGCGAACGGAGCCCGACCGTTGATCAACGGTAATCGCGAGCAATCCAATAATTTCATCCTCGACGGCATGGATAACAATCAGGTGTCGGACAATCTTTTGGGGTACACACCGGCGCCTGACGCCATTGAGGAATTCAACCTGATTACAAGTAACGCGTCTGCGGAATTTGGAAACTTCGAAGGCGGCGTGGTCAGCGTATCGATCAAGTCAGGCACCAACGGCTTTCACGGTGACTTGTGGGAGTTCTTCCGCAACGATGTGCTAAATGCGAACTCTTGGTCCAATAAGTTCAACGGCAACCCTCGTGACAAATTGCGCTGGAATATGTTTGGTGGAACCCTAGGTGGTCCGATAATCAAGAACAAACTCTTCTTCTTTGTTGACTACCAGGGGCAACGTTTCGACCACCCGAGTTCCGCTAATCAAATTACCGCCTATACCCCTGCTGAGCGAACTGGGGATTTTAGTGCTCTGTGCTCTGCTGGATTTGGTGCGAACGGAATCTGCAGTTCGAACGTCGGCACCAACGTCCAGCTCTACAATCCCTGCGCAGCGGGAACTGGCATTAATGGAGTGCCCTGTACTGCTGCTGCGGTACGTCAGCCGTTCCTGAACAATCAGATTCCGATTGGTATGATCAGCCCTGTGGCGCAGGCTCTCTTCGCCTCATCGCTGTATCCGACGACGATCAACAACAACCTGCAACAGAACGCGATTAATACTACTACATCAGACTTGAACACGAATCAAGGCGATATCAAAATCGACTGGGTCGCCACCGATAAAGACCGCATTTCTGGCCGGTTTACGCGAGCCTATCAGAACAACCCGACCACGAATTCTCAACCCCTCCTGGCCAACGGTTCGTCGACCGCTCCGATATGGAACACCGTAGTTGATTGGACTCGCTCGATCCAACCCAACCTGATCAATGATGCCCGGGTTGGTTGGAGCCATATCACCCTAAACACCGGATCTACCTTTGTTCCCAGTGTCGGTGCATTTGGCAATGAGATAGGCATCGGGAACGGGAACCCTGCTGGCATCAATGGTTTGCTCAGCATGAACCTGGGTAGCTTCGTAGATAGCATCGGGAACAGCCTGGTCACACAGAGCTTCGACGACCACGTCTGGCAGGCCGAGGATGGAGTGACATACACTCGCGGACGCCATACTGTGAAGTTTGGCGGCCAATTCTGGCATGAGAACATCAAGACCTTTTATTCGGGCAACAACGGCGAACTGGGACTCATGAATTTTAACGGTAGTTTCACCGCCGATGCCTACAAAAACGCAACTACCAACACAGGCGACGGGAGCGCGGACTTCTTCCTCGGGCTTCCCGGTGAATATGGGCGTGGTATAAGCACGGGAACGACCTGGGAACAGTCGACAAATATTTACGGTCTCTATGTTCAAGATACTTGGCGCCTTTCGGATCGGTTAACGCTAAATTTTGGTGTGCGCTACCAGGCTTATACGCCGTGGGTGGAAACCAACGACCAACAGGCGAATTACAACATCGACACGCAGCAGATTGTTTATGCAAACCAGAACGGCAATAGTCGCTCGCTTTACAAGGGCGTCTACGGTGGCAAAGACTTTGAGCCCCGTGTGGGTTTCGCATGGACTCCAGGTAGACTGAACGGTAAGACGGTCGTGCGCGGAGCTTTCACGATTTCTTCGTATCTCGAGGGAACGGGCACGAACCTGCGTTTGCCGATTAACCCACCCTTCAATCCTGCGGAACTCGACGTTCCCTACAATGGCGTTCCGCTGCCGGCCACGACAGCCTCGGATGGTATCGTTGGAGGTTCATCGTCAGCGGGTTGTGCGAACTATTCCTGCTTTGAGGGTGCGCTGCTCCGTGTCTGGGATCAGAATGTGCAGCCTGCACTCTCCGATCAATGGAACCTGACGATCCAACACCAATTCTGGGGCAATACCACCTTTCAGATAGGCTACGTTGGCCAGCGAGGAACGCACCTAATGGTGCCGTTCTCATATAATCAGCGCCAGCTACTCACACCGAGCGCATCCTGCCCGGCGCCGTGCACTGCAGATAGCCCGTTCTTCGTCAACAACCCTGCCCTTTTGAGTGTTATTTCCGTCGACACTTCCGGGACCCAATCGAACGGCAACATGATGTACAACGCGCTACAGGCCGTCCTCCAGAAGACCATGAGCCATGGGCTGCAGTATCAGGTCTCATACACCTATTCCAAGTGCATGACTAACAATAGCGGTTACTACGGTTCTTGGGGAGCGCAAGCCACGACCGCTTCACCCTACTGGCAAAACATCTACGATCCCAAGTCGGAATGGTCTCCTTGCTATTACGACTCTACAAATGTCCTATCGGCCTATGGACTCTATGACCTTCCGTTTGGGCGCGGTAAGACTTTCGGCAAGGATATGAACAAGGTGGCGAATGCTGTCGTCGGCGGTTGGACCATAAGCGGAATCGGCTCTTGGCACACGGGCTTCCCGATGTCTCCATATGGAAGTGGTGATCAGTCCGGAACTAATTCGCGCAGTTCGCGTCCCAATTGCGATTCGCACCCGCATATTTTGGGTAGTGTTGCAGGAAACGGGTTCGGCGGAATCCAGTGGTTTACTAACAACGGCAACTTTAGCGTACCTGCAGTAGGAACGTTCGGCACTTGTGCAGCCCAGCTCGGTTGGTTGAGGGGCCCGGGGTACGCCGACCTCGACTTCGGCCTGCAGAAGAATTTCCAACTCACGGAACGGTTCAAATTGCAGTTCCGGACCGACTTCCTAAATATTGCCAATCACGTTAACCTCAACGCTCCCGATATGAATTTTGGAGCCACTATGGGCCAAATTACTAGCGCCCAGGCTCCGAGAAACATCCAGTTTGCGTTGAAGCTTTACTACTAACAACAAACAAACTACAAATGAGGCAGGCGAACGCCCCCGCCTGCCTCATTGTCTTTTTGGATAGGTTTATTCGGAGATTCCTAGTTACCGCTCTAGCGTGAGTGACCTGGCGAAGGTGTGATGTTATATCCTCTACAGCCGAATTCTGTCGTTCGTTTGTTCGTTTGCTGCTGTTGAGCTGCTGTCGAGTGCCGTTGACATTAACCGGCCCTCAGGACGATGCTGAGTAAGTTCGCGGCCCGAAACTGGCCAGAGCTTGGGCTTCATCATCAAAGCTTGGGATAATGTCTAGTAGGTGAAGTACAGTCAACACCTGCAGCACTCGGCCGCCCGGGCATAGCAGTTTTAGGTCGCCTGTGGTGCGCAAAAATTCCATCTAGCCGCTTTCAACGCAATGCAACGTTGTTACATTCTGCTCGTCCGACAAGCGATGCTTCAGTCTCATCTTTCTTGAATGTCGCTGATTTCAAAGGCATTCTCACCGGATAACATTTTCAGTATGGACAGGGGACTAGAGCCGTGGACAGTCTGATTTACTTCGCTCCTGGGAGACTCTGGGAACCACTGGATGGTGCGGCCGGGGCCGAGAAGATGAAAGGGCTGAAGTCCTCATCATGATCGAAGGGGTCGGAGCCCTCCACCCGCTTGAGTTTGGCAACCACTTTGTAGGTGAGCGGCGTCGCGACCGCCTCGTAGATGACCTTAGCCAGGTAAGCCCACAGAATTAGCTGGCCCATTGTGCTCCAGGAGGTCCGGCCCCAAAAGGCGATCACCACCACCAGGGTCGTATCCACCGCTTGACCCACCACCGTCGAGCCAATGACGCGAGTCCAAAGCCACCGGCCTCCGGTGAGCAGTTTCAGCTTGGACAGGGTGTAGGAATTGGCGAACTCGCCTGTCCAGTAGCCAATCAGGCTGGCGGCGAAGATCCGCGGTACAAATTTGAAGATTTCCGCGAAGGCGGGTTGGTCATGCCAGTCGGGATCGGGTGGCAGCAGCACGACGATACCGCCGAGAATCGAGACCAGCGCCATGGCGAAGAAGCCCATCCAGATCGCCCGCCTCGAGGCCGCGTAGCCGTAGACCTCGGTAAATACGTCGCCAAAGATGTAAGTGATTGGGAACAACAATTGACCGCCGCTGATTTTGAACGGGCCGATTTGGCAGATTTTCTGGGCGACGAGATTTGACACCAGCAGCACAACAACAAAGGCTACCACCAGCGTGTCGAGATACTTATATCGTCGCATCGCATACGGTCCGGAATTCTGCTCTGGCCTGCCAACGGCCGAAAGTCTACGACCTCCACCGGAGAGCGTTTAGCATCTTGAAGAACCGTCGTCTTCTCCATCGGTCTTTGACCAGACACTCCTGTATGTGAGCTTTCTCTGCATCGATTGGTGGCGTGATAGCCGTGCATCGCAGCCGGTTGAGCTTGAAATGAGAACTGTAAGAATGAGAGTACAATTCCGCATCTTCTGTCGATCCGATCAACGAAGTAGGCGTCGGCGCAGAAAACGTCTGAGGCCCTCTGCAACCGCTCCATAGACGAGATGTGCTCCAAATTCCACGGCTTCTGCCCGCGGCGCCGAATGAGTGATGGGCTCTGACAATCCGAGCGCCGGTACGGTAATCACGTGAGCGCCCAGCCAGACCGCCGCGCCGAAGGGTATTCCCCATCCAGTGCTCACCCGGGGGGCGAGTTCAGCCGTAGTCCCGTAAATCGCCGCTACATTGGCTCCGAAACCATAATGCAGTGTGAGTCCGGCAATCTTTTTTTGGTCCAGCGTCAGTTTGTGATGAAAGACAGTGCTCGCGACTGCGGAGGCGACCTTGACCGTTGAATCCTCCCCGCTTTGCAGCGCCGCCGACCCAGCCTTCTGGAACAGGGCGTGGAACTGGCTCATCGCAAAAGAGGCGGCGAGCCCTCCCAAGGCGCCCGCGAGGAAACCTTTCCATAGATTCTGTTTTGGATCAGTTCGCATGCACGAGCCCTTCGGGTACTGTTATTCCTGGCGCGACTTTCGCGACCTCCGTCAAAAACTGTCTGGCGACGCGGTGCATCTCAAACCGTTCCACGTCTCGGAGACCGGCCGCACCTAAGCGTTGGCAGAGGTCCGGATCGCGATAAAGGCGAAACAGACCCTCGGCAAGCGCCTCTGGGTTATCAGGTTCCACGAGAATTCCGTTGCGAACCACTTCCGGTATAGCGGCGGCGCGTGGGGCCACAATCGGCTTGCCGGCCGCCATCGCTTCCAGAAATACGATACCGAATCCTTCCTGAATGCTGGGCAAGCAAAAGACCTTCGCTTGATTGTACTCCGCGGCTAGTCTCGCGCGGGAAAGATCACCGAGCCAGCGCACTATCGGCTCAAGACGTAATTGATGGCAAATCCCGCGAAGCCTTCTATATTCCGGTCCGTTTCCTACAACGCGAATCTCGATCTCGGGAAGTGTTCCACGAAGGAGCGCGGTGGCCCGGAGAAGGACCTCCAGGCGTTTGCGCGGATAAAACCGACAGACGGACAAAACGGTAAACTTGCCTGAATCCGCAACGGCGCTGGCGCGGAACAACTGCCGCCAGGCGTCGAGTTCTATCAATTCCGGCACGACCACCGCGTTTTTTGCGCCATAGAGTTCTTCCAGACGCTCGGCGCAGTACCGGCTTACCGTTATGACCAACGCGGCGCGGCGCGCATGCTTGGCTTCAAGCCGCGCCTGAAGGGACATGCTCAGCTGCGTGGCGCCGCTCTCAAAAGGGACGGCGTCTCCGAGAACTCCCTTGATGCACGCGATGTGGGGTGCCGCCTTGCGTCTGCCGGCGATGGCGTATCCATCGGCGTCAATGCCAATCGTTGCATCTCCGCTGAACCGCCGCCAGCGCAATGTTTCATTAAAGAGTATACGAGTGGTTGTATAGACCGGCGTAGTGATACCCGGCGTGACCATAGTCACATTCGTTCCGAGGCGGCCAAGACCTTCAACCAGGGTGCGAGTTCCGACGTAACATCCGCTGCCGCGGTGGACATTCAAAGGAACAGCCGTGATGAATTGCAGATGATTCACGAGCGGCCGACTACTGTCGGCTTCCTCCTGACGCGATTGAATCTCGCGTTTGGCGCGAGGCGTGACAACTCCTTTTTGCGCCCGTCTATCCGAGTGAACAATCGAGGTTAAACGCGGCGCTGATCAACCCCATGTGGGTGAACGCTGGGGAAAGTTTCCGCATGCCTCACCGCACAGCGAGGTTTCTTCCGAATATAGGCCTAAATGATTCACCATCCCAGCAGTTTTTCGATTAAGACTCATGCGGCTGATGAAGAGAAGATTAAGAGGATGGAACTCGGCAACTGCATTCAAACCTACATGCTGAATCCGATGGTGAAGCATACGACGGAGAGGGCCGCATGGCTCGGAAACGACGAAACGCACTATCTGCACACGTGGGAAGAGAAAGACTTGCAAGACCTCAAAGACCTCTTGCAACTCGTCGTGACGGCGTTGCATACCGAACTCCAATATCACAAGATGAAAAAGGATATGCCCCAAGGCAAGAAATAAGAGAGGGCCGTTCGACGCGTTAGACTGCCAATTGTAGGCCGTCGCGTCCTTGTGAGCCGAGTCATCGACAAAAGCGTTCTAATGTGTTCGAGTCTACTCAAGCAGTAAAATCTACAAGAACTGGTTGATAGAAGGGCTCGCATCCGACCAGGATGCGAGCCCTTTCTGCTTTTGATACTTCGTGTCCTCCAGCTACGCCTGGGCGATGTCGATCACGCACGACCCGTTCGAAAGGAATTGCGTCAGGGTAATAGCCCAGAGGTAATAGAACCGCAGTAATAGAGCAAAGGTAATAGCCCATTTTGGCAAATAAGGATGAGGAGAAGAACAAAAAGAGTAAACTGCGGAAAAGAGGTTGCACGACCCCCTGAGGAGGGGAAGACGCGCGCCGGGCAGTAATAGTATCTGCTTTGAATTCTCTAGGATGCATAAGGAGGGTGGATTGTCTGCAATTGGGGAAATGGCAGTGAAAGTGCCCAATACGGGACGATGGTTTGGAACTGGGGAGATTTGACGGTAGGAGACACGCATGAAGAATATCCTTGAGGGTGGCGCCCGGCTAGTCGCGATCTGTTTTGTGTTCGCGCTGGCGACGAAGGCGGATGACATTCATCTGTGCGCAATCGGGTCGGACTGCAGCACTGGCAGCGTGATTGCGATTTCCTCGGGAACAACGAGCGCGACATTGAGCGGCGGACACCCTGGGCTGATTGGGCAACAGCTGTTTCTGGCAGTTCTGACGCCTTTAACCGACACGTCGGGGAATTGGAACGACAACAAGACGACCTTGTGGTCGCTGCTCGCACCGCCTGTGGACTGCGGCAAGAATTGCACATATCCGAATCTGAATAGTGCCATCAGCCAGGAATCCGGTTCTGGTACGGGTATCTCGGCACTAAGTTTCAATGTTACCGACATTTCCGAGGGCGCGTGGCTCTTCAGTGGAGAATACATCTCGCTACCGAGCGAGCCGATGGGCACGATATTCATGGCTTTTACAGAAGACGCTAACGGGAAGCTGTCCTCCGTGACCCCGTGGAGTTCCAGCCTGATCGTTACGCCGGAGCCATCCAGTCTGTTCATGGTAGGCGGCGCGGGTCTTGCGGGGCTGCTTGGGTTGTTTATGAAGGCGGCGAAGGCGTAGCCGAGAAACGCAGCTAATATTTCCCTCTCTCCGCGACTCCGCATATTTTCCTCTCTGGGCACGGCGGGGCGCGGTCAAGGAGATTCCAGACTGAGAACGATTAACGCCCTTACTTTCATCGCGAGCCTCCGAGAGCTTCCTCGAATATGAAAGAACTCCGACATGGTCTATGTGGGTGTAACAAGTAAAAACAAGCTGGACTTGTTCCGGCTTGAACCTCGGTTGTATCGAAGCGGCGGGCGGAGCGATTCCATATCTTAGCTCAAAGGGAACAACGCTTAAAGGCTGAAGAGCAGTTACAAGTCTTGGTAAACGCGCTTCCCGTCAATTTGAAATCTGAATGCCGGGCCAATGCTCCGTCGGGTCGGTTTTGCACCGCAAGGTAGTCGGTCACTTGTCCGAGATCGCCACAAATCAGGCACTACTGAGCACCGAATGGCAGGGCGGACACGCTTGAACCGCTAATTCACTGCACCTACTTTGGCTTTTTCACGCCCAACTCCAAGTCAACTTCGTCTTCGAACGCACGTCGTTTATTTGCGATCCACTCACGATATCCTTCGGGGTCAACCATGCTTTGTTTTCGCTTGCCTTCTGAGTCGGAATACTCAGTATGGTGATCGAGCCAGATATCGGGACGTAAGCTCTTAAGAAAATGCAAGGTGTCGCGGTAGTCCTGGTTGATGCCGGGATACTCTTCCGGGTTAGCGCTCTCATAACCGGGATTGAATCCAGCACCGTCGGGTTAGCTCTCGGATTGGCGGGTCTTTCTATTCTGAGCAACCTCCGTTTGTTTCCCCGAATGCACATCCCTATCTTATATGCGTTTTTGCCTCACGGATTCCATCTGCTTGCTGCGCTCATCTTAGGAGTTACCGCTGGGTTCTGTAAAGAAGTGCTGTTTCGCGCCTTCCTGATGACACAATTCGCGAAGGCCGGTTACGGCAGAGCAATTCAGGTTTTAATTCCGGGCCTCGTCTTCGGTCTCACCCACGCTGGTTATCTGAATCAAGGCTTTCTGGTCTGGCTCGGCATCGCGCTCCCCACTGCGTTTCTCGGGATGGTGTGGGGTGTAGCACACCTCTTGGGACGCCGCAGTCTGCTTCCGACGATTGTCGCTCACTTTCTGAATGACGCGACCGCCCTCCCGTGGATTATCTTTTTCACGATGACTAATCGTTAGTGACTGGTCGGAAATAATCCAGCCTGGTCACCACGAACCGGACGAGTGGAGTTCTGTCTCAGACGAGTGGTAGCGAGTGGTCGCTCAAAAGCCCATTTGAGCGCGCCCGAGATCCGTCAGGTCCGCCTCGGTCGCACGACCTTTGAAGTGGACTTCGAAGTCCATGACGGCGAAGTCGGGGGCCGAACGTCCTTGGAGAAAGGCTTGCCTTTGTTTCGGAAGATATGCGCGATTCTTCGGGCAGTCGGGCGCAGAGCCGATGTAGATGACACTCGCGTACTCGCTGCCCGTGTGCTCGTCGCCGACGGCGTGGCAGATGTCCGTGTGCCAGAACACCGTGTCGCCGGGCATGACCTCCGGGATCGAGACTAGGCCGGCGATGAGATCGGGATGCCACTCCGGGCTGACCCCGAGCGCGCGGCCTGGGGCCGCGCCGCACAGATCAGCCTCGTCCACGTCGTCCTGAAGCGCGCGAAGGAGCACGTAGGCGATGCCCTGCGCGATCGGAATGAGGCGTAGAGTGCCGTCTTTCGGCCCTTGGCGTGTCAGCGCTGTCCAGCCCTGATAGGTGCGGAACATGCTGCACACCGCCGGCGATGGAATCTCATGGGTATTCAACCGGTGCGTGGCGTCGAATGGGTCATAGCCGCGCCAGTCACCGGCGAAGATGTTCTCGTACACCTTCTGATAGCCGGGGTCAATCCAGCGCTCAACGGTGCCCGCGTCCATGTGTGGGGAAAGTCCAAGCGTCTTGTCTCCCGGCTGCCGCCGGCGCACACGGTCAGCATACGTGCACTGCCGGTCGGGATTGAAGACGCCTTCATATTTCCACAGGCGATCGAGAAAAGCACGCGTCTCGGTGAGCCCCGCGTCCTGCCGCGCCATGACCTGCGGCCTGGACCAGTAGACGTTGAAGACTTGCGGCTTCCCAGCTTTCAGCGCGGAGAAGTACTTGTCGAGACTCCGCTTCTCGACTTCCAGTTGTTCGTAGTGGTTCGTCTCGAGATACTCGCCGACTTCCGCGAACCAGTCGCGCGCGAGATCGGCCCGAAATACTCCGCGAACCACCGCACAACCGGTTTTCCGGATCGACTGACGGATTGCCTCCGGTACTGTGTTGTTCCTTATATCGGGATAATTGAGCTCCGGCACCACGGCGCGCCCTGCAGCGACCTCCCTGAGGACGATGTCGACAGCTCGCTTGACGTAGTCCCTCACGTCTTCATAGGCACGGTTCAAGAGCTCGCGACGCGGCGCGAGCTTACGCTTGAACGCGGTGATCTGGTCACGTACGTCGACCTCAACCCCCTCAGCCGCTCCGCCAATAGCCATGTTTATCCCCCTCCGTCACAACTCCACGAAGCCATTCATCCGGGCCGACGAACGCCGTTCGACGTTCTCCGAAGATTCCTTTACAGTGCTTCAGGAGAATTCTACTCCTGAATTTCGACGGCGTCGCCAATCTCCTTCCATGAAGGCCGGTTAGTGTCAAGCCTTTCCTTTCATTTTTTCTCTCTTTTTGTTTTTTGGTTTTTCATCTTTAATTCTTCTTTTTTCCTATTGTTCACATTCAGCCAAGCCGCGTCTGTCGCCACCCTTCCATCCGTACTCTCTGTTGAGCGATTGTCGCTCGGTGCAAGTTGTAACAAGTCACATGGACGACATTCAACCGTAAAGGGGGTTTGGCGAACGACAGCCGGAGGCATCGGCGGCCAGCAAGACGCCGCGAACCCTGCGGTCGCGCATTTCGATAACGTGTCCTTCGAAAGCACAAGCTATTTGGCAGGCTGTGCCGTCGGCGGCAGTATCCTATTAAGCCGCAGGTACACAGCTTGCGCTCCGTAGTGGTCGTACCAATCGTCGCTCAACGTGATCAGCGCCCCCGCGCGCGACGTCTGCCGGTTCCCAAACAGTGTCAGGGGGTCGCCCAGTTTCGAATCGTCCACGCCCGCCAGCGCCGTGCTGCAAAACTCAAACGAAGCTTTCAACCCGGCCACCAGTTTGTCCTTCCCATCCGTATCCGCGAGCTTCACGTCCGGAGCCGCCTGTCCCGAAATCTTCGCGCACAGAAAATAGTTTGACTGCGCGATGTGCATCACCACATGCCCGAACGAGTTCATCTCCGGCGTCGGCTTGAAATTATATTTCTCCGCAGGCATCGAATCCGCTGCCGCCACCATATTCTTTTCGTAGCGCGTCAATTGACTCTTCACCGTCGTCGTCACCGGATTCGCCACCGGCCCAGTCTGTGCCGCATCCTGCGCCGCGCAAGCCGCCCCACTCGCCAGAAACCCCGCCATCACCAAGCCCAATCGCTTCATTGTCATTTCCCCTCGTAAAGCGCGCATTTGCTCCCTGCGTTCTTCTCCTCCGTCGCAGGGAAGCATACGCCCGCCCCATCCATGCGACAAGCCTGTCTTTGGAGAGCTGATACGGTGGCCGATTTTACAACTAGTCCCCTTGGGGGAGTGAGCTGAATCTCATGAAGACACTAAAACAGGAAGAAATGTACGCCAACAAATACGACCACCTAGATCAAATACGGAGGAACATCGAAGAGTTCATCGAGGACTATTACAATCGGCAGCGGTTGCACTCTGCGTTGGGCTATCGATCCCCGGAAGAATTCGAGCAAAGGCTGAATGCCAAGCCGAATCTCGAAGCGCGACGATGGAGTTTTTTGAGAACTATTGATCTGTGCATAAATAATGCAATACGAGTATAGTAGGTGTTCAGGAGGCAGAACACCTATGCCTAGACCGAAGGGGAGCGCCGATCTGTTGGAAGACCGGCGCAAGCGAGCTTTGGCGTTGCTGGATGCCGGTCACTCTCTCAATGAAGTGGGACGGCGCGTCGGATGCAATCCGAGTTCGGTGATGCGCTGGCGGGATGCCCGGCGGCGTGGCGGAGCGAAAGCATTGCGAGTGCGTTTCTCTCCAGGCCGTCCTTGGAAGCTGAACGCGGCGCAACGAAGACGCTTGGTGCGTTTCCTTCTTCAAGGACCGATCGCGCAGGGTTACCGGACGAATCTCTGGACCACGGTCCGCATTGCTGAGGTGGTCCAGCGGAAGTTCGGAATCCGATATCACCGCGCCCACGTAGGTCGCTTGATGCACAGCTTGAAATGGACCCCTCAGAAACCCGAGCGACGCGCGTTGGAGCAGGATGAAGGAAAAATCAAACGCTGGAAACAAAGGGACTGGCCGCGGGTAAAAAAAACGCTGCGCGGCTGGGTGCCCATATCGTATTTGCCGACGAATCCGGCTTCCTTTTGATCCCCTTGGTGGTCAGAACCTGGGCGCCGGAAGGGCAAACTCCCATTCATCGTCATCGCCAGGGGCGACGGGACAAGATCTCCGTCATTTCCGGAATTTCGCTGAGCCCCAAGCGACAACAACTGGGCCTTTACTATCTACTCTTCTTTGACAACATCGGACAGCAGGAGGTCTGCGTTTTCCTGCAGGAGCTGCTGCGGCACCTGCGCGGCGCAGTCATTGTTTTGCTGGATAACTCCTCCACCCATAAGGGAGAACCGCTCCAGAAGCTCCTGCATCAACACCCGCGTCTCTCGATCGAATATTTTCCCTCCTACGCCCCGCAACTCAACCCCGATGAAGGAGTGTGGTCCCTGGCCAAGAGGGACCTTGCCAACAGCTGCCCTAAGAATGTCGATGAGTTGATGGAAGACATACTCCGTTCGATCGAACGGATCAAAGTCTCGCCCGAGAAACTACGCGGATGCATCCTGCAGTCTGAGCTGCCTTCTTTTTTGTGTTAAAGCATTGCATTATTTATGCAGCGATCAATAAAGAGAACAACAAGAAAATTCTAAAAGACTACTGGGGAAAGGGACTACGTCCTAACAGCGATTTCCTCCATGTGGATTACGACGCAAAACCTGGCCCGGGACTTTTCCGAGTTCGCGACGCAAATCAGGCGCTAGCAGAGTGCCGCCATTTCGGTGATATCCTCGCCTCGTGAATTTCGGAGTCATCACAAGCCACCGTCCTGTAAAACGAATCGACGAACCTCAAAGGAGATTGTAATGATTGCCCTCGAGCAAAAACGCCGATCCTTCCTCCTCGGCCTGGGGAGCATCGGCATTAACCAGCTATTGGTGCAAGGCGTGCCCCCGGCTCAGGCCGCGCCGCCACAGGGATATGTGCTTGGGCCTACCAAAGGGGAACATCTCGTTCATTTTCGCGACCATGGCAACATCTATATCAAGGTCGGCTCCACGACAGGCTCCGACGGTCTCGCCTTGGGGACACAGCAAGTAATGGTTGGCGCAGGCATTCCGATCCACCGACATGTCCTGATGGACGAAGCCTTCTACGTCCTCGAAGGCAGCGGAGTTCTCACACTAAACGATGTACCGCACACTTTTGAGATGGGTGGAACGATATTCATCCCCAGGAACGCTTGGCATGGGTTTTCAAATCCCGATCACGAACTGCTCTTACTCTGGATTATGGCGCCCGCTGGTCTGGACGGCTTTTTCCGTGACACCTGCAATCCGCCCGGCGTGCCGCCTAAGCAGCTCACTCGAGAGCAAATCCGTGAGATTGCCCTCAAATATGGCACAGAGTTCAGATAATCACTCCCCGTATTCCGAACTTGCGCAGTAATGCGATTTCCAAGGGCTGTTGCCGACAAACTCCCGATAACAGCGATCGCGGAGGAGTGGAATCCGCCGCCAATGCTGGCCGATCGAGTGGACGGGCTACGCTGGAGTTGTGTGGCGAAGGGTCTTTGGGGGATTCTCTAGTGAAAAGCTTTCGTCGAACCCGCCGCGTCGCGAAGCTGTGTCTGAGACCCAACACCACCAATTAAGATTGAGAGAAATATTTGCTAAGCGGAACGGGACAGCAGGGCAACGTGTACTAGGCTCATCAGCTCGGCAAGTGGAATCCACGATCGTCGGCGTACCAGCTCTCCAAAGAGAAGCTGTATTTGGAAGATGAAATCCGTACGGAAATGAATTTTGCCCAGATCATTGGGAATAGTGGTTCTCTGCATAGAGTCCTCAAGAACGTGGAAACTGTAGCGCCGACGGACTCAACGGTACTGATTCATGGCGAGACGGGCACAGGAAAGGAACTGATCGCGCGCGCCATTCATGATTTGAGCCCGCGCAAGTCGAAGCCGTTCGTCAAGCTCAACTGCGCGGCGATTCCCACCGGTCTGCTGGAAGCGAGCTGTTCGGACACGAGAAAGGCGCATTCACAGGAGCGATCGCGCAGCGCATTGGCCGCTTCGAAGTGGCCAATGGCGGCACTATTTTCTTGGACGAAATAGGAGAGATTCCTCTCGAATTGCAGACCAAACTGCTCAGCGTCTTGCAAGAGAGGGAGTTCGAGCGGTTGGGAAGCTCACGCACGCTTCGGACCGATGTGCGTTTGATTGCCGCGACGAACCGCGACTTAGAAGCAATGGTGAGCGAGCAGAAGTTCCGGTCCGACCTCTTCTTTCGCTTGAATGTTTTCCCCGTCCATATCCCGCCGTTACGGGAACGCCAGGGGATATTCCGGTCCTGGCGCGGCACTTCACGCATCAGTTTTCCCGGCGCATTTGGTTGATTGAGACGATTCCATCTGCGGCAATGGATGCCCTCTGCCGGTATCATTGGCCGGGGAACATACGAGAACTTCAGAATGTGATTGAGCGCGCCGTGATTATCTCGACGGGTCCTGTCCTGAGCGTCGATGTGGCTGATCTGAAATTCTCCGAAGCCCACCGTGTAGTAGAAGAAACCATTTCTTCGAAATCGCCGATAAACGGCGCGCTTCACAACGTCCTGGAGCAATCAGAGCGTGAGCAGATCCTCAAAGCCCTGGAGCACTGCAACTGGATTGTAGCGAGCCAGAGAGGGGCGGCAGCACATCTTGGGTTGAAGCGGTCCACCTTCCAGCAGAGGATTCGCAAACTCGGAATCGTGCGCCGCTCTGCGTAACCAAGCCGCATTGCACCTTCACTCCGCGCAATTCCGAAATCCCCACATTCTCAGATGCCAGAAAACGGGCACGCTACCGCAAATGCGGCAGTGCCACGGTGGCAGCGTAATCTAAAGTATGTTCTCTCGGCTCGCCATCCCAATATAAATCAGTAAGTTCCGCAATCTTGGGCTAGCGTGTTGATGTTGTGGTCGATTGACGGCAATCCGCGAGAATCCTCAAACATTATCTAGTGGACACTTGAAATCAAGAGCTGCGTGAGGTAGCGCTGCTATCTCGATACTGAAGCACTGCCTACAAGGACATAGTGGATTTGCCAACCTTCCGACGGGGAGACGGCGGAGACCTGCTGCGGCTGCAGCGTGAACCGTAGATCGACGGTTGAGCCGGGCACGACAGCGAGTGCGCTGCTTCCGTTGTATTGCAAGGGCAGGAGAAGCTCAGGCGAGTCGCCGTTGCCCGTGAAATGAAGCTCCTCGACGCGGCCGTCAGCCATGAGCATGCAATTTCGGCGGTTGTGGCCGCAGGAATTTTTGGCAGGTAGCGCATCGGGGTTGGCGGGGGTGTCCGGTAAGAATTGAAGGACCAGTTCACGGTACGTGCCTGCGGGGACGGATGCGCTTTGAACGAGAGTTTCCGGGGTCGAATCGAAGAGCAGGTCGATTTGGCGAGGTTCACGAAGGAGTTGAGGGGCAAGTTCGAGCCATTGGGGATTGTTTGGAGAGTCGGGGAAAACGGAGTGAAGTTGAATGCTTTTGAGGGTTACGAAAATATGTTGTGCTCGGCTGGAGGCAGTGCAAATTTCGCAAATCTGCGATTTGCCAGCGGCGACGTTCATCATACCCATGCCCGTCGGAAAAGGGCAGGCGGGAGGCGGAGTTGCGTTTTTAACGAGGATAATGCCGGTGCCATTGGCGAAAATACCGGCGACACAGGTGGTGCCGCAAGAGGTCAAAGCAAGGCATGCCAACACCACGACGGCGCTCAGGAATGTATTCCGGATACTGCGAGGAAGGCATCGCATGGGTCTACTCCAAACTGCGTTACCCAACCACGCGCAGATGGAAATTCTGCCTGGGATTCTATGCTCGTGAGGGGTTTGGCACAAGAAGGGAGATTTTATTTTTCGCGAGAGGCTGCTCACGGCAACGGCACGTTCAAGGTCTTCTACGTCGAGACGCGGAAATCAGACCAGGCTCCTCCTGCACCATGACCGACAGCACGCGTGTCGGGATCCGCCACAGTGCCCCCATCGTAGGTTGCGTGCTTCGACTAAGGCAACGAATCGAGGTGACTTGACGACAAACTAAACACGGGGTCCTGGGAAACGCTGTTCCCGTCAATGCGTGAAGTACTGCTTTACCTCTCCGAGTACGCCACATTACCGGCCAATCGCTGCCCGTTCTCATGGCGTCTAGGATGATGGACGTCTTGTGGAGTGACCTGCACATTTCGCACCAGGGCAGATCTTCAAAGAGCGGCGATTCTTTTTATCGAACTTTCCGCACCGCCTGAACTCAAAAGATCTTAGCCGGAAGCGGAGATCCTTCCTCATGAAACAAAAATCCGACTGAAAAAGAATAACACGTCTCAGAAAAACCTCTTTTAGAAAAGAGATTAAAAATATTGGCCGGTAATAAACCACTTCACAGGAGTTAGCGGTGTCACAGTACCTCCAGTCACATACGTGCTACGCTTTTGCCTGTCGCTCCCAGTTCTCTCGTGGAGGAACGCATGGCGCAATATTACATGGGGTTGCTGCCCTTCTTGGCCGTACAAGAGGCTGCGCAGTGGGCCCTTCGGTCGTTCTTCGACGTTTACCCCTTTGTTGTTTTGTTCGTTTTTCTCTTTTTCGTTGTTGTCCCCGTCGTGCAGATTCTTCGTCGCACCTGCCATAATCCCGTTTGGTGTCTTGTCGCCCTCGTTCCGGGCCTAAACTTCCTTGCCTTTTGGTTCCTCGCGCCCACGGACAAGAAGTCCGCGAAACCCTGAAACTGAATCGACTGTGGCTGTTGGTCGGGGGCTCGCACCAAAATCGTTTCACGGTGTCGCGAACGGACGGGATGCGTATACACTACCTACGTTCGAAGTCAAAGTGTAATTTCCGGATGAAACGCACTGCTCTTTTCACATTGCTTGTTGCCTTGAGTGTTGCATGGTCGATACCGGCCAAAGCGCAAGGCCGGGTGTCGCAGAATATGCGCGCCAGTCGATGGCAGCGGACAAGAAACAGCAAAAGACGAATAGGAAGGCAGCCAAGAAGCAGCAGAAAGCAATGAAAAAATACGAGACGGCTCAACGCAACGATGCCAAGAAAGAGGCCAAGAAGACGAATCGTCCCGCTTAATAGCGTTTCGCGTTTGACGGCGGACAAGTGGCACCAGACGAGCGCCTCCGGACAAGGCGGCTGGGCAGGTGCGACGGATGGGCCACCGGGTACTTAGAGAGGACTCGTGGAGAGTACGACCTAGTGCACTGCGGGGGTTCAATCTTTGTATGCGCCGTAGATGGAACCTCAAAAGCTTAGCGCTCGGCTGACTATGGCGCTCGTTTATCGGGGTAGATAGATTCCAAGATTTCGCGGGTTTGAAGGTTCATCGCAAAGACCGGTTTACCACTCTTGGCTGACAGTTCCGCCAGCTTCGACGACGCGGTCTCCCGACCATTGACGGCACCGCGCCACAACCTGTCCCCTTCAGGCTGCACCTCGAACAGGTCGAACAATTCGAATAGGTCTAACGGATCTTCCAACAATCGCCTCCGAAGCGAAGTATATCGTATTAGACGTACGGATTGAACTGTGGGTTTCCGCTCTCTCCTAAAGTTCGCCTTGGTCTGAGTGAGCATGGTGTCATCTCTTTGTTCAACGCCTCGGAACATGTTAAAACATTATATTAAGCAACGCTTGGTAGAATCCGCAGACGGCAAAACAAGAAAACGAGTTGAAAACATGGCCTCGAAATTGGTCGCAGTCGCCGCTATCATTAGCCGCGAGGCATCGTTGATTCGGGCGCACCGATGGTCTGAAGTGAATTGGAATTATTTGGAGCGAAAATTGCCAATCCACGATTCGAGATTGCCAGACGTGAAGACCGGGCAGCAGGTAAACCGTGAAAACACTATTGTTGAGAGATTCGCAGGCCCTTAAGGACGCTGGAGAAAAAAACAAGCATTGAACTACCCCGCGAGCTAGGCTTGTTTTATTCACTTCGAGCCCCCGAAGTGAACGGCAGGTCAAAATGGGTTCAACCTAAAACTCGATGTGGCCCTGAAGCTCTTAAAAGTTGCTGGTCATCAGATAGGTGATGCACATATTCCGCTACCGCCGCGCGGAGAGGGAATGCGCATCTGGGTTGACGGCGTTCCCTGCACCTTTGAGGATGTATTCAAAATGGCTGTGGAGGAATTAACAGAATCCGCGCAGCCCGGCTAAACCTGCCTAGAAATCAGGGTAAATTCTTTGGCTGGCGTCAGCGGCGTGTCAACGCCACCATCGTCCCACCTGATGCTGACCAAAATCGTCTCTTTTGGAAGCCATTCTCAGTCTGGTCACCGTGCCGGGTTGTTCTAAATCGTTCTTGACGTAATCGCCCGGAATAGGAATTTCACCAGTCGCGTACGGCATCGTCACCTCTGATGAAACGTGGCGCCCCGGCAGTTTTCCAGCCGATTGGTCAGCTTCCGCGGCCCTCTCTCATAGTTAAAGGAACGTATTACCAACGCGGTTTGTACGGGTCAAGTCCTGATGAGCTTCCCGGAAATGTGGGTCCCGATAGCCGAGTTTCCGGTAACGCGACGCGACTAATCGAGACTTGACCGGAAATTCCGGATATTCAGGTCTTAGCGTACAATCGACAACGACAAAATTGGCATACCAGGCTGCGCATCGACGGCCACCATTTCTTTCAAGAAGCGGAGAATGCATCAATCAATGGACTATAGTTCAAACCGAACAAAGCGGAAAAATGATAGAGAGGAGCGACCCTGATGAATCTCATGCCCTACCTACTCTTTGATGGCAACTGCGCCGAAGCTATGGCCTTTTACCAAGGTTGTCTGGGTGGAGTTCTGACCATCACTAAGGTCTGCGACACGCCCATGAAGGGCCAAATGCCACCCGAGCAGCATCACAAAGTGGCTTTCGCCAACCTGAAAAGCGGCGTCATGGAGTTTTCTGCTACAGACTGGCTCCACGCCACGCGAACCCCGAGGCAGGGCAATACTGTCGCCCTCTATATTTGTGGCGGGAAGTATAACGAACTGAGGACGATTTTCGACAAGCTCGCCTTAGGAGCAAGCAAAGAACTCCTCGATGATATGCGGGATATGCCGTTTGGGAGCTACGGACACCTTGCAGACAAATATGGTGTCCATTGGTTCTTCCAAGGGGATAAATCGGAAGCCTAGCTACTATGGGCCACTTTTCCGGTAACCCCACCTATATGTCCAGAAGACCACTGGAATTTGCGTCCAAGGATAACTTCCCAGGGCTCGACATTTCTGGCCAATCATGATGCCCGCGAAGGCTTAACTCATTCTCTCCGCGTGCAAATTAGCAGCGCGTGCACAGATTGGACCAGTAATTTTTGTACAAATCGGGACTCTGCGATAAACGCTATTTTCACGCTACCTGCGATGGCAGGATTTCGATCACCGCCCTCAGCATTGATTCCAGTAAAGGGGATCCCACGTGCCTAGAGTTCTTGTGTCTACCATCGCGGTCATCGGTATTTTAATGATTGTCAGCGCGGCACGGGCACGCACCTACAGATGAGTTGTCCATGCGGAACAAGCCGCCAGCGGCTCCCGAATTATGCCAGAGTGACGGGCCACTTGGAAGTAATCCACATGCCTGCTAAAGCCGTTACCGGGAAAATTGGGGACTGGCACGAGCTTGAATGTCTAAGTGAAAGTGCGATTTGCATCCGTGCCATGTGCGATGAAGCGAGCGATGAGCTTGCGGGCAATGAAAAAGCCGATTGCCCCAAATAGGAGAAAGAATACTGGAATGGACGCTGCAACGATGTTTTCGCCCAGGGTTGGACTGCCGATTCCCTGGGGGAACGCAAGCGGGCCGAATATCATCGGCACGAAGCTGGCGATAACACCGACGAGCGATCCGGCCGAAAGTGATACGAGTGTCCCCATTCGCGGTGTCATATGCTCGTCGACCGCCACGGACGCCGAACCCAGAAGGCCAAATGCTCTTGAGAAAGTCAGAGGGGCGACCGGATGCAAATAGTACATCAGCAGCTGCCCGAAGTGCTCGATAAACGCGGTTCCCGTCAATATGGATTCAAGTCTCCGAGTACGCGACTTCTCAGGACTTGTAGAAGTGAGAGCCAAGTTCCACCGAACCCGGACAGGTCCGTTATACTGCAATGTCGGCTGACATTAGAGCAACTAAATTGCTTGGCGCAATTCCAGGAACCCTAAATGATCGTTGTGACAGGTGCAACGGGACGTACGGGAAGGGCAGCAACGGGAGCGTTGCTCGCCAAAGGCGAAAAGGTTCGCGTGGTTGGGCGAGACGCGAAGAAGCTGACACCGCTAGTGCAGCTTGGTGCAGAACCCTTCGTCGCTAACGTCGAAGATGCCGCTTCAACGACGGAAGCTTTCAACGGCGCTTCAGCCATCTACCTGGTTCTGCCCGAGGACATCTCACAACAGGATTTGCGGGCGCATCAAGAACGCGTTTCCGACTCCTACGCCACAGCAATCACCAACGCCCATGTCCGGTTTGTCGTTAATCTAAGCAGCATCGGCGCTCAGCACGCGAAAAACACCGGACCCATCGTCGGCTTACATAATCAGGAGCAAAAGCTCGATCGAGTCGCTGGGCTCAACCTCCTCCATGTGCGCGCAGCGTATTTTATGGAAAATCTGTTCATGAGTATTGCCGCGCTGCACTCGATGGGGACGCTGCCAGGGGGTTTACGAGCGGAAGTGCCAATGCCGTGGATAGCCACGCAAGACATCGGCGCGTATGCCGCCACTCGTCTTGCTGCGTGCGATTTTTCCGGCAGTTCGATACAAGAACTACACGGGCGGCGCGACATCTCCATGAAGGAGGCGGCTTCAATTGTTGGCAACGCCATCGGCAAGCCCAATCTCGAATACGTGCAAGTGCCGAGCATGATGCTTGAGACGACCCTATTGAAGATGGGTCTACCTAGAAAGACCGCAGAATTGATTATTGAAATGTGGAATAGTGCGAATGCGGGCCTCATTGTGCCCCAGGAAGCGCGCTCGGTAAGAAATACGACACCTACTACGCTCGAATCATTCGTCACCGAGGTCTTCGCCCCGGTGTATCTCCAGACAGTCTGAATGCGGCGTTCAATGGAAGATTCTTTCCCCAATTTCCTCTGGGAGGTGCGCAGTGCAGGATCCTGACCTGTCCTCCAGGCTCGGCCGGACAAGCTGATTCTAGAATTTTTTCCGGGAGCCAGCCGCAGACAACCTTGGTAAGGTGTATGTCGGAATCGCCGGAAAATCGTGGGGAGAGCCGTTATGGCCTTCCGCAGCAGGATGACTCTGGTCGTACTCGGAATCGCTACCACACTGCTGATTGCCGTAATTCTCGCTATCCCTGCTCTATTGAACTTGGATCGCTATCGGCCAAGGGTGATTTCCTACCTTCAGGAAAGAACTGGGAAAGAAGTTGAAATCGCGCGACTGGCACTGACATTGTTTCCCCTAACGATTCGCGTTGACGACTTCGGAATGAGAAACCCTCCACCATTTCCGCCAGGTGATGTAGTTAGGGTGGCGCGGATTGAAGCCTCGATCGATCCCAGAGCGCTACTGCACCGACATGTGGTCATCAAGTCGCTCGTGTTGGACAAGCCGATTATCCACCTGATTTCGGACTCTGACAGTGCGTGGAACTTCGAAAACCCGCAAACCAAGGTCACGGAGAAGGCCTTTACTGTGGGAGTGGTTGCGAAAGTGGAAATCAAGGATGCGCAACTTGTTGCGTCGAATCTTCTACCATCAGACGCACCTGGACCCATTTTTTTCGAAGCTCACGACGTGTCCGGCGAATTCGAGCAGGTAAATGTAGACGCAATCATCAATCCTTCTTCCACTTCGCTGGGTGGGCAGGGGAGTGTGAAAGCGGATCGTTTGAGCTTTGGCGCTGTGGATGCTAGCAACTTATCTTTCAGACTCCAGCTGTGGGCGAGACAGGTCTTCTTAGCGGATGTGAGAGCGGAAGTGTGTGGCGGGCATGGTGCGGGTGCACTCTTCTTTGATTTGTCGAGGAGGCGGCCAATCTTCAGTGCACATGCGGGATTCAGTGGGGTGAGTCTTGCTGAGCTTCTGGAGCCGTTCCAGAACGGGCGAGGTAAAATCACGGGGAAGATGGAAGGAGAGCTAACGCTCGCTGGAGAAGTCCAGCACTCGCAGCGTCCTCTGGTTGGAATACACGGAAACGGGCACGTCACGGCGCGTAATGGCGAGGTGGCGAGTCTCAGGCTGAATGAGAATTTGATGAAGTTGGTGCGTTTCAACAACCAGGGCCCGGCAAAGGAAAATCCTTCTTCGTTCAAATTTATTTCCAGCGATCTGGAACTGGCGAACCTTCGGATCGTGAGCAAGGAGATTGATGTTGATGGCTATGGCGTGGATATCGATGGCTCGGGGAGCGTCAACGTGGATGGCTCTAACAAGCTGAACTATCAAGGAGAAGCAAAAATTACAACCAAACAGGGCTTCTTCAACAGCACCTTCGCGCGGCTGTCCGGAGCAACGTTAAAGGACGGACAGCTGTCGTTTCCCTTCCGGGTTGGCGGAACGATCGAAAGCCCCGTCTTCTCCCGCGGGAAAGCCAATTGAGCTACAGACAGGTTTCTCCGAGTTCTACTTTTTGTCGAATACCACAACGTTGTGAACGTCCTTGCCTTCGGCATTCTTGCCGCACCACGTCGACGTCCACGTGTTTCCGTCTTTGGACACTTTCGTCGTAACGGTCATCACTACTTTCCCATCTTTCTTTTGCATGGTTTCGACAGTGATCGCGTCGATCCGCTTTACCAAAGCTGTGTCCGCATTCGCGATCCCAGTAGCTGAGATAGTCCTTTCCGTCAAATTTCGCACTGTACTGGATCTGGATCGGCTTTCCGTCACCGTCCCGGTTGCATCTATTTGGTAGTTATTCTCATCAGATTCGACGACGACCGTCAGACTTTTTGGTGGCGGCCCTGGACTGTACTTCGACTTTTCTGCAATCTGTGTCCCGGCCAACTGATCGGCTCCAGCGGTGGCCACAAACAGCGTCAGGCATGACAGCTCAGCCACGATGATTACCGGGCCTCGCGGTATGGTCCTCAGGAACATGGACTTGTTCAGCGAAGCCCTCAACGAACGCCGCCCGGAAACGCAAGTGCGGGTGATTGATCGACTGGCGGTGGCTCTACAGACTTTCGCAAAACGCGTGCAGGCGTTGATTGAAGCCTGGCGCGTCGTCCCAGAATGCTGCGTGGCCGGTATTCGCCATCAACTGAACTTGCGCGTGAGGCATCGCCGCCTTGTGCTGATCGACGGCGGCGGGTTTGACAATCGCATCCGCAGCACCATGCGTAATCAGCACGGGCTTGTGGATCTTCGGCAGGAGGTCGTCGTTGCTGAAAGAGCGCGAGAACAGTCCCTGACGGACATACGGCGGAACGGAGACATTGTATCCCAGCATGAGATACAGCTCGGAGGCTGAGGGCTCCTGGACGAAACACAGCCGCAGCAAGCCCTCGAGACCGCGGACACTCGTTTCTACCTCCGTCGAGAGGAATTGCGGGACGACACTAAGAAACTCAGGGGTGAGGACCGAAATGGCCTCGTCACTGCCCAGCTTCGTGACCGCACCGACGAATTGAAGGCCACCGACCCGGTCCTCGCCGTAGTGCCGAACGTAGTCGAGGAAGACAAGAGGACCATAGGACCAGCCGGAGAGCACTGGGTGATCTAGATTGAGCGCCTGGATGACCGCGTGAACGTCCTCCGCCCACAGCTTTGAATCGTTGTAGCCATCGTGCGGCTTGTCCGAGATACCATGACCTCGCATATCCAGAGCGACCAGTCGATGCTCCTCCGCAAGGCTTGAGTTCATCTGGCGATTCCACTGAAGCCAGCACTGCGAGGCACCGTGGATGAAGAGGATCGGACGACCCTGTGCATTTCCCGTCTCCACGACATGCAACTGGACACCAGCACCGCCTGCGATTCGATGAGTCTTCATCGTGTCCTCCTGTCTAGATATTGCCGCCGATGCCCTGGCCACTCTGTTAGGACCTCTTCGCTTAATCGTGGCTTGCCGCGAGGCCTCGATTCGATCGCCAGAGCAACTGAAAACCCTTCCGATGCCAGCCGAGGAATGTCTCCGGCTTGACGTTGATCAAGGCATTCTGCCATGCAAAATGCCGCGAGAGTAGAACCAAAGATAGCCGAGTAGCACCGGTCGCCCGTCGCGGCTTAGCCTCGCGCTCCATGTAGAGGGCCAGCTGCTTACGGAGGAAACTATTTTCCGCTTTGAGGGCAACGCTCGAACGCGTCCCCGACAGTAGGAACTGCAGAGCGTCCTGGGCCAGATCGAGAAGTATAGAAACCAAGCGACGCAGGGAATGGGCTGTTCTCATGGAGCTGGGAGCATGCCACGAGTGTGCTAGTGGGAGCAATCTAGCGTTGCACGTAGATTTTTGTCCGCACGGGGTCGTGAAAAGCAGAAAGCAAGCAATCGCGATAGGCCTTTCGGTCGGAAGCTCGCAAGAAAGGCGCCAAAGTCCCGCGGAAAGAATCCTGATAGTCCTACACTTAGGGTTTTGCGCT
Source organism: Candidatus Acidiferrales bacterium (assembly GCA_963792145.1). Lineage (GTDB taxonomy): Bacteria > Acidobacteriota > Terriglobia > Acidiferrales > UBA7541 > Acidiferrum. The sequence goes on from CAWBVH010000035.1 coordinate 57,666, forward strand.
GGCGCGGCCAATCATTGTGTGCACTGTGACGATGCGCCATAATTAGTGTTTCGACGATACGGTGAGAATGGAATGAAGATCGCCCAAGTAGCGCCACTCTATGAAAGTGTCCCTCCTAAACTATACGGAGGCACCGAGAGGGTGGTGTCGTACTTGACCGAAGAATTAGTCGGGATGGGACACGAAGTTACTCTGTTCGCCAGCGGTGACTCTGTGACGGCCGCGCGTCTCATACCCGCTTGCCCAACTTCTCTGCGCTTGGACAAGGGCTGCATCGACCAACTTGCGCATCATTACGTAATGCTCGAAGACGTAATGGAGCGTGCCAAAGAATTCGACATCATCCATTTCCATGTGGACTATCTGCACTTTCCACTTTCGAGGATTACCGGTTTCCCGCATGTCACCACCCTTCACGGACGCCTGGATCTTCCGGACTTGGTTCCTCTGTATCGAAAGTACCGGGAAATGCCCGTGGTCTCCATCTGTCACGGCCAACGCAAACCGCTGTGCTGGGCAAACTGGGTTGGCAATGTCTATCACGGTTTGCCCAAGCGTCTTTCGCCCGGCGATGGGAGTGGAAAGTATCTTGCGTTTCTGGGGCGAATTTGCCCCGAGAAGCGGGTCGATCGCGCCATCCAAATCGCACTTGAAGTGGGCATACCGCTGAAGATCGCCGCCAAGGTGGACCGCGTGGATCGCGAGTATTATGAATGCAAGATCAAGCCGCTACTGGTGAATCCGAATGTTGAGTACATCGGAGAGATCGCAGAACACCAAAAGGGCGAGTTTCTTGGGAATGCCTATGCGCATCTTTTCCCGATCGACTGGCCGGAACCGTTTGGTCTGACAATGATCGAGGCGATGGCGTGCGGTACGCCGACAATTGCGTTCAATTGCGGCTCCGTGCCGGAGGTGATCACTCACGGCGTGAGCGGGTTGATTGTGAACAACATGCTGGAAGCGGTGAGCGCGGTCGCAGAAGCATCCGCTCTGAGTCGCGCTGCGTGCCGCCAGGAATTTGAGACGCGATTTACAGCGTCGAGGATGGCTCAGGATTACGTAAGACTATACGAGGCGATGTTGAGCACCAAGTCTCTTTCCACGGAGACGCGGGAGATCGACTCGTTGCTCACTCTCTAGGACGGATCCGTTTTGACGGACATTCTCCGAGTCGAAGATGAGTATTATGTCCGTGCTTCTTCCGCACTGGCTGACGACCGCACCCGTGTGCTCAAGCATGGTGACACTTTTGCCATTTTCAACCGCTACGGAAACATCGAAGCCTTTGGGCCCTCACAATTCGGGCTTTTCCATGCCGAGAGCCGGTATCTTTCCCGCTTCACGATGCGCGTCAATCAGCAGCAGTTGTTACTTCTGAGCTCGACGATCCGCGAAGACAACGCTTTTTTGTCGGTCGACCTTACCAATCTTGACAGCCCGGTGAATAGCGACGACACCCTGCCGCGAGGAACCGTCCACATTTTCCGCTTACAATTTCTCAGAGAGGCAAGCTGTTATCAGCATATTCGCCTGCTCAATTACGGCCTCCAACCTATTCGCGTTTCACTTCTCCTTCAATTCGATGCGGACTTCGCCGATATCTTTGAAGTGCGCGGCACAAAGCGCGCGCGAAAGGGCGAACGTCTGCCTGATCAGGTCGAGGGAGACGCCGCGATTCTGGCGTACAAGGGCTTGGATGGCGTGGTCCGCCGCACACGCCTGGAGTTTTCGCCGCGGCCTGCGTCCCTTACGACGCGCGAGGCTCACTTCCAGATAACATTGGAGCCGAAAGAAGAGAAGTCCATATTCAGCACAGTTTCCTGCGAACAGAATCCTGGCGGCAAATCGTTAGATCCCTTCCACACAGCTTTCCGGGGACTGCAACGCGATTTTGACCGTACTGGCATCGATGAGTGCCGAATCACGACGACCAGCGAAAGCTTCAATGCATGGCTGACGCGCTCTGCCGCGGATCTGCGGATGCTGATTGAAGGCAATCCGGAAGGTCCGTATCCGTACGCCGGGGTGCCGTGGTTCAACACCGTTTTTGGCCGTGATGGAATCATTACCGCGATCGAGTGTTTGTGGATGGCGCCTCGCATCGCAGAAGGCGTCCTGAAGTATCTGGCGGAGACCCAGGCGACCGAAGAGATACCGGAGCAGGACGCTGAACCCGGGAAAATCCTGCATGAAATGCGCCGCGGCGAAATGGCGGTGACGAAGGAAGTTCCGTTCGCCCGGTATTACGGGAGCGTTGACTCCACGCCTCTTTTCGTCATGCTTGCCGGTGGCTACTTTGTGCGAACGGGAAACCTAACGTTTCTGAAACAAATCTGGCCGAACATCAAGCGCGCCCTGCGTTGGATGGACCAATACGGCGATTGCGAGGGGGACGGTTTCGTCGAGTATGCACAACGCTCTTCCAAGGGTCTGGTGCAACAGGGTTGGAAAGATTCCCATGACTCCGTCTTCCATGCCGACGGGCGTATGGCCGAGCCACCCATTGCTTTGTGTGAAGTGCAAGGCTATGTGTACGCGGCCAAGCGGTCCGCCGCGCTTATCGCACGCGCGTTGGAGGAGCCGGATCTCGCCGAAGAGTTGGATTTAGAAGCAGAAGCGCTTCGAGTGAAGTTCGAAGCAGCATTTTGGTGCGATGATCTGGGCACCTACGCGCTTGCTCTGGATGGGCAAAAGCAGCAGTGCCGCGTGCGTACTTCCAATGCGGGGCACGCTCTTTTTTGCAAGATTGCGAGTCACGAGCGGGCCGAGGCCGTAACTGCGTCGCTGATGAGTGAACAGTGCTTTTCAGGATGGGGTGTTCGGACGGTCGGCGCGTCTGAATCTCGCTACAATCCGATGTCCTACCACAATGGTTCCATCTGGCCTCATGACAATGCCCTGATCGGCCTGGGTTTCTCGCTCTATGGCATGCAGGAGCAAGCGTGCAAAATCCTGCATGGCCTGTACGAGGCCAGCCGCTATGTTGAATCACAACGCCTGCCCGAACTCTTCTGCGGCTTTCACAAAAGACCCGAAGCAAGCGGCCCAACTCTCTATCCGGTTGCCTGTGCACCCCAGGCGTGGGCTGCGGGATCAGTATTTTTGCTCTTAAGGGCCTGTCTCGGACTTGAGGTGCGGGATCGAGAACGCCAAATTCACTTCGCAAATTCCTGTCTGCCTGTGAATCTAGATGAACTTCGCGTCGAAAATTTGCGGCTCGGAGATGCCGTCGCTGATTTTCTTATCCGCAGGGACGGATCAGGCGTCGCCGTCGAAGTTGTGCGCAAACGCGGTGACATCGAAATCCTCAAATCCGCGTGATGCTCTTGATGCGGTCGTCATACTTTCCGGGGCGGAAGGCGACAAGCTGGGCTGTCCCGTTTTGGACATCTGCGAAACTGGCGTCCGATTCCTGTCAGTCTCGATGCCTGTGTGCCAGAACCCAAATTCAATCATATAGACAGCTCGCGATGATAGAATGCGATCTAGCTTCCACTATCGAACAGAAGTCTGACTTTCTTGTTTATTGTGGTGCTTGAAAACAGTCTTCGAATAATCGCCGTGATCTTATTGTCCTTTCCTTGCTTGAGGGTGTCCGGATAGTAGTGGCTGCTAGATAGGGCAACTACTCTAGCAGTGCGTCCGAGAATTCAGCTTCAGTTTTACTGCATTCACTTGAAGGCAAATAGTATAGAAGGGTGTGCGAGTTTGTGAGTCATGGCCAAGATCTACAAGCCCTACCTTCCTGAACAAGATTTGAGTTTACCGCCAAGCCTTCGTGACTGGTTGCCGGAGAATCGCTTGGTGTACTGTGTCGGATGTGGTGGACCATCTGGACCTTTGGGCGATCGAGGGGTGAAATTGAAACGGATGCATCCAAGAAATGTCTTCATTGCCTGTCAATCTAGCCATTCCGAACGAACGACAGCTACATTCGCCTTTGTAGAACAGCATAGTACACTGATTATAATTAGCTACAATAAATACGTGTTAGACACCGGAATGTAATACCACCGATTAGGTTGGATGTGAAATGGCACGCTTCATTGCAGGTGAAAGCCTCGGGAATCGAAAGAGACGCTAAGAAAACATCGAATGAGGAAAGATGGCCTGGACGGGTAGGCCGGATGATACGCCACCCCCCAAAAACCAAATAAGACGGATGTGGACCCGAGACAACCATGGCGCGGATGTCTCTTGCCGTGATTTGCGGGAAACAACTTCCTTGTTCGCATCTTACATGCCGTCGCGGTTACCTGTGTTAATGCTTGGACTTCGCGAGCCAGACTTTCTCAGCCGCCGGTCCGCCCAGATGTATTCGTCGCTTGCCGACGAGCAGCGAAACCGTTCCGTCATAGTTCCGCGCTTCGACCTCGATACACGTACCAGGTTGAAGCCCCTGCTTATCGAGAAATTCCAAGAGTTTCCGGTCACGTTCATAGACGCTCGCGACCATGTATTCCGTGTGCGTTTCCGCCTCGCTAAGCAGACGCATGCCTTTCTTTCGCCGGTTGGCAGGACTACGCAAAGAGAGGCCGTTGCCGTGTGGGCAGGTATCTTTCTGGCCTAGCTTTTCGATCAATCTCTTCTCGAACTCCGGCGACACGGCGTGTTCGAGTCGTTCCGCTTCTTCATGGACTTCATACCAGGGCATGTCAAAAATCTCGAATAGCATTCGCTCGATCAGGTGATGACGTATAATCGTGGCTTCGGCAATTTCTCTTCCTTCTGGGGTTAGGCGAATCTGACCGTCTTTCGCCAGCGAAACCAGGCCGTCCTTTCTTAAGCGCTTCAAAGCGAACGTCACCGCGGGAGGAGTTACAGACAGCCAATGGGCAAGTCGCGCACCAATCACGGTTTGCCCTTCTGCTTCAGCTTCCGCAATGGCTTTCAAGTAGTTTTCCTTGGAAATCGTAAGCATCGTCAATGGCCCTGCCATTTCCGTAGTCTAGCACGACCTCTTAATTAACAAGCGCACCCAGGGAACTTGGCAATCGTCCAGCAGGCCTCTCCAGCCACGCTGACCCGGAACAGAGAAGCTGGCCGACGTCAAAGTTAATTGGTGTTATGAAATCATGGTAAACCTAAGTTAATATTGGCATGAGGGTGAAATGACAAGGAGCACTTCACATGGAACCGGCCTCTCTTTGGAGGGGATGCACGGGTCGGTTGCCGTGCCGAGCCATCACGAGGGCTGGTGGAAGCATTGGCGGGCTTTTGTCGGTCCGGCGATCCTGGTCAGCGTCGGTTATATGGACCCTGGTAACTGGGGAACAGATCTGCAAGCCGGCGCACAGTTCAAATACGGACTGCTCTGGGTGGTAGGCTTGGCCAGCCTGATGGCCATTTTCATGCAAATCATCTCCGCAAGATTGGGCGTCGTGACTGGCAAGGATCTCGCTCAATGTTGCCGTGATTGGTATCCCAAGTGGACCCGCTGGCCAAACTGGCTGCTGAGTGAAGTCGCTATCGGCGCGTGTGATTTGGCTGAGGTGTTGGGAAGCGCGGTGGCCCTCAATCTAATGTTTCATATCCCGCTCCTGTGGGCGGTCATCATCACAGGACTTGACGTGTTGCTCCTCCTTGCGCTTCAGACAGTTGGTATGCGGACGATCGAAGCTGTCATTCTGCTTTTGATCGCCACGATCGGCGTTTGCTACTTTATCGAGCTGTTTCTCCTGCCCCAAACCAAGCCGAGTTTTCTCGAAATGGGACGTGCACTCCTTAGTCCTCAATTACGCGAGGCGGGAATGCTTTATGTCGCGATCGGAATCATCGGCGCGACTGTCATGCCGCATAATCTGTATCTCCACTCGGCTCTCGTGCAAAGCCGCAAACTGCAGCAGGACGCGCATTCTATGCGAAAAGCGATTCAATTCAATACAATCGATTCCACACTGGCGTTGTCGGTCGCATTCTTTGTCAATGCGGCGATTCTTGTCCTTGCCGCGATTGTCTTCTTCGGTAAGGGTAGCGTCAGCGTTGCAGGCGGACAAGTCATTACCTTCAATGCGCAGAGCGATTGGATCCGGGTCGCCTATCTGACTCTCGCGCCGCTTCTTGGAACTTCGCTTGCAAGCACGCTGTTCGCGGTGGCCCTGCTCGCAAGCGGTCAGAGCAGTACGATCACGGGTACCCTCGCCGGGCAAGTCGTGATGGAAGGTTTTATGCATTGGAGAATCCGGCCCTGGGTGCGGCGATTGATCACACGAACTCTGGCTATCTTGCCAGCGGTTTTTATTATCGGACTACGAGGAGACAGTAGCGTCACGGATTTGCTCACGTTGAGCCAAGTCGTACTCGCGCTGCAGCTTCCATTCGCCATGTTCCCTATGTTGCAGTTCACAAGCTCTCGCAAACGCATGGGAGAATGGAAAAATGGGAAGTTCCTCTTGATTGCCGGTTGGGCCAGCGCGATTCTGATCACGGCAATGGACATTTTCGGTCTTCCGGACTCGCTTAGAGCCGCGTGGCAAGTGATAACTGGGGGATGAGTAGCCTTATGGAACAGCAGCCATCCATGTACAAAACAATTCTGGTGACGCTGGATGGCACGGCAACCGACCGCGCAATCATCAAACACATCAAACAGCTCGCGAAACTCGCTGGTAGTCGAATTGTATTGCTGCACGTAGCGGACGGGTGGGCTGCAAGAGCGTATGGGCCAGACGCAATCAGTCAGGAAATCACAGATGACAAAGCGTATTTGCAGAGGATTCGAGCGGAGCTTCAGGCGGAAGGCATTCCCACCGATGCTGAGTTAGCCTACGGCGATCCAGCGCGGGAAATTACCAAATGGATTCAGCAGAAGCCCTGCGATTTAGTGGCTATGAGTACGCATGGCCACCGCTTCCTAGCCGATCTTTTTCTTGGGACAACCGCCAGTCGTGTTCAGCACAACATCAAAGTGCCTGTGCTACTTCTTCGCGCAAAATAGCGCAGTTCATAACAGCACAATTTGGTGGGAACGACGGGACGCAAAGCTGCGTCCTCCTCTCTGACAGCCGCGCGCCGTTGGTCGACCCGAGCACGCTCCATATCTATCGGAACCTGTGTCCAAATAATTTGTGCCATCCAAGGGGTTCACCCCAGTCATTTCAGTCCATCTTCGGTCCAACTCGAGAGCGAAATAAATGGCGCGTTCCTCTGTAAGCGACACCAGAAGCAGCACTTAGAGGTTTTAACTGCTTCCTTCGAACCAGGGGGCCGGGAGTTCGAGTCTCTCCGGGCGCGCCAGATTCCCTTTAAAAACAGCGTTTTTTAGCGCGCTACCGGCTCTCGTTAATCGCGGTTTTACCATAGTTTTAACTTTTTGGAGCAGCCCGTTGTGGTCGCGTGACGAATCACTGAAACCACTCTTCGCCTTCCAGCCACGCCTATCGGCGGTGTCCTTTCGTCGGCCCTCGACACCAACGTTGCAAAGTGCTGTAATTTTGGCAAGTGAGTGGATTTATGGCGCACCGAAGATTTAGCTCACGGGTGGAGTCAAAGAACGATGTATGGGTCTACTGGGAAGGCAGCGGAGATCGTGATCTGTCGCGCGTGAAGGATCTCAGTATAGGAGGATTGTTCATTCAGACCCCCAGGCCAAAGCGCATTGGCTCGACGACTAATCTTCATTTTCTTGTTCAAGAGGGCCAAATTCGCGCCGACGCTGTTGTGCGGCACGTGAAACCCGGCAGCGGACTGGGATTGAAGTTCCAAGCGGTCAATGAAAAGGACCGTTCCAATCTGGCAGCATTGATGAGACGGATTCGAAGTTTGTCCTGACTGCAGACTGATGCGACCTCGATCGCGCTCTGTGGTGACCCGAGTCCTCGACAAAAGCGTTCTAATGTGTTCGAGTTAAGCCAAGCAGTAAAATCTACAAGAGCTGGTTGATAGAGAGGCTCCGATCCGCAATGGATGGGAGCCCCTTCTGCTTGCTTACCCCCGCCTGTGCCTTTTGGTCCCAGATTCAGTGATTGAAAATCAGCAGCAGGGGTGTGCCTTGCCAAAACGAGGAGCACCTGTGAAATGAATGACATACGAGGAGGTCGCGTTACATGGACGACATTCAACCGTAGCAGAGTTCTGAGGAGGGCCGGTCCCGGGACCGAGCAAACTTGGTCAAGGCCCTAAGCCGGCGAGCTGGGAGATCCTCACGCGCATCGATTCGCTTTTCACTCGAACGGAGCGTCCACAACCTTGCTATGCAGACGCGCATAAATAAAGGGACATACTGATTACAAAAAAGATTGCAAATAAGGCCGGATGGTACGTCGCGTTGTCCTGAATGAGCACCGCTCCCTGCCGTCGATAGCTGCGAGCCAGTTGTTCCAGGAACGCGAAGTACGTGGAAGCGTTGAGGATGGTCTCTTGCCGGTAATGGAATCGAGCCTTCCACAATTCAATGGCCCCAAAAATCTTCACGCTCTTGCGCTGTCCGGTCACGGGAACTTTCGGGGGACAACCAATCCGGCTCCAAGTGGCGTGCAGGGTAGAATCTTGGCGAAAGCTGGCTTCGTCGGTGAAGATCAACGCCCAGTTTTGCCGCTGCGCTTTTTTTTAAGGCTGGGATAGGTGTACCGCTGCCAGCGATTTTGCTGATCAGCGTTGGCTCGGGCCAGCACGCGACGCGGTCGCTGCACCGAGAAGCCCAAACGATGGAGCAACTTGCGCACATGGCCGGGATGATACTGAATGCCGAATTCCTCCTCGATGACCCAGGCGATCATGGGAGAGGTCCACATGCCCGTATCCAAGCCGTAGGCTACCGGGCCGCTTTCGAGAATGTCGTCGAGCTGCTTCCGCTGCGCCGACGTCAGCTCCAATGGCCGGCCCGAGCGATGCCCCTCGAGCAGGCGTTTTTGGTGGGCAATCCAGTTCGACTTGGGCGATCCCACTCTGGGGAACGAATCTGTTCTCTAAGTCCGGCGTTCCGCCAAGGGTCTCAATGCATTGATCCGTCACCCACGTCACGCCGAAATTCGAGAAGTTCAACCGGCGCGCCGCTATCGAGGATCAGCGCTACCATAACGCCTTCCGAAGGTGAGTTCGGTTCCGTGAGAATCTGCTTCCCTGCTATAGCAGATTGAAGATCGTCTACTTCGAACGCGATGTGAGGGACTGACTTGACCAAGGCGTGCACTGGGCTATCGGGCTCGAAGCGCATCCATTGAATGCCACAGGGACTGGTCTCGAACGCAGAGACGTACATCTTAAACCGTTCCAGGTAAATCTCGTCGGGACGCTGAACGTCAGTCGGAATGCCGATGTGGTGATATCGCCAGCCACATACCGAAGTAGCCACCGGTGGCTCGTGGCCCTTCCGGCGAGTTACGGGCCCATCAGACTTGGGTTCTGAAATACACATGATTTCTTCCTGACTAAAATATCACCGCGCCTTTCGCGGAGCGAGGACGGTCAACGGCGCCACAGGGATTGTGGTCTGCCTTGTCCCGCCGGCGTTTACTGATAACACTCAAAAAACTGGTTTTCAAGCCAAAGGAACGAGCGGCTGGTAAACGCCGTTCCCGTCAATATGAAGTACCGCTTCTCCGGCAATCATCCCCCGACAACTCGAGCTGACTCGCCTCGGAACTATTGAAGCTTCGTGTACTCCACTTTAGCAGCGATGAGAACGGGAATGTCAGGGTCGGCGTTTTTCCAAAGCGTGAGGAAATCCTGATAGGCCGCTTTGGCCTTAGTTACCGACCCGAGTAATCGTAGTGATTCTCAAGCGCAAGAGCGCATCCCAAGTCACCCCACATTTCGTCTCGCTTGTACCTTTTCCGGTCCAGCGTCACGCGATACAGATCACTCATCTCCGGCACGTCTTGACCGCCAATCACAAGGTCGCCTTTTTTCGCCGACGTAAACATCAGGGAAAGAGAGGAATTAGGATTTGTCTTCCCCAACTCGGAAAATCGCCGCTCGATGGTGTTGAGAACTTCGGTGTAGTTCTTACGCTCTACTTTCAACGTCAGCAGGTAATCCAGACAATTTGAAACCAGTTCGCGTTCTATATTTTCTTGTGCCATTTTCTTATTCCCGTTTCCGCGCTCACGCTTCTTCGTTTCTTTTTCAACCGGAATGGTCACGATTTGCGAAAGCTATACCTGCTTACACACCAGTTTGCGCATCCCCAAAGGCCGAACGAACGCTGGGACAAAAGAAATGACCGCCACAGGGAGGGCGGCCATTTCGACTCAGCGTTGTGTTCGTGCCTACGCTTTTACGGGCGTCCCTTGGCTTGCAATACACTGCCACTGTCCGCTCGGCATCTTCATCCACGTATCGGTCCAGCGAATATCAACGTCAAAAGACTTACCCACCGCATCGGTCCCTTTACTCCTGAAGTCTCCCGTGGCTATGGCCGTATCGCCAAAAACCGTAACTTTCAGGTCGGTGTAGCCGGCAGTATTCCACTTCATCGTTTTCAATTCTGCCAGCGTCTCGGCCCTGCCAGTCACTTTCCCATCGCTGCCCGTATTCACGAACTTGTCGGCCAGCAACGGGGCGAGTAGGTCAGCATTATTCGTCTTTTGTGCCTGCAGCCACTGTTCTTCGAGGGCGGCTACAGATTTTTCAGTCCCGTCGGTCATCTGCGCTTGCGACCGTGCGGCGCTCCCCACTAGGAGCACACCGATCAGACACCACATCCATGTTTTGTTCACAATGATCCCCTTAATTGTTGAGATATTCTAAAAATTTGGCCTGAGCCTGCAAATTAAGGCAAAGGAAACGAGGGCCCTGTAAGAATGGAGGGTAATGACCGCGTAGGGGAGCACCCGCTCCTACCTAGTCGCTCTGCCAGTTTGCAAGACCAACCGTACGCGATACTTCATACAAAGTTAATTAATTATAGTTGTATTCTCTCGTAACGGGCTACCGGAATCTTTCACCAACCAAGAAATCACCCCAGACTGTATAGAATTGAACAGCACGAATCCTTGAAAGTCTCTAATATTTGGCACTCTAGCTGGGTGGGCCGGATGGACGGGAATCTACTATTCCGCCGTTTCTCTCATCTGGACCCTGACAAATCCACAAACGTGTAACGCGGCTCGTGAGGGATCTTGGCGAGTTATCTCGTTGATGGGTTAACAGGCTCGGCCAAACATGAAATTGTTCCAACATTTGAGCGAACGATGGTTAAGAGTAAAAGGAGATTTCAATGCAATGGAAATCAGCTTCGAGAGTAACTATGATTGCAATTCCCATAATGATTTTTTGTGGTTTACTGGTCGCTGCTTCCTCAGCGCGGGTTGATCAAGAACGGGGACAGGTCACGACGACGGGGACACGAAGGCTTGCACGAATAAAACCCTTCAGGGCGATTATTGATCCGCCGTTGAAGGCGTGCTCCTTAACATCCCCGGCCTTCCGCCCGAAGCGCAGTTCCGCGCAGTAGTCATGACCACCTATGATGGAAAAGGCAATTTCAAGACAATGGAGCACACTGTCGTCAACGGTGTACCGTTAGAGGCCGGTTGGACGCCGGGATGCGGGACCTATACCGTCAATCCGAATTGCACTGGAGCAGCTGTGGCCAACACCCCGAATAGTCCTGTTCCACTGAACTTGTTCTTCGTGGTGGTTAGAGAGGGCAAAGAAATCGACAGCGTGCTCGACGCAAATGCACTCGCCACCGTGTCCATCAAAGTCGAGTAATCACTGCGAGAAATCAGTTGTGACCGCATGGAAGCAATTTGTTCGAGTATTTGAACGGCCCCGGGGCGTTCCTCAAGAACGAGTACGCCCTGGCGTATATCTTCCATAATGGACACCTACACCTAAACGTGTGGGGTGAGTAGCTGAAAGGGCTAGTCCTCCGGAAATGGCCGAAGAGAAGCAACGACCCGAAAAATACATGTTCGCCTCCTCAGCTCTCGATAAACGCGGTACCCGTCAATGTGGATTCAAGTTGTCGAGTAGCCGGGCGCCATTGCTGGCGCCCAGCCCTCTAAGAACCGGACTTGAAGGTTTCCCATTCATCCGGCTCGAGCACTCAAAAACGCCCCCCATGAACAACGAGGACGCGGCCTGATGCAAAACGAATCAGACCTACTCGATACTGACTTGCTGCCGATTCGCACGGCGGAGGGAATTCCGCCCGCTGTGTGTGAAGCCGCACCAACGGGTTGCCCCGTCGTCATTTGCTTTGCTTCATGCATCGGTTCCTCAAACGTTCTCGAGTTGAGCACCAACAGGAAGTCAGCTCCGTTTCCGGCGAGGTGATCTTGTCCCAACCTGGCGACGCAACCCCTATCTGCCCCGTTACAGGGCAGCCTTCGCTTGCTCCCATTTCCGTTACCCGCATCGCCATCGGATTCATCTTGCGATGGTCCTTCCCCTTGCGGGGAGCGATACGGGCTTACCCTGTTCCGCTGAAATGACGCGATCGGTTAGATCTGCTCTATACGCCGGCAGTGTTGATTACCCATGACCGAGGACTCGGAAGCCTCTGTACTCACTGCAAGAAGAGCCGCGCAGCATTTTAGGCTCTCTTCGCGTGACGACGCTTACGAGCATTTGTATATTCTGAACCGAGTAGCCAGGCCCCATTGCTGGGGCCCGGCCCTCTAAGAACCGGACTTGAGACTTTCGTACTCATCCGGCTCAAGCCCTGCGAACGCCTCTTTGAGGGAGACGCGGCTTTGATACGGAAAGGTGCTGACGGTGAACCCTGTCGTGGCACTCTGGATGAAGTAGAACGCGGTTTTCCGCGCTCTTCGAACCACCCTTCACAAGAGGGACGCAGTGGTGCAGGCGCCAGCCCGTGATCCGAGTGATTTTGATATTGCAAACAGAGCAGAGACCGCGTTGCTCCGTCCAGAGAAAGCGAAGAGTCGTGGTACCCCGGAACGTGTCCAGCATATGAGAACCTTCCCGATCTTCGAAATAGGTTTCGTATGCAGGATCGTAAGGGTTGGCTTCGCCTTGCACTTTAATGTGTCTTTTAATGGGGGTGCTCTTTGCGCGGTACAGCCACACCTTGCGAGGCTGTCCCTCGTCATCGTAGCGTTCCCCGAAGAAACACCGGTTGTGTCTCCGACTGCGCTCATAGTATTTCTTTCTGAGCCAGGTCGAGGACTTCTTCGGATGCCTTCTCCGTGCCCATCGCCGCAGACTGTGGAAGATAGAATGATCAACGTATGAGAAAGTACGTTTGGCGACCACGTGCCGATGATAGTTAACCCAACCCCGTATCTTGGGGTTGAGTTGATCGATCAAGTCGGCGGCCGACATGCCAAGCCCGGCTTTAATTGTTGCTCGGATTCCTGCCAAGAAGGTTTTAACGTTCTTCTTGGACGGCTTGATGAGCAGTTTCCCGTTAGGGTAGCGGCGCACGTTTTGTCCGAGGAAATCAAAGCCTTTCTCCACGTGCGTAGTGACAGTCTTCGTGGGAGAGAGTTTGAGCCCACGTTGTTGAAGAAATTGCTCAACGAGGGGTTGGACCTCTCCTTCCAGCAAGTCTTTCGATTTACTGGTGACGACAAAATCATCCGCGTAACGAATGAAATTAATACAGGGATATGAGCCTCCAAGGGACTTGAGGCGCCTTTTTGCAGGGTATTTCTCCTGCAAGAGTCGCTCAAGTCCATCCAGCGCGCAATTGGCGAGCGCTGGGGAGACAATACCGCCTTGTGGGGTTCCATCCGTCGTTTCGTGGAGGACGTGTTTATCCATATACCCGGATTTCAACCATTGTTGGAGAATGGCGCGGTCCATAGGGACATGCGCCAGAAGCCAGCCATGGGAAATTTGATCAAAACAGCTTTTGATGTCCGCTTCCAGAATCCACTGCGTGTTCGGTGCATTAGACAGCGTGATGAAGCACTGTCCAATGGCATCGGCGCAGGACCGTTTCTGACGAAACCCATAAGAGTTTCGATCAGCGTTGGTTTCCAGCACCGGATCGAGTGCCAGCAAATGTAAAGCTTGGTGGGTTCGATCGATCATGCAGGGAATTCCGAGCGGACGCATCGTTTTGCCGTCCGATTTCGGTATATAGACACGTCGTAGAGGTTGCGATTGATAACCTCTACTCTTCAATGCATGTACAGCCCGAATTTTATCTTCCGGTGTTTTCCAGATTACCTGGTCCACACCTGGAGTTTTCTTGCCAGCATTTTCCGTCACTCGTCGAACGGCGAGAACCTTAAAGGTGCTCCCCATCCTTCGGACCAAAATTTAGCCTTATTAAGGTGGATCGCTGCCTGCAAAACATTATAGATAGATCCTTGTTGTTGGGCCTGTGGGAACTGTGAAAAAGCCGAGCGTCTTTTGCGAGGCTCTTTTCAAGCTGCTGTGGGAATCCGCGCTCTTTGCGGATTTCCATCAGCAGCGTCAGTTTCCACAGGCCCTCTTTTCTTTCTTTTTTGCTACTTTTTTCTTTCTTCGTGCCTCGCTCTAGTTTTCCACAGAGAAATATCGTGCCAGGATCGCCCAGGAACGACGATCGCCAACTCGGTCGACCCACGGCATACGCTGCTTTGTCCCTCCTCAAAAGCATTTCACTTTCCCAAAGTAGATCGCCGCCGGCGTCTGATAGCCCAACGACTGATGCGGGCGTTCGTGATTGTAAAAAGTGAAATAGCTTTTGAGATTGGAGACTGCTTCTAAAACCCCGCCGTAATCCTTCAGATACACCTCTTCGTATTTCACCGTCCGCCATAAACGTTCGATGAAAATGTTGTCGATCGCTCGTCCTCGTCCGTCCATGCTGATCGTGATGTCCTGCTTCTCGAGACGACTCGTAAATATCTCGCTGGTGAACTGCGCTCCTTGGTCGGTATTGAAGATCTCCGGCCGCGTCGTCGTCAATGCCCAGTCCAATGCCGCCACACAAAAGGCGCTCTCCAACGAAATCGATACTTCCCACGCCAGCACATAGCGGCTGAACCAATCCATGATCGCCACCAGATAAACAAAGCCCTGCCGCAGGCGAATGTAGGTGATATCGCTGGCCCAAACATGGTCGGGCCGATCGATCTTGAGGCTGCGCAGCCGATACGGATAGATCTTGTGCCCTAACCCGGGATCCGACAGCCGTGGCTTCGGATAGAGCGCCTCCAGCCCCATCTGCCGCATCAGCCGGCGTACCCGTTTCGCGTTGACCGCGTGTCCTTGCTCGCCGAGCCACCAACCCATCCTCCGGATTCCGTAAAACGGCGTCCGTGTGTATTGCTCGTCGATCAACCGCATCAAGCGCAGATTCTCGGCCGCTTCCGGTTCCGCCTCGTAATACCACCCCGACCGCGAAACCACCGCCAAGCGGCATTGCTGCCGGATGCTCAGGTCTTTGTGCGATGCAATCCATCCCTGCCTCTGCTCTAACGCGATAAACCGGACTTTTTTTTAAGCCAGTCCAGCTCCACCTGCAGCTGCCCGATCTGCTGGTACAACTCCGCCTTTAGCGCTTCCTCGCTCGTGTCCGGCTGCGAGCGCCGATCCGCGAACAGTTCCGGCGCTCCTTGAATCGCTTGCCGCTTCCAGTTCGCCACCTGGCCGGGATGTACGCCGTAATGCGAAGCGATTTCCTGAATGGTCTTCTGCTCCTTGATCGCCTCCAGCGCGATGCGTGCTTTCATCTCCGCGCTGAAGGTCCTCCGTTGCCTCGATTTCATTTCTGCTCCCTTTCCGAGACAGCGATTTTATACCTTATTGAGTGGTCCGAATTTTGGGGAGCACTTCACCTTGCCGCTGTAAGAGTGGGTCAGCAGACGTTGTAAAGATTTCACTTTGTTCCATCTGCCAGCCTTCGTTGCCTGCACGATACGGACTTGGAGTCGGCGAACGTTGCGGTGGATGGTCTGCCAATTGATGGCATACCATTCCGCCGCTTCGCAGGAGACCGCACCAACAGTTTTGGCTGTCGTCATCTGCCTTGTCCCCTAAGCCGATTAATCAAGTTCTCTCGTGTGCAGCACCACGGGGAAGTCTGCCCGCTTTCGCGTTCGGTGATGTTGTCGATAAGACGGACGCAACCGATATCTGCTCCATTACAGAGCAGCCTTCGCTTCCTCTCCGATCTCCTGCCCGCACCGCCGTCGATCCTCCTTGCGGTTGATCTTTCCCCTTTTGTTTTCGGGGAACGATACGGGTTTATCCTGTTCCGTTGAAGTGACATGACAATAGGTTAGGTGCTCTCTTTACGCCGGCAGCGTTGTTTGCCCATGACGGAGGAGCACGGAGCCTACCGTACCCGCTGCAAGGGAGCGCCGAGCATCTTCCGCTCCCCGCTGATGACGGCGCTTAAGAGAATTTGCATATGCTCACCAATACTATTCACCCTTGCCGTTTGCCGCCGTGATGCTAGCAGCTGACACCGTTCCCTCACGGTACTGGTGCCAACCTTGCGGTTGCAGGATTCGTTGTCGGAACGCTCTCTGACCAGTTGTTGCCTTCCGGCCATAGTTCGTAGGGTACTCGCCATGGGAGACGAGATTCAATTCGAGAGAGTACTTCTCTCAATAAATATTCACTTCAGCAGCTTTCAGTTCGCAGTCGTACGATCAAGCCTAGGCCCGTCTCCACCTAATGCTGGCAGATACACCGTTGCCTCGCGGTTCCGGCGCTGCTCTTCTACGAGCATGGGTACATTGTCCAAGGGCTCCAGAACGGTTCGTTGCCTCCTCGCTCTGCCTTGTAGGCTACGTGCGATGGGACGCACGGTCTGAAAGAGTTCCAGTGCCTTTACAGACAATCATGTTCAGCAGCTTTACAGGTCGCAGTCCGAGTACGACTTTCCAGGAATTGACCGACTCTTGGCCTATTTGCTTCCACCAAAACGAAAAATCACGGCATCTCGACTCCAACGCCGTGACTCTTCAAGACTCTAGATAGATTACGACGCAAAACCTGGCCCGGGACTTTTCCGAGTTCGCGACGCAAATCAGGCGCAAGCAGAGTGCCGCCATTTCGGTGATATCCTCCCCTCGTGAATTTCGGAGTCATCACAAGCCACCGTGCTGTAAACGAATCGACGAACCCAAAGGAGATTGTAATGATTGCCCTCGAGCAAAAACGCCGATCCTTCCTCCTCGGCCTGGGGAGCATCGGCATTAACCAGAATTGGTGCAAGGCGTGCCCCCGGCTCAGGCCGCGCCGCCACGGGGATATGTGCTCGGGCCTACCAAAGGGGAACATCTCGTTCATTTTCGTGACCATGGCAACATCTATATCAAGGTCGGCTCCACGACAGGCTCCGACGGTCTCGCCTTGGGGACACAGCAAGTAATGGTCGGCACAGGCATTCCGATTCACCGACATCTCCAGATGGACGAAGCCTTCTACGTCCTCGAAGGCAGCGGAGTTCTCACACTAAACGATGTACCGCACAATTTTGAGAAGGGTGGAACGATATTCATCCCCAGGAACACTTGGCATGGGTTTTCAAATCCCGATCACGAACTGCTATTACTCTGGATTATGGCGCCCGCTGGTCTGGACGGCTTTTTCCGTGACACCTGCAATCCGCCCGGCGTGCCGCCTAAGCAGCTTACTCGAGAGCAAATCCGTGAGATTGCCCTCAAATATGGCACCGAGTTCAGATAATCACTCCCCCGTATTGCGAACTTGCCCGGTAATGCGATTTCCAAGGGCTGTTGCCGGCAACTCCCGATAACAGCGATCGCGGAGAAGTGGAATCCGCCGCCAATGCTGGCCGATCAAGTGGACGGGCAACGCAGGAGTTGTGTGGCCAAGGGTCTTTGGGGGATTCTCTAGTGAAAAGCTTTCGTCGAACCCGCTGCGTCGCGAAGCTGTGCTGACCCCAACACCACCAATCAAAATTGAGATAAAATATTTGTTAAACAGAACGGGACAGCAGGGCAACGTGTACCAGGCTCATCAGCTGGGCAAGCGGAATCCACGATCGTCGGCGTACGGCCGCTTTTGGATTGACGTCCCCGAGGGGGAGAGAGATTTCGCTCACAGTCAATTCAGGACCAGAAGATTTCTGCCGAATGACAACCGCAACGATCGCTGTGTGAGGACTGTGGGGCGGATTGTCCTTAGGCAGTTTCTGACCTACGCTGGCGTTGCGCATCCAAGCTTCAAGGGGAGGTCTTGAGAGGTTTGCCCGATGCGAACGGAAAACTTTGCCGGCGAGCCTCGGCTTTCAGCCGCCAGCCGATATGAATTGCTCGTCGGCGTATCGAATGCGATCGGAAACGTATCGAGATCCGCGGGAACTATTTGGCGCGCTGGCGAGAAAGTTGCACCGGGTCGTCCGGTTTGATTATATCGGTGTGACCATTGGTGACGAGAAATAGAATACGTTTCACCGCCATTCCGTCCATGCGGAAACAGAAGCAGCAATCCTTTTTCAGACCCCGAACTGGCCATAGAAGAATCCGATGCCTGGTGGGTCTATCAGAACCAGAAGCCTTTGATCACTTCGCTCGACGCCCGGGATGCTCGGTTTTCCAAATTTCAAGAGATTTTGAAGAAGAAATATGGAATCCGCTGTGCGTGCACTCTCCCCTTAGCCACAGCGCACAGCAAGGTCGGTACGTAGTCGCCTTTGCCAAAAAAGCACCGGATATCTATACCACCGAAGAAGTTCACTTTCTTTCCGTGGTGGCTGAGCAGATCGCTCTGGCATTCGATAATGCGCTGCACTTTGATGCAGCGCAGGCCTCACAGCAGCAGTTGCTGGAGAAGAACGAGCGTGTTGGACTTCTCCTTGAATTGACGAATCACGTGGTTTCCACTGTTGATTTCCGCATATTTTTCCCAGCCGCAGTGGTGAGTACGCGCCGGGTTATGGGCTGCGATGGCGTTGGCATCACTCTTCCCGATGCCGACAATACACATTTGCGGATCTACGCCCTGGATTCTGTTTTCAGCGACGGATCTGTCCACGAGGAAAGCCTTGTCCCATTGATGAAGATATCTCGGGAGCAGTCCTTCCAGGAGGCAAGGCGGCTGGGAATGAAGTACACCTTGCAGGCCGAAGTTGGAACGGTCTGCATCCTTCCTCTTGTTCGCCGAGGTCGCGTGCTGGGGATATTCGGTGTGGTTAAATATCAGGACAACGCCTTCAGTGGCGATATCGAGTTTCTCACCCAAATCGCAAATCAGGTTGCCATCGCCGTGGAGAATGCACTTGCCTATGGGGAAGTATCTGGAACTCAAAGACCAGCTCTCCGAAGAAGAAACGGTAGGTTGAAGATGAAATCCGTACGGAAAGA
>CAWBVH010000036.1:0-299242 GCA_963792145.1 Candidatus Acidiferrales bacterium
TGTGTCGTTAGGATCAGGTAACCCCGGTCGCGCAGCAGATTCGCGATCACTTCGATCAACTTCGGCTGGTCAGCGACATGCGAAAACGTCTCCAGCGTCACAACAACATCAAAAGAATTGTGCGGCAGGCCCATCTCCAGGATGTTGCCGCTATGAAACTCCGCGTAGGAACCGGCGGCGCGCTCCCTGAATTGCTGCATCCGCGATGCTACTCCGGTTACCGGGCCGAATGAGAGAAGCCGCTCAGCGAGCCAGCCATTCCCACAGCCGATTTCCAGAATCCGCGGTCGTTCAAGATTAAGCGAGGAGATGAGGCCGAGAACCTCATCGCCCCGGCGCCGGGTTTCCTCGCCGACGGTTTGCAGGTGCTGCGTATCCCAGGCATTCCAGAATTTGCGCTGGCTGTCGGAGTCCCAGTTGACACTAAAATCCAGCCGATGCGTTCCCGGACTCATGGCTTCCTCAATTTTTGTCGTTTATTTAAATTTTCTGAGATACACGGCATTTTTGATTGGTGGCATCTCGGGCTGAACACGCCCCCCCCGAAACTCACGACGGGCCGAAACGTATTTCATATTGTACGGCTAGCGCGGCGCTTATAGGTGAAATCCTGTATTCACTTTCGGTCACTGGCCACGCTAAATTTCGAAAGCTACGTTTGGTGGGGGTTTAGAGCCCAGCCGAATCATTGGAAAGCCCGAAGCGTCCATCGCGTTTCGGGCTTTCTTTATTGAAGAACACCTCAGACGTCCGTTCCTCCATTTTTCTCGATCGCAAAGGCGCTATAGTTATTTTCCAGCAGTCCGCCAAAGACGGCCCCGGGCAATCGCCCAACATACGTGATACGATATATACGATATGCACGTTGCTGCCGTCGCTCATACCCCACGCTCCTAGATAAAGGCTGTTGCAAAACCCACTCCTCAACTCCTTGTATTGACACGGTAGCTGACGCAACGGCGTGGCAGATCTGCTGGTTCGCTCATCTTTAGTCGCAATTTTCCGGGAAAAATGTCTTGGCTTCATTTTTTCCTTGACGAATTTCATCTTACTCGATATAGTCGAGTACGTAATGATCAACGCTTCCTCCCGATCAAGCCTGGCTCTTCTACTCCCCTTTGGCCAAGCAAGCTGCGCTGCTCAAAGACGATTTGCTCATCTGTCGATCAGTTCCTGGACGATCCCGCTTTACTCGAGCTGGTCCAGCAATGTCTGGCGGCACGCTTCCCCGCTTCGGCGCGCACCGGGCGGCCCGGCATAGCCCCCATTGTGCCGTTGCGCTGCTGCGTCATGAAGCACCTGAAGGGCTGGAGCTTCCGCGATCTGGAACGGGAACTCCGCAGCAACCTGGTGTACCGGCGGTTTACCCGCTTCGATGCCGAAGCCACACCCGATTTCACTACCTTCAGTCGAACCTTCGCGTTGCTGAGTCCGGAGATCACCGAACAGATTCATCAGCGTGTGGTGGGCCTGGCGCATGAGCAAGGTGTAGCGCAAGGACGCAAACTTCGCACCGACACGACGGTCGTGGAAAGTAATGTTCACTATCCCACTGACAGCACGCTTTTGGGCGACGGCATCCGGGTGCTCAGCCGCAGTCTTATACGGATCGCCGCCGAGTGTAAGGACGGGGCTTTGGAGGTGGTGCATCACGGGCGCGCAGTGAAACATCGTTTGTTGGAGATCAGCCGCGCCGCCAAGTCCCTCACCGAGGCTAACCAACAGCGGATGCGGAATAATGATCAGAAGTTAGTGCAGCTTGACTCGGGGCGTGGTGCGGCAGGCCAGCGAAGTTGTGCAACGATGGGAAAGGGACGGCTGAAAGTAGTGGGCAAGCTCCTGCGGGTAGAAGCACAGATCGGGCAGCTGCGGCATTTCGTCCCTTTGCTCGAGAAGGTGATCACGCAGACCAAGGAACGAGTGTGGGGTGGAAACTGCCACGTGCAAGGCAAAGTGTTGAGTCTGTTCGAACCACACACCGAAGTGATTCGCAAAGGGAAAGCGCACAAGCCCAACGAGTTTGGTAGGCTGGTGCGGATTGACGAGGTGGAAAACGGCATCGTGAGCGGTTACCAAGTTCTCAAGGGCAATCCGGACGATCACACGGCCTGGATGCCGGCCCTGCAACATCATCAAGCTTGCTTCGGGCGAGCGCCAGAGATGGCTACGGGCGACCGAGGTTTTTTCTCCGCCAAAAATGAGCGCGCGGCGCAAGAGCTAGGGGTAAAGAAAGTAGCGCTGCCGGCGCGCGGACCTCTCTCGGTCAAGCGGGTCAAGCAGCAGAAGCAGCGCTGGTTCCGGCGAGCGCTACGTTGGCGAGCTGGCTGTGAAGCTACCATCAGTACGCTGAAGCATCCCTTCTCGATGTTGCGAGCCACGTACAAAAGAGACCCTGGATTTCAGCGCTACGTGGGCTGGTGTGTGATTACCAAGAATCTATTTTCCATCGCTCGCTATCAAAAGCGCAGGAGGAGCCATGGCCAGGCCGGTTGATTCCGCTGCCCAACGACGCAAACTGCTGGGCGAGATTGCACGTCTGGCAGAGATCGCTATTTTCGGAACTCTATCAGAAACTTACCGCAGCTGTGGACAAGTGGGCTGCCACTGCCAAGGAGACGGGCCCAAGCATGGTCCGCATCTGAACGTGAGCTACCGCGGGGAGAAAGGTAAGACTACCGGCTACTATGTTCCCAAGGCAGCGCAAGAGGCCACGCGCCAAGGGGTCGCCGCTTGGGCAAGAAATGCAAGAATGTTTACGAAAACTGGCGGAGCTGAATAAGGAACGCAATCTGCAGCGTGCCCGCGAGGCCGATTCGCGATGAAGTCATGCTTCACTTTAACCATCGTCTGCTGGACATTGGTTTGTCTGCTGCTTAGCCTCAGTCAGCAAGCCGGCCTGAATCACCGCAGGTTGCCGGCTCGGGACCATGGATGGATCAATGTAGAGAGGTCGCGTCCGGCTCGCCCACTGCAGCGGTTCTCACAAGCATGGAATTCGATCCAGTTCGCGCTGGACCGTTCGCATCTATTGGTCCACCCGGCCAGCGACCCTTAGACCACAGGAGCCGATCGGAATTTGGCAAGCTGCCAAGCCAAGACCACCAGCTCAATGCAACATCCAGCCGACGCAACTCCACGAAATTGCTGGCTCAACCGACAGAATTTGAAAATCAGGGTTTTGCAACAGCCTTTAGACTAGGAGGCTGCTCATGAAAGCCATCGTCATCCATAAACACGGTGACCCTTCCGTTCTTCGCTATACTGATGTCCCCGAACCGGCCCTCCGCCACAATGAAGTCCTGGTTCGCGTCCGCGCCTGCGCCCTCAATCATCTCGACCTCTGGGTTCGCCGCGGCCTCCCCGGTGTTGCTATCCCTCTCCCCACATTCCCGGCAGCGATGTCGCCGGCGAAGTCGCCAAGGTCGGCCCAGAAGTCTCTACCATTCAGTCGGCCAAAAAGTCGTTCTCGCTCCGGGCGTTACCTGCGGCAAATGTCCCGCCTGCGTCGCTGGTCAAGATAACCACTGTCGGAATTTCACCAACCTTGGTTACATGATCGACGGCGGTTGCGCCGAATATGTTCGTGTGCCCGAGGTCAACTGTCTCCCGTATCCGGAGAATCTCGACTGGCTTCACGCTGCCGCCGTTCCTCTCGTCTTCCTCACCGCCTGGCACATGCTCGTCAATCGCGCTCAACTCCAACCTGGCGAAACCGTCCTGGTTCTCGCTGCCGGAAGCGGTGTCGGCAGCGCCGCCGTCCAGGTCGCCAAGTTTTTCGGTGCGCGCGTCATCGCCACGGCCGGCACCGACGAAAAACTTGCCAAGGCGCGCGAACTCGGCGCCGACGAAGTCATCCACCACTTCCTCATGGCCATCTCGAAAGAAGTCCGCCGGCTCACCAATAATCGTGGCGTCGATGTCGTCGTCGAGCATGTCGGCACCGCTACTTGGGATCACAGCCTCAAGAGCCTCGCTGCTGGCGGCCGTCTGGTCACCTGCGGCGCCACTACTGGTTACGACGCAAAACTCGACATCCGCTTCCTTTTTTCACGCCAGCTCTCGATCCTCGGCTCCTACATGGGTACCAAGGACGAACTCCGTACCGTCCTCAAACTCGTCGCTCAGGGACGCCTCCTGCCTGCCGTCGACAAGGTTTGGCCCCTCCACGAATGCGCCACCGCCCATAACTATCTAGAAAACGCCAAGCAATTCGGCAAGGTAGTCTTGACCGTCCCGTAGTGATCCTCCTTTTGGAGTGCGGCGGCTCGGCGTCGCTTGCGCTTTTCTCTTCATCTGGCTCACCCTTTACTCTCAGGGGTGAGGCTTTCCTCTTACCTCATCCCTTTGTCAAGTTGCAGTGAGAGTCGCACCATGGTAGAAACTTGGAACTATGCCGATGGGATGTGAATCATGCTCTCGTCGAAGCGCCTTCTTCTTTCCTTGGTCTTGGCCTTTTCAACTCTGTTATGTCCGTTCCTTGCATCCGCGCAAAATGTGGATTCCCGGCAGCCCAAGCAAATCAGCGCGAACCAGCGCGTTCGCAGTTTCGGGGTCAAGTATCTCGGCTCGTTCGAAAGAGTCTCAGCGGACGAGATCGAGGCACGACTCCAGAAGAAAGGGCTTCTTCCCCCAGTAGAAAAACCCTCCGATCAGGCGAGGGTCTTGACTTAATCAAGGCCGAAGTCATCGAGATTTACAAAGACTACGGGATAGCGGTTGGCGCAGATAGCTCTCTTGAACCTACCCGTGATCGGCGCGCCGTCAGAATACTCATCGAAGTTTATAAACAATAGCTTGGCTCTCAATTCCCCCGGGTTTCGCGTAGCTACACTCCAATCCAGTGAAACAGGATCAGCGACAACGTGCCTGCGCCAACGATGATCCACAGTGTGATCCCCTGCAGAAGTGGCCGAACGCCAACCCTCTTGAGCGTCGCCTCGTTCAGCCCGGTCCCGATCAGAAGCAGCGTCACCGTCAACCCGAGCCGGCCCGTGCAAGTTCATCCCAAATCCCAACGCCACCACGGAGGCTGGCAGCAGAAATTTCGCCAGCTGCCGGCTCTCCACGTGAAATGGATGCGACAACGCCAGCCCATACACAAGCCCGCCCAACATCGCCAGTGGGGGCCGCGAGGATCAATCCCACAAAAAACAGCTTCTTGTTCATGGGTTGAGTTTGCGGCCGGAATCCTGCGGCGGTCCAAGGAGCAATCCTAATTAGCGATTAGTTGAACTTATCGCGCCGAACTCCGTGTTCGTTCCGGGCGTTTGGGAGCGCCGGAGAGAATCCTCGCCCGTGCCAGCGCGAACTCGCGGGAAAGCCCCGGCAGCGCCCTGAGGCTCGGCCCCGTCCGTAGCACCAGGGGAAAATGGCGCGCTGCGCGAAGGCTGGGAATCTCCACCACCTTTAGAGCTCGCAATTGAAGTTCTTTCGAAATGGCCCAGCGCGACACGAATCCGATTCCCAGCCCTGCCCCTACCGCCGATTTTATGGCTTCCGTGAAATCAAGGTTCATGACTCTTGGGAATGACTTCAGCCTGCAACCCGCTTTTTCCAGCGCCGTTTCCACAACCCGCCGCGATCCGGATCCTTGTTCGGGCATCAGCAGACTTGACGAAAGCAATTGCTCGCGCGTTAGCCGCCCGAATTCGAAGTCCGCCGGCGCGATCAATACCATCTCGTCTTCCATGAACGGCTCGGTCCTATCCTCGCGGTCTCGGGCTGGACCTTCGATCAGACCGATCGCGACCTTATCCTCCAACAACAGCCGCACGTTCTCCACCGTATTCCCACTTTGCAGCGACAGTTGCACGCGTGGATGCTCGCTCAGGAATGCGCCAATCAGCCGCGGCAACACGTACTGTGCGATGGTCGTCGACACTCCCAGCGCGAACTCCCCCGACAATTTTCCGTCTCCCGACGCAAGTTTCTCCGCAGCCTCGGCAGCCAGCGTCGCCGCTTTTTGCGCGTACCGCTGCAACAGCGAGCCTTGCTCCGTCAGCGAAACGCCCTTCGGCGTGCGGTCAAACAGCCGCACACCCAGTTCATCCTCCAGCGCTTTCACTTGCTGTGTCACTGAGGGTTGCGTTAGAAAAAGGCGTTCCGCCGCTTTGTGAAAGCTCAGATGCTCCGCCACCGTGCGAAAGACTTTCAATCGAAAATTTTCCAGCTGTGCCATGCGTCGATCATGTATCGAAACTGCCGCGCTGCCTAACGTCGACGCCGTTTGTCACGCCGCCCCAGCTATGCCAAAATGGGGAAGTCATGAGGGCCCTATGGAAACGACTCTAGGCAAGAGCGTTACGCTCACCAAACCCGACGATTTCGGCAAGCTCCTTCAAGACGAAGGCATCATCTTCACGCAACTCGATAAAGCGGTGAACTGGGCTCGCAAGAGTTCCATCTGGCCCCTCGGGTTTGGCCTCGCTTGCTGCGCCATCGAAATGATGTCCATGGCCGCGTCGCGTTTTGACCTCGCCCGTTTCGGCGCCGAAGTTTTTCGCCCCTCCCCTCGTCAGGCCGACCTCATGATCGTTGCTGGCCGCCTGTCCGTTAAAATGGGTCCCGTCATTCGCCAGCTCTACGATCAAATGCCTGAGCCCAAGTGGGTCATCTCCATGGGTGCCTGCGCTACCTCTGGCGGCGTCTTTAACAACTACGCCATCTATCAGGGCTGCAATCAGGTCATTCCCGTCGACGTCTACGTTCCCGGCTGCCCTCCGCGACCCGAAGCGGTTCTATTCGCCATTCTCCAGCTTCAGAAGAAAATCGATGCGGAAAAGGGTTCCTTCAAGCGCGCTCTCAACATCGCCTGAGGACCACTTCTGTGCTTCCTGATACCGTCAGTGCTCGCGATCTTCTCCGTCATTGCCTAGCCACCGTCGCCTATCGCGGTGGCAAAACCCTTCGTGGCGCGCCTGATTCCTTTGCGGACTTCCTCGTCGCCGAAGCCAGCCGTACTCCCGCGCAGATTCTTGCGCACCTTGGCGATCTGTTCGAATGGGCCTTAAGTTTGTCCAAGGGCAAACCGGCCTGGCACGATTCCAAGCCGCTGCCCTGGGCTCAGGAAGTAGAGCGCTTCTTCAAGACCCTCAGTGATTTTGACAACTATCTCGGCGCCAGCGAGCCACTCCACGCCTCCCCTGAACAGCTCTTCCAAGGCCCCGTCGCCGACGCCCTCACTCACATCGGCCAGATCGCCATGCTGCGCCGACTCGACGGCTCTCCCATCACGGGCGAAAACTACTTCCAGGCAGATATCGCCTCGGGCCGCGTTGGTAAGGACCAGGCTGCCCCAAAGGGTGAATTCTAAGAAAACTTTTACTTTCATTTCCCGCCCGCCTCGCTAGACTGCTCTCAACCCAGCAATCTCCTCCTTGGATCGCCCGTGAAGTACCAGGAGCAGCGGCAGCATCCCCGTATTAAGCCGCCCAAGAGTGTTGTTGTCGCTTGGCAATCCGGCACCCATCGCGACGTGTGCTATGTGGAAAACCTCGCCCTTGGTGGCCTCTACGTTCGTACCAAGAAGAAGATCCCTCTCCGCAGCGCCGTGCAAATCCTCCTCGACATGCCCGTGGGACAAGTCCGCGGTCGCGCCATCGTTCGCCGCGTCGCTGATCACGGCATGGGCATCCAGATCATCGCCATGGACCCCGGTGACCGCGCTCGTCTCCTCCAGCAGCTCCGCGAACTCCCTCCGTCAACCTAAGTCCTCAGTCTTGCCCTTACCTCTTACCGTAGTGCCGCCGACACGAACCTTCCGCGTCCCACTTCTCAGCTTTGACTTAAAACTTATAACTGTTAACCTAAAACTTCTCTCGCCCATGCCGATCAACACCATCATCGTCGACGACGAAAAGCCCGCCCGCGAAGAACTCGCTTTCCTCCTGAAAGCCTTCCCCGAAATCAATCTCCTCGGTCAGGGCAAAAATGGCCTGGAAGCGGTCAACCTCATCAAGGAACATTCCCCCGACCTCGTTTTCCTCGACGTCCAAATGCCCGGCTTAGACGGCTTCGGCGTCCTCAAGAAACTTGTCGAACGCAAACTCAAAGTTCCCCACGTCGTTTTTGCCACTGCCTTTGACCAGTATGCGGTCCAGGCTTTCGACGTCAACGCTGTCGACTACATCCTCAAGCCCTTCGACAAAGCCCGCATCGCCAAAGCCATCCAGCGCGCCAAACGCGAAATCGATACCGCAGTCAGTCCCACCGAGCGACTCGAGCAACTCGTTTCCCAACTCGCTGGTCCTAAGCCTGCCTCACAACCCAATAAAGTCCTCGTCCGTTCGCAGCAGCGCATGCTCCTCGTCGACGCCGAAGACCTCATCTTTGCCTCCATCGAAGGCGGCCTCATCTCTGTCACCGCGCGCGATGTCGAAGGCTCTTCCAACTACCGCACCCTCGAAGAACTTCACGAAGCGCTTTCCTCCGACTCCTTCTGGCGACCGCATCGCTCTTATCTCGTCAACATTCATCACATCAAGGAAGTCGTTCCCTGGTTCAAATCCAGCTTCATGATCAAGATGGACGACAGAAAACAATCCGAAATCCCGGTCTCCCGCCAACAAACCAAGCGCCTCCGCGAGCTCTTCAACCTGTAGCTCAGGCCTTCTGGCCTGAGGCCTTCCATTCGACAATTACAGGGCCTTATTGCGGCCCATTGGCTCATGTTTCGTCAATGTAGCGCCGGCTTTTATGCTAGCTCGTCGTCGGGTGCCGCACCCTTTGGTCCTTAAGGGTGCGGGTTCACATTTGAATTCCAACCAGCTCCTTACTACACCACAAATTGTCATCCCGACCGGAGAGCCAGCGCTGTTGCTGGCTCGCAGCGGAGGGACCGTGGCACCCATTCAAAAATTCACGACTCGAAGGAATGGTTCCGTTTTTCTCTCTGCGCCTTCTCCTCCGCTCTTCTCTGTGCCTCCTGTGGTGAACATTCCTCCCGCCTCCTGATCTCCGATATCCGTCGCCCATGCTAAACTTTCCTCCGGCCATGGACTTCTCCCTCTCCGACCACCAACTCCTCATCCGCGACACCGTCCGCGACTTCATGTCCACCGAAGTCCGCCCTCACGTCAAAGACTGGGAGCGCACCGAGCACTTTCCTCTCGACGCCATCCAGAAACTCGGCGCCCTTGGCTGCTGCGGCATGCTCGTGCCCGAACAGTGGGGCGGCTCCGCCCTTGACAGCATCTCCTACGTCCTTATGCTCGAGGAAGTCGCCCGCGTCCACGCCGCCATGTCCACCGCGCTTAGCGTCACCAACTCCGCCGTGCAACTTCCCATCCTCGCCTTCGCCACCGATGACCAAAAATCTCGCTATCTCCGCCGCCTAGGCTCCGGTGAAATCCTCGGTGCCTTCTGCCTCACGGAGCCCGCCGCAGGCTCCGACGCCGCCGGCATCCAAGCCACCGCCGTCCCCTGTGGTGGCCGACCTTCAGGTCGGTCAGGCGAGTCCGCGAGCCCTTCTGCCTGCTCTTCTGCGCCCGAACAACAAAATTGTCATCCCGAGCGAAGCGAGGGATCTGCTTCTTCCGTCTCCAACTTCGCTCACTACAAACTCAACGGCACCAAAACCTGGGTCACCAACGGTTCCGCCGCCGGCGTCTACATCGTCTTCGCCAAAACCGATCCTGCCGCAGCCGGGAAGGGCATCACCGCCTTCCTCGTTGAGCCCTCTTTCCCCGGCTTCAAAATCGGCCGCCACGAAGACAAAATGGGCCAGCGCTCTTCGCCCTCCGTCGAAATCATACTCAACGATTGCCTTGTTCCCGCCTCTAATCGTCTCGGCGCAGAAGGCCAGGGCCTTAAAATCGCTCTCTCCGCACTCGATGGCGGCCGCATCGGCATCGCCGCACTTGCCGTCGGCCTAGCCCAAGCCGCCCTAGACGAATCCACAAAATATGCCCGCGCCCGCAAAGCTTTCGGCAAATCCATCGGGGAATTCCAGGCCATCCAGTGGATGCTCGCCGACATGCACACCGAAATCGAAGCTGCCCGCGCCCTCCTCTACCACGCCGCCTTCCTAAAAGATCGTAACTCCATTCCTGTAGCTCAGGCCTTCAGGCCTGCGGCTTTTCCGTCTTCCACGAGTCACGCCTCTGCCGCCTCCCGCGCCAAACTCTACGCCAGCGAAATGGTCAATCGCGTCGTCTACAAAGCCGTTCAGATCCACGGCTCACTCGGCTACTCCCGTGAATCCGACGTCGAGCGCATGTACCGCGACGCCCGCGTTATCACCATCTACGAAGGCACCAGTGAAATCCAGCGCACCATCATCGCCCGCGATCTACTGAATCGCGCGAAGTGACCACGAGCGACCGGTCATTCCGAACGAAGTCCGCGAAGTGAGGAATCCCTCTTCTTCTTTGTTATGCCATCTCACAAGTGACTTTGAGGGTGGCCCATCCTTCACGCCTTTTGCGAAGGGTGGGTTCTTGCGATCTGGCACTACACCAGTTCCTCTCCCCCAGGCGCCGCCTCTGCACCCAAGCTCACCCGTCATTCCGAGCGCAGCGAGGAATCCCTCCCCTCTTCCACGAGTCACGGATCACGAGCCACGGGTCACGTCCCCTTGCTGATATCTGATATCCTCTTTAGCTCGGCTCACTCATTCCATCTATCGAGGACCTTACTTCTTGACCACCGCCACCAATCGCGTTCTCTCCGGCATGCGCCCCACCGGACGTCTCCACATCGGCCACTACTTCGGCGCTCTCCAAAACTGGGTCCGTCTTCAGAACGATCCCTCCTACGACTGCTTCTACTTCATTGCCGACTGGCACGCCCTCACCAGCGACTACGCCGACCCGTCCTCCATCGCCGAAAACACGCTCCAAATCACCATCGATTTCCTCGCTTCCGGCCTCGACCCCGCCAAGTCCGTCCTCTTCCAGCAATCCCAAATCATCGAACACGCCGAACTCCATCTCCTCCTCAGCATGATCACTCCTCTCGGCTGGCTCGAACGCATCCCTACCTACAAAGAAGCCCTCGAAAATATCCAGAACAAAGATCTCCACACCTACGGTTTTCTCGGTTACCCCACCCTCCAAACCGCCGACATCGTCATGTACTCCGAACCCGGCAAGGGCCTAATCGTCCCAGTAGGCGAAGACCAAGTCTCCCACGTAGAATTCAGCCGCGAACTCGTCCGGAAGTTTAACTATCACTACGGATTTAAAATTGAACAGGCGCTATTCTCAGAACATGCCAGGGGAATTCTCGACGGTCTCTTAAAGCGTCTCTCACTTCATGCTCGCCCGGCTCTCTACCCGACCTTTGAAGCATTTCTGAAGCACGGTGCCGAACAGGCAATTCGAGAACGTGTGATGGAAGATGGAATTCGCAATTTCGTCTCGAGCTTGAGCGGGCCGGAGGTGACTCTTTTTGATTTTCGCGAAGTTCTCACGGAGCCCGACTCCCTCCTCACCCCGACCCCCCGCATCCCCGGTCTCGATGGCCGCAAAATGTCCAAGTCCTACAACAACGCCATCACCCTCTCCGAATCCGACGCCGACATCCGCGCCAAAACCAAAGTCATGGTCACCGACCCGGCCCGCAAGCGCCGCACCGACCCAGGCAATCCCGACATCTGCCCCGTCTACGACTGGCACAAACTCTTCTCCACTCCCGAACGCGATCCCGGCCGCCTCGAATGGGTCCGCACCGGCTGCATAACCGCCAGCATCGGCTGCATCGAATGCAAATCCGCTATGGCCGACAACTTAATCAAATGGATCGAACCAGTCCGCGAACGCCGCCTCACCTACGAGCAAAATCCCAAACGTGTCGTAGAAATTCTGGACGAAGGCAGCAACAAAGCGCGTCAGTCTGCGCAGCAGACAATGGCCCGGGTCCGCGAATCCGTCCTAGGCTGGCAACGCAAACGTCAAGAACTCTCCACATGATTTGTGATTTGGTGGCTGTGCGCGTGTTCTTCGTCAGCTCGATCTTGTAGCTCAGGCCTCAGGCTTTGTCTTGGGGTTAGCGTACCTGGCGACTCTAGGCTTGGGCTGCCGTCCTGAGCGAAGCGAAGGACCTCAACCCCGCGTCTTGCCTCCCACCTCTCGCCGCACCGATATCTGCTATCCTCTTCTGAGCCTTACTTAAAACTTAAAACTGATAACTTATGACTGATAACTGACCAATGTCCTCCCCCTACAAAATCACCATCCCCATGTACGAAGGTCCTCTCGACCTCCTGCTCGACCTCATCAAAAAGCAGGAAATGAACATCCACGACATCCAAATCTCCAAAATCACTTCGCAATACCTCGACTACCTCCATCAACTCGAAATCCAGAACATCGACGTCTCCGCCGAATTCATCTACATGGCCGCCACCCTCATCTACATCAAATCCAAAATGCTTCTCCCTCCCGACCCGCTGGCTTCTCCCGAGGAGCAGGCCGCCGACCCTCGCGAAGAACTCGTTCAGCGCCTCATCGAACACGAAAAATTCAAAAACGCCGCGCAGCTTCTCTACCAGCGCCAGCAAATCGAGGAGAACGTCTGGTCCAAGCCCGACAAATCCCTGTACCACGATGAAGGCACCGAAGGTGAACTTGTCGTCTCCCTCGTCGACCTTGTCCGCGTTTTCCAGCAGGTCCTCGAACGCAAAAAAGAAGTTACGCGCATCGAGCTGCAGCACGAACTCTTCACCGTCGCGCAAATGATCGCCCAGCTCCGCGGCCAGATCCTCGCCAGCTCCGACAATTCCGTCAGCCTCATTCAATTCTTCGAAGCCTGCCCCTCCCGCCACGCCATGATCGTCGCTTTCCTCGCGGTCCTTGAAATGGTCAAGCTCCAGGCCGTCCTCCTCGTCCAGGAAAAACAATTCGGCGAAATCCTGGTCAAGAAAGCAAAGGGCTTCGACGTAGCCTTCGACGAATCCGGCGCCCTCCGCATCGACGCCGAGTATCAGTAATCCCAGGATCGCAAATCCCCGAATTGGCGTTTTGGTTTCCCTCACGGTCCATCTGTCATCCAGAGCGAAGCGAAGGGTCTCAACGTAATCCCGCGCAACGACGCCGCTTGAGGCCACCCGCCTCCTGATCTATCCCTGATCTCTGATATCACTCAAGCCATGCCTTTAAACTCTCAACTTTTAACTGTAAACTGTGAACTGCCTATGACCTCCAACGAACGCAAAGCTGCTCTCGAAGCCATCATCTACGCCGCCGACGAGCCCGCCACCATCGACCAGCTGGCCACCGCTCTCGGCGAAGACAAAATCGCCGTCCAGAACTCTCTCGACGAACTCGTCGCCAGCTACGCCTCCGACGAACGCGGCATCGAAATCCGCGCCGTCGCTGGTGGCTACAAGGTGTACACGAAGCCCCAGCACCACGACGTCGTTCGCCGCTTCATCAAGTCCCTTCGCCCGCCGCTCCGCCTCTCCATGCCCGCGCTTGAAACCCTCGCCGTGATCGCTTACAAGCAGCCCGTCACTGCACCTGAAATTTCTGAAATCCGTGGCGTCAACACCTCCGGCGTCATCTCCACACTCCTCGACAAAAAACTCATCACCACCGCCGGACGCAAGGAAGTCATGGGCCGCCCCATCCTTTATAAATCTTCCAAAGAATTCCTCATGCGCTTCGGCCTCAGCGATCTCGACGAACTTCCCAGCCTCAAGGAGTTCGAAGCTCTGGCTCGCGAAGCTCTCGGCACCGACGAAGGCATCTCCTCCAGCGAGTCAACCGACGAGGCGCTTCTCAATTCTCCCAACGCCGACACGCTAGAAAATCTTCTCGTTCCCGAAAGCTCCGCCAACGTCTTCGCCGCCACGCATCGCGACGCCGCATCTTCCGCCGAACCCTCCGTGGCCACAAATCCCACCACCCCATCCTTGCCGGAGCAGGGAAGTGCGGATTCCGCACCGGCTCCCGCTAACGCGAATCCCGAGGCCGACGAATTCCTTCGCGAAGAAGAAGTCACCGCCACAAACGAGGGCATGCCCTCAGGGATCCTAGATGAAGAGCCTCCCCCACCCAACGCCAAGTCCACCACCGCCGGCGAATAATTTCTGTCCGCCGACGCATCTCCTGTACTCAGGCCTTCAGGCCTGAGGCTTTCTCTTGGGTTTCTCTTTCTCTTGGGTTCGTATTTCTCTTGGGGTTTGTATTTCTCTTTGGTTGTAGTGGCCGACCTTCGGAGTCTGTGTGATCACTCTTGTTCTTCGGGAGGGCACGGCTTCAGCCGTGCCGTAAGCTCCAGAAAATCCAACGCGGCTTTAGCCGCTGAGGGCCGCTTCCGCAGTCCTCACACAGACTCTTCGGGTCGGTTCTTGCTTCTGCTCTTTAGGGGTCGGAGCTTCAGCTCCGACATTCATGTGCCTGGCTCAGCTTGGGCTTCAGCACCTGAGGAATCGGCTGTCGGCATTTTCCCGGCGCCTCCTTGTCCGCTTCCCACCCACTACCTCACGACGGATGCGGCTCCCCCGCAATGCATCGCACCGTATCCCGCGCAATCAACAATTCCTCGTCCGTCGGAATCACGTACGCTTTCAGCTTCGAATCATCGGTGCTGATCTGCGCCTCTTTGCCAACCGCCTGCTCGTTCCTACCCTTGTCGACCTTCAATCCCGCCCATTCCATCCCGCTGCAAATCCGTCCGCGGATATCCGCCGAGTTTTCTCCAATCCCGCCGGTAAACACCACGGCATCCGCCCCCTCCATGCACGCCAGATACGCTCCGATATACTTTCTCGCCCGATAACTGAACACCTCAATCGCCAGCCGCACCCGCCGGTCGTCATGTTCTTTTAATTCCTGCTGCAACACCCGCATGTCGTTTGTCAGCCCGGAAATTCCCAGCAGTCCCGACTGCGTGTTCAGCACCATCTCCACTTCATGCGGTGACAATCCCTCTTTCGTCGCAATCAGGTTCACGATCGCCGGGTCGATATCCCCCGACCGCGTCCCCATCACCAACCCCTCCAGCGGCGTCATCCCCATCGACGTGTCCACCGGGTATCCCCCGCGAATCGCCGCTGCCGAGCAGCCATTGCCCAGGTGCAGCGTGATCACGTGCGTCTGTTCTCGCGTTAAATTCCGAATCACGCGGTAGCGATACGCCACGTACCGGTGCGACGTCCCGTGAAACCCGTACCGCCGGATGTGGTGCCGCCGGTACAAGTGATACGGCAGCGCATATAAATACGCCTTTTCCGGCAGGGAATGATGAAACGCGGTATCGAACACCGCCACTTGCGGAACTTTCGGCCCAAAGATATGCCGCGCAACCTGAATGCACTTGACGTTGTTCGGATTGTGCAGTGGCGCAAGATCGATGCAGTCTTCGATTCCATGCAAAACCTCATCCGTGATAATCGCCGACTCTGCGAACCGTTCCCCGCCATGCACCACGCGATGCCCCACGGCGTGGATATCCGCCGCGCTCTGCACCTGTGCTATTCCCGACTGTTCCGACGCAATCCAGCGAATCAAATACTCCAGTGCCGCCGAAAGGTCGGCAAGCGAAGCCGTGAATTTCCGGCGCTCCGATTTCTCCGTCTCCATCGTGACGATTGCCTCGCCGCCAATCCGTTCCACCGCTCCCCGGCAGATCCGTTCATCCGTCCCTTTCTGGATGTGCTCGCGATCGGTAGCGATCAATTGAAACTTCAGGCTCGAACTCCCCGCGTTCAGCACCAGTACATTCATCATTTCCTCGGTTTTGTAGCGGCCGCCTTCTGAGGCGGGCGCCTTTCTATTCCACAATGAAGCGCGGATGTCCCTGTTTGTAGGAACTGTCTAAGACACATTGTCATCCCGCGCGAAGCGAGGGATCTGCTTTTCGCGCAATTCAGCGCCACCTGCCCGAGTGTACCGTCCCCTAATACGGCCAAGTCCACCCAGCAACCTTCGGCTCATCAATCCCGCATTCGTGCGCATAATTCAAGCACTCAATCTGTGTATTCCGAAACTTCTCCTTGGCGTGTACTCCCACCCTCTGCAGTCTCGGCACTCGGTCAATCACGTCAATCGCCAGGCTGAACCGGTCGATCTGGTTCTCAATCGCCAACTCCATCGGCGTATTGATGTTCCCCTTTTCCTTGTACCCGCGCACGTGCATGCCGTCGTGATTCGTTCGCCGGTACGCCAGCCGGTGAATCAGCCACGGGTATCCGTGGAAATTGAAGATGATCGGCTTATCCACCGTGAAAAGGGAATCGAAGTCCCGGTCAGATAGCCCGTGCGGATGTTCTGTGTTCGGTTGCATCTTGAAAAGATCCACCACGTTCACATAGCGAATCTTCACGTCCGGAAATTCCTCCCGCAACAGCACAATCGCCGCCAAACTTTCCTGCGTCGGTATGTCCCCGGCCGAAGCCATCACCACGTCCGGCTCGCTCCCCTGATCGTTGCAGGCCCATTCCCAGATCCCGATTCCTTTGGTGCAGTGTTGGATGGCCGCGTCCATGTCCATGTACTGCAGGTGTAGTTGTTTGTCGCACACGATCACGTTCACGTAGTTCTCGCTTCTCAGGCAGTGGTCCGCCACCGACAGCAGCGAATTCACGTCCGGCGGCAGATAAATCCGCGTCACTTCCGCGCTCTTGTTCACCACCACATCCAGAAATCCCGGGTCCTGGTGAGTGAATCCGTTGTGGTCCTGTCTCCACACCGTCGATGTGATCAGTAGGTTCAGCGACGCGATGTTTTCCCTCCACGACAGGTGATTGCAGATCGACAGCCATTTCGCGTGCTGGTTGAACATCGAGTCGATCACGTGCGCGAACGATTCGTACGTCGAGATGAACCCATGCCGCCCCGTCAACAGGTACCCTTCCAGCATTCCTTCAAGCGTATGCTCGCTCAACATCTCGACCACTCGTCCGTCGGGCGCCAGTTCGCTCCCGTCCGCATCCTCCGGAAAATACTCCTCGATCCAGAATTTCTTGCTCGCCTCATAAATATCATCCAGTTTGTTGGAGGCGGTCTCGTCCGGCCCAAACACTCGGAAGTTCGCCATATTGAACTTCATCACGTCGCGCAGAAACTTCCCCAACGGCCGCGTATTCTCCGCCTGCACCACTCCTGGCTTCTCTAATTTCAACTTGTAATTTCGGAAGTCCGGCAATCGCAGACCCTTCTTCAGTCGTCCGCCGTTGGCATGAGGATTCGATCCCATCCTCCGTGTTCCGGTGGGTGCAATCTCTTTAAACTCACTGCGCAGCTTGCCGTTCTGGTCGAACAGTTCCTCCGGCTTGTACGATCGCATCCAGTTCTCTAACAGCTTCAGATGTTCCGGGTTCTGCTTCACATTCGTGATCGGCACTTGGTGCGCCCGCCAGAACCCTTCCAGCTTGTGTCCATCCACGGTTGCGGGCGCGGTCCATCCCTTCGGCGACCGTAGAACGATCATTGGCCACCTCGGCCGCGACGCTACTCCCTTTTCCCGCGCTTCCTGTCGAATTCTCTTAATTTCCTTGACGCAAAACTCTGTCGTCGCCGCCATGGCCTGATGCATGCTTTCGTGCTCAGAGCCTTCCACAAAACACGGCGTCCAGCCGTAGCCCCGCAGCAAACTCTCCAGTTCTTCGTGACTGATCCGCGCCAGCAGCGTAGGATTGTTGATCTTGTAGCCGTTCAAATGCAGGATCGGCAGCACCGCGCCATCCCGCACCGGGCTCAGAAACTTGTTGACGTGCCAGGAAGTTGCCAACGGTCCGGTTTCCGACTCGCCGTCTCCCACCACCGCCGCCACGATTAATTCTGCATTGTCGAACGCTGCTCCGCACGCGTGCGACAGCACGTACCCCAGCTCTCCTCCTTCATGAATCGACCCCGGCGTTTCCGGCGTGCAGTGGCTTCCAATTCCTCCGGGGAACGAGAACTGTTTGAAAAA
Organism: Candidatus Acidiferrales bacterium; assembly: GCA_963792145.1. GTDB lineage: Bacteria > Acidobacteriota > Terriglobia > Acidiferrales > UBA7541 > Acidiferrum. Next base: position 17,857 of record CAWBVH010000036.1, read on the forward strand.
TTCTTTCAGTCCCTCTTCGTCTTCGCCCTTGTCCGGATAAATCTCCGAATAGCTTCCCTCCAGGTACACAGGCGCAAGCACACCCGGCGCGCCATGCCCCGGCCCCGCCAGAAAAATCATGTCCAGATCGTACTTCTTGATCTGGCGCATCAGATGGATGTACGTGAACGCCAAACCGGGACTTGATCCCCAATGTCCCAGCAGCCGGTTCTTGATGTGTTCCGGCTTCAACGGCTCCCGCAACAGTGGGTTGTCCAGCAAATAGAGCATGCCGAGAATCGCGTAGGTGCTCGCCCTCCAAAAGGCATCTGTCTTGCGCAATTCCTCGGCGCTCAGTGGTGTTCCCTTTATTGTTGATCTCGCTTTACCGAATGCGCTCAGGGCCTCAATCGCATCGGACTTTGCTCGGACTGTCGTGGTCATTGGGAGCCTCTCATTCCTACAACCCTGCCTAGCAAGTGACGGCGCCGCGGCGAGCCGTTTGCCATTTCGTTGTCGGGTAACTTACCGTCCACCCGGGTTTGCCTGTGGCCGGAAGACCGGTGCGCTATCAGGGGCGGGAATTTACACTGTACAACAATTCCCATTCTATGCCCGCAATGTTTCTCCTCCATGACACTCCACCAAGTCGCCGGTCGCTCTCGGGTGTCCTTTTCTTCCTGGTAGCGCTGATCTTTTTATGTCAGCCATAACGACGCACTCCTGTAGCTCACCCCTCCAGGGGTGAGGCCGTTCGTGTCGCTCGTACAACGTCCTACGTACAACTGCCTTCCGCAAGCGGGCGCTGTTCTGATCCCTGACTGCTGACGCTGATATCTGGTATCTGTGCTCAACACCCGTACCAGGAAACAGGTGCGCTCCTACCACTCTCTCCGGTTGCCTTCACTCCAACCCTGGTCCACGATGGTAAACTCCTGTTGTCCGGAGCGGGCGACACATGGTGGATTGATGACTCCCAAAACAAAAACCTTGCTGCTCATCCTACTAGCCCTGAATCTCCTGGCATGTTCCAAAACTTCACAGCCCCGCAACTCTGAGCCCTCGCCCCAGCCTCAGGCCAACTCCACTCCCGCCACGCCAGCTCCGCCCGCGGAATCTCCCGCCACTCAACCTCCTCCGAACGCCCGCGCCGTCAAAACTGAAATGCGCAACGTCATGTTCCACCTCACAAGCAAAGCTGCCGCCCACCTCGAGACCCTCTCCGGCGAACTTTGGCCCGTCGGCAAAAACGAAATGCCCGTCTTCGACGACAAGACTTCTTTTGAGGTGCGTGTTTCCGCCGGCAAGGTTTCCATCTCGCCCGAAGCTCTCGCCGAAATCATGAATAGCTACGTTTTCGCGCGCAGCGACGCCCCCTTGAAAGACATCTCCATCTCTATCGACAAAGATCGCCTCATCATCAAAGGGAAACTGCACACCAAGGGTGACATCCCCTTTGGCACCGCGGGCAGGCTCAGCACCACGCCCGACGGCCATCTGCGGGTTCATACCGAAAAGATCACCGCGCTCAAGATTCCCGTGAAGGGCATGATGGGATTATTCGGCATCGAACTCGCCAAGGTCGTGAACACCAGCAAAATCGATGGCATGGACGCCGACAAAGATGATCTGTTGATGGATTTGGGCAGGCTCTTGCCACCTCCCCACATAAAAGGAAAAGTCACCGGCGTGCGCATCGAGAACAACGCCATCGTCACATTTTTCGGTACGGAAGCCGCCCGATCGTCTGTTCCAGTGGAGAAGGACAACTACATGTCCTTCACCGGCAACTCCGTGCGATTCGGAAAGCTGATCATGGAGAACGCGGATCTAACCGTGCTCGACCTCGATCCCCGCGACCCTCTCGATTGGAATCAGGATCGCTACAAGGATCAACTCGAGGCCGGCTATTCCAAGATCACAAGCAACTTCGGCCTTCATGCCTACGCAAAAGATTTCGCGAAACTATCGCGTTCCTCATCCGCTCAACCACCTGTCGTCCCCAAAAACTGACTGGCGCTGTCATCCCGACCGGAGCGTCAGCGCATTTCAGCCGGCGCGAAGTGGAGGGATCGTGGCACCATCTCGCCGCAAGCGAATCGCTGCGACTGTCACCCTCCTGACACGCGTTTGGCGCGCCCCGATCAACCTACGCCGCTTTCAGCAACCCCGGCCGTTCCTCGCTCAATCTCACAATCAATTCCCCAAACAACGAATTTCCCCACGCGAACCACGATCGCGTAAATTTCCTCGGATCATCCTTGTTGGACGCCTCGTGAACGAACCCCGTCCCCGCCGTCGTCGTCTTGATCCACACCAGGCATTGTCGAATCTCCGCGTCATCGTTGCTCGTCAACGCCCTCGTAATGATCCCCATCGGCCAGATCATGTCGAGCCCCACGTGTGGCCCGCCAATTCCCTCGGCCGCGCTTCCCTTGAAAAAATAGGGATTCCTCTCGCTCAGCACCATTCGCCGGGTCCGCTGGTAGACCGCATCTCCCAACGAGCAGCATCCCAGGTACGGCAAGCTCAGCAATCCGGGAATATTCGCGTCGTCCATGAACAACTGGTTCCCGTAGCCATCCACTTCATACGCCCACACCTCGCCATCTGACTCTTTCCTTCGTCCGTACTTCCCAACCGCCGCTTCCACTTCGCTCGCCAGCGCGTCACACTCTCCCGCAAACGCCGCATCGTGCAAAACCTCGTTGCTCATTTCTCCCAACTGCCGCAGAGAAACCACCGCAAACAAATTTGCGGGTACAAACAGCGAATACTGGCACGCATCATCCGAAGGACGAAACATGGAATAGATCATTCCTGCCGGCCGCGCTGGATTGCCGTACCCTCCAAGTGCCAGTGTATCCGTAGGTACTTCGGTGCGCCGCTGAAAGTGATACGGCCCCACTCCTTGTTTTCGTTGCTGTTCGCGAAACGTTGTCACCACCAACCGCATCGCCTGCGTCCACTCTTTGTCGAAAGGCGCCGCATCGCCCGTCGCTTTCCAGTATCCGTGCGACAACCGTATGCAGTAGCACAGCGAATCCACTTCCCATTTCCGCTCCGCAACTCCCGGCCGCATGTCCGTCAAATCATCTACCGCCCAGGACAGCGGCTTCTTCCTCGTGGGATCCGGCAAAAAAGCATTGGCGTAAGGATCCAGCAGAATGCAGCGCGCTTGTCTCCCGATCAATCCGCGAAACATTCCTTGCAACTCGTTGTCGTTCTTGGCCAGCGGCACGTACGGCCACACTTGGCACGACGAGTCCCGCAGCCACATCGCATCGATATCCCCTGTAATGATGAATGTGTCCGCCCGTCCGTCCGCCTTGCTCACCTCCACGGTCGTGTCCAGCGTGTTGGGATAGCAATTCTCAAACATCCACGCCAGCTGGGGATCGCCAATGCCGGCTTTCACTCGCGCAATCGTTTCCTCCACCGCGCGTGATGTGAACTTGCGCTGTCCCACTGGCGGCCGCTTGGAGGCATATTTTTCTGCTGCAGCAGCAACTCTCATCCCCGGTGCCGCGATCGCCAGCGCACCATACGCCGCCGTTTTCAGTAATTCTCGCCTGGTATAAATAAGCATCTCCTTCGGGCAGTTCCGCTTCGTCTAGCCCCACGTCCGCAATCCGATGATTCCCCAGTACGCCAGGTACAACGTCGCGATCAGCAGCCCCGCTGTCACCATCGCCGAGTATCTCCTCACGCCGAGCCGGACCCCTTGCTCGGGCGCCCTCCACAACGCCACCGCGCTCAACATCGTTGCCACCGCAAACAGAATTGTCGCCAGGAGAAACGCAACCGACCACCCCGTCATATTTCCCATGCGCGCAATGAAGTCGGCCGAGCAAAGGATCACGATCACCACAGCCGCAATCAAACTCAGCACCGCCACCAGCGGCCATATCCGCATTCCGCGCTCCACCGGCCGCCGTCGCTCCTTCATCAGCCCGCCCAAAATCCAGAAGGGCGCGTAGATCACAATCGAAACGAGCGCCAGCACAACGAATACCGTCAGCACAATTTCCGACATCGCCTGCCACACCCCAATCTGCTTCATCGTCGTGCCCGCTCCTGCCTGGATGAACCGGCCCTCTGGCTTCGGTTGCAGCAACGCCAGCGTGGCTACCGGCTCCGGCGCATCCTTCTTCGGTACATACCGAAACTGCATTCCTTCGACCGGGATGAACGTCTCGTCCTTGCCTCCCAGATTCGTAATTAGCAACTTGCCATTCTCCATTCGCACCCGGCTCAGCCCAGCCAAATGCTCGATGAATGCCGTCAGTGAAGTGCGTGGCGAATCCGGCTCGTACCATCCCGCGTATTCACCGGCATTCGCGGGCAGCGACGCAGCGGTCGGTACTGGCGGCTTCTGCAATTTCAAAGTGATGTAGTTGCGGATCGCCTTGCTGATTCGCCCAAACGCCTCTCCACTCCCACTGTTGATGCTGAAGAAATACCCCACTCCATACTCGGGCATGTACGACAATTCCGTCAGCCCGCCTTCCACTCCTCCGTTGTGCCCGTGATACACGAATCCGTTTTCAATGCTCCAGTAATTGCTCAATCCGTATCCACTCCTCAGCCCCTCTTTCGCCGCCCATCCGCTCTTCGGATTTTCCATCCGCTGGATGTCCGCCGCCGGCAACACCTGCGCCCCGTTCACAATCCCGCGATTCAGATAAAACAGTACGTACGCCGCCATATCTTGCGCCGAGGCATTGATCGATCCCGCCGGACGAAAAATAATGTTCCAGTACGCATAAGGTGTTTTCCCATCTCCGTGATACAGCGTGGTCTCTTTCCCCGATGTCGGCTTGAAATATGTCGCCGTCTTCATCCCGATCGGCAGGAACAGGTTCTGCTCCACGAAATCTTCGAACCTTTGACCACTCACTTTTTCCACGATGTACGCCGCCACCGCTGGCCCGGAATTGCAGTATGCCGTTCGCGTTCCCGGAGGCCACCGCGAAATCCTTGAGTGGTGATCATAGTCCAGCGCTTCCTTCAAGCTCATCTCCGACGCGTCCTTTGCATATTCCCGCAAATGCATATCGTCCCAGCCCGTCGTGTGTTCCAGCAGGTTCACCACTCGCACCGGATCGCTCGCCTCCCACCGGTTCTCAAACCACACTTCCGGCGTCAGTTTCCGAACCGGGTCGTCCAGCGACAGTTTGCCCTGATCCGCCAGCAGCAATATCGCCATCGAAGCGAATGCCTTCGATGTCGACCCGATTCGAAATAACGTCTCGTCCGTTGCGTCACGGCCGCTCGCCACGTCTGCGTTGCCCACACCTGCCACCCACTCCGGCCCGTCGCGGTGCACAATCGCGACCGACACGCCCGGCGTGTGCGTATCCTTCAGGATCGTTTCTATCTGTGGCCGTAGCTCCACGATCGACTGTGCCGGCTTCGGCTCATCTTTCTTGTCGTCGGCAAAACCGCACACAGCGAGCATTGAGAGAAGTACAACCGCAAGCACGCACTTCATGGTTTGCTTTTCCTCCTGAGCGCCAGACAATCCTCCTTACACCGGCACTCTTCATTTTGGGGAGCGATAGTCGAACCAGTTTTACGGGCGCACCACCGCCGCACCGGCTGGGGCAGGGAACTGGCGCCGCCTGCTCTGGCAAGTTCCGTTTTGTGCCGGAGAGTCTGACTAAATCCAAAGGTGGGTGCGATCCAAACAAAAACCTTCTGGCGGGCAGACAATGCGGCTCTCGTCATCGGGGTCCCTGAAAACCAACTCTACTTTATACCCCGACTTGCATCGCGACTCCTAGTGCGCAAAATATCCTGTCTTCGTCCGTATCTTCACTCCCTCATCCTTCGCCTTGATCACAATCTTGCGAAACGTGTCGTCCTTCGTCTTGTTCGTCGGGTAATACGCCAACTCGTACGACGTTCTCAGTTCCTCTGCAATTTGCCGGAAATACGTGTGTGGATCAGTCTTTTCCGCGTCGATGTGCTCTCCGCCCGTTTCCTTCGCCGTCCTGTCCATCACGCTGATCCCGTATTTGTTTCGTGCGTTCAGTCGCCCATGTTTGGTTTCCGTGTAACGAATCCCGTAGAGCACCACATTTTCCGCCTGCGCTGCCTCGATCGTGGTCATCATATTGTGTGAGCTGGAATTGTCTTCGCCGTCGCTGAACATCAGGATCGCTTTTCGTCCTCCCCCCTGCGACAGCTTCTCCGCCACGCTGTAGTAAATCGAGTCGTAGAACGCCGTTCCCAAATCCCGTTCTTCTTCCGGCCCAATCTCCGGAAAGTGCTTCTTTCCTTTGTCAAACTCCCGGTAATTTTCCAGAATCTCTTCCGCTGAATTTGTGTAGTCGCTCACCAGCCTCAGGTGATTCCCAAAGCACACCAGAAACACCCGATCTCTGGGTCCCAACACTTCCTTCAAAAAAACTTGCAGGTCCTTTTCATGTTTCTTCCCGAAGTGATCCTGGCTCCCACTTACATCCACAATCAGCGCCAGCGTTAGCGGCAAATCCGTGCTCTTCGAAAAAAACTCGATCTTTTGCGGCACCGCATCCTCGTACAGCTCCACATCATTCTTCGTCAGATTGTCCACCAACGCCCCTTGCGCATTCCTTGCCGTAAACGCCACGTTCACAAGATCCACGTCCACCCGGATCGGCTTCTGCGCCCATCCCGCCTGGGCAACCACCAAACTCGTCGCCACCCACACCGCCGCTCGCCACATACACCCCTCCCCCCGCGCGTCTCCTGTCATAACGCATTCCCTCGAAGTTTTGTTCCGCTAACCGTGCTTTTGTAGTGGCCGACCTTCAGAGTCTGTGCGATAACTCCTGTTCGTCGGGAGGGCACGGCTTCAGCCGTGCCGTAACTCCCGAAAATTCATCGCGGCTTTAGCCGCTAAGGGCCGCTTCCGCAGTCCGCACACAGACTCTTCAGCTCGCTTCTCGGCTTTGCTTGTGTAGGGGCACGATACATCGTGCCCTGTTGGGGTTTGGTAGCACAGGCTTCAGCCTGGGTCTCTCTGTAGCGGCGGCTTTATGCCGCCATCTTAGGTTTTGCTTTGTAGCTGCACGAGCGGCGACCAATCAATTCGCCACCGTCAACTCCACTTCCGCCGCTCCAGGAATCTTCGTCCCGCCCAGCGGGCTCTGGTCGATCACCGCTCCATGCGGCCATTGCGGCGCGTTCACGTAGTTCACTTTCCGCCGCAGCCCCGCGACTTCCAGCCGCCGGTCCACTTCCACCTGACTCAGCCCGATCAGGTACGGCATCACGTACGCCTCGTTCTTCGCTACCCCCGCCACGAGCACGTCCACGCGCGGTGTTGCTCCGCCTTTCCCTGGTTTCGGATTTTGAATCACCACCGTGTCCGCCGGCTCATCAGGCAGCACCACCGTCGAAACCTCTCCAACCTGCAGTCCGCCGCGCAACAATTCAATTCTCGACACGCGCAGCGTATTTCCCTCCAGCGGTGGAATCTCCAACTCCCGCTGTCCCAGGCTCAGCACCACATGCGCCTGTTGCGACACCTTCATCAGCATTCCAGGTGACGGCGTCTGCCTCACGACCTGGTTGATTGGCAAATCGCTGTACACACGGTCCGCCACTCTGAGGATCAGCCCCTTCGAGCGCAGCGCCTGACTTGCCTCACTCACATTTTTCCCTACCAGATTGGGCATAGACACTTCTCGCCCATGAATCGCGACCCTCATCGCGGTAATCGCGCTCAGAAACGCTGCCGATGCCAGAATGAACACCAAAAACACAATCCGGCTCAGCCACTCCACTCTCTCCAGCAGCTTCATCTTCCCGACTCTCGCTCTTTCGTTACTTCCTTACTTCATTGCTTCTTTACTTCTTCCCGCCCGGCGCCGGATATTCCGGCAACTTTTCCTTACTCGTATCCGCCCGTTTCACTTCCAATTCGTCGAACAGCAATGTCGGCGCGATAATCGTCTGCGCGATTCCACCGATCCTGTTGCTGACCAGCGGATCGTTCCCGATCGCCACCAGGTCATTCCTTAGCGCGCGAATATCCAGCTCGTTAAACACCGCCCCGCGCACCAGTTCCTCATGTCCGTCTTTCACATATACCCGGTACAGTAGCCGCGGCGCATTCCCCGGCCCCATCGTCTCCACCATATACGCGTATGGCTTGCTCTGCTCCTCGGCCATGTGGATGGCCTTTTGTTTGATCGACTCCGCCGTTTCCGCCTCGGTGCTTTTCACAATCAAACTTCCCACGCTCGGCTGCGCTGACGTCCCCGGTCCCGCCCGTCCGTGTCCATTCGAAGTAGGGAAGTCCCGGATCGGTTGCCGCGTCACCAGGTAGTTGGTCAAATTCCCGGCATCAATCAGCGTCACCGCCTGCGCTTTCACTCCTTCGCTGTCTACTTCGTAGCTTCCCATCACTTTCTTGCCTTGAAATTCCTTAATCGTCGGATCGTCCACCACGGTCACAAATTTCGGCAGTACTCGCGTCTTGTAGCTCGTTGCGAACGCACCTGTGGTCCGGTTCGGCCTCCCCAACGGCGGCTTCCGTCCCACCACGTTTGCACCGATCAAACCCGCCACCACGTCGTCCGCCGCATCCGGCGCAAAAATCACCGGCCCGCGGTACGACTCCTCCACAATCGGCGCTTCCCGCAATGCCTTCAACGTATCCAGCATCTTGGTCGTTTCTTTCAGCAGCTCTTCGCGGCCCGGCAGTTCCTGCGGTTGCGCTTCCGTCCAGTATGGATTTCGCGCCAGCCTCATCCCATCCGCTGCTTGCGTCGATCCGCTCAGCGTTACTGTCGCGCTGGTTCTCCCACCCCGCACGATCGTCCCTTCCGAATTCACGAAATACTCATTCACCGCCGTGAATCGCGCCGTCGCCGACATCGACTGCACATCCGCATAGTTCTTGTACAGGTTGGTCACGTCCTGCAGCGTCTTTTCCCATTCCTGTTGATTTACTTTCAACTCCACGGTTCCGCCCACGGCCGTCACCACCGGTGCGTGCGCGAAATCATCCACCGGGCTTGGGTCCGCCGAATATTGCTTCAGCGCCGAAAGTTTTTCCGCATACGCATCCGCCGCGGCTTTGTACGCCTCATCCGTCAGCAGCCAAATCTGCCGCCGCAACGCAATAGGATCATCGTCGATCGGCAGGATCGACGCATTTCCCATTCCTTGGTTATAAAAACTGTCCTGCTTGTAGTCCCCAATCCGCACCACCACTCTCAGCACACGCAAATGTTGTCGCTGGCTCTCCCGCAGCGCTCCAAATGCCGCCTCCGCGCTGTAATCGTCCACATCATTCACGCGGTATTCGATGTAGTACGGTGGCTGTACCTTATCCATCTTCAGGTGTTCTTTGGTGCGATCCAGTTCCGTCAACAACGCTTCCAGCAGCGCATCATCCTTCGCCGCGATATGCGCCGCGCTAGTTGCCGCGGCATCCGCACCCGGCTTCGCACTGCTCTTTCCCATCGCGAATCGCGCCGTTCCCAGACTGGCCAGCAGCACCGCCGCCATCGCCAGCGCTTTTCTCTTCGTCCCCCTCACGGTTTCACCTCGGTCTTCGCTGCCGCTTGTTTGGTCGAATCCGTATTCTCCAGTCCCGGTGGCGGCAACAGCGGCGGTCTCTCTCTCCCGTGCGCCTGCTTCTGCACTTCCATCTCGCTGAACAGCATCGCCGGCGCTGCGGCCGAAACCGGCACGCTTCCGCTCTCCGCTCCGCACACGCCGTTGAACACGTGCTGCTTGTCGCCTGTCGTCATAATCCGCGTTAATGCTGCCAGCGGTGTTCCCACAATGTCCACGCCGCGCACCAGTTCGTCCGGCCGTCCATCCGCGTACACCTTGTACACAATCACCGGCAGTACCTGGAACGATTGCGGCAGCGATCTTGTCGTCAGCGTGAATCCGCCCTGAATATCGTCAAAATACAATCCGTACGGCTTCCCCTGCTTCTTCACTTCTTCAATTAATTTCTCGCGCAGTTGCGATTCCGGAACCGTTTGCGTCGACGTCACGATCAGGTTTCCTTGCCGCCCCGTTGGCATCAGCCCCGGTTGGCTCCGCCCGTGCCCGTTCGACGTCTGGAAGCCCTTGATCGGCATCCGCGACATCAGAAAATTCTTCAACACGCCGTCCTGAATCACTTCCACTCGCTCCGCCGGCACTCCCTCATTATCGAATTCATACGTTCCCGCCAGCTTCATCCCTTCGATCTCTTTCTTTGTTGGGTCGTCCGTAACGCTCAGAAATTTCGGCAGTACTTCCTGTCCCACCTTCTTCGTGAACGTCTGTCCTTCTTCTTCATCTCGTTGCCGGTGTCCTTCCAACCGGTGTCCCAGCACTTCGTGGAAGAACACTGCGGCCGCCCGTCCGCTAAGGATCGCGGGCCCTGCGTACGGTTCGGCTACCGGCGCACTACGCAGCGCCTTCAGGTCCACCGCCATTTTGTCGATCTTCTTGTCCAACTCCGCTTCGCTTGGCAGTCCGCTTGCCGCCGGCGCTTGGAACGTTTCCACGCGCAACAGGTCCATTCCGTCGTCCGCCCGCGTTTGCGCTTCCATCACCAGACGTACCGATGCTCCGGGCGTCGCGATCTCTGATCCCTCGCTGTTCACCATCCGCGAATTCACGTTCGACACCTGCAGCATCACCGTCGCGTAGTACACATCCGGATATTTCCGGAACGCCCCCGACAGCCTCCGCACTTCCTGTTCCCATTGTTTCCGGTCAAACGGCGGTTCCGTCAGCTTTTCTCCCACATGAACCTTCGGTTGCTCCTTCGAAAAGTCTGGCGACTTGTCTTCTTCCTCCGCCTGCACCGCCGTATTCGTCTTCACGTTCATGAACGCCGGCGCCGCACGCTTGTACGCCCTGTCCGTCATCTGCCACAGTACTCGCGAAGTTGCTTCCGCGTTTCCATCCAGTGGTAGCATCTCCGAGGTCATTCCGCTCGACCGGCTCTGCCCGTGTGTATTGTCCAGCTCCGGCGAGCCCACCCGCATCGTCACGTCCGCCGACCTCCGCTTTACCGCCGAATCCGTCAACAATCCCCCAAACGATCCCGCAATCACGATCACGTCCTGGTCGTTCACTGTGTAACTCAAGAAATAGGGCGCCGGGTCGCTCTTCGCCAGGTCCGTCTTCGCACGGTTCAGCTCGGTTTCCATCGTGCTCAGCACCGGGTCTGTCGTTTTCGCCACCGCCTTTCCCGCGTCCGTGCCACCCGCCAACGCAGGGAAACATCCCAGTTGCACCGCCAACAGGCAGGAGGCAGGGATTCGCAGAGTCAGCCCTGCGCCGCGAACACCTTCGCGTCGATTTTTCACTTCATTCTTGCTCTTCATGGATTCATGACTCCCGGTACAACTTTGTCGCGCTTCATCCGACGGCTATACACCCTCTTTTTTTGGCGGTTTGAGCGGGCGCCCGTCTCGCTAGCTCGCAATCTCGTTTACCTTGCTTGCAATCTCTCCGGGCTTCACATCATGTATAGATGCTCTCGCTCTTTAGGCGGAATGCACTCTTGTTCTCAGCCAGAATGCTCTTTAGGGGGTCGGAGCTTCAGCTCCGACATACCGTACTGGTGCTAAATGGGCTTCAGCCCCTGAGGATTCTTCGCTCTCCACAATCCGCTGGCTCGATTGCCTCCATAAAACCGCTTAATCTGCGAGTATGCCTGACGCTGTGACCTTCCGCAAATCACTGCTTTCCGAACCGTTCCCCAGCCTGCAACCGCGCTCCGTTCGCAAATTCTGTTGCCCTAACCTCTTTGCGTCCTTCTAGTTTGACGTTTCCCAGCTCCAATAAGCTGCCTGCGCCGCACGCCACACGCACCGTGGCTCCCCGCGCAAAAATGGTTCCCGGCGCCACCTCCGCTTTCTCATTGGACACCGGCTTGCCCCACACATGGCACGTCTGTCCGCGAAATTCGGTATACGCCCCTGGCCACGGCGCGAATCCTCGCATCCGGTTGTAAATTTCCTCTGCCGAACGCGCCCACCCGATCCGCCCGTCCTCTCGCTTCAAGGGTGGCGCCAGCGTGGCCTCCGCATGATTCTGCGCACGCCCCGTCACTGTTGCCGCCACCAACCCACGCAATGTCTTCAACATCAGCGGCGCTCCGGCCTCTGCCATTCGTCCCGCCAGTTCTGGTGCCGTCTCATCCGCCCCAATCGCCAATTCTTCCTGGAGCAGCATCTCGCCCGTGTCCATCCCCGCGTCGATCCGCATCGTCGTCAGACCCGTGCGCGTCTCTCCATTCACGATCGCCCAATTGATTGGCGCCGCTCCGCGATATTTCGGCAGCAACGAAGCGTGCAGGTTGATCCACCCGTGCTTCGGTATCCCCAGCAATCGCCCGGGAATAATCTGCCCGTAGGCAATAATCACAATCATTTCCGGCGTCAGCTCGCGAAGTTGCTGCTCCACCTCCGGTGCCCGCACTTTCACCGGCTGGAACACCGGAATTTTCTCCGCCAGCGCGATTTCCTTCACCGGCGAATACGATATCTCCTGGCCCCGCCCGCGCGGCCGGTCCGGTTGCGTGAATACTCCAACGATTTCGAAATTCTTTTGTTCCAGAAGGTGTTTCAGGGAGGGAACTGCAAACCGCGGCGTCCCGCAGAATACCACGCGTGTCCGGCTCATGACGCAATCGCCCGCGCAGGCTGCCGCTTTACCACTCGCCTTCTTTCCGCAGCTTCTTGATTTTTCGCTTGATCAAATCCCTCTTCAGCATGCTCAGATGCTGCAGGAACAGTATCCCGTTCAGGTGGTCGATCTCGTGGCAAAAGGCCCGCGCCAGCAGATTCTCTCCCCGAATCTCAAACGTTTCGCCCTTCAAATTCTGCGCTCGCACGGTCACAAATTGCGGCCGTATCACGTATCCGCGGAATCCCGGGATTGACAGGCATCCTTCTTCTTCCCGCGCCTCGCCCTCCGCATGAATGATCTCCGGGTTCACCAGCACAATCTTTGCTTCGGGATTTTTCCCTGTCGTCACGTCCACTACCGCCAGCCGCATGCTCTTGCCAATCTGCGGCGCTGCCAGCCCCACTCCTTGCGCCGCGTACATCGACACGAACATGTCTTCCGCCAGCACTTCCAGCTCGGCATCGAATTTCTTGACCGTCGCACCGGGTTTCTCCAGCACCGGGTCTCCATACTTCACGATCGGATAGATCGTCCGCGCAGGCGGCAGGGGTTGCCGTCGCTGTCGTTTCCTTCACGGCGGCCACTGGGTTAGAACTCGTCGATTTGTCGGCCATAACCTTCGAAATTCCGCCTCATTTCGGCGAGTGAATCTCCTCCAAATTTTTGCAGAAAAGCGTCTGCCAATACAAGTGCTACCATTGCTTCTCCGGCAACACCTCCCGCCGGCACCACGCACCAGTCCGATCTCTCATACGCGGCCTGTACCGGTTCCTTCGTCACCATGTCCGCGGTACCCATCGGCTTACGTAGCGTTGATATCGGTTTCAGGAATCCTCGAATCACCACGTCTTCGCCGTTTGTGATCCCGCCTTCCAGCCCTCCCGCCCGGTTTGAAGCCCGCCGGAATTTCCGCGCGGCTTTGTCGTAAGAAATTTCGTCTTGCACTTCGCTCCCATACGACCCCGCCGCCAGAATTCCCGCGCCGATCTCCACCGCCTTCACTGCTTGCACGCTCATCAGGGCCTGCGCCAGCTTCCCATCCAGCTTCTCATCCCACTGCGCGTGCGAACCCAATCCCACTGGCACATTGTGTACTACTACCTCAAACTCGCCGCCGACCGTGTCGCCCGCCTTCAGCGCCGCGTCCACTTCCATACGCATGTTTTCCTGAACCGCTGCGTCCACGCATCGCAGCGGCGATTCCAGGTCCTGGCAAACTCGCTGGATTTCGTCCCACCGAACCGGCCGCTCCAGCCTCACATGACCCACCTGAATCGTGTGGCTCGCAATCTCCGTCCCAAATTGTTTCAGCAGTTGCTTTGCGAACGCCCCAGCCGCTACTCGCGCCGCCGTCTCGCGTGCCGACGCTCGCTCCAACACATATCGCGCATCATGAAAATTGAATTTCTGCGAACCCGCCAGGTCTGCATGTCCCGGCCGCGGCGCTACCAGCTTCCGCGAACTCGCTTCCGGCTCCGACGACGCCTCCACCGAAAGAATCTTTTCCCAGTTCGCCCAGTCGCGGTTCTCAATCCGCAACGCCACCGGCGCACCAATCGTCTGCCCGTGCCGTACTCCCGCAAAAATGTCCGCTTTGTCCTTCTCGATTTTCTGACGTCCGCCGCGCCCGTATCCCAATTGTCGCCGGTGCAGTTCGTGCTGGATCGATTCCAGATCCACCGGCATCCCCGCCGGCAATCCAGACACAAACGCAACTAGCGCCTGTCCGTGCGACTCACCCGCGGTATAGAAACGCAGCATAAACCATCCAGTTTAACGGCCACCGCCACTTCCGTCCAGCGCGCTCCTTCTTACGTCAATTTCGCCTCTCCATCCGTCTATCGGCTTGCTCCTTACTGCATTCTCCATTACCCTAACCAAGTTGCCAGCGGTGCCCCCGCCTCACCTGCTATTGCTTCTGTCGCGCTTCTAATCTCTGTAAGAAGGATGCCCCATGACCCGCAAGAACTCCTGGGTTACATTGGCTTTCGCGGCGTTGCTGACCTTACCTTTGGGCGCCTGCAAAGACTCGAAGACTCTGCAGGAGAACGAACAATTGAAGGCCAAGGTCGCGGAACTTCAAAAAGACAACGGTCAGGTAGGCAACGATCTCGATGTCATGACCTCCTCCCGCGATGATTTAGCCAAAGAGAACGAGGTCCTCAAGTCTCAGCTGAACGCCTGCAAGGGGAAGCACTCCAGCAAGAAGTCGGCGGCACACAAGCATCATAAGAAGTAGCTTTCAGTTGTCACAGATTCTGTTGCGGTATTTCTTTTTTGGGAGGACCATTTCTTTTCCGGGAGGACAATATTTCACACGCTGCCGCGACACTGCAACTCGTTGTCACCCCAAGCGTCATTGTCATCCCGAGCGCAGCGAGGGATCTGCTGTTCGCTGTACCCATGCAGCACGCAACGCACCAACCGATTTCACTATCACCACAAAGGAGCCTTACAGCATGAAAACCTTTGAAGTCCAATTCAGCTATCAGGATCGCGACAAAGGCAAAGTCGAGTCCACTCTCAAAGTCGATGCCTCCAGCCTTCCCGGTGGCGTCGCGAAGGCCACGCGCGAGTTTGTAAAGAGCCTCGATCGCAAACAACGTTTCGATATGAACAAAAGCGGCCTGGAAATTACCGCCAGGCCCGCTGACGCAGCAGTCGACGCCCCGACCAAGTCCTCCGCCGAAGCCGCCACCGGCTAGTTTCCCCGGCCGCGAATCCACTCCCGCGGCCAGGTGGTCGCTCGCTCTCCGTTTGTAGGGCGGAGCGAATCTACATGAACTCGCACTTTCGCGCGATGGCATAGAGATTCGCTCCAAACATCCTCAGCGGCCAAATTCGTTCCGCCAGCGGATCGAGCTTGAAAATCGTCCGGGTCGTCTTTTCCGCCCAAGCCCACCGCGACGCATAGACCGCGGTGAAACTGGGCAAGAATTGGTGAAAGCCCATCTCAATTGGATCAAACCCATGCTCCAGCAGTTTCGTCTTCAGTCGTGCTTTCGTGTAAAGCCGCTGGTGCCAGCTACGCTTCAGCAGGTGCCGCCCCACAAACTCCGTATAGCTCAACTGATTCGGCAGGAACGTGATCAGTAGGTAGCCGCCCGGCTCTGTAACTCGATTCAGTTCAAGAAGCGATGCATTGACCAACGGAACGTGCTCCAGCACGCCGCACGAAATCACCCGATCGAACGAATTGTCGGCATACGGCAACTTCCACGCGTGATTCAGCTGCGTATATCCCATTCCCGCAAAGTTTTTCGTACTCTGCGGCATCCCCTCGGCTATGTCACATCCTTCGATTGTGGCTCTGGGATTGACCATCCGCACCATGCACGAAGTCCACGCGTGCCGGCATCCCCAGTCCAGAAATCGCGAGCCGCTCTCCGCGTAGCTTCGATAAAGACAAAACGCGCGAACTTGTCTGTTGATGGCGCTGCTGCAACCACTTTCGTCCTGCCGGCCTTGGCGGTAACTATCTAGCCAGGGATCGGAGCCGACCGGAATCTCTGCCACCAACCGCTTCAATTCACGCTCAAAATCGTCAACTGTCAGCATGATTCAGCAATTTGTATGCGCCCTGTGCCGGCGCATTCACTTGTCTATTGTCCGGCCGCGCTCTGTTTGCCATTTTGCTTGGCAGCGTGCGCATCCAGAAACTCATATCGCCCGCGCACGCCGTCGGCAGTTGCATGCATGTTCTTCCCGGACAAATGCATCACCTGATACCCGTCCTTGCTGTCGGATTTCGGCCAGTTCGGCAGCCCGCTGCCATTCGGATTTCCGGTCTTCACGAAATTCACCCAATAGCTGGCCATCGCTTCAGACACTTTAAAGTCGTCCTCGGTCCAGGGCACTCCCGCCTGTGATTTCAGCGTTTCGAAAACGTATTCGATTTCGCCGGCGTGCCTCGAACCCGCCTCGCTCGCAGGTATTGGCCCAATCATCGCTCCGGGCTTCACCGCCGGAACCTGCTCGAAACGGTATTGGTATACAGGGGCATTCCCGGTCTTTCTCTGCATGTCGATCCACTTCCACGTCGAGAACGCGATGAAATCGTCGCCCGCTAAAGCCTCCGCCGACGTCAGCGCTTCCTGGTCCGTGCTCGCCGGATACAGTTTCAGGAATTCCCCCGCCTGGTCACCGAACCGCGCGTGCGCCTGCTCCGCAAAACTTTTGGCCGTCGGTTTTTGCGGCGCAAACAAAACGTTCAGTTTTCCCTCATCCGCATTCCATCCGGCCAACAAAGGAATCTGGCTCTGCTCTCCTTTCGCATAAATGGAAAGTGCATCGCTGGTCAGGAAATATCCGTCCAGGTTCGGCCCAAATGCAAATCCCCGATTCAGTTTCGCCGCAGCCTGTAGTAACTCATCGCCGGGTTTCGCGCGCATTTCCGCCAGGGACTTCGCTCCCACCGACTCCGCAAATTTCACTCCCGCTTGTTCGGTAACGCCAACCGGTTTTAGCTGCATCCCTGCGTTCGGCCCAACGGGAAAGAATGCCCCGCTCTCACCAATCGCCTTCTGAAACAAGTTTTTCGACAGCGGCGACGCCATCAACGCGCTCACCGACAGCGACCCCGCGGATTCCCCGCCGATCGTGATGTTGTGTGGATCGCCGCCGAACGCCGCAATGTTCTTCACCACCCATTGCAGCGCCGCCACCTGGTCCAGCAGTCCATAATTTCCCGAAGAGTTGTGCCCCGACTCCTTGCTCAGTTCCGGATGTGAGAAGAATCCAAACACTCCCAAGCGATAGTTCGGCTCAACGACGATCACGCCCTTCTTCGCCAGATTCTCCCCGTCGTACCGCACTTCCGATGCGCTCCCGGCCACGAACCCGCCGCCATAAAACCACACAAATACCGGGATTTTCGCGCTCTCCGCTTTCGCCGGAATCCAGATATCCAGATTCAAGCAGTCTTCACTCGGCTGCGCGTCGCGAAAATAGATGTCTCCAAACACATCGGTTTGCAGGCAAGCTGGGCCAAACTTATCCGCTTGCCGCACGCCGTTCCACCCCGGCGCGGGTTGCGGTGCCTTCCAGCGCAGTGCTCCAACCGGCGCCGCGGCAAAGGGAATTCCCTTGAACATGCGCACGGTATGATCTTCGTTCGTGGTTCCCTGCAGCTTGCCGCCGGCCACGGTCACTTCATCGGCAGCGGTCACAGCGTTCGCGGAAAACACGCCAATCAGCACAATCAACCCGGCCCACTGCACCACGCTCAGAAACCGAGACATTTTTTCTCCTTTTTGCCCCTAACTGCTTCGACGACACCCGACTGGTGGCTAGTATAGTCATCTTTCCAGACTTCCGAACAGGTATTCGCGCGTCACAGTCCTTTCCTTTCCGTGTTTCCCACTTGGTCTTTTTCCACTCACTCCCTTAGCGCCGCAACCCTTTCCTGTTGTATGTTCACTCTTCTGGCGGACGTCCTCAGCTTCTGCGCACACTGGCGCCAACCATTGTGACAAGGGGTATGACTATGAGTGAAACTTCTGTTCCCGTCGTCGTTGGGAATGCACTGAAGACCTGGACGTTCTCCATCCAGGACTACTCGCTGCTTTCCGCTCAGTCCGTCCGCAACATCTTTACTACTCGGCGTTACTTCACCGACTTGGTCGAGCAGATGGATCTGATTGGCGTCGGTTCCTTGCTGATTGTTGCCGTTGCGCTCCTCTGCGTCGGCGGCGTCGTTGTTTTGAATGCCGCCTCGCAGTTTGCCCGTTTCGGCGAAACAATGTTGACGGGTGACGCCGTTTCTCTCGCCCTCCTCCGTGAACTCGGTCCCGTCTTCGTCGCGCTTCTGGTCGCAGGCCGCAACGCCACCGCCATGGCTTCCGAACTCGGCTCCATGGTTGTTAGCGATCAAGTGGACGCCATGCGCGGATTCGGCATTGACCCGGTTCGCAAGCTCATGACCCCGCGCGTGCTCGCCACCGTCGTGACACTTCCCCTCCTCGTGGCCGTAGGCGACATGGCTGGACTGCTCGGCGGATTCATCGTCGCCAACATCACGCTGCATCTTGGTTGGGCAACATTCATGACCCGTGCCATCAAAGTCCTGGTTTTCGGCGATCTCTGTATGGGTTTCACCAAGCCCGTTGTCTTCGGCTTTATCATCTCCACCGTCGGTTGTTATCAGGGCTTTCGCGTCGAGGGCGGTACCGCCGGTGTCGGTCGCGCTACCATCGCGGCGTTCGTGGTTTCCTCGGTGGCCGTACTCGTCGCCGATTTGTTCGTTACCAAGTTGCTCCTTTACGTTTTCAATTTGTAACTTCTTGTTACCTTTTTCTGCCTTCCGTCATCGGCGTCTCGTCGCTATGCGCTTGACGCTTCTGGTCTCCCCAGTTACGCTTTTCTTCGGAGCTTACGACGAGAACCAAGTGGCTGAGACACCTCTTCAGGTTTCCCATCAGCACGCTGTCGCTCCCGACACTCCTTCCGTCGTGGATGTATTGCAGGACATTGCCAAACAGACCGTCCTCAAAATCCAGGACTATTCCAAACTCTCCTTCCGCGCACTCGCTAATCTCAGCGCCAGGCCCCGCTATGTTCAGGACACCCTCGATCAGATGGACGACATCGGTGTCGGCTCGCTCCCCATCGTGCTGCTCTCCGGTTTCTTCATCGGTGCCGTTATGGTTCTGCAGACCGGCTCCCAATTCGAACGCTTCGGCCAGACCTCTCTCACCGGCGACGTCGTCTCCCTCGCTCTCGTCCGCGAACTCGGCCCTTCCATCACCGGCCTTCTTGTTGCCGGCCGCTGCTCTTCCGGTATCGCCTCCGAACTCGGCTCCATGCTCGTCACCGAACAGGTCGACGCCATGCGCGCCATGGGTACCGACCCCAGCCGCAAACTCGTCACTCCACGCGTAGTTGCCTCGCTCATGACCGTCCCCCTGCTCACCACCATTTCCGTTTTCGTCGGACTCCTCGGCGGCATGGTTTCCAGCGTCTTTTCTCTCCGCCTCAATGCCTTCACTTTCTGGCAACGCGCCGTTGCGGCTCTCGAGTTTTCCGACCTCATGCAGGGTTTCTCCAAATCCATCATCTTCGGGTTTATCCTTGCTACCGTCGGCTGCTATCAGGGCCTCAGCGTCCGCGGCGGTACCCAAGGTGTCGGTCGTGCCACCACCCAGGCTGTCGTCGTTTCTTCCATTCTCATCATCGTCTCAGACACTTTCCTCACCAAGCTCGCGCTCTATCTTGCGGAAAAAGTATTCTGAACCCCATGGATCCTTCCCTCATTTCTTCCCCGGCCTCCTCGCTTACCGACAGCGAGCCCGTTATCCAGTTTTCCGATGTCCACATTGGCTTCACCGACGGCGACATTCTCCGCGGGGTCTCCTTTACCGCTCAGTCTCGCGAAACCCTGGTCCTCCTCGGTGAAACCGGCACCGGCAAAACTCTCACTCTCAAAATGGCCGCTGGTCTCCTTTGTCCCGACCGTGGCCAAATCGAAGTCCTCGGCAATCGCGTCTCCTCCATGAGCGAGCATGACCTGCTCGCCTTCCGCCGTAAGGTCGGTTTTGTCTTTCAGGAAGGCGCTCTCTTCGATTCGCTCACTGTCGGCGACAATGTCGCCTACCGCCTCACCGAAGACGGTCTCAGCCAGGCCGAAATCGCGCCGCGCGTTGAGGAAGTTCTACGCTTCGTCGAACTTGAGCACACCATGGACCTTCTTCCTTCCGAGCTCTCTGGTGGTATGCGCCGCCGCGTTTCCATCGCCCGCGCCCTGGTCAATCATCCCCCCATCGTTCTCTACGACTCTCCCACCGCCGGCCTCGATCCCATCACCTCGCAAACCATCATCACTTTGATCCTTCGTTTGCGCGATGTTTATGGCGTCACCTCTCTCCTCGCCACACATCGTCTCCAGGACGGTTTCGCTCTCGCTAATTTTCGCTTTGATCCAAAATCGCGCCGCGTCTCCCGTGAATCTCCCTCCGGCACGAATCTGGCGCCCACACGCTTCCTCGTCCTGCGCGATGGCCGGGTTTACTTTGAGGGAAGCCCGGACGAGATTCTTGCTTCCAAGGATCCGTATCTGCAACGTTTTTTGATTTGAATCTTGTATAGTTGTCCCAGCAGGTTGGTGGGCCATGCACGTGTAGCGTCCGGCAGCACACACTCGAGTAGCACAGACTTCAGTCTGTGTTCCTGGGTTGCCACAGCCATAAGGATTGGGCAAGAGCACGTAATCGTAGGCTGTGTGGCAGACTTCAGACTGTGCTCTTGAGGTGGCCAAGGTTTGCCTTTGGCCTGCTTTTGTAGTGACCGCCTTCTGAAGCGGTCCGCTCTTCGAGTTCTGGTGCGGCACGGAGGAGATTGCGAATGGCGCAGCGCAAACAGTTGACGTGGTCGGAATTGCGCGTGGGACTCTTTGTCCTGCTTGGCCTTGTGATTCTCGCCGTCGGCATCTTCTATGTCACGGGGGCCGGTGGCTTCTTCGGCCCTAAGTATCGCCTTAAGACGTACTTGCCTGAGGTCTCCGGCCTCGCTTCTGGTGCCCCCGTTCGTCTCGACGGCGTCGAAATCGGCAACGTCGATCAAATCAAGATCGTTCCGCGCGAAGCTGGCAAGCCTCCCGATCGCATGAAGAGCATCGAAGTCGACATGCGCATCGATAAACGATATCAGACCGATATCCTCACCGATTCCACCGCGAGTCTAGTCACCGAAGGCCTTCTCGGCAACCGCTACGTCAACATCCAGCGCGGCTACACCGGTGTGCCCCTCACCGAGGGTCAAGCCATTACCGGTGCCGAAGAGAAAGCCATCAAGGAAGTTGTCGAACGCAGTGCCGACGTCCTCGCCAATCTCAAAACTCTCAGCGACCAGGTCAGGGATCTGATTGATGGCATCCAGGAAGGGAAGGGCACTCTCGGAAAACTCTTAACCGACGATCAGGCTTACAAACATCTCAACAGCATTCTCGTCAAAAGCGATCAGATTGTCGGCAACGTCCAGGCTGGCCAGGGCACTATCGGTAAACTCCTCATGACCGATGAAACTTCCACCAGGGTCGACAAGGCCATCGATCAGGTCAACACCATCCTCGCCGACCTCCGCGCTCAAAAAGGCACCATGGGCAAGCTTCTCTACGATCCCTCTCTCTACGATGAAGCCAAAAAAGCCATGGACAATGGCAACGGTATGATCGGCGACATCCGCGCCGGTAAAGGCACTCTCGGCAAACTCGCGACCGACGACACCCTCTACAATAAGCTCCGCGATACTAGCTCCAACCTCTCCACCGCTACCGCCAAACTCAATCAGAACGACAACACTGCCGGCAAACTCTTCTCTGACCCCCAGCTTTACGACAACCTTACCGGTCTCACCGGCGACATGCGCTCCCTAATCGCTGAATTCCGCAAGAACCCCAAGAAATTCCTAAGCATCAAGCTCTCCTTCTTCTAAGGACTCTTTTGTAGGGTTGCTTCTGTAGGCGTCGCCTCTGTTCTCTTTATGCAGCGCGGCTTTTAGGGGTAAGGTTCGTAGTTCGCCTCTGCCTTTTAGGGGTAAGGGTGTCTCTACGGGGCCGCCTTCCAGGGTGCTCTGCGCCCGGGTTGGACCATGTAGCGGCGGGTTTACCCCGCCATCTTTTTACACCAGCATCTTGGGTTTATGTTTTTCTTACGCTATCTAGGCTTATTCCTAGACCGCTCTTGCCTTGCACTTGAATCAAATTTTTTCGGTTGTCATCCCGAGCGAAGCGGCCCGACTCTTTCTTCCGCGCCGTCGTCTGGCGCATAGTAGTCGAGGGATCGTGGCAAGATCGAAACTCAATGCAACTCGCTCGAACCACCCACGCATTCTTGCCTGCACCGCACCCACCTCTTTTGCGTACCCGCCGCTCCTGTGTTTTAATGAGTCCGTAACACTCACATCCTAGTCTCAAAAAGAAGGATCGGCCGTGCCTCGGCCATCTCATGGACACTCAAGACACCACCACTCCAAAGGCACCTCGCGCCGAGGCCACCAAAACCACTCTTCCGCAGCCCGGTCGTCCTGTTCCCAGCCGCGCTTATCCCGGCGCTCTTATCGTGGTCGAAGGTACCGACGGCTCCGGCAAGAGCACCCAACTCTATCTCCTCAAACGCTGGCTCGAGATCGGCGGCTACCGTCTCCATTTCACCGAGTGGAACTCTTCTCCCCTTGTTAAATCTGCCACTCGTCGCGGCAAACAGAAACGCCTCCTCACTCCCACCACCTTCTCTCTTCTGCACGCCTCCGATTTCGCCGACCGGTGCGAGCGCCAGATCATGCCCCTGCTCCAGGGTGACTACCTCGTCCTGGCCGATCGCTACGTCTACACCGCCTTCGCCCGCGACGCTGCCCGCGGCTGCTCCCATCGTTGGCTTCGCAATCTTTACCGCTTCGCTCCCGTCCCTGACATCACTTTCTATTTTCGCGCTCCCCTCGACATCGCGGTTCAGCGCATTCTTAGCGGACGTCCCAAGCTGAAATACTACGAAGCCGGCATGGACCTCGGCCTTTCCTACGAGCGCCCGGAAAGCTTCAAGCTCTTTCAAGCGCGCATCCTCGAGGAGTACGACAAGATGGTCGACACCGATAACTTCGTGGTCCTCGATGGCACTCTTCCCGTCAACAAGCTCCAAAAACAGATGCGCGATATCGTCGCTTCCAAAATCGATCTCAAACGTTTCGCACCGCGCGCGCAGGAGTCCGAGTAACCATGGCTGAACAGGAAAAAGACAAACCCGGCATCTCCGTCGTCGAAGCTCCTCCTGCCGCCAAAGCGCCCGCCGCTGACCCCGAATACTCGCAATCCTTCTTCGGCGAAACTCTCGTCGGTCTCGATCCCAGCGAACTGAATGGCACCCTCATCGTCATCGAGGGCATGGACGGTTCCGGCCGTTCCACCCAGATCGCTCTCCTCCAGGAATGGCTCGAATCCGAAGGTTTCGCCGTGCAAACCTCCGGCTTGCGCCGTTCCAACCTCGTCGGCCGCGACATCGACCAGCTCCTCGCCAAAAATGCCGTCACCCGTCTCACCCTCGCCCTCATGTACGCCACCGACTTCTTCGATCAGCTGGAGCACCGCATCGTTCCCGCTCTCCGCTCCGGGACCGTCGTCCTCGCCGATCGGTTCATCTTTACCCTCATCGCCCGCAGCGTTGTTCGCGGCATCAATCGCGATTACCTCGCCGGTCTCTACGCCATGGCTCTTCGCCCTCATCTCACCTTTTGGCTCAACGTTCGCCCTGAAACTGCTTTCGCGCGCGAGTTCAAAAAAGCCCAAGCCATCAGCTATTGGGAAGCCGGCCGCGATATGTCCCTCTCTCACGACCTCTATTGGTCCTTCGTTCGTTACCAGACCATGATCAAGCGCGAACTCGAAGTCATGGCCAAGAAAAACGGTTTCATTGAACTCGATGGCGAAGCCAACGTCCCCGCAGTCAACAAGCAGCTTCGTCAGCGCATCAGCGAACAACTCGGCATCCGCTCTACCAAGTACGCTCCTTCTTCCGCTCTCGCCCATCTCTGGCGCTAAGGACCCTCATGCCTGAACCGGTCCACATAGCCGCCATCGATGCCGGCTCCAACGCAGTCCGCCTCTCTATCGCGCGTGCCTATTCCGCTCTCGATATCGAACCCCTCGTCAACGAGCGCTACTCCTTGCGCCTCGGCGAAGGCGTCTTCGTCCGCCATCGCTTCAGCGAAGACATCCTCAAAAAAAGCGTCAAAGCCTTCCGCAAGCTCCGTGAATTTATGGAGGAATACGGCGTCACCGAATATCGCGCCGTCGCCACCAGCGCCACCCGCGAAGCCCAGAATCGCAAAAGCTTTATCCGTCGCATCAAGCAAGCCACGGGCATCTCTCTGGAAGTCATAAGCGCCAAGGAAGAATCGCGTCTCGGCCGCGAAGCGGTCATCGCCGCCATGGGCCCGGAAGCTCAGCCGCGTTGCATCGTCGACCTCGGCGGCGGGAGCCTGGAACTCAGCATCCTTCGCGACCACTCGATTTTGGCCGGCGCGCAACTTTCCGTCGGCACCGTTCGGCTGCTCACCACCCTCAACATCCATGGCGTCATTCGTCCCTTTCAAGTCGAACAGGTTCGCCGCTATGTTCGCGCCCTTCTCGAGTCCCGCGTCCCTCAACGCCCCAATCTCGCCGATGAAGTTTCCGTGGCTCTCGGCGGCAACGCCGAAACCCTCGCCAATGTTGCTCCCGGTCCTCGTCAGGACGGCCTTCCCACTCTCGAACTCTCCCTCCTTCGGGAGCGCCTTCCCGACCTCCTCAAACGCGACCTCCGCGCACGCATGAAGGCCTATGGAGTTCGCCGCGACCGCGCCGACGTCATGGGCATCGCCGCCATCATCTTCCTCACCCTTGGCCGTTATCTGAACATTCGCCGCTTTATCATTCCGAGTGTCGGCATCCGCGAAGGTCTCCTCTCTGAAATCGCGCGCGAAGCTTTCTCCCGCAAGGAACCTCACCGCTACAATGCCGCTGCGCGTCAGATGCTTCTTGCCACTCGCAGCTTTGGCCGTCGCCTCGAGTACGATCAGCAGCACGCCGAACACGTCCGCGAACTCAGCTTGATGCTCTTCGATCAGCTGCAACCGGTTCACCATCTTCCACCGCAAGCGCGTGTTCAACTCGAAGCCGGCGCACTCCTCCACGACGTCGGTCACCGCGTCAGCCACCGCGGGCATCACAAACACGGCGAATACCTCGCTCTCAACGGCGATATCCCGGGACTCGAAGGCCGAGATCGCAACCTCGTCGGCGCCATCGTGCGCTATCACAACCGCAAATCCACTCCCGATGGACACCATCCCGCCTACTCCGTCCTCAACAATAGCGACAAGCGCATCGCACGCCGTCTTGCCTCGCTCGTTCGCATTGCCGAGGGCCTCGACCACTCTCATCGCCAGCGCATCCAGTCCATGCGCGCTTCCTTCCAGCGCGGTGCCGTCGCCCTCAAAATCGACGCTCGCGGCGATGTCGCCGAAGATCTTCGCGATGCCGAACGCAGCTCCGACCTCTTCGAACGAGAGTTTCACGTCAAACTCTACTTCCGCCATCTCGACCGCCCCTGACCCCAATTTGTCTTGCTTCCTCAACGTAGCGCTGACTTTCATGTCAGCCAGTCCTGTAGCTCATCCCTTCAGGGATGAGGCCGTTTGCCTAACGTGCGGCTGTTGCTCCTTTCGTACATCCTCATCTAACATTCATACTTCGCTCAGTAGAATGACCCAGGAGGAGCCCCTCTCATGCAGCTGTACATCGTGCGCCACGGCATCGCCATCGATCGCGAAGATCCCAAGTGCCCTCCCGATCCCGAACGCTTCCTCACTCCCGAAGGCGTCGAGAAGGCCAAACAGGTTGCCAAAGGCGTTGCTGAGATCGGCGCCGTCCCGGATCTCATGCTCTCCAGTCCCTACTTCCGTGCTTTTCAAACCGCTGAAATCTTTGCCACGGCTCTCGAATACTCCAAAAACAAAATCCAAAAATCCGAGCTGCTTCTTCCCGGCGCGGAACCCCTTCAACTCTTCCGCGAACTTTCCAAAGACAAGCAGGCATCCTCCGTCTTTATCTTTGGCCATGCTCCCCACCTCGACGACGTCCTAGCCACCGCCCTCGCCGTCAAACATCACATTACCTCGCTGAAAAAGGCCGGCGTTGCCCTAGTCGAACTGACGCGTCTGGTCCCTCCTAGCGGCCAGCTCCTCTGGCTAGCCACTCCCAAACTCCTACGCAAAGCAGCGAAGTAGCCGCCCTCGGGTCCAATAGCACAGACCTGAAGTCTGTGGCCCCTCGGTCGTTCGAGTCTTTGCCAGCAATTCTTCGCCAGCCACCGACGAACTTGTATTCGCACCGCTCCATCGAATTTGCACTTTCGAGGCCGTCGCTTTGCGCCCGGGAAGAACAACGTCCACTCCATTCACGAGGAAGAACGTTTCCATAGAGCCACGCCGCGCCAAAAACGATGGGGTTCAGTCGTCTGACCCTCATTGCTCTGCGAACGCCAACGGAAGGGACGACAACTCGGGCTTCGCATTCTGTGCGTTGGCTCGGAAGGAGATTGCGGCAAGGCAGGTGCTCAATAAAACGAGCGTAAGAGCGCACACGCGTGGCGTAGCGTGCGGGTATGAGGGTGTCTCCAGGTTGGACTTGCCCGACTGCGACACTATATCGATTGTTTCAGAGTTTATAAATAGTACGCCGTCACATCAGATGATCTGCTCGCGGAATCGTCGCTGACTTCAAATGATATGTTTTCGGAGAGATTGGGTCGCGCTTGAGGTCAACCCTGCGATAAATGCCGATTCTAACGTTCTTCTACATTCTCAACCGCGACAATGCCAAGCGGGCTGCATGGTACCCGCACATTCCGTGCACGCCTCCGCCCGGTGGAGTGGATGACGAGCACAGATAGATGTCGCGGGCCGAGGTAGCATACTGGCGCCACGTGGGTCGAAACAAAAACTGTTTCATGTCCATCGCACCGCCCAAAATATCTCCCCCAATTAAGTTCGCATCCATTTTCTGCAGCCCCGCGGGAGAAAAAACATGCCGCGCCAGAATGCAGTCGCGGAAGCCGGGCGCGAAGCGCTCGATTTGCGCCTCAAGGGTTTCCAGCATGTCGTATTGAGATCCATTGGGCACGTGACAATACGCCCAGGCCGTGTGCTTATCCGCGGGAGCGCGCGTGGGGTCGAACAAGCTCGGCTGCGCCAGCAGCACGAACGGCCGCTCCGAATGTCGTCCACCTCGCATCGTCGCCTCCGAGTCGGCAATTTCCTCGGCGCTTCCTCCCAGATGCACGGTGGCCGCCCGTGAGCACTCCGGCGCTTTCCACGGAATCGGGCACCGCAGGGCGTAGTCAACTTTGAATGCCGCGGGGCCATAGCGATACTTCGCCAAGCGCAGCGTGTACCTCGTGGACAATCGGCTGGTGGCCAGGCGCACCAGTTGAAACGGCGTCACGTCGCACAATGTGGCGTCGTACTTGGGCAACGAGTCGAGTTTTTCCACGTGCGTCGATGTTTTGATCTCGCCCCCAAGCGCGGCCAGATGCCCGCACAATGATTTGGTGAGGGACTGAGCGCCGCCGAGAGGAATTGGCCATCCCACCGCGTGTGCCGCGGCTCCCAACATCACGCCGAACGCGGCACTCAACGGCTCATCCAGGCTCAAAAATGAGTGTGCGGCCAGACCCGCAAAAAGCGCTTTCGTGCGTTCGTTACGAAACAAAATGCGCCACAGCGTTTTCGCAGAAGGGAACGCCACCACTCCGAAGCGCGCAAGCAACCATGGATGCCACGAAAGCACGTGAATCGGTCGAAGCACTTCCGACGAGAATTCCTGCCAGTGTTCCGCGAACGGCCGCATCAGACGGCGCCAGGTTTTGCCATCCTCGCGAAGCGACGATTCTGTGTCCCGCAGATCCCGCTCCAACGTGATCGCCGTGCCGTCATCGAACGGATGGGCCAGCGCGGATGGCGAGTGAATCCATTCCAGCCCGTGTTTCGAGAGCGGTAGCGAGGAAAAAAATGGCGACCCCACAGCAAATGGATACACCGCCGATCCAAAGTCATGCAGAAAGCCGGGCAGCGTCAATTCCAGCGTCTTCGCGGCTCCCCCCGGTTCAGGCTCCGCTTCGAAAACCTGGACCTTGACTCCACGTTCAGCAAGTACGATAGCGGCTGCGAGACCATTGGGGCCGGCACCGATGACGCAAGCATTCCGGTTCATTTAGTGTTTCCGCCTTTGCGAGTTCGTCTGCGCGCCGGTCACTGCCGTGGCGCTAACTCCGTGGGCCACTCGATGACTGCAATCTTCCCGTCCGCTTCGCGTTCCAACGTCGGAGCATACAACCCTAGCAGCTGG
The DNA here is from genome assembly GCA_963792145.1 of Candidatus Acidiferrales bacterium. GTDB lineage: Bacteria > Acidobacteriota > Terriglobia > Acidiferrales > UBA7541 > Acidiferrum. The sequence goes on from CAWBVH010000036.1 coordinate 46,352, forward strand.
CGCCGCCACCACGTACCTTGTGCGCGCCTTTCCGCCGGTGTGGTGAACCAATATTGCCAGAGAACGGCGCGCACGTGGCGCGGCGGTTCGTGCGGGAATGGATTGCCGGCAAACAACGACAGAACATCCTTCTCGCCCGTGAGCAGCCGCTCTTCGGTTCGAGTGACGATCGGATCAGAACGCCAGTCTCCCAGCGACGCGAACCACAGATTCCAATCGAAGCGCGGCTGATATGGAGCGTAGATGCCCGGTGCCTTGCTCGGATCCTGCGGCTTGAAGCGAAACGGGTACGGAACCCAGTTCTGTCCGTCCGCCGAGCCTTGAAACTCGATTTCGTAACGCCCTCGCGTCATCACCGCGAACAATCCGTAACGGTCGGCAATGCGAAACGGTTCCAGTGCGACTACTGGTGTCGTTGGCAGAGGAAATCCCCGCCAGATCATCCAGATCATTTGCACTGTCGAGGCGTAGAAGAGCCATGCGAATATCACCGCGGTTGAAAGCCATCTTGAGGATTCCGAGCTGGCCCCGCAGCAGCGTGCGCCATTCGCGTTTGTCGTTTGTTTTCGCCAACGATTCAGAGGCGGTTGGCGCGTTGCCTGGCTGAAGAAGCGCCGATGAATCGAACGGTGCAGCGCCCGCCACCACAGATTCCGATCTCTGCGCTTTTCGCAGCCGTTCCTTCCAACGCCTCGGCATAAACTGCATCAGGAAGCGGTCGTCCAGCAGCAAAAATCCCAGCATCAGCACAAGATAATTTAGAAACGTATAGTTCGCCGTCAGAATGATCCCCACCTGCCACGGCGTCACGATGAAAAAGCAGACAATCCGCCATCGTCTCGGCAGGAACAGCATCCACGCTAACGCCAATTCCAGCGCGAGCGTCCCGAATGCCGACGCCGCGTGAAACCAGTGCGGAAAATGTTGTACGTACCACCCGATCCATGTTGGCAGCGGACCGTTCTGGTAATACTCGTCCATCGCCGTGAAGTGGCGCCACTGCGGGTCGCCGCTGACGATTTTTGCCACGCCCGATTCGAAGTAAATCCGGAACCATTCCCAGCGCAAAAGGTACAAGCTCGCGCGTATCGGCGGGCTCGATCGTCCTAATCCCGGGCGCCATCCCGGCGGAGCAAAAAACAACGAAATAAATCCCGCTTCCAACAGCATTCCGTCGGACTGATATCCGGAAAATTCCGCTGCTGCGCCCACAAACGAAAGGAAGCACACCCAGCAGATCGCCAGCATCCCGCGCGGCCAAATGTTCAGCGTCAACAGTACGGATGCAATCAGCCCCGCCCAGCACAGCCCCATCAATAGGTGCGAACTTGTGCTGAACCACAGCAGCGTCGGCGCGTACCAGTAGCGCGCGTGCCCTGCGGTATTGGCCACTGCCAGCAGATATTCTTTTGCCGGAAGAATTCCCGCCGGTCCAATCAGCCCGCGAATCTGAAATAGCAGCGAGAAAAACGCCGAGAAATAGATCAGTCCGAGCGCACGCAAGAATATCCATCGAGGAATCAGGCTGTCTGACGCACCGTGCTCCGGGTCAAACAGCCAGCGGAGAAGGGAAGAAGGTTTCGAGTCCATCGATTTCGATCGTCCTTGAAAGGATATAAGGACCACGATCGTTCACCGGAGAGGAGAGAATACCTTATTCCTGTAGCTCAGGCCTTCAGGCCTGAGGTTTGTTCGCGCCGCGAAGTGGTTGCCGTGGGCGGATCATTTCTTCTCCCGTCGTTGAGAATGGGCTGGTCTATGTCGGTAGCATGGACAAGAATCTCTACGCCGTCGACCAACAAACCGGTGCGCTCAAGTGGAAGTTTGTTAGCGAAGGTCCGGTGGTATCTTCTCCGGCGCTGGCAGGCGGGATCGTTTATTTCGCCAGCTATGACGGCAAATTCTACGCACTCCACGCGGCGACCGGCCAGTTGGAATGGAAATTTGAGACCGCCGGAGAGCGCCGTTACGCGGGCCGCCATCTTCACGGCTTACTTCCAGCGGCCGAGACCATGCCGGACCCTTGGAATTATTTTCTTTCTTCTCCCGCGGTGTGGACGGTGCCGTGGATTTCGGAAGCGGCGATGGCGACGTGTATGCCTTGGACGCCGTGTCGGGCTGCCTAAAATGGAAGTTCAAGACCGGCGATGATGCAGAGATCCATAATCACGTGGGCATCCACCCTCGATGGAAAGTTCGCTGCGGTGGATCTGAAGACGCAAAAGCCTGCTTGGGTCTTTCACTACGACACGTCCAAGCAGAATCTGCCCGCAATCCAGAATCCCGATGGGACCTTGAACTTCGGGGTAATCATGTCGCAAAACCTTTATGACCACATGGTGATTGCGGTGAGCAAGTCGCTGAGTGTCGGCTCGATTCTTTCATCGCCGGTGGTGGTGAAGGATGTCGTCTACATGGGAAGTACCGACGGCAATCTGTACGCTCTCGATTAGGTTGCGCTATTCGTTGAGAGGAGCAGGCGGTAATTTCAGGGTTTTGGCTTCGCCTCTGCCAGCGCCGAGCTAGCTGTCGGCCCCTGCAGGTGTACTCGCGCGCCGATCAAGACATCAGGCACGACGAATTCCGTGAATCCATCCACCTGCGCTGCTTTCAACGCCTGGCAGCATCCTCGCTCTGGGCTCTCAACCGCCACCGCGCCGAAATTTCCCCGCACCTGCACCTGGACCTGCGTCGCTTCCTCATCATAATTCACCAATTCTACGATGACCTCGCCGGGCTTCTGTCCCGGATAAGTCGTCACCAGAGTCGTCAGCGAATTCCACAGGCTGACTGGAATCCGCTCCTTCACCATCAATCGCCGCACGTCTCGCGCAAACGTTTCTGGATCCGTGACCGCCTCCCCCAACTCAATCACGCGCCCTTTTCCCACTGTGTACGATACCGAATGCGCGGTGGTGTTTGCCGGCGCGGAAGAATCCCATGGGTAGGCGCCTGGCACATTCACTAGGACCGCTACTCCGCCTCGCTCCGCGAACTCACGAATATTTGCTGTCAATTCCTCGCTCGGCGTGGCAAACGCGATCACCACCTCGAATCCCTCAAGGTCGCGCGCCTTCACGTCCGCCGAATGCAGCACCCGGTACGGAATATTGTGCCGCGCCATCAGATTGATCGCTTCGTATGAAGAATCATAATCGTTCGTGAGCACGCCAACCCTTGCTGCTGCTTCCTTCGCTCCCGGATTCCCTCGCTCATAAAATTCGATTGTTCGTTTCACTTCGTTCCAATTTGCGAGCGCATCCTTGTCTCCGCTCGCCAGTCCCTTTTGCTGCCGCTGGTGCAATTCCAACAGTAAATCGGCGTGAAACGCTCCGGCCTCTGCCACCGCCAGCGAGTAGTCCGCCGCGCTGGGCCCCCGCTCCTTCACCACTTCATCGCTCACGTCCCACGAAAATGTGTATAGCGGCGCCCGCCCATTTTTAAATGCCCGTTCATGACGGATCATTGCCAGGTTTGCGTCCAGCCACGGCTGCGAAGTCGGACTCGACACCTGCAAAATTCCATCCTTTTTGAATACCAGCCACCCGCGGAGCTCCGGCTGTCTTCCGCCTGCGTCCAGAACCAGAATCTGTAGCTTCGGGTAACGCCGACCGCAACTTGCTCGCTCTTTCTTCCACCTGGTTCGCTTCGGAAGCTTCACCCTTCAGAATGATTCCTGCGATACCCGCCGTTGATGCCGCTTCCGCTGCTGCTGGCCCCTCCTCCAATTTCACTTCCAAAAACACGCGATACTCTTGTTTTTTCCCCGCCTCCACCAGGCCCTTCGCCGCGTCATCCCACGGAATCACCAGATCGCTCACACCCAATACAGTTGTGGATGGCACGGTCGCTTTGCGTCCACCTTACATACACCTTGGCTGCGCCCGCCGGTGCCGTTACGGCCACAAGAAACAAAGTGCATGCAATCTCTTTCCAAATCCTCATCGGTTTTCCCTCGAACTTACGCGCCACACTGTTTACTCGCCGCCTTCCGCCTTCGCCGCTTCTTGTTGCGGCTTGTCTCCCAGGCGAATCTGCGGGCCAGTCGTTGCCGTTTCCGTTTCACCTTCCGCAGAAATCCAAATTGCCGCTGCATCCGCAAGCGATTTCACGATCGCCTTTCCTTTCGCCGGGCCCACCAGCAGCAGCGTTGTCGACAGTGCATCTGACGCGGTGCCTGTCTTCGCTACAATGCTCAGCGCGTATTTTGTCTTCAACGGTTTCCCGTTGTCCGGGTCGATGATGTGTCCCGCGGTCTCAATTCCCACCAGGCTCGCTGGAGTCTGCTCCGATGTCGACACGCTGTTCTCACGCAACATCACTTGTGGATCGATGTGGTTCGATGGATCCCGCAAGTGCACTTCCCACGCGCTTTTTCTCGGCGGCGCGCCCATTCCATAAATCGTGCTTTGTCCAGCATCCACCAGCGCGTTCACGATCCCGTTCGCCCGCAGGATCTCCACGGCGCGGTCCACCGCGTACCCTTTTCCAATCGATCCCAAATCGATCCTCATGCACGGTGAATGGAATTCCACGCGGTCCGGCGGAATCAGCTCGATTTTTTCGTATCCCACGCACTCCCGCAGTTTCTGCTCCTCTGTCTTCGGTCGGAACGCGTTCACCCCGCAGCGCCGCCTTCCACAAATCCACCAGCGGCCCCACGGTAATATCGAACTTTCCACCCGACACCTTCGAATACCGCACCGACTCTTCAATCACGCGATACAGATCCGCGGGCACCTTTTCCGCACGATAGTGCGCGTTGCGGTTCAGCCGGCTCAGATCGCTTTGCGGCTTAAAATTGCTCATCACGGCGTCCAGCCGCACAATCTCGGCGAAGGCTTTGTCGATTGCTTGCGACGCGCGTAACGGCTGATCGTCGTACACGGCGATCTCGTACACCGTTCCCATGATGTACTTCGTTTTATGCACCAGCGGCGTTTTCGCTTCTGGAGCAGCCGCGATCAGCAGTGGAACCGAAGCTAGCAACGCGCAGGCAAGCGCTCTATTCCAGCGCATACACTTCGCCCTCGTTGCTCGTCAGGTACATTGTCCGTCCCGCGATTACCGGCACATTCTGCACTCCGGACGCCAGCCCTGCTCGCCACAACATGTTTCCCGTCGCCGCATCCAGCGCATGCACTCCACCCGATTGCAGGTAAATCGCCGAATCGCCGAACACCGCCGGAGCCGTAATCACCTGGCTGGCGCGCGTCTTCCAGCGCAATTTCCCGGTAGCGATTTCCAGCGCGTAGAGGTATCCATCCTTGCTACCGATGACGGTAGCTTCTCCGGACACCGCCGGCGAGGAAGAAACTCCCAGTCCCGTCTCATATTTCCACCGCACCGCTCCGTTGCTTGCGTCCAGTGCGTACACGTAGAAATCCAACGACCCAATCAACAACGTATCTCCCACGAGCGCCGGAGATGAATCAATCCCATTTCCCGTCAGCGTGCTCCACAGAATCTTTCCCGTCGCCGAATCCAGGCAGTGCACATGTCCGTCGCCGCAGCCCACGTAAATCTTCTTCTCCGCCGCATACGCCGTGGAATACACTCGCCCGCCCAGTTCCTGTTTCCAACGTTGCTTTCCCGTCTGCGCTTCCACCGCGTACATGTGCCCGTCGGCGCTACCGAAGAATGCCACTCCTTGCCGCACCACCGGCGAGGTCCACACTTGCCCCTCGGTCGCCGTCTCCCAAACTTTCGCGCCGGACTCTCCGTTCACCGCGTACACTTTCCCGTCGTCACATCCAAACAGGACGTTTGCCCCATTCAGCGAAGGAGTGGAATAGATCGCTCTGCCGGCCTTGAATTTCCATTTCAGCCGTCCGCTGTCCGTCTGGATCGCGTGCAGGTGGCCTCCGATAGAGGTTACATATAGCGTTCCTTCGCGCAGAACTGGGGCCGTGCGAATCGAGCTGCCCACGCGCATCTGCCAGCGCGCTTTGCCGGGAGATGGCAAAGCCACTGCGCTCTGCCCTCCGCTTCGCGAATTATCTTTCAGCAGCGTTACCCAGTCGTTTTCCGAAACCGCCGGCACGCCCGGTACAGAGGATGTGTGCGCCATTTCCATTAGCTGATTTGCAGTCTCCGGTGATCGATCTGTTTCATGTCAGACACGCCCAGTCCCAATTTCCCCGCGGCCGCTATATGGCCTGGCTGCCGGTAAAACAGGTTCTTGCTCGCGTCTTGATAAAATTCGAGGTTATCCGCTGTAATGCTCGAAGCTTTGTGCTCCCATACCGAAGGAGCCCCTTGTTCCAGGCGTTTCTTGTCGATCGCTTCCAGTTCAATCGTATCCATCGCTACCGGGTCCGTGCTTACCATCAAGAGTCCCGCGGGATAAATGAATTCCTGATTTTGCGTCAGCGGGCCGCCGTGCCACACCATGCGCATTCCATCCATGATATTCAGCACCACTTTCGAGCGTAGCGGTTCCACGGTGCACATCACTCCAATCAATGGATTCGTGAACGTGTAAGGCGCCACATGCGATCTCGCCACATTATTGAACGTTCCATACGCCACATTCTTCAGGCAGCCCGTCACTCCCGACGCGGAGTGATCCTTCAACGTCGGCACATTAATGATCTTGTCCAATCCGTTCGCCACTACGCTGGCCATGTACGACCGCGTTTCCCACTCGCCAAAAAAACTCGCCTGGCAATACACGTTGGCGTCGTAACCGGACGCGTCCAGCAATCCGTCTTGTATGTTGACCACGCGAATTCCCGGCGGCAGCACCGCGTGGTAGCTGCCCTGATCCATTTCATCTCCGAAGCGGTCGTACACCACGATGTTCCGCGCCGGCACTCCCACTGAGCGCACCGTGCTGATAATTTCTCTCACCAATTCCGGCGAAGAGCAGCACGCTGGCGCGCCCGAAGGGTTGATCTTGATTCCGACCACATCTTTCGGCTCGATGAATTTTGCCATCGCTGCCTGCGCCGATGACTCGCCGGTAAGCTCTTTTAGTCCGCGCTCCAGCATGTCATGCACGATTGGCTGTGAAACTCGGTTTGCTGCAATCGATCGCTGGTCCGCGATTTCCACCACGCGCCCCGGAAACAGTCCCGGCATTCCCAATTGCGACTTCTTGGCCAGCGGGGCTTCATGCACATCGATTGGCGGTGCCACTGGCAACATCACTTCGTCGCTACCCAGCGCCGGCAATCTGCCAACCAGCAACCCCGCGCTTCCGATGCACGTTCGCCTTACGAATGTCCTTCGGTCCATTCCCATGCTCGCTCCCCGCCTCGTGTGTTCTTCGAAAACGGTCACGCCATCTTTTGTGAACCACCAGCTTACTCTGAATTCCATTTTCATACGAGAGGGTGACAACTTCCCGCGGACTGAGTAGACTCTCATTGATTCGTTTCAATAGCGGAATAATTTGTTGCTCGAGAGGTTGCCTCATCAATGGCTTCAGGAAAAAACAGATTCAGCGGTTGACGAACAACTGCTTTCTTTGTGGAAGTCTTATGTAGTGGCAGCCGCCTGCTGCGGCGAGCCCTTTGTGTTGCGGCGACCACTGTTGACTCTACGATGCGTGAAACTGGAAAGGACCCTGTATGAATTATTCTGGAAAGGGAATTCACATCGGTGCTCTACTTTCTCTTCTGGCCTTCCTCCCTGGCGCCAATGCCCAAACTCCATCTCCTCGCTATGATCTCGTCCTGAAGGGCGGCCATGTCATCGATCCCGCCAATCACATCGATGCTGCGATGGATGTTGCCGTCTCTGGCGGAAAAATCGCCGCCGTCGACAAAGAAATTCCCGCCACTTCTGCCGGAAAAGTGGTCGACGTTTCCGGTCTCTACGTCACTCCTGGCCTCATCGACATCCACTACCACGTCGGAGTTGGCGGAGCCCCGTTGAACTGGTTTGATCCGGAATCGCGTTCCCACGAATCTCCACTCGGCATTCCCGCCGATCTTGCCTTGCAGTCCGGCGTCACCACCGTCGTTGACGCGGGTACTTCCGGCGCCGAAACTTTTCTTCAGGAAAAAGAAGGCGTCATCGACCATGCCAAGGTCCGCGTGCTCGCTTTCCTCAACATCGTTGCCAATGGCATGAGCGGCGGCCTGGAGCAGAGCGTCTACGAGATGGACGTCAAGCGCTGCACTGACACCATCAAAAAATATCCCGACCTGATCGTGGGAGTGAAAACGGCGCACTACTGGACGGATGCGCCTTGGGATGGCGAGCACACGCCGTGGGCCGCGGTCGATAACGCCATCGCTTGCGCGCAAGCCACCGGTCGGCCGGTGATGTACGATTTCTGGCCGCGTCCCGATCGCACCTACGCCGACCTGATTCTCAAGAAAGCCCGCCCCGGCGACATTCACACCCACGTCTTCGCGCAGCAATTTCCCATCCTTCTTGCCGACGGCAAGCTGAATCCCATCCTCACCGAAGCGCGCAACCGCGGTGTGATTTTCGATGTCGGTCACGGCGCGGGAAGTTTCTGGTTCCGCAATGCGGTCCCCGCGGTCAAGCAGGGTTTCATCCCCGATTCCATGTCCACCGATTTGCACACGGGAAATTTCACCATCCTTAGTTTCGACGACGTCATCTCCAAATTTCGCGCCATGGGCGTGCCGCTCGACGATCTCATCAAACGCTCCACCGTAAACCCCGCGAAGGAAATCCACCGCCCCGAACTTGGCACTCTTTCGGTTGGAAAGGAAGCCGATATCGCCGTCCTCGAGGAACTTCACGGCAAATTTGGCTACATCGATTGTGGCGTGGCCCGCATGGATGGAAACGTGCGCATCATCGCTCGCATGACTGTCCGCGCCGGACACATCGTCTACGATCCCTCCGGCCTCAGTATGGTGCAATGGGAAAAGGCGCGGCCGCAGTATTTCACTTCGCCCGTCCTCGGTACCGACAAGTCGTCCACCGCCGACGATTTCCCGCGTCACTGATCCACGGCTCGGCTTTGTGCCGGTGGGCTGTGTAGTGTCCGCCTTCTGAGGTGGGCGCCTTTGGTTAGGTTTGGCTAGGTTTTGTAGTGGCCGACCTTCACGTCGGTGCTATTTCCCGCTCCTGCCTTTTTCCGTCTTTGTCATCACGAGCGAAGCGAGGGATCTGCTTTTCTTCCGCTACCTCCCGCTCCGCAGCCATCTGGCAGCGAATGCCTCCTCCGGTTATCCCTTGCCCTCCCGACCGGAGAGCCGCACCTTTGCGGCTCGCAGTGGAGGGATCCCGGCAACCACCTCACTTCAGCTCAATTCGCCTCTCATCCTCCGAATGCCGCCGTCTCCGCCGCGAATCTTTTCCTTCTTTCTTTTCTTCCTCTGCTTGCCCTTCGTGTCCTCTGTGGTGAATCCTCCTCACCGTCCCACCAAAAACTCATAATCCCCAGCCGCCGTCAACCCAATCTCCCCCAATCTCTTCGCATGCACGCTAACCACATCCGTGTACCACAGGGGTATATACGGCAAATCTTCCGCCACAATCTTCTGCACCTCGCTGCACAATTCCTTCCGTTTCTCTCGGTTCATCTCCGTCCGTATCCCGTCCGTCAACGCATCCACCTGCGCACTCCTATATCGACCCCGGTTCGGCCCGTCTGGCGGAATCCTCTTCGAATTGAACACCAACTCAAACACGTCCGGATCGTTGTTTGCTCCCACCCACCGCAAATAACAAATCTGAAATTGACCTTTCCCTAAATCCGAAAACAGCGTCGCAATCTCTTCCGGATGCACTTCCAACTTCACTCCAATCTTTCTCCACTGTTCCTGCAGCGCCGCGCCCAGCGTCCGCGCCTGCTCTTCCGTTGACACCTTCAGCGTCAACTGCAATCGCACTCCGTCGCTCTTTCGCGGAAATCCCCCCTGCATCCAGCAGCTTTTCCGCTTTCTCCGGATCGTACCCATACTTCTTCACATCCGGCTCATACGCCCAGTGATTCGGCGGCAACAATCCGCTCGCCAGCTTCGCCTCATCGCGCAGCAAATATTTGATCAACGTTTCCCGGTCCGTCGCGTACGCCAACGCCTGCCGCACCTCGCGATGCTTCAGTATCGCGTCCTCCATATTCATTCCCAGGTATGCAAAATTCGTTCCGGGCCGCTCCGAAACTTCCAGCGTCTCCTGTTTCGCCAGCACCGGAATCATGTCCGGCGAAAGGGAACTCATCTCCACGTCCGCCGATCCCTTGCGCAACTCCAGCGCCCGCACAATAGCATCCGGCACAATCCGAAACGTTACCCGCTCAACTCTGCTTGTGGATGGCCGATCCGTCGCCCCGGATGGCCTACCCTTTGCGTCTCTTGCAAAGGGTGGGTCCGCTCTTCTCTTCGTCGTCTCCGCGTCTTCTGCGTCCCCGTGTTCTCCTTCTTTCGACTCTCCCTTCTGTGCCCTCTGAAACTTTGAACTTTCACCTTTCAACTCTGAACTCGCTCTTTCGAGCACGACCGCATCATCCTGCGTCTGACTCACAAACCGAAACGGCCCGCTTCCAATCGGATGCCGCGCAAAATCATTGCCCGCATCCGCCGGCGCAATCCCCACCGCCGATCGTTCCAGGTTCCACAAAAACGACGCGGCCGGCTCCTTCAAATGAAAGATCACCGTGTACGCGTCCGGCGCTTCAATCGACCCAATCATCCGGAACGCGCCCCGCTTCGGCGACCGGTTTGCCGCGTTCATCATGAACTCAATCGTCGCCTTCACGTCCTTCGACGTCACTTCCCGCCCATCATGAAACTTCACGCCCTTTCGCAGATGAAACACATACGTCAGCGCGTCCGGTGTCTCCCAACTCTCCGCCAAATCTCCGTGCACATTCATCTCGTCATCGCGCTTCACCAATCCGCTGAACAGCAACGCCCCAATCCTCTGCGACTGCCCATCCACCGCATAGCGAGGATCCAGATTCGCCGGATTCGACTCAATCAAAAACACCACCTCCCCCGCTTTCCTCTCCACTCTCTGCCGACACCCCGCCACAATCAGCGCCGCCAGCAAGCACACCACGACGGCCGTGATTCTGGCGCACCCCTTTCTCCTGTAGCTCACCCCTTCAGGGGTGCGGCTGTTCCCGTCGTGTAACGGCCGCCTTCCGCTCGCCCCCGTGAGTACGCACGCCGTCTCCGTATTCTTTATTCTTCAATGTGGCGCTGGCTTTCATGCCAACCCCTCCGCACTTGATGTCATCCCGACCGGAGTGCCGCGCCTTTTGCGGCACGGAGCGGAGGGATCCTGGCAAGATTGCCGCTCTACCTTCACTCATCTCCACTGCTCGCAATATCCGATCCTCGTCTTTCCTCTCTTCCTTGCTTCTCTATCGCATCTTTCCCAAACTAATCTTCCCCAGCACCATCTCCCTCTCCGCCCCTGTCGCGCTCGGCAAATTTCCCGCCCTCCGATTCCACGTCTCGTACGCCAAGATCGCAAACGCGTACGCCTCCTTGGCCTCCTCGGGCACGCCCAGCTTCGACGATGTCAGCACCTCAATCGGCGTCAGCAATGCTGTCAATTGCGCCAAAATCAACGGATTCCGCGCCCCTCCACCCGACACGATCAATTGTTGCACCTTCGTCTTTCGCAGCACGAACCGCTTCAGCGCATCCACCACCGAAGCCACCGTAAACTCCGTCGCTGTCCGGATCAAATCGTTTGGCCCCGCCCGATGCTTTTTCCCCAATCGCAACAATTCCTGGAAGTACGCGCGTCCGTAATATTCCCGCCCTGTCGATTTCGGCGGTCCCAGCTTCAGATACGGATCACGCAGCAACTCTTTCAACAGCCGCTCATTCACCTGACCCTGTCGCGCCAGCCGTGCCCCTCGGTCGTATTTTTGTTTCTTCCGCGTGAAGTGCCACACCAGTGCATCCATCAACATGTTCCCCGGCCCGGTATCAAACGCCACCACTTGCCCCGGCTTCGCGCCCGCCGGAAGCACCGTCACGTTTCCAATTCCTCCCAGATTCAACGACACGCGCCCAATCTTCTCGTCGACATACAACAAATAGTCCGCGTACGGCACCAGTGGCGCGCCTTGCCCTTCCACCGCCATATCTGCCGCGCGGAAATCTCCCACCGTCGTCACTCCCGTCCGCGCCGCTATCACCGCCGGCTCCCCAATCTGCAGTGTCGACGCAGTCGCCCTCCCCAAAAACGGCACCGGCCTCCCTTGATGAAAAATCGTTTGTCCGTGGCTTCCGATCAATTTCACCCGCGAAAGCGCCACGCGAAATTCCCGGCAAGCGCTCGCCGCGGCATCTCCAAACGCCATCCCCAGCCGGAAATTCAGCTGACTGATTTCTCCCGCCGTGCACGCCGCCCCTTCCGCGATCCGCAACACCTCCGTTCGCAGCACGCCCGGCATGCGCCTCGACGTGTGCCGCAGCAGTTTGCTGCGCAACCGTGGCGGCGCACCCTTCACTTCCGCCAGCGCCACATCAATTCCATCCGCCGACGTCCCGCTCATCATTCCCATCACCAGCATGCTCTTTTCCTCACTCGCTCCGTTCTAACACACCTCTCCCCACTCCTCCATTTCTGCTTCAGCGAATGTTCCTCCTCCGCCTTGCCCCACAGACCGCCGCAACCTCTCTTTCTCTCCCTCGCTCCTTCCTGTAATCTTCTTCCATGTCTCGCGAAACCGAAATCAAGCTCAAAATCGACAACCACAAAGCTTTCCTTCGGCGTCTCTCCAAGCTTGGCGCGAAGCCTTCCATTCCTCGCACTCATGAACTCAATCTCATCTTCGACACCCCCGATGGTGGCCTCGCCAAGCATGGTCAACTCCTCCGCATCCGCACCGAGACTCCTGTCGCCGCCAGCAAGAAATCTCCTCCGCGCACCCTCCTCACCTTCAAATCCCCCCCTGACCAACTCGCCATCGGTGCGCCCGCCACGCCCGCTGAACGCCACCACAAAGTCCGCGAAGAAATCGAGCTCGTTCTCACGGACTCCGCGGCTCTCCAGAAAATCTTTGAAGGCCTTGGCCTCCGCGGCTGGTTCCGTTACGAAAAATTCCGCACCACCTACAAGCTTCCCGCCCGCCATACCTGGGCTAAGAGTCTCCTCATCGAGTTCGACGAAACTCCTGTCGGCACCTTCGTCGAGCTCGAAGGCCCCGGCGACGCCATCGACCGCGCCGCCCGCGAACTCGGCTACTCCGTCAAGGACTTCATCCTAAAAAATTACCTGGTCCTCTACCTGGACGACTGTCGCCGCCGCGGTGTCGCCCCAGGCGACATGCTCTTCCCCAAAAAGAAGTAACCTGGAATGCGGCGGCGAGCCGCCGCTTTTTGCAACCAAACGAATCGCCCGCGTTTTTCTTCAGTGTGCCAGCCTTCTCCTGTAGCTCACCTCTTTTCTCGGGTTTGCCTGGTGCCGCACCCTTGGTTTTTAAGGGTGCGGGTTTTCTCTTGGGTTTGCCTTGCTTCTGCTAGCGGCCGCCTTGCGACGCCGTCCGCCAACGCAACGCACTCCATCACCTCAAATCCTGCGAACACCCGTCGACCTCGCTCGTTTGTCATCCCGACCGAAGCCCCGGCGCATTTCGGCCGGTGCGTAGCGGAGGGATCGCAGCAACATCGCTAACCAAGAAATCCCTCCCGTCCCGCACCACCACGGCCACCCGGAGCAGTACGCGAGGGATCTCCCTTCCACTTCCGCGCTCCTCTTTGTGCCCTTCTGTGGTGAATTCTTTTTTCTTTTTTTTCCAAATTTCTCCTCTTTCTCCTTGACTTTGTTTTCCTTACGCTTTATCTCTAACTTCGGAGTGAATTCTCTACGATGAGCGCGTCCAGCGAACTCGAACCTCACCCTAGCTGTCCCTTGGGTAGGCGCCGCCACTTGACCGCTTGGCTCATTCGGCATTCGGGGTCCACCCGGGCTGAGGGTATTCTTGATCCTCTCATCCCGCGTAGACGCCGCCGCCTGATCCCCTCTTCTGGAGCATTCCCCACCGGCTAATGGCTGTTTCACCGACGTTTCTTTTGCCCGTGGCCGGACCGTTCCGTTCGCGGGCTTTTTGTTGTGCCCCGCTGACTGTAGAGGCGGTTTTACGCCGCCACTGGGGTTGTGGGTGCCGCACCCTTGGTTTTTAAGGGTGCGGGTTTTGACTTTTTCGTGGGTGTCCCGGTTTTGACTTGTTTTTCCCCGGGTGCCCCAGGTACCGCTTTTGTACCTGGGCTCTTGGGTTTGCTTGTGTGCGGATCGCCTTTTCCTCCCGATCGGCGAGGGGCCGAGGCGGTCCGCCCTTGGGTTGCCGTTTCTTGTTTGTCATCCCGACCGAAGGGCCGCTCCTTTTGCGGCCCGTAGTGGAGGGATCGCGGCAAGATCGTAACCTTCAGCAGAGAGTCTGATGCAGAGCTCGGGTTTTACCGGTTTTCTATTTTCCACTTTCACCGAAAGGAGGTGTCCAATGCTCTACGCCACCGAACTAATGGGCTCCGCCGCCTACGACTCGCAAAACAACTTTGTCGGTCGCGTCCGCGAATTTTTTGTCGAACCCGCTGACCAACCCAATCGCGTCTCCCACTTCCTCATCTCTCGTGGACGTTTCCAGCCTCTCGTCGCCCGTTACGACCAGGTCGCCAAGGTCGCCCCCGGCCGCATCGACCTCACCGTCAACGAACGCGCCCTCGAAGCCTACCAGCCCAACGAAGGATGGCTTGCCGTCCAAAAAGATCTCCTCGATCAGCAAATCATCGACACCGCCGGCCGCAAAGTCGTCCGCGTCAACGACGTCGACCTCTCCGAACTCCGCGCCAACAACCACGTCGAACTCCGCATCGCTCAGGTCGATGTCGGCCTTCCCGGCGCCGTCCGCCGCCTTCTCCAAGGTCTCGCGCCTTCCAGCATGGTTCGCAAACTCCAGACGAGGCTTCCCCAGCGCTCCATCCGCTGGGAATTCGTCAACCTCATCGAGCCTGACCCGCTCCGCCGCGTCAAGCTGCGTATCACTCACGAAAAACTTGAAGACCTCCACCCCGCCGACCTTGCCGAGATGATGGAAGAGCTCTCTGCCGCTGAGCGCCAGGGCATCATCGCCTCGCTCGATGAAGAGACCGCCGCCGCTGTACTCGCGGAACTCGACGAGCGCCTCACGACGCAAATCGTCGAAAAACTCGACCCCGAAAAGGCCGCTGACATCATCGAGGAAATGGCTCCCGACGCTGCCGCCGACCTCCTCGCCGATCTTCCCAAGGAAACCTCTGAAGAACTCCTCGAGGAAATGCCCAACCAGGAAGCTGAGGAAGTCCGCGAACTTCTCGCTTTCGATCCCTCCACCGCCGGCGGCATGATGAACTCTGAATTCGTCTACGTCAGCGGCGATTCCACGCGCGATGAAGTCCTCCACTGGATGCGCACGCAGGAACTGAACTTCGAGCAGTTAGACACGATTGTCCTTATTGACCGTGCCGCGCAATTCTCTGGCACTGTGCCCGTTGCGCGCATGCTCCTCGCCGCTCCCGATCAAAAAATGTCCGAGCTCAAAACCGAGCCGCTCGTCTCCATCACCCCCGAAAGCCATGAAAAAGACGTCTTCGAGCTCTTCGACAAATACAATCTCCGCATGCTCACCGTCGTCGACTCCGAAAATCGCCCCGTAGGCACGGTAACGGTAGACGACGTAGTCTCCCGCCTGGTGAACGCATGACCCCCTCGCCACTTTTCTCGGTAGCGGATCAGGAGCTTTAGCTCCGACATTACGCCGGGTGCCCCAGGTGCCGCGGTTGCACCTGGGTTCTTGGGTCTCTCTTGGGTTTCTCTTCTCCGACTCTTTCAACTTTCAACTTTCAACTCTCAACTTCCTTCCCGTTTCCTGATCCCTGCTCTCTGGTCGCTGATACCGCTAAATTCACGGCAATACTTCTGCGATCTCCCAATCGTCCCTTCCATCACGATCGCTCCTCATTTCCCATGAACCTCTCCTCCATCAACGTCTTCATCGACGGCCTCCGCGCCCGCACTTTCAACTTCTTCTCCCGCGGTAATGCCTGGCGCCGTCGCATCTTCCTTTTTCTCGCCGTCATCGGTCCCGGCATCATCACTTCCAATGTCGATAACGATGCCGGCGGCATCGCCACCTACACCCAGGCCGGCAGCGCTTACGGCTATGCGTTGCTCTGGTCTCTTGTCCCCATGACCATCGCCCTATACGTCACCATGGAAATGTGCGCTCGCATGGGCGTCATTACCGGCAAAGGCCTCTCCGATCTCATTCGCGAGGAATTCGGATTCCGCTCCACGTTCTTTGTCATGACCACAGGTTTTCTTGTCGATCTCGCCAACGTCGTTGCTGAATTTGCCGGCGTTGCCATCTCCATGGAACTTTTCGGCATCACCAAGTATGTCTCGGTTCCCTTGGCTGCTTTCCTCGTTTGGATTCTGGTTTTGAAAGGTACCTATCGGCAGGTTGAAATCGTTTTCCTGATCGCCTGCGTCTTCTACCTCACGTATCTCTTTTCCGCCATTTTCGCTCATCCAGACTGGCTCCAGGCCGCCCGCATGACCGTCGTCCCCAGCATTCATTGGGACACCGGCTACCTCATCACGCTAACCGCTCTCGTAGGCACAACCATCGCACCGTGGCAATTCTTCTATTTGCAGGCAGGCTTCGTCGAAAAGAAAGTTGGTCCCCGCCAGTATCCCCAGGCCCGCCTCGACGTCCTCTTCGGCAGCATCAGTTGCATGGTCATCGTATTCTTCATCATCATTTGCACTGCCGCCACTCTTCACGCCAATGGTATGACAAACATTACCGACGCTGGCGAAGCCGCCAAAGCCCTCGTCCCATTAGCAGGGAAGTGGGCTGGCCTCACCTTTGCGCTCGGTCTTCTCAACGCTTCTCTTTTCGCCGCCACAATCCTTCCGCTTTCCACCGCTCACGTCATCTGCGAAGGCCTCGGCTTCGAAGCCGGCCTTGACCATAAATTCCGCGAAGCCCCGGCCTTCTACTGGCTCTACACCATCCTTATTCTTGTGGGCGCTGGTATCGTCCTTCTTCCCAATGCGCCACTCTGGAAAATCGCCATTTTCTCTCAGGTTGGCAATGGCGTCTGGCTACCAATCGTCATCATCTTCATTCTGCTTCTCGTCAACCGCAAAGATCTCATGGGGGAACACACCAACACCGTCGCCTTCAACATCATTGCCTGGGTCACCGCCATCTTCATGATCGCCCTCACCTTCGTTCTCCTCTTTCAAGGTATTCAGCAAGCCCTACACGGCCCTTCCGGCTGACGTTTCGGTTGATCATCCCGACCGGAGGCGTAGCGCCGTTTGCTGCGCCGCAGCGGAGGGATCACGACTATCCTGCACGTCCACGCAACGCCCTCTCCCCAAACCCTCGCCAAAAACCCAACCCAACCCCTGTGTTACAATGGAAGATTAAACACACAGGAAAGTTGCGGCATGTCTGAATTTCCCCTCATTGACAATACCCAGTTTGACCCCGAGGACGAGTACCGCCCGGAACCCGAACCCGAGCCTCAGCCTCCCTCCTGGATGGACGGCAGCCTCCGCATCGGTATTCATACCTCCATCGCGGGCAGTCACCTCAACGCCCTGGAGTCTGCCAAGAAGCTCGGCTGTAACGCCCTGCAGATCTTCTCGGCCAGCCCGCGCATGTGGCACACCGCCAATGTCCGCATACCGGAGTCGGATGCCAAGGCCTTTCGCGCGCGCCGCGCTGAACTACAGCTCGGGCCCCTCGTGGTCCACGCAAATTACCTGATTAATCTTGCAGCGGCACAGCCCATGCTCCGCACGCGCTCCATTCAGGGATTTCACGAAGAATTGGTTCGCGCGGTCATGCTCGGTGCGGATTTTCTGGTGGTGCATCCGGGTGCCAAGGGCGAATCCTCCATGGAATTAGCCGTCGCCACCGTAGTCGAAAGTGTCAAGCAGGCCGCGCGTCGCGTTCCCATGGCCGGGATGCGCATCCTCATCGAGAACACCGCCGGTATGGGCACCTCAGTGGGCGCGCGCCTGGAGGACGTAGCCCAAATCCTCCGCGGCCTCCGAGAGTTGCAAGTGGGCGTGTGCCTCGATACCGCGCACCTGTTCGCCGCAGGCTACGACATTCGCAGCGAGGCCGGACTGGCGAACACCATCGCGCATATCGACCACACCATCGGGTTGGATAATGTGCCGGTGTTCCATGTGAACGATTCCAAGATCCCGCTGGGCGGAAAGCTCGACCGCCACGAACATGTCGGCCAGGGCAAAATTGGCGAACAAGCCTTCATGCGCATTCTCCAACATCCGCGGTTCGGCTCTGTGCCTCCCGAAGGTGTAACCGGACGAGCCTTCCTGCTGGAGACGCCCATCGACGATCCCGGCGACGACCGGCGCAACGTCGCAAAATTGTGGGAGCTGGCGGGGGTGCAAGGTCCGGAACCCGAGAAGGGTTTTTCGATGCTCACGCCGGCGATGCGCAAGCTGAAAAAAGAAATGGCCAAGAAAGGGAAGAAGTTCGCCGGTTCCAGGCACCTTCCCGCGCGCCCAAGGCCAAAGCCAAGGCCAAAGTTTCCAGGAAGAAAGGCAATAAAACCGCGAAGCGGAAGGGATAATCACTCGTGGGGGACTACAACCCGCAGGCGATAGAATCGAAGTGGCAGCAACGTTGGGAAGAGAATCACGTCTTCGAATCGGAAGCTAATCCACAAAAACCCAAGTATTACGCGCTTGAAATGCTCCCGTACCCCAGCGGGACTCTCCACATGGGGCACATGCGCAATTACACCATCGGCGACGTGGTGGCACGCGTCAAGCGCATGCGCGGTTTCAACGTGCTTCATCCCATGGGTTGGGATGCCTTCGGCTTGCCGGCCGAAAATGCGGCCATCAAGAACCGCACCCATCCTCGCGAGTGGACCAACAAAAATATCGCCGAGTTTCAGCGCGTGCTCCGCCGCTTTGGATTCAGCTACGACTGGCGCCGCGAAATTTCTACCTGCGAGCCGGAATATTATCGCTGGAACCAGTGGTTCTTCCTGCGCATGCTGGAGCGCGGCATTGCCTACAAGAAAAAGAGCCGCGTGAACTGGTGCCCCAAATGTTGCACCGTGCTCGCGAATGAGCAGGTCGTCAACGGCGGCTATTGCTGGCGCCACGAAGACACCCTGGTCGAAGCCCGCGACATCGAGCAGTGGTTCCTCAAGACCACCGCCTATGCCGAACAGTTGCTGGATGATTTGAAATTGCTCGAAGGCAGTTGGCCCGATCGCGTCATCGCCATGCAGCGCAATTGGATTGGCAAATCCATTGGCGCGAAAATCTTCTTCGATGTCCCGGACCTCGGCGAAAAAATCGAAATCTTCACCACGCGCATCGACACGATTTATGGAGCCAGCGCAATCATCCTCGCCCCCACGCATCCCCTGGTGGAGAAACTGATTGCCGGGGCAGGGAATCACGCGGCCTTGCAGGCGAAGCTCACGCACATGAAGCAGTCTTCCGTGAAGACGGAAGACGTTGCCACCGCGGAAAAGGATGGATTTTTCACCGGGCGAAACGCGGTCAATCCCTTCAATGGCGCGAAGATTCCCATCTGGGTCGGCAACTTTGTGCTGCTGGAGTACGGCACCGGCGCCATCATGGCCGTCCCGGCGCACGATGAGCGGGACTTCGAGTTCGCAAAGAAATTCGCGCTGCCCATACCCGTCGTGGTCGAAAAAACAGCCGGCAGTTCGGTGGGTTCGCAGAATCCTTCGGAGCCCTTCACCGACTACGGCGTCAGCGTGAATTCCGGTCCGTACTCGGGACTCTCTTCTGCCGACGCCATCGAAAAAATGGCGGCAGACGCCGAGGCTCGCGGCTTCGGCAAGAAAGAAACGATCTTCCGCCTTCGCGACTGGGGCATTTCCCGTCAGCGTTATTGGGGCACGCCGATCCCCGTCATTTATTGCGCGAAGGACGGCATGGTGCCGGTCCCCGACAAGGATTTGCCCGTGGTCCTGCCGGCAAATCCGAAACTGACCGGTGAAGGCGAATCGCCGCTGGCGACGGATCCCGACTTCGTCAATGTGAAGTGCCCCAAGTGCGGCGGCTTGGCGCGCCGCGAGACCGACACGATGGACACGTTCGTCGATTCCTCCTGGTACTTCTACCGCTACTGCGATCCGAAAAATGACACAGCCCCTTTCGATTCCGCCAAGGTTGGCTACTGGTTCCCAATTGACCAGTACATCGGCGGAATTACGCACGCGATTTTGCACCTCCTCTATTCCCGCTTCTGGTGCAAGTTCATGCGCGATATTGGTTTGATCCAGCATAGCGAGCCGGCCGCGCGCCTCTTCACCCAGGGAATGGTCCTGAAGGGTGGCGAAGCCATGTCCAAGTCCAAGGGCAATGTCGTTGGCGCGATCGACATGGCGGAGAAATATGGCGCAGATACCGGCAGACTCTACACCCTGTTTGCCGCACCTCCGGAAAAAGATCTGGAGTGGAGCGAGGAAAGCATTGAGGGCGCGTGGCGATTCCTGAATCGCGTCTACCGCTTGGTCGAAAAGCACGGCGAAGCCGTCAGCGCCCTGCAATCACCGTCCGGTCAAACAACAAGCGCTCCGACGACGGAAAAAGAAAAAGCGCTGCTCAGGAAGGCCCACCAGACTCTACGCAGAGTCACTCAGGATTTTGAAACGCGCTGGCACTTCAATTCAGCCATCGCGCAAATTATGGAGCTGACCAACGCAATTTACGCAGCAGAGCCTCTTCAGGAAGGCGTGCGTCCCGAAGTCCAGAAAGAAGTGCTCGAGCTCGTGACGCTCATGCTCGCTCCTATGACTCCTCATTTGTCCGAAGAACTCTGGGAAATGCTCGGACACAAAAATGGACTGTGGACCGTCAGCTGGCCCGCGTTCAATCCAGACCTGGCCAAAGAGGAAGAGGTCGAAATTGTCGTCCAGGTCAGCGGCCGCATCAGAGGCAAAGTGAAAGTGCCGGCCGGCGCGGCTCAGCAAGACGTCCTGAAACTCGCGCAGGCTGAAACAAGCGTGACCGCGCATCTCGATGGAAAGAAAATCGTGAAAGTGATTTATGTGCCGGACAAGTTGCTGAATATCGTTGCGGGGTGAAACGCAGACTCGGCTTCTGCCGCAGCACGCGAGGGGGAAACGATGGAAGGTACCGCGGAAGTGAAAGCATCCACGCAACAGGCAAAGTTGGCGATGGAAAAGGGCGGCGTCGTGGTTCTCGACTTCGGCGGCCAGTACACCCAACTGATCGCGCGTCGCGTCAGGGAACAACAAGTCTTCAGCGCCATTCTGCCGTGCACCACGCCGCTCGAAGATATACGCAAGCTGGAGCCCGCAGGAATCATTCTGTCCGGTGGACCCAGCTCGGTCTACGACAAGGACGCCCCCAAATGTGACCCGGCGGTCCTGGCCATGGGCATTCCAATCCTCGGCATCTGCTACGGCATGCAGTGGGTGGCGAAAAATCTCGGCGGAAAAGTGGAACCGGCGGAGAGGCGCGAGTACGGCCCTGCCCAACTAAACGTCCACAAGGTCGATAGCCATCTATTCAAAAATTTCCCCGATAAGATGAAAATTTGGAATAGCCACGGCGACAATGTCCATGAACTCCCACCCGGCTTTCACGCCACGGGAAGAACCTCGAACGCCATCGCCGCTGCTGAGGATCCCAAACGGAAGAATCTACACCGTGCAATTCCACCCCGAGGTGAACCACACCGACCGTGGCACGGAAATCCTCAGAAACTTTCTCTTTACCGTCTGCAACGCCGAACCCAAGTGGAGTGGCACCGCGTTCATCCAGGAAACGGTTGAAGCCATTCGCACAAAGGTAGGCACGCACCACGCCATTTGCGGCCTCAGCGGTGGCGTTGACTCTACGGTCGCGGCAGTACTAGTCCACCGCGCCATGGGCGACCGCCTGACCAACATCTTCGTGAATACCGGCATGCTCCGCAAGAACGAGTTCGAGCACACCCTCGAGATGTACCGTGACAGGCTCGGTCTTCGCGTTGTCGGGGTCGACGCTTCTGAGCATTTCCTTAACAAACTAAAGGGCGTTAGCGATCCCGAAAAAAAGCGCAAGATCATCGGCGGCGAGTTCATCGCCGTCTTCGCCGCAGAAGCGCAAAAGCTGCAGAAGAATGAAGCTCACGGCGATATCAAGTTCCTGGTCCAGGGCACCCTCTATCCGGATGTCATTGAATCCGTGTCCGTTAAGGGGCCGTCCGCCACCATCAAGACGCACCACAACGTCGGCGGCTTGCCCTCCGATATGCCCTTTGGCCTCATCGAGCCTCTGCGCGACCTCTTCAAAGACGAAGTGAGGCGCATCGGCAAGGAGCTGGGTTTACCACAAGAGATATTGGTGAAACATCCGTTTCCGGGGCCTGGTCTGGCCGTTCGGCTACTCGGCGAAATTACCAGTAAAGACTTGATAACACTACGCGAAGCCGATGCCATCGTCGTCGAGGAGATTCGCCGCGCCGGTCTCTACGAAAAGGTCTGGCAAGCCTTCGCCGTCCTTCTCCCTGTCCGCAGCGTCGGAGTCATGGGCGACGGCCGCACCTATGGCCTCACCGTTGCCATCAGAGTCGTTCAGTCCGACGACGCGATGACCGCGGACTGGGTCAGGCTCCCCGGCGAAGTACTAGAACACATTTCCACCAGGATCGTCAACGAAGTCCCAGGCGTCACCCGCGTCGTTTACGACGTCAGCAGCAAGCCTCCAAGCACCATCGAATGGGAGTAGGGGAAGGGAACGCTGCCGTACCAAGCAACTAACCGAAACAAACATGCATATTTCTACCGAGTACAGTACTGCTCTTTGTACCCTACAAAGCAAAAGGCCGCTCTGGCTGGACAAGAGCGGCCTCTTGGTTAAGAATTCGTCCCGGGGAAGACGAAGGGAAAGACGCAAAACTACCGATTGGCCATCTTCTGCGCCATATACAGTAGCAGCTTGCGGTCTTCGTCGTCGGCCTTGCTCAGCAAGCGGCGAAGCTTGTTGAGATATCGTGCTTCTTTGCCTGCGCTGCCCCAAGCGATGTCATCCGACGATTTCCGCTTAGGTAGGTTAGGCAGTTGTGGCGGCTCTTCGCCGTCGTAGAATAATTGATAAAGTGGGCATTCGAGAGCACGTGCGAGTTTTTCCAACGTTTCAATGGCCGGGACAGTGTGGCCATTTTCTACACGGGAAATGTAGCAACGTAGAAGACCCGTACGCTTCTCGATATCACCCTGGGAGAGTTTCTTTTCTTCGCGCAGAGCGCGAAGCCGGTCACCGATAATCATGGGCCGAGTATTCCACATATAGTAAGAGGTAGCAAGTCTAAACTTTCAGGGGGGTATTGAAACAATTGTAACTGCTTCTCGGTTTTTTGCCGCAACTGATGCGCACTAAGTAACGACCAAGCGCCGTTACGGCGTGGGGGAGCGTTACACCAGAGCACCAGGTGCCCTACGCTCTCGGCATGGCTTTCCTTACAACCGCTTAACGAAACGTCCCGCGCCGTTGCATACTGTACCGGAAGGCCAAATTAGCGTAACCAAATACCCATGGCACACGTCCCAAAAACAGGTGAGATGGCGGCCCAGGCTCTAGCTCCTGTTATGACGCCCGCGGCGGAGGCGCTCCGGCGTGATGATGATCGCGAACTGGTGCGGCTCGCGAAATCCGACGATAAGGAGGCCTTCGAGCTTCTCGTCCGCAGGCATCAAAGCCGCGTGTTTGCGGTTGCCGGTGGCATCCTCCGCAATAAGGAAGATGTGGAGGACGTCGCGCAGCAGGTCTTCGTGAAAGCTTATTTCTCGCTCAAGAGATTTGACCAGCGTGCCGCGTTCAGCACCTGGCTGTACAAGATCACCGTGAATGAATGTTGGGACGTGCTGCGCAAACGCAAAGTACGCCCGCTGTTGTACGAGTCGGATTTAAGCGAGGAGCAAGCCCACGAGTATAACGGGTTTAGCGAAAAAGCCACCGTGCCCGATGTTAGCGACCGGTTGGAGGCGCGCGAAAGAGTCGAAAAGTTGCTGGTGGATTTGGACGAGCGCGACCGCTTGATGCTCATCTTGAAGGAAGTTCAAGGATTTTCCGTCGAGGAGATTGCCGAAATCCTGGAGATCAACGGTAATACCGTCAAGGTGCGGTTGTTCCGGGCGCGGCGGCGAATCACGGAAAAAGTGAAGCGGCGCGATGCGGTGAAGTAGCAAGAGAATGGCCGACAGGAATTTAGAAATCAAGAGGTGAAGCGGATGCCAACTGGGCCCAATCGTGAAGTGCGCGGATGCCAGGAGTTCCGGGAGGAACTGGAGGCTCTGCCATTGAAGAATACAGAATCGGTGCTGGACGGATTGTCGCCGGCGTCGCTGGAGCACGCTTCCGGATGCGCCGAGTGCCGCGAGGCAGCGGAAGATCTGGCACTGACGCGGGCTGCCTTGCAGCCGCTGGGAGAACTGTCCCCGGAAGCCAGACCGTGGTTTGCCACACGCGTAATGGCCGCGATCGCCGGCCGGGAATCCGAGCTGGATTTGAGCGATGCGGTGTGGGTGAGCATCAGAAGGCTCGCGCCCAGGCTCGTGGCAGTCTGCGCATTGCTCCTGCTGCTAGCAAGCACCTGGACGTACCAGCTTCGCCGCGTGGAGATCGCTGGCCCCCCGCAAGTCGCGTCGAACGAAACGGTTCTGGAGCCCAGCCAGTCGGCGCCTCTCAATGACGACGTGCTGATCAACGCCACTGAGGGTCATCGATGAGTCCCGACACTAGGCAAAAAGCCGGCCTGTGGCTGGCTGTGGTCTTTGCATTAGGACTCGCCATCGGCGTGGTCTTTGGATACAACTTCGCTCACAAAAGCTTCGCCGCCGGTCAGACCTCCGGCTAACTTGAGTGAACCAGAACGCCGCGCGGCCCGCGTTGCGGATCTCACCAGGGAGTTGCAGCTAACTCCTGAGCAGAGCCAAAAGGTCGATACCGTGCTGCACCAAGCCCACGACGAGATGAAAGCGATCCACGAAAAGTCCGATGCCGACATGGATGCCGTCAGGCAAAAGGCCCGCTCGCAGATGCGAACTTTTCTAACACCCGATCAGCTGCCCAAATATGAAGCTTTTGTGAAAAAGCTCGACCAAGAACGTAAAAAACAGCAACCTCAATCTCCCAGATAAAATCACCGGCGGCTACACATCGATCCTATTGTTTGGATGCCAGCTCATAAACCGGGGGCACCGCTTCGCTGCTTGCCGAAGAAGCATAGTTGGTTGTCATCCTGAGCGACGCGAAGGATCTGCTGTTCGCAAAATGCCAAGGAAATGTGAACAACGAGTTGTTGCCGCGAACAACGCCGACAGCGTACGATGCCGCATAGCTGCTCTCCGAATTCGTTTGGAAAGGAGTTCCTATGGCCGTCACCGTAAAGAAAATCACTCTTTGGCGCAAAGAATTGGAAAATCAAACCGGCACTCTTGCGAGAACACTGGAACCACTCGCGGGCGTAGGCGTCGACCTGCGGGTGGTAATGGGCTACAGGCATCCCGAGGGCGGCACAAAAGCCGCGGTTGAGGTTTACCCCATCACAGGCAAAAAGTCCGCCGCAAAGGCCCAGGAAGCGGGGCTCGCCGCATCTTCCATTCCTGCACTGCTCGTCGAGGGCGACAACAAGCCCGCCCTGGGACACAAGATCGCCAAGGCCATTTCCGACGCGGGCATTAACATGGCCTTCCTCATGGCCCTGGTGATCGGCAAAAAATATTCCAGTGTCATCGGCTTCGAAAACGAGTCCGACGCAAACACCGCCGCCACCTTAATCAAGAAAGCAGTAGCCGCCAAAAAATAACAAAGCGACCGCGGCCCATCCTGTAGCTCAGGCCCTTCAGCCAGGCCTGAGGCTTTTCGTGCGGATGAGCAGGATTGGAGAGAAAGCCACTGCTTTCTTGCCCTCGCCCACCATTTCCCTTAGCATAAACATGCAATGACCGACATGCCTCCAAAGAAGCCATCGCCGCTAGAAGCCTGGGAACAAAACACACTCAAGCCCGCGTTGGAGAAGAGCCCAGAGCGGCAAAAAGAGTTCACTACCGTATCCAGCTATCCCATTCGCCGCCTCTACACTGAGGCCGACTTGCAGCAATGGGATCCTGCGCGCGATCTCAGCTTCCCCGGCGAGCCGCCTTACACCCGCGGCATCCACGCCACCATGCATCGCGGACGCCTGTGGACCATGCGCCAGTTCGCTGGCTTCGGCACCGCAGAGGATACCAACCAGCGCTTCCGCTATCTACTCTCGCAAGGGCAGACTGGTCTCTCGACGGCCTTTGATCTTCCCACGCTGATGGGCTACGACTCCGATCACGCCCTATCGGAAGGCGAAGTCGGCAAATGTGGCGTGGCCATCAGTTCCCTCGCCGACATGGAAGTCCTCTTCCACCAGATCCCGCTCGCCGACGTCACCACTTCAATGACGATCAATTCGCCCGCCGCGGTCATTTGGGCGATGTACCTGGCTGTCGCGGAAAAACAGGGCGCGGACTGGAAGAAACTCTCCGGCACTTTGCAGAACGACATCCTGAAGGAATATATCGCGCAAAAGGAATACATCTACCCGCCCGAGCCTTCGATGCGCCTGGTGATTGACACCTTCGAGTTCGGCGTCAAGCACACCCCGAAGTTCAATCCGATTTCCATCAGCGGCTATCACATTCGCGAAGCCGGTTCGACCGCCATTCAGGAACTCGCCTTCACGTTGCGTGACGGCATGGAGTACGTCGAATGGGGCATGCGCCGCGGCCTCGACGTCGACGAATTCGTGCCTCAGCTCTCTTTCTTTTTCAACGCGCACAACGATTTCTTCGAGGAAATTGCAAAATATCGCGCCGCGCGCCGCATCTGGCATAAGGCCATGACGGAACGCTTCAAGGCCAAAAATCCGCGATCCTGGGCGCTGCGCTTCCACTCGCAAACTGCAGGCTGCTCCCTCACCGCGCAGCAGCCCATGAACAACGTCGTTCGCACCGCCCTTCAGGCGCTCGCCGCGGTTCTTGGCGGCACGCAATCACTGCACACCAATTCCCTCGACGAGGCTTGGGCGCTTCCCACCGAATTCGCCGCCACCATCGCTCTGCGCACGCAACAGATCATTGCCCACGAAACCGGCGTGACCAACACGGTCGATCCTCTCGGCGGTTCCTACTTTGTCGAGACGCTCACGAATGAAATGGAACAAGCGGCGTGGGATTACATTCGCCGCATTGACGCCATGGGTGGCATGGTGGCTGCCATCGAAAAAAGTTACCCGCAGCGCGAAATCGCCGAAGCCTCCTACCGCTACCAGATGGCCGTCGACAAAAAAGAAAAGATCATTGTCGGCGTCAATGACTTCGTCACACCGGAAAAGCCGCTGGACATTTTGCAGATCGATGAAACCGTGGAGCACCGCCAGCACGCACGACTGCAAAAACTCCGCGCCGACCGCTCCTCAGCAGAAGTAGAACGCCGTTTGAACGCGCTCCGTAAAGCCGCCGAGGGCAGCGATAATCTCATGCCCTTCATTTACGACGCCGTGAAAGCCTACGCCACTCTAGGCGAGATCTGCGAAGCCATGCGCACCGTCTTCGGCGCCTACGAAGAAGTCGCCGTCACATAAGAGTTCTCAGTTCACAGTTCTAAGTGTTCAGCTCACGGCCCCTGCTTTTGCGTCGGCGTGCCAAAATACGCCGTTAGGCGCTATATTCAGAAGGAAACGGACGCACCACCGAGAGCACACAGAATGCCCGAAAAAAAGATTCGCGTGTTAATTGCCAAGCCCGGCCTGGATGGCCACGACCGCGGCGCCAAAGTGATTGCGCGCGCACTGCGTGATGCCGGCATGGAGGTCATCTACACCGGCTTGCGGCAAACCCCGGAGATGATCGCTTCGGCTGCGGCCCAGGAAGACGTCGACGTCATCGGCCTCTCCATTCTTTCCGGCGCGCACAAAACCATCTGCCCGCAGCTCATGAAGTTGCTCCACGAAAAAGGCATGAACGATATCACCGTGCTCGTTGGCGGCATTATCCCGGAAGCCGATTTTCCCGCCATGAAACAATCCGGCATCGCCGAGATTTTTCTTCCTGGCACCTCCACGCAAGACATCATCGACTTTATCAACAAGCGCGTAGTCCGCGCGTAACCCGCCCCAAATTCCTGTACTCGCACTGTTCCTGTAGCTCACCCCTTCAGGGGGTGAGGCCTTTGCTTTGTCTTTTGTAGCAGCCCCTTCCGAGGCGGACGCCATTTCTCTAGATGTAGCGCTAGCTCTCCATGCAGCCCGACTTGAATCCCTCAAGGCCTGAGCGGCCTCAGCTAGCCGGCATTTTCTTGCGCGACGCTTCTGGCAAGCGCCCGGTCTTCGGTGACGCCGAGAAATTTCAGAACGATCCACACTGGCGGGACTACATCTACTTCTACGAATATTTTCACGGAGACAACGGTGAAGGCCTTGGCGCCAGCCACCAGACCGGCTGGACCGGCCTCGCCGCTCGCTTCGTTCAGGCGTTGCACATGGACTCGCAGCAGACCCTGCAATCCGGCACGCGCCTGGTCCCGAAGCAAGAAGCAGCCGAGTCAAAAACCGTCGGCCTGTAGAGTCGGTGTTTCCGGAGGGCAGGCTGGAGAGCTTGCAGAAAAAATTCTTATTTGTCTTTCCGAACGGAGTCTGCGCAGTGAGGAATCTACCTTTTCCTGGCGTTTGGCGAAAAGTGGATCGATCGCTTCGCTCGGGATGACAACGAATTATAGTTTCTCCGCAAACGGCTTAGTCAGCCACCCCGTCAGTGACACTAAATCAACCCGGCTGTACCCGCTGAGGGTTTCTTTTCTTCGTTCTCACACCGACTCTGCAGCTCACCCCTTCACGAAGAGATCAGCTACAGGTGCACGGAACGCTGACTGTTTAACCGGAGAGGTGGTAGGGGGAGGAGAGCGTGAAGATGCGCTGGTTGCCCTGGACCATTAAGGCCCATTCGAGGAGGCGGCCGCGCTGGTTGTGCAGGAAATATTCGTACCAGCGCTCCTCAACGAGTTCGGGAATGACGACGACGATGCGGCGGTCGGGATGCTTCCTGGAGAGTTGCAGAACATATTGGACGACCGGAACGATAACGAAGCGGTAGGGGGAAGGAAGAATTTCGAGCTGGGGAGGCTGTAAGTTTGCTTTGCGGAAGGCAGCTTCGACGTAACGCTCCCAATCGCCGTGAAGGAGTTCGGAATGTTCCTCGGGCTGGACGTGGATGGCGACGATTTCGGTGGAAATTCGGGAGGCGAATTCGAGGGCCTGCTTGGTGATGCAGTTCCAGCGATCGATGGGAACGACGACGAGGGGCGGTGCCTCGTGATTTGCGGGCACGATCGGGGTCATGCAGCGAGTCGCTACGGCGACCTTGTGATAGTGAAGGCGTACGTAGCGGAAAAGGAAAATCAGGAGGGGGATGAAGATGGCGGTGAGGTAGGCGCCTTCTTTGAACTTTGCGACCAGAACAACGACAACGGTGACGCCGGTGACGAATGCGCCGAGGCCGTTGATGAAGACGCTGCGGACCCAGTGCGGACCGCGCTTTTTGAACCAGTGCCTGACCATGCCGGCTTGCGAAAGGGTGAAGGCCAGAAAGGCGCCAACGGCGTAGAGGGGAATCAGCCGTTCTGTGACACCGCCGAAAAGAACGAGGAGAAAGCAGGTGAGCAGCGCGAGAACGACGATGCCGTAGGCGTAGACGAGGCGGCGGCCACGATAGGCGAAGACGTGAGGCAAATAATTGTTTTGGGCAATGGCGCGGCAGAGGCGGGGGAAATCCGCGAAGGCGGTATTGGCGGAGAGGGAGAGAACTAGGAGGATGGAGGCGATAGTCAGATAGTAGAAAGCGCCTTTGCCGAAGACGGCGAGCAGAAGCATGGAAAGAACGCTTTGGTAGCCGGGCTGACCGGGGTCGGTGGCGACGATGCCGTAGGACTTCAGCGAGATAGGAAATTCCGGCGAGCAAGATGGCCAGAATGAAAATGATGACGGTGAGGGTGAGCTGAGCGTTCTTCACACGAGGTTCACGAAACGCTTTCACGCCATTGCTGACGGCTTCGACGCCGGTGAGAGCGGTGCATCCACTGGCGAATACTTTCAGGAGCAGCCAAAGAGAGACGGCGGCGGTGACCGGTCCGGGCTGCGGCAGCGGCGTAACGGGGACGGGATGCCCGTCGCTGAGGAGAACGCGAACGACTCCAGCGGCAATCATGATGAGCAGAGTGCCAACGAAGAGATAAGTGGGAACCAT
Source organism: Candidatus Acidiferrales bacterium (assembly GCA_963792145.1). Classification (GTDB taxonomy): domain Bacteria; phylum Acidobacteriota; class Terriglobia; order Acidiferrales; family UBA7541; genus Acidiferrum. Next base: position 76,600 of record CAWBVH010000036.1, read on the forward strand.
AAAGGCAGTGCCGGCGTCGTGGACTCCGCGCAAGTTGAGAATGGTGATGACCAGGAGAATAGCGAGGCAGAGAGAAACGGTGTGCGGCTGCAGCGAAGGAACCGCGGAGACGAGTGCGCCGACTCCCGCGGAGATGCCAACGGCGGCGGTGAGGATGTAATCGGTGAGCAGGGCCGCGGCGGCGAGAAGTCCCGGGAAAACGCCGAGATTGAAACGCGCCACGGTGTAAGAGCCGCCACCGGTGGGATAGGCGGCTGATGGTTTGCAGGTAGGAAAAGTAAACGATGATCAGCAGGGTGATGATGGCCGCGCTGATCGGGATGATGTAGCCGACACCCAGAAGACCGAGAGGGATGAGGAGGGTGAGGGCGGCTTCAGGGCCGTACGCGGCGGAGCTGAGGGCGTCGAGGCCGAAGATGGGGATGCCGGCGGCGGGGCCGATTTGCTCCGCGCGCTCGTCAGAGGTTTTCAGCGGCTTGCCAACGATCAAGTCGATAAGATTCATGGTTTAAGGATGAGCGTGTTCTATTTGGTGGGAGATGAGAGAGAAAGTCAATCGAGGAGAAGAGGAAAGGACGTAAGGAAAGGACGGAGAGACCTGCTTTATGGCTTCGCTTATTTCTGGGTTGAGTAAGAAGGAGCAGCGGGAACTGCTTCAGGATTTGAATTATTTGAATACTGGGGAGATCAAGAAGTTTTGTGAACGGCACGGGATTCCTTACCGGATTGCGGTTGAGATGAAGGACGGGAGTTGGAGAAGGACGAAGGATGACGATCGTAAGGGTGTGATGCTGCAGAGGGTGAGGCATTTTTTGCGGACGGGCGTCGTGTCACAGGAGACGCGGTTTCGTTCGACGGTGGTGTGTTTTGACGACGTTCCTCAGGATCTCGCGCCGACCGATCGTCTGTTTTATGGGCGATACGACAAGTCGAATCGAGTTGTGATGGGGCTCTTAAAGGAATTGACGGGCGGAGAGTTTGAGGATGGAGCGATCGCGAGGATTCTGGCGCGAGAGTTTTGGTCGAGTGGGGAAGCTCCAACGTTTCAAAAATACGCTGCGGCGTGGTTGGTGGCGCGGAAGAGAACATACGAAGCCTAATGCGGAGTGGGCGTACTTGTCTGATCGGGCCGGGAAGAAGGATGTTGCGGAATGGAAGAGATTGCGCGTGAGTAAGGCGAAGGAAGTAATGAAGAGGCTCGGGAGAATAACCGTGAGGCCGGCGGCGAAGCCACGGTGAAGCCACGCGCAGCACTGAAGTCAGTGCCACCAACCCGCGATGCGCAGTTCGTCGGCCAAGGGGAAAAATTCTTGCGGAGTACTGCGAAGGCGGTATGGTGCGGGCGCGGAGCGCTGCTTAGAATGCGAACGTCGGGAGTGGCGCGGTGAGGTAAGTGGGTCAGACACTCCCCAACGAAATTGGATTTGCGTTGAGGTTTGGTCTCGGTGCTTTTCTGGGCGGGAAAGAACGGGTCTTGAACCTCAATGCAAGCGAACGGCTCTGAACCTGGAAGGGACGGAGCCGTTTCGTTTTCTTGGAGAAGTGAGTGCGAGAAGCAAAGACAAGAAAGCAAAAATCCCACGCTCAAAAAAAGGCAAACATGTCGATCCCGGGCGCAGCGAGGGATCTGCTTTTCTCTTTCTTTACTTAGAACCCAAAACTGACAACTGCAAACTCCCCTCAGTCCGACGCCGCCGCCCGCGACTGTCCCATGTCCTCTCTCTTCGGCAATTCCAGCACTTTCTGAGCCGCGGGCGCCGCCCTCACAATCAGCGGCAGTTCCAGGCACGTCTCCAAAAGATGCTTTCCGACGGCCAGCCGCGCCGCCACGCTTTCGCTATCCACCAGTCCCGGCACCTGCACGATCAGCGCGTCCACAGACTTATCCACCCGCAGTCCTACCGTCGTTTCAATCCCGCTCTTCCGCAGCGCCCGCGCCAGCCGCAACACCCCAGCCATCGCATTCACTCTGGTCTGGTCTACCTCGTTTAGCGCCCCAAACGCTTTGTGCTTCGTCTTTGATTGACCCCCTCGGTGATACCTCACCACCAGCGCCAGCAGCTCCCACTCCTCCTTCGTCCAGCCCGCCGGCTCTGCCAGCTTCCTCAGAAACTTCCTGGCTGCTTTCTGGGGGTGCTTGTCGCCCAGACTCGCCCCGATTCCGTGAACCCGCGCCGCCCCGCACACAATCTTTCGCAAATCTCTGTCCTCAAACACCCGCGCCACATGAACTCTTCGCAGCGCATCAAACAATCTCACCGTCAACCTCGACACCTGCGAGGTTCGCCGCAGATTTCCATCCATCGCCCGCGCCGTCACCCGCAATCGCGCCAGCCCTGCCGCCTCCAACTTCCGGCCTTCCGGCAACCCTTGTCGCCATTTGTGCCACAAATTGTCTTGGCCCGACGTCATCTGCCGGTACGTTTCGATCCTCTGTCCGCGCTCCGTGGCAATCCGCCCCGACCACGACGCCTGCGCCGCGATCAGTTCCGGCCCCGCAATCTGCGCCACTTTTGTTGATAGCACGTCCAGGTCGTGTACTTCTCCCAGCAGATCCTGCACTCGCTTCAGATCGTCTCCCCATTCCCCATACCGCCCCGGCAGCAGGCTTTCTACCGTATACCGAAACCGCTTCACCCCGATTCGCAATGCGTGCCACGCCGCAGGCTTCCCGGTCTTCATTGCCTGTCCCTGCAGTCCTCTCGCTCCCTCCAGCCGTTCCAACGCCAGGCACTCTGCGGCGGCGCTGTCCGGCGGCACTAGGCGCGCCCGTCGCCGCAACGTCCGTTCATGTTTTCTCCACGCCTTTTCGTCGAATTTCTCCGCCACTCGCAGCGCGGCCTCGCGCAATTCGCTTTCCTTCTTGCCAAAATTATCCAAAAGCATCTGCCGCACCGGGTCCGTTTCGGAGGACAACTTCTTCGTCCACTCCTCCAGCACCTGCGTGTCCCTCAGCTCCCCCAGTTGGTGGAACAGCTTTTTTCCCAGCTTCTTCATTTCCGGCCACGCCGGGTCCGGGTCCACCTCTTGCATCACCGCGGCCACTGACCGGCATCGCCGTATCGCCACGCGCAAATCGTGCACCGCATCCGCGTCTGGCGTTTCCCGCACCTTTTCCAGCTCCTTTAAGGAGCGTTCCATCCAATACGTCAATCCGCGGTACTCGGCGCGCGAGCCCGCCACTGTGCTTGCTGTTGCCATAAATTTTAGGTTTGGCCGATTTTCGCTCGCCGGGCAAGCGGCCCTGTCGGCCTACTCCTATAGCCTATCCCGCTGTTTTGCGTGCGTCCAGTCGCACCTACCCCTCACACGGCCGGTCGATTCCGTAACCATTGTCCACCTGAATCTTGATATTCCTGCGCTATTCCTCGGCGTATACTTCCGCTCCGGACCTCCCACAAGCTCAACGCGCTCTCATAGTTTCGAGGTCAAATTGGTCGTTGCGTCCGACGCACGCATGGAGGTGAAACTTGAGCACGAATCCCGCACCCTCTCCCGGCCCCAAAGAAGTCATCCGTCAGGAATGGCTCGAAGCCGCTCCCTTCTGGCAAAAGTGGTTCGATAAGCTCTCCTTCCAATCTCGCGCCGCCACCGGCCTTATCCTTCAGGGTGCCCAACTCTCACCCGGCCTCCATATTCTCGATCTCGCCAGTGGTTCTGGCGAACCCGCCCTCGCTCTCGCAAAGGCTATTGGCCCCGACGGCCGCGTTGTCGCCACCGATCTCGTCCCCGAAATGCTCCTCGTCGCTCAAGAAAATGCCCATGCCCACCGCCTGGCCAACATGGAGTTTCGCGACGCCGACGCCGAGCAACTCCCCTTCGCCAGCGCCTCGTTCGATCGCGTCACCTGCCGCTTTGGCATCATGTTCTTTCCTGACATCCCGAAATCACTCTCCGAGATTCGCCGCGTCCTGAAACCCGCTGGCCGCATCTCTTTCCTTGTTTGGGGTTCTTCTGCCGACAACCCTCTCTTCTCCACCATGATTGGACCATTTCTCAAGCACGTCAAAGTGCCAACGCCTGCTCCGGACGCCCCGCACATTTTTCGCTTTGCCGACGAATCCAAGCTCGCTGCTGTCCTTACTTCCGCTGGCTTTCGCGAAGTTTCCGTCGCCACCCATAAAGTCTCTTGGCCGTGGCCGGGCCCGCCCGAAGACGCTTGGCAAGCCTCCAGGGAAATTGCCGCCCCTTTCAAAAAAATGATTGCCGCTCTTCCGCCCGACAAGACCGATGAAGTCCACCAGGAAGTCATCGACGGCATTCGCCGCTACTTCGACGGCCGCCAGGTCAATTTTTCGGCCTCCTTGGTCGCCGCCACTGCGCTCGCCTGATCGCCTCCCGACCCGTCTCGCTCCTGGCCGCCGGATGCTGTATCCTTAGCGCTATTTCCCGCCCTTACGCGCCATGCAGCCCTCGACCTCTCAACCTCATCCTCGCGCTCCCTGGCGCGACACCTGGCACGAAGTCATTTTTGGCCACGAAACGTTTGCCGGCCGTCTCTTCGATCTCATTCTTCTAACCCTCATTCTCCTCAGTGTCCTTACCGTCCTTCTCGAAAGCGTTCGCTCCATCCGCGATTCCTTCGGCCCTTACCTCCGCATCGCCGAGTGGACCTTCACCGCTCTCTTCACCATCGAGTACATCGCCCGCCTCATCTCCGCCACCAACGCTCGTCGTTACGCCAGAAGTTTCTTCGGCATCGTCGACTTGCTTGCCGTCGCCCCTGTCTATCTCAGCTTTCTCTTTGGTGTCGCTCACTCCTTCACCGTCGTTCGCTCCCTTCGACTTCTTCGTGTGTTCCGTATCCTTAAACTCACGGAATATGTCGGTGAAGCCGCGGTTCTCCGCATCGCCCTGAAGGAAAGCATCCGCAAGATCACCATCTTCCTCTTCGCGGTTTTGACCATCGTGATTATTGTTGGCGCGATGATGTACCAGATCGAGGGTGAAGCCAACGGCTTCACGAGCATTCCCGCCGCCATGTATTGGGCCATCGTCACCGTCACCACCGTCGGCTATGGCGACATTTCTCCCAAAACCGTTCCCGGCCGCATTCTCGCTTCTCTATTGATGATTGTTGGTTACGGAATTATTGCCGTGCCTACCGGTATCGTGACCTTCGAATTCGCGCGCGCTTCCACTCGTACCCCCATCAGAACCTGCTCCGCGTGCGGCCTTCAGCCTCACGACCAGGACGCCATCCACTGCAAGCGCTGCGGCGCCCCTCTCCCCACCAAACTTCTGTAGAGATTCTCTTTAAGAAGCGAAGATGCGAGAGATGCGCGGGTGTTCTCAAGCCAACGCGTCAGCCGTATCAAGGTTCGGCGAGAAGAGACAACCGAGGACTTGTACGAAGTGATTCCCTTGGAATTAGCGCAATTCAATCCGATCTATCTTCCAATTGCTGTGGCGCATCGATTAGCCTAACGTGTTCTGATGGCTAGTGAACCTTTTCGTCGTCCGCTGATTTTTGTGGCTCATCCCGATGATGAGACGCTTGCTTGCAGCGGTCTGCTCCAGAGGTTTCCGGAGTCGTTGGTGGTGTTCGCTACCGACGGAACTCCTGCCGGCTATGGACTCGAGCGCAAATACGGAAGTTTGCAAGCCTATACCGGGTTGCGTTTTCAGGAGGCTGCCCGCGCGCTGAGCCATGTTCCTAACTCGACGTTCAAATGGCTAACCGGGACCGACGGCTCCTACTTCGCCGACATGCACGTTTATGAGGATCTCCCGGCCGCCGCGACGTCGTCTCCGCGCGATTGCGCAAGCATTCGCTCCCGACGCAATCGTCTCCCACACGTATGAAGGTGCGCACATCGACCACGATGCCTGCAGTTTCATCGCCATGCACGTTCGCTGCCGCTCTTTCGCTGAAGCGCTTTGAATTCCCGATGTACTGGCTCGATCAGTCAGGAAAGGCCGTCCTGCAGCGGTTTCGCGACGGCGGTCTGCGTGTTGGCGCGCGTGCATTGGAAGGCACCGGGGCTCAGGTTATGAAATGGCAACTCAGCGAGGCGGAAATCGAGTGCAAGAAAAAAATGATGGAGGAATACCGCACGCAACGGGGCACGGTCTCGACATTTGACCCCCGCATTGAGCGTTTCCGTCCCGCGACCAGCACCAGCTCGTCGTTCTCCATCCCCCTGTGCCGCGACTATCTCTACCAGAACCGGCCTCCACGCTTCTATCACACGCGGCGCCATCGTCTCTCCGCAAAAGCGCTTCTGAAGAAGTTTGCGGAATTCGAAGATTGGCGCCAGCAGCAGGATGACTGGCGTCAAGAACTGCACGTGCAAAACCGGCACGTGGGACACCCGCGATAGCAGAATCAGACTCGTCAGCTGTGAATTTCGGCCAGTTCTAGCGCGTCCCGCAGGTGGCTGGGTCGGCATTCAGTTGGCGCTGCAAATTCCTGGCTGACGTCAGATCCGGGTTGAACTTCAGTACCTGCGCGATGGTGGTGCGCGCTTTTTCCATTTTGCCGGTGGAGCAATAGAGGAGCGCGAGATTCATTCCCACTTCGCTCCTCCCAGGGATGCGATCAAACGGGCCTTGCCAAAGTTTTATGGCGCGATCGGCATTTCCGGCCTGCGCTTCAATGACGCCAAGGTTGAGCGCCGCCTCGTTCGACAACGGATCAATTTCCAGCGCGCGGAGGTAATGCTCACGCGCTTGTTGGATGAGCCCGCGCTTCTGTTCTTCGTAGCCCAGCGCCGCGAGCACGCCCGCGTCGTTCGGTGCCTCCAGCACCGCTTTATGCAGCCATTGATCCGCTTGCGCGTCGGCGGTCTTCACTCCTTGCTGCGCCAGCGATTCCCACGCCAAGCCCAGATCCCGGGCATCCGGCTCTCCGGAATCCGCGGGAAATGGCACCAAACGCTGCTCCGTCTGTGCCTGCGCATTCGGCAGTGCAGTTTGTGGCTTGCGAAGAATGCGGTGGTCGGTGGCCTGCGTGTGTGCAATGTCGGAGGTAGAGGACGCCGGCATGTGGCACACCCGGCAGTCGGGTTCCTTGGATTTGTGCTTGGCGCCAAATTTCTCGCCATGACATGCCAGGCATTTACCGCGATAGTAGGCAGCCGCTTGCTCCTTCGCCGGCGTGAAGTGCGGATCATGGCAGCTGATGCACGCCATCTTGTCGCCCGATTTTTGTTTGCAGACACTTTGCGATAGCGCTTCGGTCTGGCTTAGCGCGCCAATCCTGTCATCGGCGTTGCCGGTCAAAACGAAATAGTGGACGAAGTCGGAGAGTCTGTCGCCCGCTCGAAAATCGGCCAGGGAATGTCCCGGCTGCTGGATGGCAACGCGACCTTCGAAATGGCACCCCATGCAGATGGCATCACGCCGCTCGGGAGACAGCTTCGCGGGGTTCACAACCGGGCCGCCCGACTCCACGTGCGCGACACCCTCGCCATGGCAACGCTCGCAAGTCACCCCAGCATGCGCAAACAGAGGTTGCTCGTAGCGATTCTCCGTTCCCGGAACGGCGGCTGGGAATTGCTGGTGTGACAAGCCAGGCAGGAGGATACCGCCGGAAGATTCATGGGGATTTCGCGATCTTTTTGATAGGCAGGTGCCATGTCCCAAAGGCGCTGCTGGCCATACCAGTTGATGGGTGCTTCAAACACGAAGCCGTCCTGCGAGAAGAGATACGTGCGGCCGCGGTGGCCCGTGCCGATGAAATAGAGCAGCTCCTTTTTTCCCTGGATCTGGTTGTCGCCGGGGCGGCCAAAACTCATCCAGGCCTTGCCGTCTTCGGCGTAAACGCGGTAGTGCACACGAGAGGGCGAGTGCACGAACATCTCCGGTGAGTAGACCTTGCATGGCGGGGCCGCTGGCTTGCGCCATGGCCGTCGAGGAGTAGCTCTTGTAAATCTCTGCGTGGCATTTCGCGCAAGCTTCATTCCCCAGATGTTTTTGCGCCGGGAGTGGCGCTGGCCGAGCGTCCGCAGGAGATGGAGCCTGTTGCGCGAACACGGCGGTGGAAAGTGTGGCAGACAGTAGCCAGAAAAAAGCTACGCGATGGCAGGGATCTCGAAAAAGACTTCGCTTAGTTGGATTTGAGTCGCTCCGCATCGCTCCAGGTTCCCCATCGCCAGTCGCCTGAACGTTGAACGACGACGGTAGCAGATCGCCGGAGCGATTTGGCATGGTCAGTTGCAATGAATGGCTAGCAGGAAGCTGAATGCATTCGACCGATCATTGTAGACATTGCGAAAATCACATCGCTACTGTTCTTCTTCAAAAAGAGAGCATGGGGCGTGAATGAGTCTGGCGGTCGTTGTTCGTAACGAAACACATCACTGGGTTCGTAGCGATATTCCTTTCCGCACTTGTCGCAACGCACCATAAAGTGGTCCTGCAGAGGCAGAGCCGTTCCTGCAAAAAACGACCGAGCGATAATTCGCTGTCTTCCCACATTCCCGTGCCCTCCGCGAGATTACTTCTCAGGGTCTAGCGATGGAATACAGGCCCTGCGGCAACTCTGCCGGTCGTTGAAGAAGTTTGTCTGGGCTCGGCCTAGCGTCGAGCCCAGACAACGCCCTGACCTCTTTCTGTGGCTCAGCGCTTCCTAACTTTGTCCGCGATGAGTACCGGAGTCGGGGTGCTGCTGAAAAGCAAGCCTCGGACCGAGACACTGGTGCCATCGACGAAACCGCTTAGATCGTCTAGCATTCTCAAAGCTGGTTTTTGACGACGTTTGTACCTGGATCAGGGTGATTTCCATTTGCCGCGAACCGTCCCGGCTATGTGCGACGGCAAAATGCGATGAAACGGGAAGAAGAAGCCGGTGACACTGGTAAGCAGCGTCGTCACCATAAAGAGCCAGGTCCAACCATCCAGGCGCTTCGCTGAGAACATCCCGAACAGAACCACCAGTCCGGAAAGAATACCGATGAGGCTCAAAAGCACGTGCACGGTGGTCAACGGTGACGCTGTAAAACCAGAGATCACAAGGCACCCTCCTTTCTTCTTATCCCATCGAAATCGCGGTTCTTGGTTGTCAGAGGGCGCGTACGTTACAAGAGGCAGCCCCAGCCACGCAAGACTCAATTGCCCTCTCACCTCCACTGTCCTGCGAGCTGCCTAAACATTTGCCCAGGTGGAGTCGTTTCTTATCTAGTGCGAGCCCGCGGAACCAACTAATTTGACCTGTCCGTTACTGGGACGGCAAATCCCATTAGCGGTCGACTCTGATTGGCGGGACCATCCATTCTCTTCCTAAGCAGTTGAAAACAGGATGGTTCCAGGGGGCAGCACAAAGGTATCCATCTTGCGGTTGCAATAAACGGAGAAACATAAACCATGGATATCGCCCGACCTTCTAACGCCCGCGCCAAGCTGATTCGCCGAATCATCCTTGGCGGTGTAGCTGTCCTCTTTATTGGCGGCGTCAGCTTTGGATTGACCCGCCTGCGCCCTGCCGCCCCCGCTGTCGATCGCGCCACGGTTTGGTCCGATGAGGTCAAGCGCGGCCCGATGCTCCGCGATGTGCGCGGCCTTGGCACCTTGGTTCCCGAAGACATCCGGTGGATTCCGGCACAGACGGATTCACGCGTAGAGCGCTGGGTATTGCGGCCGGGAGCTACCGTCAAGCCAGGTTCCGTAATTATGGAACTGAGTGACCCAACCCTACAGCGAGAAGCGCTTGACGCGGAATTCCAGCTCAAAGGCGCAGAAGCAGACCTCGCCAACCTGAAAGTGCAGGTTGACAGCGATCTGATGAACCAAAAGGCCATCGAAGCGGGAGTGCGCAGTGATTACGAACAAGCGAAGATTCAGCACGAGGTGGACGCGAAACTAGTGGCAGAAGGCTTGGCGGCGGATGTCACGGAACGATTGTCGCGAGTTAAAGAACAACAGCTCGCGATTCGCGTGCAACTCGAGGGCGAACGTACGAAAGTAGCCGTGGATTCCGCGAAAGCGCGGCTGGCCGCGCAACAGGCAAAAATCGACGAACAGAACGCACTGTTCCAACTGAAAAAGAGTCAAGTGGATGCGCTGCACGTTCGCGCGGGCATTGATGGTGTCTTGCAGTTGGTGCCGGTCGAAGTGGGACAGCACGTGACCCCCGGCACAAACCTGGCGCGCGTGGCTGATCCCAAGAAACTCAAGGCGGAAATCAAGATCGCGGAAACTCAAGCCAAGGATGTGATAATCGGTCAGACCGCTTCCGTGGACACGCGCAACGGCATTGTGACCGGACACGTGTCGCGCGTTGATCCCTCCGTTCAGAACGGAACCGTAACCGTCGATGTTCAGTTTGACGGCCTGCTGCCAGACGGAGCCCGGCCGGATTTGAGCGTCGACGGAACCGTGGAACTCGAGAATTTAAAGAACGTGCTGTACGTGGGCCGGCCGGTTCACGGCGCGTCGCAGAGCACCATCAGCTTGTTCAGGCTGACCCCGGACGGCTCGGAGGCGGTTCGCACCAACGTGAAGCTGGGCCGCAGTTCCGTGAATACTGTAGAGATTCTGGATGGATTGCAGGTCGGAGACCGCGTGATTTTGTCGGACATGTCGCAGTGGGATAACTACGATCGCATCCGGCTGCACTAAGCCAGTTGATTGGTGAGCAGCGGAATTCAGGCCACGGATTCTGAACGGGAGAGTTGGGGGAGCGATGCACGCGTTGTGGCAGGACGTACGCTACGGTTTGCGGATGCTGGCCAAGAATCCTGGCTTCACCGTTGTTGCCGTCCTGACGCTGGCGCTCGGCGTCGGCGCGACCACGGCGATTTTCAGCGTGATTTATGGCGTGCTGCTGCGGCCGCTTCCTTATACGCACCCCGAACAGATCGTTCATCTCTGGGAAATGAGCGGGGATGGCCACCACATGAATTTCGCGGACCCCAATTTTGCTGACATGCAGTCCCAGAACCACTCGCTGCAGGGGATCGCGGAGTACGCGCAATCTTCTGGAATCGGTATCCGGCGGAAAGGAGCCGACGCGCACAATGGTCGCTCCCGTGTCGCGCGATTTCTTCGCGGTCATGGGGGTGCGGCCCGGCGATTGGGCGCGGCTTCGCCGCCGGAAGAACAACGCTACAATGCGCCTGCGACCGCGCTGGTCAGCTATGCCTACTGGAAGCAGTCTCTCGGCGCCACTCAAGACCTCTCTTCGGTCGCGATTGAAAATTGACGCGCAGCCGGCTTCGGTTGTGGGCGTTATGCCTCCCGGATTTCGCTTCCCGGACAACACCGATATTTGGGTTCCCCGCGAAATCTACGAAACATACCCAAGCCGGACAGCGCACAATTGGAACGTCATTGCGAGACTGCGTGAAGGCACGTCTGTCGAGCGTCGCGCACCGAACTCACCGGCATTGCCCAACGTTTAAAGCAACAATTTGGCAATGATACAGCCATGGTTGGCGTCGCCATGGAGCCACTTCGCGAGGCCATGACCAGCAATGTTCGTCCCGCATTGATGATTCTGTTCGGTGCATCCGCTTTTCTTTTGCTGATTGCCTGCGCCAACGTCGTGAATCTGATGTTTGCCCAAGCGGCGGCTCGTGAAAGGGAACTATCCATCCGCGCGGCTCTGGGCGCTGGACGCCACCGATTGATCCGCCAGTTCCTTACGGAAGCGTTTCTGCTCTCCACGATTGGAGGCGCGCTTGGCGTGCTCGCGGCGGTGTGGGGGATGAACGGATTGCTGGCCATCGCGCCAGGGAATCTGCCACGACTCGAAGACGTCGGCATCAATGTACCGGTGTTGCTGTTTTCGCTGGTGGTGGTCTTTCTGGTAGCGATTGGATTGGGAATCTTCAGCGCGGTGCGTGCCACGTCCGGGGACCCTCGCGCGGCCTTGAACGATGGCAGCCAAAGACAATCGGGGTCAGCAGGAAAGCAGAGAGTGGGCCGCCTGATTATTGCTGGGCAATTGGCTACCACTCTTGTGCTGCTGGTTGGCGCGGGACTTCTGGGCAAAAGCCTGCTGCGCGTGTTGTCGGTTGATCCGGGCTTTCGCACGGAAGGCGTGCTGACGATGGAACTGGCGCTTCCCGACGACCCTACGAAGGTTCAACGAATTCAGTTTCTGAACGAAGTGATCGCGCGGCTGCGCAATATACCGGGTGTACAGGAAGTGGGCGGCACCAACGTATTGCCCCTCGCCGATGGAGGCCGAGCTGATGGCTCCTACGTCATCATGAATCCCGCGCAGATTTCGCCCCGCGTGCAGGACATGATCCAGCGTGCCGCGAATGGCAATCTCGAATAAAGATCCTGCCTCGCTCGCGGAGTTCATAAAATTCTTTGACGAAATCTTCAAGGATCAAGCTCACATGGGCGAAGCCGACTATTGCGTCGCGTCCGAAGGTTTTTTTCGTACCCTGGGAATTCCGTTGTTAAGTGGCAGGTTATTCGACTCGCGCGACACGAAGGATTCGCTCCATGTCGCGGTCGTCAGCAAATCGTTGGCCGACGAGAAGTGGCCGAACCAGAATCCGATCGGCCAGACGGTCGAATTCGGAAACATGGATGGCGATCCGCGGCTGTTGACCATTGTCGGAGTCGTTGGCGACATGCGCGATAAGAGTCTGGAGTCCGCGCCGCGTCCCACCATCTATGTGGACTACCGCCAGCGCCCAACGGCCGCCCAACGGTTCACGATCGTCATGCTCGCTCCAGGCAAGCCGGACGCCGTCTTTTCCTCCGCGCGCGAAATCGTTCGCAGCCTCGATCCTGACGTGCCGCCACGCTTCAGCACCTTCTCGAATACCTTTGCTGCCTCTCTGGGTGCGCGGCGCTTCAGCTTGCTGCTCGTGGGCATTTTTTCTGCGACGGCCCTGTTGCTGGCCATGGCGGGAATTTATGGCGTGACCGCTTACACCGTTGCGCAGCGCACTCGCGAAATTGGCGTGCGCATGGCGCTGGGTGCTTCCCGCGGAACAGTTTTGGGGATGGTTCTGAAACAAGGCGTGATCACGGGCGCTCTTGGCGTTGGAACCGGCATTTTGGGCTCGCTGGCCTTGACTCGCTGGTTGCAATCCCAACTTTTTGGGGTGAGTCCGACGGACCCGGCTACGTTCGCGGGCGTCGCTCTTATCCTGATTCTGGTGTCTCTGGCGGCATGTTGGATTCCGGGACGCCGGGCGGCGCGCGTCGATCCGATGGTGGCGTTGAGGTACGAATGATGAAGCAAACAATTTGGCAAGACCTACGTTTCGGACTGAATATTCTGGCGAAGAACCCCGGGTTCGCGGCCATGGCGATTCTGATGACCGTCGCGCTTGGCCTCGGCACCGGTCTGGCTATCTCTGTCCTCACGAAGACCGCGCACCGGCGCAACCTGCAGGTGCGTGACGCGGGACAGTTGATGGTGATTGCTACGCGGGACTCCGACGCACCCGCCAGCCTCTCCTTTTCTTATCCGATGTATCTAAACGCAGCGGAAAAGAACGTGGTGCTGACCGACATGGACGATGAGTGCAAGGATGAAATCGAACTGACATACAGTGCGAGTGGTGAGAGTGTTCGCGGCGAGCTTGTTTCCGGCAACTACTTTGAAGTGCTTGGTGTGCAGCCTGTGATTGGCCGCTTGATCAGCGAAGCGGACGATCACGAATCCATCACTTCGCCTGTTGCGGTGATCAGCTACGAGTTTTGGAAGCGCCGCTTCGCAATGGACCCTTCGATCATCAATCGGACGGTGATTCTGAACGGGCATCGCTTCACCGTGATTGGAGTTACTCCTCCGGGTTTTGTTGGCACGAATGGTTCCAAGGAAGTCGACATCCAAGTGCCGCTTTCAATCATGAAGGTGTTCAGTTCGCCGGTCCTGCGCGCGACCCGCATCGACCCGATGGTTGCGCTGCGTTACGAATAGGAGAGCTTGATGCAGACGCTTTGGCAGGACATTCGCTATGGCCTTCGCATGTTGCGCAAGAATGCTGGGTTCACTGCGGTGGTCGTAGTGACGCTGGCGCTGGGTATCGGCGCGAACACCGCGCTGTTTTCTATCGTCAATGGAGTATTGCTGAATCCGCTGCCCTTCCAACAGCCTGACAGGTTGGTGTCGCTGTACACGCGAACCCCGGAGTTCACCCGCTCTTCCATTTCCTATCCAAATTTCCTCGACTGGCGTCGCGACAATCATTCGTTTTCAGCAATTGCGGCGTTCCGTGGAGAGAATTTCAATCTTTCGGGGATCGGCGACGCGCAAAGAGTGAGTGCGAACATGGTGTCCGCCGAGTTTTTCCCGATCCTCGGAGTAAAACCCACCGTTGGCCGGTTCTTCAGCGAACAAGAGGACCAGGTGGGCGCGGCGCCCGTCGCGGTCATTAGCGATGGGCTGTGGAAACGTAAATTTGCGTCGTCTCCAGACGTCGTTGGCAAGTCACTCAACTTGAACGGAGCCCTGTACACGATCGTCGGTGTGCTTCCCGCGCATTTCCGCTACATTAATGGCAATGGCAATTTTCATAGCGACGCTGAAGTGTATACGCCCATTGGTCAGTGGGACGATCCATTGTTCCGCGACCGGCATACCGGCATGGGAATGGATGCAGTGGGCAGGTTGAAGCCGGGCGTCACCTTGCAACAGGCGACTTTGGATATGCAGTCGGTTGCGGCTCACCTGGCCGAGGCCTATCCCGATATTGACAAAAACTCAGGCGTGAACGTCTTGGCTCTTAAGGAAGACGTGGTGGGAGATATTCGCCCATTTCTGCTGGTGCTGCTTGCTGCCGTTGGCTTCGTACTCTTAATCGCCTGCGCCAACGTCGCGAATCTGCTTCTGGCGCGCTCAACAGGCAGAACTAGGGAATTCGCTATTCGAACGGCGATGGGCGCAGGTCCGGGTCGCGTGGTTCGCCAACTTCTTACCGAGAGCATTCTGTTGGCGATGGCCGGAGGCGCATTGGGACTGTTGATCGCTGCATGGGGCACGCAGGCGGCGATCAAGGTGCTGCCGGAAGCGCTGCCGCGCGCCGATGAGGTTCAGATCGATGCGCGTGTGCTGTTGTTTGCCACTGCTGCTTCCTTGATCGCGGGGATTCTGTTTGGGCTGATACCCGCCCTCAGGGCCTACCGAACCGACGTTTTCGAAACCCTCAAGGAAGGCGGGCGCGGCGGAAGCGGCACCCGCCACCGCACGCAGAGCGTCTTTGTTGCGGCGGAGATGGCGATGGCACTGGTGCTGCTTGTCGGCGCGGGTTTAATGATTCGCAGTTTGGCAAACCTGTGGAACACCGATCCGGGATTTGACCCGAACAACGTGGTGCGCGTCAGCTTTGCGTCCTCCAAACCACTGGGCCCTACGCCCGCTGCCACCCGCGCCGCATTTCGCCAAATTCACGATGCCATCGCGGCTATTCCGGGAGTTCAATCCGTTTCGTTGTCGGTTGGGTCATCACCGATGGAAGACGACTCTGATCTTCCTTTGTGGCTGGAAGGAGAACCTAAACCAGCTTCCCAGAACGAGATGAAGGCCTCGCTCTTCTACTTCACGCAACCGGATTATTTGAAAGTCATGAAAACGCCTCTGAAGCGCGGAAGGTTTCTGACGGAATCTGACAGCGAGACGTCGCCCGCCGTCGTCGTGATCGACGAACAATTCGCCAAACTCTATTTTGGCGGCAAAGATCCCATCGGAAAGCACGTGAATCTCGGGATTGTGAACATAAATGCTGAAGTCGTCGGAGTCGTTGGCCACGTCAAGCAGTGGGGCCTGGATAATGACCGCCCGGGGGCCATTCAGGCGCAGAGTTATTTCCCCATATCGCAACTCCCCGATTCCATTTTTTCGCTTCTCGAGCACGGTACCGGCGCCGTCATTCGGACGGAGGGTTCTCCGCTTGCTCTGATTGGTTCGATCACCAACGCGGTGCAAGGAGTGAATAGTCAGATCGTCGTCTATGAACCAGAAACAATGGACTCCGTGATTTCGGAGTCGCTTGCAGCGAAGCGCTTCGTCATGGTGTTGCTTGGCGTGTTTGCGGCGCTTGCGGTAATACTTTCCGCCGTCGGGATCTACGGTGTGATTTCCTATATCGCGGCGCAACGCACCCAGGAAATCGGAATTCGCATGGCATTGGGCGCGGGGAGAGCCAACGTTCTGGGCATGGTGCTCAGTGAGGCGGGAAGAATGGCGTTGCTTGGAGTAGGCATTGGCCTGGTGACAGCATTTGCGCTGACACGGCTAATGTCCAGCATCCTGTTCGGGGTAAGCACCCACGATCCGCTAACCTATCTCGGCGTTGCAGCCCTATTGATGCTGGTGGCGCTGGCGGCTTGTTACATTCCGGCGCGACGTGCGACACGCGTCGATCCCATGGTGGCGTTGCGCTATGAGTAGGAGACCTTGATGCAGACGCTTTGGCAGGACATTCGCTACGGGCTGCGAATGCTGGGCAAGAATCCCGGCTTCACCGCCGTGGCCGTGCTTACCCTGGCGCTCGGCATCGGCGCCAACACCGGCATTTTTTCCGTTCTCCGGCAAGTACTCCTGCAGAGATTGCCCGTTCCTCATCCGGAGGAATTGGTGCTGTTGTATGCCCCAGGGGTGCGGCAGCGGACACATCAGTTCCGATGAAGTGGATGGCTCGGAATCGTTCTCGTATCCGATGTATGCCGATCTGCGCGACCAGAACAAAGTGTTCGTGGGGCTGGCCGCCAAGGCGGATTTTCCGGTGAGCGTGGCGCTCCAGGGGCAGACGGAACGTGCCAGCGCCGAACTCGTTTCCGGGAATTACTTCGATACCCTTGGTGTGCATGCCATCCATCGGCCGGTTGTTTTCCCCGAGCCGACACAGCGAACGCGGGCGGCAATCCCGTAGTGGCGCTCGGAAACGGCTATTGGAAAAAGCGATTCGGGGGCGATCCAGCGATTCTGAACCAGAGCGTGCTGGTGAACAACCAGGTTGATGACCATCGTGGGTGTGCTGCAGCCCGGGTTCGATGGCATTCAATTGGGCCTGGTTCCCGATGTCTACATTCCCATCACCATGAAGCAGGTGATCACCCCGGGTTGGAATGGGCTGAACGACCACAAGGACTATTGGATAAAGCTCATTGGCCGCCTGAAACCCGGGCTTTCGCAAACGCAAGCGACGGCGGCGCTGGCAGCCAACGTATCACGCGCTGCTGGAAAATGAACTGCCACTCAATACTGGGCTTGAACAAACAAGAGAAAAAACAATTTTTGGCGAAGCAGATCGTTTTGCGCGATGGCTCGCGCGGCCGTCCGATTCTGGAAAACGATACTCGGCCGCAGCTCCTGACGTTGATGGGTATGGTGGGGTTGGTGTTATTCATCACCTGCGCCAATGTGGCCGGGCTGCTGACCGCGCGCGGAGTTGCGCGGCAAAAGGAAATCAGCCTGCGAATTTCTCTCGGTGCCAGTCGCTGGAGGTTGATCCGGCAGCTGCTCGTTGAATCTTGCTTGCTCTCGGTTGTAGGCGCGCTGCTGGGACTTCTAATCGCTAACTGGATGAGCAGCGCGCTGGTGCACTTTGCTTCCGCGAATGAAATTGCCAACGGCCTTACGAGTTCCCTGAATTTCCCGGTGCTGGCATTTACCGTAGGGCTCGCGCTGTTCTGCGGCATCCTGTTTGGCGTGGTTCCAGCGTTGAGCGCAACGCGGATTCAGCTTGCGTCTACGCTGAAGGAACAAGCGGGCGCGCTCTCCTCAAGTGTCAAACACGCCCGGATGCGCAAGATGCTGGTGATTTCTCAGGTGGCCTTCACGCTGCTCCTGGTATCCAGCAGTTGGGGCTTCGTGAAGAGTTTATATAACCTCAAACATGTCGATCTTGGCCTCCAGCCGGCAAACGTGCTGCAGTTCTCCATCGCGCCGCGCCTGAACGGATACGATCAGGTCCGCAGCCTGGGCTTCTATCATCAGCTTGAGGACAGAATCGCGGCCGTGCCGGGCGTCTTATCTCTTAGCGCCACGGTAGAGCCGCTGATCGCCGATAGCGATACGGGCTCGAATGTCACCGTGGAGGGCGAGCCAGCCGAGTTGGCCGGGACGCGCCATGTCGAGTGGAACGGAATCAGTCCGGGACATTTCTCCAACATGCATATCCCGCTTTTGGCTGGACGCGAATTCACTCGCCAGGATGGCCCGGATAATCCCAAGGCGGTAATTATCAATGAAATGATGGCGCAGCAGTTTTTTGCTGGCGGTCAGGCCCTTGGGAAGCACATGAAAACTGGTGGCGGCAGTGATCCATTGAACATGGAAATTGTCGGAGTCGTGAAAGGCAGCCACCACTCCGGCGTGAAGGAACTGCCGCAGCCGTTCTTCTATATCCCCTACGCCCAGGAAAAGGTGATCACTTCGCTCACCTATTATGTGCGAACCTCCGGCGATCCTGTTGCGCTCGCCAGTTCCGTTCGAGCCGCCGCGGGAGAGCTGGACGCGAATCTGCCCCTCTACGATGTCAGATCCTTTGAAGAGCAGATTGACCAGCGCCTTTCCTCCAGCAAGTTGGTAGCGCTGCTGGCGCTTACCTTCGGTGGCTTGGCTGCCTTGCTCGCCGCAATGGGGATTTACGCTCTGTTGGCCTACAGCGTCACTCAGCGCACCCGGGAAATTGGCGTGCGCATGGCGCTTGGCGCGGAACCGAAACGCGTTGGCCGGATGGTCCTGAAGGATGTTGCCCAATTGACTGGCGCGGGGATTCTCATCGGCATTCCACTGGCCTACGCCTTGGGCAAGCTGATCAATTCTTTGTTGTTCGGCGTGCAAGGCTTCGGCGTCGCAAGCATTGGGGTCGCGCTTCTCGTATTGACAGTGGTTGCGGCCTTCGCGGCATACGCTCCTACGCGGCGCGCCACTCGGATCGATCCCATGGTCGCACTGAGGTATGAATGATGCCGCGTTCAATCCCGGGGGAACTTTTTCCGCAGTGTGCTTCGTATATCAGGTTACAGGAGGTGTCGGCTGTGGGGTTCCCATTTGTTGGATTGGAAGTAGATCTTGTAACGGTGGGGTAGGTGTGACGAGTTTTCTGGTTGGCTGATGAACGATCTCATGAATCCCGAACTTAGGAGAACAAATGACTGACACAAATCATGTTCTGATCAAAATGGAAGGCGTTAAAAAGGTATTTCTGACGGACGAGGTGGAAACTCACGCGCTCGAGGAGATTCACCTGGAGATTTATCGAGGGCAGTATGTCTCCATCTCCGGGCCATCCGGCTGCGGCAAGTCCACGCTATTGTCGATTCTGGGTTTGCTGGACTCGCCGACGGAAGGAAAGTACCTGCTGAACGGGCAGCCCGTGGCGAATCTCACGGCTAGCGAGCGCACCCGCATCCGCAACCGCGAAATTGGTTTCATCTTCCAGGCGTTCAACCTCATCGGCGACCTGACGGTTTACGAAAATGTTGAGCTGCCGCTCACCTATCGTGGCACCAGCTCCGCGGAGCGCAAGCAAAAGGTGGAACACGCCCTCGAACGCGTCGGCATGGCTCACCGCATGCGCCACTATCCCTCCCAACTCTCCGGCGGTCAGCAACAGCGCGTGGCTGTTGCCAGAGCTCTGGTTGGCGATCCACTCATCCTGATGGCTGATGAGCCCACCGGAAACCTCGACTCGCGCAATGGCGAAGCCGTCATGGAGTTGCTGCGCGACCTGCACCGCAATGGCGCCACCATTTGCATGGTGACGCACGACGAGCGCTACGCGCACTTCGCCGAACGCACCATCCGGCTCTTTGACGGACGCGTGGTGGAAGAGACGCAGGAAGCTCACGCCGCGGTGTAACTGAGAACTGAGGGGCCGCAATTGCACAGCTTTCTGCAAGACATCCGCTATGGCCTGAGGATGCTAAGGAAGAGCCCTAGCTTCACGGCCATCGCGGTACTGACGCTGGCCCTCGGTATCGGTGCCAACACGGCGCTGTTTTCCGTGATCAATGGAGTGTTGCTCAATCCTCTGCCTTTCGCTCAAGCGAACCAGTTGGTAACTCTCAGCGAGAGCAAGCCGAATTTTGAGTATGGCTCGATCTCGTATCCCAACTTTCGCGACTGGCAAAAAGAGAATCACACCCTTTCCCCATTGGCGGTCTATCGCAGCTACGCCTTCAGCCTGACCGGCGCCGGCGAAGCCCAACAAGTGAAGGGAGAGTTCGTCTCTTCGGATACGTTTCCCCTGCTGGGAGTAAAACCTCTCATCGGCCGTACCTTCATTCCGGGCGAAGATGAGATTGGGGCTGCTCCCATCGCTCTTCTAGCCGAAGGTTTGTGGCGGCGCAAATTTGGCGCGAAGGCCGACATCCTCGGGAAAGCCATTACCCTTGATGGAAAGAGCTATGTAGTCGTGGGTGTAATTCCAGCGAGCTTTCACATTGCTGTTCCTTCGTTTCCCGACAATCAGGAAGTGTTCGTCCCCATCGGGCAGTGGAACAATCCTTTGCTGAGTCACCGCGGCGCGGGCTTGGGAATTCATGGCATGGGCCGTCTGAAGCCGGGCGTGACGATTCAGCAGGCGCAAGCGGACATGGACGGCGTCACGAGTAGCCTCGCTGCGATTTATCCCGATGCGGACAAGGGAATCAGTGCCAAGCTTGTGCCGCTTCGCCGGTCAATGCTCGGCGGAATCCAACCAACGCTGCTGATGCTTTCCGCCGCCGTCGGATTTGTGCTTTTGATCGCGTGTGTGAATGTGGCCAATCTGTTGCTAGCGCGCTCCACCGGCCGAACTCGCGAATTCGCGGTGCGCGTCGCGCTCGGCGCTCCCCGGAGCCGCGTGGTTCGCCAACTGCTCACCGAATGTATTCTCATTTCCATGATTGGCGGAGCGTTGGGCCTGCTTCTGGCAGTATGGTGCACACGCGCGGCCCTGGGGGTCCTGCCACAGGCTTTGCCTCGTGCGGAGCAGGTCGGCCTCGATTCGCACGTTTTGCTCTTCACCGCCGGGATTTCCTTGCTCGCCGGCATACTGTTTGGCCTGGTTCCGGCTTTGAAAACATCAGGCAACAAATTGAGCGAGACCTTGAAGCAGGGCGCGCGTGGCACAACCAGTTCTCGCCACGGCGCGCAAACGGTATTCGTGGTTGCGGAGATGGCGCTGGCGCTGGTGTTGCTGATTGGGGCGGGCCTGATGGTCCGGAGCTTGTCGCACCTGTGGAAAACTGATCCCGGGTTTGATCCGCGTAATGCCATGACGTTTGGGCTTTCGCTTCCACCTTCCATGATGAGCGCCAAACCCGAAGCGATTCGCGCCTCGATTCGCGAATTTGACCGCAGGATTGCAGCTCTCCCTGGTGTTGCGGGCGTATCGCAAACCTGGGGCGCAGTTCCGCTCGGCTGGGATGATGAGCAGCTTTTCTGGCTCGAGGGCCAACCTAAACCAACCAGCCAGAACGATATGAATTGGGCGCTTAACTACATTGTTGAGTCAGACTATTTGCGCGTCATGGGCATTCCCTTGCGGCAGGGAAGATTCTTCACGCCACAGGATAACGAGCATTCACCGCTGGTCATCGCCGTCGACGATGTATTCGCGCAGAAATACTTTCCAAACGGAAATCCCATCGGCAAGCGCATCAACATCGACAGCTTCAATCAGCCCGCTGAAATCATCGGGTTGGTGGGCCACGTCAAGCAGTGGGGACTCGATTCGGATGACACCGAATCGCTCCGCGCGCAAATCTACATCCCGTGCATGCAGATGCCGGACCCATTCATCGCCATGGCCCCTTCTGGCGGGCAGGTGGTGGTGCGCTCGACCGGCACGGTACCGGATCTCTACGCTTCCATACGCCGCGCCAATGCAGAAATGAGCGGCGAACAGGTACTCTTCGGTGCGCAAACGCTGGAGCAGGTTATTTCTGATTCGCTGGCGCCACGCAGATTCTCGATGATCCTGCTGGCAACATTTGCCGGCCTGGCGCTGCTGCTCGCCAGCATTGGAATCTACGGCGTCATTTCCTACATCGTTGGCCAGCGCTCGAACGAGATCGGAGTTCGCATGGCCCTGGGCGCGAAACCGCAGGATATTTTGCACCTCGTCCTGGCAGATGGCGGGAAATTGGTGTTAATGGGGACCGCCATCGGACTTGTTGCGGCCTTTGGGCTGTCGCGGCTAATAAAGAGCTTCTTGTACGGCGTCGACGCCGCTGATCCGCTCACATTCGCAGCGGTCGCCGTCCTGTTATCGCTCGTAGCGCTGGCGGCCTGTTATGTGCCGGCCCGCCGGGCCACCCGTGTCGACCCTGTGATCGCCCTTCGTTATGAATAAAAAGGAGCAAACGTGCAGCCTCTCATTCAGTTGAAAAATCTGGAGAAAGCCTTCGAAGCTGGGGGGCAGAAGTTCTTCGTTTTGCGGCGTATCAACCTGGACATCCAGGCCGGGGAATTCGTCACCATCATGGGACCGTCCGGGGCAGGGAAGTCGACTTTGCTCAGCATTATCGGCATGCTCGATGGCGCATGGACCGGCGAGTATTTCTTCGGCGAGCAACCCGTTCACAAACTCAGCGTGAAGCAGCGCAACGAGCTGCACAAGTACAACATTGGCTTCGTTTTTCAGAGCTACCACCTCATCGACACGCTCACCGTTTACGAAAATCTTGAAGTGCCTCTTTCTTACAAGAATATTCCTCACAAAGAGCGCTCCAGCCTCGTTTGCGATGCTCTCGATCGCTTCAATATCGTGGGCAAGAAAGATCTCTTCCCCAATCAACTCTCCGGCGGACAGCAACAACTGGTCGGCGTGGCGCGCGCCGTAATTCAGAACCCCAAGCTGATTCTTGCCGACGAACCCACCGGTAATCTTCACTCTGCCCAGGGCGAGGAAATCATGGAATTGTTCAAGCGACTCAACGATGCCGGCACCACCATCATCCAGGTGACGCACTCCGAGAAAAACGCCGCCTACGGCAACCGCATCATCAACCTCCGCGACGGCTGGGTGGTCACCGAAACGCCCACCACGGTTGCAGGCTCGGCACAGTAACGTTCCTTTGGTTTCGCAACGACTCGAACTTTTAATTTTCACCAGGAGACTTCACCATGGGAATTGTTCAGGATTTGCGCTACGCGTTTCGCATGCTGGCAAAATCTCCCTGGTTCACCGTGGTCGCTGTGCTTACGCTTGCGCTCGGCATCGGCGTGAACACCACAGTGTTCAGTGTCGTCAACGGAATGCTGCTTCGTCCCATGCCGGTGCCCAATCCGGAACAAATCACGGTCCTGGGCGCCCAGCAAGACGGCACCCCGGGCTATCAGGCATTTTCCTATCCTGACTACGAAGATATTCGAAAACAGACCGACGCCTTCAGCGACATTCTTGCTTACCGAGTTTCCCTCGTCGGGCTTTCCGTTGACGGCAAGGGCGACCACTGTGTCATCAGCCGCGTTACCGGCAATTTCTTTTCGACCGCCGGTATTCAGCCCGCGGTGGGGCGGCTGATTCTTCCCGGTGAAGGGCAGACGCCCGGCGCCGACCCTGTTTTTGTTCTGGGCTACAACTACTGGCAGAAGCGCTTCGGCGGCGACAAGAATGTAGTCGGCAAGCAAGCAGAGATGGACGGACATCCGGTAACGATCGTCGGAGTCGCGCCGAAAGGGTTTCCCGGGATGTTCGCTTTCATGAATATGGATGGCTACGTTCCGCTGAGCGCCACGGCGGGGCTGGGAGGGAATTCACCGGTCGAGGAAATGTGGACTCACCGTGAAGAACGCTCGTTGCAGTTGAAAGGACGGTTGAAGCCCGGCGTCGACTTGCAACAGGCAGCGGCGTCGCTGCAGGTGGTAGCACAGCGTCTGGCAGAGCAGCATCCCGAGAGCGATAAGGGGCTGCGCCTCAGCGTGTTCCCGGAAAGACTGGCGCGGCCGGAGCCCGACCCGGACGGAACAATTCCCAAAGTGTCCGCGGCATTCACCGTGCTCGCTGCTTTAGTCCTCTTGGTCGCGTGCTTCAACATCGCCAACATCCTGTTGGTGCGCGCCACAGCGCGCCAGCGCGAAATGGCCATTCGCACAGCGATTGGGGCAGGGTGGGGGCGCTTGGTCCGCCAAAGCCTGACGGAAAGCCTTTTACTCGCAGTTCTGGGTGGCGCCGGGGGGTTGTTGTTGGGGTGGTGGGCCTCAAGTTTTCTCAGTTCGTTGCCCCTGGGAACAGACTTGCCAATCCAACTCAATTTTCAGCCGGACGCGACGGTCTTTTTGTTCACGGCTGTGGTTGTGCTGTTGGCGGCGGTGGTAGTGGGCATTGTACCAGCGCTGCCTTTGGCGAAGACCGACGTGAACAGTGTATTGCGTGAAGGTGGACGCGGCGCGTCGGAAGGACGCAAGCGAAATTTCATGCGCAGTACACTGGTTGTCGCTCAGCTTGCGGGATCTTTGTTGTTGCTGGTCGTGGCGGGCCTGTTTGTGCGCAGCCTTGGCAAGGCGGAGAAGCTGTATCTGGGATTTGCTCCGGATCACGTAATCGACGTTGCCGTGGATATTCACCAGATCGGCTACCAGGAAGCGCAGGGGAAAGAATTCTACCGTAGTGCCGAGGAGCGTATCCGGGCGTTGCCCGGCGTTGTCTCGGTAACTCAGGCCTTTTCCGTTCCGATGGGCCTCATCGGCGCTCAGGACCAGGTGATCGCGGACGAGCATCCTCTCGAATCTGGACAGGTTGCTCCCGATGTGTTCGACAATTATGTCACGCCAAGCTACTTCGAGACGTTGCGCATCCCTCTAAAGCGTGGGCGCACCTTCACCGACGCCGACAACGAAAAGGCTCCGCACGTGGCGGTGATTAACGAGACCATGGCCAAGACGTTCTGGCCCAACAAAGATGCCCTCGGCCGAAGATTCAAGACTAAAGACAGCGATCACAAGTGGGCGGAGTTCGAAGTGATTGGAATCGTCCAGGACGGCAAGTACAAGGGAATCGTGGAAGATCCCATGCCATTCTTCTATAAACCCCTGGCACAGGAGTACATGTCTTTGCGCAACATCCAGGTGCGCACTTCGTTGCCTCCCGAAAACCTGGAACTGCAGATTGCTTCCACGATCCGCGAACTTGCTCCAGGTCTTCCGGTCACAGTGAAAACAATGGATGAGGAACTCCAAGGACTGAACGGCTATATGTTTTTCCGTTTGGGAGCGCAACTGAGCGGCACCATGGGCCTGCTGGGATTGGCTGCTGGCGGTCGTGGGCGTCTACAGCGTCGTTTCCTACGCCGCTGCACAGCGTACTCATGAGATCGGCATTCGCATGGCGCTGGGAGCTGAATCCAGGGACGTTCTGAAAATGGTGCTGTCCCGTAGCCTGGTTATGATTGCCATCGGCGTTGCCGTCGGATTGCTGATTTCGTTCGCCGGAGCCCGCGCGATCGCCAGCCTGCTGGTGGGAGTCAGCCCAAGCGATCCGGTCACTTTCGGCGGCGTGATGTTGCTGCTGCTGGGAGTCGCCCTGTTGGCGTGTTTGATCCCAGCGTATCGCGCCACGCGTGTCGATCCCCTCGTCGCACTGCGCTACGAGTAGGAGGTGATGATGCAGACACTGTGGCAGGATCTGCGCTACTGCCTTCGCATGCTGGCGAAGTCCCCCGGCTTCACCGCCGTGGCAGTGCTCACCTTGGCGCTCGGCATCGGCGCCAACACCGCCATCTTCAGCGTCGTGAATGCGATTCTCCTGCGCCCGCTTCCGTATCCCGAGGCCAATCGCGTGATGTTCCTCAGCGAAAGTTCCGAGCAGATTCCCGACATGAGCATTTCGATGGCGAACTTCAACGACTGGCGCGCGCAAAACAAAGTTTTCGAGAGCCTCGTCGCCCTGCAGCCCAACGATGTGGTATGGACCAACAAGGGTGGCGAAGCGGTGCGTCTGGGCTTGCGCCGCATCACTGCCGGTTTCACGCCTACCTTGCGTGTCCAGCCAATCCTCGGACGTACCCTGACTCCCGACGACGACAAGGTCGGAGCACCGCGCGTGGTGATTCTCGGAGAAGGGTTTTGGGAACGCCAGTTCGCCCGCGACCCGAGTGTGCTTGGGCAGCAGATGGTTCTCGACGGTGAATCTTACACCGTCGTCGGCGTTTTCCCGTCTCGCCTGCACGGTTCATTGCGACCGGTCGATTTGTTCGCCTCATTGTGGCGTCTGGAGGATCAACTGGGCGGGGAGATGAGACGCGACGAGCATCCCGGGATTTATGCCTACGGTCGGCTGAAACCCGGAGTCACTCCGCAACAAGCGCTAACGGAAATGAAGAGCATTGCGGCCCGCCTGGACCAGCTTCATCCGGCTTCCAATGGGAACAACAGCGTAACGGTTCGGCCACTCCTCGATGCCATCGTTGAGGACGTTCGGCCGTCGTTACTGGTGCTCGCCGCGGCTGTCGGCTTCGTTCTTCTGATTGCCTGCGCCAATATCGCTAACCTTCTTCTTACGCGAGCTACGGAGCGCTACCGTGAGTTAGCTGTCCGGATCGCTTTGGGTGCCGGACGTGGCCGTCTGATCCGTCAGATGTTGACGGAGAGCATTGTTCTTTCTGTTCTGGGCGGCACGCTTGGATTTCTCCTCTCCGTTTGGGTTACGGCAGCCCTTCTTCATGCCGTGCCCGCGGGAATCCCGCGTCTTGACGAAGTCTCCGTCGACAGCCGCGTTCTTTTGTTCACGCTGGTCCTCGCACTGGCCACCGGACTGTTCTTCGGGATTTTCCCCGCTCTACAAGCTTCCCAGGCCAATGTGACCGACGCGCTGAAGGAAGGCGGGCGCACGGGAGGCGCCGGTCGCGGGCACCGTCGCCTGCGAGACGCGCTGGTCACTGCCGAGGTCGGAATTTCGCTGGTCCTTCTTGTGGGCGCAGGTTTGATGGGAAAGAGCTTGTACGAGGTCGTCCGCGCGGATGGTGGTATCGTTCCCGAAGGCGTCTTGACGGCGCGCTTTTCATTGCCGGATGCGAGTTATAAGGATGACGCGAAGCGCCGAGCCTTCCTCAACCAGGTCACCACGAAACTGCGGACGCTTCCCGGGGTGGAAGCCGTTGGAGTGAAAAACCCGCTGCTCGGCAATTCGCAGGAGGGATACGCGATTAATGGCCGGCCGCTTCCCGAACCCGGCCAATATCCATCCACGGACATCGGTCGCGTTACGCCAGATGCCATGCGCGCCTTGGGCATGCGCTTGTTAAGCGGCCGTTTTTTCACCGAACACGATGATGAAAACGCGGCGCATGTCTGCATCATCGATGAATCGTTCGCCAAAGTGAATTTCCCAGGTGAAAATCCTCTTGGAAAACAGATTTCCCTGGGCGGCCCTCCCGCCGCCGGTCAAAAGCGCGATTGGCTTAGCGTCGTTGGTATCGTCGCTCACGTAAAAAACTACGGCGTGGATCAACCTTCCCGTGTCGAAATGTATCTCCCGGAAGCACAGAACACATCGGGCGGCGGCACCATTCTGGTGCGGACCGCAGGAGACCCGGCAGTTCTTGCCAGTCCCGTCAGAGAGGCGGTTCATTCCTTTGCTCCGGATGTTCCGCTCTACAATGTGCGCCCGCTTGACGAGATCGTTTCTGAAAACAGCGCCTCTCGTAGGCTCGCTGTCGTTCTCATCAGTGCGTTTGCTGCGCTGGCCCTCACGCTCGCTGCTGTCGGGATTTACGGCGTGATGGCCTATACCGTCACGCAACGGAGTCACGAAATCGGCGTCAGGATGGCTATGGGCGCGGCTCCGGGCGCCGTCCGCAGAATGATCGTTGGCCAGGGACTGCGCCTCGCATTGGTGGGGATCATAGGCGGCCTCCTCTTCTCCTTTGCCATGACGCACTTCATCGCCAGTCTGTTGTTCCGTGTTAGCGCATTCGATAGCGGAACTTTTGTGGCGGGCGCAGTAGTCCTGTCCATCATTGTTCTGGTTTCGACTTGGTTTCCGGCGCGCCGGGCGTCACGCGTGGATCCGATAATCGCGCTGCGTTACGAATAGGGGGTGGCGATGACAACTCTATGGCGAGACTTGCGATCTGCGGTCCGCTTCCTGCGCCAGAGCCCCGCATTCACGCTCGTCGCCGTCCTTACACTCGCGCTGGGAATCGGCGCCAGCACCGCTACCTTCAGCGTGATCTACGGCGTTTTAATCCGCCCGCTGGCAGTTCCCGAAGCTCACCAAGTGGTTGAGGTGGTTCTGAAATATCAAGGCGAGCTCAGCGAAGATGCGTTTACATATCCGCAATTCCGCTACCTGCAAGACCACAGCCAGTGGCCCGCGGCCATCGCTGCTTTCACCCATGTTGGCCTGAATCTTTCTTCAGACAACGGCACACAACGCGTGAGCGCTCTCCACGTCTCGTCGGACTATTTTTCGGCGCTGGGCGCCCACCCATTGTTGGGGCGCGATTTCAGTCGGGAAGAGGATCGCGATCCTTCTGCCCGCGTCGTCATGATTAGCCACACCCTCTGGGCGCAGCAATTTGGTAGCGACGCCGCAGTGTTGGGCAAGACGATTCATCTTAACGGCAGGGCCTACCGCGTGGTTGGCGTCATGCCCCCGGCGTTGGCCGATGTTCAGTTGGACCTCGTTCCTCCGGCCTTCGGCGATTTGCAGCGCGTTGATCTGTGGACCACGCTCGCACCGGTGGCAGAGTCGGTCGGCTCCGGCACAAATCTTGAAATCGTGGCGCGGGTCAAGCCAGGCACTACGGTGCAACAAGCTGCTGCGCAACTCGACACGTTGACCCCGTCGTTTGAAAATGACCAGCTCGAAGGCGAGGGCCGCAAGCAAGTCCTCGGTCTCAGTTCCGTTCAAAATGTGCTCGCGGGTGACGTCAGCACTTATCTCTGGATCCTCCTGGGCGCCGTTTCCTTCGTTCTTCTCATCGCCTGTGCCAATATCTCCAATCTCTTGCTCGCCCGAGCCTCCGGGCGCACAAAAGAGGTGGCGTTGCGTTCCGCACTCGGCGCTGACCGCGGCACGCTCGTCCGCCTATTCCTTTCCGAGAGTTTGCTGCTCGCAGCCGCCGGCGGTGTCGCGGGACTGCTCGTCGCTCAAATTGTCGCTGCAGGACTGGTGCGATTCGCCCCGGTCCAATTGCCGCGCGCCACAGAGATTCGTGTGGATGGATGGGCGTTTCTGTTCGCGCTCGTCATCACCATCTTCGCTGGCGCGCTGGCCGGTATTATTCCCGCTCTGCAGGCGTCAAAAACCGACGTCAGCACCATGCTGAAAGAAAACGCAGCCCAAAGCTCCGCTAGCCGTCGTGGCGGTCGGTTCCGCGAAGGGCTGGTAGTTTCGGAATTCGCTCTTTCCCTCATCCTGCTGATTGGAGCCGCCCTGCTTGGTCAATCGTTTCTGAATCTCCTGCAAGTGAATCCCGGGTTCCCGACGAACGGTCTGCTTTCGGCGGAGATTTGGCTGACGGGTACGCGGATTCATTCCACTGCCGAGCTGACGTCTTTTTACAATGAACTGACGTCGCGTTTGAAACAGTTGCCAGGCGTACAGGACGCAGCAATCGTCTCCTCCGGCCAGCCTTTGGAACGTGGCGGAAACGTCGGCGTGACGGTGAATGGCGCTTCCTCGGAATCGATCGATTTTCGCGTGATCACTCCGGAATACTTTCGAACACTGGGCGTGGCCATGCAACACGGACGCGACTTCGCCGCTTACGATGGCGAAAGTTCTGAGCGTGTGGCGATTGTGAACGAGGCGTTCGTGCGAAAGGCCCTTAAAGGCAGCGACCCCTTCACCTCGACCGTAAAGTTAGAGGGCGGCGATGCCGCTCGCCGCGTTATTGGAGTTGTTGCCAACGTAAAGCCGTTTGTTGGCGACTCCGTGCCGCCTACGGTCTTTCTTCCCAGCGCACAGACGAAGTTTAGTCTGATTCTTGGATACGACGTGTGGTTCCCCACACATGTTCTCGTACGAACGGCCGGTGATCCGCTCGCTCTGGCCGCCACTGTCGACAAAACAATTCGCTCAGCCGATTCCAGCATCCCCGTGGGTCACCTCCTTTCCA
Source organism: Candidatus Acidiferrales bacterium (assembly GCA_963792145.1). GTDB lineage: Bacteria > Acidobacteriota > Terriglobia > Acidiferrales > UBA7541 > Acidiferrum. The sequence goes on from CAWBVH010000036.1 coordinate 106,510, forward strand.
TGCAGCAAATCCTCTCCCGTTCGCTGGCCACGCAGCGCTTCATGATGACCGTCGTAGCAGTTTTTGCCGTGCTCGCTTTGGCTCTTGCTTCCGTCGGTATCTATGGCCTGATTGCGTTTTCTGTCTCCCAGCGGACTCACGAGTTGGGAATCCGCATGGCTCTCGGTGCGGACGCCACCTCTGTTCTCGGCATGGTTTTGCGCGAAGGAACGCGCCTGGCCGCGCTTGGCACCGCGATCGGCATTGCGGGAGCCTTCGCCGTTGGCAGAGCCATCGCCAGCGCTCTCTTCGGAGTGCAACCCGGCGATTGGCGCATTATGGCTGGTGCTTCGATTTGTCTGTTGGTTGTCGCGTTCCTCGCTTGTTTGCTGCCGGCGCGGCGTGCGACAAAGGTCGATCCCATGGTCGCGCTGAGGTACGAATAGGCTTGCTCACTCCGCGCGCGCATGATCGACAGCAGCCAAGCAAAACGGGGAAGCTCTCTCCAAACCCAGCCTGCTCCTATGGAAAGCACGGTAAAATATCCACAACCTCCGATCTCTATGAAAATTGACACCGCACATCGCTATCGCATCCTTTTGGCCGACGACCAGCAAGACATTCGCGAATCCTTGCGTTTGCTCCTGAAGAACGAGGGATACGAAACCTATGCTGCCGCGTCGCCCTCGGAAGCCCTCGTGGCCATCGAAGCGCGAGAATTCGACGCCGTTTTGATGGACTTGAACTATACGCGAGACACCACTTCCGGCAGGGAAGGGTTGGACCTGCTCACCGCCATTCAGAAGGTGGACAGCACGCTGCCCGTAATCGTGATGACCGCGTGGAGCAGCCTGGAACTGGCGGTGGAAGCTATGCGCCTGGGTGCCCGCGATTTTCTTCAGAAGCCCTGGGAGAACGCGCGCCTGTTGAGCATTTTGCGAACGCAAATCGATCTGCGGCAGGCCTTGCGCCGCGCCACGCGCCTGGAGGCGGAGAATCGCCTGCTGAGTGTCGAATCTCGTCCCACGCTCATTGCTGAGTCGGAATCCATGCAGCCGGTTCTGAATCTCATCGCGCGCATCGGACCTTCCGATGCCAACGTTCTGATCACCGGGGAACACGGCACGGGCAAGGAAGTGGTTGCGCGGACCCTTCACGCGCTCTCGGAGCGTGCCAACCGCCCCATGGTTACCGTGAATGCCGGCGGCTTGTCGGAGGGCGTGTTTGAGAGCGAACTGTTCGGCCACATGAAAGGCGCGTTCACCGATGCGCGCACAGATCGCATCGGACGCTTTGAATTTGCCGATGGCGGCACTCTGTTCCTGGATGAAATTGCCAACGTGCCGCTCAATCTCCAATCCAAGCTGCTGCGCGTTTTGGAAACCGGGGAGTTCGAGCGGGTGGGCTCGTCGCATACTCGCCGTGTAAACGTCCGCGTGCTCGCTGCCACCAACGTGGATGTGGGCGCCGAGGTTGCTGCCGGCCGTTTTCGCGAAGATCTGCTCTTTCGGTTGAACACCATCGAAATTCGGCTGCCGAACTTGCGCGACCGCCAGCGCGATATCGAGCTGCTCGCTCATCATTTCTTGCGCGTATATACCGAACGCTACCGCAAGAAGATCTCCGGCTTCGACCCCGCTGCCATGCAATCTCTTCGCGAGCACCCCTGGCCCGGAAACGTGCGGGAACTGGATCACGCCATCGAACGCGCCGTCCTGCTTTCGGCCGGCCCGCTGATTCGCAGCGTCGATCTGGGTTTGCGTGCTGCCCCTCCCAGCGGTACTCCGCGACTGGAGGAAATGAACCTCGAAGAAGTTGAAAAACATCTGATCCAGCGTATGCTGGCCAGGCACGGCGGTAACGTCAGCCAGGCTGCCAACGCGCTGGGTTTAAGCAGGAGCGCGCTCTACCGCCGGCTCGAAAAATTCGGTTTGGAATGAAACCGCTTACTTACGAACGGCGAATTCAGCTTCTAGCGATAGCAACGGGACTTCCAGGCACCTTGGCCGCCCTGGGCCTGCTGTGGTTTGGTCCGTACACCTCGCAAACTGCGTGGACACTCACAATCCTCATTTTTGGCTTGTGGCTGGGTTTCGCCATCTCTCTGCAGCACCGCGTCATCTTTTCTCTGCAGACACTTTCCAATTTGCTCGCCGCTATGCGCGAAGAAGATTTCTCCCTGCGTGGGCGTGGCGCTCGTATGGACGACGCCATGGGCGAAGTGATGATCGAGGTCAACACCCTCAGCGAGACGTTGCGCGAGCAGCGCCTTGGCGCCCTGGAGGCGACCGCGCTGTTGCGAACGGTCATGGAGGAAATCGATGTGGCGGTGTTCACGTTCAACAGCCAGGACGAATTGAAGCTCGTCAACCGTGCTGGCGAACGCCTCCTGTCCCGTCCCGCGGAGCGCTCCCTCGGCCTTTCCGCCTCTGACCTCGGCCTGGCCGTCTGTCTGGACGGAGAGCCTGCCCGCACCATGGAGCTAAGTTTTCCCGGCGGCACGGGACGATGGGGAATGCGCCGCGGCTCTTTCCACCAGGGCGGTTCGCCTCATCATCTTGTTGTTCTGACCGACTTGAGCCGCGCCCTTCGCGAAGAGGAACGCCAGGCCTGGCAACGCCTGATCCGCGTGCTTGGCCACGAACTGAACAATTCCTTGGCTCCCATCCAGTCGGTTGCGCAGAGTCTGGAAACCGGCCTGCAACGCGCCGAAAGTTCGCGTGATAAGGACACCAGTGATGAAGGCTCGATATTTGTTGATCTGCGTCAGGGGTTGGGTATCATTCGCTCGCGCACCGAGGCTTTAGGACGATTCATGTCGGCGTACACGCAACTGGCTCGCTTGCCGCAGCCGTCGCTGGCTTCCGTTGAGTTTGGTGAACTGGTTCGGCGCGTAGCCGCCTTGGAACGCCGGGTCACCGTGGAGCTGGGCGGCGGACCGGCAGCGACCATTCAGGCCGATCGCGATCAACTCGAACAACTCCTCATCAACCTGATCCGCAACGCCGCGGATGCTGCTTCAGAGACCAAGGGCAAAGTGCGCATCGAGTGGTATCGCTCCGCGGCGCATCTGGAGCTTCAAATCCTTGATGAAGGGCCGGGACTCTCCAATACCACCAATCTCTTCGTTCCGTTTTTCACCACCAAACCCGGCGGCTCAGGTATTGGACTCGTGCTCAGCCGGCAGATTGCCGAAGCTCACGGCGGTTCTTTGACGTTGGAGAATAGAACAGACCGCCGCGGTTGCCGAGCCCGCCTTGTACTCCCCATCTAGTGCACCACCTGTATCCGATTTACCGAAAGTAAGATGAATTCTCCCGTGGAATGCTTGCCGCCTCTGCTAGACTGGCTGGCGTAGTGGCGATTGAGCAAAAAATTAGTTCGTTCGAATCCACCGGGAGCCGCCCAATGCCTCGTTTCCGTCTAAGAATTCTCTTCTGCGTATTGGCTGTTTCCTCGTCGACGTTTGGAACGCTTGCCCCTGCCGCACGGGCTCAAGCGTCTCATCCCAGTGAAACCATCGAAATCGACGCCAGTGCTCCCTCCCATCCGTTTCCGCATTTCTGGGAACAGATGTTTGGCTCCGGCCGCGCCATCTTGAGTCTCAGGGAAAGCTACCGCACCGATCTCCGCGAGACAAAGCGCATCACCGATTTCGAGTATGTCCGCTTCCACGCTATCTTCCACGATGAAGTTGGGGTGTACGATGAAGACGCCGACGGTCACCCAATCTACAATTTTTCCTATGTCGACCAGATTTACGATGGACTGCTCGCCAATGGCGTGAAACCGTTCGTCGAGCTGAGTTTCATGCCGAAGAAACTCACTTCGAATCCCAACGCTCTTCATGCCTTCTGGTACAAACAGAACGTCGCTCCACCGAAGGATTGGGCCAAATGGGACGCTCTCATGGAACAATTCGCGCGGCATCTTGTGGACCGCTACGGCGAAGAAGAAGTCGCGAAATGGTATTTCGAGGTGTGGAACGAACCCAACCTCGACTTCTGGGCGGGGGATCCCAAAGAAGCCACCTATTTTCAGCTTTATGACCACACCGTGCGCACGTTGAAAAAGGTCAGCGGCAAGCTGCGCGTTGGCGGACCCTCCACAGCGCAAGCGGCCTGGGTGGATCGCATGATCGCTCATGCCACCGCAGAAAATGTTCCGCTCGATTTCGTGTCCACTCACGTCTACGGCAACGATTCCTCCAAAGATGTATTCGGCACCAACGAAAGTATTCCCCGCGATCGCATGGTCTGTCGCGCGGTGAAGAAAGTCCATGACCAGATCCAAGCTTCCGCGCGGCCGGGCCTTCCGCTCATCTGGAGCGAATTCAACGCCAGCTACGCCAGCGAACCTGCCGTGACCGACACAGCCTACATGGGTCCGTGGATGGCGGACACCATTCGCCAGTGCGACGGCCTGGTGAATATCATGAGTTACTGGACCTTTTCCGATGTCTTCGAGGAACAGGGTGTTGTGAAGCAGCCCTTCTACGGTGGATTCGGCCTGCTTGCCGCCGGAAGCATCCCGAAGCCGGCGTTCAACGCCTTCGCCCTTCTTCACCGCCTGGGTGACGCGCGCCTGGACGCCCAGGGAGACTCCGTGCTCGTGACGCGCAAGCCGAACGGCTCATTGATTGTGGCTGTCTGGAATATTTTTCCTCCGGAGGAGAGTGGCTCGGCGAAGGATTTCCTGCTGCATTTCAACAACCTCAAAGGTAAGCGGGTCGCGACAATCACGATCATCGACCGCGACCACGGTTCGCCGCTGCCCGCCTATCAAAAGATGGGCCGCCCGCCATACCCCACCCCGGCGCAACTCCAGGAACTTCGCAAGGCCGCCGCGCTTCCAGCTTCTTCGAGTCGCCCACTCAAGAACGGCACGCTACCTGTAACGCTGGAGCCACAGGGCCTTGCGCTGATCGAGCTGAAATAATGAAGTACTACCGTACTTGCCGGCCTTGGTCCTCGAGATAGAATGGTATGAGGCCCCCATGCCGTATGACCCTCATTTCGTGTCGCAATGGCGTCACTGCGTGGTACAGTGGCTTTATAGATAAACAAGGGGAAGGTCATGCCTCACGATAAGTCAGACTTGATCACGGTGACAGGGGCGGGTGGATTTATTGGCGGGGCAATGGTGTCGCATCTTCGCCGCACCGGTCACAAGCGCCTTCGCGCAATCGACAGCAAACCGCAGGACGAGTGGTATCAGCGGTTCGACGACGTCGAGAACCACTCCCTCGATCTCAACCTCGTGCACAATTGTGAGCTTGCCGCCAAAGGCGCTGCGGCCATCTACAATTTCGCGGCGAACATGGGCGGCATGGGCTTCATCGAGCACAATAAAGCCCTTTGCATGCTTTCCGTCCTGATCAATACCCACATGCTGCAGGCCGCGCAGAAATTCGGCGTTCGGCGCTATTTTTATTCCTCCTCCGCGTGCGTCTACAATGCCGACAAGCAGAAAACCTTTGAAGCTCCCTCGCTGAAAGAGGAAGATGCCTATCCCGCCCTGGCCGAGGACGGTTATGGCTGGGAAAAACTCTTTTCCGAACGCATGTGCCGGCATTTCCGCGAAGACTACGGCCTGACCACACGCGTAGCCCGGTTTCACAACGTCTACGGCCCCTGGGGCACCTGGTATGGCGGCCGCGAGAAAGCGCCCGCCGCGATCTGCCGAAAAGTGATTGAAGCAAAAGTCTCCGGCAAGCACGAAATCGCAATCTGGGGAAGCGGCACGCAGACCCGCAGTTTCATGTACATCGATGATTGCATCAAGGGTGTAAATCTCATCATGGACTCGGACATTTTGGAGCCCATCAATCTGGGCTCAAGCGAGGCGGTGACCATCAATCAACTGGTGGACATGGCCGAAGAGATCGCTGGAATCAAGCTCAAACGGACATACGACCTCAGCGCTCCGAAAGGCGTGAATGGCCGCAACAGCGACAACACCCTGATCCAGAAATTCCTCCACTGGGAGCCGAGCACGCCACTGCGCGTCGGGCTGGAACACACTTACAAGTGGATTTATGACCAGTATCTGGCTCGCGAACGCGGGGATGCGGGAGTCGTTCGCGAATCTGCCGCATCTTCGGGGTAGTCCGCATACAAAAGGACAACCGCGGCGTTATTTCTTGATCGCTCGTCGATTAGTCGGTGTTCAACTCGTCCAGCAGCTTTCCGTCACAGTCCACCAGGCGGATGTTCATGGCCAGCAGGCCGTTGGCATGCGTGGAGCAACTCAAGCAGGGATCGTAGGCCCGCACCACTGCCGACACACGGTTGACCATGCCCTCACTCAGCTTGTTTGCCATCGATGAAATGCTCGCTGACTTGTTGCACGCTCTTCCCAATCGCCAGATTGTTGTGGCCCGTCGCCACAATCAGGTTCGCCCACGTTATCGCGCCGTTTTCATCCACTTTGTAGTGATGTATCAGCGTTCCTCGCGGCGCTTCGATGATTCCCACTCCTTCGTTCACGTTTACGCCCGCCACTGCCCGCACGTGCGTTTCAAGAATTTGTGGATCATCAAGCAGCATTTCCATGCGTTCCAGCGCGTAGGTCACTTCAATCAGCCGCGCGTAATGATACAGGAACGCACTGTGCGCCACGCTTCCGAACCGTTGACGGAATTCCTTCAGCTCCTTGTCGGCCTTTGGCGTCCCGCAACTATCGGCAGTGTTCAAGCGCCCCAGCGGGCCCACGCGGTAGACACCAGTGGGGAATCCCAGCGGTTTAAAATAGGGCGCCTTCAGGTACGAGTCGCGCAGGCTGGCCTCGCCAATCCACTCTTTGTACGCATCGGGCTCAATCTGGTCCTCCGCAAGCTCGCCAGTGGCTTTCCGGAAACGCAGATTGCCGTCATACAGTTGCAGCCGGCCCTTGGCATCCACCAGGCCCGCGTACATGCTCGGGAAGGAACCGAAGAACTCGATCTCTTCCTTGTAATTGTCCAACGCCCCTTTGAAAAACTGAATTGTGCGCTCGGCAATCGCTTTGGCCTTAGGAAGCTCGGAAAGAATGTGCTCCCTCGCATGGGCCGCTAACGGCGTGGCTACGCCGCCAGGTACGATCCATGCCGGATGCACGCGTTCTTGCGCCAAGCCTTCCACCACCTGCAACCCGAATTTTCGCAGGTCGATTCCGTCGCGTGCCAATTCCGGGTGGCTTGCAATCACGCCGAGAACATTTCGCGCCGCAGGGTCGGAGTCCATTCCCAGAAGGAAATCCGGCGCCGACAGGTAGAAGAAAGCTCAGGGCATGGGATTGCACGATCTGCGCAAAATGCACCAGCTCCCGCAGTTTCCTGGCGGCCGGCGGTACGCGCACGGCCATGATGGCTTCGCAGGCCTTGGACGACGCGAGTAAGTGGCTGATCGGGCAGATTCCGCAGATGCGCGCCGTGATCCCGGGCATCTCGTAGAACGGGCGGCCCTCCGTGAATTTCTCGAACCCGCGCACCTGGGTGACATGAAATTCCGTTCCCGCCACGTGCCCCTGGTCGTCCAGTTGGATGGTGATCTTCGCGTGGCCTTCGATGCGTGTCACGGGCTCGATTGTGATGCGCTTCATGGCAAGCTCCTTATCCGAATTTCACGTTCGGATTTGCCGCTGGCTTTCGTCCTTCCAACAGATCGTTGATGGCGTTCAGAATAGCTTTCGAAGGCGGAGGACAACCCGGCAGGAAGTAATCCACTTTGACGTATTCGCGCAACGGGCGCGCGTGCTTCAGCAGCGGGGGAACTCCATCCTTGGGGATCACCTTGTTTTCGTCTGCCCGTTCCACATACACCTGCTGCAATAGCTTGTTGGTTGGCAGGAAGTTTCTCATTGCCGGAACGTTTCCCGTCACCGCGCAATCCCCCAGCGAAATCAGTACCTGTGTTCGCTGTCGAATTTTCTGCAGCTTGTCCAGGTCGTCCTGGGAACTCACCGCGCCCTCCACCAGCGTGACGTCCACTCCCTCGGGGAATTCCTGCGCGTCCACCAGCGGCCCGTAGACCAGATCGATTTTTCGCCCCAGCGGAATGATGGCCGCGTCCATATCCAACAGCGACATGTGGCAGCCTGAACATCCATCCAGCCATACGGTTGCCACTTTCACTTTTTTCATACCGGCACCCCTCTCTTTTCCACTAGAGAAGTAACCACGCTGGGGTTCTTCACCATTTGTTCCACCGCCCAGCCCTTTTCCGCCAGAGCTCCGGTCGGGCAGACCTGCACGCACTTGCCGCAGTTGGTGCAATTCGTTGACTTGCCCCACGGTTCATTCATGTCGCTGACGATGTGGGCGTGAATTCCGCGCGAGACCAGTTCCCACACGTGTGCGCCTTCCAACTCCGCGCACACCCGCACGCAACGGGTACACAAGATGCACCGGTTGTGGTCCAGCACGTACCGCGGATGGGATTGATCTACGCGCAAGTGCGGATAGTTGTAGGCAAACCCCACGGTGTCGATTCCCATCACTGTGGCCATCGACTGCAGTTCGCAATGCCCATTGGAGACGCACACCGCGCAAACGTGATTCCGTTCAATCAGCAAGAGTTCCACAGACATGCGCCGGTAGCGCGCCAGCTTCGGCGAGTTCGTTGTGACCGACATGCCGTCCTGGATCGGAGTCGTACACGCGGGGAACAGCCGGTCGCTGCCCGAAACCTCCACCAGGCAGATCCGGCATGCCCCAACCGGGCTGAGTCCGGCAAACGCACACAGAGTGGGGATGGATTTACCGCTCGCGATGGCCGCGTCCAGAATGGTTTGCCCTTCCAGAGCACTGATCAATTGCCCGTCAATCCGTATGGATAACTTTTTGCGTCAAGGCGCGCTCCTTCTCAGCTCACGTTCACTGTTTTGACGTCGCATCGCAAGCAGCGGCACGCTTCGTCATGCGCATCTTCCTGAGTCAAGCCAGTCACGACCTCCTCATAAGAGTGCGCGCGCTGGCCGGCGGCAATCACCTGTCCCGTGTGGCGCCGATGAGGGCTGGGCTCAGAGGGCGGTTGGTCGCTGTAGTGAAATTCTCGGAACAAGCTGCTCCAGCGATCGGTCTCCATTAATTGCCGGTCGATGCTGCGGGCCGCCTGCTTGCCGGAGGCCATCGCATTCGAGACATTCGACGCCCCGGTCACCAGGTCTCCACCCGCGTAGAAGCGCGCGCGGCTTGTTTCCAGTGAGTAGCGATTCACTTCGATGGTGCCGCTTTCTTTCAGCGTCAGCCCCGACGCGCGCACAAAATCCATGTCGACGCTTTCGCCGATCGCGAAGATTACCGACGTGCACTCGATCCGCTGGATTTCATCCGTCAACACCGGTCTTCTGCGTCCCGAGGTGTCGTACTCTCCCAGCCGCGTCTTCACAATTTCAATGCCCTTGACGTGGCCCTTGCTATCGCCAATCACGCGATGCGGAGCGGCCAGAAACACAAACTTCGCACCTTCTTCCCGTGCCGCCTCCGTCTCTTCTTCGATCGCAGGCATATCCTTGCGTTCGCGCCGGTAGTAGACGGTGACTTCCGATCCTTTGCGGAGCGCGGTGCGTGCTGAGTCGATAGCAGCGTTGCCGCCCCCGATGATCACCACTTTTCGCCCGATGGGCACGTCTTCGCCCCTCGCGACGGCTTCCAGGAAGTTCAACGCAGGGTACACACCCGCCAGCTCAGTCCCCGCTTGGTATACCCACGATTCCTTCCACGTTCCGATGGCCAGGAAGATCATGTCGAAACGGTCGTCCAGCTCGTTCAACGGAACATCGAAGCCCACGCGGGTGTTGAAGATAAATTTCACGCCCAGTCGCTCAATCAGCTCGATCTCGCGCCGCAGACTGCCTTTCGGCAATCGGTATTCCGGAAGCGCAAATCGCAGCATCCCTCCCGCTTCCGATTTGCCGTCGAAAACCGTAACGTCGTGGCCCAGCATGGCCAGGTAAAACGCCGCCGTCAGTCCTGCAGGGCCAGCTCCGGTAATTGCCACTTTTCTGCCGGTGGCCTCTAGCTTGCGCGCCAGGATGGTCTTCACCATCTCTTCGTAGTTGTCGGATTCAAAAATCGTATCGGCGATGTACCGGTGTACTTCCCGCATGTTTACGGCCTGGTCCAGTGCCTGGCGCCGGCAGCGGCTGTCGCACGGATGCTGGCACACGCGGCCGGTGGAAGAGGGCAGGGGATTATCCATAATCACAGACAAAAACGCCTCTTGCAGACGGCCCTCTTTGTAAAGCTGCAGGTATCGCGGAATGTTCATGTGCAGCGGGCAACTGTTTTCGCAGGGAGACAGCGCCAATTCCTCGCACACTCCTGCCGGGCAGCGATGCGCCAGAATATGGTCCTCAAATTCATTGCGGAAGTGTCGCAGCGTTGTCAGCACCGGATTCGGCGCCGTCTGCCCCAGCCCGCACAGCGAGCACTCGCGGATGTAGCGGCCCAGTTCGTCCAGCAGCTCCAGGTGTTGCGTTCGGCCCGCTCCTTCGGTCACGCGATTCAAGATGCGCAGGCATTTGTTCAATCCCACGCGGCAGGGAATGCATTTACCGCACGACTCGGAATGGGTGAATTCGATGAAGTACCTGGCAACGTCCACCATGCAGTTGTCTTCATCCATCACCACCATGCCGCCCGATCCCATGATGGAGCCAAGTTGCGCCAGGTTTTCATAGTCCACCGGCGTGTCAAACATTTCGTGCGGGATGCACCCTCCCGAAGGCCCGCCCGTTTGCACCGCCTTTACCGTACGCCCGCTGGCCGCGCCTTCACCGATGTCGTACACGAACGTCTTCAGCGAAGTGCCCAGCGGCATTTCGACCAAGCCGGTGCTCTTCACTTTTCCCACCAGCGAAAATACTTTCGTGCCGGCACTCTTTGGGCTGCCTGTTTCCGTGAACCAGGCAGGACCGCGCATCACGATGGGCGCGATGTTGTACCAGGTCTCCACGTTATTGATGTTCGTCGGTTTGCCCCACAGACCCTTCTGCGCCGGAAACGGCGGCCGCGGCCGCGGTCTTCCCGCTTCGCCTTCCAGAGAGGCAATCAGCGCGGTCTCTTCACCGCAGACAAACGCGCCCGCCCCTTCCACCAGTGCGATGTCGAATTTGAATCCGCGCCCCAGGATGTTTTCGCCCAGCATGCCGTATTCTCTGGCTTGCTCAATGGCACGGTTCAGCCGGTGCACCGCCAAGGGGTACTCCGCGCGCACGTAAATGATTCCCTCCGTCGCGCCCATCACGTATCCGCCGATAATCATTCCTTCCAGCAGCGAGTGCGGATCGCTTTCGATCTCGTTGCGGTTCATGTATGCGCCGGGATCGCCTTCGTCGGCGTTGCAGATGATGTACTTTGGCTCGGCCTTCGCCTTGGCCAGAAACTCCCACTTGTTCCCGGTAAGGTAACCGGCGCCGCCCCGGCCGCGCAGTTTCGACGCTTTGATCTGTTCAATCACGTTTTCCGGGCGCCCGTCGATCAACACCTTGTAGAGTGCTTGGTATCCACCAACCGCGATGTATTCTTCAATATCGTCGGGATTGATGATTCCGCAATTTCGCAGCACGATCTTCTTCTGTCCCTTGAAAAATGGTTTGTCGTCCCAGACCGGTACTTGCGGATATCCCTGCCCGTATTTCAGCCGCCCAGTGATGTGATCCCAGTCTTCAATTTTGCAGAAAATCAATTCCGGATTGATTCTGCCACTCTGCATGTCGTGAAGAATGCGGCCCGCGTCGTTCGCTTGCACTCGCTTCAGCATCAATAACGGACTCCCCGGAACTCCCACGTTCACCAGCGGCTCCTGGTAGCACGCTCCGAAGCAACCCACTGGCGCCAGCACCACGTTCATGCCGCTGCGCTCTACTGCCTCGGCAAACGCCTGGTACAGTCCTTCGGCGCCGTTGCCTCGCCCGCACGTTCCCATGCCAATCGCAACACGGGGGACGGAGGGAGTCAGCTTGGCCAGCCCGCACTCGCGCACCGCATGGAACGCCCCTATATCTAGGATTCGAGGCATAGTTATTCTCCCGACCGAATTGTCTGGATTTCGCGTTGCAGCGTGCGTTCCGACACGTGCCCGCAGATGCGATGATTCACTTCCACAACTGGGGCCAGCGCGCATTGCCCGAAACAGGCCACCGTGCGCACCGTAAACTTGTTGTCCGCGGTGGTCAGCACCATCTTGTCCGCCGTGTTGCCATCGTTTGCTCCGCCATCGTCATCCATCGTCAGTCCCAGATCCAGTTGGACACTCTGCAGCAAGTTTCGCGAGCCACGCGTGTGGCACGCCGTGCCTCGGCAAATACAAATCGTGTTTTCACCTTGCGGCTGCAGATTGAACAACGCGTAAAACGTCACCACTCCATAGATGCGCGAGGGATTGGTTGCTGTCTTCAGCGCAATGTAGCGCAGCGTTTCCATCGGCAGATAATTCTGCGGATGCCGCTGCTGTACCGCCTCCAGCACGCTCAGCAGCGCGCCGGGCCGGCCACGGTGGCTGCTGACTTCCTTATCGATGAAAACGCGCTCTTCGGATGCGAGTGTGCCTGGGGGGAGAGTGTCCATGGGAACTCCTTGTTGCAGAACGCACAACTCCAGCTACCAAGGTAGATGAGCGCGGGTGAAACACACCACTACTCGAGACACAGTAAGCTGTGATGCAAATCACAAGATGTTAATGACTGCAAGAAAACCCACTTGCGGCGAAGAGCGCTACAAAAAGTGCGCTGCGTCACATACCCACGTGACCTGTGTCACTACACTGCTATGTAATTGCTTTGCACTATTGTTCCGCCTCGTCATTTAGGTTTTATTGGTTGTAACACGCAAGAAGAAATAGGCATCACGCCACTACATTTGGGGTGAGCACCAAAAGTCGAGGGTGGCGTCCTTCTGCTCTTTGCAGCGGATGCCGCAAAGAAGATCGGCCAACTTCAGGCCGAACCGGGTCGACAACTGTGGGAGCGGGCCAACCAAATTTCCTTGTTCACGTTCGAGTTACTGCGGCAATTCTCCTGACCATTCGCGCCGTCGCTTTTGCGTCTGATACCAAGCCACCCTCCAGCCGCCTCTGCAGCGCGTGCCGCGAAGGCCGCTCGGCCTGACATTATCTTCGTGCAGGCAGCTACCTTTTCTGTCCGCGGCGGGTCCCAACGGTTTCCCGAAGGTAGCCGCATCGTACGCCTCCATTCGCAAACGAATCATGCCGTTCCCCAGGACCTCGCCTCGGAGTTCTTCGCCGCCGCCGATCCGCAGGTTGACTTCAACGCCGCCAGAATTCTTTTTTCCGGGCAAAAAACTCGCGGCGACAAGTGGCAAGTCTGGGAGATGGATGCCGACGGCGCGCACAAGCGACAGGTCACGCGGTGTGCGGAAGACTGTCTGCGTCCCGGTTATTTGCCGGGTGGCGAAATCGTGTTCACAGCGCTGGAGCAGAACAATGGCTCTTATCTGGCTGTAGCGAACATCGACGGATCCAATCTGCATCGCATCACCTTCTCTCCAGGCGATTGGTGGTTTGAAACGGTGTTGCGCGATGGCCGCATTCTCGCCTCGGCTTCCTCGCCGCTGTCTTCCGCCGCGCAGAATTCAGCGCCGCGTTTGTTCTATACCTTGCGGCCTGACGGCGCGGCGATGGATTCCCTCCGTTGCGATCACCAGCCGCCGTCTATGCGCGAAGATGCGCAAGAGCTCGAAGATGGCTCGATCATTTTCATCCGCACGCCGGTTCATTCCTCGCAGCCCGGTGGACACCTCACGGAAATTCAGCGCGGCGCCCTCGCCGAGAACAAGATTGGCCCCGCTGGGGCAGGTTATCTTTCGCCGCGACCTTATTTCCAGAACCAACTGATTGTTGCCCGCCGGCAAAGCCAGAGCGTTAGCGCGCCGCAGAGATTTGCGCTTGTACTCGTTCGATCTGCAGAAACAGCTGATTGGTCCGGTTATTTACAGCGATCCACATCTCTCCAGCATTCAGGCCGTCGCGCTCACCTCGCATCCGGTACCCAAGAGGTTCTGGAGCACTCTGAATCTCGATTCGAAGACCGGTTACTTCATTTCCCTGGATAGCTACTCTTCGGCCGATGCGCCGAACGGCCGGGTCGCGTCCGCAATCGCTCAGGTTCGTGTGATCACTCACGACCCTGGTGAGAATCAGGAACGCATTTTGGGCCAGGCCCCGGTCGAAAAGGACGGTTCCTTCTACGTCGAAGTGCCGGCCGATCAACCGGTTCGCTTCGAGCTTCTCGGCGCCAGCGGCAAGTTGCTCGTCGCCGAAAAGAGTTGGATTTGGGCGCGCCCCGGCGAACAGCGCGGCTGCGCCGGTTGTCACGCCGATAAGGCATTGGCTCCGGAAAATCGTTGGCCAATGACGCTCAAGAGATTCGATACACCAACGCATCTGGACAAGAATGAAAATGCTTCTTCTGCAAAAGCAAACTAAACTGCCCCCTCGCGCTCGCCGGGTGTCGAGCGCGACTGCACTAATCTTGTTTGCGTGTGGGATTCCAGCGCAAGCGCAAAAGCCCGCAACCGCTCCGGCCAACCGCTATCCCTCCTACGAAAACGTCACCGAGAAATCGCACATTCAATTCCAGCATTCGTTTGGCGAGCAGAAACTCAGCTCCATCCTGGAAGCTACCGCCTCCGGTTGCGTCTGGTTCGACTACAACAACGACGGCCTGCTCGATCTCTATGCGCTAAGCGGGCGGTACCTGGATGGCGTCACCGATCACTCCAAGGCCGATGGCAAAGAGGCCACCAATCATCTCTATCGCAACAATGGCGATGGCACGTTTACCGACGTGACGGCACAGGCGGGCGTGCCAGGTAAGGGCTTCGCTATGGGCGTTACGGCCGGCGACTACGATAACGACGGCTACGAAGATCTCTACATCACTAATTGGGGCTCCGCGATCCTTTATCACAACAATGGCGATGGAACCTTCACCGACGTCACCGAAAAGGCGGGCGTTCAGAACAATCATTTTGGCGTTGGCGCCGCGTTCGTCGACTACGATCGCGACGGCCGCCTGGACCTTTTTGTTGGCAACTACCTGAAGTTTGATCCCCACGCCAAGCGGCTCTATTACACCGCCGATGCTTTCGCCGGCCCTCTGGACTACGAGGGCGAGGGCAACCGCCTATTCCACAATAATGGCGACGGAACCTTCAGCGATGTTTCCGAACGTGCTGGCGTGGCAAATCCCGTTGGTCGCGCGATGGGGGTGGCCGTCGGCGATTTCGACAATGACGGTTGGCCCGACATCTATGTGGCGAACGACCAGATGGAGAGCTATCTCTACCGCAACAACCATGACGGAACATTCACGAACGTCGCCATGGAACAAAACGTGGCTTACGGCACCAACGGCGACACTCCTTCCGCCATGGGCCCGATTTTCACCGACTATGACAATGACGGAGCGCTCGACATTTTTGTTTCCGACATGCGCTATCACCGCCTGTTCCGCAATTCCGCCGCCGAGAAATTCTTCACCGACACCACTGCCGAGTCCGGCGTCGCACACATGTCCGGCCAGTACGTGGGATGGGGCGACGCCTCTTTCGATTTCGACAACGATGGCTGGAAAGATTTGTTCGTCGTCAACGGCGGCCTTCACTGGCTCGTGCCCATGGAAGATCTGCTCCTCCGCAACAACGGTAACGGCACTTTCACCGACGTTTCCGAGGAAGCTGGACCTTACTTCAAAGAAAAAAAGGTCGGCCGGGGCGCGGCCTTTGCTGACTATGACAACGACGGCTGGACCGATGCCTTCATCGTCGTCCTCGGCGGGAAAGGGATTCTGCTGCACGCCAATCCGCCGGGGCCAATCGTCAGAAATCATTGGCTCACGCTCAAGCTGACCGGCACCAAAAGCAATCGCGATGCATTTGGCGCGCGCATCGACGCCGTTTCGGGCGATCTCCATCAAATGGTCGAGAATTGCCCGCAGTCTGGCTATCTCTCGCAGAACGATCCTCGCCCGCACTTTGGCCTTGGTTCTCACACTGCGGTGGACGCCCTCACGATTCGTTGGCCCAGCGGCACGGTGCAAACCCTGCAGCATGTCAAAGCCGACCAGATTCTGCATGTCACCGAGCCCCGCGATGGCGAACCTGCAGCGGGCAAAGGCGGCAACCAATGATCAGCGGCCGCCCAGGACGGACTATGCGGCGGCGGTCGCTGGTGGTCGCCATTGTCGCTGGTCTTGCCATAACGCTGCTCGTGAATCCCCGTCCCAGCCCCGCACAGTCCACGCATTCTCCAGCTACAATGCAGGAGCATTACCTGACCCCGGTCGAAGCGAAGCTCTCCCCTGACGGCACCAATCTTTATGTAGTTTGCGAAGACGATGATTCTCTGCTTAACGTTGATGTCCGTTCCGAGCGCGTCACACACAGAGCGAATGTCGGCCACAAGCCCAAGGACGTCGCCATTTCCCCGGATGGCCAAAAACTCTACGTTTCGAACGAATGGAGCGACACGGTCACGGAGATCGACGCCGCATCTTTTAAGGTCCTGCGCACAATCCCCACAGGATGGGGGCCAATTGGCCTCACGACGGATCGCGCGGGGAAATTCCTCTACGTCGCCAACAGCATCGGCAACGACGTTTCCGTCATCGAACTCCGCACCGGCACAGAGCGCAAGCGCCTGGCGTCGTGGCGCTCTCCGCACCAGGTCTGCACTGTCGCGCGACGGCCGTTTCGTCTACGTCGCCAACTTGCTCGGCCATCTTGGACGCCCAGATCAGTCGCCCGTCTCCGAGCTGGTGGTCATCGACACGCACAGCCAAAGCGTTGCCGAACGCATTGAGATTCCCGGCGTTTTGGAACTTCGTCACATCGCGGAATCCCCCGCGGCACAGGGCGGCTATCTGCTGGTTCCTTTCATGCGCCCCAAGAACCTGAATCCGCTCGTTCAGGTAGCCGACGGCTGGATTCTGACTCACGGGATGGCCGTCATTCGTCCGGCGGTTGTCGCCAGTTCAGCACCACACACGTCTCCCGAAACCGCGCAGGTCCTTCTCGACGATGTCGACTACTACTACGCCGGCACGAACGGTGTTGCTTTCACTCCCGATGGACGCCACGCCCTCGTCACCTCTTCCGAGGCCGACGTCGTTTCCGAGATTGATACCGCAAAGCTGCAGAAGCGGCTCCGCGAAGTTCCCGTCGCACAACTCGCCAATCGCCTCGATTCGTCCCGAGAAATCGTTCAGCGGCGGATTTCCACTGGATCGAACCCAACCGCCGTGGTGGTCGCTCCGAACGGTCTCTCGGCATATGTCGTCAATCGCCTGGACGACAGCCTCACCGTCGTCGACGTCACGCAAATGCGCGTGCGTGGAACCATCAATCTCGGCGGCCCGAAGGAATCCTCGCAGCTCCGTCGCGGCGAAAAACTTTTTCACTCCGCTCGCTTCTGTTTTCAAGGCCAATTTGCCTGCGTCACCTGCCATCCAGACAATCACATCGATGGCGTCGCTTGGAACCTGGAAACTCCGCAACTCGGCCGCGATCGCGTGGCCAATCGCACTCTTCGCGGCGTCGCGGAGACTGCGCCTTACAAATGGAACGGCCACAATCCTGACCTCGAAACCCAATGTGGCCCGCGCATCGCCAAATTCCTTTTCCACTCGGAGGGATTCAACAAGGAAGAACTCGCCGATCTCGTTGCGTTCATCAAGTCCATCCCGCTGTCCGCCGAACCGCCATCTGGCCGCCAGTGGCGAACTTTCTCCATCGCAGGAGCGCGGAAAGGCTGTCTATTACAAGAAGAACTGCGACACTTGCCATCCTGCCGCAACCCACTTCACCGCCAAATCCAGTTTTGATGTGGGCACCGCCAACAAGTACGACACTTCCGGCCTCATCGATGTTCCTCAACTCGATCGTGTCTATGAGCGACCTCCTTACCTGCACAGCGGCGAGGCGCTTTCGCTGGAAGAACTTTGGACCGTCTACAATCCCACCGATAAACACGGCGTGACCTCCGACATGTCCAAAGAGGAGTTGAACGACCTGATCGAATTTCTGAAAACGCTCTAGCGCGGTTAGCGTGCCGCGCAAGAAGAGCAGGGAAGAGAAAGAGGAAGAAGGGAAAATGAACGAACTCAAAGCGAAAGGTTGGCTGGCAGGGATCGCGATGCTTTTGCTCCTGGCAATTCCTACGCACGCCCAGAATCCTGCGCTCTACACCCACTGGGAAAACTACACCACCGCCAATGGCATGCCGGATGAAAAAGTGTTTCAGGTTGTTGTCGATGGCGACCGCGTGTGGGCCGGAACCGAAGACGGGTTAGTGCTTATCGAAAAAGGGAAAATCCAGAAGGTCTACAAGACCGAAGACGGACTGGCAAACCGCGTCGTCACCGGCATCGCCGTCGACAAGAATACCGGCGACGTTTGGCTCTCCACCTTCGGCGGGCTGAGCCGGCTTTCCGGCGGCCAATTCCACAATTACACCAACCTGACCAGCGGTTTGGCCAACGACATCGTCTACGCCGTGGCCATTCAGGGCGATTTCGTGTGGGCTGCCACCACCGCAGGCATCAGCCGTCTGAATACGCAAACCGGCGAATGGTCCATCTTCAGTGAACGCACTGCGCCGATGCACGAGCCCTGGTCCTACGGCATTGCCGTCACGGACAAAAAGGTGTTTTTCGCCGTGTGGGGCGGCGGCCTGCTGGAGTACGACATCGCAGGCGGCTACTGGAAGCCCTACAACGATCCCGATGGTGAAATGGAACTTGTGCTCTTCAAGGATCAAGGGCTGATCCACGACATCGTCAGCAACGTCGCCTACAATCCCGACACAAAAATGGTCTGGGCCTCTACCTATTTTGGCCTCAGCGGATACGATGGTCACAAATGGCACAACTATCTCTCCACCGATAGCGGCCTGGCTTCCGATTTCATCAACGCGCCGCAGTCGCGCGGCGATGATGTGTGGTCCTGCACCGACAAAGGTCTCAGCTATCTCAACTTCAAAACGAACACCTGGATCACCTATCGGCCCGCCGCCGACGGTGTCCACGGCGAAATCATCATCACTGCGCCCGATAAAAAGGTGACGAAGCTTGAAACGCCCACCTCCCTCGCTCACAACTACATCTTGAACCTCGCATTTCAAGGCGACGACATTTGGGTGGCCACGGCCAAAGGGCTGAGCCACGGCACTCGTGATTCCAAAACTCAATCTCACAAGGAAGGAAAGCTAAATGAACAGCACACTTCTAGTCGTTGAACCACCAGCCAACGAAAGAGAGGCCGGCGCGGTTCAGAAAAAGGCCATCGTCGCGCCGCGCGTCCTGAACGAGGCGTATCGCTACCCCAAACCATCCTCGTTTTCTCGTGGACTTCGTCTGGATATCAAGGGCGTCACCATTCTCCTGATTTCCGGAACCGCCAGCATCGATGAGAACGGCCTCACCGTCCACGAAGGTGATTTCCGCCTCCAGACCCTGCGCACCTACCGCAACATCACGGAGCTCCTCGCCGTCGAAGGCGCCACCTGGAAAGATGTCGTCCGCACCACTTGCTATCTCCGCGACATCGAGCGCGACTATGCCGCATTCAACGAAATTCGTACTCAGTTCTTCAAGGAACAGGGACTTGATCCGCTTCCGGCTTCCACCGGCATCCAGGCGATCTTGTGCCGCCCGGATCTGCTTGTCGAAATGGAAGCGATGGCGATTTTTGACGCCAGCAAGAAATAGGGAACGGACTAAGGCCCAGGCGGGCGCTTTACTGCAACGCCCGGCGTCGAGGGAAGTGACTCGAAAGAAGGTTGAAGAACATGAATATCGCAGGAGCTGCTGCTTCAGCTGATCTCTCCCGGATATGTCCCCTTGTGAGCCGCACCCATGAGTCTCTCGGTTACGGAACGACCGGCACACAAATTGTGAACGTGGGATCAGTCGCTTTCGGCGCGGACCAGCCCGTGGTGATTGCGGGACCCTGTTCGGTTGAGAGTCATGCGCAAACGCTGGAACTCGCGCGGGCCGTAAAGGCCTGCGGCGGAGACATGCTGCGCGGCGGCGCGTTCAAACCGCGCACCTCGCCGCACGATTTCCAGGGGCTCGGTCTCGAAGGCCTGAAGATTCTGCAGCAGGTTGGCCGCGAAACCGGTTTGCCGGTCGTCACAGAGGTGATGGACACGCGCTTGGTTGAGCAAGTCGGTGAACACGTCGATATGCTCCAGATCGGCTCCCGCAATATGCAGAATTATCCGCTGCTCGTCGAGGTCGGGCGCTACGGCAAGCCAGTCCTGCTGAAGCGTGGCATGGCTGCCAGTCTCTGCGAGTGGCTCGGCGCGGCCGAATACATTGCCAAGGAAGGAAATCTGCAAATCGTTCTTTGCGAGCGCGGGATCAAGGCTTATCCCTGCGGCGAATATTCCCGCTTCATCCTCGATCTGAACGTGGTCGCCGCCGTCAAAGCGCGAAACGTTTCTTCCCGTCATCGTTGATCCCAGCCACGCCACCGGCATCGCGTCCATGGTGGAGCCCGCCAGCCGCGCTGCCATTGAATCCGGCTGCCACGGTTTGCTCATCGAAATTGCCAGTGATCGCCCCGGTGCAGCCGAAGCCCAAGTGCGATGCCGCGCAAGCCATCAATCCCAAGACGCTGGAACGAATCGTCGGCTTTGTCGGATCGCGCCATGCTTATGCGGAAGGGAAGACGGTTTATGCGTTGTAACGCAAAACTCTGGTTCATTTCATGGGCGCTTTTGGTGGCGTGCCCGGCCTGGTCACAGTCCCCCGAAGCGCAAAAGCCCGCTGCCGCTGAGCCTGCAACGGAACGTTATGCCAACATGCCGGTGGAAGCTGTTCCGTACGGGAAATTCACCAAGCCCTACAAGGAATGGTTCCTCACCGACGACACGCTGGCCTACAACGGCGCCGCTCGCGACCGCGTCATCAAGGAAATCGTCCGCTCCAAAACGGTCAATATCGGCTTCCTCGGTCCCATCGAAAACAATCCTGAATCTCCCTATGGCCTTGCCATGCTGCACGGCGCGCAACTGGCCATTGACGAGGCCAATGCAAAAAGGTGGCTATGGCGTCAGCGGAATGTCCAGCGGCCGTCCTTTTGAGCTGAAGATCCATAATGATTCTGCCCAATGGGGCGCTTCATCCACCGAAGCCGTAAAGATGGCGTTCGACGAGCACGTCGTCGCCGTGCTCGGCTCCATCGATGGCGCTTCCACGCACATCATGCTCCGCGTGAATCTCAAGCTCGAAGTTCCCATCATGGATACGGGTACGACCGACCCGACCGTCACGGAAACACGCATCCCCTGGGTCATTCACAATTTCCCCGACGACCGCCAACAGGGTTACGCGCTGGCCGACTATATTTTCAAGCAGCAGAAGCTGAAGAGAATTGGCGTGATTCGTACGCAAACGCGTTATGCGCGCGTAGGCGTCGCAAAGTTTTTCGATGAAGCCAAGCGCATGGGGCATGTTCCGGTGCTGGAAGTGAAATTCCTCCGCGGCGACACGGATTTCTCCGCGAGCTGCGCATGCTGCAAAATGCACACCTCGATGGCGTGGTCATCTGGGGCGAAGCCGCCGAGGCAGGTCTCATCCTCAAGCAGATGCGCTCGATGGGCATGAAGCAGCCGGCGTTCGGCTCCAGCCGCCTGGATTATCCCACGCTGCTGGAAACCGCGGGGCCTGCTGCCGAAGGCCTGGTCACTACTTGCGCCTTGGATCTTTCTTCCACCGATCCCAAGTGGCTCGAATTTCAGAAGAAGTACCGCGCTCGATTTAATTCCGACCCGGATGCTTACGCTGCTTATGCCTACGATGGGATGAACATGCTTCTCGCTTCCATCGAAAAGGCCGGGCTCAACCGCGGAGAATATCATGGATGCTTTTCGCGATTACCAGAAAACCGGTTATGAAGGCGTCGCCGGCCACGCGCAGTTTGACTACACGCTGAACAACATCGCACCCATCTCCATGGTCCGCGTCCAGGGTGGCAAGTTCGTGTACTGGAAGGCGCCGCGTCCAGAGCAGCTAGCCGCAAAATCCGGCGGAACCGAGTAATGATGATTCGGCCCGCAGCCAAGTCGCGTGCCGGTTTTGCGGCATCGCGCTGCGCTCGGCCTGAGCAGCTTTGTGTCTTCCTGCTACGCAAACTCCTGCTCTCTTTTTTTGCTTTTGCCCTACTGGCCGTGCCCATATTGGCCCAATCGGGAAGCTCGCCCGCTCCCTACGCCTCGATGAATCGCAGTGACGTGGCCTATCGCGGCCCAGGCCGCGGAAGCGCAAAGGATCTTTCCGGCGAGGTCACCACGATCGGCGTTCTCTTACCTCTGCGGGGGACCCGCGCAGCGCAAGGCGCAGCGCTGCGGGCAACCGCACAGATGGCTCTCGACGATGAACTTGCCTCCGCCAACGGCACTACCGGCCGCCATTTAACTCTGGCGTTTCGCGACGAAAGCGAACGCTGGGGTCAGGCGAGCAGCGAAATGGCGCAACTGATCGATCAGGAGCACGCCATTGCTCTCATCACTCCCACCGATGGCAACATCGCGCACCAGGCAGAGCAGATCGCCAATAAAATCGGCGTGCCGATCCTCACGCTCTCGAGCGACGCTACAACAACCCGCATCAATATTCCCTGGATCTTCCGCCTCGGCCCTAGCGATGCTGACCAGGCGCAGCTCATCGCCGCCGACATCTACCAACAAAGGAATCTCCGCAAGGTTCTGTTGATCGCCGAGGACGACCACGATGGCCGCGTTGGTGCTGAAGAATTCTTGCGCACGGCGAATCTACTCCATGCAATTCCGCCAGAACGCGTGGATTTCAACCCAGCAACCTCAGACTTGGCCGTCACTTCCGACGTACTGAAATCAAAACGACCCGACGCCATCGTTCTTTGGGTTGGCCCCGAAGCTACGGCCACATTGCTTCCCGCTCTACACCCAGGTAGCGCCATCGGCAGTGACCTATCTTTGCAGCAAAGCTGTACAATTCAGTATGCCAACTCAATCCTCGCAACTTTGGTTCAGTGCCTCCCGCCTTTCACCAACCACAGGCCGCACCCTGAATTTCACCGCGCGTTACCGCCAGCAAACCGGGCTTGAGCCGACCGTGGCCGCAAGGGAAATCTACGACGCCGTGCGCCTGCTGGCCGCGGCGGTTCGCGTCGCCGGACCAAATCGTGCAAGGGTGCGCGATTACCTGGCCTCCGGGGCCACCTATTCTGGACTGGGTGGCCCGGTTTCTTTTGACAAGGCCGGCAATTCTCAGGGCGAATACGTTCTACAAGGCCCCGCCGATCCTTCCATTCAGGCAGTGTTTTAGCCGCGAGCCTCCACCTTGCGCCGCATCTGCAAACTCGCCAAGAAGCCGTCGTGCTCCACCGCGCGACGCGCAAACTCTCTATTGAATCGACGCAACATTGCATGCAAACTCTGATGTCAAAGCAAAGTCCTCGGAGTTTCGCATTTCATCCGGCCGCAAACCACGTTTAGCTGCAAGGGATGTTGATTCCTGCAGGGGAGGATCAGCATGGCAGAATTGGCGCTGAAGGGTGGTAAGAAAGCCAAGCACAAAGCGTTTCCGCTATGGCCCCAGTTTGACGATCGAGAACGCAAAGCCCTCGAGGAAGTATTACAGAGCCGGGTCTGGTGGCGGACTCCCGGAACGAAAACTCTGGAGTTCGAAAAGGAGTTCGCGCGTTTTCACGGCGCCAAGCACGGAATTGCCGTCACCAACGGAACGGCTGCCCTTGAGGTGACCATGTCGGCGCTCGGCATCGGCCCGGGCGACGAAGTCATCGTTCCTGATTTTACCTTTGTCGCCACCGCCAGTGCTGTCCTCTACGCCAGCGCTCTGCCGGTTATGGTGGATGTCTCTCCCGAAACGTACTGCCTGGATCCGCAGCTCGCAGAAGCCGCCGTCACTCCCAAAACAAAAGCCATCATCGCGGTTCATATGGGCGGAAATCCTTCGGATCTTGACGCTCTGGGCGCCCTGGCAACGCGGAAAGGCATCTCCTTAGTCGAAGACAGTGCGCATGCCCATGGATCCGAATGGAATGGCCGGCGCATTGGCACGTTTGGCGCCGCCGGTACCTTCAGTTTTCAATCAAGCAAGCTCATGACCGCGGGGGAAGGTGGCATTATCATCACCAATGATGATGCCTTCGAGCGCCTGGCGCGCAGCGTTCACGATTGCGGTCGCATGCCGGGCGAGTGGTTCTACAGCCACTACATCAATGGCTCGAATTATCGCCTCAGCGAATGGCAGGGCGCTATCCTTAGCGCACAGTTGACGCGCCTCGATGCACAGACTCTTCGGCGACACCAGAACTCTCGCCTGCTCGACAATTTACTCTCCAAAATCCCCGGCATTACTCCACAGAGACTCAGCGCGCGCTGCACACGCAATGGGCAATACGCCTACATCTTTCATGTCGATTCAAAACAGTTCGCCGGCGTTTCCGTTGAACGCCTGATTCAGGCCATGATTGCGGAGGGCATTCCGAACCAGGCCAGTTATCCGCCAGTCCATCTCCTTGATGTTTTTCAGAATGGCGAATATCGCAAGCGGCTTTGCGGCTCCCAGGCAACTGAACACCATGCATTTCTCCAGGCCAACTACCCAGCCACGCACCGTGCCGCTTGGGAAACCATCTGGATCCCCCAGCCGGCCTTGCTGGGCGATGAGGAAGATATGCAGGAAATTGCCGCCGCGCTCGGCAAGATCCAAAAATATGCGAAAGAACTGCGGTGACCCGCTTTCGTCCCGTCGGGTCTGTAGGCCCACGACTTTCGAATATCTTCTTTTTGTTTCTTTTTATTTCCTTTATACTTCATCCGGGTGAGCGTGAGCCGTAGTCGTCTTTGCGTCCTCGCTTTGCCAGGGATACCTCCGGGAGGAGCCGCCTTCTTATGTTTCCCAATCAAATTGTGAGCCGTTCAAATGTCCTTTGTGTTCTGCTTTTCGCCGCCTTGCTCGTCAGCCTGGCTGCGTGCAAGCCAGCCTCTAACGATCAAGCCGCCAGGGATCAGGCCCCTAAGGATCAGGCCATCACCTATACCGCGGACCCCAACGCCAGCAAGCGCATGACCTTGCTCCTCAAAGATTTCGCTCCCAAGTCCATGCTCCACGCTGCGGTCCACGACGTTCCTCGCGCTAAATTCCCCGTCATCGACGTTCATAACCACGTCAATGATGCCGTCGGCATCAACGGAGCGGAAATCCCGCCCGCCGAAGTCATTCGCCGTATGGACGCCGCGAATGTCCAGAAGATCGTGATTCTCACTGGGCTGTGGGGAGACAAGCTGCAGACGGTGATCGACAAGATGGTCAAGCCCTATCCCGATCGCTTCATGGTCTTCACCCAGATCGATTACAGCAAAATCGATGATCCCAACTTTGCCGCGGAATCTGTCGCCCAGCTCGACGACGCCGTTCGTCGCGGCGCTCGTGGCGTGAAGGTGCTGAAGGATCTCGGCCTGGGCGTCAAAGACAAATCAGGGAAGTTCATCCCCGTGGATGATCCGCGCCTCGATCCCATCTGGGAAGAATGCGGCAAGCTCGGAATTCCTGTAGCCATCCACACCACGGACCCGGAGGCGTTCTTCACTCCCATCGATAACCACAACGAGCGCTACGAAGAACTGAATGCGAATCCCACTTGGAGCTTCTACGGCCCGCAGTTCCCCAGCAAAGACACTTTGCTCGCGCAGCGCAACCACGTGTTTGAAAAGCATCCGCAAACCAAATTCATTGCCCTGCACGTTGCCAACTGGCCGGAAAACCTCGACGTGGTCTCCTCCTGGCTCGACAAATACCCCAACATGGTGGTGGAATTTGGCGCGCGCCAGGCTGAACTTGGCCGTCAGCCTCGCCGTACTCTCAAATTCTTCCGCGATTACCAGGATCGCATCCTCTTCGGCACCGATAGCGAGCCCGAAAATGCCATGTACGCGAACTATTTCCGTTGGCTCGAAACGCCCGACGAGTATTTCCCGTACTGGGGCTATCCCGGGCAAGGCCGCTGGGAAATCTACGGATTAGAGCTGCCGGACAGCATTCTCGAAAAGGTCTACAACAAAAACGCCACTAAACTCTTTGCCCAGTTCAAGGGAGCCCCCGCAAATGCGAAGTGAGCGTCGGTCGTCGACTCATGCCCATCGCCTTTTTCGCTTGGTCCCGTCGGCATTCGTCGCTGTACTCGTGTCGTTCACTGGGCTGTTTCTTGTGAATGTCGCCGGTTGCCAGAAAGGCGCGCAGCCAAACTCGTCTCAAACTCCCGCCGCAAAATCCGCCATCGCTGTGCGCATCTCGGCGGCTGCCATCGCCATTCACACCCCGGCAGCCGATTTTGAACTCCTGCCAAACGGGGCCACCACTGCATCCCTTGGGCAAGGTCAGGCAAAACTCTCACTGGATGCCGATTCGCCGGATTCGGCGCAATCCATTTCGATCTCCGGAAAAGAAATTCCCGGCCTGAATCTGGATTTGGCAAACGCTGAAGTGAAGGACGCCACCGGTAAGTTGGGAACTCTCGGCAAGCAAATCAACGTCTCCGGCAAGATTCCCGGAACCGACCTGGAAGAAACAGCCACTCTCGAGGTTTATGATTCTTTCCCCAACCTGGCCCTGCTTTCGATTCGGCTCCGCAACGCCGGCACGTCGGATGTCAAAATCGATTCCGTTAACATGCAACGCCACAGTTTTGCCACTCCAGCAAGCTCTTCCGCGCCGTCGACTCCTCTCTGGACGTTTCAAGGCTCCAGCCTGAAGTGGGGCAAAGACGAAATCTTCATGGTCCCCGCGAAGTTCTCTCAGGAAAATCCCTTCGGCGCTCCCGTAGCAACGAAGGACGATCTTGGCAGCGCCGGCGGAGGAGTTCCAGTTGTGGCCTTTTGGAGCAAGAATGTTGGCGAAGCCATTGGCCACATCGAGACTCTGCCTCTCGTCCTTTCTCTTCCGGTGCAGACTACTCCGGACGGCCGCGTTCAAGCCAGCGTTCGAGTCCCCGCAAACACCACTCTGAAGCCCGGCGAAGTTTTCTCCACTCCGCGCACCTTCCTCACCGTTTATTCCGGTGATTACTACGAGCCCCTCAGCCTGTGGTCCAGCGTCATTGACAAAGAAGGCCTGCCCAAGCCCGCCAACAACGACGAGAACTACGCGGTCAGCTGGTGCGGTTGGGGCTACGAATTCGGCGTCACCGCAAAACAAATGCTCGACACCATTCCCAAGCTGAAAGAACTGGGCATTCATTGGGCTACGCTCGATGACGGCTGGTTCAACAACTATGGCGATTGGAAACCGCGCGAGCCCGTTTTTGCCGGTGACGCCATCCCAGACATGGTGCGCAAGTTCCACGAACAGGGAATCAAGGTGCAACTCTGGTGGCTGCCGCTGGCCGTAGAAGATGGCCACTTCGCTTACGGCGGCCGCAACTATGTCATCTCCGATGTCGTGAAGCAGCATCCTGACTGGCTGATTCTCGATCAGCACGGCAAGCCCGCGCGCATGGCTCGCAACCTGGCCACTCTCTGCCCCGCTCTTCCCGAGGTGCAGGCTTACTACAAACAGTTGACCGAGCGCTTCATCCGCGATTGGGGCTTCGACGGCCACAAGCTCGATAATATTTATGCCACGCCGCTCTGCTACAACCCCAAGCATCACCACAAATCGCCAACCGATTCGGTCTATGCGATGGGTGACGTCTACCGCACAATCTTCGAAACAACTCGCGCTCTCAAGCCCGACAGCGTCACGCAGAGCTGTCCTTGCGGCACGCCTCCGAGCCTTGCCTGGCTGCGCTTCATGGATCAAGCCGTCACCGCCGATCCGGTCGGCTCCATCCAGGTTCGTCGCCGCGTCAAAATGTACAAAGCGCTGCTCGGGCCCCACGCGGCGGTCTATGGCGATCACGTCGAACTCACGCGCGTCAGCAATACCTTCACCAACAATGAACTGGACGAGGGCGAGGACTTTGCTTCCACTCTCGGCACCGGTGGCGTGCTTGGCACAAAATTCACTTGGCCCGATTACGGCCCGAAATTCAAAACGGTTTATCTGAATCAGGAAAAGGAAGCCCACTGGAAGAAATGGATCTCGCTGTACAACCAGAAAATGCTTTCCAAAGGGACTTTCAAGAATTTGTACGTCTACGGTTTTGATTCACCGGAGGCTTACGCCATTGAAAAAGATGGCCACCTCTACTACGCCTTCTACGCTCCCGCTTCGCCTTCCACAGCAAAGAACAAACGGCCCGCACCCCAACCGTGGAGCGGCGAAATCGAGCTTCGGGGCCTCGACGCAACGTCCTATCACGTCATCAACTATGAGGATCAAAACGATCTGGGAACCGTTGCTGGACCTGTCGCCAAGTTGAAGGTGGACTTCGCGGATCACCTGCTCTTGGAAGCGACGCCCGCTCCGCAAAAACCGTAAGCCCGTCTATCGAGGACCGGTTGGCACGGTTTTGGGCGAGGCCCCAATCCATGGCGCATTCTTGCGGATGAACTCTTCCCGGTGCCTCGCATCACGAAACGCTTCCGTGCCGCCCGCGCGTGTCACGGAGAGCGCCCCGGCGACATTGCCAAACTTCAAGCAGTCTTCCACTTTCGCTCTGCGGATAAATTGGTGGACGAACCCCGCATCGAAACTATCTCCCGCCCCTACCGGGTCAACCATGTCGACTACCGGCGGAAATCCACTGTGCTTGTCTTTTCCGGTGCGTACCATGGCGCCCTGCGAGCCACGTTTCACAACCACTACCGGCACCTTCTGCGCCAAAATCTCCGCGGCGCGCTCCAGATCTTCTACCTGCGCCAGTTTGCAAGCCTCTCTCTCGTTCGGCAGTAAAATGTCCACATACTTGAACAACAGTTGGATATCTCCCGACCACCGGTTATCGGGATCGTCGTTGGTATCCAGCGAGGTTGTCAGTCCCGATTCCTTGGCCTTGCGAAAAATGTCCAGCAGCTGCGCCCTCAGCCCTTTGTGTAGAAAATAGGACGACACGTGCAGGTGCTTGGAGTCGAACACATAGCCGAGATCCAATTCCCGCATGCTCATCTCGTACATCGTCCCGGGGTACGTCAGGATGTAGCGCTGCTTGCGTTGCGGCAGCAGCACCGTCAATCCGGTCGTTTTCCCCTTTAATCGTCGCACGCGCGACAAGTCGACACCGCCTTCGCCGAGCCTTTGCAGGCAGATCTCTCCAAACGGGTCGCTCCCAATGCACGAACTGAAGCTCACCTTGTTGCCCAGCAATGCCAGATTGTGCGCGAAAATCGCCGATGAGCTGCCCAGCGTGATGCTCAAGTCCTTGGCAAGGTGCTCGCGCTCCAGAGTGAGCTCCGGCGGTAAGCCGTAAAGGATCAGATCCAGGTTCAATTCGCCAATTACGCTGACGTCAAACGTAGCCACTGTGTTTCCTCTCTTAATCCAGCATCACAACGCGCGTCAAGTTCTTCGGGCAGTCCGGATTCAAGCCCTTCTGTGTTCCGGTGAAAAATCCGAACAGTTGGCAGGGAACCACGAAACCGGCCAGAAGCGCCAACTCATTTCCCGCGAAGTTGTATTCCACAAGCAGGTCGCTCGCCCATCGCAGTTTGTCCGTTGCGCGATTGCAGATGGCCATCGTCACGCCACCCATTTCTTTCATTTCGCCCAGCACTTCCGCCTCGGTTTCCTGCGTCGCATCACTCAGGAAAAATGTCAGGCAAGTCTCCGGGGTCACGATTGCTTTCGGGCCATGGCGAAACTCCAGCGTGTGAAAGAACTGGCTGTACGAGCACGACATCTCCATCACTTTCAGGGCCGCTTCTCGTGCCAGCCCGTAGCATGCTCCTTGCCCCAGGAAGACATAGTCCGCAAATGAGCGCGTCCTGACGAATTCCTGCATCTGCTGGCTGATCGACATGATGCGCGGCGCAAATTCCTCCGCCATCTTCCACAAATCGGCAATGAATGCCGCATTCTTCATTTGCCGCGCTGCCAGGTACTGCAGGGCCATCAGCATGCTGGTGAACGAACGGGTCATGACCATGCTCTGCTCATCCGCGCTCGCCAGCACGATGGTAATGTCGCACTCTTTTTGCAGCTCGCTATTTTCCGCGCAGGTGATCCCGATCGTCGGCACCTTCAAATCCTTGCTCAATGCCGTCGCTGCGCGCACCGCTTCCGACGTTTTTCCCGAACGCGAAATCACCACCGCTTGAAGGTCCGCCCCTTCCGCCTGAACAATCTTCGGAAATAGCAGCACCTCCGATCCCGGCAGCGCGCGCGCCGGCTGCCCGGTCAACAAAGTCCACGAGTACGCCGCCGATTCCGCCAGGTAGTAGCTTGTGCCACAGCCCACGAAGATCCACTCGCGGCGCTTGTGTCCCTGCGCCAGAATCGAGTCAATCACCGTGCTGCCGCTCAATTCCTCGAGCACTTGCTGCCACACGGCGCCCTCGGAAAGGATTTCCTTCCAGGTATGAGATTGCGGATAGGAGCTGAAGTTATTTGTCATGATCTTCTTTCCCGAACACCTTCCTGCCTTGTCGCAGACCTAAACAAGCCGCACTTCCACATCTGCGTCTTTAAGCGCCTTCCAATCGTTCCTCGGAATGTTCTTGTCGGTAATGGTTTCATGCACGGCCGACGTTGGCATAATCAGCGACAAGCTGCGCTGGCCAAATTTGCTCGAGTCGCACACCACCACCGTTCGTCTCGCCGATTCTGCCATTGCCCGATTCACTCGCGCCTCCAGCAGATTCGGCGTAGTCAGTCCGTAGCGCACATCAAATCCATCCACCGCCAGAAACAATAAATCGGCATTCACTTTTCGTAAAGTGTCTTCCGCAAGCGGCCCGACCAACGAAAAAGAATTCTTGCGCAGCACCCCGCCGGTCAGAATCACCTCCACTGGGGTATCGGCCAGTTCGGCCGCAATATTCGTCGCGTTGGTGATAATCGTCAGGCTCTTGAACGCGCGGCAGGCCCTGGCGATCGCCATCGTGGTGGTGCCGGAATCCAGGATGATCACCTGTCCCTGCCGGATCATCTGCGCCGCAGCCGCCGCGATGCGCATCTTTTCCGGCCGGTGCATCCGCTCCTTCTCGCCCAGCGTGCGATCCTTCAGTGCTCCAATCTTCAGTGGCAGTGCGCCTCCATGCGTCCTTTCCAGTTGGCCGTCGTGGTGCAGCGACTCCAGATCTTTTCGAATGGTGATCAGCGAGGTGCGAAACCGCTTCGCCAGGTCCTTCACCAACACCCGCCCGTCGGAGTGCAGCAGTTCCAATATCTCTCGCCGCCGTTCTTCGCTCAGCATCGAAACGCTCATCTCCCGCGACTCTGCAAACGCAAACGCTCCGCGTACCTTATCATGGGTAAGCCGCTTTCATTCCACACGCGTACGCGTAGTTGTCGATGACTTCCAGAATCCGGCTGTGAATGAGTTTCACGGGGTCATTCAACAGTTTCTCCGCCCGGATCGCTTTCCACTGTTTTGGCAAATACTGGCTTAACAACGAGAGTGGCGGAGGCGTGTCCGTCAGATTCCTGAGCAGCCTCTGAAGCGCTTGCTGAACTGCCGGTTGTGGCCAGTAATACCGCGACCGGTCGCTGTAGCTATATTTCCTCGCAAACTGCAGCGCTTCTTCATCCCCGTGGTAATAACTTTTCCAATGAACAGGATCCGTCACCATCGCGTGGTCAAGCGCTTCGCGAACGCCCGAACGTGTGATTCCTTTCCGCCAGCCAAGCCATTCTTCTTCGATCATCGCCAGCGCAAACACCGCCTCGCGAAACGCAAACGTGAACCAGGGCCCCACCTTCAGAATCGCGAAGTGGTCCTTCACCATTTCACGCAGCCCTTCGGCTGTTTGATAGTCCGTCGAGTGCGCCTCGAAAACACCCTGCCAGTTCTTTTCGCCAAATGCTGCCAGACCTGCCGCTTTCTCGTGATCGTAGGCGAACACGCTGCTGTCGCCAAACTCCACGCCCGGCTGCACAACCACTGCCACCACGCGCTCCCACGCTTCTTCCAGGTTCATCGCCCGGAACGCATCTCGCGCCGTCTGCAGCGTTCGCGCCAGGTCCTGCGGCCGCGTTGTCTCCGGCGCCGCAGTATCCAATTGCTCGCCTCCGGGAATAGGGACCTCCGTCCCGATCACATACAATGGCGCGGGTGAAGCACTCTGCATTTCACGGTGTGCCGCTTCAGCCACGGCGCACAATTCCGCGGCGCGCGTGCTGACGATTTCATCCGCCAGCGATTTGTTCTTCTCCACCGGATCTCCGGCCAGATGCATACTCGCATCCAGGTGAATCTTCGAATAGCCCGCGCGCACGCAATCGCGCACCAACTCACGCGCCTTCGCCATCGCCTTCTCCGGCGATTCAGATCGCCATACATGCGGGCCGAGATGGTCGCCACCCAGCACGATTCGCTCCGCGGGAAAATTCATCTGGACTGCAACTTCGCGCACAAACGCCGCAAAACTCGCGGGAGTCTGGCCTGTATACCCGCCAAACTGATTCACCTGATTTGAACTCGACTCAATCAGCAGCAGCACATTGTCCCGCAACGCCTGCAACATTCCCGCTTCCAGCACATAGCGATTTGGCGAACAGATGGAATACACACCAACGGCTTGCCCGTGCCGGTTCTCTTGCAGCGTCCGAAAGAGCTGCTGCGTCGCGTTGGCATTGTCCGTCCCAGTTTTAGCCTGCATGGCAGTCGTCCACTGTGTCAGCGTTTCTCCGAGTGCGTTCCTTCATCCAGAACCACGGTTGGGCCGTCCGAAGATGTTGGTTCACGTTTTCTATGTTCCGCACACCCTCGCTATGCAGCCAATCTTCCAGTGCCGTCAGGCCGTGTTCGACAAAAATTGCAACGCCGTCTTTCCACGTGGCCCGTCCGCAAAGCACTCCGGAAAAATTAACCCCGGCTTCGGCGGCCAGTTCCAGCGCATATTGGAACGTCTCGTTGCTCACTCCCTGCGACAAGTAAATAAATGGCACGCGCGCTTCTTCTGTCGCCCGCCGATAGTAATCCATCACCGCCTCTCGACTGTAGAGAATTTCTTTTCCGGCCGCGGGCGAACCCTCCACGAAAGCCATGTTCACCGGCACTCCCACCTTCAGAACATCCACTCGGTCACCCTGGCTTGGAAAACTCCGCCATGCTCCGTGCCACCACTTCAGGCTTCACCGCGTCTGACCGTCCATCCCTCCAGAATCGCGGCATGCGCCCCTGCACTTGCTTGTCGTACCGCGTCGCTCGTAGGCCAGCAGCAGTCCCGCGGATTTCGCTCTTTGCTTCGCCGCAGGCCGCCCATATTCCGGGTCCAGAAGGATCGCGCTTGCATGCGGCGTCAGGATGCGGCTCACCGCTTCTTTGAATGTCACAGCATCTCATGCTGGCACACTCCACGCCCATTGCTTTGGCGGACAAGCTCCGCATCGCCGACGCGCTGCGATCACTCCTCGTGAGTCTGCGACCGCTTCCAGTCCTTTCCTTTTTCCACTGGTGATTCCCGTTGTCATTGTTTCCTTAATTCGGTTTCACAACCCAGATAGCGGCGCCCCGCTCCATCGTAGGCAGTGTGAATTCCACTTGATCGCCTTGGCGCGTTCCACGCAATACTTGCTTTTCGCCCAAAAACGGTAGATACGCCAGCGATTCTCCCATCTCAGCGGGGATCTTCACGCGAATTCCGCTCACGGGGGAGGGAACTGCCACTTTGCTCGGAACCAGCCCGCCAAAATTGGCTAGGTAGGCGTGCGGAGTGCCGTCGACTCGCGCGAAATTCGTAGCCACCGTTGCGGGTGCCTCGATCTCAATCTCATTCTTTACCATCATCGCCTTCAGCAGTTCCTCGGGCGTGTCCTTTGTCGCACCAGCGATGTCCTTCTGCGCTACGGCGTAGTAGGCCTTCGCCGGGTCCGCCACATACTGCACTATTTTTGGGGTTGTGCTAAGCCCCGTTGCATTTCTCCCCAGAATCAGCAAGCGCCCGCCATTTTCGCTGTACCGCCTCAGATCGTTCTTCTCCACCTCGCTCAAGACGCTCACGTCGGGAAGCACCAGCACTTGCCCGTGAAATTGCCCCAGCGTTCTCGGCGTAACCACTTGAAACTCCCGATGAGCTTGAATCAGCAAAAGCACCGCCCCGCGGTAAGACGGCAGATACTCCTTCACATCATAATCCCGGCTCTTCGGCGAAAAATACACGCCCACAGGATTCATCGCCACATGCGGGTCGTAAAACGTCTTCTCATTCTTCTCAATCCATTCAAAAATCTGCGCTCGTGTCGCCGGATCATTCGATCCTGCCATCGAGTGCCCTGGTGCGTCCCAGAAGTTCGCCCCGGCCATCACCTCAGACATCGCCAGGTTCTTCATTGGCTCGCGCGGGCCCACTCCCTTGTCTCCGTCCCAGGAGTAGTTCAGTATCCACGTCGCTTTCCCTTGCGCGAACCCGCGGAACGTCAGCATTCCCACCTGATACATGAACCAGTCAAACTGCGTCCGCGACGACGCCATGTGTTCCCCGTTGCCAAACTCGTACTCGTGCGCCACTGCATCCACCACGTCGTACATTTCGTAGACATCGGCGCCCACTCGCGTCGCTTCCTCTTCGATCCCCGGATAAATCTCCGGAATCACCATGATGTTCGCGTTCACGCTGCGCGCATTCGTCCGTATGTCCCGCATGAATTCGGTCAACGTCACGATGCGGAAATCGACCCACTTCCGAAAATTCCCGTCCTGAAAGTCGCCGAGCTTCAGGTCCTTCTTAGCGTCAAGGCCGGTCTGTTCCTTGAACGCCGCAACCGTCGCGTCATCAAAACTCGCCCAGGTATCTTCCCATCCGTCAAAGTGCGTCATCCAATATGGAATATCCACATAGATGCCGTCGATCCCCGTGCCTGCGATCTGTCGCACGCGTTCCATATATTTCTTCCGCCAGTCTTTCGCGTACGGACTGATCCAAACATCTTCATCCCCCTTCCGGATCCAGAATGCTGCGCCGCCCGTAAACACAGCCGGCTCACCGGTAATCTTTCTCTGCACCCACTCCGGGTGATCCTTCATCACCGTGTGCGCAGACTTGTCTGCGTTCGCCGTGATGCACTCCGTTCCCGCAATATACACAAACGCCTTGTTTCCGGCCGCGTGCGCCGCTTCCGCCACGCTCTGTATGGCTTTCAGTTTTTCCGTGGGGTCCAGGTAACTTTCGTATCGCCCAGGGATGTCATTGTCCACTTCGATTCCGAACACATGGCCTTTTCGCGCATCACGAACGATCGCCTCCGCGTTGTCGATCTTCAATCCATACGCGCCAATTCGCACGTAGTGCGTCCAGTCCCCAGCTCGCTTGGTTCTCGGCCACCTGGCCAGGCAACGATGCTGCAATAAGTAGCAGCCCGCCCACGGCTCCAGCAAGGCTGATTGCTCCCAATCTCCTGCGCGCGTTTATGGCCGAGGCACTCACTATTCCAGCCCTCCCGTTTCATCCGAAACATTCAACCCATTGGTTGGCCGCAACGTCAAGCTGCCGTCCGCATTCAATTTCTGTTGGCACGCCCAGCGAACTGGATAACGTTGTCCTTTTACTTCCAACTCCGCTTTCAGACGCAGCCCTCGCCATGACGTCCCCTTAGGCAACGGAAATTGCGCTTGCCGCACTCGTCCCGGCAATGGATATCCCGCATCAAGCGAACCTGCGCAGAGCGCCTGACCCGATTCCGACGCTATCGTCACTCGCAACACTCCAGGCACTCCCGCAATCCCATCGTTTACGAATCCGATGATCAAGCCCGGCTCGCCGCGTTCTTCATACGTCCAAATCCACGACGGCCTCACTCGGTACCCCATCGACTTCGCCAGACTGTCCAGTGCCATCGGATGAGCCGCGTAATATGCTTCCAATCCCGCGGCGGAAATCCGGTGCCAATTCCACAGCGAAAAATAGTTGGCGCCGACATCATGCGCATGCCACACCACATTATCCGAATACGTCACACCTTCATCCAGGCGCAGGCTCTTCGCCGAACCATCCGATATCCCCACTTCAACGCACGCCGCCGTCCATGCGGGCCGGTTGCTCAGCTCCTCGATTTGCTCATTTTCAATGAAGATTGTGTCCGTCCTCAGCCAGTTGCCACCGCGAACGGTGCGGTCCACCAGCTCGGAATTTCCCACTTTGCTGAAATCTGGCTGCGTGTTGGTCAGCAGCGGCGTTTTTTTCCACTGCGCGTTCTGCCAGTCGTACATTTTGACGAAAATGTTTTCCGCCGTCGTGTAATCCGGATACGGATTCTTCTCCAACGGCCAGGTGTGTCCCTCTCCCCAGAATCCGTACATGCATGTGTCCACGTACTCGACGTCTGCGTTCCCGTCGTATTCCGTGGCAAGCAGCCCCACCAACTCCTGAAACGCCGACTGAAAGTAGGGATCGTCGCATCGCGGCTCTTCACGCTCTCGTTTCTGCCACGCCCCCAACTTCACCATCGGCACTTTCTCCCGCACGAACTCGGGAAGCGCATAACCGGGAATATCCGGGTTGCTGATCATGATGCGGAAGCCGATACGCTTTTTGTACTGTCGGGCCAGGGCGAACGACGTCTTCCAGAGTTCACTAGGCTCAAGGCGTCCTGGCTTTGTCTGCACATCCTTCCAGTTCACTCGCACGTAGAGTTTCGTGCCCAGCGGAAACTTGGCCAGCGCTTCCAGTGCGGCGTCTTGACTCTGCCCGGCTGCTTTCTGCAAGCCAACCTCGTCGCAGAGGTATGTCACCATCCCCATTCCATAGTTCGGGACAACTTCTGTCGACGGCGTAAGCGCCATGACCACGTTCCAGCTGGGATACAAATCGGCGGGGAACGGGCCTTGATTCAGCCGATTCTGCACGACTGGGCCGGAGCCAAAATCGTATTTGTCGAAATTGTGTGGCGGAACGTATGCGGCCGCAGTCCCCACCAATCCCGCCTTCATGAAGTCGCGCCGCCGCATTTTGGTCGCCTGCCTTTTAGAACTGGAATCGCAAACCAAACTGCGTGTGACGTGGAGTGCTTCCGGGAGCGGTGGAGGTGACCTCTCCAAATGTCGCGCTGCCATACCCCGAGATCCGGGAACGCAAATCGTTCCGTGTTCGTGAAGTTGAAAAATTCGCCGCGGAACTGCAGCAGCATGCCCTCACGAATCTTGAATTCCTTCAGGAACGATAGGTCCATATTGTGAATGCTGTCGCCCCGCAGAACGGAGAAATAGCGCGGCGCATTCCCGGGAACCTGATCTCCAGGATCGGCAAAGCAGGCGTCATTGAAGACGGAAGGATTGCCTACCCCATTCAACGCGTTTGCCGCCGCCTGGTGATAGCTGATTCCCGAACGTAACACCGGGCACACGACGTCGGGCCGCTGATTCCCATCCATCAGGCGGGGCTGCGACATGCCAATTGGCAGCGGCTGGCCGGATTGATAGGTGACAATCGTCGAGACTTGCCACCCGCCGACAATCCCGTCAAGGATGCGGTTCATGTCGCTGCCAATCCACCGGCCCCTTCCCACCGGTAATTGGAAAATCGCCGCCAGCACGAACCGTTGCGGTGCATCATTCGCGCTGATCGCCCATTCTCTTTGCAAGTGATCCAGTTGCTGAGGATTGCCGAGGTTCAAACCGCCCACGAACGCGTTGAATCCAACGGAAGAATCATCGCGTGGCCTTGGAGAAAGTGTAGTTGCCTTCCAGACTGAAGTAGTGACTCATGGCCGTTTCTGGAAACGCACCTGCAGCGAGTTGTACCAGGAATCCGCGCCGAAGTTTGGCAGTCCCTGGAACGTTCCGTTGAATTGCGGATACGGCCGCAGCAGATTGATTAGTGGCACAGTCGATTGGCTGTACGCCGATGCCGGTTCATTGAACATCCCGCCCGGCTGTTGGAAAAACGGCAGGAACGGATTCGGCACCGGGTTTTGCAAGTATGTTGCTTACGCGTAGCTATTCGCATCGCAATTGGGATCCAGCGCGTGCTGCTGTGCGGAGATCTGGGACAGCAAGATCCGACGAAATATAATCGCGATTGCGTGTGCTGGAATATCCGCCCCACGGCAGGTGCGTGCTGCGATTCGCGGAATAATCCACTCCGATGGTCACTTCGCCGGGAAACAAATGTTGAACGCCCACGTTCCACTGGTAGATATCGGCATTGCGAGCCTGTTCGGTGCCAAGATTATTGCCATTGTCGTAGCCCCACATGGCCAACTTGCCGTACGCCGTTCCCTGCGGTTGCGACAGCCCGATTCGGAAACGGGTTGGAAAGCGTGGCGTATTGCGTTTGATAGTTGTCCAGGGTAAACAGCACTGGGTCAGTGCCACTGAAGGCCGTCCCAGGATACTGGTAGTTGGTCGCTGGGCTCAGCCCATAATAAATACCCGCACCGCCTCGGATTACAGTCGTGGGGGTCAGCGAAAACGCAAATCCCGCGCGCGGCGCAAAGTTGTTGCGATCGGTCGGGACGCTTCGTCCCAACCCGCCTTGATTCACGAACAGTGTCGTGCCCTTCAACTCCGTGGGCGTCGGCGTCAGATTTACTCCTTGCGGCAGCACCACGGAAACGCCGGTGTCTCCCGTGAAATCACTGAACTGTTGATGATTGAAGCGCTCCGTGTACGGCGAACTCCACTCGTAGCGCAGTCCCAGGTTGATCGTGAGTCTCGAGCTGACCTTCCAGTCGTCCTGCACATAAAATGCCGTCTCCATCGATTTGTCTGCCACCGTCGGCAGAATATTGATGTAGCTCGAACCTCCCGCCGCTCCATATCCCAGCAGCAGGCTTGCGAACGAATTGCCTTCCGTCGGGCTCGTGCCGCCCACTACCGATGCGGTCATCGATTCGGGGAAGGAGAAATACGCCCGTCGGGTAGTTGGGCTGCCAGAAATTGTTGAAAAATAGTCTTTGTTCAAAGCCGAACTTGAACGTGTGGCGGCCCCTGACCAGCGAAATGGACGCCGAGTAGCTATACAGCGTGTGCGCAAAGTTCGTGTCGGTGCAGCACTGCGTGTACATCGAGAGCCATCCGTTCGTCGAATCCAGCGCGATCGTTGGCATGCGGTCCAGACCGTTTGCGCCTCCCAGGATGGAGGGGAATCCCACGCTCTGAGCGTCAAGTCTTGTCCACCCGCGGTCTTGAATGAGGTGTGTACCGGCGCCACCACGCGATCCACTGCAAAACGGTTGGTCCACAGCGTGGTTGGGGTCAGCGACCAGTTGTATTCCAAACCGATGTTCTTGACGTTGGTTGAAGATGTGAACCCATCATTAAAGTCCGCGCTCCCCAGCACAAACGGAACGTTGTACTCCCCGTGCAGTTGGCTGTATCGCGCTGCCAGCATCTGGTTTTGGCTGAAATTGTGATCGATCTTCACGTCAAACTGGTAGCCCGGGGCATTCGTCAGCACCGATGTCCGGAAATTGTTCAGACCAAATTGATCGGCCTGCACATTTGGTTCCGGATAGAGTTTCAGTAGCGCCTGGCCAATCGGATTGATCAGCGACGGGTCGATTACATTGTTGGAGAACTGCGCCCGCGTTGGCGTGCATCCTGTGGCTGGCGGCGGGGTTTGGCACGCACGTCAATTGGAAAGGATTGTAAATAGTTTGCTGCACCGGATTGCCGGTATCGGGATCCGCCGTCATCGTATTGGTGAAGATGCCATTCCGTTCGTCGTCCGTCGGCACTGTGCCGATTCATGTTCACCGGGTCGTGTTGCCGCGTCAGCTCCAGATCGATAAAGAAAAATGTCTTTTGTTTCTTGATCGGGCCGCCCAGCGAGAAGCCATACTGGTCGCGGATGTGGTCCGGCTTGGGGATATTCTGCCGCGTTGTTGAACCAATCGTTCGCATCCAGCGCTGACCTTTGCCCATACCACCAACCGCTCCCGTGAAAATTGTTTGTGCCCGATTTCAGCACCATGTTCACGACTGTGCCGCCATTGTTCCCATATTCCGCGGAGAAGCTGTTGTTCTCCACCTTGAATTCCTGCACGATTTCCACCGACGGCTGGTAGTACACATTCGTCGTTCCGCCTTCGCCCTGTTCCGGCGCGCTGGTCAATGCCCCATCCAGTCGCACTTCCGCCGTTGCGTTCCTCTGCCCGTTGGAAACAAAGTTCGTTCCTGAAGGGTACGAATCCTGCGTGCCTGACCCGGTCGTTTCCGTCACGCCTCCCGCCAGGAACACCAGCCCAAACATGCTGCGGTTGATCAGCGGAATGTCCTTCACATACTCGTTGGTCACATCCGTGCCAAGCGTCGCGCTTCCCGTATCCAGCAGCGGAGCCTGCTCCGTCACCGTCACCGTCTCGGCCACTCCCCTCGGCGCCAGCGTGAAATCCAGCGTGGCTTGCTGGCTCACCGCCAGAATCACTCCTTTGCGTTCCTGCGTGTTCATGTTCGGAGCATCAACGCGAATCGTGTACGTCGAGGGGCGAATCCCCGTGAACACGTACGTGCCGCGTCCGTCCGTGTCATGTGTTGACGGAACATTCGTTCCCTCATCGACCAACGTCACCTTCGCTCCGGGTATCACGCCGCCCGATGAGTCGGTCACCACACCGGTCAACTGCGCCGTATAGGTAGACTGCGCCGCCGCCGTCGCTTCCGTGATCAGGTTTCCAAGAAGAAGAAAAAGGGTTACCCCAAACACTTCCAGCTTCGCTAACTTCATCCCACACCCCCTTGAGGTGCTCGAGCCTGGATTCGAGCAAAAACCCCAACTTTCGACTGCTTTCGCTTTCTTTCTTTTACTTTCTTTTCCTATCTTTTGTCAAGACCTATAGGACCTCTCCGTTCCATTGCCACCTGGCAAAAGACCGTGTTGCTCAACCCCTTACACTCGTAGTAGTGTCGCCGCATGGCCAAGAAGCCGAACGCACGCAAGAAGGGAGTTCGTACAGCCATGTCTGCCGATCCTGAGGAAAAGAATGCCGCCAATGGCGAGCTGCGCGAGGGCGCAAACGTCGATAAAATCCGGGATATTCTCTTTGGTTCCAATATGCGGGAGTACGAGAAGCGCTTCGCACGCCTCGAGGAGCGCCTTACCAAGTCCTCCGACGCGCTCCGTGAAGATCTGAAGAAACGCTTCGATTCTCTCGAGTCCTATGTTCGCGAAGAGATGGAATCTCTCGGCCAGCGCCTGAAAACCGAAAAGTCCGAGCGCGGCGAAGCCCTGAAGGAACTTACTCGCGAGTCACGCGACAACTCCAAAGCGCTCGAAAAAAAGCTCTCGCAGCTCGAAGACCAGATTGCCAGCGTTCAGGGCGACCTGCGCTCTCGCATCCTGGAACAGTCCAAGACACTCGGCAATCAAATCCAGAAGTCCAAGGAGGAGCTGGAAGCTTCCCTCGAGAGTGAAGCCGAAACACTCCGCAACGACAAGACCGATCGCGCCATGCTCGCTGATCTCTTCAATGAACTCGCTCTGCGTCTCAAGGACGAATTGGAGTTGCCGGAAAAGTAGGCTGCCTTTTCCCTGCGGCCTTGTCCCGGCCCATCGGAATTTTTCTTGCCGAATGACGATGGCTGACGCTTCCACAAAACGTGTTCCTCAGGACCAGCCGGACGACTCTTCGGCCAACGGCACAGGCTCTCTTGAGGAACTGCGCCACCTTATCCTCGCTCCCGAACAGGAAGCCCTGGAGCGCCTGCATCATCGTGTTGCCAATCCTGAAGCACGCACCGAGGATGTCAGCTCGGTCGTCGCCGAAGCCATTCAACTTCGCCGCGAGCAGGGAGGTAGCGACGCACTCAGCGAAGCACTCGCTCCCACCATCGAAACCGCGGTGCGCGAATCCGTTCGCAAGGATCCCAGCACTCTCGCCGATGCGCTTTTTCCGGTGATGGGTCCCGCCATCCGCCGCTCCATCCTGGAAACTCTTCGTTCTTTCCTCGATTCCTTCAATCAAATCATGGACCAAAGCCTCTCCGTGCAAGGTCTGAAGTGGCGTCTGGAGGCCCTTCGCACTGGCCGCACCTTCACCGAGGTGGTTCTGCTCCACAGCCTCGTTTTTCGTGTCGAACAGGTTTTCCTGATCCACAAGAAAACCGGATTGTCCCTCGGCCACGCCGTTGCTCCCAGCGTTGCTATGCAGGATCCCAGCCTGGTCTCTGGAATGCTTTCCGCCATTCAGGATTTCGTGCGTGATTCTTTTCACTCTGGCCCGGGTGAGGGCATCGAGCGCCTCAATGTTGGCGATCTCGATGTTTGGGTTGAAGCCGGACCCTACGCCATTCTTGCCTGCGTGATTCGTGGCATTGCGCCGCGCGCACTTCGCGATACCATGGCCGAAGTCCTCGAAAATATTCATCGCGAGTATTCCGTACAGCTCGATCGCTTCACTGGAGACACCGCTCCCTTCTCTGCGGTCAACCAGGAACTCTCTCGCTGCCTCGAATACAAGTACAAAGAGGGCGCGAACCGCAAGGGTTACGGCTACGCCTGGGCCGCGGCCGGCTTGCTGCTTCTCCTTGTCGGCGGGTTTCTCGGCTGGCGCTGGTGGCAATATCAACGCTGGAACAATCTGGTCGATACCCTCCGTGAGCAACCTGGCCTTGTCATCACTTCTTTCGGTCGCGAACACGGACGCTTTTCCATCCGCGGCCTCCG
Source organism: Candidatus Acidiferrales bacterium (assembly GCA_963792145.1). Taxonomy (GTDB): domain Bacteria; phylum Acidobacteriota; class Terriglobia; order Acidiferrales; family UBA7541; genus Acidiferrum. The sequence goes on from CAWBVH010000036.1 coordinate 149,136, forward strand.
CGACCCTCTCGCGCCGGACCCTCGCCAGTTCGTAACGCAGGCTGGCCTCGATCCCGCCAAATCCGAATTCCACTGGGGCGCCTACTATGCTCTCGACGATGCCATCCTCCAGCAGCGCGCCACCCAACTTCTCGCTCCTCCGCAAGATGTCACCCTAAATGTGAAAGACGGCATTTTGCACCTTGCTGGCCAACCTTCTGCTGCCTGGCTTAAGGATCTCCGCACACGCGCCCTGCTTGTTCCCGGGCTTCGCTCTGTGGACTTCGGCCGCTTCACTCCCGAGCAGATGGCTTTCGACCAAGCGAAAAGCGAGGTCCAGGGCGTTATTGTAAAATTCCCTGTGGGGACGGCCGCGCTCTCCTCGGCCGAGCGCTCGAATCTGCGCAACCTGATTCCCAAACTAACCTCGCTGCAGAATTCTGCGGCAGCGCTTCATCAGAACCTGCGCCTGGAGGTTGTTGGCCACAGCGACGCCACCGGCGCCGAAGGCACCAATCAATCTCTCAGCCAGCGCCGCGCCGACCGTGTCGCATGGGAACTTATTCAACTTGGCATCCCCGATGACGTCTTGCACGCCCGCGGCGTCGCCTCCGCGGAACCTGTGCGTAGCGACGACACCGAGGAGAATCGCCAGTTCAATCGCAGTGTTACCTTTCTTGTGAGCTCCTCTCCTTCCCCTCAGCCATGATTCAGAAGAAAATCTGCATGCTCGGTTCCTTCGCTGTCGGCAAAACCAGTCTCATCCGCCGTTTCGTCGAAAGCATTTATTCAGAGGCCTACCACACCACCGTCGGCGTCAAAATCGACAAGAGGGTCGTTCGCCATAACGATTCCGACGTCACCCTGGTTCTTTGGGATCTCTACGGTGAAGATGAATTCCAGAAAATGCGTTGGTCCTACCTGCGCGGCGCGGCTGGCTATCTTCTCGTCGCCGACGGAACTCGCCGCAACACTCTGGAAAAAGCCTTCCAGCTCGAACAGCGCATTCGCGAAGAAATCGGTGAAATCCCCTTCATTTTGGTCATCAATAAAGCCGATCTCGTCCAGGATTGGGAACTCGATCCCGCGATGGAATCACAACTTACCGCCCGAAACTGGACCATCCTTCGCTCCAGCGCAAAAACCGGCGAAAATGTTGACGAGGCTTTCTTGCAACTCACCAGGAAGATGCTTCCCTGACCATGTCCTCCCCTCTCCAGCCATTTCTTCGCCAACTCGGCTACGCGCTCTTCGAGTATCTCGGCGATGGCCAGTTCGCCCTTTTGGTTGATCCCCCTGCTTGGCTTTCGCAACTCTGGGGCCCGGACATCGCCGTTCAGCAGCCGTGTCTCTCGGGGAAACGTCGTCGTTTCTGGAAGGCTTCCTCTCCGAGGCCGTGGACTTCTGGGGCGCCTCACAACCCGATTCACTTGATTCCGGCGCATGGATCGAAAAGTCCGCCTCCGGCATGGAGATTCCCTTGCAAGCTACGGCGTTGCGTTTGGAGAACCGCCCGATCCTTGCCATCTACTCCCCTGGATCACAGTATCAGGAGCGCGTCCAGATTTTGCAGACCGCCCGCAGCTCCGCCCTCGAACACGAAATGCTTCTCCGCGAAATTCAGAAAAAGGAGATCCTTCTCCATTGCATCATTCATGATCTTTCTCAGCCTCTCAGCGTGATGAGTGTTGCTCTCGACTGCGTTTCCGGTGAACCCATCTCCCCTCGTACCGCCGAATTTATCGAACTCGGCAGGCGCGCCAGCGATCAGCAGCAATCCATGATTCGCGAAGTCCTGCAGGCATTTTCGGCCGACCTTCGCGCCACCCTCGACACCGAAACGTCCGCCAACAATTCGCCGGATCTTTTTCACATCGCGCGCCGGGTCGCAGAGTCGCAATCGCCGCCGTTCGCCGCTAAAAACGTGCGCATCAAACTCGCCCTGCCCACCGCGCCCGAGCAGTGCCGCATCATGGGCGAAGAGTCCCGCCTGCAACGCGTTTTCGCCAATCTTCTTGAAAACGCATTGCGCTACTCGCCCCCTGGATCGTGCGTTACCCTCGGCGCACGAGATCGACGACGGTTTTTGCAAAGCCTACGTCGATGATCAGGGCCCCGGCCTGCCGCGCGACCTCACTCCGGCTCAGATTTTCGGCCTTTTCTCGAAAGGGAAGCAAAGCACCGGCAAAGCCGGCCTGGGCTTGTACTTCTGCCGTATTACCGTCGAGCGCTGGGGTGGTACCATCGGTTGTGTCTCCTTGCCGGAGAAGGGTTCGCGCTTCTGGTTCCGTCTTCCCCTGGCTGCTGTGCAAGATCTCCCCACACGCGGTGAGCGTACCGGGCAACGGAAAGTTCCAGCGTCTTCCACCAGCCCGGCTACCCTCCCAAGGAAATCGATGCGCGTTCTTCTTGCTGACGATCACGAAGACATTCGAAAGCTGACCACCTACCAGTTGGAGCGCAGCGGCCATCTCGTCACTTCCGTCTCGAATGGCAAGGATGCTCTAGACAGGGCCCAGCGCGACTCTTTCGACGTCATCCTCCTCGATGAGGAAATGCCCGGCCTTACCGGAGTTCAGGTTGTTGGTGCCATTCGCAAAAATTCTGCTTCTCCGTCAAGCGGGCCCGTCGTCATCGCGCTTACCGGCAACAGCTCGCCTCAGGATCGTGATCGTCTGCTCGCTGCTGGCTTTGATTCCGTGCTCGGCAAGCCTTTTCACCTGGAAACGTTGACCGCCTTACTCAGCGATCCTTCGCGCATCCCGCCGGACGCTTCGTCCATCCCGCTCCCGCAGCCCGGAAGTCTGGACGACCTCCTGAAGCGCATCGGTGGCGATAAGAAGCTTCTCCGCCAGATGATTGCCACTTTCCTGCGCGATACGCCCAAGCGTCTCGCCGCCATTCACTCTGCCCTCAAGACGAACGACGGCGTCCGCCTCGCTTCTTCCGCTCACGCCCTCAAGGGTTCCGTCAGCATCTTCGGACCGTCTCCCGCTCAGCAACACGCGGAGACCCTCCAAAATCTCGGTCGCTGCTCGGATTTGCGCCAGGCCACCCGCCTCTACCCTCTCCTGCAGGAAGAGATTGCGAAGCTGCTGGAAAAATTGAGAGGATACGCGAAGCAGATCGTGGGCAAGCCACTTTCGGCTAGTGCCCGGGCCAAATCGAAACCTGTTGCGGCAGGCAAACCTCGTCGCTCGCCGGATCGCAAGCGTCCTAAACCCAGCGCGCGCCGTAAAACGTAGCCAAAAACGGTTCGGCCAGCCCTCATCCCAGCGCCTCGGAGCCTATTGATGCCCCACATTCTCGTTACCGACGACGACGCTACCACTCGACAGATGATCCGCGGCGTCCTGAAAAAACATGGCTACACTGTTACTGCTGCGTCTGACGGCGTCTCGGCGCTTCGTGCCATGCAGAAAAAAAAGTTCGATCTCGTGCTCCTCGACATCTGGATGCCCAAAATGACGGGTCTCGGCCTCCTCAGCCGTCTCCACGAGGAAAAACACATCCCCAAAATCATCGTTATGACTTCGGACCAGACTTCCGACACTTTGCTGGCAGCGATGCGCGGCCACGTCTATCAGTTCTTGAAGAAGCCTCTCGACGCAGAGCTGCTTCGCATTACCGTACAGAATGCCCTCTCCTCAGACCCGGCTGGTCTCCCGATCGAAGTCCTTTCCGCGCAGCCCCACTGGGTTGAGCTTCTTGTCCCCTGCGAGCAGTCTGTTGTCTACCGCGTGCAAAGTTTTCTTTCCCATCTGGAGTCCGGCTTGCCCCCTGACGTCGTTGAGAAGGTTGGCTATGCCTTCCGTGAACTGCTCAACAACGCCATCGAATGGGGGGGGCGTCTCGATCCCAATCTCAAGGTCCGCATCTCCTACATCCGCACCAAAAAATGCTTGATGTACCGCCTCGACGATCCCGGCCCAGGTTTCGATCTGCACAATCTGAAGCACGCTGCCTTGAACAACCCGGAAGAGGATCCCATGGCCCACATGAAAGCCCGCGAAGAAAAGGGTCTCCGTCCCGGTGGTCTGGGCTTGCTTCTCACACAACAAATGGTCGACGAACTCGTCTACAACGAATCTCGCAACGAGGTCGTCCTCATCAAATACCTCTGACCGTTTCTGCGAACGGCTTCGGCGGTCGCGTAACCGTGTCATTCCGAACGGAGTCTGCGGAGTGAGGAATCTCTCCCCCCCTCAACCCCACCTCCCCCATTTTGATTTCCTCCCCCCTCGCCTTCTCTAGTACACTTACCCGAATCTGTCCGAACTCATCTTTTCATAAGGAGCACGTCTCATGGCCACTGGTAGCCTCACTGGCGCCGAATTCAAAAAACAATTGCGCGCTGGAACTCCCAAACTCGGCATCTTCCTGAACGCGCATTCCCCCACTGTCGCGGAGCAGTTGTCTCACAGCGGTTACGATTGGCTGCTTGTCGATTCCCAGCACGGGCCTATGGGATACGAAAAGCTTTCCGCCATGCTCAGCGGCATCTCCAATGGCGGCGCAAAGTCCCTCGTCCGCGTGGGCAGCTACAGCGACCGTCCAGGCATCCAGCAGTCGCTCGACCTCGGTGCCGATGGCATTCTCGTCCCCTACATCAACAGTGCCGACGAGGCTCGCGCCGCAGTCACTTGCGCGCGCTATCCCACCGCCGGCACCCGCTCCGTCTACTTTCCGCAGCGCAGCATGAATCGAGAGGGTCTCCTTGGCTATGCCGGCGGCGCCAACACCAACGTCATCGTCGCTCTCCAGGTCGAAACCGCGGACTGCATCAAGAACATCGACGAAATCGCCGCTGTTCCCGGCGTCGATATCCTCTTCCTCGGCCAAAACGATCTCTGCATGTCCATGGGCTTGTATGAAAAGTACGAGTTCCCACACATGTATACCTCGCCCGAACTCGGCGCCGCCACCGAAAAGCTCATTGCCGCTGCGCGCAAGAACAATGTCATCCTCGGCCTCTTCCTCTTCGGAACCTCCCGCGTCGGCGAATTTCTCGACAAAGGCTTCTCCTTCATCAGTATCGGCAACGATCTTCACCACGTCCTCACTCAGACTGCGGCTTACGTAAAAGACGTCGAGGACATCGCCAAAGCAAAAGGGAAGAGCTGGGCCCGCCGCACCACCGCCCTGCTCTGAGCGAAAGTCTCACTTGCTTACCATCGGCTCCCAGGCCGGCCTCTTCTTCGGCATCCTCTGGTGCCGTTGGCTGAACACTTATGGCCTGCAACCCAGGGAATTCGCGCTGGTGGGTATGGCTGCCTTTTCGGCGCGGTCGTGCGCTCTCCAATTACCGGTATCATCCTCATCGTGGAACTCACTGGAAGCTCCAACTACTTTCTCGCAATGCTGGGTGCCACTTTTGCTTCCGTGACCGTTGCTACCCTCCTCAAGGATCCGCCCATCTACGATTCTTTGCGCGAGCTCCCTGATTGAACTCTCAATCCCGAAGCTCGCGGTAGGGACGAAGCCCCGGCACGTGCGTCGTGTTCGCGCGTGTGCTAGCCTGCAAGAGATTCACAAAGGGTGTTGCTCGCCATGAAGAACTGGGGAAATCGCCCTTGGACCATCGATTTTCACGCCACGAAGCGCGAACTCCCTCGCTCCGTCGATTTCGCCGTTGTCGGCGGTGGATTCACCGGCCTGGCCGCGGCCGCTTGGCTGAAACATCTCGCCCCACAGAAATCTGTCGCTCTGTTTGAATCGGAATCCTTTGGCGCGGGTTCCAGCGGACATACCGGCGGAGTTGTTCTCGCTGAAACTGCCACCGGCGATCTGCCCGGCCTTGGTGATGTGCTGGCCGGCTACCAAAACATCCTGCGAACTCTCGACGTCCAGGCCGATCTTTCCTTGCCCGGCGTCTACGAACTCGGCCGCACCGCCCCGTTGCCAGACTCCCCCATTCGCTGGGACGATTCCGGCCAATTGTGCGCCACAAAAGCCGTCCCCGGCGGCACCATTGACGCTGGCAAGACGGTCAGCGGCCTCGCGCGCGCCGCGGAACGTTCGGGAGCGCTGCTCTTCGAACATGCCGCCGTAGACAATGCCGCCTTCACTCAATCCGTCGAGTTGCGCACCAAGCTCGGAATCCTCACAGCTCACCACGTGCTCTTCGCCACAAATGCCTTTTCTCTGGAGCTCACCCATCTCGACAAACGTGCCCAGTCCGCCTTCACTCTCGCCATTGCCACAGAACCGCTCAGCCCTTCCGTTCTCTCGGAAATTGGCTTGGCCGAGCGCAAGCCCTTCTATACGGTCGATCTCCCTTATCTCTGGGGCAGGCTATTCGGCGACAGCGTGATCTTCGGCAGCGGCCTGGTTTTTCCCGGCGATTGGCGCAAGCTCGCAGAGATTGACGTCACGCAGGGCCAGCCCGAAGATCTCCTTGCGCTCCTGCAAAAACGCATTCACGGCTTTCATCCCGCATTGCACAACGTGAATTTCACTCATCGCTGGGGCGGGCCCATCTGCATCGCCGAAGAATGGAAGCCTGTTTTCGAATTTCATCGGGAGAGCCGCAACGCCATCATTCTCGGCGCCTATTCCGGCCACGGTGTTGCTCAATCTGTTTATCTTGGAGCTTGGGCCGCCGAAGCACTTCTCGGCAAAAGGGAATTGCCTTCCTGGAAATAGTCGCTCGGCTGACTCGCATTGCAATTGGCCGGCGCGAAATGCGGACTTGTCATTCTGAGAGCATCCGGCGAGGATGCTCGAAGAATCGCAACCTCGACAGCTCCACTCACTTCTCCGCGCTGCAAGTCGTCAGTGTCACAGCCCCGGAATAGTCTTCAACAGCGCCGATACCCCGTTCCAGATAATCTGCACGCCGATGCACACCAGCAGAAACGACGACAGCCGCATGATCACACTCATCGCCGTGGAGCCCAGTGCCCGTGCCAGCCCGTCCGCGAATGCGTAGCAAAGGTACACGCTGGCCGATATCACCAACGAACCGATCACCGCGCCGATGATCGACAGCAAAATCAGGTGATCCGTGTGCGGCTCATTTGCGCCCAACGTAATCGCCACCGAAATCGATCCAGGCCCTACGGTCAGTGGCAATGTCAGCGGATAAAACGCTTTCTCGAACAGGTCGCGCCGGTCCACTGTCCGGTTCACGCCTTCTTTCGTTTCATCTTCATTTGATTTCTGCTTCAGCATCGCCCAGCCCGTCGAAGCCAGCACCAGCCCTCCGCCCACCTGCACCACCGGGATGGAGATTCCGAAAAACGACAGGATATGTGTCCCCGTCAGGTACGACGCGATCAACAGGAAAAAGCCATTGATCGCAATCCGTGTGGAGAGCAGCTTTCGATCTTCCTCGGAATAGTCGCGAGTCATCGAAAGAAACAGCGGCGCGCTCCCCAGCGGATTCACGATCGGGAACAGCGCCGAGATAATCAGAACCGTGCTTTTGAGCAATGGATACATAACAATGAGCGCAAATTATATCCGAACCGCCGCCAAAACCCCTTCGATTTCGCGAACTAGCGCGCGTGTCATTCTGAGGGCATCCGACGAGGATGCCCGAAGAATCTCAACCTCAACTCCTCCCACAAACTTAGCCGTCTTTCACTTCATCCCCGCAACCACCTTCGCGGTCGTGATCGCCTGCCCTACATGCCGCTGCGTGTGATCCGCTACATGCACGAGCAATCCGCCAAGTGTCGTCGGCAATTGCTTCTTTCCGACCGCGCGTTCCGCCCCCAAGTCAGCCGACGCGAGCGCCCGTACGCGTTCAGCGCTACGCGCAAAGGCCCCTTCAATCTCAGCGAACAGTGCGTCACCACACACCTCCGCATCCCACTCGCTTTTCAGCGCCGAAACCTGCGCCTCTCCCAATTGCCCTTCTTCCGCATACGTCAGCAGTCGGTCCATGCTCCGCGCGATGTGCCGCAGATGAAATGCAACTGGAGGCAATCCGCCAGGGCGCGCTTTCAGTTGCTCCTCTGCCAACGGTCGGCACCATTTTCCCAAATCCTCCTGCGCCAATTGCAGCGCGTGCAAAACTCCCCGGTGTACCGCCGGGACGTCCCGCAGCGTCCCGCGCAGCCATGGTTCCGGCACCAAAACCCTCGTTTCGCTCACGTGGCACCTCCCATCAGCAAAGAACATTTGCCGATGAATTGACACTTTTGTACGCAACACATAGGATGGAAAAAAACTTTTGCAGACGCAAGCGCCGCTCCAGGGAAAGGAACTTCTCCCGCATGCGAAAAGCAATCGGAAATGGCTGCGGCGCAATCGCAACGGAAGGCTCCTCGCGGTACCAATATTTTTGTCGCTGATGGCCTGACTGGCTGATCTCTACAACCAAAGGAGTAGCCTGCTTTGCCCAAGAAAAGAAAACGCTCCATCAAGGAAAAACCCGGTCACCGTCCCGGGGAAGCCGTTCACGTCCTCATTCCTCACGCCCGGCTCAAACAGCGCATCAAGCAGATGGCCCGCGAAATTCGCCGCGATCTTCCCCACGACCCGCTTCACCTCATCGGTGTCCTCAAAGGCTCGGTATTTTTCCTCTCCGACCTCGCGCAGGAACTCGGCGGCGAGGTTTCTTTCGATTTCATCGCCGTCTCCAGCTACGGCAAGGGCACCGATTCCACCGGCGAAGTTAAATTGATCAAGGATCTGGACGTGAGCATCGAAGGCCGAACCGTCCTCATCGTTGAAGACATTCTGGATACTGGCCTGACACTGAAGTATTTGCTTTTGCTCTTCGAGGAACGCCACCCCAAGCATCTTCGCATCGCTGTTCTTCTCGACAAAATCGAGCGCCGCATCGCTGATTTGAAGGCCGATTATGTTGGTTTCGTGATCCCCAACGAATTTGTCGTGGGCTATGGCCTGGACTACGACGAGCGTTACCGCAATCTCCCGGATGTCTCCGTTCTTCGTCTCGGCCCGCGCGGCAAAACCAAAATCGAGTAGCGTAACCCTTTCCGGCGCTGGCACGATGGAATCCCATTCCGCGATTCAGCTTTGTGGAAAATCGCCGCCGGGGTGCCTGCTATAATAGATAGAGTTCATGGACGCCACAGACCCTAAAACCCAAACGAGTTCCGCTCCTCTTTCGAAAGAGACGTCCGCTGAGGTGCTCGCCACTCTCACGGAAATCGGCGAGGAAGTGAATGCCTCGCTCGACCTTGACGAAGTCCTGGCCCGCGCCGCCGCCCTGATCAAGCGCCACATTGACTATGAATTCTTTGGTGTGCTCATGGTCGATTGCGATGGCAATTGCTTGCGGCATCGTTTCGCCGTGGGCTATCCACCGGGATTGGCCGAGAACCTTAGAGTTCCCATCGGCCAGGGCATTACCGGCACCGCTGCTGCCACCGGCCATTCCGTTCGTGTCGGCGACGTCACTCAAGATCCGCGCTACATTAATGCCATTGACACGGTTCGCTCGGAGCTTGCCGTGCCTCTCATGTTCCGCGGCACTTGCATTGGTGTCCTCGATATCCAGAGCCGCCAGCCGGACTACTTCACCAAGGATCAGCAGAACATTCTTACGCTTCTCGCCAGTCGCCTTGCCATCGCCGTTGAGAATGCGCGCCTCTTCCAAAAAGAGCGCGCCCAGGGCGAAACTCTTATGGTCCTGACGGAAGTCAGTCGCGAGATCAGCTCCATCCTCGACGTTGAAGAACTTCTTCGCCGCGCTGCCGAACTCGTGAAGCGCGTGATTGACTACCAGATTGTCAGCATCATGCTCTACGACGAAGAGCAAAAAGTCTTTCGCCACCGCCTCGACGTCAAGCACGGCCAGCGCGTCCAGGGAAAGCTGCGCGTCGCAGCCAGCGAAGGAATTGTGGGCGCTGCTGCAACTCTGCGTGAGCCGGTCCTTGTTCCCGACGTTACTGCGGACGAGCGCTACCTCCTGGTGAATCCTGAGACGCGCTCGGAACTTGCCATTCCCATGCTGCACAAGGGCAAAGTCATCGGCGTGCTCGATCTGGAAAGCCCTCAGCTCAACTACTTTACCGAGGAGCACGTTCAGACGCTCTCCATCCTCGCCGCGAATCTTGCCGTGTCGCTCGAAAACGCACGCCTCTACGAGCAGGTTGCCAAAGATGAAGCTCGCCTCGAGCGTGACCTCCAGGCCGCGAAGCGCATTCAGGGCGCGCTGCTTCGTCCTGTGCCCACCAGCGACTATGGCCTGGATGTTGCCGCGCGCTACCTCTCGGCCCGCGAAGTTTGTGGCGATCTCTACGAATTCCTCCGTTACGGCCCCCAGCAATTAGGCATCGCACTTGGTGACGTCAGCGGCAAGGGCACCGCCGCCGCTCTCTATGGAGCTGTTGCCATCGGCATCATGCGAAGTCTCGCTCCGCAAAAACTTCAGCCCGCCGAAATGCTTCGCCAAATGAATCAGGTCATCGGCGAACGCCGCATCGAAGGCCGCTTCATGACTGCCTGCTTTGCCACGTGGCAAAAGGGCCGCCAGAAGCTGCGCGTGGCAAATGCCGGCCAGTCACAGCCACTTCTTTACAAGGGTGGAAAGTGCGATCGCATCGAACTAGCCGGTTTTCCCCTCGGCATCTTCGAAGAAGTTCAATACGACGAGTGGGGCGTCACCCTCGACGTCGGCGACATCCTTGTCTTCCATTCCGACGGCATCGCCGAAACCGCCAACACCGAAGGCCAGTTCTTTGGCACCACTCGCCTTCGCCGCCTCATTGAGAAGCACCACGAGATCACTTCTGCTGAGCTCGCCGATCTGATTCTTCGCGAGGTCGACTGGTTTGCGCAGAGCGCTCCGCTTTCCGACGATCGCACTCTGGTTATTTTGAAGGTGAAATGAGCGTCCCCGGTCAGGCTCGTCGCAACCTCAATTACGTCGACCCAGCAACATTCACTCCGCACTTTGGCTGGAAGAGCACTCGCGCGGGCCGCCGCGTTTTTTGCGAGGGCCTTCCGCTTCAGGAAATCGCCCATCGTTTCGGCACTCCCACGTACGTTTACAGCCGCGGCGCCATCGTAGATGCCTTTGACGAACTGGAGCATGGCCTTTCGGCTGTTCCACATCGCGTATGCTTTGCCGTCAAGTCCAACGGCAATCTCTCCATCTTGAAGTTGCTCGCGCAGCGTGGCTGTGGCTTCGACATCGTCTCCAACGGTGAACTCGATCATCTCGGTCGCATTCGCGTTCCCGGCAATCGCATTGTGTTCTCCGGCGTTGGCAAGACCCGCGAAGAAATCCGTGCTGCCCTTCGCTACAAACCTTCCAGCAAAGGCGCGCCGGGAATTCTCCAGTTCAATATTGAATCCGCTCCCGAGCTCGAGATCCTCCTCGAAGAAGCTTCGCGATCGCGTTCCGTTCCCGGCGTTTCTTTACGAATTAATCCCGACGTGAAAGCGGGCGGTCACCCGCACATCTCCACAGGCTTGCACCACCACAAATTCGGCATGAGCTGGCCCGAGGCGCGCGCCCTTTATCTCGCTCAGCGCTCCACGAAACACATCCGCTGGCAGGGAATTAGCGCCCACATCGGCTCGCAAATTGTCGATTTGGCCCCGTTCCAGCAAGCGCTGCAACTTCTCACCAGCTATCTTCTCGACTTTGGCGAAACAGGGCATCGCCCTGAAGTACCTCGATTTCGGTGGCGGTTTGGGTGTTCGCTACACTGACGAGCGGCCCATTTCGCGCACCACCTACGCGCGCATGATTTCTCGCATCATCAAGCCGCTTGGCATCGGCCTGCTTCTTGAGCCGGGGCGTTCCGTCATCGCTCCCGCGGGAGTTCTGCTCTCACGCGTGATTTACACCAAGCGCAATTCGCACAAGTCTTTCGTTATTGTCGATGCCGCCATGAACGACCTCGCTCGTCCCATTCTCTACGACGCCCCACATCCCATCACCCGCGTCAGCCACAATAAACGCGCCCCAGCGACGCCGCGCACCCGTGTCGATGTCGTCGGCCCGGTCTGCGAAACGGGCGATTGTTTCTTGCAAGACTGGCCGTTGGGAGAGGTTTCTTCCGGCGATCTGGTAGCAATCTGGGCTGCCGGTGCCTATGGCATGGTGCAATCTTCGAATTACAACGGCCGCTGCCGTCCCGCGGAAGTTCTAGTTTCAGGTAATCACGCCACCTTAATCCGCCGCCGCGAAACCCAAGACGACCTACTCCGCACAGACGCTCTCGGCTGAAATCCTGTGTTCACTCCTGTAGCTCACCCCTTCAGGGGTGAGGCCTTTCCGATCCGCGCCAGTAGCTCGCGCCTGCCAGGGATGAGGTCTTTCCGGTCGTAGCTCACCCTGTTATTGCAGGGTGAGGTTTTTTCGATCCGCAGTTAGCGGGTGCCTGCCACCCGTGAGGCATTTCTCCTGTCTGTTTTCTGTTCACAGCATGGGCAGGAAAATTGTCATCCTGAGCCCGGCGCAGTTTGCCGGAGCGAAGGACCTCAACTCTAACCAGTCTTCAGATCAAAATTGGCCAGAAGATTTCACGTGGAGGTGTGCGGCCCAAGGTCGACCCTACGCCTCTCCCCACTTCAGCTTGCTCCGCAATATCTCAAAATAGCTCTTGTTCGGCGGCTGAATCAGTTTCAATCGTTCCTCCGCTCGCGTAATCCGCACGCGGTCTCCCACCTGCATCGGCACGCCCGTCTGCCCATCCAGACGTCAGAAATACCGATTCCGAGCTTTCCGCCACGCGCAATTCAATCTTCGATGTATCGTGGATCACCACCGGCCGGTCGCTCAGCGTATGCGGGCAGATCGGCGTAATCAGAATCGACTCCACCATCGGATGCACAATCGGCCCGCCCGCCGACATCGAATACGCCGTCGATCCTGTTGGCGTTGCCACAATCAACCCGTCCGCCCGGTACCGGCACACAAATCCGTCGTCGACGTACAACTCCAACTCGATCATGCGTGCCAGTGTGCCCTTGTGCACGACGCAATCATTCAGCACGCGCTGCTTCGTCAGAATCTCCCCGCGATTCACCCGCTCCACCAGCAGCAGCACCCGCTCATTGATTATCGATTCCCCCGCCGAGCGTCGCTTCCAGGGCGGGGTACAACTCGTCCACCGTGAAGCTCGCCAGAAATCCCAGGCTGCCCATGTTGACCGGCAAAATCGGAACACCACGCGGAGCCGCTTCACGCGCCGCTGCCAGCAGCGTTCCATCTCCGCCCAATACCAATAGCAGATCGGCCTGTTCCGCCACCTGGTGCCGCGTCTTTCCCAGCCCGTCGTTCTTCAGCGAGCCCGCGGTCTCCGGATCCAGCACCGTTCTTACGCCATGTTCCTCCAGCCACGCCAAAAGTGGCGGCACAACCTCAGCCAGATTCGAACGCCGAGGCCGCGAGATGATTCCGATCGTTTTAAAGGTTGGTGTGGGCCGCATGGATTACCGCGATTCTACCCCAGCCAATTTTCTGGCGTGAAGGAAATACTCCTGGTTGCCTTCCGCGCCAGCCAGACGGCTGGGCATAACTCCCAGGCATTCCAGCCCCAGTGATCCCACGGCATTCTTCACGCTATCGATCGCCCTCTCATGCAGCGAAACGTCCCGCACGATTCCGCCCTTGCCGATATCCTCGCGCTTCAGCTCAAACTGCGGCTTGATCAAGATCAGCACATCCGCGCCTGCTTTCGCGCATTCCGCAGCTCCCGGCAACACCTTATTCACCGAAATGAACGACACATCCGCCACCACCAGTTCCACTTGCTCGGGCAAATCTTTCGCCGAAAGCTCTCGCGCATTCTTTTGCACGCGCTTCACTCGCTCGTCTCCCCGCAGCTTCCATGCCAACTGATCTGTATTCACATCCACCGCGTAAACGCGCTGCGCCCCGTTCTGCAGCAGGCAATCTGTAAAGCCTCCGGTCGACGCCCCAACATCCAGGCAAATCTTTCCTTCCGCCCGCACTCCAAAATCCTCCAGCGCACCTTCCAGCTTGAATCCACCCCGGCTGGCATACTTTTGCAACCGGCTATGCACCTCGATCCGCGATCCCTCGGCAATCGCCAAGCCCGCCTTGTCCACCCGCTTGCCATCCACTTCGACTTCTCCCGCCAGGATCATCGCCTGTCCTTTCTGGCGCGATTCCGCGAGCCCGCGCTCAACCAGCAGAACGTCGAGCCGTTTGCGTTCACTTTTAGCATTCATGAGGTGACTGATCCGAATTGTTTCAGAATCGAATTGCTTGGACAATCTAGATTTGCCAGTTATGCACTCTCAGCCATGCGCTGTCATCCTGAGGCCCGCGCTGTTCGCGGGCCGAAGGATCTCAACTTCACCCTCACCGAAGAGTCACCGTTACGCGCGGCGCAATACCAGAAATTCCGCTATCGAGCGTAGCCGTTCTGCTCGCTCTCCGTATGGCTGCAATTCGTCAATGGCCTTCGTCGCCAATTCCTTCGCGATCTCATGCGACTTCTCCAGTCCATACACCGCCGGATACGTCGCCTTCTGCTGCGCTATGTCCTTACCCGCTGTTTTTCCCAGCGCCGCGGAAGACTCTTCCACATCCAAAATATCGTCCGTCACCTGAAATGCCCAGCCAATCGTTTCACCGAATCGCCGTAGCCGCTTCACGTCTTGGTCCGCAGCCCCTGCCGATAGCGCTCCCGCCGTGATCGACGCTCGTATCAGCGCCGCCGTCTTCGACCGGTGAATGTACTCCAGTATCTCCGGCCCCACCTTCCTGCCTTCACTTTCAATGTCCGCCACTTGCCCGCCGACCATTCCATTCAGCGTGCCGGCCGCCGTCGAAATCTCCGTCAGCATCGCCACACGGCGTTCCGCAGCCACTGGCGACGCCCCAATCGTCTCGAACGCCAGCGTCAACAACCCATCGCCCGCAAGAATGGCGATGGCCTCTCCAAATTTCTTGTGCGACGTGGGCTTCCCGCGTCGCAAATCGTCGTTATCCAGCGCCGGCAAATCGTCGTGAATCAGCGAATAGGTATGGATGAACTCGATGGCGCACGCTGGATACAACGCCGCCTGCACATCCTCGGCAAATATCCGCGACGTTTCCAGGCACAGTATCGGGCGTATGCGCTTGCCGCCCGCAAACACGGAGTATCGCATTGCCGCGTGAATGGAGCTTGGCGGCGCGCTCTCCGCCGGCATCAGCCGTTCCAGGTGCGCATCAACCGCTAAACGGTCTTCTTCAAAAAATTCCGGGAGTTTCATCGGGTCAGCGGGTTTTCCTGTCGGCGGTATTGGAGAGCTTCACGGATTGCTCTCTCCTTCGGGCTCAAACACTTCGGCGGCCAGCTTGCCATCGGCTTTCTTCAACAAAATCTCCACTCGCCCTTCCGCTTCTTCCAGTTGTTTCTGGCATTCCCGCGAAAGGTGCACACCTTCTTCGAACAATTTCATGGCCTCGTCCAGCGAAAGCTGCGGGCTCTCCAGCTTCCGCACCACTTCCTCCAGCCGCGATAACGACCTCTCAAAATCCGGCTTTTTCGTTGCTTCTGTTTTTTTCGGAGCAGGTGAATCCACGCCGGTTCCTCAGTCTCCGCCTATTTCTGGCAGTGTAAGCAGCAGTATGTCGACCTTCCGCCCTGTTCAATCCGCTGGATCGTTTTTCCGCAACGCTTGCATTCCATTCCTTCGCGTTGATACGCGCGCAGGATTCTCTCCAGTCCCTGAAACCACCACGTTTCATCTCGAAAGTCAGGCGCAGGTTCTAAGCAGCATTCTAAAGCACGCCGGAGAACCGACACAATCGCTTTGTGCAGTCGCGCGGCCTCTTTCGTCTCAATTGTGTTCGCTCGCCGCCTCGGGTCCACGCGTGCCCGCCACAGCGACTCGCACGAGTAGATGTTTCCAATCCCCGCAATCTTTGTCTGATCCAGAAGAAACTCCTTCACCGGACGCCTGGACCGCGAAAGCCGTGCCCGCAACTCCTTGGCGGTAAATTGTCGCGACAGTCCATCAATCCCCAGCACTCTCAGCGGCGCGCAAGCCTCGGCCGATTCCCACGCGTGCACTCGCCCAAAGTGTCTTCCATCCGCGAATCCCAGCACTCCCTTGTTCAACTCCAGCGCCACATCCACATGCACTCCGCCGTCGCCGGCATTCGCGCGCTTCAACAACTCCCTTGCGCTTGAAAACCACACCAGTTGCCCGTCGAGCCGAAAGTGCATCTCAATCAGCCCGCGATCCAGCACCAGCAGCAGATATTTTCCCCGCCGCTCTACCTCTGCCATTCGTCGGCCTTCTGCCATCTTTGCAAAATGTCGCGCGGATTGCGGCCGCGTCGCAATCGGATGAAAAACGTGAACGCACCGGATGCGTTGCCCTCGCACCAGCGGCCTCAACGTTTGCGCAACAGCTTCAACTTCCGGGAGTTCCGGCATTTGCTTAGATTAGATTTCCTGCGAGGTAGAGATTTGTCAGTTACTGAATCTCAATTGCAACCCCAGCAACCCATTGTCATCCTGACGGACGCGCAGTTTGCGCCCGGAAGGATCTCAACCGAAACAAGGGCAAGATCCCACGAGTCTAGTGGGTGGCCGGGGCACCCGGCTGCAGAGTCAGCGTATGCTTCTTCGTCTTCGCCTCGCCTGCGTCGCTGAACGGCCCGTAGATCGGCTTGCCATCCAGCCAGTAGGAGAACTGGTCCCTGTAATGCTCGCTTCCCGGTTGCCCCGATTCCCCCGCCGGAATCAGGATGATCGATTCATCCCAATTCGCGGTATTCGCCACGAAACGCATCGCCGGACCATGGTCGCGCGAAGCGGCCCGCGGGCTCCAGTCCGTCCCCGACTGCGCCTGGTCCGTAATGCTCAGCAATTTCTTCAGCACGCCTTCGCGTCCCAGCGGGTGCAGCATGTCCAGATAGTTGAATCTCTTCCAATCCCAGTCTTCCGGGTCTGCGTCCTTAGTTCTTTCTTCCAAGCGGTGCACCGCCTGGTCCGCCGCCGCCGTCAACAATTCGTCATAATTCTTGAATTGCGAAGGCAGCCACTTTGCCGGACGCTCCTGCAACGTGCGCTGCAGAAAATTCAATTTTCGCCAATCATACTTGTCGGCATCGTTCCCCAGTTGCGCTTCCAGAATCAAATTCAGCGCCCGGTACATCGCCGAATTCAGGAACGCCACCACCGTGGAATTCGGTTCCGCAATTCCGTTCCAATCCTTGGCCTGCTCAATTAACTTTTTCGCCCGTGGATCTTTCGCTGGCGCCACTTTTGCCGCCGCCACAAGCTGTTCCGCAATAAAGGCGTGCGGAATGCTGTATGCGTCCGCTTGTACTTTCAGCATATCCTCGGGCCGCAAATCGTGTTTGTCACTCAGCAAATCATAGATCCGCGCCGTCCGGTACGGCTCTTCCCAGTTGTCCGTCAGGTACGGCTTGTAATCTGGCCCCACCACTCGCGCGTTCGCCGTTACGATAAATCCGCTCTCGGGATTAAAACTCTTCGGCAATTGCTCGAACGGGATGTACCCGGTCCACTCGTACTCATCCGTGTCTCCCGGCACCGGCACATCGCCCCGGCCTTTCTTCCGAATCGGCACCCGCGCCGCCATGATGTAGCCGATATTTCCATCCACATCGGCATATACCGTGTTCTGTCCTGGACCCCACGCCGTCTTCATGATTCCCAGAAACTCATTCCAGTTTTGCGCTTTGCCCAGCCAGAAATACGAACTGGACAGTCCTCCCGGCTCCAACGCGGTCCACTTCATCGCGTAGGATTTGTCTCCATCCTGCCGCACCACCGGGCCGTGCCGCGTCACCGCCAGCCTCATGTGCTGGTCAGCGCCTCCTTTTACTTTGATCACCTCATCAAAAACGTCTGCTTTCTTCCATTGACCGTTCACTCGGTACTCATCCGGATTTGCCGGATTGAACGTCTCGATATACAGGTCCTGCACATCCGCGCCGTTGTTCGTGAATCCCCATGCCACCTTGTCGTTGTGCCCAATCACCACCAGCGGCGCTCCCGGAAGCGTGAACCCCTTCACGTTCCATCCCGGCGCCGTTAAATGCACCTCGTACCAGATTGGCGGTATCGACAATTCCAGGTGCGTATCGTTCGCCAGCAGCGGTTTTCCCGTTGCCGTGTGCGCCCCGCTTACCACCCAATTGTTGCTTCCCAGGGAATGCCGGATATCCCGTTGCGATTCCCGCACCCAGTCCTTTACTTCCATTGCCAGCAGGGAAGTAAGGTCGGGCGCGGCCGTTTCGCCGGGCGCCGCAGGATAGACGCTTTGCGCCTTAATCACGTCGTCGTAATCCATCTCATCATCGTCATCGTCCGAATTCGCTTGCGATTGGTCGCGCACGCTTTTGTCGAGGTTTGGATCGCCTACCACATAGTGGTCCAGCGACGAGGCTTCGCTAAACAGGTCTTTCGCGATCTCTGGGCTCACCTTCGCTAGAATGATCGCTCGATTCATTTCCGATTTGCGCGTATCCGCCAGCGTCCGGTACATGTATCCGGCGATCACCAGCGTGTCGGTGGGATTCCAGGGCGTCGGCTGGTATCTCAGAAGCGTAAATTCCATCGGCAGTTTCGACCCATGCTGCTCGATGAACTGGTTCACTCCCCGGGCATACGCTTCCAGGATTTTTCGCCCCTCGGGGTCCATCTGTTCATAGTCGCGTTGCGCGGCTCGCGCAAAATTCAACACCCGGAAGTCCCTGTCCACCCCGACTGTCACCGGCCCAAGAATCTCCGACAACTGCCCCTTTGCCACGCGCCGCAGCAGGTCCATTTGCCACAAGCGGTCCTGCGCCATTACGTAGCCTTCCCCCTCCGCCATGTCTTCCACGGAACCAGCGCGGATGTGCGGCACTCCCCAATTGTCCCGCTCCACCGTCACGTTGCTCTGCAACCCGCCCACAGACACCTTGCCGTCCAGTTGCGGCAACGGCCGGTACACTAACCACCAGATTGTTGTGGCAAGTACGACGACGGCGAGGGCAAAAATCCACAGCAGCAGTCGCAGGGCTGTACGCACGTTCTAGCTCACCTCTTTGCCTGTCAAAGAAGTGTAGTGGACCACGCACACCCGCGCAACCTGGCCACATGGCCCGGGCTTGCTTCAGTTCTTCCACACGTCCGTGCTGCACACCAATTCGATCATCTCGTCGTACGTCCGCATCGCGTCGTCCACGAACGGCTTGGCCGTCTCCATTGCCGCTTTCAGATTGCTTTCATACAAATCAGCATTCTCCGGCTTCTCCGCCACCGTCTTCCGCAAAGCGGCTACCTCCGCCATCAGTGCGGAGATCATCGCGTGCAGCCCCTTCATCTGTCCGATCGCCACCGCAAGCGTGGCTTGCAGAGACTCGTTCTCTTGTGACAAGGGGCCGTTATTTGCGTGCCCATGAGGTCTTCCTTCACTCCTGTCCGTTCGACTTCGGCACGCCAGATGTGGGGGAAGTGGGGTGGTAATGTGACGTGCGGGCGCAATATTACGTCCGCGGTCCTCCGCGTCTGTGACAGGGGTCACGCCTCTCCCCGGGCCGTGTTTCACTTCCCGCACCCCTAGTCCACCGCTCGCCCTCTCTGCTGTTACAATGTGCGTCTGGGGGCTCGCGCCAGGCATGATTCTGTTGCGGTTAATCGGTGTGCTCTTGCTCGTGGTGCTCAATGGCTTCTTTGCGGCCGCGGAGTTTTCTCTGGTGGCCGTCCGCATCTCCAGGGTCCGCCAGCTCGTTGTCAAAGGCAGTCCTCGGGCCAAGATCGTCGAACTCCTCCTGGGCGATCTTCACCGTGTCGTTTCCGGCGTACAACTCGGCATCACCCTCACCAGCCTGGCCTTAGGCGCGCTCGGCGAATTGACGTTGGCCCAGCTGGTCCAGCAAATCATGCCCGCCCACGGCAGCGTTCGCATGCTCCTGCTGATCCACGGCATCGCCCTCACGATTGCGTTCATTTTCCTCAGCGCCATTCACGTTGTCTTGGGTGAATTGGTACCCAAAACCATCAGCCTGGCCCGTGCCGAACGTGTTGCACTGATGATTGCTCGCCCGTTCCTATGGTTTCTTACCACCTTTCGCTGGGCCATCGATTTCCTCGACAACATCTCTGGCGCCATCGTAAAAGCTCTCGGCTTGGCCGTCCCCACCGGACATGGCGTGGCCCATTCCACCGAAGAGCTCCAGATCCAGATCCAACAAGCGCGCGAACGGGGCCTTCTTGCTCCCGGGGAAGAGAAGTTCATCCTCAGCGCCATTGAGCTGGGTCATCTGCAGGTTCGCGAGATCATGGTTTCTCGCCCAGACATGCACGTTCTCCCCATCGAAGCCTCCCTCGATGAAGTCATGAGAGCTTTCGCCACCACGCAACGCTCCCGCATTCCCGTGTACCGCGGCAGCGAGGACCACATCCTCGGCTTTGTTCACATCAAGGACATGATGTGGGTCCTGCTCGATACCGAGCGCCGTCTGGAAGAGAAGCTTCCCCCGCCCGCGCCCTTTGATCTTCGCCGCGTCCTTCGCGAAATCCTCATGGTTCCCGAGACCAAGCCCGCCGGCGAACTCCTCCAGGAACTACGCAACCGCCACATCGGCATGGCCATTGTCGTCGACGAGTTCGGCAGCGTCCTCGGCCTCGTCACTATGGAAGATCTCCTCGAGCAGCTCGTCGGCGAAATCCACGATGAATTCGACGTCGTCGAACGCCCACTCACCCTGGCCGACGGCGCAGTCATCTTCGATGCTGCACTGAATGTCCGCGACCTCGACTCTCAGTACAACATTTCCCTCCCGGAAGATCCCGCTTACGCCACCGTTGGCGGATTCGTCCTCGATCAACTCGGCTTCATTCCTCGCGGCGGCGAGAGTTTTGAATTCGGCGGGTATCGTTTCACCGTTGTTGAAATGGATGGCCGTCGCGTCGCGCGCGTCAAAATTCAGCGCCTGCGTCCCGCCGAAAACAATCCTCCCTCCGATGTCGCCGAGACCTATTCGCCTCTCGTCTCTGCCAAATATCGGGCAGCCGGAAAGGAGCGCTGAGTCCGCCACAAAATGGCGCGCCATCTCCTCCACCGCTTTCTGCTTACGCTCCCCGCCCTGTGGCTGGTGCTCACTCTCGTTTTTCTTTTGATCCACATCGTCCCCGGTGACCCCGTCGAGCAGATGCTCGGCGAAGGCGCCGCTCCCGGCCAGGTCGCCGAACTGCGCCACTCTCTCGGCCTCGATCGCCCCTTGCCGGTGCAGTATGGCCGCTATCTCTGGGAAGTGGCCCACGGAGATCTTGGCCAGTCCTTCAAATTTCAGGCCCCGGTTCGCCGTGTCATCTTCGAACGCTATCCCGCCACGATGCAGCTGGCCTTCCTGGCCTTGCTCGTCTGCGCCGCCATTGCCATTCCTGCCGGCGTCATCTCTGCGCATCGTCGCGGCCACGTCACCGATCGTGCCGTCAGCGTCTTCACTCTGTTTGGGCTCGCCGTTCCCAATTTCGCTCTCGGGCCCCTGCTCATCACTTTCTTCTCCATTCAACTGGGCTGGCTGCCCGTTTCCGGCCGTGGCGGTCCGCTCAACTACATTCTCCCTGCAGCCACTCTCGGCGCGGCCTTGGCCGCCATCCTTACGCGCATGGTTCGCGGCGCTATGCTCGAAGAACTCTCCAGCGATTACGTGCGCACGGCCCGCGCCAAAGGACTCTCCACCTCTGCCGTTCTGGTTCGCCACGCCCTCCGCAACGCGCTTATTCCCATCATCACTATTCTCGGCCTGCAATTCGGCACCCTGCTCGCCGGCACCATCGTCACCGAAACCATCTTCTCCTGGCCCGGCATTGGACGCCTCACCGTCCAGGCCATCTCGTCCCGGGACTATCCATTGCTTCAGGGCTGCATCCTGGTCATCGCCCTTTCTTACGTTCTCGTCAATCTGCTCACCGACGTGCTCTATTCCTTCATTGATCCTCGAGTGCGCCTCTCATGAACAGCCAATCGCGCCTCTTCGATTTCCTCCGCCACAGTCTTCTGGCCCGTATCGGCTTTGCCATCGTCCTCGTGCTGATTCTGGCCGCACTATTCGCGCCCTGGATCGGCCACGCCAATCCTTCGGCACAAAACCTCGCCACTCGCCTCCAGCCGCCATCCATGCAACATTGGATGGGCACCGACGAACTCGGCCGCGACATTTTCTCACGCATCCTCTTTGGCGCTCGCATTTCCCTTCTGGTTTCCATCTGTGTCGTGCTTGGTTGTGGCACCATCGGCCTCACTCTTGGCCTGCTGGCCGGTTACACCGGCGGCGCGTTTGATCGCGTCGTGAATCTCCTCCTCATCAACGCCTTCCTGTCTTTTCCGGGCGTTCTCCTCGCCATCGCCTTCGCTGCATTCTTCGGCCCGGGCATCGGCAAAGTCATTCTCGCGCTGGTCATTACCGGCTGGGCAGGCTACGCTCGTCTCGCTCGCGCTCAGGTTTTGAAGGTGAAGGAATCGGAGTACATCCTGGCGGCGCGTTCACTCGGCGCGTCACCACTGCGCATCGTGCTGCGTCATCTCTTACCCAACATTCTCCAGCCTGTCCTGATCCAGGCCACCATCGGTATGGCTGGCGCCATTCTTGCCGAAGCCACTCTCAGCTTCCTCGGCCTCGGCGTTCTCGCTCCTATTCCCAGCTGGGGCGCTATGCTCAACGACGCGCGCAGCCATCTATTCGACGCTCCCCACATGGTCGTTTTCCCGGCGCTCGCCGTCATGCTCGCCGTTCTCGCCTTCAATCTGCTCGGCGACGCCTGGCGCGATTGGCTCGACCCCCGCACCCGTTCCCAAATGACCGCCCTGGAGCACTCCCGCTAATCTGCACATTCCTTGTTTTTTTGGAGTGCGGTGGCTAGCCACCGCCTTTCACACCGCACCGCTCGACATCTGCTCTTCTCTTGCTTATGTAGGGACCGCCTTCCGAGGCGGTCCGCTCTTGGGTGGTCTTCTCGTCAGGCTGGCTTCTCGCTTCTGTCATTCTGAGGCGCGCGCTCCGACTCTTTTTCTTCTATGTAGCGCTGGCTTTTATGCCAGCCGTTGGTTTTCTCCTGCGCAGCGTAAGGTCCCGTCGGCTTCCCCCGGCAGGCGGGAGGCAGTCCGTTCTTGGGTTGTTTCCTATTGCGGGCTTTGCAGCGTTCGTTACAAGCCTGTCATCCTGAGGCGTGCGCCGTTTGCGCGCCGAAGGACCTCAACCAATACGCCCTGCAAGATCTACCCGACGAACCCGCGCCGCCCACAAACACCCATCCCAACCGCGAAAAATCCCCGCGCCAACTCCACTCAAAGTTCCAATGAAGAATCTCCCGCCCTACCCCTTCGTCAACAACACCGGCGCACCTCTTCCAATCCCCAAGGTCTTCGCCGCATTCCCTTTATTCACGCCAATCTCCAAATACCCGCTCGATCCGATAAACGCAATCGCTTCGCCCGTATTGCCATTCGCAAACGTTGGCACCAACCGCGTAATCGCATGGCTCCCCACCTGTAAACTCAACTCGCCTTTTTCTAGCATCTCCGGCGACAAATCCTCCGCCCGGAAATTTGTCAGCAGGTTTCCAAAATTATCCACTTTCAGCACCACGCCTTTTTTCAAACCGTCTGCTTCCTTCGGCTTGGGCATCGCGAATTTCTTGTAGTCGGAAATCTCCTCACCCATGCTGGCCGGCTGCCAACTCTTCGACAGCCACGCCGCCACTGGGGCAAACACATCGCGTCCATGAAACGTCTTGCTCACCGGCTGCGCGAAATAATGCTCCGAAGTCAGATTCCGCACCACCACGTTCTGTTCTTTCTCATACACGCCCGAAAGCACGCCGTTATCCGGCGCCAGGAAATACTGATTCTGCCCGCTCACCAGCAGCGGCCGCCGCTCCGTTCCCACTCCCGGGTCCACCACCACCACGTGGATGGAACGCGGCGGAAAATAGGAGTACGAGTTCGCAATCGCCAGCGCGCCCTCCAGCAGATCGAACGGCGCCACTTGGTGCGTGATGTCCACGATCTGCGCGTCAGGATTAATTCGCAGGATCACCCCTTTCATCACTCCCACAAGGTGATCATTGATCCCGTAGTCCGTCGTCAACGTAATGATTGGATTCGTCAAATCTCTCTCCCCCCGTTATTTGGCACTCGCCATGTTTTCGCGGAGTGGGGAGGCACCCGCACCTTTGACGCTATCGGACCAGGCCCCGCGAATCAAGCCTGCCCGCTCTCAGCGCTGCGCAAGCGCCAATGCTCTTCTCGCAAGCTCCTCTCAACAGATGTTTCATACGGCGTGGGCAAGCAGTCTTCCGCGTACTTCCTCTCATTAAGCAGAATTTGATCACGCGTCGGCCAAAAAAACAACTCGCACCCCTCACGCCGTCGCTTGCGTTCAACGCTGCCGCATCGTACGATTTCTGTTTGGTATCCTTGACAGATTTTGCTCTGAGCCTGTCCGTGTGTGCTGCCTGCTTTTCGGCCAGTCTGCGCGGCGGTGTGGAGCATGGGAGAGTCCCGGCATGAAATCGGTCGTCGTGGTTGGCGCGCAGTGGGGCGATGAAGGCAAAGGGAAAGTCGTCGACTATCTTGCCGGCTCATTCGATTACATCGCTCGTGTTGCTGGCGGGCACAATGCTGGCCACACCGTAATCATCGGCAAGGATCGCTACGTCCTCCAGCTCATCCCCTGCGGCATTCTGCGCCCAAAACAGCACGCCATCATCGGCTCCGGCGTTGTCGTTGATCCCGCCGCCCTGGTCGGCGAAATCGAAACTCTCGCGAAGGCCGGTCTTAGCGTCGAAGGCCGCATGCACATCAGCAATCGCGCTCACCTCATTTTCCCGTATCATCGCGAACTCGACCTCGCGGCGGAAAATGCCCGCGGCGCCAACAAAATCGGCACCACTTCCCGCGGTATCGGCCCTGCCTACGAAGACAAGATGGCCCGCCGAGGCCTGCGCATGGCCGATCTGCTCGATCCCGATCTCTTCCGCGAAAAAGCCGCGCGCGTCGTCGACGAAAAAAATCGCATCGCTCGCGGGGCCTATGGCGCAAAAATCGATTTCACTCACGAAGTCGAGGACACCCTGAAGCTCGCCGACAAAATCAAACGATTCATTTGCGATACCGCCGAACTCACCAATCGCGCCCTCGATGAAGGCAAATCCGTCCTCTTTGAAGGCGCTCAGGGCACCATGCTCGATATCGACCACGGCACTTACCCATACGTCACCTCTTCCAGCGCTACCTCCGGCGGCGCCAGCACCGGCATGGGTGTTCCTCCCACAAAAATCCGCCATGTCCTTGGAATTTCCAAGGCCTATACCACTCGCGTCGGTGGCGGCCCTTTCCCTACGGAAATGCCCGACCTGGAAGCCAAGGAAGTCCGCGAACGCGGCAAGGAATTCGGCGCCGTAACCGGCCGTCCGCGCCGCTGCGGCTGGCTCGATCTTGCCGAACTGCGTTACGCCAAAATGATCAACGGCATCGATTCGCTGGTCATCACCAAGCTTGACGTCTTCGACACCCAGCGCGAAATCAGTGTCTGCGTCGGCTACTCCTACAAAGGTTCTCCCGTTAACGAAATGCCCGCCTCCGCTGAAGAATACGACCGCGTCACCCCGGTCTACAAAACACTGCCCGGCTGGTGCGATAACACCTACCGTGCGCAAGATGCCGTCAAGCTTCCCAAAGCCGCCATCGACTATCTCCGCTTCATCTCCGACTTCCTCCAAGTCGAAATCGGCATGATCTCCACCGGTCCCGAGCGCGACGCCACCATCGTCCAACCCGGCACTCTCCTGGCCCGTTGGCTCTAGCCAATTTCTTGTAATGGCCAGCTTGTAGCTCACCCTTCAGGGGTGAGGGTGTTGGTTTCTATTTGTAAGTGGCCGAACTTTAGGTCGGTTCTTCTTGATGTCATCCCGACCGAAGCACCAGCGCCTTCTGCTGCTGCGAAGTGGAGGGATCATGGCAAGATCTTCCCGCCATCTCGATCCTTGAATTGCATTGTCATCCCCAACGATACCAGGGATCTGCTTTTCCTTACTTCCTTACCTAATCACTTCCTTACTTCCTTTCGCCGTCCCGCCCTGCGCTACAATATTCCACTCCATGCTCTCCTTCGAACAAGCCCGCCAACTTGTCATTACCGACACGCAATCTCACCTAACTTCGCCTCCTACCTCGCTTCTCCCCGTTACCGACTCCCTAAGCCACATCCTTGCCCAGGAAATCCGTGCCGACCGCGAATATCCTCCCTTCAACCGCTCCACTCGTGATGGCTACGCCGTTCGCGCGCGCGAAGCCACAAAAAATTCAGCCCTGCGCTGCATCGGCGAAATCAAAGCGGGCGACACCGTTTTCGCTCCTCTCGACCCCGGCACCTGCATTCAGATTATGACCGGCGCGGCCGTCCCGCCCAGCGCCGACGCCGTGGTCATGATTGAGTTCACTCGCCGTTCCGGCGACGCCGTCACCTTCGATCGCGACACTCAGCCTGGCCAAAATATCGTTCCGCAGGGAAGTGAAGCGCACGCGGGCGACCTGATTCTCCACCCCGGCCTACGTCTCGGCTTCGCGGAACTCGCCATCGCCGCTCAGGTCGGCGCCTGCAATTTGCTTTGCTACCAAAAGCCCCGCGTCGCCATCCTCTCCACCGGCGACGAAGTTGTTCCCATCACCGAAACGCCCGGCCCCTTTCACATCCGCAATAGCAATAGCGTCTCCCTCGCCGCACAAGTCCGTCTTGCTGGCGGCCAACCCGTCCCTCTCGGCAACGCTCTCGATCGCGTCGACGACCTCAGCGCAAAAATCGAACTCGGCCTCCAACACGACATTCTTGTTCTCTCCGGTGGCGTTTCTATGGGCAAGTACGATCTCGTCGAAACGGTCCTCAAATCCTTCGGCGCGGAATTCCTCTTCGACGCCGTCGCGATTCGCCCTGGCAAGCCCGCAGTCTTCGGACGCTGCCGCAACAAACTCGTCTTCGGCCTGCCCGGTAATCCTGTCTCCACCATGGTCACCTTCCAACTCTTCGTCGCCCCGGCCATCGATCTCCTCAGCGGCGCCCCCGCTCGTCCTCTTCCTCTCTTGAACGCCACTCTCTCGCAGGCGCTCCACGAAAAATCCGGCCTCACGCATTTCTTGCCGGCTCGCCTCGAATGGTCGGCCGCCTCTCCTCTGGTCCACGCCTTGCCCTGGCAAGGCTCCGGCGACATCGCCACCCTCAGCCGCGCCAACTGTTTCCTCGTCGTCCCCGCTGACCGCCACGACATTCCCGCGGGAGAGATCGTTTCCGTTCTCCCTCGTCCCGATGTACTCTAAAAGCCCTTTGAAGTGCCGTTTACCCTGAGCGTCTTTTGGCGAAGGGCCGCCGCTTTGCATGGCTGCCCGCGCCAAGTGGGTGCCCCACACGCCGTCTTTGCGCGCGGGGTTGTGCTCTTTAGGGGGTCGGAGCTTTAGCTCCGACATCAAGTGCTTGGCTATCATTGGGCTTCAGCCCCTGAGGAAATGGTTTTGGTATTTTCCGCAGCCTGTTTAGCCCGGCCGTAAGTGGGAGTTAGACCAACCCGGCTTTAGCCGCTGACGGTTCTTTCGGTGCCCTTTCGGTCGCAAACGTTCTAGACTCTGAGGCTCAATTGCCCAAGCTGTCTCACTACACCAAGCGCGGCGAAGTCCACATGGTCGACGTCTCTTCCAAATCCGTCACTTCTCGCACCGCCATCGCCCACGCCTTTGTCCGCATGTCTCCCCGGGTGGTCCGCGCCGTTCGCCGCCTCAAGAATCCCAAGGGCAATCCTTTGGAGGTCGCCCGCATCGCCGGCATCACTGCTGCCAAGCGCACTTCGGAGTGGATACCTCTTTGTCACCCCATCCCTCTCACTCACATTGATGTGACCCCGCGCCTGTGCAAAGATGGAGTAGAAATACTTTCCAAAGTGACGGCTACTGCGCAAACCGGCGTTGAAATGGAAGCGCTTGTCGCCGCCACCTGCGCCGCCCTTACGGTTTACGATATGTGCAAGGCCCTCGACAAATCGATGCAGATTGCCGACGTTCACCTCCTCCTCAAAACTGGAGGAAAGTCCGGTGAATTTCGTCGCGCGGCCTCCAAAAAATCGCGCGGGGCTCGCTCATGAGCGCCGCCGCCTCCAGCAAAACCGTCAAGCTTCTTCTCGCCGACGACAACCCTCTCATCCGCGATCTGGTATCCAAGGGCCTCGACCCCTTCTGTGAAGTCATGATCTGCTCCGATGGCGCCGACGCGCTCCTCCGCGTCATCGACGACCTTCCTGACGTCATCCTCTGCGATTTCAAGATGCCCGGCCTCGATGGCCGCCAGCTTTTCGAAAAACTCCGCGGCCGCGAAGCCACCCGTCACATTCCTTTTCTCTTCATGGCCAGCCGTGCCGATATTGAAGAACGCCTTCGCCCGCTCGTCGACGGCGTCGAGGATTTCATCGCCAAGCCTTTTCTGCTGAAAGATCTTGTCCGCTCGGCAAAAAAAGTCATTGATCGCCTGCACCTCGAAAAACTTCAGAAGCGCGCCTCGCGCCCCGGCGTCATCCAGGGCCGCCTCGAAGAGATGAGCATGATCGACCTTATGCAATCCCTCGAAATGGGCCAGAAATCCTGCCGCTTGGTCGTCCAGAAGAGTGGAGAACAGGGCGAACTCTTCTTCGCCAACGGCCAGTGCCGCGACGCCAAAATCGGCAACCTCCACGGCGACGACGCCGTCTACAAAGTGCTCCTCTGGACCGACGGCGAATTCGAAATCGATTTCAACGCCGCCAACGCTTCCGACCGCACCACCACCACCCGCAGCACCACCGGTCTCCTCATGGAAGCCATGCGCCTGATGGACGAATCCAATCGCGACGCCGTCAGCACCAACTAGCTCTCCCCTCTTCTCTCTTCTTGCCTTTGTAGGATCGCCTTCTGAGGCGGTCCGCCAACACAAATGCTTGCCGCGCCCGCATTAGCCGCCACTTTGTCATTCCGAACAAAGTCTGAGGAGTGAGGATCTCTGCCCCATCGCACGCCTTTTGTGCGATGAATCCCTCGTTTCCTTTGTTTTTTCTCTGTGCTCTCTGGGTCCTCTGTGGTGAGCAACCTGTACCCTTCGCACACACCCCGCATCTCCCTCGCGCTTTTCCTTTCCTCCGCATATAAAATAATCCCCAGCCATGCGTGTCTCCGTCCTCACCATCAGTGATTCCGTCACCCGCGGTGAACGCGAAGATCTTTCCGGCCCTGCCCTCGTCAAACGCGTTCGCGAACTCGGCTGGGAAGTCACCTCCGCGCTCCGCTGTTCCGACGATCCCGCCGGCCTTCGCAGCCAGCTTCGTGAACTCGCCGACTCTCGACGTGTCGATCTCATCCTCACCACCGGCGGCACCGGCCTCGGCCCTCGCGACAACACTCCCGAAGCCACCATCGACATCGCCGAGCGCACCGTTCCCGGCATCGCCGAAGAACTTCGCCGCAAAGGCGCCGAAAAAACGCCCGCCGCCATCCTCTCTCGTGGCGTCGCCGTCATCCGGCATCGCTCGCTCATCGTCAATCTTCCCGGCAGCCCCAAAGGCGCCGTCGAATCCCTTGACGCCGTAGCCCACCTCCTGCCCCACGCCATATGCGGTCTTAAACGGCGCCCACCACAACTGATTGCCTCGCTATGATTTCTTGGATTCCGAAGGCGCATTTTTTGGGGACAAGGCCTTCTTGCAAGCGCAGTCCTTCCCGGGTCAGCGGCTTCTCGCTGCACTCTTTAGGGGGTCAGGGCTTCAGCCCCGACATTAATCCTGCAAACCGAATTGGGCATCTCGGGAGGGGCACGACTTCACTCGTGCCGAAAAGAGTTCCCATATATGGGCTTTAGCCCCTGAGGGACCTAATCCGTCACACCACTTGCCCTGCAGGGAAATTTTCTGCCGCCTCTGAGGACGATCCACCTCGCTCCCCCAGCGGTGTCATCTTGTAATGCAGGCGCAATATCGTCAGCCCTACAAACGAAATCCTATGATCCGTCCGCAACACTCCCTCCGGATCCACATACACCCGAAACAATTCGTGGAGGGTCGTGAAATTCCGCACTCGCCAATGTTCCGGCCCCGATTCCACCAGCCGGTAGAACCCCGATTTTCCAAACCCCGATCCTGACGAATCCAATCCAAACGAACCATCCGCATGCGACGCCGGCCGCAAATACACGTTCGCACTTCCTCGGCACGGAAAGGTCACCTTCACGCACGGATTCTCTTCGCGCGGAATCCGAATCGTCGAATAAATCCCCGCGTAAATGACCCGCCCTGTGGACTTCATCCGCCGCAGCCAGCCCGTCGACACCACCCTCTCCGTCGCAGGCTCGTACAGTTGCACAACCTCGCTCGTCATCCCTTTCGCCAACTCCAGCGAAGAAATCGGAAAATTCAGCTGATCCATCCGACGGCTCAGAAACTCCACCAGCAGCCACAGAAAGAAGCGCCCTACGAAGTACACTTCGCTCCACACTTCCAGCTGATATTCCGCCGCATGTTCGTAAAAATGCCGGATTCGCGAATCCACCGCGCCGGGATCGAACGTTGGTCCTCGCAGCGCTTCAAAATCCGGAATCAGCCCGGCTGTTGGCGGCATGCGAAGTTTCAACTGCTCCTGGTCCGCTATCCTTTGATAGATTCCTGCGCCGATCAGCCCAGGCTCACCCAGAAAACACTTGAGCCACGGCGCGTCGCTGCGCCGAATCCTCCGCCCTGTCATCCTCACCATCCACTCAATTCCCAATTCCAGCAGCGCCGCGAGCCCGCCATGCAGCGCGCCACGGGCAGGCTCTTCGCCTTCTCGGAGGGCATTAAGTTGTTGCGGCGTTTCCATCGTGGCTTTCCGTGATTATCGCATCCCGACGCGCGTCGATTCGGTTGCTGTTAGCCCTTGTGCCCCCCTCATCACCACTCCGACACTTGAGCGCCGGAGGCGCGCCAGAAGTTAGCCCAGTGCGTAAGCACTGGGTACCCATCGCATCGGTAAGGCTGAGCACCGTAGGTGCGGCACGTTTCTGTGGCACGCGATCAACGCAAGGAGATACCCTTACACGTCGGTTTTACGTGTGGGGTTTGATTTTTCTTGGTTCTGAATTTTCTCGCGTTGTCATCCCAACCGGAGCGCCGCGTTTCTTGCGGCGCGGAGCGGGGGATCGTGGCACTAGCTTGCGACGAAACGACACTCCGACGTGTCCATTACCAGCCTCGTTGGCGTGCCAGAAACTAGCCCAGTGCGTCAGCACCGGTTACCCAGCGCACTAGAAAGTTGAGCACCGTAGGTGCGGCACGCCCCCTGCGCTTAATCAACGAGCAGCGCCGAACCCCACCACCGGCAAACCAATCCGCGACGCATGTCCCGCATCATGGTGAATCTGTCAACGTCCCCACCTTCATCTCCGCCGAATAAATCTCCGACTCCCCAGTCTGCAAATTTCGCGAGAAATGCGGATAAAACGCGCCCGAGATCTGCACCCGAATCCGGTGTCCTTCCAAAAACGTATTGCTCGTCAGCATGCGGTTCAACTCGAGTCGATAAATCTTTCCCGGCTCAACCAATTTCGGCTGGACGGTCTCGTCTCGATAACTCGCCCGCAACTCATCCAGCCCTGGGCTCATCAAGTTGAATGCCGTCCCGTCCGGCGCCACATCCAGCAGACGCACCCACAAGTCAAAGTCCTTCACATCCGCCGATACATACATCTCCGCGCGAATCGGCCCCGTCACTTCCATATCCTCTTTCATCACTTCACTGTCGAACACCAGCACATCTTTCCGCCCCGCCAAAGCCCGATAGTCATGCGCTCCGTATGCCGTGTAGGCGTCCGTCACAGGATGCGCCGGGTCCGATACCAGAATGCTCACCGTAGACTTCGCTGCGCCCACACGCTGCGACAGTATCCCCTGCCGCGCAGCATCGCTCTCTGCCACCAGGTAATATGATCTTTCCTCCGCTCTTTCGATCGGCCAGGCCTTCTCATCTCTCCACGCATTTTTCCCCATAACAAAGATCCGTACCGGCGCTTCCTTCTCAACGCCATTTTCTTCGCCGCGCACATAGTGGTCCATCCACCGCAATATCAGTCCGTCGTAATCCACCGGCGCCGTCGGCCCAAACTCCCGCTCGCCGCTCTTCTGCTCGTCCTCGCCGCCATGCGTCCACGGCCCGATAGTCGTTCGCGTCGCGGGCTCCTTCCAGCCTTTCCGTGCCGCCAGCAGCCCGTTGAAGTTCGTCGTCGCCCCATCCGGCCCATACGCCTCGTCGTACCACCCCGAAAAATTCAGCACCGCGCAGCTCACGCGATCATACTTGTTCCTCAACTCCGCCCAATCCCACCACGCATCCGCCGGAGGATGCGCCAGCCACTGGTAATAAAACGGCGCTGCCTCTTTCAGATCCGGCAAATTCATCAGCGGCAGAAATCCTTCGATGCGCTCATGTTCCGCCTTCCACGTCGTGCCCGCCTCCTGGTACGTCTTCGGCCCCGCCAGGTTCTTTCTCTTCCGCGCATCCGGCGCAATGTTCATCCACGTCCATTCCAACCACGACCCATCGAACAATCCGCCCGAATAGAAGAAATTCCGCGGCGTCGAAAACGTCATCGCCGGCACCATCGCTTTCAAATGCGGAGGCGCCTCCACCGCCGCCAGCCACTGTACCGCTCCGGGATACGACAGCCCGAACGTTCCTACCTTCCCGTCGGACCACTCCTGCTTTGCCGCCCACTCAATCGTGTCGTACCCGTCCTTCCCCTCATTCTGGTACGGCACAAATTCCCCATCCGACGCGTATCTCCCTCGCACGTCCTCGATCACCACCGCGTATCCGTGCGCCACCGCCTTATCGAACGTTGTCCACTCCTTCGCCGCCAACTGCTTCCCGTACGGCGTCCGATACACCAGGGTAGGGAATCGCCCTTCCACCTTCGGCAGCCACACGTCCGCCCGCAAAATCACGCCATCACGCATCGGTACAGCCACATCCCTCAGCCGCTTCCCCGCGGGCGCCTCTTTTCCCTTCTCCTGCGCACCGGCCGCCATCCAGCCAGCGATCGCCCCCAGCGCCGCAAGCGCTAAACCAACCAGCATTTCTCGTCGTTTCATGTCGCCCGGCATTCTACCCCAATCCCACTACAATTGTTGCGCGTAGCGCACGGCACTCCTGTCTTTGCCGGTGCGGCACTCAAAAAAGATTTTCCTTGCTTCCATCCACGAATCTTCTACACTGGTCACCCCCGCACTGATGGAAGTGCAAGAATGCTTCAGACGTTTCGCTATTATTGGATTGCCGCGCGCGGCTATCGCTTCACACCTTGGCGTAGCCCCTATATCCGGTGGCGCCTCGAAACTTTTCTTGGCAGGGAAGCCGCCAATCTCAACGCCAGAAAATTCTTCCAACTCAGCTGGCGTCATCGCGACCAGCTCCAGCGATTCGTCGACTGGGCAGCCCAACGTCGCCGCGTCCAGCGCCGCCACGCCTAGTCCCGCGGCATCAACGCTTGCCGCGCCCTTCCGAGCACACGTTCCGATTCTTCCTGAATTGTCATCCTGAGCGAAGCGAAGGATCTCAACCACCAATCAGCCACCCACGCAAACCCCGCCCACTCTCTCCCGTGCGCGTATAATGGTCTTGTCGGGACGCTCCATGGCCGATCTCCACATCCTTCAGAAAACCTCCACCCTCCACGAAGCTCTTTGGTGGGAATCCGAACCCGGCAACCGCGTCCATTGCTATCTCTGTCCCCGCCACTGTCACATCGGCCACGGCCAGTCAGGTTTCTGCTTCATCCGCGTCAATCAAAACGGAAAACTCTTCAACCTCGGCTACGGCGCTCCCGCCGCTCTCCAGGTTGACCCCATCGAGAAAAAGCCCCTCAATCATTTCCTGCCCGGCACCAGCGTCTTCAGCATGGGCACTGCCGGCTGCAATATGGGCTGCTTCTTCTGCCAGAACTGGGACATTTCCAAATCCCATCACGATCAAGTTCACTCTCGCAACGTCCCGCCCGAAGACGTCCCCAAGCTTGCCCTCCAATACGGGTGCGACTCCATCGCCTTCACCTACAACGAGCCCACCATCTGGGGCGAATACGTCATCGACATTTGCAAAGCCGCCAAATCTTACGGCTTGAAAACCGTCATGGTCACCAACGGCTACATCACCCGCGAAGCTTTCCACGACATCTACGACCACATCGATGCCGCCAATGTCGACCTCAAAGCGTTCACCGAAAATTTCTATGGCAAGGTCACGCTCACCCACCTCGAGCCCGTCCTCAAGACTCTCGAGTGGCTCAAGAACGAAACCTCCGTCTGGTTCGAACTCACCAATCTCATGATTCCCACTCTCAACGACGATCCCGCAGAAACTCGCAAGCTCGCCGAATGGATCCTCGCGCATCTCGGCCCCGACGTCCCTCTCCACTTCACCGCTTTCCATCCCGATTTCAAACTTCGCGACAAGCCGGCTACTCCTCCCGCCACCCTCCATCGCGCCCGTGCCATCGCTCGCGAAGTCGGCCTGCACTACGTCTACGAAGGCAACATTTTCTCCGACGCCGCCAACACCCTTTGTCCCTCGTGCAACACCCTGCTCGTCCGCCGCTCCTGGCACAACGTCCTCGAAAATCATCTCCGCGAAGGCAATTGTCCCCGCTGCCATCTCCCCATCCCCGGTTACTGGCAACCCCAACGCGCGTCCTGTAGCTCATCCCTTTAGGGATGAGGCTGTAGCTTTGCTTTTGTAGGGACCGCCTTCCGAGGCGGTCCGCCACCACAAATAATCGCTCTCCGTCACATGGGCAAAAAAACGGCCAACACCTGCTCCAACACCACCGAATGCAAACACGAAACTAAAAACGCCACCGCGCACCCGCAAACTTGACTAACGGAGCAGTCGGCCAGCGAGGCCGCCCCGTTCGAGCCAGCAAACGAAATAGCGAACACCGCCACGCGCACCGGCCACCCAATCAGGCTCGAAGCGTCTGTGCAATGCACCACCGTTTGCACCGCAGAGCACGCCAGCGCCGCCACCCCATTCAGCGCATGTGTTGCCGGGCAAAACGCCATCAGCGACGGGCACAGATTCAGCACCACGGGAGCGCCGGCGACACCTTGGCCAGCCGATGCCAAAAATAGCCAGCGCCAGCCTTCACAATCACAGGAATCAACCTCAGCCCCGAGCCCGAACAACAAACATGTATGGACTAACATGGCGTACCTCCCGCTAATCACTAAATCCCTCGTCGCCGCTAACTTCCATCCAGTCAACGCGCTCGGTCGCAAGCAACCTGCGCTGCACTTCCATTAATAGGACGAATAAGCAGCCTCCAAATCGACAGGTCAGGCGAAAAAAAGCTACAATCAAGGGATGTCTATGACGGCTACGGAGGCGGTCGAACAGGTCTACCGGGACGATTGGGGCCGCATTGTCGCCGCTCTCATCAGCCTGGTAGGCGACTTCGACCTCGCCGAGGAGTCCGCCCAGGAGGCCTTTTCCGCTGCCGTGGACCAGTGGCGCGACGCTGGCGTCCCCGACTTTCCCCGAGCCTGGATTATCCAGACCGCCAAGCACAAGGCTATTGACCGCATCCGCCGAAAGAAGCGCTTCGAAGAAAAAGTGGATCTGTATCTCAAGGATGGTTCCATCCGGACCGTAGAACAGCCGGACTACGACACCAGCGAAATCCCCGATGACCGCCTCCGCCTGATCTTCACCTGTTGCCACCCGGCTCTGGCCGCGGAGTCCCAGGTCGCCCTCACGCTCAGAACCCTCTGTGGGCTTGAGACCGAAGAGATCGCGCGCGCCTTTCTCGTGCCTGTGCCCACCATGGCGCAGCGTCTGGTGCGCGCCAAGCACAAGATCCGCGACGCGGGCATTCCCTACATCGTCCCCGAAACGAAGGACATGCCCGAGCGCCTCGACGCGGTCTTGACCGTCATCTACCTCGTCTTCAATGAAGGATATGCCGCCACCCGAGGCGCTCCCCTACTGCGCGCCGACTTGTGCGCCGAGGCCATTCGCCTGGGTCGCCTGGTTCGCTCCTTGATGCAGCCGCAACCTCCCCCGGAAGCGACGGCCCTGCTGGCGCTGATGCTCCTGCACGATGCGCGGCGCGATGCTCGTGTGGACGACGCGGGTGATCTGGTGGTGCTGGAGGAGCAGGACCGCAGCCTCTGGAATCGTGAGCAAATCACCGAAGCGTTACCGCTCGTGACCGATGGGCTTCGTGGAGGGCCGGGAGTATTCGCCGTGCAAGCGGCAATTGCGGCGGTGCACTGCCGCGCGGCCCGTGCGGAAGACACGGACTGGGCGCAGATTGTGAACCTCTACGACATGCTGCAACAATTGCAGCCTTCGCCCATTGTGGAGTTGAACCGCGCTGTCGCCGTGGCCATGGTGCAAGGCCCGCGGACGGGGCTCGAGCTGATTGATGGGCTTGCGGCCAGCAACGACCTTGAAAATTATCACCTGTTGCACGCCGCGCGCGCCGACTTTTTGCGCCGCATGGCGGATTTCCCCGAGGCGGAGAAAAGTTATCAACGCGCCCTGGAATTGGCCACCAATGAAAGCGAGCGCAGGTACCTGCAGCGCCGACTGAAAGAAGTCCGCGGGCGGGGAAACGGCGCGTAGTGAACTTTCGGGCACTGGCAGACGTTAGTTGCGGACCCCTTGTGCTTCTACAGGAGGAGTGCTATCGTCCCTGTAGAAGCTGAAGGGGAGCTGATGACTGACCAGGGTATCGATCTTCCGCAAGGCACGCTGGACCTCTTGATCCTCCGCACGCTTGCGCTCGGCCCCAACCACGGCTGGGCGCATTTCCGAACGAATCCATCAGATATCCAGCAA
The DNA here is from genome assembly GCA_963792145.1 of Candidatus Acidiferrales bacterium. Taxonomy (GTDB): domain Bacteria; phylum Acidobacteriota; class Terriglobia; order Acidiferrales; family UBA7541; genus Acidiferrum. The sequence goes on from CAWBVH010000036.1 coordinate 185,904, forward strand.
AGTCCTGCAGGTCCAGCAGGGTTCGTTGTATCCCGCCCTTCACCGCCTCGAGCGCCGCGGATGGATTAAGGCCCGCTGGGGTGCGTCGGACAATAATCGCCGCGCGAAATACTACGAGTTGACCACCGCGGGCAGGAAACAGCTGGAAGCCGAGAAATCTCAGTGGAAGAAGCTGTCGGCAGCCGTAGCGCAGGTGCTGGAGGGAGCGTAAACGAGTGCGCGCTCTCCAAGATTTGCATGTCACGGGGAGGGCAGGATGTTCAGCGACTTCCTGATTCGTGCGCGAGCGCTGTTTCGCCGCAAGGCCGTCGAAAGGGAACTGGACGACGAGCTGCGATTCCACTTTGAGCAGCAAGTCGAAAAGTTTGTCCAGTCAGGAATACCCTCGCAGGAAGCTCGCCGCAGTGCGCGACTGATGTTCGGCGCAACTGAAGAAATCAAAGAGGAGTGCCGCGAGGCGCGCGGCGTGGTTGTCTTCGAAAATCTCCTGCAAGATTTGCGCTACGGTTTGCGCACCATCCGCAAGTCTCCCGGTTTCACCGCCGTGGTGGTGCTCACCCTGTCCCTCGGCATCGGCCTGAACGCCGCTCTCTTCACCATCGTCCACGGCGTGCTGCTCAGCCCCTTGCCTTTTCTGCGGCCAGACCGCCTGGTCAGCCTGTGGGAGCGAGACGTTGTGGAGAACACCCCCTTCAGCGCCTACAACGTCGTATCCGGCGGAGTTTTTGCCGACTGGCAGCGCCAGAGCCACCAGCTTCCAACAGATGGCCCTGATCGGCGAAAGCTCGGCCAACCTTTCCGGAGACGGCGGATCCTGCCGGAGTCCATCGGCACGCGGCAATGTTCCTACAATCTTTTCTCCATGCTCGGCGTGCAGCCGCTCTACGGACGATTGTTCACGGAAGAGGATGATCGCTCGGGCGCAACCGCTACCGTCATTCTCACGCATGGGCTGTGGAAGCGGCGCTATGCGGGCGATCCGGCGATCGTCGGCAAAACGATCCTGCTCGATGCCATGCCTTACAGCGTGATCGGCGTGCTCCCGCCTGGTTTGATTATCCGGATACGCGCGTGCAACTTTGGCAGACTGTGAACCATGAAGTGTCCACGGCAGACATGCACAATCGCGGCAATCACCGGTTTTTTGTCACCGCGCGGCTCAAGGATGGCGTCAGCGTCGCGCAGGCCTACAGCGAACTGGATGGCATCCAGCAACGCAACCATAAGCAATTTCCCGACGAACTGATGGGTAAGGGCGCCAACGTCTTGCCGCTCTCCGACAATCTGGTGCGCGATGTGAAGCCGTCGCTCTACTTGCTGATGGGCGCGGTCCTTTGTGTTCTGGTGATCGCCTGCCTGAATGTGGCGAATTTATTCGTGGCCCGCGCAACGGCTCGGCGCAAGGAGTTTGCCGTGCGCGCGGCGCTGGGCGGCAGCCGCTGGCGGATTATTCGTGAACAACTGACCGAAAGCCTCCTCCTGACATTTCTTGGCGGAACGCCTCGGCGCCTTGCTTGCATGGAGCGCCATTCGCTGGCTCGTCGCTCTCCGCGAAAATCTGCCGCGCGCCAATTCCATCCACATCGATCCGAGCGCCCTGGTCTTCACCATTGCCATCACCACCCTCAGCGGTCTCTTTGCCGGACTGCTTCCCGCCCTGGCCGCGACCCGCAGCGAACTCCTGGGGCCACTCAACGAAAATGCGCGTTCCGTGGCAGGGGGGCGCAGCCGCGCGCGCCTTCGCAAGATTCTGCTGACCGCCGAAGTCGCATTGACGGTAGTGCTGCTTGTGGGCGGCGGGCTCATGCTGAAGAGCTTCACCGAATTGCGCTCCGTGAACATGGGTTGTGCAACACAGAATGTCCTGACGATGGGTTTCACCTTGCCCGACGCGAAATATCCCACTCTTACGCAGAAGGGTCAGTTCTTTGACGAAGTGCTTCGACGCATGCGGGCCATCCCTGGCGTCAGTAAAGCCGCGATCGTCAGCGAGCTGCCTGGCAATGGCCATTTCTTCGACAACACTTTCACCATCGAAGGCAGGCCACCTCTTCTCCCCGGCCAATTTCAGGATGCCGTGGTGCGTGGCGCCGATCCCGGCTACTTCACCACAATGAATATTCCGCTTTTGCGCGGACGATATTTCAATGACCTGGACAAACTGCGAAAACTCAAATGCCATGGTGATCACGCCTTCCATGGCCAACAGATTTTTCCCCAACGAAGATCCGCTGGGCAAGGTTCTGAAAATTGATTGGGAAGGAGCGCCGCGCTTTCAGATCGTTGGCATCGTCGGAGAGGTGCTATCTAACCTGGATCAGCCCGCCGAAGCGACCATGTATTTGCCGCTGAATTCGGGCCGCTTCGAGTATGGCTCGGTGGCGGTGCGATCGACCCTCGACGTGACCTCGTTGGCCTTGCCCATCCAGAAACAGATCGCCATCATTGATCCGGACGTGGCGGTGACGGATGTGCTCACCATGGAACAGATCATCGGCAAATCCACAGCGAACGCGATGTTCGATGCGTTTCTCGTTTTGCTTTTTGCCGCCCTGGCCCTGATTTTGGCCGCCGTAGGACTCTATGGCCTGCTTTCCTATCTCGTCACGCAACGAACCAACGAGATCGGCATTCGCATGGCCTTGGGCGCGCAATGCCGCGGAGTGATGGCCGCAATGCTGCTGGATGGCCTCCGGCCCACGGTCATTGGCCTTGTGCTGGGTTTATTCGGCGGCGCTGTGTGTGCGCAACTGATTCGTAGCTTGCTCTTCGGCGTGCACCCGGTGGAGTGGGCTATCTTTGCGGGCGTGTCACTGCTGGTGTTGTTGATCGCGATGTGTGCGTGCGCGTACCCTGCGTGGCGAGCCTCAAGAGTGGATCCCATGGTGGCCTTGCGGTATGAGTAGGTAAAAACTCTGCGGACTATTCGTGGCGCAGCGCGACCATCGGGTCAACGCGCAACGTACGGCGTTGAGCAGCGCAACGCCGAGATTGGTATACCGACGCGGCATTGTGAGCGACGAGGCGGGACACGACATCACGCCGTAAATCCCAACGAAGCGAGCAGCAGCGTGATCGCGACAAACAGTCCGCCAGAACATGGCTCAGATTTTCTCCAACTCCGAACCCAGAATGCGCCCGATCGCGGTTGCCAGCCGGTTCCACCGCGTGCTCTCTTTGACCAGTTGCTTCCGCCCCGCCTGCGTTAGCATGTAGAAGCGCGCCTTGCGGTTATTCGCAGAAGTGCCCCAGCGCGCGGAAATCCATTTCTGTGCTTCCAGGCGCTGCAGTGCGGGATACAACGCGCCATGTTCCACCAGCAAAACGTCTTCGGAGGACTGCTGAATCGCCCGCGCGATCCCTTGGCCGTGCTGCGGCCCGAAGACCAGGGTCCGCAGGATCAGCAAGTCTAGCGTACCTTGCAGCAACTCAAGTCGTTTCGATTCTTCATGGGTAGACATATCACCTGAGAATAGGCCTTCACAGGTAACCTGTCAACCTGAACGCGCAGGGTCCAAAAAAATCATCGACGCACTAACCCATGCAAGTATCTACCGTGAAAAATCCGCTCCGAAAAACAAAACACGAAAAGCCGGCGTTGGTGTGCTCTGGCGTGCCGTTGATGAACAGGAACCTTGCGAGAAGTAAGGCGTTCCACGGTGAAACAGACGCGCCTGATTGGGACGCGACTCGAAGTTCGGAAAAAAACAAGCTCCTGACACATGGCGAAATGTGATATTAGAGCAGATTTCTAACAGCCGGCTTGCCAGAGCGGACTCTGACTTGCAGGAAGAAACTGCAACCCCATCGTGGTCCCTAACGCTCCGAGTTCTGCGCCAGAAACCCACGGACGATATGACCGGCTGTAAGGATCGCGTGGACGGTGGACCAGGCACCATGAAGGACTCTGCATCAACCGAGCGAGAAATCGCTCAGGAGGTTCGCGAGGGCCCGCGATCGAGCGGCCTCGAGCGCAGACGGCACTCCCGACACCGCCTGGGGCAACCCATGCAAGTTTGGCTCGAAGATGGACGCGCCTATCCGGCGATGGCCTTTGAGATGAGTGAGAGCGGGATGTCCGCGGCCACGACCAGTGATTTGTACTTTGCAGACGAAGTCGACTTGTCGCCCGTGGCCACATACCGCGTGTCTGCCATCGTCAGATGCAAGGCCGGATCGATGTACGGATTCGAATTTGTCGAACTAACCGAAAAACAACAAAAAGGCATCCGCGAGATGTGTAAAGACCTTCCACTCTTTCGCAGTATGCTCGATATATAGGTTTTCAGTTTAGCGTCGCACCTTTAGAGTGTGAAAACTCCTCGAGTTCGGGAGCGGCACGGCTTCACAGCTTGCGGAAAAATCCTCATTTTGTCATTCCGCACGGAGTCTGCGAACTGGGGAATCTCTCTTTTCTTGGGTTTTCGCCCAAGACAGTTTCCTCGCCCGCTCGGAGTGACGCACCAAGCCATTTTTTCCGCAAGCTACCCAGCCGTACCAAGAACCATCATTCCTTGTTATCCCGAGCGAAGCGAGGGATCTGCTTTTGCCACGAGCCAAAAAGAAACTCAGATTCCTCCCCACGTCCGCTCCACCGCACCGTTCGGTTACGTAGGCATCTTGAAAAAGAAATACAGCCCCAGAAAAAGAAAGATCAAGTCGGGAGACCACGCGGCCAGCTGCGGCGGAAGTTGTCCGATCCCTCCCATAGCTTCGAAGAGCGCGGACACCGCCCAATAGCAAATCCCAATCCCAATGCCCATGGCCACTCCGCCAATCGCGCCACGGCTTCCAACCAGCATCGCAAACGGGATCCCCAGCATCATGCTGATGGGAGCAATCAGCGGATACGCAAGTTTCTTCTGCCACTGCACCAGCAGCGAAGACACGTCGAATCCTGCGCGGCGCAGTCCCTCGATGTAATGGCCAAGATCGTTCAAATTCATCTGCGTCGCCTGAATCACTTCGCGGTTGAAATACGTGGGCGGTTCGACGAGTTCCGGAAGCGACGTCAGCTTAAACGGAGTGTAGCTGGTAACTTTGCCATCGGCGAAGTCGCGCACCCAGCCCGACTCCAGCGCCCACGTCTTTTCGTTTTCCAGCCATTGCGCGCGGTTCGCAAAAACACGCCGGCGCATCTGGAACGTCGCGGGATCAAGCTCCACCACCGTCAGTCCGCCAAACAAATTCTGCTTGGGATCAAACAGATCGTAGTTGTACACCTTGTCGTTTTCACCAAAAATCCACCGCTGTGGCCGCGTGTACGTTTGCGCTGGCTTCCCTTTAATCTGGTTGCGCAGCGCGTCTTGCCGCTGGTTGGCATACGGCAAATAGGTGTAATCCAGCACGAACAGCGCGGCGGACAGCAAGCCTCCGGCGAGCAGAAGCGGCAGCGCCAGCCGATACAGACTGATGCCATTGGCCTTGAACGCCACGATTTCATTGTTCTTGCTCAACACCCCCAGCGTAACCAGCACCGCCACGAGCGCTCCCAATGGTGTCAGCTGATACAGAAGGTAGGGAATCAGGAACCGAAAGTAGCTGGTCACAATGAAGAACGGGATGCGGTGCCGCGCGATGTCATCCAGCAATTCAAAAAACGTGAACGTTTCGAACAGCAGGATAAACGTTCCCATGATCACCGCGAAATAGTAAAAAAATCGCCGCAGCAGATACAGGTCGACAATCGTCGGAAGACTCGAAAATGTTGGCACAGCGACTTCCCGGTGGGCTCTCCCGTTTGGTACTCGACTCGCCGTCGTTGCTCCCAGGGAAGCGGACGATGCCCTCGGCGCCGCCGTCACTCTCGCCCGCGGAAGAATCCCCCGCCGCCGCAGCAGCCTCCAAAAAACGCCGATGCGCCCGAAAAACGACCGCGCCGCCGATTCGCCCCGATACGTTTCCATCCGTGGCAGCAAGCTGAATCCAAACAGTCCCAGAACCACGTTGGCAATCCACATCCCCACCGACGGTGGAACCGCTCCCTGTCTCGCTAGCCCCGCGCCCATGATGAACAGCGAGTAATAAGCGCCGATTACCAGAATCGCCAGAAGTGTTCCGGCAGCGCGCCCGCCGCGCCGCGGTTGCGTGCCCAGCGGCACCGCAATCAGGGAGAACACCACGCACGCCACCGGGAACGCGAAGCGCTGGTGCAGTTCCACTCGAGCGTCGCGCCAATTCTTCCCGCGTTCGTGCCACAGTTGGGAAAGCGACCGCTCTGGAATACTGATCTCGCGTTCCTTGGTTTGCACCAGGCCATTCACTTCGATGGGCCAGTCGCTTCGCCCAAAAGCTGTCACCGAGTAGTGATCGGGATCATCGCGCGAGAATTCGTGTGTGGCGCCACCATTCAGGTGCAGCTCCAGCTTGCCCTGTCTGGGCTCGGCAATCACAATCGCACTTTCCGCAAGAGTGATTTGGTCGCCGGATTGCGCCCCGGCTTCGGCCAGAAACACGCCATTCCAGTGCGTCCCGCTGGCGGAAACGTCGTTCAGATAAAGAATCATCCGGGGAAAGCGCTCGTCAAACACCCGAGGTTGCACGAAAAACGAAACTTGCGACTTGATGAGGCCGCCCTCAATATCGCGAAATGTGCGAAGAGACAGCGGCGCCAGCCAGAGCGTCATCACAAGAGTCAACGCAGCGCCAACCACCGCCAGCACGCCTACAGGAAAAAGGATGCGCTTTCGACTGATTCCCAGCGCGGTGATCGCAATGATTTCGCTGTCCATCGACATCCGCCCGAGCCCCAGCAGCACACCCACCAGCACGGCCATCGGCAACGTGAACACCAGCAGGCTGGGGATCAGGCACAGGAACAGCTGCACGATTTGCGTGCTCGAACCCGAGTGCCGCACGATTAACTCCATCAGATGCACCAGCTTCGGCACGAACAAAACAAATGTGAATATAAGGAGGCCGAGCAGTGCGTGGCGGACAACTTCGCGGACAATGTAGCGATCAAGGATGCGCATGGGGCGAAGGGGCAGTGTAACATGAGGGGTGCAGCGCATTCCGTGACGATTGCGCCGCCCTGGCGCCGCATGCCAGCGATCCGGCGGCGCGCGGCATCAAGCTTAATCGGTTAAACTGGAAGCCGACACGGCGTACTTGAAACTCCAATAGCGCACAAGCTCGCGTGCCCCTTCAAACGCGAGATGCAAGAGGCCGCCGGACGGTCGCGCGCTTCAAAAAGGGAACAGCTCACTGACGGAGTGAAACGAAGAATGAATCGAATTCATCTGGCGGTGTTGTGGCACATGCACCAGCCCCAGTACAAAGACCCGGAGACGGGACGATATGTGCTGCCATGGACGCGCCTGCACGCCACCAAAGACTATTGGGGCATGGTGAAGCTGTTCGAAGAGTTCCCCAAGTTTCACGCCACCTTCAACATGGTTCCGTCACTGTGTATGCAGCTCGAAGAATACGCCAGCGGCAAATTCAACGAGTCCTGGTTCAACCTGGCCTTCAAAAGTACCGAAGCGCTCACCCGCGAGGACAAAAACGAGATCCTGGCGCGCGCCTTCCAGGTGAATCATGAACGCCTGATGAGCCGCTGGCCAAGATTCGTCGAACTGTATGAATGGTCCAGGCCAGCAGGCGGAGCCCAGGCGCTGGTGACCTTTACCGGGCGCGACTGGCGCGACCTGCAGCTCCTGTCGCAACTCGCATGGATGGATGAAGAATGGTTCGCTAAGGATCCCGTCGTCAGCCGCTTGGCCAATCGCGGAAAAGATTTCTCCGAAAGCGACAAGCAGGCCCTGAAGGCAAAACAAATTGAGCTGATGGGCATGGTGCTTCCGGCTTATCGCGAAGCCGCCGCTCGTGGACAGATTGAGATCAGCACCACGCCGTTTTACCATCCCATTCTCCCCTTGATCTGCGATTCCGATATCGCGCGTGTGGCCAACCCCGCCACGCCCCTGCCGCGGCGCGCCTTCCGTCATCCCGAAGATGCGCGCGAGCAACTCCGCAGGGCCCGCGAGTATCACGAGAAAATGTTCGGCTCGAAGCCAGTGGGATTGTGGCCGTCGGAAGGGTCGGTGTCGGATCAGACCCTATCGATCGCCGCCGAAGAAGGCTTCCAGTGGTTCGGCACGGATGAAGGCGTGCTCGGACGAACGTTGAACGTCGGATTTTTCCGCGATGCCAACGGCATTCCTGCCAACGCCGACAAAATGTACCAGCCTTGGCGAGTGCCGATCGGACAAACGGGCATCACCGGATTGTTTCGCGACCATCATCTCTCGGACCTGGTCGGTTTTGTCTACAGCCGCATGGACAGCAAAGCCGCCGCCGCCGATTTGCACGGCAAGCTCCGCCACCTCGGCGCCAACGTTTCCACTACGCAGCCGTTGACCGTGAGCCTGTTCCTCGATGGAGAAAATGCCTGGGAATACTATCCCGGCAACGGCCGCGAATTTCTCCGCGAGTTTTACCGCCTCATTAGCGACGACCCCGATTTTAGCGCCCTCACCGCCAGCGAAACCGTCGCCGCCTGCCGGAGTCGTCCCTGTGACCACAGGAATATTCCCGGCCTCGTGGATCAACGCGAATTTTGATGTCTGGATCGGGCATCAGGAGGATGTCGCGGCGTGGGAGTTACTGTGGGACGCTCGCGAAGCCTACGGCACTGGCGTAGAAGCGGCGGAGAAGGCTCGCCAGGACGCGCCAACCAAGACGGCGCTGGCACAGGCTCAGGAATCGTTGCTGGTGGCCGAGGGCAGTGACTGGTGCTGGTGGTACGGGCCGGAACACAGCACCGCGAACGACGCGGAATTTGATGCCCTGTACCGCAAGCATCTCACCGGAATTTATCTCGCGCTTGGAAAAATCGCGCCCGAGGAATTGGGCAAGCCCATCAAGAAGAGTCCCGAGCGCGCCTACCAGCAGGTGCCCTCGTCAATGCTCAAGGTGAAGGTGGATGGCGTGGAGTCCTCGTATTTCGAATGGCTCGGCGCGGGCGTCTACTCCCCGGAGCGCCGCGGCGGAGCCATGCACGGCCGCGTCTTTTGTCTGAAGGAATTGCGCTATGGATTTGAAGAGGGACGATTTGTCATCAGAGTGGACTGCTTCCCGGATATTTTGGGCGAGATGGAGGATCCGGAGTTTCGCATTGTGATTGGGGCGCGGGACGAAACCACGATCGTGGTGAACCTGGAGCGCGGCCGCCTGAAGGAATTTGCCGTCGAGAAAAATCGCCTTTGCCTGTTGAATCCCTCAAAAATTGCCAGTGCTGCCTACCAAAGAATTCTCGAAGTGGCTATCAGCCGCGAACAATTGGATTTGCGCGGAATGAACAAGTTCACCCTGGGCGTTGCCCTCTGGCACATGGGATTGCCGATCGACGTCCTGCCCGCCGAGGGCTCCCTGGAAGTCCACTTGGGCGAAGAGAATTCAGCCTGGTCCATCCAACCAGGAAGCCTGTAGCTCAGGGCCTTCAGGCCTGAGGCTTTTCCGAGCGCTACTCGTAACGCAACGAAATCATCGGATCGATCTGCGAAGCTCGCCGCGCCGGCAGATACCCGGCCACCGCCGCCACCAATAAAAGCACAACAACGCCGCCGATCAGCGTCACCGGGTCATTGGGCCGCAACCCAAACAGCATGCTCGCAACCAGCCGTTGCGAGGCCAGCGCCACCGGCACACCGATTGCCATCCCCACCGTAACCAGCTGCAAACTTTCCCGCATCACCAACCAAAGCACGTGCAGGGGTTCAGCGCCCAGCGCCATGCGCACCCCGATTTCGTTTGTGCGCCGCGACACCACGTACGACATCAGTCCGTAGATCCCGATGCACGACAGAAACACCGCCAGCACGCCGAAGAACGACGACAGCTGCGCCACCAGCCTTTGATTGGAGACGGAGCGCTGCCACCTGCTCGTCGAGTGTCGTCACATCAGAGATGGGCAGCGTGAAATCCACGTCGTGAATCGCCTGCCGAATGGCCGCAACCATCGCGCCAGAATCGCCCGAATACCGCACTTCGAAGTCGTTCAGAAAGCGCTCATTTTGTGCGTACGGCAAATAGTCGCCTGGCTGCTGCTCTTCATCCAGGCTGTTGTACTTCACGTCTTTCACCACCCCGATCACTTCGATATCACCAGCGTGGTCAGGGCCGCCGCGTCCATAGTGCTTCCCAATCGGCGAGCCCGCGGGAAACAGCGTGCGCGCCATGGTTTCGCCAATCACGCCGACCTTGGGCGAAGTGGCGGAATCCTGCGGACCAAACGTGCGTCCGGCCAACACCGGAATGCCCATCGCGGCGAAGTACCCATGGCCCACCGCGTTGTGATGCACATCGATGTCGCGATGTCCTTCCGGATAGCCTTGCACCCAAACGGAGTTGTTCCAAGTGCCTTCATTGAATGTGAAGATAGAAAAGCTGGCGGCGCGCACTCCCGGAACCGCCGACACGCGCTGTTCGATTTGCCGGTAAAGATTCTCCAGGCGCAAGTCTTCTTTGTATCCAGCCGAACTGGGATCGACGCGCAGTCGAATCACGTTCTCCTTGTTGAAACCCGTATCCACGTTGCTCAGGTTCATCAGCGCGCGCACAAACAGCCCGGCGCCAACCAGCAACACCAGCGAAAGCGCCACCTGCAAGACCACCAGCGTTCTTGCCAGCGCGCCCCTCGACGAATCCGTGGTTTGAGCGCGTCCTTCCTTCAAAGAATCCGTCACCTGCAGCCGCGTGGCACGAAATGCCGGAATGGTTCCAAACAGTAGGGCCGTCGCTAGCGTCACCATCAGCGTGAACAGCAGCAAACGCATGTCCAGAGCAACATTCAAATGCAAAGGCATGCGCCCATCGGAAACCATCCGCAAAAGCAAACGGCTTGCCGCGGCGGCAAACGCAATCCCCAGCGCACCACCAGCCAGAGCCAGCATCAGGCTCTCCGTCAGCAATTGCCGAATCAGCCGCGAACGCCCCGCGCCCAGCGCCTGCCGAACCGCAAGCTCGCGGGCACGCGCCGTGGAGCGAGCCAGCAGAAGATTCGCGATATTCGCGCAGGCGATCAGCAGCACCAGCCCCACAACGGCCATCAAAATCTTCAGCGGCTCGGAAAACATGTACCGCAGCCGCGAGAAACCCGTGGCCATCGAAGTCAAGTCAACATGCGTCTCGTCCAGTTCCCGCAGGGTTTTCTGGTTCAGTGGAACCCCCGAAAATCCGCGCAGAATTTGCTGGTACAGCACGTTGGCCTCGGCGGTTGCCTCCGCATTGCTCACACCCGGCTTCAGCCGCGCCATCAGGTGCAGCGACTCGAACAGGTTGTCGTTGTAGCCATCGAAACCCGGCGGCACTTCTTTCTGCATCGACAGCGGAATCCAGATGTCAGGCGACTCGCCAACCTTCGTTCCAAAAAACTCCCCGGGCGCTACGCCTACAATCGAATACGACGTCGACCCGATGGTCAGATTCTTCTCAAGCACCGACGGATCGCGCGCAAGGTTATGCGTCCACCACGTGTAGCTCACCATCGCCACCGGATGTCCGCCCGGTGTCCGGTCGTCATCTTCGGAAATCGTCCGGCCGATCACCGGTTGCACGCCCAACATTGGAAAATATGTCCCCGAGACGAGTTGCACGTTCATAAGCTCGGCTTCACTCCGCCCCTGCACAAACCCGTGAACCCTATCGGTCATGCTGAACGCCGCCGCCACATCGGAGAAAACGTGATTGCGTTTCTGCATCTCGCGATAAAAAGGGTAGGAGTACAACCAGCGATTCGGAAACCCATCGCTGATTCCTTCGTCCAGCCCGTTGCCAAACAGCAACAGTTGCGAAGGTTCGTTCACCGGCAGCGATTTCAGCAGTACCGTATCCATCAGGCTGAAGATCGCCGTGTTCGCGCCAATCCCCAATGCCAGCGACAGCAACGCCACCACCGTGATTCCCGTGCTCCGCGCCATCCCGCGCAGCCCATACTTCACGTCCTGGAAAAAATCCTCCAGCCACTCCCATCCCCACGCTGACCGGCTTTTCTCCCGCAACACCGTCGGATTGCCAAATCGCCGGCGCGCCGCGGCGCTGGCGTCGCTCGCCTCCACGCCCGACTCCGCCTGCTGCTCGCCACGCAGTTCCAAATGCAGCCGCATCTCCTCTTCCAGATCGGCATCAAACTGACGGCGGTGCAGCAACATGTTCAGTCGTCTTCCCAGTTCGCGCAGCCAGTTCATTCGCAATCCTCTCAGACCGCTTCGATCACCCGCGCCACCGCACCGATAACGCGTTCGAATTGCGACAACTCGACGGCCAATTGCTTGCGCCCCGCCGCAGTCAGTTGGTAGTAGCGGGCTCGCCGATTGCCCGCGGTCGTTCCCCATTTCGCTGTCACCCAGCCCTTGATGAGCATTCGCTGCAGTGCCGGATATAACGAACCTTCTTCCACTTGCAGCACCTCGTTGGAGATGCGCTGAATGGACTCGGCAATCTCATATCCATGGAGTTCGCCGGAACGCGCCAGCGTTTTCAGAATCAGCAGGTACAGCGTCCCCGGAGGGATTTCGTCGCGATGCACAGATGGCTCCTTGACATAGTTAGACTATGCCAGTCTCCTTTGGTTAGCAACCGTTTTGTCAACCGCTATCCATGAAGAAACTGGCAGGCCTACTTTTCCTGAGCGGTGAAGTAGGCTAGTGGCGGTCCCATAAATGATTCTTTGTGGGCGCACGGCTTCGGAGCTTGTGGAAAGATCCTGTTCTTGAGGGGGCGGAGCTTCAGCTCCGGCGTCGAATGCTCGGCCATAATTGGGATTCGGCCCCTGAGGAAATGGTTTTGGCAATTTCCGCAGACCATTCGCCCGCGGGGCATCGGGAGAGTCACGGCTTCAGCCGTGCCGAAAGAGCTTGGGTAACATGGGCTTTAGCCCTGAGGGCTCCGGCCCCTGTGCTCTCATTTGCGGGATGCGTTGCGGTGGCGATTCCTCGGCCGCCAGTCGAAAGCAGACATCGCATGTTCCGCGACGCACGCCGCTCTCTTCTTCTTATCCTCGTGCCGTTGCTGCCTATCGCTGCCGTGTCGTACCCACTTCGTGCTCAGGATCCCATTCGTGTCGAATCCAACCAGGTTCTGGTTCCCGTGGTGGTGATGAACGACAAGCTTTACACTCGCCTGAAGAAGGCGCAGTTGGAAGCGCATCAACGCAGCGCGCAGATTCTCGACAACCTTGCAATCCGGGGCTTATCTGTTAAGGATTTCCATCTGTTCGAGGATGGCCAGCAGCAGACCGTTCAAAGTGTGGCGGCTGAGGCTCCAGGCTTCTCGATGGTCCGCGATAACTTTGGTAAGCATCCGGAAACTACTGGCTCCGGTGGCGGAAGGTGGGGTTACCCTGACGTCCCTACGAACGACCTCAGTGAGTGGCTCGCTTGGCCCAAATATGTGATCGCCTACGTGCCCCCGCCATCCCCAACCGGAAGCTGTCATCAGATCCACGTCAAGGTTGGCCGGCCCCATGCCTTGGTCTGGGCGCGCAGCGAATATTGCAACACCAAGCATCCGCCGACTGACCCTCTCAACGGAACCGCGTTCGGAAACCAAATGGAAGCCGATCTCGCCTCCACGAAAGAAAGCAAAATCCCTCTGGCAGTTCAGGCTGTCTCCTTCCTCGAAGACTCCGGCCAAGGCCGCGTTTATATTGAACTCGAGTTCCCTTGGCAGTCTCTCAAGTACGAATTCAAGCAGGGCACGCTCTACGCCTCTTTCGGTGCTTTGCTCATGATTTACAACCACGATGGCACCCTCGCCGCTCGCATCAGCGATTTTGCTTGCTGCGACTATGGCAACGACTCCAAGAAGCCGGCAAAAAATGATGGCCCCGAAGTGCGCTCCGGCGAAGCGAAATCCGTGATTCCCGATCGCCTTGAAACGCAAATCGAAATCCCTCCCGGAATCTACGAACTTCGCGTCATCTTCAGCGACGGAGAAAACTTCGGCCGTAAACGCGTTCCACTCACTATCGAACCTTACGGCGCAAAACAATTGGCCCTCAGCCAGATCGCCCTCGCCAGGCGCGTTCGCAAACTGGACGCCCAGCCGCCCGACCCCGCGACCAAACAGCCCGGCACCTTTTCACCGCTTATCAGCAAAGGCGTTGAATTCACGCCGACCACCGACGCGCATTTCCAGAAAGACGAACTGCTTTGCGCTTACTTCGAAGTGAACGACCCGCAACGCCCTTCCCGCCGCCACAACCGTCAAGGCTCACCTCAGAATTGTCGACGCCAACACCGGCAAAGTGAAACGCGATTTTGAGCCCGTCAGCGTCGCTACATACGTCACGCTCGGCAGCTCTCTGATTCCCATCGCCCGCGGAATCGATCTGAGTACCTTGGCCGATGGCCCCTACCGCCTCGAAGTCCAGGCGACCGCTACGGGACAAGACACGCCGTGGCGCGCGGCGAACTTTGAAGTCGATCCGGGTAATACTCCTGAGATCATCCTCCCTCCTGCATCGCACCCGGCCGAGGTGACTTTAGATATCAAGGCCTTGGACGACACCGGCAATCCGGTCACGGATCTCACCGTTGCGGACTTCCAGGTGTTCGACGGCGACAAACCGCAGACCATTACCGGTTTCGCGTTGATGGCTCCGCAACCGGGCGCGGACACGCCCCCGCCTTCAATGACGTACAAACTCTTCTACGTGTCGGAAACCCGCGCCGTTAATCTCGACGGACTCCGTATGGTCTGCAGGTGCAGAAATGTCCGCGCCGAACTCCTGCAGGCCTATTTCGACACTCTTCACTAGCTGAATTTTGTTCCAGCCCACGGCCACGACGGGATTAGAATCCTCTCCCATGTTCATCGGACACTTCGCGATAGGATTCGCCTGCCAAGAAATACGCGCCCCGCACGTCGCTGGCGTTGTTGCTCGCTGCGCCTTTGCTCTCCGATTTGCTGTGGCCCTGGTTCCTGCTGTTCCGTTGGGAGCGCGTGCGTATCGATCCCGGTAATACGCGCTTCGTTCCCTTGGACCTGGAATATTTTCCCTGGTCGCACAGTTTGCTGATGTGCTTAGTTTGGGCCACGGCGTTTGCCCTGATCTACTACCTGGTCGCTCACTATTGGCAAGGCACCGTGACCATTTGGATTGGCGTGCTGAGCCACTGGGTTCTGGATTGGATAACGCACCGGCCCGACATGCCACTTTATCCGGGTGGGCAGCGATTCGGCCTCGGCCTATGGAATCGGTGGCGGGCACAATGGCAGTAGAGATCGCCATGCTCGTCCTGGGAGTCTGGCTATACGTGCGCACAACAAAACCCCTCGACCGCGTCGGCCGATACGCCTTCGTCGCCTATGTAGCATTGCTGTTCGTGCTGTACGTCGCAGATTACTTTGGATCTCCGCCCAGCGGCACCTCCGACATCATCTGGAGCGCTATTCCCTTCGAATTTATAGCGCTCGTGTGGGCGTGGTGGTTCGACCGCCACAGGGTTCCATTAGATTCTTCCAAGCAATAGCAAGATCACCAGGATCAGCACCACCAACCCCAATCCTCCGCTGGGGTAATATCCCCAGCTTCGGCTGTAAGGCCAACTGGGCAATGCACCCAGCGCCGCCAACAACAGCACCACCACCAAGATTGTGAGCAGCATAGTCACTCCTCATCTTCGAGCGTGACCTCTTTCACTCTGCCCGACAATTGGTGAGAATCCGTATCCTCGCGAGCAGAAAACTGTAAAACCCACGCCAAGATTCCAGCACGAGTCTTTGCTGAATCGCCGGGCACTCAATAAATTACGATTGCTCTTCGCACCGGTCGCGCTACAGAACCTTAGGGGTAATTGCGGAACATGGCGCAAATCCGGCGAACGCACGAACCGTCTGCATTTCAAAAATCCTTGCCTTGAATTTTAACACCGCGTATAAATCACAGAAATCGCTAGCATTGATGATGACGCACCGGCGATTCAAGGAACCAAAAATTCCCAGGAGATGCGCCGGAGCGGTGTCTTTCGAATAAAATATCGTCAAAGCTTGACCGCCTCGAGCTGGAAAAAGGTGAATGATGAAATCGATCGCTCTGGGTTTGTGCAACGCAGTTCTTGCACTTGCCGCCGTTTCAGCGCTTGCCGATGGCACCACGTTCTGTTCCAGACGGTGATCAGCCCCGGGGAACCCGCCTTTCACGCAATTGTTTGGTATCAACAATGGGGGACAATTGCCGGTTATTTTGGCGACGGTACCGTCGTCCCGAACAATGGTTTTACTCTGACCCTCCCAAGCACCTACACTCCCGAGAATTTCCCCGGCTGCGTACAGACTCAGGTTGTGGGCATCAATGTCGATGGCTTGGTTGGCACAGCAACTACACCACAGCCGGCGTCGCTGCTTTTGTTGAGCACCGGCCTGCTCGGGCTTACCGGGATTCACCGCCGCATCACCAAACCGCGCTCTTCCGCAGCAAACTAAAACAATCTCGAAGCAATCACCAGTTCCACGGGAGGCTGCGCCGCAGCCTCCCGATCCCATAGCTGCGGCCGTTCGCTTTTGTGGTGGCCCACCTTCAGGTCTATTCCCCGGGTTCGCCGGTCTTGGGGTTTGGCAACACAGGCTTCAGCCCGTGTCTTCGCAATCTAGCGGCCGCTTTCCGAACCGGGCGCTTTTTCTTCTCTTCTGTGGGGACGGCCATCTGAGGCCGTCCGCCACTACGAATTCTTGCCCAGGCGTATTGCTTCTCGGCATTGCTGCTATGTGAAGGGGCACAATACATTGTGACCTCTCTTGATGTCATCCTGACCGGAGCGCCGACGCTTTTCAGTCGGCGCGAAGCGGAGGGATCGCGAGACACCCCCGCCCAACGTGTTCCCGCGAGTCAAACGAGCGTGCCGCAGCATCCAATTTCCGGGCAACATTCCGCAACTCCAAGGAGGACAGACGGTAGGCAGAGGCAGCCAGCGAGTGATGAGGCGACGCATGCGATCCCAGAGGACGCGTCCGCTGGCTACGCCGCGACAGCGAGCGATGCCAGAGCCGCCGCACTTGGAATCGAAAAAGAGCCAGCGCCGGATTATTCATGGGCACTGCGTAATACCGGAGGTGTCCACGCACCACCGCTTGCAGCCACTTGCCTGTTCGGGGATGGGTTCATGCATGCGCCGCTGAAGCTCGGCTTTCACCGCGTTCAGCTTCGCTTGCAGCCTTTTGCGGATCGTTTGCCGCAGCACCGTGTACATTCCGTTGCTCCTCTTCTACGCGCAGATATGCGTGAAGCCGAGGAAGTTGAATGTCTCGGGCTTCGCTTCTCCTCGCCTTTGCCGGTTATAGATCGCAAACGGACCGAATACCAGCAGCGGAGTTGGCTCGGGATGCAATACCAGGTTGAACTACCTCATTCTCTCCGTGAGTTCCGCCGGAACTGTTCGGCATCCGCTTTGCTCTGGAATCCAACCACGATATCGTCGCGAAAGCACGACGATGACATCACCGTGCGCCCGCTTTTGACGCCACGCTTGGATCCACAGGTCGAACACGTAATGAGATAGACGTTTGCCAACAGCGGCGAAGCGCTACCGCCCTGAGGCGTTCCTTCTTCCATTCGTTCCGTTTCCCATCCTCCAGCACGCCGGCATTCAGCCATTTCTGGATCAACCGCACGACGCGCCGGTCTGCAATCCGGTGCTCGACGAACTTGACCAGCCATTCGTGGGAAAGCCCATCGAAAAAACTTTTAATGTCAAGATCGAGCACCCAGTTCACCTTTCTCGTCAACAGTCCCGTGTAGAGCGCATCCAGCGCTTGATGCTGGCTTCGCTCCGGTCGGAACCCGTACGAAAAGCCGAGAAAATCCGTTTCGTAGATGGCGCAACACCTCGACCGCTGCACGCTGGACGATTTTGTCTTCCAGCGCTGTGACTCGGAGTGGTCTTTGCTGCCCGTCGGCCTTTGGTATATACACCCTACGCACCGGCTTCGCGCGGTACGCTCCTCGCTTCAGCCTTTCGGACAGGTCCTGGAGATTCCTCTCCAGCTCCTCGCCGTAGTGCCGCCACGTCTCCCCGTCCACGCCCGGCGAAGCTTCCTTCTTCACTGAAGTAAGCCATGCGCAGCGTTTCCAGGTTATAGATGTGGTGCAGAAGCGCCGTGAACCGCAACTGCTTATCCTTCTTTGCTGCTTGACGTACCCGCTCCAGCTCACTGGGCGCGTCAGTACGGAGGAGCCTCCTCATGAACGCGCCGCACGAATACCAGGCCATTGTGATCGGTTCGGGACAGGGAGGGAATCCGCTGTGCGCCGCGCTGGCGGGTGCCGGGCTTCGCACCGCCCTGATTGAACGCCAGCATGTCGGCGGAACCTGCATCAATGAAGGATGCACGCCCACGAAAACGATGGTCGCCAGCGCTCGCGTGGCGTATCTGGCGCGGCGCGGAGCCGATTACGGCGTGCACGCCGAAAACCTCCGCATCGATATGGAGCGCGTACGGCTGCGCAAGCGTGACATCGTCAACAGTTTTCGCAACGGCAGCCAAAGCCGCCTTGAGAAGACCGCAAATCTCGATCTGATCTTCGGCGAAGCGCGCTTTACGGGAAAGAAGTCGCTGGCCGTTCGCCTGAACGACGGCGGCGAGCGCGAACTCACTGGCGAGAAGATTTTTATTAATGCTGGCGCCCGGCCGTCTGTCCCGCCGATCGAGGGACTGAAAGAAGTTCCATTTCTAAACA
Source organism: Candidatus Acidiferrales bacterium (assembly GCA_963792145.1). Classification (GTDB taxonomy): domain Bacteria; phylum Acidobacteriota; class Terriglobia; order Acidiferrales; family UBA7541; genus Acidiferrum. Next base: position 204,583 of record CAWBVH010000036.1, read on the forward strand.
GCACATCGATCATGGAACTGGACGCCGTTCCGGAGCATCTCGTGGTTCTCGGCGGCGGCTATGTCGGTCTCGAGTTTGGCCAGATGTTTCGCCGCTTTGGAAGTCGCGTCACCATCATTCAGTCCGGCCCGCAGTTACTCAGCGGCGAAGACGCCGACGTCGCCGGCGAAGTAGCGAGCATCTTGAAGCAAGACGGAATTGACGTGCTGCTGAACACGAAGGCCGAGCGTGTGCAAAAAGAAGCAGCGCAGATCCAGGTCAGCACGCGGACGGGCGACGAGACGCGAACGGTGCAAGGCTCCCACCTCCTCGTGGCCATCGGTAGGACGCCCAACACGGATTCCTTAAACGTGCCGGCCGCGGGCATTGCAACCGATAAACGCGGATTCATTCGCGTGAACGCAAAACTGGAAACCAACGTGGAAGGCGTCTTTGCCCTTGGCGACATCAAAGGTGGCCCGGCATTTACGCACATTTCTTACGACGACTTTCGCATTCTCCGCACCAACCTCATCGAGCACGGCGATGCCAGCACCAAGGGTCGAATGGTGCCCTACACCCTATTCATCGATCCTCAGCTCGGTCGCATAGGTTTCACGGAGGCGGAAGCCCGCGCAAAAAAAGCCAAGATTCGTGTGGCCAAGATGCCCATGAACTATGTGGCGCGCGCATTGGAAATCGATGAAACCCGCGGCTTCCTCAAGGTCATCGTCGATGATCGCTCCGGGAAAATTCTCGGCGCAGCGATCCTGGGAATCGAGGGCGGGGAAGTGATGTCCATGCTGCAACTGGCCATGATGGGCAAGTTGAAGTACAGCAGATTGCGCGATGGCACCTTTGCTCACCCAACGCTCGCTGAGTCCCTCAACAATTTGTTCACGCATTTCCAACCGTGACCGACGGCCGCAAATGTCTAATTCCCCGGCGCCGAATACACTTTGATCCAGTGATTCCGCATCCGCGCCTTGATTTCCTTTCCGTTCATATTCGAAATAATCAGGTTCGATTCCTGAACCGGCATGTGGCAATCGATGCAAGTGTCGCGAATCCTCGCGCCCAGTTTTGCGAACTCCCCGCAGTCGCTGTCTTTGTAGCACTTCAGGCACTTTTCCGAATAAGTCGCCGCCGGGCGTTCTTGTGTGTGCACTTCATGGCACGTCGTGCAGCTCATCTGCGAACTTTGATAGCAGCGGCTCCTTTGCGTTAGCGCTACCTGATTGCCGTGAACGTCCACAGCGGCACGTAGGAAAATGCCGGCCCAACCAATTCCCCGATTCCTCCGTGGCATTGCGCGCACACATCCTCCTGAAACAACTTTCGCCCTCACACTCTGGCTCCACTTATCGGATAAGCGTTTGCATATTGCCTTCACCCCTAGGAGAAACCCTGATTCAGTCGTCCGTTACGTTCGCCTACACATAATAAACACCAAGTTTTTATCGCGCGCAGCCCGCGGAGTCGATCGCACGTACCAGCGCCGCTAGCGCGATTTGATCGTCCCCAAAGCTAGCACTAATGGCCTCGTCCCCCAGTACTCTGACGGATTGTTCCGCGCATCGACAGCCCGCACCGCCCTCAGGAGGGTGATAGCCACGCGTCCTACTGGTTGGTACCGAAAGTGTTTTGTGTGAAAGGCTTCGGCAGGCGTTTCAGTCCCACGCCGAATTTGAAATTTGTGGCGGCGTGAAGACGGGTGCGGGCACCTTGAAGAAGGCCATTGAGCCGCGCCCTGATCTGGTGGTTTGGAGATGGCAGGCGATCCACAATGCGGTCTTGTGACCGCCGAAAAACTGAAGCTTATCTTGCCACGCGTCCCGTTGTTTCTGGTCACCCCGGAACACACCATGGCAGGGAGAAAGAATCCTTACATCGCGGTACCGACGCGGGCGACGATGATTTTTAGCTCTCGGCGTCATGAACGCCCGTGCCATGTGCGGGCTCGAATGACTACCTGTGTCCCTCAGCGCCGTCGCGCTTAGCCAAATCTCGCATCCCCGCGTAACCCGCCTTCCATTGCTTTCGGGGGATTCCACGTTATATCGTTCTGGCGAATCGGAGGGCACCACGATGAGCTCCACACCAAAATTTGCTGATCGCTCTCTTCGTTTTAGTTTTCAGCGCCGCGGCTTTGCTCAACGCTGCCGAGACTCCACAGACAGCCCTGCTCGTGCTTTCGAAAGGTCAACAGGCCTTGTTCATCGTTGATCCGGCGAACCTCACGGTTGTCGCTCAGGTTCCCTCCGGGCCCGATCCTCATGAAGTCATTGCTTCCGCGGATGGCAAAACTGCCTACATCTCCAATTATGGCGGCGGCTCGTACAACACCATTACCGTCGTCGACTTGGTCAATCAAAAAACGTTGCCCATCATCGACCTCGGAGCTTTGCGGGGCCCGCATGGCCTGGAGTTTGTTGGCGGAAAATTGTGGTTCACCGCCGAGGGCGCCAAAGTCGCTGGCAGCTACGACCCCGCTACCAACAAGATCGACTGGCTTATCGGCACCGGCCAGGACCGAACTCACATGATTTACGTCTTCCCCGACCTCAACCGAATCGTCACCTCCAACGTAAGCTCCGCGACCGTCACGTTCATCGAAAAAGGCCCCGGCCAAGGACTGGGGCGCGGGCCAGCCGCTCCTCCACCTCCGGGAGTTCCGAATGGCCCCGCTGCTGGCGGAACCACCTGGCGGGAAACCCAAATCCCGGTCGGCCACGGCTCAGAGGGTTTCGACGTTTCTCCCGATGGCAAAGAAATTTGGGTAGCCAACGCCCAGGATGGAACCATCTCGCTGATCGATGTCGCCAGCAAAAAAGTTATTCAGACGCTCGACGCGAATGTGCATGGCGCGAATCGCTTGAAATTCACGCCCGATGGAAAGTTGGTCTTTGTCTCCACGCTCGCTGCTCCGGATCTGGTTATCGTCGATGCCGCAACCCGCAAAGAGGCCAAGCGCATCAAGATCGGACGCGGCGCCGCCGGAATTTTGATGCAGCCCGACGGCTCGCAAGCCTTTGTTGCCTGCACGCCCGACGATTACGTCGCGGTAATTGACTTGAAGACTCTCGAAATGACAGGAAAACTTACGGCAGGGAAGCAGCCAGACGGCCTCGCCTGGTCTGTCCGCAAATAGCGCATTGATTCGCGTCCACGCGCATAGAAGTGTGTTCCTTCTTCAGTGTATTGGGCAGCACTTGGTGTGACCTCGTCGTAGTTCCCAGATAGAACGCCATCACCAACCCCAGCACCGCAAGAATCACAGCGAGCGCGACCGCAAGCGTCGAAAGCCGTCCTGTGGTTGGCAATCCTTGGTCGATCGCGCGCACGTACCTCACGTGGCGCCACGCCGCGAAAATGTCGACGATCACTCCCAGCAGCACCAGAAAAACTCCCAGCGGAAGCGAAAGCGCGGAAGGCTCGGAAACTCGTTGCCCGCTTGAGGATTCCAGCACTCGAAGAAAGAGCCCGAAGCGCGAAACCACGAACCCGAACGCCATCAGCGCCAGGCTCGTCCGAATCCACGCCAGAAACGTGCGCTCCGCCGCTAGGTACACCCGAGGGTCGCGATTGGAATCTTCTGCCGGCATGCAATCGTCCGCTGCCACCTGGGGCAGATCGGAAACAGGGAAGCGGAAGCATACCACCCTTCGCAATTTTCGTACTAAAAGTACCACGCGCGAGACCCTTGCCATCGCGCCATTAATGAGATCATCGAAGGACTGCATCCTGGTAGTGATCATCGCTACGGCAGCCATGCTACTCCCCGATTTCCTCCGCTATATGAAGATCCGCTCCATGTCGCCAGCGGCCTGCTCGCCACCTCCGCGACTCCCTTGCGTCGTGTGCGTATGGGTAGCGTCGCCCGTGTAGGGGCGGGTTTACCCCGCCATTTTGCGCCCTTCTTCTTGGGAGTTGTAGGGCGCCTTTCGAGGCGGTCCGCAAACTAAATGCATCCTCATCTGAATGTGCGTAGCCCCACAGGGACTCGCCCACTTCGGACCCGCTCCTTCCTTCCCACTCCCACCCAGATCATCCTTGCAACCACCGCATTTTGAGGTAGCTTATCCGGAGCGATTTCGCGCCAAACACGCAACGCCGGGCAAGACTCACTCCGGAGCCAAAGTGCAAAAACGCCGAGCCATTTACGCCTGCGTCCTCATTCTCCTTACTTTGTTGGCCCTCACGCAGCTGTCTCACTCGGCCGCAAGCAAACTCACGATTGTTCCCGCGCGCAAAACTTTGCGTGACCGAAGGCACGATGGAAGAATCCCCCGGCGGCGAATTGATCGTGAGCGTTCCCAAAATGCGCGCGTATGTTAATGCCTTCACCTCTCAACTGGTCGAAGCGCACTTCACCTTCCTCGGTTCCACTGGCAACGAAGCCAGATTAGGCTCCGGTGAACTCCGCCGCCAGTTCGGTTTGAAACTTCGCGCCCAGGACGCCTGCAACCTCGTCTATGCCATGTGGCGCATCGAACCTGAATCCAAACTCGTCGTTTCGGTGAAGAGCAATCCCGGTCAGCACTCCAGCGCCGAATGCGGTAATCGCGGATACCGCAACATCAAGCCGCGCCGCAGCACGCCCGTTCCTGTTCTGTGCTCCGGAGACACCCACGATCTTCGAGCCGAAATCAACGCAGACGAGATGAAAGTATTCGCGGACAACCAGATCGTCTGGGAAGGGTCTCTTGGGCCAGAGGTCGTGTCGTTCGATGGACCGGTGGGCATCCGCTCAGACAACGCCCGTTTGCAGATTGAATTGCGCGCCGGCCCACCCCTCGAAGCAAAACGAGGCCAGGCCCCCGGATGCAAGTCCGGCCCAGAACAATCCGAATAGCGGCCTCTGTAGCGGCGGCTTTATGTCCTTCGCGGAAGTGAGGACCATCTGCGCCATCGCACGCCGCTGGAGCGTGTGGAAGCTCTCTCCGATTAAAGTGATTGTCGCTCCGTGCGAATGAATACCTGGTTGCGTGGACTCTACACCGGAATTGGCTGCGTTCGCGGCTTCGTCCGCCCCTCGCCTTTCATCGCTTCCGCCACTCCACCCACGATGCTCTCCCGCGTGAACGGTTTCTGCAGAAAATACGCACCCTGCAAAAACTCGTCGCTCCCGTCCGTTTGCTCCAGATATCCAGTCATGTACACAATTCTCACGTCGGGCAGCACGCTCTTTAGCTGCTGCGCCAGCGCCGGCCCACGCATCTTCGGCATGACGATGTCGGTCAAGACCAGTCGAATGGATTTGCCGAACCGTTTGGCCGTCTCCAGTGCTTCCAACCCGTTCTCCGCAGTCACCACACTGTAGCCCGCGCACTTCAGGAATTCACAAGCCAGTTCGCGCACCGCTTGTTCATCTTCCACCACCAGCACTGTTTCCCGCCGCGTCACAGACGGAGTCGCCGACGGCGAGTCCGGCACAGGGCCCACTCGTTCATTCGATTGCGGCAGGTAAACTTCAAACCTCGATCCATTGCCCGGGCTCGACCCCACCCAGATGAATCCTTCGCTCTGCTTCACAACTCCGTAAACCGTTGCCAGCCCCAGCCCCGTTCCTTTTCCCGGCTCCTTCGTCGTAAAGAACGGCTCGAAGATTCGCGCCTTCGTGGCTTCGTCCATGCCGTGTCCCGTGTCCGAAACGCCAATCATCACGTACGATCCGGGCGCAACGGACGGTCGCGTTTGCTCATACGCTGTATCCACGATGATGTTCTGTGTTTCGATGGTTAGCTTGCCTCCCAACGGCATCGCGTCACTCGCATTCACCGTCAGGTTCAGCAGCACCTGCTCGATCTGTCCCGGATCTGCTTTCACGCGCGAAAGGGAATCGCCCAGCCGCAGCGAAAATTCGATATCCTCGCGCACCAGCCGCCGCAGCAGTTTGCCCATCTCCACAATCAGTTCGTTCAGGTCCAGCACCTTCGGCTGCAGCACCTGCATGCGGCTGAACGCCAGCATCTGCCGCGTCAGCGAAGCCGCGCGGTCCGAAGTCTTTCGAATCTGCTCGGAGTTCCTGTACAACGTATCCCCAGGTTGCAGCCCGTCCAGCAGCAATTCGCTGTGCCCGCGGATCACCGTCAGTAAATTGTTGAAGTCATGCGCCACTCCGCCCGCCAGGCGGCCCAAAGCATCCATCTTCTGCGCCTGTCGAAGCTGGCCTTCCAGCTGTTCTCTCTGCGTTTCATTCCTCTGCAGCGTTCCGCGCATGCCGGCAAACGCGCGCGTCAACTCCGCCAATTCATCGCGGCCCGTAGCCGCAAGCGGGTAGGTGAAATTACCGCGCTCCAACGCGTGAACACCTTGCAGCAGCGCCGCCAGCGGTTGCGTCACCGAGTCCGAAATCAGGAAGATCAACCCGCCGCCGGCAACAATCGCCATCAGCCCCAGGCCCAGCAGCAAACTATTCAGCCGCCGCAGGTACGCTTCGGCTTCGCGGTAGGATTTCAAAACGAAAATCTGCGTGGATGGCTGCAGCCCGGGCGTCAGATCGAATGAAGTGGCGTAGTATCTCTCGTTCGCCAGCGAAAGCTGCGTTGCCGCGGAACGACTCCCCATGTGCTGCCCTAAGTGGAATTCCTTTAGCGGACCCAACGTGCTGCCAACGATCTCGCCACCGTAAACGAATGCCACATCGCTCGCGGCAATGCGCGCAAAATCCGCCGCCACCCGTTCGTCGATCAAGCGTCCAACCGCCACTGTGCCCTTAAGGTTTTTCTTAGTGGAGGGCTCTTCATAGAAAGGTTGCAGAACCACCTGGTACAGACTCCGCCCGGTGAACCACCACGCCGCGGTCTCTCCGCGCCTGACGGAACGCCAAAGCAGAGTTTGCGCCGCCGCGGTCGATAGCGACGAATTCGTCGTGTGCAACGCCACGATGTTGCCGTCTTTCCCGGCCAGCACAAACAGATTGCAGTCGTCCGATTGCCACGGATCTTCGCTAGCGTCCGTGATCGCCGTCGCGTCTCCGTCCCTCATGAACGCCAGCGAGGCCAGCAGGTCTGCCTTGCGCGACAGCGCCGATTGCTGCTGCCGCTGCACAGTCTGAAATGTAAGGATGGCGTTGCGAGCGTCTTGCTCGATCTGGTGCTGCACTTGCCCCTGCGCCTCGCGCCGCAAAACCAAAAGAGTGGCGCTGGTCAGGCACGTCGTCAGCAGCACAAAGGAGAACAGTAATTTCGTGCGCAAGCGCAGGCGTGCGTGCACGTGCCGCACAAGTTCAGAGACAGCGCGGCCGGGAAGCGAACGGGCCCCACTCAGAATGCTAGTCACGAGTGTTAGAGCGTACTCATCGTGTGCCTTCACCACAAATGGCCCGTCAGTACCGCCGGCCTGGTACGCCAGGCCAGTGCTCCTGTAGCTCACCCCTCCAGGGGTGAGGCTGTTCCTTTAGATGTGAGGACGGCTGCTTTTGTGGAGCGGCTGACTTCTAAGGCGGACGGGTTTAGATTCAACCAGACCTCGCTTCATCCCATTCCGCGATTTCCCCAAGCTTCCCCCCAACCGCTACTCTTTGGGCAAATTCCACAATGAGGTACCCGCGTACTATGGCCGGCATTAAAGTCTTCTGAAAAAATAATCATGCGTGGACTGCTGCGCAGTGGGTGGAGTTCGTCTGTCGTGTGTAACGGACGAACCCGGCCGAAGCTGGGCGCGAGGGATGGAGTCTGTGGGAGCCGCAGCTGATCTAGGGAATTTGAACGAAGAGTTGCGAGGAGCAGGAGCCCCGGGGAGCGCTCGACCAAACCCCGTTGCGCTGGAAGTGCGCGTCAACGCAACCGGCGCCCGCCCCAGCCAGGGAACAGAGAAGCGCGAACTTTTCTCGGAAGATACGCAGACCGCCGTCGTCTTTCCCGATGCGGCGGTAATCTCGTTGACCGCGGCCGTCGTGCCCGGCCAACTGGTCTTCCTCACCAACAAAGAAAACAATCGAGAAGTTGTCTGCCAGGTCATCCGCAAAAGAAATAACCGCCCCACCAGTTGCTATGTCGAATTGCAATTCACCGAGCCGCAAAAGGATTTTTGGGGCGTTGCCTTTCCCGAACCGACCCAACAAGCGCACTCCGAATCACCGACTAGCCTTGTCGAAAAGGTGGAAGCCGATGCCGTTTCTGCCGAGGCCACCGAAGAACCTGCAGCCGATCTCGTTACGGCGCCAAACACCGAAGAAGTCAATTTATTGCGACACGAAGTCGACGCTCTGCGCGAGCAATTGAAAGCCCTGACGGAAACCAAAAAGAAAGAGGAAGAAGAAGCGGCCATGAAAGCCGCCGATGCTTTCAGGAAGGCTCAGGAAGAAGCGGACGCGGCCATAGCGGCGCTGGCAGCCAAGCGAGACGCCGCCACAAAACCCCTTATCCGCATGAATCTCCCCGCGGCCTCTGTTGCGCCGGAGCCCCCCGTAACCTCACCGCTGAAACCTCCGGCAGCGCAAGCGTCCCCATCGCAGCCACTCCCGCTGCCGCAGGCAAAGTCGCTTGCGACTCCGGAGAATCCAGGCCATTCGGCCGAGCGCGAAGCGTTTGAAGATTTATTGCCAGAGCCGGAACTGGATTTTTCGAAGGCCCCCATCCCAAGCCAATTGCCAGAAGACGACGATCGCTATTCCATCTACAAACCTCTTCGCAAAAAAGTCGGACTCCGCGACGCTATGTTGACCGTCGCGGCGACGTTCTTGCTCGCCGCCGGCATTGGTTTTGCCTGGTACACCGATAAGCTGCCGATGGCCCGAAGAAAACCCCCGGCTCCCGCAGCAACCGCGAAAACCGCAGCCGCGCCGAAGCCTGCCACTCCAGTCACCGCGCCGCCAAAGGGTTCCGAACCCATCGCGATGCCCTCTACTCCCACAGTTCTTCCCGCAACTGTGCCAGCCGACGCGAAGGCCGCCGACGCAGGTGGTGCACTGGTTGGAGCAATTCCGTCTGAATCCTCAAAGAGTGCCATCGGAAATGAATTCCCAACTGAAGCTCCCGTCGGAGCGAAAAAGACAGTGAACGCTGCACCCGCGCCTCCGGCGAAAAAACGCAAATCCGCAATACCGGCGGCGCCCGCGGCGGAAGCGCCGGAGCCAATCGCCGCGGACGCACCAGTGCTACCAGCAAAATTAATCCGCGCCGCCAAGCCCGTCTATCCCCCCAACGCCATGCGAAATTTCATCACCGGAGATGTCCGCATCACTGCGGAAGTGCGACCCGATGGCCACGTCGGTAAGGTCACGGTTATCTCCGGCCCTCCGGCGCTCCGCGAAGCCGCGGTAGAAGCCATGAAGCAGTACGAGTATGAGCCGTCCACAAAAGGCGGCAAACCCCAACCGTCGCAAATCACAACAACAATAAAGTTCTGGTTCGATCCGTAGTCCCAGCCTACCAACGCACCATCTTGCCGTCCTCCATGCCTCCACATCCTGCGGAACTCTCTCCGTTTGTCGTTCCGAACGGAGTCAGCGGAGTGAGAAATCCCTCTTCTCTTGGCTTTTTCCGGGTACTCCGCACTCCGTCTTTGCGCGTGGGCTCTCGTTGTCATCCCGGGCGCACCGGCCCGGCCTTCTCTTTCGCGCCGCTGTTTGGGCGCGCCGGGTCGCACAGAGAGGGATCTCTCTTCCTCTTTGTGTCTCGGCATTTCCCATTTTTTGAATGTCTATCTCACCCGCCCCCGTTAACTTTCCCACAACACCAACGTTGCGCCCCCACCGACCGCTATGTTAACTTTGCGGCATAAAGAACATTTGGGATTTTACGATGTCCTACTCGCTGAAACATGTTCTCTCCCGCCCTTCCGCTCCGGAGGGTTTCGGTCCCGTCACTTCTGAGGAATCCGCGCTCCTCGAGAAGCTCGACCGCTCGCGCCTCCCCAGGCACATCGCCGTCATCATGGACGGCAACGGCCGCTGGGCACAAAAGCGGCATCTCCCTCGCGTCGCCGGGCATCGCGCGGGCACGAAAACCGCACGCACCACGATCGAAACCTGCGCGCGCCTGCACATTGAAGCACTCACCCTCTACGCTTTCTCTGTCGAAAACTGGCGCCGCCCCAAAGCCGAAATTGAATTCCTCATGCAGCTTCTCCGTGAGTACATTCGCAAAGAAATGCCCCTTCTCCAGAAGAACAATGTCCGCATGCGTTTCCTCGGGCGCCCCGAAGAGCTTCCCCCGGCCGTTCAGAAAGACATGCGCGAAGCCACGGAAGCTACCGCCGGCAACAACGGCATGATTCTCTCCATCGCCCTCAACTACGGCGGCCGCGCGGAAATCGTCGACGCCATGAACGCCCTCCTCGCCGAGCGCAACGGCCACGGCTCCGCGCAACCAGTCACCGAGGATCAACTCGCGCGCCATCTCTACACCGCCAATCTTCCTGATCCCGATCTTCTCATTCGCACCAGCGGCGAAATGCGCGTCAGCAATTTTCTCCTCTGGCAGATTGCCTACGCCGAAATTTTTGTCACCGAAACTCTCTGGCCCGATTTCAACCGCGCCCATCTCCTCGCAGCCCTCGTCGATTTCCAAAAGCGCGAGCGTCGCTACGGCGGCATAGACTCCCCCAAATCCGCCGCCCGCTAATCCCGCAACACAAGTGACTGCGCATTAAGCAAATCGTGTCATCCCGAGCGAAGCGAGGATCTCTCTGGGTTTCCCGTTGTGCCAGCCACAAATGAACTTGGGGGTGCCCCATCCTTCACGCCCTTTGCGAAGGGTGGGCTCTGACGATCGAATGCCTCCATTCTTCCTCTTGGTTCCTGATCCCTGAGTACTGATTATTACTGATACCTGATATCGTCTTCCTCATCTGATATCCTTCCTTCTCATGACTTGGAAACGCGTCGCCACCGCCCTCGTTCTTATTCCCATCGTCGTCGCCATCGTCCTCTTCACCAACACCGCCGTCGTCGCTATCGCCACCTCCATCTTCACCGTCCTCGCCCTCTGGGAATATTTCGCCCTGGGCGACGCCATCGGCCATCGCGCTTACCGCCTCTGGACCACCTTCTGCGCCCTCCTTCTCATTTACTTCCAATTCCTTAATGCCTACGACAGTCGTGTTTCCCAACCCATCCATTTTCTATTCGGCTGGCCAATTGGAGAGCCACCCTCGCTACAATGGGTTGTCTTTCTCTTTGTTCTCGGATTGACAATGTTCACGCTTTGGACCAAGCGAGCACTGGTTGAGGCCCTCCCGGCAGCCGGAATCAGTTCGAGTGCGCTTCTCCTGACCGCTTTTCCGCTGTCCTATGCTGTGCCGCTTCACGGTCTCCCAAGAATCGGTCCCCGCCTCCTGCTCTTCGCCCTCGCCATCACCTGGGCCGCTGACACCACCGCCTACTTCGTCGGCCGCGCCATCGGCAAACACCCTCTTGCTCCGCACATCTCCCCCAAAAAAACATGGGAAGGCTCTATCGGCAGCATGCTAGGTTCGCTCCTCGTCGCCTACGCCTTCAGCTTCTGGATTCGCATCCCTCTCCCGCATCTCCTCATCATGGCCGCCGTCGGCAACATCGCCGGCCAATTCGGTGACCTCCTGGAATCCGCCTACAAACGCAGCGCAGGAGTAAAAGACTCCGGCGGTCTTCTCCCCGGTCACGGCGGTATCCTCGACCGCATCGACGCACTAATCCTCTGCATCCCCGTCATCTGGTATTACTTGGTTCTCGTGAATCCCTCCATTCGTTGATAACTCTCAATTTCTGTTTCCGTTGGTACGCCGCTCCACAATTGACCTTGAGGGTGCCCATCCTTCGCGCTTTTTGCGAAGGGTGGGTTCTTACGATCCAACGTCTCAACCTCTCTCTCTCTGCCTCCTGAAATCTGATTACTGATATTACTGATCTCTGATATCCTTATACCAGGCCCGCACACGCTGTTTTTGCGGCTTTTCGTGTTTCGAAGGGTGTATCTTTACTTAGAGCTTAAAACTCATGACTTATAACTGAAAACTGACTCCATGCCTTCTCTCTCCATCCTCGGTTCCACCGGCTCCATCGGCCGCCAGACTCTCTCCGTCGTTGAATCCCTCCCCGGCCAATTCCGAATCCTCGCCCTGGCCGCCGGCTCCAATCTCGACGAACTCCTCCCCCAAATCGAGCACCATCATCCCGAACTCGTCTCCGTCGCCACTCCGCAACTCGCCGACGAACTCTCCCGCCGCCTCCGCGAAAAGGGAATCGCTCCCCTCCCCGCCATCCACCATGGACGCGAGGGCATGTTAGCCGTCGGCACTCATCCTCACGCTGACATCGTCGTTTCCGCCGCCGTCGGTGTCGTTGGACTCGAGGCCACCTACGAAGCCGTCAAACTCGGCCGCACTGTCGCTCTCTCCAACAAGGAAGTCCTCGTCGCCGCTGGTGAACTGGTCATGGCCGCCGCCGCGAAATCGGGCAGGGAACTGCTCCCCGTCGACAGCGAACACAACGCCGTCCACCAATGTCTCCGCGCCGGTACACACCCCGAAGTCCGCCGCATTGTCCTCACCGCTTCCGGTGGCCCCTTCCGCAAAACGCCCCTCAAAGCCCTGGAAACCGTCACTCCCGCCCAGGCCCTCGTTCATCCCAACTGGCGCATGGGCAACCGCATCACCATCGATTCCGCCACCATGATGAACAAGGGTTTCGAAATCATCGAGGCCCGCTGGCTGTTCGGCGTGCGCCCCGATCAGATCGATGTGGTCATCCACCCGCAGTCCACCGTCCACTCCATGGTTGAGTACGTCGATGGTTCCGTTTTAGCGCAACTCGGCCCAACTGACATGCGCATGCCTATCCAATATGCGCTAACCTATCCTCAGAGGGTCGCATCTAATCAGGTAGCCCTGGATTGGGCGAAACTCCGCCGCTTGGATTTCGAGAGGGCATCCACGCGGCGTTTTCCGTGTCTCCGCTTGGCGCGCGAAGCGATGAACAAAGGTGGCGCTTGGCCTTGTGCCTTGAACGCCGCCGACGAAATCGCCGTCGCCGCCTTTCTCGAGCAGCGCTTGCCGTTTCTCGGGATTCCCGAAGTCATCGAACGCGTTCTCTCCCGCACGCCCCGCGTGCGTTTCGAGAACATGGACGATGTCCTAGCCGCAGACGCAGAAGCCCGTCGCCAAGCAAGCGAAGAAGTAGGCCGCCTCTCGAATCACCCCGCGGGGGTTTTGTAGTGGCCGACCTTTAGGTCGGTCGGTTTTGTTCTCGGGTTTTCCGGTCTGTCATCCCGACCGGAGCGCCGACGTTTTCAGTCGGCGCGCGGTGGAGGGACATGGCTTAAGCGCCACCAGACTCCACTCGTTTTTGTAGGCGGGCTCCTGGGTTGGTTTTTTCTTTAGGGGGTCGGACCTTTAGGTCCGACAATTTGCTCCCGGCAACAACGGGGACTTTAGCCCCTGAGGAATCCAGGCATTTGTTGTATTCTCGAAAGAAGAGGTTTTTCGCTCAGCATGAACACGATCATCGGCATGGTCCTCGCCCTCGGCGTCATCATCCTTGTCCACGAATGGGGACATTTCATCGTCGCCCGCCTCTTTGGCGTTCGCGTCGATGTCTTCTCCATCGGCTTTGGTCCCCGTCTTTTCGGTGTCAAACGCGGAGCCACCGACTGGCGCGTCAGCGCTCTTCCTCTCGGCGGCTACGTCCGCATGGCTGGCCAGGACATCACCGATATCGACTCAGGCGACCAGAAGCCCACCGGCTCTCCCGATGAACTCATGTCCAAAAAGCGCTGGCAGCGCGCGCTTATCTCTTTTGCAGGACCCGCCGTCAATCTTATTTTTCCCGTGCTTCTCCTCGGCTTCTATTACGTCTTCGCCGGCGAACCCTATGCCGCCTATTTTGAGAAGCCCGTCGCAGTCCTCGGCCTTCCTGCCGGCAATTCTTCCGGTTTACAGGTCGGCGACAAAATCGTCTCCGTCGACGGCGTCAAGAACCCCACTTGGGAGCAAGCCTACCGCGCCATGGAGGCTCTCCCCACAGGCGGCGCCCTCAAAGTCCAGGCAGAACATGATGGCGTCGTTCGCCAGCTCGATATCCCCGTGAAGAGAACTCCCGACGAGCATGTCTTCGGCTTTTCTCCCGTGCCTCCCAAGGTCCTTCAATCCATTCCCGGGAAACCTGCCGCGGTTGCCGGCATGAAAGACGGCGACCTCATCACCGCCGTCAACGGCCAGAAAATTGATTATTGGGATCAATTCGTCGACACCATCCACAAGTCCGAAGGCAAAACTCTTCAGGTTGAAGTTTCGCGCAACGGCCAGCCCGTCACTCTTTCCATCACACCCAAAATCGGCGCCGCCCAGACCGGCGACAAGGTCTATCAGATCGGCGTTGGCCCGGACATCGCAATCGCCCACAAATCCCTCGGCGTCGTCGCTTCGTTCAAGGCAGGCTTTGAAAAGACTAGCGAACTCGTTGCCGACACTCTTGGCGTCGTTGCCAAGCTCGTTACCGGCCGCGTTTCCGTCAAGGATCTTCAGAGCGTGGTTGGCATTTCTCGCGCCGCCGGTGAAGCCGTCTCTCTCGGCCCCTCCGCCACGATCCTGTTCATGGCTCTCATCAGCGTCAATCTCGGCATCCTGAATCTTCTCCCCATCCCGATTCTCGATGGCGGGCACATCCTGCTTCTCACTCTCGAAGGCATTCGCCGTCGCGATTTCAGTCTCGCCTTCAAAGAGCGCTTCATCCAGGTCGGCCTGGTCTTTCTCTTAGCCCTCTTCGCCTACGTAATGTACAACGACGTAGTTCGCCTACTCCCCACCCACTCCTAGTGCATTTGCGTTCGTACGAACGCCGCAAACCGCAGACCTTAGGGGTGCCCCATCCTTCGCGTAGTTTGCGAAGGGTGCGCTCTTACGATCGAACGGGCCCGCCCTTCCATCTTCAATGCAGCGCTGCCTTTCATGCCAGCATTGTCCTGCAGCTCACCCCTTCAGGGGTGAGGCTGTTGCGGTTGCCGCACCCTTTGGGTTCGTAAGGGTGCGATTCTTCCTTAGCTTTGGTTTGCATTTGTGGTGGCCGACCTTCAGGTCGGTTCTTGGGTTTAGTAGCACAGACTTCAGTCGGTGCTCTCGCTGGTGTAGGGGCACGATACATCGTGCCCTGTTAGGTTTTTCCCGGTTCTTGATTTGTCATCCCGACCGAAGGCGCAGCGTCTTTTGCTGCGCCGAAGCGGAGGGATCGTGGCACCAGCCCTGGTTAACGAAACTCAACCATCCGTCCTTCGCCCCCACGGATACAATCTTTTTACATCCCAATTTTGCCCGTTCCCAGTTATCATCCTTCTCGTCCCATGCCATACGCACTCAGGAGAACTCTATGAAACGTCTGCTCGCCGCCGGTCTTCTGTTCGCCATGACGCCCGCGCTGGCTCCTTCGCCCGCTCAATCTCAGAACAAGGAAGAAGTCGCCAAGCTCTCTCTCAAAGTCGGCGACAAAGCTCCCGACTTCACCCTTCTCAGCGACGAATGGAAAACCGTCAAGCTTAGCGATTATCGCGGCAAGAAAAATGTTTTCCTCGCCGTTTACGTCCTCGCCTTCACCGGTGGTTGAACGAAGCAACTCCAAGCGGTCCAGGCTGGACTCGCCTCCGGTAAGATCGATCCCAGTGATACGGAAGTTTTCGGTGTGAGCATGGATAGCCCGGCTGCAAACGCCGCCTTCGCCAAGTCAATCGACATCAAGTTTCCTCTCCTCAGCGACATGAACCGCAAGATGCTCACCGATTACGGCATCCTCAAAAAATATGACGTGAAGGGCGACAATTACGAGTGGGCTCTGCGCGCCAACATCGTCATCGACAAAGACGGCATCATTCGCCATATCGAAGGAGGCGACAGCGCCGTCGATCCCAATTCCGCCGTCTCTGTCTGCACCGACCTGCACAAGAAACAAGCCGCCAAATAACCGCGGCCTTTCTCCTGGAGCTGACCGCTTTCAGGGGTGAGGCTGTCGTCTTTCTTTTGGCTTTCGTTGCGTGCCCCTCCCGCCGCTGTTGCGTGTGGGGTTCTTGGGTTTGCTTTTGTAGGGGCGGCCTTCTGAGGCCGTCCGCCAACGCAAATTCTTGGTTCGGTACGCGTACCGAACTTGGTTTGTAAGGGTGCGGTTTTTTCTTTCCTCGCTTTTTGCTTTGCATTTGCAGGGACAGCTTTTTTACCCCGATCGGCAAGGGGCCGAGGCGGTTCGCTCTTCCGATTTTCCATCTTCCATTTTCCATCTTCGATCTTCCCAGTTTGTCATCCCGACGGAGCGCCGGCGCATTCAGCCGGCGCGCAGCGGAGGGATCCCGGCAACCTCTCGACACGAAAATGGCTTTTTGAATGCACGCACACCCCTTATCCCTCTCGACGTCCCGTTCTCAACATCTCCTCGATATCCCCCAACTGTTCCCCTACCAAATTCATTTTGCGCGCCAACCCCTGAATCTCCATTTCCGCACGCCGGTTCACCGCATAATCCAATTCGCTTCTCACTCGATCCTTCCGGTCCTGCCGGTTCTGGCTCATCATGATCACCGGCGCCTGTATCGCCGCCAGCATCGACAAAATCAGGTTCAGCAATATATACGGATACGGATCCCACGCCGCTCTCCCCATCCAGTGGTTCACAATCAGGTAAACCGCCGACACCACTCCAAACGTCACGATGAACGTCCACGACCCTCCCATGTTCACCACCGCATCCGCCAACTGCTCTCCCCACGTCGCTTTCTCTTCAATCACCTCGTTCGGATTCCTCATCGCGCGTATCCTCACCAACTGCTGCGCCGAATGGAATTGTCTTCCCAGCACGCTCAGCATTCCCATCCCGGCCAGAGGCTTTCGTTGTAGCAGCGTCGCGATGTCTTCCTGACTCACTTCCAGGCACTCCGTTTCCTCCAGCGCCGTAGCTGTCGTCTGGTGCGCTGTCTGCTCCAGCATCGACGCGAACCCAAAAAACGCGCCATGTGCTGGCTCGTCCACCACCACTTCCTGATGGTCCTCGTCCACCGTCGTCACGCGCACCCTCCCGCTCACCATCACGTACGCCTGCCCTCCGCCGTCTCCCGCCTTGTAAATCCTTTGTCGCGGCGCAAATTTCTTCAGCTCCACTTGTGAAGCCAGCACCGCCGACTCCTCCTCATCCAGCATCGAAAACAACGGCACATGCTTCAGCACTTCCGGATTGCAAGCCATCGTCCACCTCTTTTGTAGCTTCGGATTCCCACCAATCCGCTAATTCTAACGAATCTGTTAGTTCCTATAGATCTGCGCCCGATCCGCCAATTTTCCCCAGCCTTTTATAGCAGACCTGCCGCCGGCGCGCTCTTTTCTCTTCAATGTAGCGCTGGCTTTTATGCCAGCTTCGGTAGTCCTGCAGCTCACCGCTTTAGGGGTGCGGCTGTTGCCTTCGCGTTTGTAGGGGCCGCCTTCGGACGCGCACCTCGTGTTCCTCTTTCGCCTTTGCTTCTTGCCTTTCGTAGTGGGCGATCTCGGTCGGCTTCTGCGAATTTGCCTTTCTCTTCGCGCTTATAGCGGCCACTTGAGCTGGCGCTCTTGCGGCCGTCTCCCGTCTGTCATCCCGAGCGAAGCGAGGGATCTGCTTTTCCCGCACCCGCTCCGCTGCGAATTTCTCTTTCCTATTTCAACTTTCAACTGTTAAGTTTGAACTTTCAACGTCAAGCAACCCTCCGCCCCTTCCCCCACCTCTCACTCCCTAGATTTCTTCGGGGTGGCGCCATGCGATTCTTCCGCTCTTCTCTCGTCCTCTGCTTTCTTTCGGCGTTCCCACTCGACGCCTACGCTTCTGCGCAGGCGCCCGACACCACCACTCAACCCCTCAGCTCCAAAGACCGCAAAAAACGCGAGAAGGCGCTGCACCGCGAACTCAGCGATCCCTTCAATTCCTGGCTCAACGAAGACGTCTACTACATCATCACGCCAGAAGAAAAAGCTACCTTCTTTGGCCGTTCGACCAACGAAGAGCGCGACCAGTTCATCGAGCATTTCTGGTACGCCGCCGCTACATGTGAGGATTAGCTGAGGTGCACGGTGCGGGCGGTTAGCGTGGCTATGCGGTCTGGGCGCGGGGCGAACGCTATGCCTGGGGCTGTGGGAACTTTGATGGTGCCTTGGGGGGTTACTGTTACTTCGGGAGTGATGATGTCTTCGTGCCAGTAACGTGCGCTTGCGGAGACGTCCCCGGGCAACGTGAAATTGGGGAGAGTGGACATGGCGATGTTGTGGGCGCGGCCGATGCCGGATTCGAGCATGCCTCCACACCAAACGGGGATGGCGTGTTTTTGGCAAAGATCGTGGATGCGCTTGGCTTCGTGGAATCCGCCGACGCGGCCGAGTTTAATGTTGATGATTTTGCAGGCTCCGAGAGCGATGGCGGCTTCGGCTTGTTCGTACGTGTGGATGCACTCGTCGAGGCAGATGGGCGTTTGCAGGGCTTTTTGGATTTCGACGTGGCCGAAGAGATCGTCCCAGCCGAGGGGCTGCTCAATCATCATGAGGTAGTAGGCGTCGAGCTGCTTGAGGAGCGAAAGATCTTGCGCGCGGTAAGCAGAGTTGGCGTCGACGGAAAGCTTGATCCGCGGGAAGTCCTGGCGGACGCGCTGAACGGGAAGCAGATCTTTGCCCGGCTTGATTTTGATTTTGATGCGCTGGTAGCCGGCGGCTAATTCTTTTTTGACGCTGGCGGAAAGTTCATCGAGGGAATCTTTCACTCCGATAGAAACGCCGCAGGGGATTTCCTGTTGCGTGCCACCCAGAAGGTTCCAAAGCGGGATATTTTTGAGTTTGGCTTCGGCGTCCCAGATGGCCGTTTCAATGGCGGCTTTGGCCATGTTGTGGCCGCGGACTTGTTCGAGAAGCGGCCAGACGTCGGAAGCGGACGCGAAGTCCTTCCCTTTGAGCATGGGCCAGAGGTAACTGGTGAGGACGTGCCAGGCCGTCTCGGTGTCCTCGGGAGAGTAGAAGGGATTTTCGCCGGCGGTGCATTCGCCCCAGCCGCTGGTGCCGTCGACGGCGGCTTCAACGAGGACGATGCGTCGGTTGAGGACGCGGTCCATGCTGGTCTCAAAGGGAGTGACGAGCGGGAGATGGATTTCGCGGAGAGTTAGGGAATGCAGGCGCATGATGGGTCCTTTACGAGATTGAACAAAGCGGATCCCCCAGGGGCTGAACCCCCAATCTTGTCGAGATATTCATGTCGGGACTAAAGCTCCGACCCCTTAGAAGAGAAAGCCAAAAAACAAAGCAAGAATAGACCCAGGAAAAGAGACAGCGCGTCGCTCGATCGTAAGAGGCCAGGTTTTGCAGACGGGCACACCTCGAATGATCACAGTTAGCCCTGTGCTTTTGACGTACGACGGCGTTGAGATGGGTACAGTCGATCAAAAGTCACTCCAGGGGGAGAGGTGGTAATCGGCGCCGGACGGGGTGAAACGGACGGCGGTAGCGGCGTAGCCTTTGGCGAACCAGCGCTGGAATTCGGTGCGGACGCGGGTCTGGAGTTCGGCGACGCGAGGGAGGTCGGCCGATTTCCACTGCTCGAGTTCGGCGGGGAGCTGGATGGTGGCGGGGCTGTCGGTGGGATCGGGAGTGAGGTCGTTGATGGCGGCGATGGCGCGCTTGGAGTCCAGATGCCACTCGGCGAGGAGACGATCGGTGGCGAGGCCGCGGTGGAGAGGGCTGCTGGTGACTCCATAAAAATTGGGAATGAATTGCCGCGAGAGTGCGCCGAGACGATTGAAATTGAAATGAGCGTTGCGAGTTTCGAGCGGGTCGAAGGTCCATTCGACCAGGCGAATGTCGCGCGCGAGCGCTTCGTCGCGCTGGAAGAGCTTCAACATGCGGCCGATGCGGCGGTCGCGGTGCGAAAGGAGAACGCCGGTCATGTGGGAGTGGAGATAGCGGGTGTTGCCGCGAATGGCGGCCATCGCGAGAGTGAAGCCAACCATGGTGTCGCCATCGAACGCACCGATGACTTGGCCGCCGGTTTGATTAGCGACCACGAACGTAACGTAGGGCTCGACCTCGAGATCGGATTCACCCCAGACGCTTTTCTGGATAGCGACGCACCGGTGGAAGTCGTCGAGGGCGGTGCATTTGCGGATGGAGATGTCGGAGGTCATGGGACAGGTATCCGTTGTAAGTTATCAGTTTTCAGTTGAGGAGGAGAGGGTTGAAAGTTCACGGTTGAAAGTTCAAGGCGGTTCACGTTAGGGCTTCTCTCCATGGTCTTGGAGCTTGGATTGTTCCCAGAGGGATTCCATCTCGGGGCGTGGGATTTCGGCGAGAGTAGTTCCCTGGTGGCGGGCGAGGCGTTCCATTTCGTGGAAACGGCGCGAGAATTTGGAGCTGGCCTTTTTCATCGCGATTTCCGGATCGACGTTCAGAAAGCGCGCGAGGTTGACGGCGACAAAGAGGATGTCGCCCACTTCGGATTCGATGCGCGAAGCCGATTCCTTTTTGTCGAGGGCGTAGCGGAGTTCGCTGGCTTCTTCGCCTAGCTTGTCGAAGATGCCGTCGACGTTCTGCCAATCGAAGCCGATGCGCGAGGCTTTGCGAGTGAGCTGAAGACCTTCCAGAAGTGCCGGAAGAGTGCGCGGGACGCCGTCGAGGATGGACGCAGGCTCCACTTCGGCGGGGGATTGGCCGGACTTGTTGCGGCGTTCCTCCTGCTTGATGATTTCCCAGTTGCGAAGTACTTCGGCCGCATCTTTGGCGCGCTTTTCGCCGAAGACGTGGGGATGGCGGCGAATCATTTTCTCGTAAATCTCGCGGATGACGTCGGAGATGGCGAAACGGCCTTCTTCACTGGCGATTTGCGCGTGGAAGAGGACCTGGAGCAGAAGATCGCCAAGCTCTTCAGCGAACTTGACGTCGTCGGTGGAATCGAGTGCGTCGAGGACTTCGTAAGCTTCTTCGATGAGATAAGTGCGGAGAGTGGCGTGAGTTTGTTCGCGGTCCCAAGGACAGCCGCCGGGAGCGCGGAGACGAGCCATGACGGCAACGAGTTTGGCGAAGGCGGGACCGGCGGACGGGACGCGCGGTGCGGGCTTGGTACGTTTGCGTTTCGTGGGGCGTTTGGGAAGTTTACGCGTGGATTTTCGGGCCATGCCTCTGCCTGAGATGGAATGAGAGTGAACGTAACACTTTACGGTGGGGGTGCGGGATTTACAAGTTGTCAGGAGGGGGGGCCATCCTCTTCCTTCCTTCTGGTTCTACTCTTTCTCTTTCCCGCGTATAATTTCTTCCAAGGACCTTGCTCAATTCCATTCCGTTTTTCTGTCGCATTTCTCCCGGCCGGCCACCGTGCGGCTAGACGCCTCCCTCTGGACGCGCCCCCAGCCGCCCTGTCGTCGGGCCCGCGCTCATTTTTCTCACCACCGTCTGGGCGCTCAACTTCATCGCCGGAAAATCGCGCTTCGTTATCTCCCCGCGACGACCCTCGCCTCCATCCGCGTCGTTCTCGCCGGAACCTTCATGCTCCTGCTCAACCCGCTCTGCCGCCGCCTACCGGCCTTTCGCAACCATCAACGAACGATTCCGCGAGTCACGAGTCACGAGTCACGAATTGCGGGGCACGACCTCTGGACTTTCCTCTACCTCGGGTTCCTCGGCGTCACCGTCAACCAGGTCTGCTTCACCATCGGCCTCCGCTGCACCTCTGTCACCCACTCCGCCATCATCGTTGGCATGGGCCCCATCTACGCCCTGATCCTCGCTGTCCTCTTTCGCCTCCAATCCGCCACGCTCCGCAAAGTCCTCGGCATGACCGACTCCCTCCTCGGCGATTTCAGCGCCTTTGTCGGTTCTCTCGGCTTCGCCTTCTACTTGGCAAGCGCGTCGCCTCTCGCTACGACGCTCTCATCATGAACACAATATCGTCCATCAGATAGCAGTCAGAGTTGGCCGAAGAGACAAACCTCCGCACACTCTTCCCGTCGAGCCGGGAGGAACTCTACATTTCTAATTGTCGCTTAGTTCGTCTTACTGTTTTTCGTACACCGCCACATTGTTCACGTCTTGCCCCTTTTCATTTTTCCCTTTGAATGTTGTGGTGCGCGTCTTCCCGTCTCCGGAAACTGTCGTCGTCACGGTCATCATCACCTCTCCGCCCTTTTTCAAGGTTGATTCGACCGTATGTGCGTCAATGCGCTTCACCGACACCATGTCCGCGTACGAGATTCCGCTTACCGGGTAGTCCTTGCCGTCGAATTTGGCCTCGTAGTGAACGTGTGTAGGTTTTCCTTCCGCGTCCGTGCCCTTGGCATCGACCTTGAATTCTTTCTCGTTCGACTGGACCTTAACCGTATTGCTCTTCGGCGCGGGCCCCGGACTGTACGTGGATTTTGCCACATCCAATTTCCAGGTCCCGGACATCGTGTCCGCAGCCCTGGCTCCTGAAGCCAGAGCGAGGGCACCAACCATCACGACCATAACAAAAACGCCAACACACTTGGTTCGCATAGTCCAATCTCCTTTTTTCTTGAAGGGGATACCCAGGGCCGGTCTTTCCGCTCCTTATGACCGCATGTTTACGAAAAGTCCACAAAAATTCTCCTTCATCTTGCTTGCTATCCACCAACTCTCCACTAAACTTGCCTCGACCTCACCGCAAGTCTCAGCCTGGTCTCCGGATCCCTGATCACTTACATCTGATGTCATTCAATTGCCTGTACCAACGCTCCCCACCGCTCACTCCGCCAGCCTCACCCTCCGCAGCAATTCCTGAAACCGAAGATCACCTCGCAGTGGATCGTAACCGTTTAGCCTCCCGTTCCCCGATTCCCTGGACCGCTGATCCGTGCGCTCTGATATCTCCTACCGCACGGGTCACGAACCACGAATCACGGATCACTCCCAACCATGCTACCTTACCGCGTACCCACTCCACTCCTTGGAGGCTCAACTCGTGCCCGCTACGCCTCTTCGCAACGGTGGTCCCAAAGCCCGCATCGCCGTCATCCCCGGCGACGGCATCGGCAAGGAGGTCACTCCCGAAGCCCTCAAAGTCATCCGCGCGGCCACCAGCAAGCGCAACACGTCCCATCGAATTCGTCGAGTTCGACTGGGGCGCCGACAAATATCTCCAGGAAAACATCTCCCTCCCCCAGGGCGCCGTCGCCATGCTCCGCGACGAGTTCGACGCCATCCTCTTCGGCGCCATGGGCGACCCGCGCGTGCCCTCCAACCAGCACGCCGCCGACATCCTTCTCGGCCTGCGCTTCCAGCTCGACCTCTTTGTCAACGCACGCCCCACAGAACTCTTCCACGAACGCCTCACCCCGCTCCGCGATTGTCGGCCCGCCGACATTAACCTGATGGTCTTCCGCGAAAACACCGAAGGCCTGTACGTCGGCGTTGGCGGCTTCTTCAAGAAGGGAACTGCCGACGAGATGGCCGTCCAGGAAGACGTCAACTCCCGCAAGGGCGTCGAGCGCATCATCCGCTACGCCTTTGACTTCGCCCGCTCCCACTCCCGTGGCACCGCAGGCCTCCAGCCGGCATCCCCGGGCGCACAAAAGCCCCTGCGCGTTTGCATGTCTGACAAGTCCAACGCCATGACCTTCGCCCACGATCTCTGGCAGCGCGTCTTCAAATCCGTCCGCGAAGAATACGCCGACGTCGAGTCGCGCCACCTCTATATCGATACCCTTGCCATGGAACTCGTCCGCGATCCCGGGCAGTTCGACGTTATCGTCACCAACAACCTTTTCGGCGACATCATCAGTGACCTCGCCGCTCAGCTAGCGGGCGGCCTTGGCCTCGCCCCCTCCGGCAATATTCACCCGGGCAAGACCTCGCTCTTCGAACCCGTCCACGGCTCCGCACCCAACATCGCCGGGAAGGGAGTTGCCAATCCCTTCGGTTCTGTCCTCGCCTCCAGCATGATGTTGGATTTTCTCGGCTGGCCTGACGAAGCGCGACTCTTAAAGGAAAGCGTGAAGTCTGCTTTATGGGATGGAATCTCAACCATTGATTTAGGTGGCAAGAAAATGACCACCGAAATCGGCGACTGGCTAGCCAACTACGCAGCCAAGCACTCGTAACGCACTTCAACCATTACTTTATGTAGTAATCCCGCAACTCAGGCCCTCAGGCTTGAGCCCTTCCGCAACCGCAAACAACTCTCAACCATTACTTGAAGGAGTGTAATTCGAACCAAAGCTATGTCTCAACCACTACCTGACGGCGAAATCCAAAACTCAAGCATTACTTTATGTCGCGAATTCCTAGTCCAATCATTTCTTTAGCAGCCGGATTCCTGTAGCTCAGGCCTTCAGGCCTGAAGCTTCCCTCACTCTCCTCGGTCACGCCGCCGGTCGAAACCCCTGAAGGGGTGAGCTACTTCACCGCTTCCTCACCAACACCGTAATCAGCACCCCAATCAAAAATCCCCCAATGTGCGCCCAGATCGCCACACCGCCGCTGTGCACCCCCATCCCGATCCCGCTCACTCCCTCCAAAAACTGAATCACGAACCAATATCCCAGGATCAAGATCGCCGGCACCGGAATCAGAAATATAAAAAAGAACGTCAATATCCGGTGTCCCGGATACAGCACAGCGTACGCCCCCATCACTCCGCTGATCGCCCCGCTCGCCCCCACTGCCGGTATCCGCGAATCCAGATTAAACAGCACATGGATCAGCCCGGACCCTACACCGCACACCAGATAAAAGACCAGGTACCCCAGGTGCCCGAAGTTGTCTTCCACGTTGTCGCCGAACACCCACAGGAATAGCATATTCCCCGCCAGGTGCATCAGCCCGCTGTGCAGGAACATGCTGGTCACCAACGGCAACAGCGCCGCCTCTGCCGGAATTCGACCCGCTAACCACAGGTTCAAGCGCGCCGGCACTGTGCCGTACGCCATCATGATCGCGTTCTCGGAGCCCGGCACCAGCGTGCTCGTATACACCATATAGAAGAAGACCAGCACGTTGGCGACGATCAAAGCGATGTTCACAATTGGGGTCGTTCGGGTGGGGTTGATGTCCTTCAGCGGAATCATGTCAGTTTCGGCAGATACTCTTCATCTCCCGCAACAGCATACCTATCCCCTGCGATCTTGTGTAGCGCTACCAATGCCACGGTGTTGCCGCGGGTTTAGGTCTTCCATGTAGCGCTGGCGTTTATGCCAGCCCGCATGGCCGCGGTCCTTTCAAGCAGCGGTTCTGAAGGGCGGATTTATGGCTCGCCGCCGCCGCGGTCGTGGGCCTTTCGGCAGGCGGGGCGGGGAACCGTGTCTGATAATATTTACCCACCAAAACCCAAGTTAACAGAATCTGCAGGCAGCGGTTTCGTTCGTCTTTTCCCGCGCGAAATCGCGCCTCTTGCCTGCGCGGCCTCCTCCGCCGGGGCCGTCATTCCTGTAGCTCACCCCATCAGGGGTGAGGCCTTTCCTGCCGGGAGGGCAACCTGCCTGAGGGGAAGGTCTGAGCGATCTAATGGCGACCAAGCCAGCTGCGAAGGAAACCCCTCAGGCCTGAAGGCTTGAGCTACAGAAGCCGAGCCGTCGCATGGTCAATGCAGCAAGCGAAAAATGTCGGCGCGCCGACATTTTGGAGTGCGGTGGCTCGCCACCGCTTTTCGCGGTCGAACGACGGGTGCGATGACGGAAGCACGACACTCAGGGCTTGAGCCGGAGAGCGAGGGCAAGCTCTCGCGCTCCAAAGAGCGTCGCCGTCCCACGGTCTTTACCACTTCAAAAATGTCGGCGCGCCGACAATTTTTCCTCCGCCCTCCCCTCTTTCTTCCAAAAAAACCGTGCCCGTCATTGCGCCATTCCCCCGCCTGTGGTAATTAAATTAGCTCCGCATTCGCGCGCCATTGCGAAGGAGCCGCACGGCACTCAATCCAATGTCGGCGCGCCGACATTTATGCCTGCCCGGGAAACGGAAGCCATCATTCTGAAGACATTTCCACTGGGCGAGGCCGACCGTCTGGTGAGCTTTTTCGGTCGCAGCTCGGGACGCATGCGGGGAGTAGCGGCAGGCGCGCGGCGTCTGAAAAACCGCTTCGGCTCCACGCTCGAGATTCTGTCCCACGTGCAACTGTGGTACTTCGAGCGCGAGACCCGCGACCTGGTGCGCATTCAGCAGTGCGAGCCGCTCGAGTCCTTCAACAAGGCTCAAAGCGACCACGAGATGAACACCGGCTTGGCCGCTGTCAGCGAGATTGCCGAACTGGTTCTGCCGGAGCACGAAGCCTCCGAGCCGATGTTCCGGCTGATCCTGCTCACCGCCCGTGAGATCGAGCGCCGCGGCAACTGGCTCTTGCCGCTCAGCTACTTCGCGTTCTGGACCGTGCGCTTGGCCGGCTGGCTGCCGCGATTCGATGTTTGCGCCACCTGCGGCAAGCCGTTTGGCAGGCACGTGGCTTTTCAGGATGCCTTCCATCCCGGGCTGTTCGGGGAAGAGCATCGCCGCCACGGCATGAAGCCGGTTTCGTTTGAGGCACGCGAACTGGCCGAGCATTTTGCCAAGGAGCGGCTGGACAACTTTGATCTCGCGCTGGGCCAGGAACCGCAGTGCGCGAACTTCGCGAAGCAGGCTTCAACTGGATTGAGCACCACGCGGAGCGCAAACTCGGGATCCGTGAACTTTTGGAGGCTTCTTGAAAGCTAAAGTAAAACTTGAGAAAAAGATTCTCCGGCCTTACCTTTCAGGATCTCATTCTCAAACTCATGCACTTCTGGGGAAACCAAGGGTGCGTCCTCCAACAGCCCTACGACACCGAAGTTGGCGCCGGCACCATGCACCCGGAAACGTTCCTTCGCGTCCTCGGTCCCACTCCCTATCGCGTCGCTTACGTCCAGCCATCGCGCCGGCCTGCCGATGGACGCTACGGCGAGAACCCCAACCGTCTGTACAAACATTTTCAGTATCAGGTGATCCTCAAGCCTGCGCCCATTAACATCCAGGACATCTACCTGCTTAGCCTGGAAGCGATCGGCATCCGCCTCGGCGAACACGACGTCCGCTTTGAGGAAGATAACTGGGAATCGCCCACGCTCGGCGCCTGGGGCATTGGCTGGCAGATTCTCCTCGATGGGCAGGAGATCACTCAGTTCACTTACTTCCAGCAGAGCGGGGGACTGGACCTCGACCCCATCTCCGTCGAGATCACCTACGGCCTCGAGCGCATCTGCGCCTTCCTGCAGAACGTCGAAAGCGTCTACGAAATCCAGTGGACCGCCGACAAGACCTACGGCGACATTCGCCTCGCCGAGGAGCAGCAACTCTCTGAATACAGTTTCGACCGCAGTGACGCCGCAAGCCTCCGCGCCGAGTTCGAGATTCACGAGAAAGAAGCCAAGGAACTCCTGGACGCTTGGAAGCAATTAGCCGGAAATGTCGGCGCGCCGACCAAAGATCGAGACGCGAAATCAGGGAAGCCCTCCGGTGAGCCCGAGCAATTGGAACTGGGAGTAGGGAGCGTGGGTGCTGCTGAAAATGTCGGCGCGCCGACATTTTCAGGAACCTCCTCGGTCAAGGAGCGCGCCCGCTACCCGCTTCTGGCAGCCTACGACCACTGCCTGAAGTGCTCGCATCTGTTCAATCTGATGGACGCGCGCGGGGTCATCTCCACCACCGAGCGTGCCGCACTGATGGCTCGCGTGCGCACTCTCTCGTGCCGCGCCGCCTCCGCGTACCTCGAGCAGACCCAGGAAGCCGCGCCTCCGGTCCCCGCCAAACGCGAACTAGGCGGTCACGAGGTGCGCGCATGAGCAGCATGCAAGGCGTCGGACACGCCAAAATTGTCGGCGCGCCGACCTTAGCTCAGGCCCTCAGGCTTGAGGCTTTTCCCCTCGGTGGCATGGTCGTCGCCCCAGGGACGAAAACCCTCACCCCTAACAGAGGTGAGCTAGTGAATCTCGCCATCGGACAAAATTCCCGACGTTCCAATAATGTCGGCGCGCCGACATTATTGGATTCGCCTCGGGTGGTGCGCCCATGACTCCTGTGAAGACGACCACACTGAAAACTAAACCCAAGTCAAAGCCGAAAGGGAAGTCCTCGCCACCCGTGATCCAACCCGACAAGCGCATCGAACTGCTCCTCGAAATTGGCTCTGAAGAGATTCCCGCGGGCATGCTCCCGCGCGCCATCGATGAACTGAAAACCATCCTCGAGCGCAACCTCGTCGCCGAAAATCTGAACGAAGGCGTCACCGTGGAAACCTTCGGCGGACCGCGTCGCCTGACCGCCTGGGTCCGCGGATTGGTGGCCAAGCAAGCCGACATGGTGAACGAAATCACGGGTCCGCCCAAGTCCGTGGCCTACGATAATGCCGGCGCGCCGACAAGAGCCGCCGTCAGCTTCGCCGAAAAGCAGGGCGTCGCCCTCCACGAACTCTTCACCGTGCAGACTTCCAAGGGCGAATACCTGGCCGTGCGCGTCACTCGCCGCGGCCGCACCGCGCACGATTTGCTGCTCGACATTCTGCCGCGCGCCATTCACGACCTCACCTGGCCGCGCACCATGACCTGGACCGGCCTCGACGGCGCGCGTTTCATTCGCCCCATTCGCTGGCTTGTGGGCGTGCTCGATGGCAAGCCCGTGAAGTTCATCTTCGGTGGATTGACCGCCGGAGACACCACGCGCGGCCATCGCTTCCTGGGCAAGCCTGACATCCGTGTGCGCGATTTCGCGGACTACGAAAAGAAGCTGCGCGCCAATGGCGTCATTGTCCGTCCGTCCGAACGCCTGGAAATTATCACTCGCGAACTGGCCGGGCATGCAAAGCGCGCAGGCTACAAAGTCCACGAGGATGGCGGGCTGCTGCAACTGGTCAGCTACCTGAATGAATTTCCCCACGTGATCGAGGGCGGCTTCGATCCGTCCTTCCTCAACCTGCCGGACGAGATCCTGATCACCGTGATGCGCGATCACCAGAAATACTTCGCGGTGGAAAAGCGGAGCGGGGAACTGGCGCCCAATTTTCTGGCGGTCATCAATATGGCCAAGGACGCCAAGGGCCTGGTGCGCGCCGGGCACGAGCGGGTGCTGAAGGCACGCTTCGCCGATGCGCGGTTTTTCTGGGAGTCGGATCAAAAATGTCGGCTCGCCGACAATTTGGCCAAGCTGGAGAAGGTCACGTACGAATCGCGGTTGGGCAGTTATCGAGACAAGGTCGAACGCATGCGCGCCATCGGCCGCTGGCTGGCAGAGCAGTGGTTCAACCTGGGCATCGTGCAAGCGCATGTGGCGGATGCCGATCGCGCTGCGGAGTTGGCCAAGTGCGACCTGGTCACGGAGATGGTTCGCGAGTTCACAGAACTGCAGGGCATCGTGGGCGGTCTCTATTCGCGAGCGCAGGGTGAGTCGGACGAAGTGGCCGACGCCGTCTACGATCACTACCGCCCCGTCGGTCTCGACGATCCGGTCCCTCGCAACATTACCGGCTGCGCTGTGGCGCTTGCCGATAAGTTCGACTCTATCGCCGGATGCCTGTCCGTCGGAGTTGTGCCCACTGGCTCCAGCGATCCATATGCGTTGCGCCGCGCGGGGCTCGGCATTGTGAAAATCATTCTGGACAAGAAGCTGCCCGTGTCGCTGTCGCTGGCGATTCACGCGGCGGCCAAGGCGCTGCACACGCATCCGCCGAAGAAGAATGTCAGCCACTCGATGGAAGCGCAGATTCTGGACTTCATCCACGAGCGCGCCAAGTTCGTGTTTCGCGAACGCTCGGGCTACGCCTACGACGAAGTGAACGCCGTTTTCCGCGCGGACGCCGACGACCTCGTGGATGTGGAGAAGCGGCTTAGAGCTCTGAGGGTGATTCGCAAGTCCAAGAACTTCGAACCGCTGGCGGTTTCGTTCAAGCGCATTCGAAAGATTCTGGAGAAGGCCAACTTGCCCGCGGAGACGCAGCCGGTAAACCCGGAGCTGTTCCAGAGCCAGGAAGAGAAAGACCTGCACGCCGCGGTTCGCAAGGCGGCAGCGAAGGTGAGCGAGGACAAGCGCGCCGGGCGATTCCAGGAAGCGCTGGAAGAGATTGCCGGGCTGCGCAAGGTGGTGGACACATTCTTCGAGAAGGTGATGGTGATGGTGGACGATGAGGCGGTGCGCAAGAACCGCCTGGCATTGTTGTCGGAGTTATTGCGGGAGTTCACGACGATTGCGGATTTCTCGGAGTTGGGTGGTGAAGAAGGGAAGTAGGGTGGGCAACTGTCGGCGGGCCGACATTCCCAAATTGGAACCAGTTCAGCCCCTACGCGCCAGTTCCCTGGAGCTCAGGCCTTCGGGCCTGAGGTTTTTCCCCGCGGCGGCATAGTCGCAGTGGGAGCGCCCCCGCCCTCACCCCTGAAAGGGGTGGGGTACAGGAGCCGCACAAGAGCAAAAATGTCGGCGCGCCGACATTTTTGAAATGGAACGTAAGTGGCTTTCGGAGTGCGAGAACTTGCTGTCGGTTTTGAGGCGTAAGCGTTATCCGGTGACGCGGAAATTGGATGCCTGGTTTGGGTGGAAAAGCGGCGGCAAGCCGTCGCATCCCAAGAATGTCGGCGCGCCGACATATTCAAGTTTTACTTTAGGTCTGCGAGAGGTACGTGACAAGCACCACAGCATCAAAACCGAGTTTCTGAGACAGTTTTCTTTTAGAAAATTGTCGGCGCGCCGACATTGTGCACTCCAATCCCAAATGAGTGCAGTGGACAGCGCGTCAGTTACCGCAGTCAAAAACCAAGTGAGGCGTACCGTGAAAAAGTGGGTCTATTTCTTTGGTGCAGGTAAAGCGGAAGGGGACGGCGAATGGCGCGATCTCCTCGGAGGGAAGGGTGCCGGTCTCGCGGAGATGACCAAGATCGGTTTGCCCGTTCCCGCAGGTTTCACCATTTCCACCGAAGCCTGCGATCATTTCTACAAGAACGGTAAGAAGTATCCGAGCGAGCTGAAGAAGCAAGTAGCCGATAGCGTGGTCCGTCTGGAAAAGGTCACCAAGAAGAAGCTGGGCGATCCGAAGAATCCGCTGCTGGTCAGCGTGCGTTCCGGGTCGGCGCGCTCCATGCCGGGAATGATGGAAACGATTCTGAACCTCGGCCTGAATGACAAGTCCGTCCAGGGTCTTGCGCAGGTCACCAACAACGAACGCTTCGCCTACGATGCTTACCGCCGCTTCGTGCAGATGTACTCCACCGTGGTGATGGGTATGTCCAAGGAGGACTTGGAGCATCGCCTGCGCGCCATGAGGACACGCCTCGGTGCCAAGGAAGACACCGCGGTACCGGCCAGCGGCTGGAAAGAACTGGTCGGCGAGTACAAGCAATACTTCAAGGAAAAGTCCGGCAACGATTTCCCCGAAGATCCGATGGAGCAGTTGTGGGGAGCCGTTGGCGCGGTGTTCGGTTCGTGGATGGCAGAGAAGGCCGTCACGTACCGCCGCGTGGAGAAGATCACCGGCTTGCTGGGCACTGCCGTCAACGTCATGCAGATGGTCTTCGGCAATACCGGCGACAATTCCGGCACCGGCGTGTGCTTCACGCGCGACCCCAGCTCCGGCGAAAAGATTTTCTACGGCGACTATCTGACCAACGCGCAGGGCGAAGATGTGGTGGCGGGCATCCGTACGCCGGTACATCTCACCGAGCTGGCGAAGATCATGCCGAAGGTTTACGCGCAGCTGGACAAGGTTCGCATAAAACTTGAAAAGCACTACACCGACATGCAAGACATGGAGTTCACCGTCGAAGACGGCACGCTCTACATGCTGCAGACGCGCACCGGGAAACGCACTCCCGCCGCCGCGTTCAAGATCGCCATGGACATGGCCAACGAGAAGCTCATCAGCAAGGAAGATGCGGTGCTGCGCATCAAGCCGGAAGATATCGAGCGGCTGTTCTATCCGGTCATCGACGCCAAGGTTGATAAGAAGACGTTGGAGTCGCGGATCCTGGCCAGGGGCATTAACGCTGTTCCCGGCGCCGCGGTAGGCAAGGCGTGCTTCTCTGCCGCCGAAGCCGAAGAGTGGGCCAAGAAGGGCGAGAAAGTGATTCTCGTGCGGCGCGAAACCAGCCCCGAAGATGTTGGCGGGATGGCCGTGGCGCAAGGCATTCTGACGGCGACGGGCGGCAAGACTTCGCACGCGGCCGTAGTGGCGCGCGGTTGGGGCAAGTGCTGCATCGTGGGCGCCGAGACCCTGGACATTGATTACAAGACCAAGGTAATGACCTCCGGCAAGAACGGCAAGAAGGTGAAAGAAGGGGAGTGGCTGACGCTGGATGGCAGCGAAGGCGTCGTGTACACCGGCGATATGCCACTGGTGACTCCGGAGTTCCCGAAGGCTTACCAGACGATCATGAAGTGGGCCGACGAGATTCGCCGGCTGCGCGTGCGCACCAATGCCGATACTCCGCAAGACGCGCGCAAGGCCATCGAGTTCGGCGCGGAAGGCATTGGGCTCTGCCGCACCGAGCACATGTTCTTCACCGACTTCGAGCACCCGGAAAAGAGCCACGACCGCCAGCTGGCTATCCAGGAAATGATTCTGGCAAACGACAAAGAAGCCCGCGTGAAGGCTCTGGACAAACTGCTGCCATTCCAGCGCTGCGACTTCGTGGGCATCTTCCAGGCCATGGACGGCTTCCCGGTAACCATTCGCTTGATCGACCCGCCGCTGCACGAGTTCGTGCCGCACGAGGCTGCCAAGCAAGCCGAGCTGGCGAAGGAGCTGGGCATCAGCGCCGAGACCGTGGCGCGTCGCGTCGCGCAATTGCACGAAGCCAACCCAATGCTGGGTCACCGCGGGTGCCGCTTGTCCATCACCTATCCAGAAATTCTGGAGATGCAGGTGCGAGCAATCATCGAAGCGGCGATCGAATGCCACAAAGGCAGAGTTAAAGTATTACCTGAGATCATGATTCCGCTCACTTTGGACAAGAAGGAGCTCGGCATTCTCGTCGATTCGACGCGCCGGGTTGCGGAAGACTTGCTGAAGAAGGCTGGCGTGAAGCTGCCGTACCTTGTCGGCACCATGATCGAACTTCCACGCGCAGCGTTGCTGGCGAATGAGATCGCCGAAGTGGCGGAGTTCTTCTCGTTCGGCACCAACGACCTGACGCAAACGACGATGGGGCTGTCGCGCGACGATGCGGGCCGCTTCCTTCCCGATTATGTGGATGAGAAGAAGGCTGGCGTGTTCGCAGGCGACCCGTTCCAGACACTGGACACCAAGGGCGTGGGCATGCTCATGCGCTGGGGAACCGAGAAGGGGCGCGAGACGCGTCCAAAGCTGAAGGTGGGCATCTGCGGCGAACACGGTGGCGATGCGGAGAGCGTGAAGTTCTGCCACGAAATTGGCATGGACTACGTCAGCGCGTCGCCGTTCCGCGTGCCGATCTCGCGATTGGCAGCGGCGCAAGCGGTGGTGGAAGCGAAACAGAAGGCCGCGAAGGGCAAGAAGAAGTAAGCGCGGTTGCATGAATCAGAGCCGGGGTGGCAGGTGTCACCCCGGCTCTTTTGTTTTTGCGGCGGGTGCGACGTGGGCGGTTGTCGCTCACCCGTTCACGGGTGAGGCTGTTTCGACGGACGCCGCGTCGTGTGATGGGCGAGGGACCGCCTCAGGCCTGAAGGCCTGAGCTACAGGGATGCCGTGGCAATCGCGGCGAGAGGATTGTTGTCTGAGTAGGTTGCCATCGCAAAGCGGCGGCGAGCCGCCGCACTCCAAGAATGTCGGCACGCCGACATTTTTGTGGGAAGCAAAAGAGAAACGCAGGGAAGGAGAAAAAGAAGTAGGATTGCCGTTGGTAGGGCAGCTTCGAGGCGCTTCGGGACTTCGCCGTGGGTCTAGGCGAAGCTGACGTCTGTGCGGGCGAAGCTGGGGCTACCGATCCTGCTAAATGAGAAACTGAAGGCGGGTCCACTACCCTCGGGGCGGGCGCAGTTGGAGAAGAACTTCAAGGCAGCGCTGGCGATCGCCGTTGTTCTGCTGGGCGCGGCGGGATGTTTTGGCGCGGATGCGACGCTCGTGTTGTACGGACGAATTGTCGATGAGGACGGATTGCCGGTTAGCGGAGCTCAAGTAAAACTTGAACATGTCGACGAGCCGACCAAACCCTCGGACGACACGCAAATTCCTGCAATAACGGGCGTACAAACCACCACGAGCGGGCAAGCGCTGGCGAGTGGACAAATATTCGCGGCGACCAGCGACGACACCGGCGCGTTCACGATTGCGGCCCTCGAACCCGGCGACTACACGGTGCGAATCGTGAAGGCCACATTCTTCGTTTTGAGCGGCCAGACGATTACTCTGAGCGCGGACAACACCGAGTTCACGTTCACGCTGAATCACACCGAAGAAGTTCATGAAAAAGTGGACGTAACGGCGCCGCCCGACCGCATCGATCCTTCGAGCACGTCGGAAACGGCTTCACTGAATGCGACGGAGATCCGCGACATCCCAGTGCCCAGTTCACACACGCTGCAGCAGAGCCTGATCGCGATGCCGCAGGTGCTGCGCGACAATCTGCTTTTGCTGCACGTGGCCGGAGCGCGCACCACGCAGGCGCAATACCTGCTGGACGGGTTTGACATTGGCGACCCGGTGAGCGGGCAACTGGACGCGCGGTTCAGCGTGGATGCGGTGCGCACGGCGGAGATCCAGACGGCCGGGTTTGGGGCGCAGTATTACCATCCCGGGGCGGCGGTGCTGAGTTTCCATACGCCGGAGGGCGACGACAAGTTCCGGTTTGGGGCGGTGGACTTCATCCCCGGGATCAGCGTGCAGAATGGAGTGCAGTTCGGGAATTACTATCCGCGATTCTCGTTTTCCGGGCCAATCAAGAAAGGCAAGCTGTGGTATTCGGAATCGCTGAGCATGCAGCACACATTGAGCATCATCAACGGATTGCCCAGCAATGCGAACGAGGTGCAGCAATGGTCGGGCGATTCGCTGACGCGATTGTTGTGGCTGATTGCGCCGAACCACAGCCTGCACGGATCGTTTCTGTACAACCAGGCGAGCTCCACGAATTCCGGGTTGAGCACAATCACGCCGATATCGACGACCAGCGACGTCACTTCACACAGGATTTTCGGGTCGGTGAAAGACCAGTGGTGGATTGGCAAGACGCTGTACGAGTTGGGATTCGCGGCCGACGAGAGCTACGCCAACAGCGTACCAAAGGGCACCTCGCCCGACATACTCCTAGTGAACGGGTCGGAAGGAAATTACTACCAGGCACTGCACTCGGTAGGGCACCGGTACCAGGGATTCTTCGACGCCATTATCACGGGATTTCAGTGGCATGGCGCGCACACGATTTCGACGGGAGCGGATATTTCCAGCGTCGATCTTTCGCAATCGGCACAGCGCACGGAGATTCAGGCGTTGCGCGCGGATTTTACGCTGGCGCGGATGACCACGTTTACAGGGCCGGCAAATTTTTATGTTACGGACACGCTGGCAGGCGGGTTCGTGCAGGACTTATGGACCATCAACAAACACTTGATAGCGCAGCTGGGGGTTCGCGCGGACTGGGACCGCTTTGTGCAAGGAGCGATCGCCGGGCCGCGGCTGGCGCTGAACTATTTGCCGTTCGCGGACGACCGC
Source organism: Candidatus Acidiferrales bacterium (assembly GCA_963792145.1). Classification (GTDB taxonomy): domain Bacteria; phylum Acidobacteriota; class Terriglobia; order Acidiferrales; family UBA7541; genus Acidiferrum. Next base: position 240,080 of record CAWBVH010000036.1, read on the forward strand.
ACGAAGTTCACCGCGGGCTGGGGCATGTATTCGATACCGATGAACCTGTCGGTGATTGGACAGACTGAGGATCAGAAGGAGGTTGACACGCTCTACGACTTGACGGGGAAGGTGGTGACGGCAGGACCGGCGACGAGCCAATTTGTGCAGAGTCCCAATGGGTATCAGACGCCGTATTTTCAGATTGCGAATGTAGGCTGGCAGCAGCGGCTGAAAAAAAACACGCTGCTGGGGTTGGAGCTGCTGGCGCGCGATGAGCACCACGGACTGGTGTACGAGACGGTGCCGCCGGGTCAGATTGGGGCCACGTTTGTGCTGCAAACGTCGCGGCGCGACATCTACCGCGCATTGACCGCGACGGTGCGGCACAACTGGGAGAATGGCGCGTATTTGTTCGCCAGCTACACGCGCTCGAATGCGCGGACGGACCAGGCGTTGGATCCGTTTCTGGGCTCGCTGTACTTCGCGGCGCAGCAGCCGGCTTCGCTGTCGTGGGATGCGCCGAACCGCATTTTGAGCTGGGGAAATGTGCCGACGCCGATCTGGGGATTGCAGTTCAACTATTTTTACGAGTACCGCAGCGGGTATCCGTTCAGCGTGATCAATCAACAGCAATTCTTGGTGGGGCCGCCGAACTCGCTGCGTTTTCCGGTGTACTCCAACCTGACGGTAAGCCTGGAGAAGCAATTCCACTTTACGGGGAGATTGTTTGCGGTACGCGTGGCGGTGGTGAACGTATTGGACCGCTCAAATCCGGACACGGTGGTGAATAACATCGATGCGATTGGGACGACGCCGAATTTTCTGACGTTTTCGGGAGGGCAGGATCGTGCGATTACGGCGAGGCTGAGATTCATCAGCAAGAAGTGATGAAGTAAGCGACAGTGCCTGAGTTTCTGTAACTAGGCGTCAGGCTGAGGGTTTGATATCAGAGACTGCCATGGTCGATAACGGAGGCCGAGGAAGGCGCTCATCCCTCGGGATGAGCTACAGGATTCGGAGCCAAAAGCGGTCTGTATTCGGCGGCGTTCTGTGGCATCAAAAGGCGTCGATTACCCCTTTTTGGGAGCGCTTAGCCTGATCATCTGCTGCTGTGCGTGGCAAATCGATTCCACGTGTTTCGCTTCACACCGTTGAAGCGGATGGCGTTCGCGTGTTTTATCGCGAAGAAGGTCCAGCAGACGCGCCGGTGCTGCTGTTGTTGCACGGATACCCGGCGTCGTCGCACATGTTTCGCGAATTGATTCCGCGGATGGCGACGAGCTATCGCGTGATCGCTCCCGACCTGCCGGGATTTGGGTTCACGACCGTAGCCGCTGAGCGCAACTACAAATATTCGTTCGACGCGCTGGCGCGCACCGCGGAAGCGTTCGTGGAGACGCTGGGATTGAAGAAGTACGCGCTGTACATTTTCGATTACGGGGCGCCGGTGGGATTGCGGCTTGCGGTGGCGCGTCCCGAGCGAGTGACGGCGATCGTGTCGCAGAATGGCAACGCCTATTCTATGAAGAAGGGCTTGGTGATGCGTGGGATCCGATCTGGCGATATTGGGCGACGCCGTCGGCGGAGAACCGCGAGACGCTGCGCCGCGAAGTGTTGACGCTGGAGGGCACGCGGTGGCAGTACACGCATGGAGTGGCGAATCCGGAGACGGTGGCGCCGGAGTCGTACACGCTGGACCAGGCGTTGCTAGAGCGGCCGGGGAATAAAGAGATCCAACTGGACTTGTATCTCGATTACCAGTCGAACCTGAAGCTGTATCCGAAATTTCAAGCGTATTTCCGGGAATTCAAACCTCCCTTGCTGGCGATCTGGGGAAAGAACGACGTGTTTTTTGTGCCGGCAGGGGCCGAGGCATACCGGCGAGACAATCCTAACGCCACGGTGAAGTTGTTGGACACCGGGCATTTTGCGTTGGAGACGCATGTGGAGGAAATTGCTGAAGCGATGCATGAGGTGTTGGGGCGGGTAGGGCGGTAGAAGGACGCCCGCAACGAGGCAAGAATTTGTGTTGGCGGACCGCCTCAGAAGGCGGTCCCTACACAACCCAAGTGCGTCAGCCATGCGGTGAGGTTGAGGTTTGCAACCCTGGGGCTAGCATAAAAGCAGCGCTACATTGAAGAAAAATGTTACAGGGTGGGTTCGTGGCGGAGTTGGTAGAAGAGGAAGGCTACTACCGCTACGTTGAAGACCAGGAGCAGAACCTTCCATTCGGTGGGGTGGCGATGGATTTCGTAGAGTTCGATGGGTAGAAGGGAACTGGTCATGATGATGGTGAGCCACTCGGCCCAACGTTTGAGAAGCCAGAGGCCGATTCCCTCGGTGAGAAAGAGTCCCGCATAAATGAAGCTGCCAACTCCGATGCCGCGAATGGTGTTGGGAGTGAGAGTGGTGGCCTTCTGAAGGAAGCTGTCGACATACCGCTGGCCGGGATCCATGCCGAACACCCTGACCCAATGAGCGAGAACCGTGGCGATGTCCGCATGAATGAGACGGAGAGCACCCAAGCCGACGGCGATCAGAACAGCGGCTTTGAGAAGCTTGAACAAGGCGATCATGCGGAGCACCCTGGTCTCGGAACGTTTCATGTGACGGTTCATCGTCGTTTGCTGGGGCGGAGGCGGTCGTTGGGCTTTGGCGAAAAGCAGATCCCTCGCTGCGCTCGGGATGACAACGAATTATCGTTTTTCCACAAGATGTAGAGTGGCACATATGCAGAGTAACGCGGAAGGCGCAAATCGCGAAACGGACCGATGCGGCGTGGCAGGGGGGAAAGCCGCACCCTGAAGGGATGAGCACAGGATGGATCAAGTACAGGATGGATCAAGTGCAGGATGGAGGTGCAGGTAGGCGTTACAGGGTGCGGTACATCACGTAGGCGTCGGTGTAGCCGGCTATGGGATGAAGAAATGCGGCCGGGAGACGGCCGACAATTTCGAAACCAAGGCTTTGCCACAGGCGGACGGCGCGCGCGTTGGTGCTGACGACGAAGTTGAATTGCATGGCGCGAAAGCCGCGATTCCTGGCGTGATCGAGAGAATGCGCGCACATGGCGCGGGCTACGCCGCGACCGGAAGCGGCAGGAGCGGTCATGTAGCCGCAGTTGGCGACGTGGGAACCGCCGCCATTTTGATTGGGGCGGAGGAAATAGGTGCCGACGATGCGGCCGTCGTCGAGGGCGACAAAGACTTCGTGGGCGGGAGAGAACCAAAAAGAGAACGCGGCGTCGCGAGTGATGTCGCGAGGCAGAGCGTAGGTTTCGCCGGCGCGAAGGATGGGTTCGAGAATGGACCAGATGGCGTCGGAGTCGGAGGGGAGAGCGGGCCGGATAACTAGCATGGCTACTTGGAGGTGTCGCGGAGGAGGACTACGTCGGATTCGATGTGGCCGCGCGCGACCAGGAATTTTTTGGTGTCGGGAGACCAGCCGAAGCCGTAGATTTGTTCGGAAGGGAAATGGGTAATCTGGCGGCCAGGTTTGCCGTCGAGGGGCTGCAGCCAGAGGTTCTCCTCATTTTTATCACCGCGAATCATATACAAGAGCGCATGACCATCGGGAGTGAAGTGAGGGGAATTGGGTCTGTAGACCATGCGGGGATCGGGCTGGAGAGTCAGGGGAGGAGCGTCGAGGGCAGTGGTTTTGATGATGACGAGCTTTCGGGAGTAGGTATTGGCGGAGGGATCCGGCAGGGTGACAGGAGAGACAAGCATGGTGTCATCGCGGGAGACATCGGAGATCCAGTAGGTGGGAGAGCCGGGGACGGCCTGTGACGGGAGGGCTTCGGATTTTCCGCCGTCGAGAGACACACGCATACGACGGCTGGCTTTGGCGTCGAGGTAATAGACCCAGTTGCCGATGGGAGAGCAAACGGGGAGACCATCATCCTCGCCGTCGGTGAGGCGTTTGAGATTGGAGCCGTCGGCATCCATACGCCAGAGATTGGAAGAGGAACGTCCCTCGCGGCCGCTCATACTCAAGACAATGACGTGTCCTGAAGCGCAAGCGGCGCCGGGGCCAAGGCGAGCGGTGGAATCGTTGAAGACCTCGGCTTGCTTCACGCCGTCCAAGCCGAACTGCACGATCTTATCGGGCTGAATGACGAGGAGGCTGGAATCCTTGGGCCAGAGGACGTCTCGAGTCTCGGCGAGTTGGTGACCCAGACCTGGAATGGGCATGCCGGAAGACTCGCCCATTGCGGAAAACAGGTCCATGTGGTTCTGGAGTTGTAACTGTATGGCAACGAGAGTGCGTCCGTCGGCGGAAGAACTTAAGGTGCTGTAGTTGCTGGTGTCGTTGGTGACGGACTCGAATTTGCCGTCAGGGTAGGAGACATAGCCGATCTGGCCGCGATCGAAATTGGAAGAGGCATCGGAGTAACGAACAAAGAGGCCGCGGCCGTCGGGAGTCCAGCGGAGATCAAAAATGCGCTTGTCGGGAAAGGAGAAAAGAAGGGATTCGCGATTGGTGGCGACGTCGAAGAGATAGATGGCTTGACGATCCTGTTCGGGGCCGCTGCCAAGGGAGAAGGCGATGTGTTTGCCGTCGGGAGCCCAGGAAAGCCATTGAGGGGTGGCACCGGGCCGGATGAGGAGGAGTTGCTCGGCGGTGCCGTCGGGATTGGCGGAAAACCAGCGGCACTTGTTGGCTTCGGGATTGTTGCAACGGACATAGACCATGCGCTGGCCGTCTGGAGAGAAAGTGGGTTGAGCGTCGACATCGCGGACCAGAAGCTTGGGAGTGCCACCCAAAACGGGAGCGCGGAATAAGAGGTGGAAGAGACTGCTTTTGTCGCCAGCCTGGCGGAAATAGAGATAGTTGCCATCCGGGAAGAAAGAAAGAGAAACGATGGGCTCTGGCGAGGGAGCGACGACCTGGGTGTCACTGCCGGTAGGAATGTTGCGGAGCCAGAGGCTGTCGAGACCATTATCGCGCATGGCGATGAGCAGGAATTTTCCGTCGGGGGAAATGGCGGTGCGGAGTGCTTTGCCGGAAGTGGTGGCTGGAGTGATGGAATATTGGGCGAAGGGGCGCGGGGCTTTGGGCGAGAGGAAAGCGCGGAGAACAAAACCCGCGGGGACGAGCAGGCCAAGTATGACGACAGCGGCGAGTAATGCGGTGTTTCGCAAGCTGCGCTTTGCTGGGATTGCGGGCGGAGGAATGGCGGCGCTTTGTTGCGTGGCGTGGGCGGCGGATCCGCCCGAAGAGGATTGCGGCTGCGGTGCGGAGTCAACGGAGCCGGTAGCGATGTTGTTGCGGCCTGAACCGGTGTCACGCTTGAGGCGCTTGAGGTCTGCGCGCATGTCGGAGGCGTGCTGGTAGCGAAGATCGCGGTCCTTCTCGATGGCTTTGTTAATGAGTTGCTCGAATTCGACGGGAAGATTATTGTTGAGGCGAACGGCGGCGGCCGGCGTCTTGTGGAGAATGGCGTCGAAGATGGCGCCGGAACTTTCGCCCTGGAAGGGAAGAAAACCAGTGGCCATTTCGTAGAGGACGATGCCGAAAGAGAAGAGATCAGTGCGGGCGTCGAGATCTTTGCCGAGGACTTGTTCAGGAGACATGTAGGAAACGGTGCCCAAGGCGGTGCCGGGACTGGTGAGTTGATCGGAGTCAACGCCGATGGTGGCGAGAGTATCGGCGGTACGGGTTGTGCCGGCGCGAGCTTTAGGATTGGTGACCTTGGCGAGGCCGAAGTCGAGGATTTTGGCGTGGCCGCGCTTAGTGACGAAAATATTGGCGGGCTTGATGTCGCGATGAACGATGCCTTCGGAGTGGGCGGCATCGAGAGCGTCGGCAACCTGGATGCCGAGCTCGAGTAAGTCTTCCAGATCGATGCGCGGGCCGGCGATGATGTGTTTGAGGGTTTGGCCATCGAGAAATTCCATGGCGATGTAGGCTTTGCCGTTGTCTTCGCCAATGTCATAAATGGTGCAGATGTTGGGATGATTCAAGGCTGAGGCGGCTTGCGCTTCCCTTTGAAAACGCGCGAGCACCTGAGGATCTTTCGCGACATCATCGGGCAGGAATTTCAGAGCGACAAAACGATGCAGGCGGGAGTCTTCGGCTTTGTAGACAACGCCCATGCCACCGCCGCCAAGCCGGTCGACGATGTGGTAGTGAGAGAAAATCTGGCCGATGAGCGAGTCGGTGGTGGTCATTTCGGACATATTAGGGTGAGGGTGGGAAGCAAGTCAACGAACGCAGAAACGATGGTTGCGCAGCGCGTCCTACAAGTCCAAGAGAAAGAGCACCGGTAGCAGGCGATCTCAAGGAGGTAAGCCAACGTTCAGAATCCAAGTTCGTCGGATGAGCAGAAGACTGGGTGAAAAGCATGTGCCGCGCATACGGCGCTCGATGGATGTCTTACTTGAGTACCCGGAGCTGACGCGCGGGCTAGATTGTGTCGCGCCTCCGGTGCTGAGGAAGCAGATGGGACCAAGATCGACTCAAAACTGAAGACCACCCGCCAGTTTGTATATTAATGGATTGTAAGATATGCTCCGCTGCACTGTGTGGACCTCGCCTAGGTCGCGGAGCATGACGGAGAGAATTTGTCGACAGCACCCCCTGCCCCTGGGGTTCTTGGGAACTCAATTCAATTTAAGCATGTGATGTGGTCAGTATTGCGTGGCAGGGGTTGGCGGTGGCAAGCGGACGACAAAAGTGCGGCCGGCGGCACCGGCAATTTGAGCAAGAAGGCGCGGAATTGTCGCGGATGTAGATTCCCACAAAAAAAAAGAGTAGTGGAGAACGGCCGACGGCGATGCTTGTTGCGGGATCGTATGTAGCTCAGGCCCTCAGGACTGAGGGATTTGCTCGCCTGTGGCGTAGTGGGCTACGGAGCGAAAAGGCCTCACCCCTGAAGGGGTGAGCTACAGGATGAGGTGCATCGAAGCGGTTATTGTAGCGAGGGGTCGCCGAGGACGGTGGCGTCGCAGGCTGTGCCGGTTTGGTTGTAGTGGATGACACCATCCTGACTGGAGCAGAACGCGCGCTGGCCTGTGACGTTGACGGTGATCGGGAGGGCGAGGATGGTGTAGGTGGAGATGAGGCCAGCGGCGTTGGCGGCGCCCGGCGTGTAGGTGATGGAGTAGCCGCTCTTGATGCCGGAAGCGAGGATAGAGTCGATGGCGCTGACGGCCGCGCAGCTGCCATCGCCGGGGCCGAGATTCGCAAGCGCGGCGGGAAAACCGTTCGCGGGACATTGCACAAAATATTGAATGGCGGCACTGGTGAGGGCGCGGATGGAGCCGACCGCGGAAGACTCATTGGCGGAAATGCGGGCCTTGAGCAAGTTAGGAACGGCGATACCGGAGATGATGAGAATGATGGCGACGACGATGAGCAACTCGATGAGGGAAAAGCCCTGTTGCCTGTTCATAGAACCTTCTTGAGAGCGGTCGCGGAGGCGACGCAGCGCGGTGGTGCGGAAAGCCTCACCCTTGAAGGGGGTGAGCTACAGGGCTGCGAGGTCTGGGGACAATTCTGGAACGCCCGATACGAGCATACTGCAAATCGGTAGCAATGTGCGCATGTAACTGACAAATGACATTTTCAGACCTGATTTTATGGCGCGAGCCGTTTACACTAGGAGGACAGAAATACGGAAAGCCGTCGTTCCCCAGCGCGAAGGCGACGTAGTTGTTCTGCAGGAAGGGACCGGGGCACGGTTGCGGGTCGCTTTGCCGGAAAGTTGCTCGGGGGAAAAATGAAACCGTCGGAACTGCCGTTTCTGCAGGCAATGAAGGTTGCCGTGATCATCGCGGATAGCGTTGGCGTGATCACGTACTGGAATCCGTTCGCGCGAGAACTTTATGGATGGTCCGCGGAAGAAGTGATCGGACGGAACATCATGGAAATAACGGTAGCAAAGGGAACGAAGCAAGAAGCTGAGCAACACATGAAAGCATTGAGGGAAGGGCAGCGGTGGACCGGGGAATTCGAGGTGCGCTGCAAGGGTGGAAGATTTTTGACCGCGCTGGTGACGCTGTCTCCGATGCGTGATGAATCCGGGGCGGCCACGGGGATTATCGGGGTGAGCCAGGACTTGAGCGGACGGAAGCGGACGGAAGAGGAGTTGCGGGGCGAGAGAGCGGAATTGGAGAAGCGCGTGCGGGAACGAACGGCGGAACTGGACGCGGCGAACAAGAGTTTGCGCGAGCTTTCGGCGCGGCTGTTGCAAACGCGAGATCAGGAAGCGCGGCGGTTAGCGCGGGAATTGCACGATAGTGCGGGACAATTGCTGGCGGCTATCAGCATGAACATCGCGAAGGTGAAGGCTCAAGCGCACAAGTTGGACGAAGACGGCAAACGAGCGGTGACGGAAAACCTGGGGATGATCGAACAAATCAGCAGCGAGATCCGCACGATTTCGCATTTGCTGCACCCGCCGCTACTGGATGAGCTGGGGCTGGCGTCGGCTCTGCGGTGGTACGTGGAAGGATTTTCGGAACGCAGCAAGATCACGGTGGAAGTGGAGATTCCGTCGGACCTGGGACGGTTGCCCACGGAACAGGAAATTGCCATTTTTCGCATCGTGCAGGAATGCTTGACGAATATTCACCGGCATGCAGACAGCAAAACGGCGGCGATCCGCATACGCAGAGACGCCGAGCGGATTGTGGTGGTGGCCGAAGATTCCGGGAAGGGCATTCCGACGGAGAAACTGCAATCGAGTTCCGGAGGATGGGGCGGCGTGGGATTTCGGGGAATGCATGAACGGGTTCGTTATTTGGGCGGGAAGCTGGAGCTGCATTCGGATAGCAATGGGACGGTGGTGACGGCGATATTGCCGTTGGAGCAGGCGAATGCGGCGAGGGCGGGGAAGTGAATGGAAAATGGAAAATAGGAATTAGAAAATAGTCGAAAATCGCAAATCGGGTGACATCGCGGCAAGCATTTGTGTGGGCGCACCGCCTTGGAAGGCGGCCCTACAAGAGCCAGAACAGCTGATGGGTCGAAACGGGCTGGAATAAAATCCAGCGCTACATTTGCGACAAAAAACCAGGGTTGGGTCGCTCTTCGATATCGCGCTGACTTTCACCGCTTCAAAAGCTGGGAGGAAGAGCGTCCCACCCTTGCAAAAAGCAACGTCGCAAGGGTAGACCACCCGTGCCAGACGCGGTGAAAGAAACATGAAAATTGGGCGTAGTACGGGGTATGAAGGACGCGAGGCGTGCTGGGCGCTTGGTGTGGGGAGCGGTGATATTTTTGGCGGCGATTGGGAGTGCTGTCGCGTTGCGGCGAATGGTGCATCTGGTGCCGGTGGTAATCGGCGAATATCGTCCGCCTGCGGCGGCGGCGAATCCTGCTGTGGCGCAATTCGCGGCGCTGGATGATTTGTTTGCGCGCTATCCGATTCTGACACTCGTGCATGTTGTGCCTGGGTTGTTTTTTATGCTGCTGGGGCCATGGCAATTCAGCGCAACGATTCGCGCGCGGCATTTGCGATGGCACCGGTGGAACGGGCGAATTTTTGTGTGTTGCGGAGTGGTGATTGGCGTGTCGGCGCTGGTGATGAGTTTTGGGATGCCGGCGATTGGAGGAGTGAACCAGGCGGCGGCGACAACGTTGTTTGGGGCGTTCTTTCTCTTGGCGTTGGGGAAGGCGGTTTGGCATATCCGAAGGAAGGAAGTGGCGTGGCACCGCGAGTGGATGATTCGCGCGTTTGCCGTGGGGTTGGCGGTTGCGACGATACGGCCGATCATCGGGATATTTTTTGCCACCAGCCGGGTTTCGGGTTTAACGCCGCGCGAGTTTTTCGGGATTGCGTTTTGGATTGGGTTTACGGTGCAGTTGATGGCGGCGGAGGCGTGGATCCGTTGGACGGCAGGGGAGCGGAAAATGGAAATTGGAAAGGAGGGAGTTGAGAGTTGAAAGTTGATGGTGGCGTAGACCCAAGAGCCGACACGCTAGAGGCTGCGGGTGGGACGTCCGCACCCAACCGCGGAAAGGAACCCAAGAGGGCACCATGTATTTGTGCCCCTACACAAGCAAGAACACAGGCTGAAGCCTGTGTTACCAACATGGGGCGCGACACAGCCAGTCAACAAGTCAAAAGCCTCAGGGGCGAAGGCCTGGGCTACAGTTTTTTCACATCGCGCTCAAACTTTACTCTGGTATACAACGTGCGAAAATCCAGCTTGGTGATGTTTCTTTGCGAATGGCTGCCTGGCTGCGCGAGGCTCATCGCGATTTCACATCCCGCTTCTGCCGCACGCCGTAGTCGCGCGCGCAGGAGAGCCGTTTGCACGCCGCGCTTGCGGAACTCCGGCAGCGTGCTGGCGCCGAATAAGCCCGCGATTTTTCCACGCAACGAAAGCGTCGCGCCTCCCGCCACTTTTCCGTCGATACTTGCCAGATAGCATTCCATGCCTCGCGACAATCCAAATACCTTCATGATCTTTATGATCTCCTCTGTCACCGGGTAGTTCTCTGAGAACCCTTGCGCCACCGTCAGCGTCCACAAATCCATTTCCTGGTGGCCTGCTTTCCAGATCTCGACGCCGTCGGGTTCGGGCCATCGTTCGGCCGAATTGATCGGGCGCACCATCACGTTGGAAAATTCCGTCACGCCGTATCCCCGTTCGCGGTAGAGCGCAAACAGCGAGGCATCAGCCAGAGGGCAGGTCTCCGCCCGCACCGGCTCATTCCTGGAAAAATAAAATTCCTCCAGCCGGTCGAATTCCTCGGCAGAAACTGGGCCGTTCAGTCCCAGGCCGACCGCCTGCGTCACCGGCGAATTCGCGCCGCAATACACGGCGTATCCGCCCGCAATCTGCAGCACCGCAGTGCCAACCTCCGGCGTCAACTGCTGCATGGTTTCCGCGCCGCACACCGCCACTTCTGCTTCGGCGAATTCCAACTCTCGTGCCAGATCCAGACTCAGCAACAGGATGTCCATGGCTCCACTCTATCGCAATTTACCGCGCGGACCGGCCTTATCGGCGAAAATCCGCCAAGCCACAAAGAGCTGAGCGACAATCTCCGTTCCAGGCTGTTTGCCTTTTGCTTCTCGCCCGCTTTGCTTCGTATACTTCCTTGTCTCCATCTCGTAAGGCGAGGTCCCCGCGTGTCTATCCTGAAATCTTCCGTCAATCCGAAATCGCCACAATTCGAGAAGAATTCGCAGCGCATGGTCGAGTTGCTGACGGCGCTTAAAAATGAAGAAGAGAAGATTCGCGAAGGCGGCGGCGCCAAGGCCATCGACTCCCAGCACAAAAAGAACCGCCTTACCGCCCGCGAGCGCATCGCCGCGCTTATCGATCCTGGCACTCATTTCTTTGAACTCGGCATCTACACTGCCTGGGAAATGTACGAAGAGTGGGGTGGCGCTCCGGCCGCAGGAACCATCACCGGCCTCGGTCGGGTTTCCGGCCGCATGTTCATGGTCATCGCCAACGACGCGACCGTGAAGGCTGGCGCGTTTTTCCCGATGACCGCGAAAAAAGTGATTCGCGCGCAGAATATAGCAATCGATAATCACATCCCTACAATTTATCTCGTGGACTCCGCCGGCGTCTTTCTGCCGTTGCAGGAAGATGTTTTTCCCGACACCGACGACTTTGGACGCGTCTTTCGCAATAACGCCGTCATGAGTGCGCAAGGCATCCCGCAAATCACCGCGATCATGGGTATGTGCGTTGCGGGCGGCGCGTATCTTCCGGTGATGTGCGATCATATCCTGATGACCGAAGGCTCCGGCCTGTTTCTCGCCGGCCCGGCACTGGTGCAAGCCGCCATCGGCCAGAAAACTTCCGCCGAAGAATTGGGCGGGGCGAAGATGCACTCGCAGATCAGCGGCACGGTGGACTTCCGCGAGCCCGACGACGAGTCTTGTCTGAAGCGGATTCGCGCCATCGTCGACAAGATGGGCGCGCCGAATCCCCCGATTTTCAGCCATGCGCGCCTGCACGAGCCGCTGTACGCCGCCGGTGACCTTTACGGTATTTTCTCCGGCGATCCTGCAAAGCAGTACGACATGCGCGAAATCATTGCGCGCATTGTGGATGGCAGCGCGTTCGACGAATATCGCGCCGAGTATGGCGAGACGCTGCTGTGCGGATATGCGCGTATCGGTGGTTGGGCAGTCGGCATCGTGGCCAATCAAAAGAAGCACGTGACCACCAACGCGCCGCACTCCGACCAGAAGCGGATCGAATTTGGCGGCGTGATTTACACCGAATCCGCGGAGAAGGCTGCGCGTTTCCTCATGGATTGCAACCAGAACCGTATCCCGCTCGTTTTTCTCCACGATGTGAACGGCTTTATGGTGGGCAAGGATGCGGAGTGGAGTGGTATCATCCGCGCGGGCGCAAAAATGGTGAATGCCGTTGCCAACAGCGTCGTCCCTAAAATCTCCGTGATTATTGGCGGCAGCTTTGGCGCCGGAAATTACGCCATGTGCGGCAAGGCCTACGATCCGCGCTTTATGTTCGCCTGGCCCACGGCGAAATTCGCGGTCATGAGCGGCGACGCTGCCGCCAACACGCTCGCCGAGATCAAGCTGAAGCAACTCGAGCGCGAAGGCAAAAAGCTCGACGAGAAGGCCAAGAAAGAGTTGCTCGATTCCGTGAAGGCCACCTACGAGCACCAAACCGACCCGCGCTATGCCGCTGCACGCCTGTGGCTAGACGCCATCATTGACCCGGCGCAGACGCGCGACGCTATCATTTGGGCGTTGCAGGCGGCCGCGCTGAATACCGAAATAAAAGAATTCAAAACCGGCGTACTGCAAACGTAGAATGCCTGTAGCTCCGACCTTCAGGCCTGAGCCTTTCGCATGTGCGAGAAGGGGCATACGGGTGGCATTCTTCCGTTTCGTGAGGTTGCTCAGGATCGAAACCCCGCACCCTGAAGGGTGAGCTACAGACACCCAATGACTAAGGCATCTCGATTGCTGCTTGTCGCCATGTCTGCCGCATTCGGCATCTGCATCCTTGGACTAATTGGCGGCATGCTTTACGATTTATGTGTGGTGTTTTTGCGGCACCGGACGCTGGAAAGCGTCCTGGGGAATAGCATCCCGTTCTACAAAACGCTGGGGGGATTAGGCATTGCAGGAATGCTTTTGTTTTTTGCTTTTCTGATCTCCCTCATCTCCAAAAAGGACCAGGGGAAACCACGCTAGATGACCGATTCGCTGAAACTCATTGAATGCCCGCGCGACGCCTGGCAGGGTCTGCCGGACGTGATTCCTGCCGACACAAAGGCCGAATATCTGAGGGAACTAGCCTTCGCGGGATTCCGCCATATCGACGCGGTGAGCTTTGTCTCGCCGAAACACGTCAAGCAGATGGCCGACAGCGAAGAGGTTATGTCCAAGTTTCTCGCATCGTTGCCCGCCGGCACTGCGCCGCCTGAAATGATCGGCATCGTCGTGAACCAGAAAGGTCTGGAGCGCGCACTCGCCACGCCCGGTATCACGACCATCGGATACCCCTACTCCATCTCGGCATATTTCCGCCGCGCTAACGCCAACATGACGCGAGGCGAGTCGCGCCAACTCGTGGAAACTCTGAAGCGCGAAACGAAAGCTGCAGGGAAGGATCTCGTCATCTACATCTCGATGGCGTTTGGCAATCCCTATGACGAGCCGTGGGGCCCGGAACTGGTGCAGGACACGCTGGAGTGGCTGAAGGATATTCGCGTTTCAACGGTTTCCCTTGCCGACACGGTGGGCACGGCAACGCCGGAACTTGTTCGCGAGGTCTTCACGATCGCGAAAGACCATGTCGCCGGCATCGAACTCGGCGTGCATCTCCACTCCCGCCCCGAATCCGCTGAATACAAGGTCCTGGCCGCGTACCAAGCGGGTTGCCGCCGTTTCGATAGCGCCCTCACGGGTCTCGGCGGCTGCCCCTTCGCGGGAGACGACCTTGTCGGCAACATTGCCACCGAAGACGTGCTCGCGGCGCTTCGCAAAGCCGGAGTTGATCCGGGCATCGAAAGCGATAAACTGAAAAGGGTTACCCAGTTGACCAACGAGATTCGCGCGAAATATGCGCACGCTCCGCTTCCGAATTGAGGAGGTGAATCTTCATGCAGTTCGAAACGCTCCTGCTCGATACGACCGAGCACCTCTCCACCATCACGCTGAACCGGCCGGAGAAGCGCAACGCCATCACCACGCAAATGATCGCGGATCTGCAGTCAGCGCTCGACGCCATAGAGAAAACCAACACCCGCGTGGTCATCATCACCGGTACGGGAAAAGCCTTTTGCGCCGGAATCGATCTGGAGCTGTTGCAAACCATCGCGCAGCAAACTCCCGCGGAGAATCAGGATGATTCCCGGCGTATCGCGAAAATGTTCCGCAAGATTTGGAGCTACTCCCGGCCGATGATTGCCGCGGTGAACGGGCACGCCCTGGCTGGCGGTTGCGGCATTGCCACGCTGTGCGACTTCACGCTGTCGGTGTCGGAAGCGAAGTTTGGCTACACCGAAGTGAAAATCGGTTTTTTGCCCGCGATTGTTTCCGTCTTCCTCTCTCGCCAGATTGGAGAAAAACGTTGCCGCGATCTTCTGCTAACGGGCAGGCTGGTCGAAGCCTCGGAGGCCAAGGAACTCGGCCTGGTCAACGAAATTGTACCCTCGGAGAGACTGATGGCCCGCGCGCACGAACTTGCCGGTGATCTGCTCGCCGCCAGCCCCAGCAGCATCACCCGCGCCAAGCATCTGCTGGTTTCCGCGGCCGCCGCTGGCGTTGATCATGACCTGGAGCGCGCCGTCCTGGAAAGCGCCCGTGTTCGCTGCACCCCCGACTTCAAGGAAGGGCTGGCTGCGTTTCTTGAAAAGCGCAAGCCTATCTGGCAGGGCGACGCGGAAAAGCATTGAGCCGTCTTGCCTCAATGGTCAATGGAAACTACCCTGCTGTCATTCCGATCGTAGTCTGCGGAGTGAGGATCTCTGCGCCATCGCACGCCTTTTGTGCGATGAATCTGCTTTTTCCTTGGCATTTTGCGAAAAGCAGATCCCTCGCTGCGCTCGGGACGACAACGAATTATGATTTTCCTCAAAGTGCGTCAGTCGTGCCGTAACCCCGATAGCCCCACGCGGCTGTAGCCGCTGAGGGCCGAAAGCGGCTAGCGGTGGCCCTTGGTGGAGGCGTCATCGAGAGCCTTGATTAGCTCCTCTGTGCCGACCACCTGGCCATTGAGCGTGCCGGGAATCAGCGTGTCTTTTTCGATGGTGGTCTTGGTATTGCCTGCGATGGTGACGCTGTTAACTTCCAGGGTGCGGCCGAGCGCGCGTTCGTAGTTGGCCTTGGCTTCGGCAAGATTAGCGAGGGCGCGCAGTTCGTTGCCCTGAGCGGTAATCAAATCGCGCTGGGTGAGAATGACGTTGTAAACGGTGGAAGCGCCGAGCTGGTATTTTTTCTGTTCGGCGTCGAAGGTCTGCTGCTGGAGCTCCCGGGCTTTGGTGGCGGCCTGAACCTGGGCGCGGCCCTGTTCGACGGCGATGGTGGTATTGCGAACGTCCAGCAGAGCAGTATTTTTGACCTGCTGCACCTGAGCTTCAAATTGGTGCATCACCAGTTGCGCGTGGATGTTGTCGGCCTGGTTCGAGCGGTTACGCAGCGGAAGACTAAAGGTGAGCTGGCCGGCATAGATCGGGAAATCATTGTGAAAAAGCTGCGATTGAGCAGTCCCGAAGCCTTGCTGAGACTTTCCGGTAACGGGCACGAACGCTGAGGGAACAAACAGACCGGGTATAGGAACGCCATTGGTGTCTACGATTGGCACCCCAGCTATGGTGGTCGGATTGCCGCTGATTGAGGAATTACCAGCGAGGCCACCGGACTGGTATTGAATTCCAAGCGTCGCGGTGGGCAACAGCGCATTCTTGGTGGCCCTAACGTCCACGTCGGCATTCTTCAGGTTGTAATACTGCGCCTGAAGGTCCGGACGTTTCTGAAAAGCTTCCTTGATGGCATCTTCGAACGGCAAGGTCTGAATGGCCTCGGGTGATACCGGCTTGTCCGTGGGAATGATTTCGACGTTAAGCAGGTTGGACGCCAGCGGATCCTTACTGATGAGATTCTTCAGGACCAACTGATCCTGCAGCTCGGTGGTCTGAGCCACAATCAGGTTCTGACGACCGGTGGCTAGCTCGGATTCCGCCCGGGTGACATCCAGAGGCGCCATGGTCCCGATTTCCAGTTGTTTTTTATTGTCGTTATAGAGCTTTTGGGAAACAGTGACGGCCTGCTCCTGTACTTTGACGTTTTGCTGCGCGTAGGAAAGTTCCCAGTATGCGGTAATGGTGTTGGTGATGGTAGTGATGGCCTGCTGAGAAAAATTCAGATCAGAAATCTTGCGGTTGTTTTCCGCGATCATGATATTGCGGCGATTGACGTATCGCCCTCTTCCCGCCAGCAGTTGTTGCGACAGGGAAATCGTCAGGTTGGACTGCACATACGGATTGAAGAAGTTCGCCGCCGTCGAAGAGGACCGAGTGTTGTTCCACGATGCATTGAGCGTGGTGCCGGTCACGAAGCTCTGCTGATACGAAGTGTTGTATTGCGCCTGGTGGGAGAAGAGCGGCGCAGCCGTGTTTTTATTTATGGAGGCGCCTGTGCCGGCGGTACCAGAAGTAAACGGGTTCGCGATGGGGACGGTGGCATCGCTGAAGTTTATGACCTGCGTGATAAAGGGATCGTACAGAAGCAGCGGAAGGTTGGCCAGAGACTGCACCGCGATACTGCCAGGCGTGCCGTAACTGAACAGGCCTGCCTCGCTTCTGAGAAGGCTGACCTCGGCGATCCAGGGGCTGTAGCGCTGCACAGCGATGTCCATGCTGTTTTCCATTGCGAGGGCGATGGCGTCCTCCAGGCTCAGCTGCATCTTTCCATCGTGAATCAGTTGTTCAAGGCGAGGGGAATTGGTGAGGACACCGGGATCGACGATCTGCATGCGATACGGGTTAAGGATATTGGGGAAAGCGCTGGGAGCGATGGAATAGTCGTGCTTCGCTACTCCCAACGAAACCGGGATGCCGCCCTGCTTGGCTGGCTCCGAAGCCTGTGCTGGGGGCGGGACCGGTGGGGGATTTTGAGCTGGGGCGCCGGGATCCTGCGCAAAAACGGGTGTGACTGGTACGCCTGCCAGGATGCCGACCAACACTGAGGCAAGCAGCTGTCTTAAGAACGGCTTCTTCATGTTTATCCTCATATTTTGACTTGGGCCAGAATGCGCAGAAACAACACGATTTGGGTCATCACTGATTAGAACGATTCCCGCACGCGATTTGTTTCGTTCTTGATGAAAATAGGCTCAGGGGAAGCGTGCCTGACCTGGTTGTCCCACTCACTCCGGAACCAAGCAGTCTATCACAGGGCTTCTGCACCTTGACATCGCACCGCATGGCAGCTAGGCTCCTGACATTACGACGTTTAGGAGCGGTATCCGTTAGCAACGCTATGCTCACTAAAGATGAGATTGTTCGCATGTTCGAGACGGCAGGGGCCATCCGCCACGGACACTTTGAACTATCCAGCGGACGCCACAGCGATACCTACGTGCAATGCGCACTGGTGCTGCAGTATCCGCGCTTCGCGGAGGCGCTGGGACACGCACTGGCGTCGCTTTTCTCCGACGCGCGGATCGACGCGGTTGTGTCTCCCGCACTCGGCGGTGTGATCGTTGGACAGGAGGTGGCGCGTGCGTTGCCGTCGCCCAAAGACGCCATTGGTGGAGGCGTGCCGGCGATGTTCGTGGAACGCGATGCCAGCGGCAGCATGACCCTGCGGCGTGGATTCTCACTGAAGCCCGACGAACACGTATTGGTGGTGGAAGACGTGTGGACCACGGGCGGTTCCACGCAAGAAGCAATTCACGTGGTGGAAGAAGCCGGCGGGCGCGTGGTGGCCGCGGGCGCGCTGATCGATCGCAGCGGGGGCAAGATTGAGTTTACCGTGGAGTCGAACGCGCTGGTGGAACTGATGATCGATAGCTACGAACCGGAAGATTGCCCGCTGTGCCGCCAGGGAAGTGTGGCCATGAAACCGGGCAGCCGATTTGTGCGCACCGCTTCCTGAATCCGGCGGCCCATTCCCGCATGCGCTATTTCAAACTCACGATTGCCTACGACGGAACCGATTTCCACGGCTGGCAATTCCAGGCCGACAAACCGACGGTGCAGGGCGAAATTGTGTCGGTGCTGCGGCGCTTGACGCAGGAAACTGTGCAATTGCAGGGCTCGGGGCGCACCGACGCAGGCGTGCATGCCTTGGGGCAGGTGGCCAGCTTTCGCACGCAGTCCGCGCTCTCTGCGGCAGAGTTCCAGCGTGCCCTGAATGCGCTGCTGCCGCAGACGATCCGAATTGTGGCGGCGGAAGAGACGGGTCCGGACTTCCACGCGCGGTGGTCGGCCAAAGGGAAGGTCTACCGCTACCGAATTTATCGCGGCAAAGTTGTGCCACCATTTTTGTGGCGCTACGTTTTGCACTACCCGTTCCCGTTGAACGAGGAAGCCATGCGCGATGCGGCTGCGCGCTTTGTGGGCATGCACGATTTCAGCGCGTTCGCCGCATCCAGCGGCTCCGAGGACGACGACAAAGAACGCAACATGTGCCGGGAAATTTTCTCCGCGGAGTTGACGCGGACCGAGGGCGGGGAAGAGCTGTGGTTCACGGTTCATGGCCGGTCGTTTTTGCGGTACATGGTGCGCAAAATGGTGGGAACGCTGCTCGAGATTGGCCGGGGGAAACTGGCGCCCGCTGACATCGACAGGCTCTACGAGTTGAAAGATCGCTCGAAGTCGGGGCCGACGGTGCCGCCGCAAGGCTTGTTTATGGTGCGTGTCGAGCACGAGGAAGCGTTTCGAGTCGAGTGACGTGCGGCACGGACTGTGATGCAGCCGTTAGGCTAGAATTTCGCGGCGAATCGCTCCCGAATGGGGGAATCTTGAGTGAATCGACTGCGCCCAGCCGCCGAGCCTGGGTGATCACCGGCGTTGTGCTTCTGGTTGCCATTTTTTGGATACAACTCGCGCTTTCCGTTCATCGCAATTCGTTCACGTGGGATGAGGACGACCACATCTACTCGGGCTATATGTCCTGGAAGCACGGCGATTTCGGCTTGAATCCCGAGCATCCGCCGCTAGTGAAGCTGATTGCCGCGCTGCCGCTTCTGCATCTGCCGGTAAAAATGCCCGCGTTGCAAAACCGTTCTTTCAAGCTGGAAGGCTTTCTTGGCGGGAAGGAATTCTTTTTCAGCAACGACGCGGACGGAATGTTGTTTCGGGCGCGCCTGGCGGTGTCGTTCTTTGCGGTGCTGCTGGCGGTACTGGTGTTCCTGGCGGCGAAGGAAATGTTCGGCATCTGGGCGGGATTCATAGCTCTTGCATTGCTGGCATTTGACCCGAACTTTCTGGCGCATGGCGCAGTGGTGGGAACGGATACGGGGCTCTCGTGTTTTCTGTTCGCTTCGATCTATGCGTTTTATCGTTATGTGAAAGCGCCGTCGGCGGGGCGGTTGGTGGTTGCCGCGCTGGCGACGGGATTGGCGACTTCCACGAAACACACCGCTATCCTTTTGTTTCCGATGCTGGCACTGCTGGCCGTGTGCGAGATTTTGCGGCGCGACAACACCACCGATGGCGCGCCGAGCGAAGCAAAAGGGAAGCGCGCAGTTCGTTTGGCGGGGGCGCTGGTGCTCATCACCGTCATTTCTGTCGGCATGCTCTGGTCGTTCTACGGATTTCGTTACGAGCCGCGCGCCAATCACTTGGCGATAAATCCTCCCTACGCGCAATTCGTGAAGTCGCTGTCCCGGCCGAGCGAGGTTTGGCTGCTTTCCACTGTCGGGCGTTTTCATTTGCTGCCAGAGTCTTACCTCTACGGATTGGCCGACGTGCGAAACATGTCGGATTTCTATACCAGTTATGCATTCGGGAAAATTTATCCGAAGGGCGTGTGGTTTTATTTCCCGGTGGCCTTCGCGATCAAGTCCAGCTTGAGTTTCCTGATTTTGCTGCTGCTGGCAATTTGGGCGATGGCGGCGAGGAAATTGACGGCGTGGAGGGAGATCCTGTTTCTGACCATTCCGCCGGCGTTTTATCTTTTTGTCGCCATGGTGGCGGGGATGAACATCGGCTTGCGACACATTTTGCCAATGTACGCTTTTCTGATCGTTCTAATCGGGGGAGCGGCCTGGATGTTGATCCAGGCGAACCGGCGCTGGGCGTACGCGATTGCCGTGCTGTTGATTTTTCAGGCAGTATCCACGACGCGGACGTTTCCTGCGTACATGGCGTATGCCAATGAGTTGTGGGGCGGGCCGACGCAAACCTATAAATATTTGACGGACTCAAACGTGGACTGGGCGCAGCAACTGAAAGCCACAAAACGCTACCTGGATGGCCGCGGAGTGAAGGATTGCTGGTTCGTGTATTTCGGCGAGGGAGTGATTGATTACAGCTACTACGGGATTCCGTGCAAGCCGCTGCCGACTCCGGATGCGATGTGGACGGGGGAATTTGCCGAGGCGCCGCCGGCGATTGATGGCCCCGTACTGATCAGCGCGGGCTGTTTGTCCGGGTGGGAATTCGGCCCTGGCGCGCTGAATCCTTACGAGCAGTTCAAATCGCTCAAGCCCACGGCGGTGATCGATTATGGAGTGTTCGTCTATGACGGCCATTTTCAGATTCCGCTAGCCGCATCACTCAGCGATTCCCACAAGGCGCAAGTGTTCCTCGCGGCGAATCAATTGCCCGAAGCCCTTGCCGAGGCGCAGCAGGCTTTGACCCTTGCACCCAATGCCGTAAGACCCAATGCGCTGCTCGGCGACATCTACACCGCGATGAATCAACCGACGGCAGCACACGGGTATTATGAGCGGGCGCTGGAAATCTCGAAGACAGTCGAGCCGGAATTTCAGCGCAGCTGGGTTTCCGGTTTGGAAGAAAAGCTGGCCAAAAAGTAATCGCCGGGTGCGGAAAGCAGTTTGAGGATCCGCCGGACGAACGGCCTCAGGCCTGAACTACAGCCGTCTTTGGGAGGATGCCAGCCAAATGCCAGGATTCATGTCATCCAGAGGCCCTGGGTTGGACACAGGGCCTCTGATTGGCGGAGGCGGGCGGGGGCGCGACGATCCGAGTTCATCGCAAAATGAAAACCGTTAATTTGCGGCCAACTGCTCCAGGGCCGCTTTATTGCGCAAAACCAGAGTGGCTCCGTTCAGTTCAATCCAGCGCTGGCGCTTGAATTCGCTAAGTGTGCGGCTGACGGTCTCGCGGGAAGAGCCGATCAACTGCGCCATCTCATCGTGCGTGAGCGCCAGTTTTACGCGGATCGCGCCGTCGTTCATGCGGCCATCGGCGGCCCATTCCACCAGGAAGCGCGCCAACTTCTCGGAAGCGGAGTTGTTCAGGCCGATGGAGCGGATTACTTCATAGGCGGAGCTGCAGTCGCGGCTCAAGTGCTTTGCGAGGTGCAAACAGGCGTCGCCATGTTCCTTGATGAATCGCAGAAAATCTTCGCGGCCGACGTAGGCCAACTGGCAGGGCTGCAGCGTTTCCGCGGTAATTTCATGAGGCGTGCCGGAAAGAATCGAGTTCAGCCCGAAGACTTCACCGGGTTGCGCGATTTTCAGGATGAACGACTTGCCATCGCTGTTGGTGGTGAGGAGTTTCACGCGGCCCTGGCAAAGAATGTAGACGCCGCGCGAGGCCTCGCCTTCCATAAACAGGACTGCGCCCTCGGGGTAGCAAGTGACGCGCTTGATCTGCTCCAGCGCCCTGGTCGAGCTCTCGGAGAATCCGCAAAAATAATTGGCGTTCCGATCGTGGCAAGTAACGCAGTTGTCTCCAATCGGCAACCCGTACGGAGTGCGCGGTTTCTTCTGCGTATTGGTTGCCGTGCGGAACGGCGAAACGAAGTTTCTTTCCGCTATCATGGTGTTGGACGACATATGGTTGTTCTCCCTGGCCCGAAGCTCTGTCTCACTCACGCAGGATGGAAAAGGCATGCGAATGGCCCTTCGCCAAGGTGAACCGAGGGATTGGTTCCAGGGCCTCAAGTTACAGATAGGCAAGCCGTTAAAAGACCCCAAGGAATGGCGGCGGCTGTGGGGAAACGCGACCAAACTGGCCAGAAGTGGGTTATTTCGCACAAAACTGAGTGACATTCATCACATTTCGGAGTGACGCCTGGGCGCTGGAAGCCCAGGTTCCAGAATGGGACGGGCTCAATTTTCTCGGTTTTCGAGCGCCGGCAAGGCGCTGTCAGCAGGTGAGCAATAGCGGTTTGCCCAGGCCGGGCAACCGCTGCCACGTTTTGAAGCGCCCGCTTCGCGCAGCCATGCTTCTGCTTTGCCTGCCACGTACTGCGTCGTGACCAGGTCCATCGGATGCTGCTGCTCGGACAGCCGTACCACGGGAATTTCCCAGTCGTCTTTCATTTTAGGATCGACTTGCAGGCGCGCGTCAAAACTGGCATCTCCTGCACCGGTCGGTTTTCCGCAAAGTGTTCAGCCATGCCGTAAGTGGCGCTAAATCAAACCGGCTTTAGCCGTTGAGGGTTCGCTCTCTTAGCTCTCGCACGGAGGCCTTAGACCCGATTGGTGCCCGATTGCGGATCGGCAGCTGGGGAAGGGTGTGAGTGGCCTTCGTGGATCGGGGCAGGAATGAGGCGTCCAGCCAGAAGGTGGAACAGAAACACGAGCATGAGGCCGCCGACAAGTTCGAGCACAAACCATCGCATATCTGTTTGCGGATAAAACAAGGCGTAGAGCACGAGCACCCAAAAACAAGTGGTGAGAATCGGGATGCCCACGGCGATGAACATGGTTCCCGAGAAACCCGGGAGATACCAGGGAAATTGGTCGTGCACAGACCTGCGAGCCCACCACGGGGTGTCGATTTTTATGGCCAGGCCCTCGGCCAGGGGCAGTTCGCGTTCCTCCGGGCCGCGCCGGTGGCCAAGCCGGTAGAACTCAAACAGGTGTGAGTCGATAGACGTGACGCCGGGGATGGACTCCAACAGGCGCAAGTAGGCTCGCCAAAATTGAATCACGCGGACGCCGCGGAAGCCGAGTGAAATGTAGAATAGCGAAAGGGCCAAGCCGAAAAGAGCCACGATCAGGCTGATGTTGCGGGCGGTGGTGGTGGCTGAGGTTGTGAACGCGAGAGCGGTGGCGAGAAAGGCTTGCACGGTAGAGAAATTATTCATGCGCGCGTAGAGAATATGGTCCTCGTGATACAAACGCTCGAGAACTTTGTGCCATGCGTGCAGCGGGTCGGGAACCTTCGAATCGTAGCTCATCCAAAACCTCAGACAGCGCCCGGCGGGAACCGCTCCCGAATCAAATTGTACCTTGTTCTGGTGGGCGTCCCAGTTGTCCAAGGAGGACTGTTGCCTACATTGAGAATAGGACGAAATTAGGGAAGAGCGATCGTACGCAATCGGGTTTGGCTGCCCCAGGAATCTTCACAAAATAACGATTTGGCAGATATCTCAGGCTGTGGAAATCGCGCCGGAAAAGGCCATTTTGTTACGCTGCAACGCGGTCCTAACTAGCATATTCTAATGGTTTTAGCTCTGGCTCGGCCAAGGTGACCCCGGTCACTTTCTTTCCTCATCCTGGCACGCTATCCTGTAGTAGACAAATTCACCGGGCTTTTTATATAGTTCACGAACCTCAACCCCTTCCGGATTTTGTCCAAGGAGTTTAGCCGATGTCTGCCGCCGCCGTTACCGCTCAGAACTTCCGAGGAGTCCTTTGCCGCCGTTGCGGAAAGCCCGTGCGCATCCCAGAGATGGTTTCGAAGAGGGAGTCCGCGTCACATCATCCGCAGGACTCGGAGGATACGCAATATCACCTCGTGTCGCAGGTCTTCGTGCTTCGTTGCCGCGCTTGTCAGAAGGAATCGGTCTACGCCCTCAATCAGATCGTCGATTGTTCCTTCACGCAGGTCTCCCCGGCGAGCGGCACAAAATCCGCCTCGCTCTAGCTACCAGCGCGCGAGAACAAACGCTTTCTTCTTAAGTCGAACGCCTGGTTTAATCCACGGCCGATAGGCCCCTGCATCAGCGTCCCTCAAAATCTAAGAATCTTCAGGAACATTTCGCCGGCCCACGACGTTATGTACATCATGCCGGCCGGGTTGAGACCGGCGTGTGCCCGGGCCCTGAAAGGTGCTAACCGGAGGGTCCGCAGGCAGTCCAATCGAGTGGGGTGTCGCTATGGACCAGTTGGGCAAGGATGTGCGCTTCGGGTTTCGGATGATCCGCAAGAGTCCTGGATTCGCCGTAGCCGCAATTTTGACCCTGGCACTGGGGATTGGCGGTACCACGGCGATCTTCAGTTTTGTCGATGCCGTTCTCCTGAAGCCCCTGCCGTTTCCCGGAGCCGAGCAGATTCTGAATGTCTGGGAAAAGCCACCCGGCGGCGAGCGCAACGGAATCTCCACGCTGAATTTTCTCGATTGGAAGAACCAAAATAGCGTGTTCACGGCGATGGCGGCGCAGTCTTGGGGCAGCGTCACGCTCACCGACGCCGATGTGCCGGTGGAACTCAGAAATGGCCGCGTCTCCGCGGCCTACTTCGAAATCTTCGGCGTCAAGCCCATGCTCGGCCGCACCTTTGCCGCCGATGAAGATCAACTCGGGAAAAATCAGGTCGTAATCTTGAGCCACCGCGTGTGGCAGAACCGCTTTGGTGAAGATCCCAACATTATTGGCCGAAGCATCCGCTTGAATGGCGAGCCGCACACGGTCATCGGCGTGATGCCCCCGGGAATGTACGATCGCGAATGGCAAGATGTCTGGACGCCGCTGGCGTTCAAGCCCTCACAAATGACCCGCGACTATCACTGGATGATTTCGTGGGCGCGGCTGAAACCGGGCGTCACGTTGCAGCAGGCTCGCGAACAGATGAAAGGCATCGCGGCACAGATTGAGCAGGCCTATCCGAAATCGAACAAGGGGTGGAGCGTCACGGTTGATCGCTACGAAGATCGCATGGTCGATAAAGACCTGCGGCAATCTCTGCTCGTGCTTCTGGCAGCGGTTGGCGCCGTGCTGCTGATCGGCTGCGTCAATCTGGCCAATCTCCTTCTTGTACGTGGCGCGGGCCGAGAGCGCGAAGTTGCCGTGCGGTCCGCGTTGGGGGCGGGGCGTGCGCGGCTGGTCCGCCAATTCCTCACGGAAAGTGTTTTGCTGGCTGGAATCGGTGGCGCCGTAGGCGTAGCTCTCGGTTGGGTATTGATGCTGGGCCTGAAGGCATGGATACCGCGTTTGCTATTGCCCGCCGAAGCCGAGGTTTCACTGAATGGCCAGGTGCTGCTCTTTGCCGTGGTCATCGTGGTCACCGCAGGAGTTTTGTTTGGCATCGCGCCAGCACTGCAAAGCATGAAGGCCGATCTGGTTGGGTCACTCAAAGAGGGCGGAAGAGGCGGCACCACCGGCATCAACCGCACCTACGTGAGAAATGGGTTGGCCGTTGCAGAAATCGCGCTGGCGTTTATTTTATTGTCGGGTGCCGCGTTGCTGATCCGCAGCTTTTACCAGTTGCAGCGGGTCGATCCCGGCTTCGACGCCACCAACGTCATCACCATGCAGTTTCCCATGACCACGCAGCAGTATCCCGACGGACCGCACATCATCAACTACCTGGGCCAGGTGCTCGAGAAGTTGCAGGCGCTGCCCGGTGTGCGCCAGGCAGCGACCACCGGTGCGCTTCCCCTGCAAGGCTGGCCTGATGGCATGCCATTTCTGATCGAGGGCCAACCCTTTGTCGAGGTTGCTAAACGAGACGCGGCGGGCTTCAAGCCGGTCAGTCCGTCGTATCTTGCCGCCATCGGCATGCGGCTGAAAAAGGGCCGTTGGCTTGCGGAAACCGACACAGCAGGAACCGTGCCGGTCACCGTAGTGAATGAGGCCATGGTCAAAAAATATTTCAAGGGCGAGGAGCCCATCGGCAAACGCATCCGGATTGAGGAGATCGTTCCAGGCCAGCCAGCACTGGGGCCAGAGATCGCCTGGGAAGTTGTGGGCGTGGTGGAGGGCGAGCGGGCCTGCGGCCTGGACGACACGTGCGCGGGGCTGTATGTCTCCTACAAGCAAAGCCCGAGTCCGCAGCAAGCCTTGGTGGTGCGCGGCGCCATGGACCCAAACCACTTGATTAAATCGATCCAGGCGGCGATTTGGGACTTGAACAAATCGCAAGCGCTGCCCGAGATCAAGCCGCTCGAGCAAATCAAGTCAGAGTCGCTGGGTGAAAACCGCATGCGCACTGTTTTGTTGGGAACGTTTGCCGGGCTGGCTCTGCTGCTTTCCGCCATCGGCGTGTATGGGGTGATTTCCTATTCGGTGACACAGCGTACCCACGAGATCGGCATACGCGCGGCCCTTGGAGCCAGCGCGTGGGAACAGTTGATGCTTGTGCTGAAGACGGGCATGGCGCTAACGGGAGCGGGCCTGGTGATCGGCGTCCTGGGAGCTCTCGCGCTTACGCGTATCTTGTCCAGCCTTTTGTTTGGCGTGAGCCCACGAGACCCTTGGACCCTTCTGCTCGTCAGTACCGTGTTGGCTGTGGTGGCTGTAGCGGCATGCTATATTCCCGCCCGAAGAGCGACGAGGGTGGATCCGTTGGTGGCGCTCCGGCATGAGTGAGCAGGGAAGTGGCGTGGGCCGCGAAGCGAATCTCTAAATTTCAGAAAGCGAGGAGCAATTCATGGCGAAGGGATATTGGATAGCATTCTACCGGTCAATCTGGAACCCCGCGGTGTTGGTGGAATACGCCAAGCTCGCGGCACCCGCGATTCAAGCCGGCGGAGGAACCGTTCTTGCCCGCGGGACGCCAGCGCGCGCGTACGAGGCGGGATTGAAGCAGAGAATCGTGATGATCGAGTTCGAAAGCGTGGAAAAGGCCATCGAAACCTACGAGAGCGCGCCGTATCAGGCCGCGCTGAAATTGCTCGGCCGCGCGGTGGAGCGCGAGATCCGCATCGTCGAGGGTGTGGCCTGACGAACGGATCGTCGGCGCTATTCGTCGGACGCCTTTTCGAACAGCAGGAGGTATGCGGTTCCGTGTTCGGTTTCGCCGATTAGCGTGTAACCCTGTCCTTGTACCTTCTCCACTTCTTTCTCGCCGCTGGAGACGAGCACGGTTTCTTTGATGATGTATTGATAGCGCGACTTAAACGGCGGCGTCGCCTTCTCGACGATCACAGCAGGATTAGCCTGAAGGACAACGAGCGTCCCTGGCGAAACCCGAAAGCCCTCCGCGGCCAGCTTGTTGATGTCCTTCTGCAAGCTCGAGGAAAGTATCGTGTGCAGCAGCTTGTACTGGAACGCTGCCGCCGTCGCGTCCGTGCGCAGGAACGACGCGTCCGCCGTCGACATGCCGCTGATGGTCACGCCCGTCAGCCGGTAACCGTCCGCCGCTTCCTGCTCCAGTTTCGTTTGCGAGCCGGGCCAATCTTTTTGCGTGATGACAACCGTGTGGCGAGCAGGTTGTGACGACACCACCGCTCCTGCCGTTTCTCCCGCGATCGGCGCGGGCCCTTCCCTTGGCCCCGGAACGCGCATGTTCAGCATCAGCTTCGCCTTGTTCACCACCTGACGCGCGCAGTCCTTCACCGCGTCTTCCGATTTCCCTCCAAAAAATCCGCCCGCCAGAATCGCTCGCAGATCCTGCGACATCAATGTCTGTCCGGTCGTCGCATCCACGAAACTTACCTTCGAATCAATCTCCGCCGCACCCGCCGCCCCTGCGCTGAGAGTACCTCTTCGCGCGGTTCCCTGGATTGTAGTTCGCGATCAGCCCGGCAAGACGAAGCAGGTGAGCATCGCGCGTAGATGCCGTCTGACCCGCGGTGACAACTTCGGCAAAAACTTTCGCACTGCTCAGTTCCTTGGAGATTTCCGTTTGCATCAGCGCCAGATACTCCGGAGGAAATGCCACATCTTTCTGAATCTCGAGCGGCGCCACAAGATAGCGTTGTACGTTTGCTTCACCGTGAGCGGGGTGGGTTTTAC
This sequence comes from Candidatus Acidiferrales bacterium, assembly GCA_963792145.1. Taxonomy (GTDB): domain Bacteria; phylum Acidobacteriota; class Terriglobia; order Acidiferrales; family UBA7541; genus Acidiferrum. The sequence goes on from CAWBVH010000036.1 coordinate 268,059, forward strand.
GGGCGCTGCACTACGCGCCGGCGCAGGCTCGGTAGGCACGAGCTTCGTCGCATCTTGCGCGCAACCCTGGCGCGGCGTAAGGACAGCGACAGCAAGCATTGCTGCAAGGAAATAGGAGATATGTTTCATGGCGTAGGCCTCATATCGCACACAATTAGGTGCCGATACTCCAGAACAGAGAACCGGCGCGCTTATAGCATGATGGAGAAGCGCGTCGGTGATGGTGGAGAAAGGCAGGAGTGACTGCGGTCACCGGTAAGGGAGAGCCATACGTCAAGATAACAAAGTATTGGCTTTACTTGCGAACCGGAGAAACCTGTGTCGCGTCAGAATAAAGGAGACATTCATGGCAAAGGGATATTGGGTGACGTTTTATCGCTCGATTACGAATCATTCAGCGCTCGCGGAATACGCGAGCCTTGCTGGTCCGGCGATCGAAGCGGGAGGTGGGAGGTTTTTAGCGCGCGGAACCCCGGCAAAGGCATACGAGGGCGGATTGCATCAGAGAGTAGTGCTGATCGAGTTTGAAAACGTGGAAAAGGCCGTACAGACGTATGAGAGCACGGCCTATCAAGCAGCGGTGAAAGTGTTAGAGGGGGCGGTCGAAAGGGAAGTGAGAATTGTAGAAGGAGTGGAGTGAGCCGCGGTACGAGTGGTTACGGTGAAGGATGAGAGTGGCGCAGGGTGAGCTAGCCACGATCCCCCCGCTGCGCGACCCTGCGCACGCAATGCGATCCGCAGGAAAAAACCGGGTCGCTGCGGTCGGGATGACAACATTTGACGGCTGGAGATTGTTGGATTCTAGATTCTTCCGGCATGCAGTCGGATGGCCGAGGAATGATACAGAAGCTCCAAGCAAAAAACAGCGCTATGCAAGCGACCGCGAGGCATTTACCGCGGCTCCGATGATGCCCACCTCATCGGTCGTCGGAATAATTTCGAACCGGCTCCCCTGCAGCGGGCTCATCAGCACCATTTTGTGCAGCAAGCTATCGAGCCGGCCAACCTCCAGAAATTTTACGTCCGGCCCGGTGATGTAGAAAACGCCGGGTCCTTCCAGATGGATGCTGGTGGCGGTGGCGGCGGCCAGCGCGCGATGGCACAGCTTCACAAATTCCGCGCAGCGCTCGTCGCCGGCGCGCGCGTTAGCAAAAATCTCCTCCGGTTCCAGATCCAGAAAGCGCAACCGCATCGCGCGAAGTCCCAGGATGCCTTCCAGATGCCCGCGTCCTCCACAGCCGCAGTAGTTCTCGTTTTTATCGAGCGTCACCACGGTGTGCCCGCCTTCCCAAACGCCGTCAATGGCGGGATAGCGCCCGAAGCCGATGCCGTTGCCCAGGGTCCACACGCGAATCAGTTTGTTGAGCTTGCCTTGCGTGGCGGCGATGCCTGCCGCGGTGACGGCAGCGTCGTTGAACACACGAATCGGAACGCCTGCGGCTTCACCGCGGATGGCAGCGGACAACTCGCCTTGCAGGTTGAAACCTTTCATCTGCTGAAGATTGGGAGACTCCGCCACGATGCCATCCCGGATGATCCCGGGGAACCCGATGCCGATGGCGTGCAGGGTCTGCCCTTTGGCAAGCTTCTCGATTTGTTCGCGAATCGCCAGCGCGATATGGTCGCCGGGCATCGATTGCAGCGGATCCGGAGCGTCCGGCTTGTCGGGATACACCGCGGGCGAGCCGACGACTTTGTTGTCTTGCACCAGCCCGCCGGCGATATGTTGCATGACCAGAATGCCGAGAGAGCTTTGCATAGTCATTTCATCACCCGGTTCAGCCCGTTGAACGCCGCGGCTTTGTAGCATTCCGCGAGCGTGGGATAGTTGAACACCGTATCCACGAAATATTCGATGGTGCCATTCAGCGCGAACACCGCCTGGCCGATGTGCAGAAGTTCGGAAGCGCCTTCGCCGATGATGTGCACGCCCAGAAGATGCTTGGAGTCGGGATCGAACAAGATTTTCAGCCGGCCCGTGGTGTCGCCGCGGATTTGCCCGCGGGCGATTTCGCGGAAGTACGCCATGCCCACTTCGTAGGGCACCCCTTCGTCCGTGAGCTGCTCTTCCGTTTTGCCGATAAACGAAATCTCGGGGATGGTGTAGATGCCGTAGGGATAATTCGCGCGATTCGAATTGATGGGCATGCCGAATGCCTTGGCGGCCGCGATGCGCCCCTGTTCCATCGAAACGGAGCCCAGGCTGGGAAATCCGATCACGTCGCCAACCGCGAAAATGTGCGGCTGCCTGGTGCGATATTCCTCGTTAACATGGATGCGGCCACGCTCGTCGGCTTCCAGTCCGGCGGCCGCGAGATTCAAATCATCGATATTGCCATAGCGGCCGACGGCGTAGAGCAGCGCTTCGCCCGAGATCTTCTTTTTGCTTTTCAGGTTCGCCACCACCAAGTGCTCGGGCGTCTCCTCCACGCTCTCCACTTCTTCATTCAACCGCAGCGTGACGCGGCGATCGCGGAGGTGGTAGCACAGGGCTTCCACCATTTCCGCATCCGCGAATTCCAGCAGGCGGGGCCGCTTTTCAATCAGAGTAACGCGCACACCCAGCGTGGCGAACATGCACGTGTACTCGACGCCGATCACGCCGCCGCCGACCACGATCATGGTCTTGGGAATTTCCGGAATGCGCAGGATTTGATCGCTGTTGATGATGGTTCGCCCGTTGAACGGCACCAGCGGAGACTCCGCGGGCTTCGTTCCAGTGGCAATGATAATGTGGTCTGCCTCAATTTCTGTCTGCCCCCGCGAACTCTTGACCTGGATGCGGTGTGGATCCAGGAAGCTGGCGGTGCCGGTGATGACGTCGATGCCGTTGCGCGACAACTGCGCCTGAATGACGTCGATTTCCGTTTTGATCACGTTGGTGGCGCGGAACGACAGATCGGCCATCGTGATGTGTTCCTTTACGCGGTAATTCGAGCCGTAGATGGTCTGGTATTGATACCCGGAAAGATGCAGCACCGCTTCACGAATCGTTTTGCTCGGAATCGTGCCAGTATTGATGGCACAGCCGCCGATCACTTCCAGGCGTTCAATTAGCGCCGCGCGTTTCCCGAATTTCGAGGTTTGAATGGCGGCGCGCTGGCCTGCCGGTCCCGAACCAATCACGATGAGATCGTACTTTTCCATGAGCAAGGGCGAGAGTATAACATCGTTCGGTGGAAAGATTGTGAGTGCGCCAAGGCGAGCCGAGGGGTGTTTCGGTTAAACGGAAATTGCGCACAAGTCCGCGGTAGCGCGGCCCGCGAGGGCAGTTCTGGGTTCCCCAGAGCGATCGCAAAAGATGCTTAGCGGCTTGTAGTCCATCCACGAATGGATTCGGGTTTTCGCAAAATTGGCGTGCGGCTCTCGGGATTGTCGCTCATCTGCAGAGAATAGCCATTGGCAAGGTACGAGGGAATATCGCGGTAATCCGTTACCGGAATATACGGCCCTTCTTTTCCCAGATGGACGTGGTATCGCTCGTCCTTGAATCGATGCGGAAACAGACGCTTTCCCAGTTTCTTGCCGCGAGACACGGTCGCAAACAGCATGGAACTCCTCCAAGAGAGGTACAAGCGCACCTATTGTACAACTCGCGGCCGCGCCGGTAAGTGGGCACATCTGTGCAAATCTGTGCATGCTTTTTTGCGCCTTTCGAGCCGGTTGAGGTCATGGCCCGAAGGTGGGTTGAAAACATTGCGCCCAGGGGCAGAATTCGCGCATCCTAATAGCGTCTGGAGGGCGCCATGTCCATACGACCTGTGAAGAGGCTGATTCGCAGCAAGCCCACGCTGGAAGGCGCAGGCGTGCATCTGCGGCGCGCGTTTGGATTCGGCAACACCAAGGACTTCGATCCCTTTCTGCTGCTGGATGATTTCCGCAATGATGTTCCCGAAGATTATCTGGCAGGATTTCCGTGGCACCCGCATCGCGGCATCGAGACGATTACCTATGTCCTGGCGGGAACCGTGGAACATGGCGACAGCATGGGAAATCACGGAGCTATTTCGCCGGGCGATGTGCAGTGGATGACCGCCGGCAGCGGAATCATCCATCAGGAGATGCCGAAGGGCGACCACGCAGGACGGATGCACGGCTTCCAGTTGTGGGCCAACCTGCCATCCTCCCTGAAGATGACGCCGCCGCGCTACCAGGAAGTGAAGACCCTTGAAATTCCCGAAGTGACGGATGACGACGGCACGCACGTGCGCCTGATCTGCGGGAAATTCTGGGGGAAGAAGGGGCCGGTGGATGGAATTGCCGCCGACCCGATTTATCTGGATGTTTCGGTTGCGCCCGGGCGCAGGAAAACTCTTCCCATCGAGACCACGCGCCACGCGTTTGCTTATGTCTTCGCCGGAAGCGGCAAATTCTGCAACGCCTCGGAGCCGTTAGAAGTCCCCACGGAGCCGGTGGGGTGGCTCGACACCGCTCCTCCATCTGCTGCGGACAACCGTTCGCTGGTGCTGTTCGACCGAGGCGACGAGGTGATGGTACAAGCTGGCGAAGAGGGGCTTCGCTTCTTACTGGTGTCCGGAAAGCCGCTGGAGGAGCCCGTAGCGTGGTACGGCCCCATCGTGATGAACACGCAGGAAGAGCTGCAAAACGCTTTTCACGAATTGGAAAAGGGAACCTTCCTGAAGGGCAAAGCCAAAGGAGAAGGGAAGTAGGGTGTGTTGCTCTGATCCCCTAAGAAAAACAACGGGATGGCATTGCGGTGACTTGGTTGGGTAGAGACCTTGCCGCGATCCTTCCGCTGCGCGCCGGCGAAAAAAGCCGCCGCTCCGGTCGGATGACCGTTTTCGGAGTAGGGCCGGCACGGTCGAAATGGAATCCACCGTATTCTAAACCTGCCAGCGCCGGAAGGCGGCCATTAGAATTTTGCTCTTAGGTGCCGCTGCGCAAATCAATCCCGCCGCTCACTGTGTGCACTTCCACACGCCCCGAAGAATCGCCTACATGCGCCCGCAACGAATGCCTGCTCTGCTCCTCGATAATCACCGGGATACTGGTGCGAATCCCTCCCGACGTCGATTCCGCCGACAGCAGGAAGCTGGCATTATGGGGCACATTGATCTCCACCGATCCAGATACGGTCTTCAGGTCCCACAACCGGTTGCCCGTAGGATTCCCCGAAACATTGATCGACCCGGAAATCAGGTGCACTTTCAAATCATTGTTCGCGCCCTCGACATCCACCGCCCCGCTCGCCGACGACGCTTCCACTCGATCGCCAGGCTTCTGAATCCGAATGGAACCCGAAGCCGCGGTAGCTTTGATGTCTCCCTTTGTGGCCTTGACCGTGACATCGCCCGACGCGCTGTTCACGCGCACAAACCCACCAATATCCGCAATCTCGATAGACCCGCTGGCCGCCGAAACCTGCACGTCCTTCTCTACGCTGTAGACGTGCACATATCCTGACGCCGAGGACGCCTTCACCGGGCCCTTCACCTGGTTAATCGTGACTCCTCCCGACGCCACTCCCGCATCAATCTCCGTCGACCGCGGCACTTCAATCTTGTATTCGATCGACACGTTCCTCAGCCACGAAGAGTTCTTCCCAATCCGAATCGTGTCCCCGCTCTGTTCCAACGGCGGATTTGCCAGCACTTCCTGCGCATTCTTTTCCGTACTGCCAAACACCGTCCACCCGCCCGGCGTCACTTTTCCCCAGACGTGCACTTGCCCGTCCGTGCTGCCACGAATCTCCACGTTTCCCGAGCCGTTGCTTAGCTCGATGCGCGTCACACCGCCGCTAACCTTGAACGTCTTTTCAAATGTGTTGTCCGCAGCTGTCGTTTGCAACGGGGCAAACGCGATTCCCGCGGCTAGTACCAGGGTGGCTAATGGGGCGGTTCTGCTTGTGACCATAGTCGCTGTAAGTGCCTGTCCTTCCAGGCCCTCCTATTACAGAATACGCATTTTGTTCTGGCTATGTTCCCGCGGATTTCTTCAAGCTCTCGTTCAACGAGCCCTGCCGGTAACCCTCTAAATCCAATGCCACATACGTGAATCCTGCCTCTTTCAGCGAATTGGCCATGGCGGCCGCCATTTCGGGCGATAGCGCCCTCGGCAGTTCGTCCGGCGCCAGCTCGATCCTGGCCAACTTGTCGTGCAGCCGCACCCGGAATTGTCGGAAGCCCAGCCCCCGCAACGCCGCCTCGCCCCGTTCCACCAGCGATAGCCTCTCCGGCGTCACTTCCGTCCCGTACGGCAGCCTCGAAGCCAAACAGGCCGACGCTGGCCGGTCCCAGGAAGGCAGCCCGGCGCGCTCCGAGAGGTACCGGATCTCTGCCTTGTGCAGCTTGGCGTCCAGCAGCGGCGTCAGCACGCGATGCTCTTTGGCCGCTCGATGCCCGGGCCGAAAATCGAATGTGTCGTCGGCATTCACGCCATAGGCCGTCGCCGCAAAATTCCTCTCAGCGGCAATCTGGTCCATCGCGGCGAACAACTCGTCCTTGCAGAAGTAGCAGCGGTCGGCATTATTCGCCCGGTAAGCTTCCTTCTCCATTTCGTGCGTTTCCACGAATTCGTGCCGGATCGCCGTGGCCTCAAGATACTTTTCCAATTGCTCCCGGTCGTATGTGGAGTAGCTCGGCGATAGCGCGGTCACCGACAACGCGCGCTTCCCAAGCACTCGATGCGCCGCCCACGCCAGGTACGCCGAATCCGTGCCTCCCGACAGCGCAATCAGCATCGACTCGTGTTCACCCAGCTTCGCGAACAGCACCTGTTCTTTCTCGGATGCCTGCTCGCCCGGAAGCGTCTCCCGTATGGATTTTCACCAGTGTTTTCATCGGAATCTGAGTATAACTCACCGCAGCGCTTCTACCGCCTACTGCCTTTCCCCTACTCTGTAACGGCGGCTTTACGCCGCCATCTCCCGCTCACTTGAAATCCAGCAACACGTCCACGGTCCCCTTCGCCGGATCCGTCTGCAGCCAATGCCCGACGGAGTCGTAGTGAATCGGCAAATCCTTGAAGACGGTTTCCCGGTGGGCTTCCAATCGCGTCAGCAATTGTTCGAATATCGCTTTGTCAAAAACGTCTCCGGTTTTCTGTGGCCACGAATCGCGAATGATCCGCTCCGCCGCCAACGACGTTCCGGTAATCGTCATCGCGTTGAAGTGATACTGCTGCCCCTCGGAAACGGTCACCGAGTACGCCACGGTATGCGCCGTATCGTCGAACTTGGCCTCCGCATTCAGTTTCGCGTCCAGGTAACCGAGGTGGCCGTACTCCTCCTTCGCCCGGTCGAGGCCCCCTTCGATCTTCATTCCGTCCGCCACATCGCCCGGTTTCATCGCCAGGGCGTTGGTCAGCGTCATGGTTGAAAGAACGCTGTTCCCGTGCCATTCCACGCTCTTCCATTGATACACCGGCCCCGGCGTGCATGGTATGAACACCGGAATTTTGTCGGGCAATTTCTGATTCGGATTGCCGCTAAGGCGCACTTCCGGGGGACCGATCTTCGGGCGCAGGTTCCCTTGCTGGAGGTACACCGGCCGAATTGCTTCGGCGAGGAAAATGTCGATGGCAACACGCGAATAGGGTTTTCCAACGATTTCCGACAGGTGCTGTTGAACCGCGCGATTGCTAGTCAAGTTCGCGTCGCTGAATTCGATGCTCGCAATCCGCGGTGGATCGGCCGCAATCGCGAATTGTTGAAGCGAGCCCTCGCCCAGCGGATTCGCCACCACGGAGTGTTCCACGCTGGCCGTGGTGCCGTGCTCGGCGAGAAAAGCGCTGACCGAATTGGCGGCTTTGTCCACCACCGTGCCTGCTTGCGGAAGGGTTCCATTGTAGAAGGGAAGGTCTTTCTTGATGGCCTCTGTCAACTCCGAGTCAGAGAACCACGGGAAATCATCGTAGGTCACGGGCAGGCGGGGATGTTCCTCGACGTGGAAGGTCACAATCACGGCGTCATTCTTCGTGGTGAAGTTGTAATTCACTTTTGCGAACAGGCCCGATCGCGTCAGGATGTCCGCGGCGTCTTGCAGGTCTTGCTTTCCAACCTGTGAGCCGTTTACCAGGCCGGTCAGTTCTACCACCTGCGCTTCATTCAGGATTTTCATGCCTTCGGCGTGGACTTCTTTAAGCGGCGAGGTTTGCCCATATGCGGTTGGAGCGATCAGGAGAAACGCGACAGAAAGGAATTGGCGGAGTCGCATGGCTCTATCTTATCGGAAATTCCCCCTCCAGTTGCAATCAGCAAGTGCCGCTAAAAAATGTCCGGCTCGGGCGGCGGTCGCGGCACGGTGCGCGCGCGATCGATCACCCACTGCGGAAACACCGGTTCGCCTTGTGGCGGATGCCCGCGGGTAATGGCCCAGTGTTCGATCCACGTTGTTCCGTCTTCTCCCGCATAGTCATCTGGCATGCGGTAAGCCGAATCGCTCAGCGCCTCGTCCAGCGTGATGAACTGGTAGCCGCGTTTCCGCAGCAGGTCCAGCAACTCCCCGATGTGATCCGCTTCCAGCCAGTTCCCGTGCAGCAACAGTACCTGCTTTGGTTCGTAGCCGATCAGCTCCTTCGAAAGTTTTTCATTGTACGCAAACACGGTGTCTGTGTACGACAGATACGAGTCCACCAACTGCTTCTGCAGCGCCGTGTCGCCGCGTTTCCGCGCATCCGCATACGGTCCCGAATACATCCAGTCCCATGCATCCATCGTAACCGGCGCCACACGGTAGCCCCGCGCGCTCAGGAACGCATCGGCCTCGCGGCGCGTTTGCAAATCCATACCCACGTCGAGATACGGATGCCGCAGGTACCGCATCTTCATGTGGTGTTGATACAGCAGGGTCTTCGTCACCGTCTCCCCACGAATCACATCCTCTTCCCAGGCCTGCAGCGGCACGCGGTTTAGCGACGTGTGTTTGAAGGTGTGATTGCCGAGTTCGAAGCCTTCGTCCAACCACAAGCTCAGCGCCTTGATGCGGTCGTCCACTTCACCAAACCGGTACAGCTTTTGTTCGTTGACGAACCCGACAGCCGGCGCCTTTTGGTCTTTCAAGGTCGCCAACAGTTTCGTGGTCATCTCCACGATCTCTTTTCCCGTCATTCCGTTGGCGTTGGCGGCGGGCAGATCGTCAATCGTCAGGGCCACGGCGCGCTGCGGAGCCTGCGCGAGCATTTGGCCGGCACCTCCGGCGCCCAGTATTAAAACGAGTGAACCAATCAGTGTGTATCGCATGGCGCCTATTTTATCGGAAACCAAGCGCGTAGGCGCAAGCTTTTCAAACGCACTGGAGGCGTCTGTAGGAAATGGCGTTTTTTTGGGGGGCAACGTGGGTGGAGAACGTTTGAGGTTGAGATTCTTCGGGCATCCTCGTCGGATGTTCTCAGAATGACAGGCGTTTGTTGAGGCGGATGAAAGACGCCCGGCTCCCCAACGGATTCACTCCACCGTCACCGACTTCGCCAAATTCCGCGGCTGGTCCACGTCGCACCCTCGCCTCACCGCAATGTGATACGCGAGCAACTGCAGCGGAATAATCTCCAGCAACGGTGACAGCAAATCCGGCGCCGGCGGCAGCTCGATGATGTGGTCCGACGCTTCCTTGGCCAGCTTGTCTCCGGTGGTCACCACCGAAATCACGATCCCGTCGCGCGCCTTCACTTCTTTGATATTCGACACGCTCTTCTCATACAGCGTCAACGACGCAGGATCTGAATCATCCCTCGTTGCCAGCACCACCACCGGCAAATTCTCATCGATCAGCGCGTTGGGCCCGTGCTTCATCTCTCCCGATGGATAACCCTCTGCATGGATGTAGGAAATTTCCTTTAGCTTCAGCGCGCCTTCCAGCGCCATCGGATAGTGAATCCCGCGCCCCAAGTAGAGGAAATCCGATTGGCGGAAATATTGCCGCGCGAGGTGCTCGTAAAAGCCGCTCGCTTCCGCTTGCAAAATTGTTTCCATTTTGTGGGGGATTTGAATCAGCTGAAGCATCAGTTGCCGAGTTGCTTCGCTCGAGAGTTTCCCTCGTACTTGTCCCAGGTGTGAAGCCAGCAGCACCAGGGCCGCAAGCTGCGCGGTAAAGGCCTTTGTGGACGCCACGCCAATCTCCGGCCCGGCGTGCGTCAGGATCGTTCCCGCGGCCTCCCGCGTGATCATCGAACCCTTCACGTTGCAGATGGCCACCGACGGAGAGCCCTTTTGTTTTGCTTCCCGTTGTGCCGCGAGGGTATCCGCGGTTTCGCCTGACTGCGTGATGCAAACCGTCAAGGTCTTCGAGTCAAGAATGGGATCGCGGTAACGAAACTCGCTCCCATAATCCACTTCAACAGGAATGCGCGCCAGCCGTTCGATCATGAATTTTCCGGCCAGTCCCGCATGCCAGCTTGTGCCGCAGGCCACAATCCTCACATTTTGAAAATCGCGAAACTGTTGCTCGCTCAAGGCCATTTCATCCAGGAAGACCTTGCCGGTATCCTGCGAAATGCGCCCCAAAATCGTGTCGCGCACGGCCCGCGGCTGCTCGTAGATCTCCTTCTGCATGAAATGTTTGTAGCCGCCTTTTTCCGCCATGATGGGGTCCCAGGTCACCTGGTGAGCGGGGCGGTCCACCGGCTTTCCATCCAGGTCCGTAACCTTCACGCCGTCGCGCGTCAGCACCGCCACGTCCCCATCCGCCAGGAAAAAAACCTCGCGCGTATGCTCCAGCAGTGCCGGGATGTCGCTGGCCACGAAGTTCTCCCCTTTTCCCAGTCCGATCACGGAAGGCGGTCCGTTTCGCGCCGCAATCAGTTTCTGCGGATCTTTGGCCGACAGAAAAACCAGGGCGTAAATCCCCCGCAACTCCCTTAGCGTCTTCCGCACCGCCTCCTCGAACGGCAGTTCCTTGGCGTATTTCTCGACCAGGTGCGCGACCACTTCCGTGTCCGTCTCCGTCAGGAACTTGTGGCCTTCCTGCTGCAGCTTTTCCTTCAATTCGAAATAGTTCTCGATAATCCCGTTGTGCACCACCACGTATTGGCCCGTGCAATCCCGGTGCGGGTGCGCGTTTTCTTCTGTTGGGCGTCCGTGCGTAGCCCAGCGCGTATGCCCGATCCCGTACGTCCCGTCGATCGGCGAAGCCGCTATAGCCTCTTCCAGATTGCGCAGTTTTCCCGGAGCCCGCCGCAGTTGCAGCTTGCCGTCCGTTCCGACCACGGCTATGCCAGCGGAGTCGTACCCGCGGTATTCCAGCTTCCGCAGCCCCTCAATAATCACCGGGACAACTTTCTTGGATCCGATATAGCCGACAATTCCGCACATGCCGCAAGTCTCCTCACATTGAAAAAGTCAGAGTAACACGGGGGACATCCAGGGCGGTTGAAAACGGCTGCTGGTGTTCAGCTCAGTTACTGCGGGATAGGCTCATTCATGGTGCGTTGTAATTCGTAGTCCTTGAGTTTGCCGTTCTCATCGAAATAGAACGTCACTCGCGCCGTCACAGGCTGCACCCGCTCCGTATCGATGTGCCGTATCTTGGCGACAATGGTGCCTTGCTTCGCGCCCGGTTCCGATGGGTAGTCGCGAGCGGCAAGAAACGCATTCACGGCCGCGTCCGTGGTTCCCAGCGGCAGCTGTTCGTCGAGCATTTGTTGGATTGGCTTGAGCTGCGGGTCATCTGTTTTAGCGGCTTTCTGACAGCCCACCAGCATCAGAATCGCAGCCGCAGCGGCCAGCCACAGCGAGCAGGTTTTCACTTTAGATAAAAGGGAAGGACACGAGCGTTGTTCAGCGACCAAGGTCTGCACTCCAGCACGGAAGTTATTCCACGATTTCGAAGCGATATTCTTCGATCACCGGATTGGTCAGAATCTCTTTGGAGATGCGCTCCAGTTCTTTCTGGGCTTCCTCGCGGTTCCATCCATCCAGGTTCAGCACAAAAAACTTCCCTTGGCGAACATCTTTCACCTGCGCATAGCCCAGCCCGGACAAGGCGTGTTGAATGGTCTGCCCTTGTGGGTCCAGCACCGTGCGCTTCGGCATTACCCAAACATGTGCTTTCATAGTGTCAGTATAACATTCTCCGTCGCGCGCCAAGAAGCCACACGCAAAAGCGGCATGTGGGCACCCGGAAAAAAGAGTAACGCGACGGCGACGCGATTTTGATCGCCCTACAGAGGCAAAAGCAACCGCCTCACCCCGGAAGGGGTGAGCGACAGGCGCTAAACGAATACGCAAATCCTTGCGCCACAACTTCCGCCAGCTCTTTCTCGGTCAACCCCATCTCCAGTGCCCGCTGGTACTCCTCGCCGAGGGTGGTATGAAACATCGCGGGATCGTCGGTCGACAATACTACCGGCACTCCATGGCGAATCAACTTGGCCATGGGGTGCTGCGCCAACCCGGCCTCATCATCGCGAAGCTGTCGCGCTAGCGCTCCCGTTCGGAGATTGCTGGTCGGGCAAATCTCCAGGGCGATGCGTCGATCGGCAAGCAGATCCATCAGCGCCGTATCGTGAATCGCCGCGATTCCGTGGCCGACGCGCTCCACTCCCAGGAATTCAATCGCTTCGCGAATTTTCTCCGGCCCGCCTATCTCGCCCGCGTGGATCAGGCGGTGGAGCCCGCAATCGGCGGCCTTAAGGTAGACGGCACGAAACTCGCTGGTGCGAATGCTCACCTCGTCTCCCCCAATCCCGAACGCCACAATTCGCGGAGACCGGCATCGTTGCGCCGCTTCCACCACTTGCATGGCGGGTTCCGGCCCGAACTGCCGCACCGCATCGAAAATCCAGTTGAGCCGCAATCCTTTCTGCTCAAACGGCTCCGTCGCTTCCAGAATTGCCTCGAAGTTTGCCTGCGGTTCCTGCTTACGCAGGAGCATCACCCCGACGGAAAGAGTCACCTCGGCGTAAACTACATTTTGCTGCAGCAATTGTTCGGCAAGGTCGGCGGCTACTAGTCCGAAATCATGCGGCTCGCGCAGGAACGAAGTTACCCATTTGAAAGCCTCAATGAACTCCATGAAATTCGCATAGTCATAGCGCTTACGAACTTCTTGCTCCGAAAGGGCGACTCCCCGACGCTGTGCCAACACGCAAGCGATGCGCGGGCGGATGGACCCTTCCAGGTGCAAATGCAATTCGGATTTTGCTAACGCCGCAATTCGCGATGAGAGTGCTATTGTCACCCTGAAATTCTACCAGTCTCTGAGGTTGGCTAGTGATTGACGGGCGAAGCCCAGGCATTTGTGGAGGCGGACCTTCGGAAGGCGGTCCCTACAACACCAAGAAAGACAAAGCCGGACAGAAGGGAACTAAGGCGTAGGAGCGTAAAAATCCACCCTTCACAAAAAAAGCGCGAAGCGATGGGGCACCCTCAAGATCATTTGTGGGCGACATTAGAACTCGAGCCCAAGAACGTCGCGCTACCTCGGCAACGCCGGCCTTCCCGCATTAATCCAAGCTGTCAACCAATACGACCCCACATCCGTCGACGCCTCCGACAACTGCTTGATCAACGACGCCGCAGTCAAATTGTAGAAGCGGTCGTAGTATTCGTCCGTGTAAGACGTGAGCCCCTTTTTCGCGTCGCGGTCCGCCAGCAGGATCGACTCCACCTGGCTGTGCGCCGACAAGCACGAATCAAAGGCATGGTCCGTAGGATCGCTGATAAACGACGCATCGTGCGGACTCAGCGGAAAAAACGATCCGTATCGTACCACCAGCGCCGAGTTAAACCGCTCGTTCACTCCACTCTGTCCGCTGAGCTTACCGTCGAAATTCTCGGTGGTGTTGAATGGGTCGTGCGCGTCCGCCACATAACTGGCCAGGAATGCCGCATCCTTCTTGGCGTCTTGCCAACGCCCCGCCTTCATATCTTCGGTCAGCTTTTGGCTGTACAAACCAATCGCCCACGGCAGCAGCCCAGTCGCATCGATCTTTGATTTGCCATACTTGGCCAGCGCCGCCTTGTAATTCCGCGGCAGCGCCTCGTAAGGCCACTTCCCATACTTGTCGAGCTCAATAAAATGATTGAGCCGCTCGCTGGGGTGTTTGTCGATCAACTCCAACGGGTCATCCACGTGATCGGTAATGTACTGGCGGTTGGCTTCAAAAAAATAACGGATGTCATACGGCAGGGTGTCCACAGCATGGCTCGCGATCATCCGCTGCGCGCTGTTGCCCCAACCGTCTGCTCCGCCGGGAAACATCCCGGAACACAAGACCAGCGCGCAAAGAAGCGCCGCGACCCTGCTGAACTTCTGTGGATGACGGACCTTCATGCCTTTTCTTTTCAAGCCCGCGGTGCTGGGTTCAAGGTGCTCCGGTGGCGGCTATAGGCAAAGTAAATCACAAGTCCGATAGCCAGCCACACAAAAAATCGTATCCAGTTCTCGAGCGTCAAGCTGGCCATAAGAATGACACAGGTGAGAATGGACAGCACTGGCAAAACTGGCACCAGCGGCACACGAAAACCTCGCGGGCGGTTTGGCTGGGTCTTCCGCAGCACCAGCACTGCCGCGGCCACCAGCACGAACGCAAACAGCGTGCCGATGTTTGACAGGTCCGCCAGCGTGCCAATATCAAAAATTCCTGCCGGAATTCCCACGACAATTCCCGCGATCCACGTGGCAAAGTGTGGCGTGCGGAATTTCTTGTGCACTCTGGAAAACGCCGGCGGCAGCAAACCGTCGCGCGACATCGCGAACCAAACGCGCGCCTGCCCGTACTGGTAGACCAGCAGGGACGAGATCATTCCCATCAGCGCGCCGATGGTTACCCAGCGTTGCAGCTTGTCCAACCCGATGTTGTGCAGCGCCGTTGCCACCGGAGCCGCGTCACCTTTGAAGATGTGATAAGGCTGAATCCCCGTCAGCACTACCGCCACGCCCACGTACAGCGCCGCGCAAATCAGCAGCGACGCCATAATGCCCAACGGCAAGTCACGTTTCGGGTTCTTGCATTCCTCCGCGGCCGTCGAGACCGAATCGAATCCGATGTAGCTGAAGAACACGATGGCTCCGCCCGTCAGGATGCCCTGGAATCCGTTCGGCGCAAACGGTTGCCAGTTAATGGGGTTGATGTATTTCGACGCGAAAATCACAAACACGAAAATCGCCACCAGTTTAATGGCTACCATCACGCTGTTGGACGCTGCCGATTCCTTGATGCCGGTTACCAGCAGTACTGTCAGGATCATCACGATCAAAAATCCGACCAGGTTGAAGTGCGGCAGCCAGCCCATGCCTGGTTGATACGCCGGCGTGCTCAAGGCGTCCGGCAGATGAATCCCGAACGAATGCAGCAAGCTGTTCACATACGCGGAAAATCCTACCGCCACCGCCATGTTCGAAACCGCATACTCGAGGATCAGGTCCCACCCGATAATCCACGCCACCAGTTCGCCCATTGTCGCGTACGTGTATGTGTAGGCGCTGCCCGCGATGGGGATCATCGACGCCAGTTCCGCGTAGCACAGGCCCGCGAAGCCGCACACGATGGCCACCAAAAAAAACGACAGCGCAATCGCCGGCCCTGCTCCCGGCCGCCCGGAAGCTCCCAGCGCGTGCGATCCGTGCAGAAGCACATCCAGCACCGGCGCTTTCAACAGGGAAGGGTAGAGCACCTCTTCGCCCGCCGCCGCCGTCCCGGTTAGCACAAAAATGCCTGTGCCGATGATGGCGCCAATCCCCAATGCGGTCAGGCTGATCCATCCCAATGTCTTCTTTAATCGTTTTTCGGGGCGTTCCGAGTCCGAGATGAGCTGATCGATGTTCTTACATCGAAAAAGTTGTGAATCCACCCAGCCGCTCCGATCGTGTGGCACAGACACTCCTGTCGGTGCAGGTTGCCGCGCCGTCTCGCATCCGGGCATCTTCATTTGCCGTTGGGAGAAACCCTGAATGGCTTGGTTTCGGCCGGATGCGCCATGTAGGAATGATAGCGAGGTCACTTTATCGCGATATGCTTCTCCGCGCAACCGCGCCATCCAGGGCGTGGAGCCATAAATGACCTTCGTGTGAGCGCGGGAACGTGTGAGGCGCTGGAGCAGTCGCGCGGAGCAGCGTGGAGGTTCCCGGCGGGTTGTCAACCCAAGCGAAGGGGGGATCCGCTTTTGGCAAAATGCCAAGGAGAAAGCAGATTCATCGCTTCGCTCGGGATGACGATGAATTATGGTTTTTCCGCAAATTGTGCAGTCGTGTCATAACGGGCAAGAAATCAACGCAGCTTTTAGCCGCTGAGAGACACCAACGCCTACTGCTCCGGCTTCTTCTCGAGCTGCTCCACCCATTTTTGCACGTCGTCTTTTCCTGGCGCGTTCGGCGTCGCCAGATACGCGTGCAATTCCGCCTTCGCCTCATCCGTTGCCCCGCGGCCGAATCAGCGCATGCGCCAGAACCAGCCGTGCATTCGGCACTTCCGCGCTGCTCTGCCGCAACAGCTCCAGCATCTCATCGGTAACGTGCCCTTGCCCCATCAAGGCATTGGCAAGTACATATTGCGTTGTCGGCCTCATCGGGTCAATCTGCAACGTCGCGCGCGCGGCGCTTTCCGCTTCCCGATATCTCTTTAATAGACACAGAGTCGCGCTCAGATTGTGGAGTTCTTGCGCCGATCGAGGTTGCGCAGCGGTTGTCTTCTCAAACTCGCCCAGGGCCTTCTGGTATTCATGCAACCGTATGTACAGCGTTCCCAGCGCATTGTGCGCCGGATAATATTGTGGGTCGATCGCCAGCACTTTTTCCAGATGCGTCGCCGAACCAAGCAAGTCGCCTGATTTATACGCTTTCAACGACTGCTCCAACTCGTGGAAGACCTTGGGGGTAATCCGCAGTTCGTTGACAGAAACCTTTCCAGACATGCCCGGCTGCGCATAGATCCCACTGTTCATCGGCTGCCCCGAGGGAACCACCGGGAACGGATTCCGTAGAGGCTCAACCAGCGGCACACCGGGACGGTCCGGGTCCACTGGAGCGCGCCTCCCTTGTCCATAACAATTCACGGTCAGAATCAGGAGCAGGGCCAATACTTTGTGCCTCATGGGGATCCTCCAGCCGTAGATCTCTCTACGTCATCTTCACAGTTGCCTTACGGGAAGAGAGCCCTCTAAAATGAGGCGGGGTTAAACGAAAAGGGCAAGCCTGCACAGGCTATAACTTTTCCGCGAGGTCGCCGTCGCTCAGGCCGTCAAACCAGGAGCGGCGCGATCTGTTTAGCCCCCTTTTTTTATCCTTCCCTTACTGTGCATAGACGAGGCATCCCGCTGACTTGTTCGCAATCTCCCCGCTTTTTTTGCAAAATTCTTGTAACTTCCCCCACGACCGGCAAAAAGAGGGAACTAATCCGCACGCGCGCCACCGCGCCATCAATATCTGTGGTTCAGGCCGTCAGAGTCGTGTGCCAACGCGACAAAGAAGCCCGCGGCGGGTAAAGCCGGAGCGATTTAGCGGCCCTACGGCACTGGCTGAAGCCGTGCCCTCCCGAAGAGCGGACAGGAACCTTTATAAATTTCCGCTAAATTCCACGTAAGCCCTGTCCGTTTCCGAACACTTTCTCTCTTCCGCGCGCGGTTCTTCTTTTGGGTTGCCGATGAACTTATTGTCTTCAGGTTGCGTGTGGGTTCTTACTGTGCAGGTCCGCTACGCCGCCATCTTGGGTGGCTCGTAGACTTTGTAGGGAGCGCCTTCCGAGGCGGTCCGCCGATTAACCACTACAACTGCTGCAAATTCGCGTACCGCTCCACAAATTTCTTCGTCCCTCGTCCCGGAAAACTCACGCTCAATCTCCGGTCCTCTTCATCGCCTTCCACTCCAACGACTGTGCCCACACCATACTCCGGGTGGCGCACTTTGGTTCCCAACAGAGGATCAGCCTTCGCGCCCCGTTTGAAGGCCGGCCGGCTAAACGATGGGCTCGTCGACGCCGCTCTCCGCGCGGTCGTTTGCGCCGCCGGCGTCTTCACCCCGCGCACTCTGCGCAGAAATTCATCTGCGGAATACGAATACTCGGGATCCGGCTCGTAACGCCGCGTTTCTCCCATGTCTGCCATCGAGCCGCGCGCCGTCTCCACCAACTCGCTGGGAATCTCGCTCAGGAATCGCGAGGGCAGGGAAGCGCGCATTTGCTGCTCGTTGCCAAACACGCGCCGGTACACCGCCCGGGTCAGCGTCAACGTGTTTCTCGCGCGCGTCATTCCCACATACACCAGCCGCCGTTCCTCTTCGATGCCTTTCTCTTCGTTCACGCTGCGGCTGTGCGGGCAAATCCCGTCTTCCAGTCCCGTCAGAAATACGTGGTCGAACTCCAATCCTTTCGTACTGTGCAATGTAATCAGCGTCACTCCGGGCTTGCCTTCGTACGAGTCTGCGTCGCTCACCAGCGCCGCCGCATCCAGAAAATCCGAGAAGGATTCCCCGGCCTCCATGCTCTCCGCCACCGCGCGCACCAGTTCTTCCAGGTTTTCGATGCGCGCCACGTCTTCCGGCGTATTCCGGTCCTTCAACATCGTCATGTAACCCGTTTCGTCCAGTACGTACCGCAAAAACTCCGCCGGCTCTTTCGTCGCGTACGCTTCCTGCAGCCGCACCATCAGTTCCCGGAAGCTTCGCAGCGGCGCCACCGCTCTGCTCGACGCCGGGCTGGTCATCAGCGATTCCATGCCATCCCAAAACGAAAGATTCTCTTTCTGCGCGATCTCCCGCAGCGCATCCACCGTCGTCTTCCCAATCCCGCGCGGCGGCACGTTCAACACCCGCAGTAAGGACACGTCGTCCTCCGGATGCAGGATCACCCGCACATACGCCAACGCGTCCTTCACCTCTGCCCGGTTGTAGAAACTGAATCCGCCCACCAGCTTGTAACGCAGTCCTCGCCGCCGGAATACTTCTTCAAACGAGCGCGACTGAAAATTCGTCCGGTATTCCACCGCGCAAGTCTGGTCCGGATCGTCGTTCAGAATCCGTTCCAGTTCGCCGGCAACGAATTCCGCTTCAGCCTGTGCGTCGCGCGCTTCGAAATAACGCAGGTTTGTCCCCGCGGATTTCTCCGCCCGCAGATTCTTTCCCAGCCGGTCAGGATTGTGCGAAACCACGCCCGCAGCCGCATCCAGAATCGTTTGCGTGGAACGGTAATTCCTCTCCAACCGCACCACCTTCGCCGCCGAATAATCCCGCGAAAAACTCAGCAGGATCGATACGTCCGCACCGCGCCACCGGTAAATCGACTGGTCCTCATCTCCCACCACGCACACATTCTTCTTTTCGTTCGTCAGCAATCGCAGCAGCTCATACTGCACGCGATTCGTGTCCTGGTATTCATCTACATGCAGGTATTGGAAACGCTTCTGCCATTTCTCGCGCACCGCTGCGGATTCCCTCAACACCTTCGCGGTGCGCAGCAGCAGGTCGTCGAAGTCCACTGCGTTGCTCTGCTTCAGCAGGCTTTCGTATCCTGCATAAATATCGGCGACCTTTCGCGTGTCCGGCCCAAACGCTTCCGCACGCATCTGTTCCGGCGCCTGCCCTTGATTCTTCGCGTAGCTGATCCGGCTCAAGACATTGCGCGGCGTCAGTGCCTCATCTTCGATCCGCAGCTTGCCCATTGCCAGCTTCACCGCGGCGAGTTGATCGTCGTCATCGTAGATCGCGAAATCCTTCGCCAGTCCGGCGTGCACCGCCTCTCGCCGCAACAGCCGCGCGCACAACGAATGGAACGTGGAGATCCACGGCCTCTCCGGTGGAACTCCCGCGCGCAACAGCAGGTCCGCCACGCGCGTCTGCATCTCCTCGGCCGCTTTGTTCGTGAACGTCACCGCCAGGATCGCTTCCGCCGGCACTCCCTTCGCGATCAGATTGGCCATGCGGTAGGTGATCGCGCGTGTTTTCCCGGTTCCGGCACCGGCCAAGATCAGCACGGGTCCTTCGGTGGTTTCCGCAGCAAGGCGTTGTTCTGGATTCAATTCTTCTAAAAAGTTGATCATGTGTCCGCGTAGGATGGAATTTGTTCGACACTCCATGGTAACGGACGCGGCTGCACGCGGCAAATCGCCTCACCTCTTGTGGATTCCTGTTCTCAGCTTGTGGTCGGGTGCCACACCCTTGGTTTGTAAGGGTGCGGTTTTTCTCTTGGGGTCGTTGTTGTCACTCCCTCGCGCCGTGCGATAAATCAATCTCAAAATACGACAACGGCCGTCTCGTCGACATCGACACCAAACTCGGCAAATACACCTTCGCGTTCTGCAACAAATCCCATTCGCTGCGCAAATCGAAATACACTAACCCCACCAACGTGCTGTGCGCCGCCACTACCGACGACGGCACCGCCGCATTTTGGCAAGCATCCTTCAACTCTGTCCAATTCTTGTCCCGCGATGGTCTCGGTTTGCCAACGGGAATCGGCAGTGGATTCCGCCGCTGCGTGGGATCCTTCCCGTTATTCGACAGCAAAACCGTGTCCGCCACATCTTCCGCCGTCAGCGGCGACAACTCTTGCCGGTTGTCCTCCCCAATCAACAGCAGCAGGCGAATGCTCTGCACATCAATCTTGATACTTTCGTCAGAATCATTTCGAAACGTCATCTGCAGCGCCACCACTCCTCCGCTAAACGGCGACTTTTTCGGAAACTTCTGCTTGTACGCGATCGCTTGCGTCCACGGTTCCACCCCAATGCTCATCCCTTCATGTGTGTCCATGAATTGCGCCTTCATCGGTGTCGTCTTTGGCGCATCTTGCGTGGGAGTTTGCGCACCCGCGGACAGACTGATGACAGCTAACACAACCAAAGCAACCAGATTTCGCATAAGGTTATAATAGACTGTTTGCATCCTGAGCCCTTCGATTCTTGGGGAACTGGCAGGGTTGCCCTGCCGCCGGTGCGCATCTACTTGCGTCACCGGGATCAGACCGGAGCCACTATAAGTGTATTTCGTTTATAGCTTTTTGATGGGGCTTGCCGCCCTGCTCAGCGCGCCTTATTGGATCATAAAGGGTTTGCGCCAAGGAAAATATCTTTCTAATCTCGGAGAGCGCCTCGGCTTTTCCATCCCCGAATTGGAAAAATTATCCGCGCAACGTCCCGGCGCGATCTGGATTCACGCTGTTTCCGTCGGCGAAACTCTCTCCGGCGTCACACTAGCCAAGCGCCTCCGCGACGCGTATCCACACCGGACTCTCATCATTTCCACCACCACCATCACCGGTCACGCTTTAGCCAAGGAGCGTATCCCCTTCGCCGACGCCATCATCTATTTCCCGCTCGATTGGGTCTTTTCTGTCAGCAAATTTCTCGACGCCATCAAGCCCGCCATCGTCATCATTCTCGAAACCGAAATCTGGCCTAACTTTCTTAACGAAGCCAAGCAGCGAAACGTGCCGGTTGTTTTCGTCAGCGGTCGCATTTCCGAAAAGTCTTTCGCCCGCTTTCAACATTACCTTCGCGTGTTTGGTTTTTATCTGAAGCCCTTCCTCGCCTCCGCTCTTTCCAACGCTTCCGCCTTCCTCATGCAGACTCCTCAGGACGCCGAGCGTATGCGCACTCTCGGCGCGCCCGCCGATCGAGTCACCGTCAGCGGCAATCTCAAGTACGACATGGAACTGCCCGCCCCCACGCCGCTTGCCTCCTGGCTAGGTGAAGAATCCAAGCGCCGCGGACGTTGGCCTGTGATCGTCGCCGGCAGCGTCGTTGCCACCGAAGAACCTCTCTCGCTCATCGCCTTCGGCGTCGTTCAGGGCGATTTTCCGAAAGCTCTTCTCGTCCTCGCACCGCGCAAGCCAGAACGCTTCGCTGCCGCAGCCGAATTCATCGACGAATCTCATCGCAAATTTATTCGCCGCTCCGAGCTCGCCATTCCCGGCCCAGGTATCTCCGGCAACGGTGCTGGCCGCGACATCCCCGATGACGTTACCGTTCTCCTCCTCGACAGCATCGGCGAACTTGCCTCCCTCTATCAGGTTGCCGACGGCGTCTTGGTCGGCGGCTCTCTCGTTCCCTCCGGCGGTCACAATATTCTGGAGCCGGCCGCTTTCGGCAAAGTCCCTGTCTTCGGCGACTCCATGGAAAATTTCGCCGCCATTGCCGCGCGATTCCTTGAAGCCGGCGCCGCTATCCAGGTTGACAATCCCGAGGACGCCGGCGTTGAGTGGATCCATCTCCTCAAAGATCAACAGAAAATGCAGCGCATGGGCAACGCCGCGCGGCAGTTGGTCGAATCCAGCCGCGGTGCTCTCGATCGTGCCTTGGCCGAAGTCGCCAAACAGTTGGGTGGTCCCGCGCGATGAATCTGGCGCCACTGGCGCGGGTAGTTCTTTGGCCGCTATCCGTCTTGTACGCCGCCATCGTGAAACTCCGTGCCTGGCTCTACGAACGAGGCATCCTCCGCGCCAAGCGATTGCAAACTCCCGTCATCAGTGTCGGTAACCTCACTCTCGGTGGCACCGGCAAGACCCCCATGGTCATCTGGCTCGTAGAACGTTTTCTCGCCCAAGGCAAACGCGTCGCCATTCTTTCGCGTGGCTACAAAGGCAGCGACGGCACCAGTGATGAAATCGAGCTCATGAAATCTCGTCTGGGCAATCGCGTGCAATTCGGCGTTGGCCCCGATCGCTACGCCAGCGGCCTTCGCCTTCAGCAAGCCGGCGTCGACATCTTCCTACTCGACGACGGCTTCCAGCATCTCCAACTCTCCCGCGACGTCAACATTCTTCTCCTCGATTCCTCTCGCCCCGCCGCCAACGACCGGCTCCTTCCCGCCGGACGTCTTCGCGAACCGCTTTCAGCCATGTCTCGCGCCGATCTGCTCGTGTTCACTCGCACCGAAACCAATCCCGGCACCGACACCGCCATCGGCAAGCTCCAGAACGCCGCTGTCTTCGCCGCGCAAACTCGCTTGCTCGGCTTTCGCAAATTCCCCGCAGCATCGACAAAATCTTCTCTGCCACCTCCGAACTTGGCGCGGGCCCGTTCTACGCCTTTTGCGGCATCGGCAATCCTGGCGCCTTCGTCGCTGACCTCGAACACTGGGGACTCTCCATCGCCGGAAAGCAAGCCTTCGCCGATCATCATCGTTATTCCGACTCCGAAGCCGCCGAACTCCTCGAATTGGCCCGGCACGCCGATGCAGTTGCGCTCATCACCACAGAAAAGGACGCTCACAATCTGCGCGATATCGACTTCCAGGATTTTCCCGTGTACATCGCTATCATCGATCTCGCTGTGCTTCAGGAAGATGCCTTTCTCGCGGCCATCCAGCAGCAACTGGATTCCCGCCCGAGGCCCGCATGAAGATGCTGATCCGCGCCACCAACTGGGTGGGCGACGCCATCCTGGCCCTCCCTGCATTGCGCGCCGTCCGATCCAAATTTCCTGACGCACACATCAGTATTCTCGCTCGCCTCTATGTTGCGGACATCTATCGCGGCCAAGGCGTCTCCGACGAACTCATCGCCTACAATCCCATCGGTGAACACCGTGGCTGGTCCGGCCGCCGGCGCCTCATTTCGGACTTACGCTCGCGCCGCTTCGATGCTGCGTTGTTATTGCAGAACGCCTTCGACGCCGCTTGGCTCGCCTGGCGCGCCCAAATCCCCCAACGCATCGGCTACGCCCGCGATGCTCGCAGGTTGCTACTCACCAAAGCCATCGCCGTACCCAAGCCCGGCGAAATTCCGCCCCACGAAAAGTTTTACTACCTCGAACTCGTTCGTCGCGCCGGCTGGCTCGACACCCTGCCGCAAGTCGACCATATCGATTTGCGAGTTTCCGATTCCGCCAGGGTCCACGCCGCGCAAGTCCTGATCGACGCTGGCGCACGCCCACACGCTCGCCGCATCGCCATCGGCGCGGGCGCTTCTTACGGTTCCGCAAAATGTTGGCCACCCGAGCGCTTCGCCGAATGGGCCAACCGCTTTCTGGCGCACAACGACGCTGACGTCATCCTCTTCGGCACCGCCGCCGAGGCGCCCGTCTCCAACGCCATCGTCGCCAACATGCATCGCAAGCCCATCGACCTGACCGGCAAAACCGCCATCGCCGATCTCCCCGGCTTGCTTTCGCAGTGCCACCTGTTTCTGGGCAACGATTCCGGAGCGATGCACGTCGCCGCTGCCGTTGGTTTGCCAGTCGTCGCGGTTTTCGGTCCCACCGATCCGTTCGGCACCGCTCCCGTCACCCCGCGTTGCACCATCGTGCAGCAAAAGCCCTATTGCAACCCTTGCTTCCTCCGCCGTTGTCCCACCGATCATCGCTGCATGAAACAGGTCACACCGGAAATGGTCGAAGCCGCCACAAACCCGTGGCTCGCGGTCTTGCCAACTTGAATCCCCTCCACGGATTTCGTATCGTGACCTCTAGCACTTTCTCGATCTTGCTTGCTGTCGCGGTTGTTTTCGTGGGACCGCCTTCGAGGTGAACCGCAAGCTGCTCAGCCGTTCCGTATTTGCTTGCTGTGCAACCCGGCTTTAGCCGTTGAGGGCTGAACTGTTCTATCCATCTTTCTAAGGTTTGCGATGAAGCGCACAAAAAAACAAACAGTCGCCTCACCTGCTGTCGACCTGGTCGCACTCGCCGAGATCGTGGAACGCTTTCCCTCTCGCACCATCGTCCTTCTCGGCGATTTTGTTGCCGACGTATTCCAATACGGCGAAATTACTCGCGTCTCACGCGAAGCTCCCGTTCTGATCCTCCGCCATCGCGAAACACAAATCGTTCCCGGCGGTGGCGCCAATGCCGCCAACAATTTCGCCTCCCTCGGCGCCAAGGTCATCCCCATCACCGCCGTCGGCGACGATGCCGCCGGCACCCGCCTCATCAACGCTTTCCGTGAACGCCACATCGACACTTCCCGCATCGTTCGTGCCAAAGGCTGGACCACTCCCACGAAAACGCGTTTCCTCGCTGGCTGGGCCCACACCGTCGCGCAGCAGGTTCTCCGCGTCGACTATGAACCCACCCATCCTCTCTCCGAATCCGATCGCAAGAAATTGCGCGCCGCTCTCCTCGCAAAAATCGCTCGTGCCGACGCACTCGCCATCTCCGACTACGGCCTCGGCATCGTGAATCTCGCGAGATCTGCGCACCGCCATTGCCCGCATCAAAAAAGACATCCCCATCACTCTCGACTCCCGCTATCGCCTCACCGATTACAAGCGCGCCGGAATCACCGCTGCCACTCCCAACGAAGCGGAAATGGAAGCTCTGCATCACACCGTCATCGGCAAAAATCTCGCCGAACTCGAACGCTGCGCCTCCAGCACTCTCAGCGACATGAAGCTCCTCTCCCTCCTCGTCACTCGCGGCAAACATGGCATGGCTCTCTTCCAACAATCTTCTCAGCCCACCCACATCCCCATCTACGGCAGCGATCAAGCCGTCGACGTCACCGGCGCCGGAGACACCGTCCTCGCCGCCTACACTCTCGCGCTCTCCAGCCGTGCAACTCCACTCGAGGCTGCCCACATCGCAAACATTGCCGGTGGCCTGGTCGTCATGAAGCGCGGCACCGCCACCGTTTCTCGCGCCGAACTCCTCGAAGCGATTCACAATTCCGCTTCGGAGACGACTTCCTGATCCATGCGCCGAGCCCAAACCAAGATCGTCCCTCGCCACGAACTTCGCGCCTTTATCCGTGAAGCTAAGCAAGCTGGCAAGCGCGTCGTTCTCGCCAACGGCTGCTTTGACACGCTCCACGTCGGCCACATCCGCTATCTCGAAGGCGCTAGGCGCGAGGGCGACATCCTCGTCGTCGCCGTAAATTCCGATTCCAGTCTTCGTCACCTGAAAGGCACTGGCCGCCCCATCCTCAATGAGCAAGCCCGCGCGCAACTCGTCGCCGCCATTCGCGCTGTCGACTTCGTCCTGGTTTTCTCTGAACCCAACGTGGAAAAGTTGCTCGAGGAATTCCTTCCCGACGTTCACGCCAAGGGCACCGACTACACCGCCGAAACCGTTCCCGAACGCGCCGTCGCCGATCGGCTGGGCATCCGCGTCGCCATCGTTGGCGACCCCAAGGAACACTCCACGCGCAAATTGCTCGCTTCCGTTCGCAAGGCTCCGCATGCCTGAGAAGCGCTTCCTGGTAGTCCGCCTCGGCTCACTCGGCGATATCGTTCACACTTTTCCCGCCGTCGCCGGTCTACGCCAGTCGTTTCCCTCGTCGGAAATCGTCTGGCTCACTCATCCCCGTTTCGTTTCGCTCGTCGAGTCCAGCGGCTTGGCCTCGCAAATCTGGCCCGTCGATTCGCGCGACCTCGCTAGCGTTCGTCGCGTTCTCGCCAAAATCCGTTCGCAAGCTTGGGACGCCGCCATCGACTATCAGGGCCTCTGGAAGTCTTCGCTGCTTCCGTTCCTCGGCCGCGTCAATGTGCGCATCGGCTTTTCCTCATCAACCGTTCGCGAGTACGGCGTTCCCATTCTTTACACCGACCGCGTCGTGTGCCGAACGCAACACATCGCCGATCAGAATGGCGAACTCACTCTCCGCGCCGGCGCATCCACCGCGGTCGCGAATGTTTCTCTTCGTGTCCCTTCTTCCGACGAAACCTTAGTCCGCGAACAATTGACCAAGGATCGCGCCGCGCGATACGTCGTCCTCAGCCCCGGCGGTGGCTGGCGCTCCAAATGCTGGCCCGCCGACCGTTTTGGCCAGCTCAGCCAGAAAATCCACGACTCCCTTGGAATTCGCTGCGTCATCAACTATGGTCCCGGCGAAGATGCCCTCGCCTCCGCCGTCAAATCAGCCAGCGGCAATTCTCAGCCCCTCATCTACGATGGAGAACTCGGCCAACTCATGGCTCTTTTGCGCAACGCCGTCTGCATCGTCGGTGGCGACACGGGCCCGCTCCATCTCGCCGTGGCCCTCGGCACTCCCGCCGTCGCCCTCTTCGGCCCCACCGACCCCGCCCGCAACGGCCCGTATCCTCCTAAGGAAATCGTCTTGCGCAGCCCCAATGCCGTTACCACCTACAAGCGCGGCGAATCCACTGACCCATCCTTTCTGGATCTCTCCGTGGATCAAGTCTTCGACGCCGTGCAACGCCGCCTCGGAGCGCTCTCGTGACCGCCGCCGACTTTTTCGCGCGCTGGCGCGTTCGCCTCGGCTATCTCCTGGCCATCGTCGTGCTTTTCCTCGCGCGTCCACGTTCCACTCCATTCTTCTCGGTGCCGCCGTCGGCTTCTTCGGCCTCATCATTCGCGCCTACGCCGCCGGTTATCTCCACAAGCAGGAAGTCCTCACCGTCACCGGCCCCTACGCCCGCACCCGCAATCCTCTGTACTTCGGCAGTAGTCTCCTCACCCTCGGCGCTGCCATCGCCATGCATTCCTGGATTGTCGCCGCCTTGCTGCTCCTCTATTTCGCCCTGGTCTATTCCTTCGTCATGCGCCGCGAAGAAAGTGAACTCCGCGCAAAACACGGCGCCGCCTTCGATTCCTACGCCGCCGTGGTCCCCCTCTTTTTCCCAAGCCTCGGCGTCGCGCCGACAGGTCTCATCCGAATCCCGCTTCTCCTGGTCCCAATACAAAAAAAATCACGAACACCAAGCCGCCCTAGGCTTCCTTCTCTTCCTTCTCCTCCTAGTAATCATCTGGCGCATGCACACCGCCTAACTAACCATCCCGCGCACCAGGTCTTCGCATGGGGCGCTCGAGTTGTGGCTCAGTGTTAATGTAAAATACCACACACTTCGCCCAGCTCCACGCACGCACATAACAACTCACCCGCAAATCCCTTCCATCCGTCAGCACCCGAACCGCGCTTTCCCGGTCCGTTCGCAACACCCGCATCCTGCTTTCTTCCAATCGCTGCAACAACACCGGACTAGGATGCCCCATACGGATTCTGTTCTCCCGCCCGAATAATCCCCACCCGCGCTCCCATCGCCGCCAGAAATTCCTTCCTGTCGAACGCGCCCTCGTTTCGATATATCGGCGGCAGTCGCCCTTGCGCAATCACCGCCTCCTGGTCGCCGGCGCCGATCTGGCAAACTCGCATCCCCATCTTTGGGTGAAATTTAGGCTCATCGCGCTTAGTAGAATAAATTGCTCAGCCTCATCAACCCCACTCAGATCGACATCAATTCCGTAGCCCCACGGCAGCTTGGCTGGCTCCGAGCGCAACGTGCCGTGCCAGCGTAGCGGCGTGCTCAGTTCCACCGTTCCCGCGGCAATGCGCCTCAACACATGGTCCGCAGGCAGCGGCCGCTGCGCGACGCATGCCGCAACTACACCCAGCGCAACCCCGCAGCCCAGCGACAAAACTCCCGCCGATGCAAGCCGGTCGCGCAACATCAAAGCCAACGCCAGACACAACGCGGCCGCAATACCCAAAATCGCCGGTATCAGGAATAGTCGCGAATTTATGTGTGCAGCGATCTGCGCTTGCAGGCCAAGCACTATGCCGCCACCAAATGCTGCGGAGGCCGGTATTTCATGGACTTCTTCGCAACCTCACCAGCGTTTCGATGTGGAATGTCTGCGGAAACAAATCAAACAAATCCACTTTCTCAATTTCGTAGCGATGCGTCGCCGCCACTGCGCTCGCCGGTTTTCGCTCCGACCCCGTCAGCACCGCCAGGTCTCTTGCCAGCGTCGAGGGATCGCACGAAAGATACGCAATTTCTGCGGCTCCCAAATTCGCCAGTCGCGCGGCCACGTCCGCTCCCAGCCCCGAACGGGGCGGATCCAGCACCACAAACTCCGGCGTCTCCTGCTCCTTCTTCAGAAATTCCTCGGTGTGCTCGTTATTCGACACCACCTGCACCCCCGCCGCCTCCGCGTTCGCCTGCAGGTCGCGCGTCGCCGCCAGATTCGCGTCCACGCTCACCACTCGCTCAAACCTCTTCGCCAGCGGCAGCGTGAAGAATCCCACTCCTGCGTATAGGTCCAGCGCGTACCCGCCCTTCGCTCCCTCCAACACTGTCTTCATCAAATCCTCAATCAGGAATCGGTTCACCTGAAAAAACGAAAGGTGGCTCACCCGAAACGAAAACGTTCCGGCCTGGTGCTCCAGATAACCCGGCCCGGTCAGTTCAAAACGGTTCTTGCTCTGATCGAGCAACAGCAAACTCTCCAGCCCTGGCAAAGCCGCCCGGAACATGGCGGTCAGATCCTTCGCCGGCTTCGCGAACCGTTCGAACGCTACATTCAGTGCCAGCTTTGCGTCCGCCGAATCCACAAACGCCTCGATCTCCAATATTCCCGGGGGCAGGGAATTGGCCCTCGCCAATTCCTGCAATTGCCCAAACGCCTTTGCCAATCCCGGCGACAGCACCGGGCACTCATCAATCGGCAGAATCCGCGCGCTCTCCGGCAAAAAATATCCAAACGCCCGCGGCATGGCATCGCGAAACGCCCACTGCGCGCGGTTGCGGTAACCAAACGGTTCGGCGGTGTGCTCCTGAATCTCGCCGGTCCAGTTCACGCCTCCCAGCCGCGAAAGCGTTTCCCTCAGGATCTCTTTCTTCTGGCGAACCTGTTCCGCAAACTCAATGTGCTGGTAGTGGCAGCCGCCGCACACGCCAAAATGCGGGCACCTTGGCTTGATCCGCGCTGCCGACGCCTGCGTCACTTCCTCCAGTTTCGCGTGGATCAGGTTCTTCTTCCGCGTCCCAATCGCCGCGCGCACCTGCTCCCCCGGCAACACGAACGGCACAAACACCGTGTTCCCCTCGGCGTGCGCCAAGCCGTCTCCCTTGTAAAGCAACTTCTCAATTGATAATAGTAACTCATCAGCCATAAT
This sequence comes from Candidatus Acidiferrales bacterium, assembly GCA_963792145.1. Taxonomy (GTDB): domain Bacteria; phylum Acidobacteriota; class Terriglobia; order Acidiferrales; family UBA7541; genus Acidiferrum. The sequence continues at coordinate 297,734 of CAWBVH010000036.1, forward strand.
TGTCCGGTCCCGTTCCTTTGTAATGGCCCGCGGCAGCCGCAGCCGTTCGTCGTCCCATCAGGTGAAGTAGAAAAGGCTCAGTCGCGGCAAACGATACTCTTCCAGCAGCCGTTTCTGCAAATACTGCCTCTCCACCATCGCCAGTTGCTCCGCCTTCATCTTCCGCCGGTACACCGCCAGTTGCGAGTCCACTTCGCGCCTCGTCTTCAACATCAGTTCTTCACTCGCATGAGTCAGCAGCGCCGCATGCAACTTCTCGTCGAAAATCGTCAGCCGCCGCTCCAAATCTTCCAGATCCAGATTTCCCGGCGTATCCAGCACCACGTGCACTCCCGCAAGCGATTCCCTTACATTCTCCAGCACCGCCGCCAGTTCCGGTTGACACTTCTTGCAGCGTTCCGCCGCCTTTGCGATCTGCTCAGTTTTTTTCTGCACATGCGCGCGCAATTCCTCTCGTGAAAAATGCTCCGCCGTCGCAGCCTTTCCTTTCGGCGCCGCCCCCGCCGCTGCTTCTCTGGCTTCTTCCGCCGCCTCCAGCACCGCGTCCGTACAATACGCCAGATTCTTCAGCGTTTTTCCCGCCCCGCGCCGCGAACCTGGTAACTCTCAAACGCCCTGTCAATTCCCTTCAGCGCGGCGTCCAGCGGCACTCCCGCCTTCTGCCACGCCTCCATGATCGCCCAATCCAGCGGCGACACCAGCAGATGCGCCCCGCGCTTCTTCCAGAAATATTCTTCGATTTCCGTGAAATAGTTGAAGTAGTTCCAGTCTTCCATAAGTGGCGTAATGCTGCTTCGCAATGCCCGCTAGCTTGCGCTTTTTTCGTTCCGTGCGTGCCTTCGGTCGGCAGCCCCGCTGCTGGCTCCCTGTGTCCCTCGTGATGCTGATTCTTTTCCCAAATCAATCGCAATCCCGTCAGCGTCAGAAATTCATCGATATGCTGAATGTGTTTCGAGCCCTTCGCCACCAGCCGCGCCTGCCCGCCCGTTGCCACCACTTTCGCATCGCTCTTCAGCTCCGCCTTGATCCGCGCCAGCATGCCATCCACCATGTCCACCGCGCCGTAATACAGTCCCGCCTGCATGTGCGTCACGGTATTTGTCCCGATCACTTTTCCCGGGTCTTTGATCTCCACGCGCGGCAACCTCGCCGTCCTCGTAAACAACGCCTCCGAAGCAATCCCGATCCCCGGCGCAATCACTCCGCCCAGGTATTCGCACTTCGCCGAAATCACATCAAACGTAATCGCCGTCCCAAAATCCACCACGATGCACGGCCCGCCATACTTTTGAAATGCCGCCACTCCGTTCACAATGCGGTCCGCGCCGACTTCCATCGGGTTGTCCACCAACACCGCCATCCGGTCTTCACGCCCGGTTCCACAAACAGCGCCTTCTCCCCAGAATACACCCGCGACATTTCCGCCAGCGTCCAGTTCACCGGTGGCACCACCGAACTAATAATCACTCCCGCAATGGCTTTTTGATCCAGATTCGCTAAGGACAGCAG
>CAWBVH010000037.1:0-179857 GCA_963792145.1 Candidatus Acidiferrales bacterium
GTCACCGCTGTGGGTGTCATCCTTGCCAATAGTTCGCACCTTCAGGCATCCCTGGAACGTTCCTGCCGGAACATCGACCACATTATCAGTAGCTTCGATTCTGGCCTTAGCAGGCACCGTATGATTACCAATTAAACTCAATTGGGTATCCCAGGCGTTGCAACTTTTAGAGGTTTCCTGATATAGTAGTTTATTGAACTATCTAACTGCGGTTCGGAATCAGCGGAGCTTTGCTGTGAGAATTCATATAGTCCATTCTCATCTTCAGCAAAATACGCGAAAACGAATGTACTCCGACCCGTGGTCTGAATTCCGTTTAACCGGGGTAACCTCCTTGCCGTTGAGTTGCCGCTTTTTAGAACCGTCTCTACCATCTGCCCTTCTCGTTCACTAATAAGACCGGGGACATTCTTGAGGCATATTTAATCGTCATCACATATTTCCATGACCTGCCTTCGGCCAATGGTTGATAGCGGTCAAACTCGGACGTAAACCCACCGACTGCGTGATTGCAAGACACAACCACAAATAGGAGAAAAAAGCAGGCTGCCGCAAATCCAAAGATTGCAAACGAGAGTTTTTTTTTCACTTTCCATGTTGAGCACCTCGTCTAAGCATTCGCTTTGAAAATAGGCAACAAAGCCGATTGTCCAAGTTCCAGGAAGTGGAACTCGGGTGGGCTCCCGGGACTCCATGCGTCAATCAGATATCTGCATTAGCGCAAATTTCCTTGGCACCGCACTGGCAAACGATGGCTGTGCCCCCCAATTAACTGAATAAATCAGCGATGTTCAGATATACCGGAAACACGTTAGGGGCCGACGAACTGGAAATTAACGTACTTTTACTGCTCCGTTTCTTGGTTGTCAAGTGCAACCTTTAAATCGGATTGAGGAAACGCTGGACCACGTATGACAGTGTTATACGATAGAGAATGTGGAAAGAAGCTCACGGCTGTACGGCTGAAGCCTGAACAGCTTCAAAAGCTGGAGAAAATCGCAGTCCGAGAAGATGTCACCGTTTCTTGGTTAATTCGCAAAGCGATTGATGGTTTCTGAAGCGCAAGAAGTAAGCGGGACGCGCCGGTGCTTGTAACACCGACACGCCCCTGACCAAATGACCTGACAGGTCGAAATGGCTGACCAAAAGCTATCACCGCCAGCACCACTGGTGTCAAAGGCCGCCACCAACACGACGTCGAAATAGCCCCTGCGAGCATCCCATTTTCTCGAGGTAATTGATGAATTAAATCACCTTGGCATCACGCGAGCATACAGAACAGCTCGCTTACTCGGCAGCTTCGATTGTTTGACTTCAACGTTTGAAGGAACCGAGTGTCTCGAGCAACCGTTGTGCGCCTCGTGCGGGAATCGAAACTGCAAGAGAGTCGCATCGGGTCCGCTCTAGTTCTTTCCGCAATTCGGGCGCATTGGACTGAAGACCTACCGCTCTTGCGCGCGAATTGTTGAAGCACATCCCTGCTGAGGACGCCGCCACAAACAAACCTCGCGTCCTCGCTCATCAGTGAGGACATCGTCCTTGATTTCGCAGGGTGACCCAAAACTCCGACTGTGACAGAAAAAGGGGACCGATCGACATCGATCTTGTGTATGCTCACGTAAACGAAGTAGGGTACCAGGTGATTCTCATGAGGCCGCAACCGACCATTTGGGAGTACGAGTCCGTTTGCGCGGCTCAGGGACTATGATAAGTGCTCCAGCATGTACCGGAAAACCTGTGCATTGCTCATACACCACGTCCAGCTTCAGCGGAAGAGAATCAGTTTCGGAGCGCTTTAGCCTTGTAAACAAAGTCGGCGCTCGGCGGAGAGCGTGAGTTGGGGGGGGAATCAAGTTCTGATTTGGGAGTGTGAAAAGTGATCACGATGTAAAACGGTGGTGAGAGTATGACGTCAAATTGTCTACAGACCCTTAGAATTCTGGGGCTCGTTTGCCTGTGCTCATCGACAGGTTTGGCGACCGAGGAAACGAAGCAGAGTCCCTTGGCGATTGAATCGGTTCTGCCGATCACGCTCGATTCGACTAATCCAGAGCAATCTCTGCAGACCACGCATATCAGGCTGAAGCTTTCCAGCGGAGAAGCTCCGATCACGTTAGAAGTAGCCGAAGCGCGGCTTGAGAAGCATTCGACCAATTTTGCATCTGCATTTACCTTCGGGCCGGTACAGGGAACCGCGCCGAAACTCACCGTTCCGTTGGAAATCAATCTGGTGCGGCTTCCTTTCGTTGGAACTTACATCGTGAAGGTACGACCCGTGCGCGCGGGCGGCGGTCAGGCTGAAACAGCAGCTGAACTCGAGATGACTTTTGAACGCCCGTCAGCCCAACTCGCCCCAGTAGATGAGTTAGTTTTGGAGCGCGACCCGATCACCGGCAGAGTTGATCCCGATAAGTTCTATATCACCGAGCAATCTGGCGTTGCATTTGCGAAATTCGCCTTCCCGCTGGTGTCCGCCCAGTTGCGGGGCCCGACAGGCGACCTTCTCCCCGCAGACCTTGAGTTTCAAGCCAGTGACGCTCTCCGGAGCGGACAGCGGCTGGCATTGAGGCCGGTGGCCAACGGTTCACTTCCGCTTGGGGCTTCGACCGGAACAGTCCGACTTCAGTCTCCTCAGCTCTTGTTGCCCCTAGACGTCAAATTCAAGCTGGTCAACCGGTTCTCGTTTGGATGGTTGCCCGTTACTATCGTCGCCTTCATTGGTGTGGGAATATGGTTTCGCAAGCTTCTCGTGGATCGGCAAGCGCTCGATGAAGCTCTGCTCGACGCTCAGCAATCCTATGTGCGTCTCAAGGACATTGCGGACATCCAGGAGGAGGCGCAACTCCAGAACAGGATTGGAACCGCTATCGCTTCGCTTGCCACAGCAATCAGAAGGGCCGAGAGCGCCACGACGCTCCGTACCGCAGCAAGCCAAGCGGGGACGGCGGTCGACACAATTCTGGCGGAAGCCGCGGAAAGCCGGCGCAATTCCCGGGCAACGATTGCCACTCTCAAGAATGCTCTCGGCGGTCCGCACGGACATATCGTGGAGGTGGCGAAGCTCATTGATGCTGCCAACCGTCAACTCGATGAACTTTTGCGCAATCTTGACCGCGGCCTTGCCCAGAGCCTGGAACCTCTCATCAAGAGGGTCGTGGATGACCTAGAGGAAAAACTCCCTGCTCTTGTCGAATCCTTCGCAACTGAGATCAGGGAAGACCTTGATCGAATTGGGCCCTGGCCTGGAACCGAGATAGTAAGCCAGGCGAGCGGTCTTTCTCAGGCCATCAGCCAAACCGAGCAGTTAACGGCCGATAATATTGCCGAGACTGTTCAGGCCATGTCTGAGACTAACCAGAGCGGCCCGCCTTTTTTTTACCCGAACGTTGCGTATTGAGGTTATCAAGCTGGTCGATGAGGTATTGAACGCGTTAGGCACCGCCAGCAACGACCGAGAACTCTCCACGGTTATAACGCTTCGGGAGCGGATTGGGGCGGCGGGTCCACTAATTGAGCGGGATCCACCTTATCGCAAGCTAGTTACGCTGATCCGGGAGTTGCGCGACGCATTGGCCAATCTTGTGCGGGCCAAAGCCCCTGCTAACACAAAGACGGTGGAAGACGCCCTCGAAACCGGTGAATTCCTTGTGGCAGCGAAGGCCGCCAAAGCCTCGCAGCCTGTCAAGCCGAAAGTCGAGACTTACGGCCCGGCGCCGGCGACCGGAAGGGGAGAAGGACCAACCAAGTTCGTTTCGGGAAACGTTGCATTGCCAGCTGACCGACTGCCGCCCGTGCCGACGCTTCGAATCATCGCACCTGCCGATGTTCGCGTCGGTCAGGCAGTCGACGTGCGAACTCTGATCGAGCCACCCCTAGAAAACTCTACTGTCTCATGGACCGTAATTGCCGGAATTGTCGGACAAGAGCAACGTAAGGGGATGCGGTTCATCTTTGTCCCCCATGCCTCCGGCACCGTGATCATTGGCTGCGAAGTCTCACACCCGCAGTTGCGAGAGCCACTTATCGCTCAAACGTCGGTTAGAGTCGCCCCATCGGCAGCCGAGCTTGCCGTAGTAGCCACACGGGAGCGTATGAGCCGACGAGAGTGGGTGATGTCGGCCATCACCGGTGTGTTCATCGCCGGATCGGGAACGATGATATTTTCAGATACGTTCGTTGGGAGCTGGCGTGACTTCCTCTTTGCGGCCTTGTGGGGCTTTACAGCCGACGTCGGAATGGGCCGGCTAAGGACGCTCGCGGAGCCATTGATGGCGCGCCAGATACCTAGCTTACCTGACCAGCCGGGAGTCGCGCCGACGAGACCTGGCGCGGGCGGCTAGATATTGCTTGCAACTAGGGGATATGGGCGATGATAGGAATCGATACGACGGGTCTTGTAATCGATAGCGCATACCAGGCCAACCCGGAACGCATGCGCTCATCGTAGGCATCAGTGAGTATCCATATCTTGAAGGTGGAAGTGGACCGGTGGGACTACAGCAGTTCCGCCTGCCGCAGCTTTCGTCAGCGGCGAAGTCGGCTCTCTTTTTTTACGACTGGTTAGTGAACAGAGCCGCGCTGCCGGTGCCACTTGCAACGTGCAGGTTGTTGCTCGGACCGTCCTTAGACGAGTTGCATGATCAGCCAAACCCGTCCACGGCCCAGCCTGTCACCACTGACGATTTCGTGATGGCGGCGAGCGGCTGGATTCAGGACGCACGGCGAAGCGAGTCCGAAATGACGATCTTCTACTTCTGTGGTCATAAATTGCAGGTATCACGTGAGGAGGACATTCTGTTGTTTCAGAATTTCGGGAGCGCCATCGGACCATCCTTCCGCGGTGGCGTAAGCTTTGCGAACATCTTCAACGGACTGGGGCAAGGTACTATCCCTATCGCGCAAACGCAGCTTTATTTCCTCGATGGCAGCAGGCATTTGGCTAGCCGGTCCAGTTTAGGGACGTTACTGTACGGGTCTACTGACGTTTTCGATGTGTGGCTCGGTGGTCCGGACCGGCGTTCAGCAGCTGTTTTCCAGGCAGCAGCACCGGGCGATCAGGCGTACGCGTACAGGAACCAGGTAAGCCTGTTCACAGAGGCCCTAGTTAGAGGACTCGACGGCGCAGCGGCAGTCCCTCAGAACCTCGCAGCGCTGGGACAGAGCGAATGGGTGGTGACAATCGCATCCTTGTCGCGTTGGTTGGGTGCTACGGGGCAACGCCTCGCGCAAGAGCATAGCCTCCCAATTACCTTTATGACGAGTGGCCTGCTGCGCGAAAGCGTGATTACCAAGATTCAACGACCGCCCATGGTCGACGTGGAAATCCGGATAGAGCCGGCACACGTTGCCATGGACGCTAACTTGATCATTGAAGACCAGAACGGCAGACAAATTCTGAATTTGGTCCATCTTTCGCCGCGTCACCATCTCCGTCTGGAACCCGGCTTCTATGCCCTCGGCATTAGGCCCCAAGGGCCAGAATCCGAGATGAAGGCGAGAAGACAACTGATCCAAGTTCTGCCGTCCGATTCGCCGCTTGTGGTGGTCATGTCTGCATGAAAACCGAAGAACAATTCCCTGGACGTGCTATCGCGCCCGGCCTACACGCGTTGATCGTAGGGGTTAGCGATTACCCTCACCTCTCGTCGGCTGCGGGTACAGAGCCGAGCCCTTCTCATCATTTGGGCCTGCGTAAACTTTCTTCTGCCGCCACAGCCGCGTATAACCTTTATTCCTATCTGGTAAAGAGGGCAGACTATCTCAGCCGTCCCATTAGCGACGTGTCGCCTCCTCCTCTCACCGTCGCCACTCGAGGCGTCGAAGGTTGCTGATTCTGCTCCCCGCGCCAGCATGGAGAATCTCGAGGCTGCTGCCAGCGCGTGGCGAAATGATGCGCGAACCGACCCACGCAACGTGACCCTCTTCTACTTTGCAGGACATGGTTTGCAGCGCACTCGCGGAGGTCAGGTTCTCTTGCTTGAAGATTTCGGCGCTAGCACTTCAAAACTTCTGCGTCGATGCCTTGAGGCGTCCAATCTTGTGGAAGGAATGGGTTCGACGTCAGAAAAAAGATACCATGGCACGTACTCAGCTTTACTTTTTCGATGCATGCCGGACCTTGCCGTCCGAAATCTTGAAGTATGACGAATTGAATGCAGAAACCATCTGGGACTTACCGCGTCCTGACCCTGAGGACAAGTATGTTGACACTCGCTTCGCCCCTATGTTTTACACCTGCGTACCGGGAAGCGAAGCCTTCGGCATTGAGGGGATTGGTTCCGTCTTCGGGGAGGCGCTCCTTCTTTGCCTGAAAGGGGGTGCTGGGACTTTCGATCAGCAGAGCCGTCAGTGGTCCGTCACTGTGAATTCGCTCAGCCGCGCTCTTGGGCCGCAGCTCACAATAGTCAATCGCGAATATCAAACCACGCAGATGTTCAGGGTTAGCGACACCGGGCCCGATGCACCATTACATCATCTCGATGGACCACCAGACGTGGAAATTGAGATTACGCTAAATCCGCCCGAGAAGCGCACCCACGCTAAGATTCTTGTGGTCGATGAGAAAAGAAATCCTGTACTAGACCTCGGGGCACCGGTCCCGGAGTTTCACCGCGAAAAGGTGCCAGCGGGAACGTATGACGTCAGCGCTATTGCCGACGTACGTCTGTTGGTCGAGGAAGCGAAGCAGCTGGAAGCCGAAAAGGATTCGTTGGCTTCGGAGTGCAGTTCCACCGTCCTCTGCATGGCCGCTTCAGCTGGAGTGAACTGTCGGACTCTCGCAAATTGTCTTAGCAGTATGTGCTCAGGCAATTTACCGGCGCAGTACAGAATCGCATTGGACTCTTGGACTTTGCTTTGACAGCCCCAAAATCTCCCTGCAGTGTGCATTGTTGCCGATACGAGCGGTCAGTGTGCCACATTGAAAGCGAGATTGTAGACGCTGTTTTTCAGTCGGAAAAGTCCATTCGAGGTGAGCCTGTGGAAAGCTGCAAGTTAGGCTATTTCAACTCGTTTGAGTTTTTTTTGACCATACGGCCAGGAACGACAAATACCGCTCGATTACGGGACTCGACTCTTCTTGCATGGCTGCCTGTTCGCGTTCCAGTTGCGTCATGTTATTCCACGTCTCCGACGAACTGACCAACTCGGCCCCTGAGAGATTTCTTCCTTCGCCGCGCCGTTACGAATTCCTGCAGACAGCCGACAAAAGAGCTAAACTGCAATCATGGGGTGTTGATTTCAGACCAGCATTTCGACGCGTTCCTCAAGTGCAGCACGAAGGCCCACTTCACCTTCTCTTCTGCGAGGACTGGTGAACCTTCGCATCCAATCGGCGACTGGCAAGGACACATCGCTGAAAACTATCAGAACAACTGCCGAGACTATCTCCGATCAGTCTCTGGGGCCGATTGCTTCGTTGGCACTCCGCGCCCAGAAGATCTAAGAAATCCCAAGCACCCGTTCATCCTTCAACCGCTAATAACCGCACAGGATGTCGAATCGCACGTTCATGCACTCGGACGGAGGGCAGTACCAGCCCAGAAGGGGCGGAGCGCTTACGTGCCGATCCGGTTCGTCCCATTTGAGAAGATCTCAAAGCATTACAAGCTCATGCTGGCATTTGACGCCCTCGTCCTCTGGAAGGCTTCCGGTCAGATGCCGACCAAGGGAATCATCATTCACGGTTTGCAACATACGATCCTTGGTCTCAGGCTTGATACCTTGATTCACGAAGTGCAGTTACTCGTGGGGAAGCTCCGCGCATTGCTCAGCGAGAGCGGCCCACCAGACCCCGTTCTGATTAAGCACTGCTCGGAGTGCGAGTTCGAAACATATTGCAGGAAGAGAGTGACCGAGCGGGATGACCTTAGCCTTTTGGTTAACCTCAACGTCACAGACAGAACGAAACTGAACGCGAAGGGCATATTTACCGTTACTCAACTCGCCTACACTTTTCGACCCCGCCGCCGCCCCAAGCGTCTGGCATCACGTAAAGAGAAGTATCATCATGCTCTCAAGGCTCTCGCAATTCGAGACCACAAGATTCACATAGTCGGGAAACCCGAGCTAGCAATCAAGGGAACAGCAGTTTATCTTGATGTCGAAGGAATGCCAGATAGCGATTTCTATTATCTCATAGGCCTCCGAATACCCGAGGGGTCTCTCCAATACAGCTTCTGGGCGGATGAAGTTAGCGATGAGAAGGGAATCTGGCGCTCCCTGCTTAGTGTCCTAGAGCACATTGACAATCCTGTCTTGATTCATTATGGAGTCTATGAAACAACCTTTCTCAAGCGACTTGCGCGTCGATATCCAGACTCAACTCCCGACCCCTCCTACGTCAGCACACTCATTACCCGCGGCGTGAATCTCTTGGGGATCACCTATTCGCAGATCTATTTTCCAACATATTCCAATCGCCTCAAAGAAGTCGCCCGGTACCTTGGGTTCCAGTGGTCGCACCCTTCCGCGTCGGGTCTTCAGTCCCTTGTCTGGAGACAGCAATGGGAGGAAACGCGGGATACTTCCATCAAGCAGGCATTGATCACGTACAATCGAGAGGACTGTGAAGCTTTGGAAGTGGTTACCCGGGCCGTTGAACGGGTCGCGGTCTTTGCAGAAGGCCATTGCGCGGTGAGCGGTGACGCGAATGAGGTCTGCGTACACTCAGAAGACGTCCAAAACGATTCGAAGTGGCGCAAGTTCACCAGTTCTCTTCCGGTCCTGGAGGAGATTAACGAGGCAGCGCACTGGGATTATCAACGCGATAGAGTCTACGTAAGAAACAGTGACTGGCGCAGAAGATCCAATGCCTCACGCACTTTGCCTCGCACTGTCAGGCCCCGCATCAACAGAGTAGTTCTCTGTTCCACTCCTCCTCGGTGCCCCCAGTGTGGCGGCAAGAAACTAAAAGCAGGACCCGAAAAGTCGAAAATCGTGTATGACCTCCACATCGGAAAGACAAGCGTCAAAAGATGGATCGTCAAATATCTCTTCCACAACTATGACTGCCTTCGCTGCGGCGCGGAGCTTTCTTCTCCGGAGCGGACGTGGCGTCGCGGGAAGTACGGGTGGAATCTGATCGCGTTCCTGATTTACGAAATTGTGGAACTATGCGTCCCACAGCGTGTGACAATGCGTCAAGTGAACCGGCTGTTTGGTCTGACTTTGCCACGCAGTTCGGTGGGTGAGCAGAAGAAAGCGGCCGCAAGTCTGTACGAGGAGACGCGACAGACCCTGCTCCGGAGAATCGTAGAGGGAACGCTAGTTCACGCTGACGAGACTCCCATCGTAATCCGGGGCAAACGAGGTTACGTCTGGGTGTTCTGCAATTTTGACGACGTCGCCTACTTTTACAGCGAGAGCCGAGAGGCGGAGACAATGCAGACACTCCTGAAGGGGTTCAAAGGAGTCTTGGTCTCTGACTTCTATCCTGCATATGACTCGATGGACTGCCCGCAGCAAAAGTGCTTAATTCATCTCATGCGCGATCTGAACGATGACATGTTGAAGAATCCTTACGATGATGAACTGCGGCAGATAGTTCAGCGGTTCGGACAATTGCTCAAGCAGATTGTGGAGACCATTGATCGCCATGGTCTGAAGAAACACTTCCTCAATAAACATCTTTGTGAAGTGGAGCGGTTTTACAAGTGGCTCTTCAATCGGCAGTGGCAAAGTGAGGTGGCCGCAAAGTGCAAGCAGCGCTTTGAGAAGAATCGGAAGAAGCTTTTCATTTTCCTTGGTTATGATGGCGTGCCGTGGAACAACAATAATGCGGAACATGCGATGAAGGCATTCGCCGCGCTTCGGGACGTAATTGAAGGGACAACAACGGCCTCCGGGATTGACGAGTATCTCGTTCTTCTAAGTGTTTCTGAGACGTGGAGATACAAAGATCTTGATGTGTTGGAGTTCTTTCTTTCTAGGGAAAAGGATATCGATGCCTTTCTAAGAAGCCGAGGGCGCCCCAGAGCGCAGCCCGGTCGGTCCAATGAGAAGCCAACACAAGACCGTATTGTACGAACGGCACTAGAAATATTGGCTACTCATCCCGCTGGCATCGGATTCGCAACGCTTGTTGAAAGACTTCACGGATTGCTGCCAAACGAGTCAGAAAACACCATCAAGGTTTATACTGAAAAATTGGCGGCCTGGCGACCGCAGGAGGTATACAAGCCAGCGAGAGGGATCTTTCGACTCGCCCGGTTTCGCGAACCCGAGGCTACTGATGTTGAAACGAATAGAATCGCTACATAGGCAATGGTGATGTGCCTACCAAAAACTCGATTCTCATTTACCCATTTGAATTTGGAGAGCCGTCGCGATAGCCGCCACGTCTCCGGTAACTTACCAGAATCAACAGGTGCGCAACCATGCCGTTCGCGATCCAACTGCTGGCTAGAGGCAGTTAGAAAACCGTTGAAGCTATCTTGAGTAGAACAACTAATGTGAACCTGCGCTTTTGCACTGCGCTGAGCCGTCAGGCCAGCTTACCGCACAAGGTGCCACAGTTTCTGATTCCCACGTGGCAAGCGGCACGTGTAATTCTCAACGCGTCAATTCGCCAACGAATATCTTCGCTCGCGACCCATGGATTCACAGTCACCGCTCTCGAAGCCTGTGGCTGGCGAATTGTTATTTCGCCCATGATTCCTCAGGATTTCCCTTCCCTGCTATGATTCTGCGATGGGCAATCTGCTCGTTCTTTTCACAATCGAGCGCCTGTAACTGCACCAGGCGGTCTTCCGCTCTTTCGCGTGTTCTAGGTTGTCAGTTCCAAAAGAGTTGGTCGGGGCGAGTGGATTTGAACCACCGACCTCCTGGTCCCGAACCAGGCGCTCTAGCCAGGCTGAGCCACGCCCCGACAAACTGCGCGAGCAGCAGGAAGCTACCCACGCGGAGTTTTAGAATAGCACAGCCCGCTGCATGCAGCCACCACAGAAGAAAGCCAGCGGTTCCTTTAGCGGTGCCACCATACATCACCTCCCAAAAAACAAAACCGCCGGAGAGATCACTTTCTCCGGCGGGAAGAATTGCGACGAACCTAGAATTCGTAGCGCAATGCGAACTGCATTACGCGCGGCTGATTGAGCAGCGAGGTATAGTTGCCAAAGGTCGGCCCTTGATACATGGCGATATTTGCCGTCTGAACGTTAAAAATAGGCGTGTTCGTAACGTTATAGACTTCCCAGCGGAATTGCAGGCTCTGGCCATCAGACCAGGGCATTGTCCAGCGCTTGGCTAACCCGAGGTCCAGACCCCGATAGCCTTCACCGCGGATCTGGTTGCGCGCGCCGGAGAATCCCGGCAGCGCCGCGAGAGAAACTGGAGATCGCATTGGCACCATTTGCAAAAATGCTGATTTGCGGGTTTCCGTTCCCATCGATGATGGAATGGTGGCCGCCGTTGCCCGTGTCGACGTGACCTGTCAGGTTCGCAAGGCCGGTCAACTCCCAGTTGGTCGGGAAAACCGAATACGTTTCCGACGTTGACCGGGAAGCCGCTGGTCATGCGGAACAATCCGGTCAACTGCCAGCCGCCGATCAGCGCATTCAATGGTTTGCTGACATCGTGTCCGATGGCCTTTCCTTGCCCGAACGGCATATCAACGATGAAGTTGGTGATTGAATTGATGACGCAGGTCGTAATCGGATGCTCCGCGCAACTGGTTCGGCTCCCAAGCGTTCGTGATCGCGCCTCCAAGGCCTCCCCCGAACGCCGCAATTCGTAATGCATCGGAAGAGAGGTCGATTGATTTGGAATAGGTATAGTTGGCGTCAAATTGGAATCCATGAATCATGGTGTGACGAACCGTAAATTCGAACGCGTTGTAGCTCGTCGTTCCCACGTTTCGCCAGGCATAAAGCGAAGAATATTGGGGGTTGAAGAAGGTGAAAGGCCCATTCGTTGGGTTATACAGAACGTTCGGGAGGTTTGCGTCGGGAATCCCACCCGCCCCCGACTGGCCATCCAAGATGGAAAGGGCGGTCGTCTCATTTGTTGAGTTACAACTAAACAGGTCATACGCTGCCTGCAGCGCACTCTGCGTACTTCCGCCCGAGCAAATGAGCGAATACGCTCCTCCCGCCTTCAACGGCTGGATGATGTCTTTCCAATAGGCCGCCGTCGGTCCAACCATAGCCGGCGTGATTTGCGAGGTTGGCACATTCTGGCGGTAGAGTTTAGCCAGCGCTCCAACCGCCGTGTAGTAGTCGATCCCGGTGCTCTTGTCGACGAAATTGTACGGCTGGGCAACGTCTTCTTGCGCCATCAGACGATGGCCAAGCCGCCCAACATATGCGCCTTCCACCGAAAATCCGCTTTTCAATTGACGCGACAAGGACAAATCCAGTGTGTAGGCATAGGGCGTCTTGATGGTGTTATCCAGCCCCCAGGCAATAGCGAACCCGCCGGTTGAAAGTGTACTCGGGGAACGTTTGCGGGAATTGGCCAGGAGGCGCCGGCAACAACAATTGCTTGCCATTCAGGTCGAGTCGTCGGAATCGTGTGCATATCGGTCAGGCGAGGAGAAGTGGTCACAGACTGGCTGCCGGCCGGGTTACTAAGGGAGGTACTTAGGCCGAAAGCTCCGTTCGAATCAAAGGTGTTGATCAGGCTCTCGCCCACGTTGTCGTAAACCATGGCGAATCCGCCACGAATGGAAGTCTGTCCGGCTCCGCCAAAAAGGGCTCCCAAGGAGTCCCTTCGGATTTGCTGGGGGCCCATGCGAAAGCAAAGCGCGGTGCCAGATCTTTATAGTCCCAGTTGTAATATCCCGGCTTGCCTCCGTTTGCAGGCCCGGAGAGGTCAAACGAGATCGGCGCGTCGGCGCTGGACGGTATTCCGTTCTTCCAGTTCGATAAACGCTGATTGAACCAAGCGCCCAGATTGGGTGTGGGAGCGACCTGCAAACCGTTGGTTTCCCAGGGAGGAGAAAATAGGGAATACCGGAGTCCGAACGTCAAAGTGAGTGTCGGTGTCGCTTTCCAGGTGTCCTGTGCGTAGATCTCGTATCGATTTTCGGCATAATGCCGCGTCACCGGTGCCCCTGCGGTTGGACGCTTCCATCCTTCTGGTAATTGTAGGACGCATCCGCTTCCGATACGAAGCCCAGCGCATTGGCGATGGCAAAGTCGTAATTTAGTCCGAAGGTGTCGCCGTTAACCGCAGGCAGGCCAGACAAACGTAGGATTCAGCGGGGAGTTGGGCGTCGTCGTGATCCCTCCGGTATCCAGCCACGCCGAATTCACGACGCCATCGCTAAAGGAAGTGCCGAAGTTGGCAGTCGCATCGCGAACCAGACCAATCACTCCCCCAAACTGGAAGGTATGTTTGCCACGGCTCCAGGAAACGTCGTCGGAAAACGTGTTAATGGGCCGTTGGAACTTCTGCGTCCGGGTGATGGCGTTCGTTTGGTCATTCAAGCCTCGCAAAATGATCCATTGCTGGTTCGAATTGCCGTTTTGCCCCACGCTCTCTCGGACGTAGCCGTACCGGAAGTTATTTACGATCGTATTCGAGATCACGCCGGTGTACCCGACAATGATCCCCTTGTTGTAATTTACCAGGCTATCTTCCGGAGGCTGCCCAGGCAGGAACTGCGCCCCCGGATTGCTCACGTTGGCCAGCGCCCCAGACACCGAGATTCGGTGTTTCCCGTCTTGTGTCACGTTGTAATCTACCTTCGCGATGTACCAGTCCTGAACCAAGCTGATCGGCGAACTGAACACATAGCCTAGTGTGTTCAACCCGTCGCCACTGGCGGCGCTGTTTGCGTGCGGCCAGTAACCGCCATTCAGGAAACTCATCACGTTGGGATTCACGCCGATGCCTAGTGGATCGATCGCCTGGATGGCCTGCGGGCTCATTGCATAGTTCCCCGCTGCCACCGTGTACGACTTACCACTCAGGCCCACAACGGTTCCACCAGGACATTGTGATGCAGTCGCGCAAGGATACTCCACGATTCCGTCCCGCGCGGTATCCGACGGAACCACGGTATTCACCACTTGCCCTTCCGATCGCCTGGTCCCTTCATAATTCGCAAAAAAGAACAGCCGGTCTTTCTTGATCGGGCCGCCAACCGAACCGCCAAAAATATTTCGCACCAGTTTTGGCGCCTGGTTGCAGTCGATCTGATTCAAGGGTTCCCCGTTGGCCAGGCAAGTGTTGATTTGTGCTTGTTTGTTGAAGTAATCGTTGGCGCTTGTTGCCGTGTTGCGATTGTACTCATACGCGGAGCCATGGAAGTTATTGGTTCCGCTCTTGGTCACCAGCGAAACCTGGGCGCCACCGCTGCCGCCCTGATCGGCGTTGTAATTCGATGTGGTTACACGAAATTCTTCGACCGAATCCAGGGTTACAGGGAGCACCGAAGTGAACGCATTTCCCGCTCGATTGTTCACCGCCACTCCGTCCAATGTCACGTTGCTCTGATCGCTTCGCGCGCCATTCACCGCGCCACTGCGTGTGTCAATGTTCGTGTCAATGTTCGGATTGTTCCCGATGTACACCACGCCAGCCTGCAGCGTCAGCAAGTCCGGGACGTTGCGGCTTTCCATCGGCAGTTCCTTCACCTGCTGGTTGTTGAACGCCACTCCCAACGAAGCGTCCGTCGTATTAATCGCCGCGGCCTGGGCCGAAACTTCCACCGTTTCTGTGTTGGACCCGATCTGCAGAGTGACATTTTCAGTCGCGGGAGCGTTCACCAGCAGCTCGAGGTTCCCGTGTTCATATTTGCGAAACCCGCTCATTTCGACTGTCAGGGAATAAGTCCCAGGGGTAAGAGAAGTAAACTCATACGCCCCGGCACTGTTTGTGGTGGTGTCGCGATGCAGGCCTTGAGATTCACTGGACAGGATTACTTTTGCTCCCACGATGGCTGCGCCCGATTTGTCGAGCACAGTGCCGCGGAGCGAGGTAGTACCGGATTGCGCGAGAGCGAGCGTACCTCCAAAAACCAAGACAAAAACAACCGCAGCAATAAAACTACGCCGCATGGAAGCCCAAAACATGGACAGCTCCTTTACACTTATAAATTCTCGACTATTATGAAATTCGGGTTCGTGGACGACTTGGACTCTGGAGTGACTTTCCCAAATTAATCCAGCGCGCGCAGGCTCTCGTTACCCGTCCCTTCGAGATCCCGTATCCGACCCCACAAACCTACCGAACCTACCCGATTGGGTAAGCATTAAAGACCTAACTCGCCTCGGTGTCAATACAGTTGTATTGATACGCTCAAGAAGGCGTTTGAATAATGGGAATGAGACCGATGTCCGAAAACTTCTAGCCAAGATGGAGTAATTTCGCCTGCGTTATGGCAGAGAACTCTCGAATCGGCCCGAGAATCGCCTCAGTCACTTGTCCGTCAAGCCGGACCAGCGATACGGCCTCGGCACCGCGAGTAGCTTCGCGCCTACCAAGTGCGAACGTTGCAATGTTTACGCCATGCTTCCCCAGCGTGGTCCCCACGTGCCCGATCACGCCCGGCTCGTCATGATTGCGCAAGTACAGAATCGTACCGTCCAGCTGGGCTTCCAGAGCGATTCCATCAATCTGAATGACACGCGGCGAGCCGTCGTGCAACACCGTGCCCTCCGCGGTGAAACCGCTGGCCCCCGGCCGATCGGGAAGCGCCGAAACTTCCAATGTGTGCGGGAAGCCATGTTCGCGCCGCCGCGTTTCTTCTTCGACCGTCAGTCCTCGGCCAGCCGCCACCGCTGGCGCGTTCACCACGTTCACTTTTTCGTCCAGCACGGCGTTCAACACGCCCGCCAGAACCGCACTGCGAAGCAAGTGCGTCCCGACTTCAGACAGTTCGCCCGCGTACCGAATCCGTATGCGCGCCGGACGCATGGCCGCCGCCTGCGAAACCAGCGACCCAAGTTTTTCCGCCAACGCCAGGTACGGCCGCACACGGCGATATTGTTCCGGGGAAAGTGCTGGCAGATTCACCGCGTTCTTGATGATGCCCTCCGCCAGATAGTCCCGCACCTGCACCGCCACTTGGATTCCCAATTCCTCCTGTGCCTCCGCCGTCGAACCCGCCACATGCGGCGTCGCGATTACATTTGCCAAGCCAATCAACGGACTATTCTTCGGCGGCTCTTCCGCGAAGACGTCCAGCGCCGCGCCGGCCACATGTCCGCTCTTCAGTGCAGCCGCGAGGTCAGCTTCGTTGATCAGTTCGCCGCGCGCCGCATTGATGATGCGCACACCTTTTTTCATCTGCGCCAGGGCCGCAGCATTGATCATGCCTTGGGTTTGCGGGCCCACTGGCGTGTGCAAGGAAATGAAGTCACTTTCCGCGAATAACTTCTCCAAGGGCACAAGCTCCACGGAAAGTTCGCCCGCGGCCGCTTCGCTCAAATACGGGTCGAACGCCAGCAACCGCATGTCAAACCCCGCGGCGCGAATCGCCACCTCGCGCCCAATCCTGCCCAGCCCCACCAATCCCAAAGTCTTGTCGCGCACTTCGGCGCCCGACGACGACTTCTCCCACTTCCCTTCCCGCATGGCGGCGTCAAACCGCGGGATCTGCCGCACCAGCGCCAGCAGTAACGCGATGGTGTGTTCGGCCACGCTCACCGAGCTTCCGCCCGGCGTGCTCATCACCAGGATGCCGCGCTTTGTGGCCTCATCCAGATCGATATTGTCCACGCCGACGCCCGCGCGCCCCACTACACGAAGATGAGGCCCTTGATCCATCAGCTCGGACGTAACGCGGGTGGCGCTGCGCACGATCAGCGCTTCGGCGTCCGCCAGTTCGCCCGGAAGCGACTCTTTCGTCGTCTGCACGATATTCCAGCCCGTCTTTTTCAATAGTTCTACGCCGCGCTCGCTGATCTTGTCTGCAACGATAACTTTCATGGCTCCTCGTTTTCGGGTAATCGCCGCCGTGGCTCACTCAGCGGTCTCTTCCCGTGTAGTGGAAACTAACCAAATTACTGTGCACTGAGCGGGCTGTCAATCGCACAAAACATTTCATTCCCTCAGAAATTCGGTGAGCCGCCAGTCGCCTCTGCTATAGTTCACAAAAGGGAGTGGGACATGACTCTTTCCGAGCAGATCCAGAAAGACATTGTTGCTGCCATGCGTGCCAAGGAAGAGCTGCGACTCAGCGTCTTGCGTATGGTGAAGGCCGCTATCCAGCTGAAAGAAGTGGAGAAAAAGCGCCCGCTCGACGAGCCCGAATCGATCCAGTTGCTGCAAACCCTCGTCAAGCAGCGCAAGGAATCCATCGACCAGTTCGCCAAGGGCGGCCGCCAGGACCTCGTCGACAGAGAAACCAAGGAACTCCTCGTTCTTGAAGCCTACCTTCCTGCCGGTGCTTCGCAAGCCGAAATGGACGACGCCATCGACAAAGCTATCGCCGCTACTGCAGCCAATTCCATGAAGCAAATGGGCGGCGTTGTGAAAGCCGCGAAGGATGCGCTCACTGGTAAAGCTGTAGATGGCAAGGCACTCAGCGACCGCGTCCGGGAGAAACTCTCCAAGCTGGCCTAAGCAGGTCGCCTCGTCATATTTTTTAGTGACTCCACATGCCCCTGCCAGAACAGATTCCCGTTCGTTACACGGAAGAAGATGCCGGCTACGTCAGCATGCGCCCGGTCGTGAAGCAAACCTTCCGCCTAAAGCGAATTAGCGGACATGGTCGTAAGCGTGACCGGCAAAGACGCCACCCGCGTGCAGCAGATTTTCCGCAATGGAACCGTCGTATATAACGGCTACCGCTATTCGTGGGATGGTATCTCCGCCGAATCCGCCGAGATCACATCGTTGTTGCGTCCATTTCCCGATGACGACCCGGCCCGGCCCTTCCACGCGGAAGAAGCAAAAAGTGTGCTGTTCGAGATGGGCGGCGGACCACAACGCAACGTCGTAGAGATTCTTCGCAGCGACGCTTCGGAGAAAAAACTTTTTGGCAAGAACTCGCCGTGGGACGTTCTCGTTCAGTGCGCGCGCGACGCCACGGCACGCTATGAAAAATATTCGCATGCCCGCAAGGCTGACCTCTACCGCATCACATTGCCTTTTGAGAACGGCCAGGCCCTTCTGGCCGCGATGCTCGAATCGGCTCCTCGCGGACTGCGCTATCGTTGGACCACCTTGCGCCCGCCCGCGGTAGTCATCTTCGTTTGTCCGCGCTAGCCAGAAGTCTCAACGAAATAAACGACCATTGTCCTCTTGCTAAGACACAAACGAGACGCTGTCATCCTGAGGAGCGCGTCGTTTGCGCCCGAAGGATCTCAACCGAAACACCGTGCACGATTCCAGAGATCCTAGGTTGCGGAAACCGCGCCGCGCAGCGTGAAACTTTGTCGATTGGGCACGCTGCCGTAGGTCAGGAATTGTGGTTGCTGGTTTCGCTGCTTATTTCCCGGCAGGCTTCAGTACCGCGGTATTTCGTTCGTCGCCGACGATGACACGGCAGAAACTCTTCAGTTGTTCAAGCTTCTCCACCGGCACGCTGAGTTCCTTGATCTCCATCGTTCGTGTGTATGTCAGCACATTTCCCTTCGCTTCCGTTTTGCTGTGGTAGCTCGCAAAACTGTAGTCGGCATCCACCGGAGGCGGCAGGTCGTCCACCGTATAACCTTCCGGAAGCTTGATTTCATAGCTATCTATATTTTTTGTCGGCCCGTCGAATTCCACTGGATACTTGCGTGGCTCTTTCCTCTCCAAAATGTCACTGGACCAGTTTCCCAGAACTCGGGGCCGTACCAGGAGAAGGTCTCCTGCGTTTTTGGCGTATTTATACATAAGGAATTCTCCGGGGATAGGAGTGAAAACCTGGCCAGATTTTCTTGCAGATACCACGACAGAGGGCCCAAATCTTCGAACTCTTCCCCTTCCGCCGCCAATTACCAACCTGGAGCACTCTGATGCCTGGACAATATGCACGCGCTTCTTCGCTGTCAAGAGAACCTCCGTACTTTTCCGCGCGTTTCTGAGAGTAATCCCTTTCCCACATCCCTCCGCTGCGGCATAATCCACCGCATAGTCTTCAACTGAGTTCCACCCGCCATCTGGGATAGGGAGGCAACGGTGAGCGACCGTCCATGGAGTTCTACGGCACCCGCAGGAGAATTTCGCAGTTATGTGCCGGCTTCAGAAAGTCTGATTGAGTTTTCCTTACGCGCGGTTTTGCTGGGAGCGATCTTTGGCCTTCTATTTGGCGCTGTTACCGTCTATGTCGGTCTTCGCGCCGGCCTCACCGTTTCCGCTTCAATTCCTATCTCCGTTCTCTCCATCAGCATCCTGCGGGCATTCGGGCGCTCCACCATCCTGGAAAACAACATCGTCCAGACCACCGGCTCGGCGGGAGAATCGCTCGCCGCCGGCGTCATGTTCACTCTCCCGGCGTTGATCTTCCTTGGCTTCGGCTCGGAGTTCACCTTCTGGCGAATCTTCCCTCTCGCTCTTCTTGGCGGCTGGCTCGGCGTGCTTTTTATGGTTCCTTTGCGCCGGCAGCTGATTGTGAAGGAACACGGCAACCTCACTTTCCCTGAAGGCACAGCCTGCGCCGACGTTCTAGTCGCCGGCGAACGCGGCGGTTCTTTTGCTGGACGCGTGTTCTGGGGTCTCGGCCTCGGCGGCGTTTACACCTTCTTGATGAACACGGTGCAGGCCTGGACCTCTCAGCCCGAAAATCGCCCTACCTGGTATCCCGGCGCATCCTTTCGCGCCGCCGTCACTTCGGAATATCTCGGCGTTGGCTACATCATTGGTCCGAGGGTTTCCGGAATCCTCTTCGCGGGCGGAGCTTGTTTCTTGGCTCGTGATCATGCCCGCCATCAAATTTTATGGACAACTCGCAGGCGACACTCCTCTCTACCCTTCTACCATTCCCATTCCGCAGATGACCCCGGACGACATGTGGCGAAGTTACATTCGCCCCATGGGCGCTGGCGCCGTTGCCGCTGCGGGCTTGATTACCTTGCTCCGCACCTTGCCCACGATCGTCGCGGCTCTTCGCGCCGGAATGAAGGATGTGCGCGTCGAAGGCACAGCCGACAACGCCGGCTCCCTCCGCACGGAACGCGACGTACCGATGCGTTGGGTTGTCATCGGGTCGGCCGTAATCGTTGCCATGATGTGGGTCATGCTCACCTATCTTCCCATGCAGGGCGCAGAGACTCGCTGGTATCAAAACCTCTTCGCAGCCGTCTTCGTGGTGGTCTTCGGCTTTCTCTTCGTTACCGTCGCCGGCCGCATCAGCGGCCTGCTGGGCAATTCCTCCAACCCCATCAGCGGCATGAGCATTGCCACCTTGATGGCCACCTGCGCCATCTTTTTCGTTGCCGGTTGGACCGCTCCCAACTATTCGGTTCTCGCTCTGATGATTGGCGGCGTAGTTTGCATCGCGGCTGCCATCGCCGGAGCCACCTCCCAGGATCTAAAAACCGGCTTCCTTGTCGGCTCCACGCCCTTCTGGCAGCAGATGGGACTACTCGTCGGCGTCACCATTTCCACCGTCGCCATCGGCGTCACGCTTAACATCATGAACAAGGGCCTGGAAAAATATCTGCCCACGCAAATTCCCGTCAACCTGCAATCTCTTCCCACCGGTGTGAAAGTTGAGCGCGACAATTTTGCCTTCAAGGGCCAGAACTACAAGCTCATCAATTCTCTTGGCTCCCACGAAATTCCCGACGGAGAATATCTCTACAGCGATTCCACCCACCAGATCGAATTTCAATGGGCTCAGGGCATCGGCAGCGACAAGGCTCCCGCTCCTCAGGCGCGCCTCATGGCCACCGTCATCAGCGGCATTCTGAATCAGCGGCTTCCCTGGCGTCTCGTTCTGATGGGCGTCGCTCTAGTGATCGCGGTGGAAATTCTCGGAATCCGTTCACTGGCCTTTGCTACTGGCCTTTATATTTCTGTGGCCACCACTGCGGCGATGTTCGCTGGGGGATTGGTGCGTTGGGCCGTGGAAGCCAGCATGAAGGAAAAAACCAGCACCGACAGTGAGGCGAGTCCAGGGCGCGCTCTATTCCAGCGGGTTAATCGCCGCCGGCGGAATCTTCGGACTGCTCGGAATTATCATCAATCTTTTGCAGGACCCGGAAATCGCCAATCACGTTCCTCACTGGGTCTCTGCCGTCCTGCGTCTACCCTGGCGGCCGGATCTTTTCTCGTTTGGCCCGAAATTGCTTGGCTCGCTGGCCACCAACAATCTCTTCGGCTTGATCATGTTCCTGCTTCTAGCCGGCTCCCTCTTCCACTTCGCCCGCAAAAAGCTGGACTAATCCGGTTGCTCGCAAGACCGTCGCACGACAAAGCACAGACCGGTATCGGCGAGCCAACCGGTGTGTGCTTGTTCGCGTTAGAACTGGCCAGGTCTTTCTAGTTCTCTCAGACATTTTCGTTAGGTCGTGCGCTGCCTTTGCAACGCCGCGCCGTCTAGGTGCTTTGACGCCGCATTCTCGCCACACCCGGAGATATTATTGGTGCTTTCTCCGGAACGCCCCTTACTGCCTCTCTGTGCTTACGTCCGGATACCCCAGATGCTAGATCGCCTCTCCCGGCCACTCCGGTTCCTAATCCACGCCCTTCCTTCCCTTTGCCCCCGCAGCGGTCCTCTCAACGAATCTGCTCCTCGCCTCGCGACCAGACATCTCACGGATTTCACCGCCGCCCGGCTTCTACACTTTTTGACTACCCGCCTTGCACCGCCGTACACTGGCTAACATGCGTACGACGTTCGGCGCTCCGCGAGTTCGCTTTGACTGGCGCAGCTTCATTACTCCCGCCGTCAAGATCCTTGTTTTGACCTGTGCCGGCGTCTTTCTCCTCCAGACCTTAATTGCAGAACTTCTGTCTCCCGGCGCGACAGCCTGGTTTAATCACGCATTTGGACTTGTTCCCACAGGCGTCATTCCTGGCTTGCGCATTTGGCAGCCCTTTACTTACATCTTTCTGCACGGCGGCCTATGGCATCTCCTCATCAACATGCTCATGCTGTGGATGTTTGGCAGGGAACTTGAACTGGTCTGGGGCAAGAAACGCTTCCTGAATTATTTCTTCGTCTGCGGTGTTGGCGCTGGAATCATCACCATCCTCGTAAAGTTTCTTCAATTTTGGGGACACACGCCTCCGGATATACCAACCATCGGAGCCTCCGGCGCCATCTTCGGCATCCTCATCGCCAATGCCATTCTCTTTCCTGAGCGCCAGATCTGGCTCTTTCCTCTGCCTATCATGATTCCCATGCGTCCCTTCGTGGCTGTGATGGGCGCCATCGAATTCTTCGGCACCATTGGTTCCGGCGGAGACGGAGTCAGCCACTTTTGTCACCTCGGCGGCATGCTTGTCGGATGGATCTATCTTCGGCGCAGTTCCTTCCTCTACCGCGTGCGCAACGAAGTTGCTGACTGGAAATACCAGCGCAACCGCAAACGCTTCGAGGTCTACGTCAAAAAAAATAAGAGCGAACCGCCTTCGCGCCCAGACCACTGGGTGAATTAAGTCTTCCCAATAGGCTGCGCAACAATTTTCGATTTTCGCGATTCATCCATCACCCAAACACAGCATCACGTCGTCATCCTGAGGAACGCGCCGTTGGCGGTCCGAAGGATCTCAGCGAACAAAATGTGCAGCGTCTTGAATCGACGGGTGATGTGTCCAGATACGCGTGCGCCCGAAGGAGTCGGATCCCTTCTAGCCCAGGCTTCCAATCACATGGAACTTCATGAAGTTTGTCGTGCCGCGGATTCCCATCGGCGTCCCGGCCACAATCCCGATCACGTCGCCCTTGCGCACCAGCCGCTCTTCCATCAGCCGTTTTTCGGCAATCATCGCCAGACCATCAATCTTCTTGATGTCCGATATGCTTCGCGAGGTGACGCCCCACAATAGCGCCATTCGCCGCCGCGTGTGCGCTTCCGGCGAAAACGCCACAATCGGCACCAGCGGGCGGTAACGCGAGACCAGCCGCGCCGTAAATCCGCTGTGCGTGAAAACCGCGATCAGTTTCATGTGCAACTCGCGCGATGCGTGGCATACCAACTCCGCCACGGTTTCCGGCACTTTCAACCTCTCTTGTGTTGCCGGGCGAGGATATTCGTGGATGCTCTCCTCGGCCTGCTCGATGATCCGCGCCATCATGCTGACCGCCTCGACCGGATATCTTCCCGTGGCCGTTTCCGCGGACAGCATCACCGCATCGGACCCGTCGAAAATCGCGTTGGCCACGTCCGAAGCCTCCGCGCGCGTCGGCCGGGGATTCTCGGTCATGGATTCCAACATCTGCGTTGCGGTAATCACCGGGCGGCGAAATTCGCGCGCTCGGGCGATGATGTTTTTCTGCACCACCGGCACGCGCTCCGGATTCATTTCCACACCCAGATCCCCACGCGCCACCATCACTCCGTCTGATGCCCGCAGAATTTCTTCCAGGTTCTCGATGGCTTCCGGCTTTTCCAGCTTTGCGATCACCGGCGTATCTTTTTTCGCGCGCCGGATAAGCGATTTCGCCAGCACCACGTCTTCCGCACGCCTCACGAAGCTTACCGCGATGTAGTCCACACCCTGCTTCAATGCAAATCGTAGGTCCACCCGGTCCTTTTCCGTCAATGCTGGCACATGCAACTGCACGCCCGGTAGATTGATCCCCTTGTGCTCCCCCAGGATCCCGCCATTCACCACGTGGCATTGAACTTCGTGTCCGCGTACGCGCTCCACCCGCAATTCAATCAAGCCATCCGAAAGCAAAATGCGGTCACCGGGCTTCACCTCGTGCGGCAGCGGCCGGAATGTAGTGTTTACCCGCGTCGAATCGCCCAGCACCTTGGCGGTGGTGATCACAAACTTCTGGCCGGTTCGCAGCGCTACGCTGCCGCCGCCCGCCAGCGCCCCGGTGCGAATTTTCGGTCCTTGCAGATCCGCCAGGATCGCAATCGGCTTTTTCATCAACATCGCGGCTTCGCGCAGCGCCGCGATATTCTCCGCGTGTTCCTCATGGGTTCCGTGGGAAAAATTCAGGCGCGCTACATCCATGCCAGCGTCGATCAACTTGCGGATCATCCGCGGCGTTCGCGTGACCGGCCCGATCGTACAGACAATCTTGGAATGCCGCGAAATCATTCGTCGCGTCTCCCTTTCCTTACGAAACCTCTTTTATTTTGTGACGGAAAACTCTACGACGATTCGCGTCATCAGATCCACGCCCTTCGCGAATCCTGCCAGCGGCAACCGCTCGTCGTCGCCATGCACTCTCCGATCATCCTCTGCCGCCATGGGGAAAGGCCGCAAACCGTAGGCTTGTACGCTGTGCAATCGCAACTGCGCCGAATCCGTTGCGCCTGTGGACATGAACGGCAGCACCGGCGCTCCTCCGAACTCTTGCGCACTCACTTTCACCATCGTTGTGTACAACTGGGTATCCAGCGCGGAATTCGGTGCCGCCAACCCGGCATCCGGCTGTATCTCCAGAGTTACCGCCGGGTCATTCACCAGCTTTCGCAATTCCCCAACCACAACGTCCGCGGTATCGCCCGGCAGCAATCGAATATTCACCACGGCCCGTGCCTCTGAAGGTATCACGTTCGCGCGTACCCCGGCCTGTAGAATCGTTGGCGCAACCGTGTCTCGCATCATCGAATTCCACATGGGATTTGCGTCCGATAACATTCGTTGCGCGTGTTCTCCGCGGTCCGGTGCATCGATCACCCGCATCCATTTTCCAATTTCGTCGTCTTCAATCGCGGCTAATCCCTCGAAGTATCGCCGCGTGATCGATGTCAGATGCACCGGCGCGGTATACGCGCCGATCTTTGCCACCGCCGCCGCGAGATGTACCACCGGGTTGTCTTTCGTGGGAACCGACGAGTGCCCCGACGGCCCTTTGGCAATGACGGAAACATCCACAGGCACTTTTTCTGCCGCTTGGATCGCCACATACTGCACTTTGCCGTTCTTCAACACCACCTTGCCGCCCTCATTGATCGCAAACCCCGCGGCAAATTTATCCCAATACTTCGCAATCAGGATTTTCAGGCTGGCTTCCCCAAATTGCTCTTCATCCGTGGTGGCCAGGAAAATCACGTCGCGGTTCAGATGCACGTTTCCGCGTTTCAGCGCGATGAACGCAGCCAGGTTCGCCACCAGCATGCCCTTGTCGTCGATCGATCCTCGGCCATAGAGATACCCATCCTTGATCACGCCGCCGAACGGGTCGACCGTCCACTTGCTCTTGTCCACTCCCACAACATCCATGTGCGCCACCAGCAGCAGCGCCTTCGACGGATCCGCCACGGCGCTGCTTCGCAGCCGAGCAACCAGGGCGCTGCGCCCCGGCGCTACATCCAGAAACTCCGGCGTGATTCCCTCCTTCGTCAAAATGCCGGCAATGTACTTCGCCGCGGCCTGTTCATTCCCCGGAGGATTCGTGGTGTTGATCTTCACCAACTCAACCAGCCAGTCCTGCGCCTCACGCGCCAACGCGCTGGTATTCCCCACAACCGATTCGCTCGGCGGTATCCCCATAGCAGAGGGCGCCTGTGCAACCTGCGCACGCAGGAGTCTTGCTTCCGCAAAGAACAGCATCACAACAAACACAGCCGCAGAACCGCGCTTCCAACTCAAAAAGCACCCCCAGGGCGAATCAGTTTTGCTACCGGTAAAAAAACATACTAACATGCGGACTTAGGCCTCTCGGCCACTCATCCGCTGTCGTTGCCTTCTCGGTACTCCTGAGGGGCTTTTTTGCTGAACAGCGCGTGGGCCGCCGGGTGCATCTAATGGGGGAGAATCTGGGAGACAAGGATGACAAAGGGTTTTTCTTTAATCGCTAGTCGACTCGTAGCTGCGGCCGCTTCGGCATTTCTGCTCTGTTCCATCGCTCTGGCGCAGGCGCCTGAGGGTCCACAGACCAGTGCGCCACCTCAAGCCAATCCCGCGCCTCAGCAGAAGCAAGGGCCTCCCAAGCAGCAAGCCCCTCCCGAAGCCGGTGTCACCATCGCCGTCGAAGTCCCCGTCGTGACTCTCGATGTTATTGCCGCCACCCAGCACGGTGATCTCATTCCAGGCCTCAAAAAAGAAAATTTCCGCATTCTCGAAGACGGCCAGCCACAATCCATCACCAATTTCGGCCCATCCGATGCCCCCATTACCATGGTCGTCTTGATGGAATTCAGCGCCCGTTACTCCGGCTGGTTCGCTTATCAAGCCAAATATTGGGCCGACGCGTTGTTCCCTAATCTCAAGCAGAAAGACTGGGTCGCCCTCGTCACCTTTGACATGAACACCCGAACCGATGTGGATTTCACCCAAAACAAGGACGAGGTACGCCAGGCTCTTTATCAGTTGTATTTTCCTGGCTTCAGTGAATCCAACGTCTTTGACGCCATACTCGATACCGTCGACCGCCTCAAGGATGTGAAGGGCAAAAAATCGATTCTGGTTTTGGCCAGCGGCGTGGACACTTTCTCGAAACACACTCTTGATCAAACCTTGAAGGGACTGCGCGGCACTGACGTCACCATTTTCTGCGTCGGCGTTGCCAAACCGCTCATGAATTACCTTGAGTTGCACCGAGCCCTGGGCGGCATGCGCGAGTTGAATTTCCTTCAGGCGGAAAATCAATTGAAGACCTTCTCCAGATGACCGGCGGCTTTTCGTGGTTCCCGCAATTTGACGGTGAACTCCCGGGAATTATGCGCGAGGTCACCGAATACCTCCGCCACCAGTACACCATCACCTACACCCCGACGAATCACAACACCGATGGCAAATATCGCAAAATTAAAGTTGAACTTACTGCTCCGGACGGCAGTCCGCTGGTCGTCACGGACCAGAAGGGCAAAAAACAGAAGTGGGTGGTCTACGCCAAGGAGGGCTACACCGCTCCCAAGGGCGGCGTCGGCGACTGAGCCGCGCCCGCGCCCACGGACGCACGCTAATAGCCTCGCGAAAGATCTACCCGGTTGAACAACTCGCGGCCGCCAAACCATCGTTCCAGCAACTCCGCCAGAATCTCGGTTTGCCGTTTCCACAGCCGGTCGCTCACCGCGCTCGTGTGCGGAGTAATCATCAGGTGCGGCGTCTTCCACAGCGGACTGTCCGCTGCCAGCGGCTCAATTGCCGTAACATCCAGCGCCGCGCCTCCCAGCTTTTGTTCCTTCAGCGCACGCGCCAGGGCCATTTCGTCCAGCAGCGAGCCTCGCGACACGTTCACGACCCTCGCGCTTGCCTTCATCCGCGCCAGTTCTGCCGCACCGATCAAATGCCGGGTTTCTGGAGTTTCCGGGGCGGCGATTACCACGAAATCCGCATACGGCAGAACTTGATGCAACTCCGAAACCGGCACGATTTTCTCCGCGTACGTCGTGTCGGCCTGCCCGGAACGCGTTACTCCCCACACCCTCATGTCAAACGCTGTGGCGCGTCGCGCGAGTTCCCGGCCGATCGAACCATATCCCACGATCAGCAACACTTGCCCATTCAACTCTGTGAGGCGCTGCGGCTGATCCCATATCTCCTGCTGCCCCCAGTGCGCCCGCTCCTGATGCCGCACCGAGTCGGGAAAATTTCGCACCAGCGCCAGCAGCAGGCCCATCGTGTGCTCCGCCATGGGAACGGAAAAAATCCCGCTGGGATTCGTCACCACGATGCCGGAATCCCGCAACTCGGGATACATCAGCTGCGCTACGCCCGCCGCCGTCGAGTGAATCCATTTCAACTTGCGTGCATCGACTAACTGTTCGGGCCTCAGCGAATAGCCAACGAAAATGTCCGTGTCGGGCAACTCTTCCGCCAGATGCTTGTATTCGGGGAGATGCACAACTTTCATCGTCGGCCAACACTGCCGTAGCGTTTCCGGCATCGCCGGCGTCGGCCGCCACTGCGTGAACGGGTGCCATACGCAAATCGTCAGCTTTGTATTTTCCGGCTTACTGCGCTGCATCTTTGCCGCCGCTCTAAACTTTTGCCTTCAGCCGCAGATCCTTCCCGGTCATATCGGCAGGCGCAGGCTCGCCAAGGATCCCCAGCATGGTCGGCGCGATGTCGCGCAGGGCCCCTCCGGGAGAAAGCTGCAGCTGGTCATTTTCCGTGACGCAGACGAACGGCACGGGATTGGTAGTGTGATACGTGTGCGGTCCTCCCGTCGTCGGATCGATCATGGTCTCCGCGTTGCCGTGATCCGCGGTGATGATCCAAGCTCCACCGCGCGGCTTCATCGCCTGATAGATGCGCCCCAGCCCGGCGTCGACAGCCTCGACCGCCTTGATCGCCGCTTCGAGTTTGCCCGAGTGCCCCACCATGTCCGCATTCGCATAGTTCATGATGATGGCGTCGAATTCGCCCTTCTCAATTGCTTTTACCACCGTCTCCGTAATTCCTTCGGCAGACATTTCGGGCTTCAGATCATAAGTCGCAACTTTCGGCGAAGGCACCAGGATTCGCTCTTCCCCGTTGAACGGTTTCTCCACGCCCCCATTAAAGAAATATGTCACGTGCGCATATTTCTCTGTCTCGGCGCAGCGCAAATTCTTGTACTGCAAATCCTGAAACACTTGCGCCAGGATTTGTTCCAGTTTTTCCGGACTCAGCACCGCCTGCAGCCAGGGCCACTTCTTGTCGTACTTCGTCATGGCGACATAAAACAGATTCTTCGGCCGCTTCGGATCCACAAATTTGTCGAAGTCCGGACCGGCGAGCGCATACGTCATCTGGCGCGCGCGATCCGCGCGGAAATTATAGAAAATCACCGCATCGTCATCCCGGATCAATCCGACCGGCGGCGCGGAAGGGCCCTCGCCACGCGTAATGACCACCGGCTTCACGAATTCATCCGTCACGCCCTGCTCGTAGCTGCTCTGCAACGCCGCAACTGGATCGCTGCTGCGCGTCTCGGCTTCGCCATGCGTCATCGCGCGGTACGCAAGCTCGATGCGCTCCCAGCGATTGTCGCGGTCCATGGCATAGTAGCGCCCCACGACCGTGGCGATTTCTCCCACGCCCAGCTCCCGCATTTTCTGCTGTAGCTGGCGAACGAAATCGCGTCCGCTGTTTGGCGGAGTGTCGCGGCCGTCCATGAAGCAATGCACGAACACTTTTTCCACCTTGTGCTGCTTGGCCATTTCCAGCAGCGCAAACAAATGGTTGATGTGTGAATGCACGCCGCCATCGCTCAGCAATCCCAGAAAATGCAACTGGCGCTGTCGTCCGCGATCCATGGCCTGCTGAAACAGCGGCACCTGGTCCAACTGCTTGTTGGCAATTAGCAAATCAACACGCGTGATATCCATGTGCACCACTCGCCCCGCGCCCATGTTCATGTGGCCCACTTCGCTGTTGCCCATTTGTCCCTCGGGCAAGCCCACAAATGGCCCCGACGTCTGGATCAACGTGTTCGGAAATTTGCGCAACAATTCGTCGTAATTCGGCTTCCTCGCCAGGGCAATCGCGTTGCCCTTCGTTTCCGCGCGGTACCCCCATCCATCCAACACTGTCAGCACAATCGGTTTTGGTCGTTTCGCCATGGTTTTTCCTTAAGCGCCCCGTTTCTTCGACTGCTTCGCGTGCAGGGCATCCCTGTTTCGATTTTTTCGTGCGTTCGTGAATCGCGCACGCAGGAGCGAGAGAGAAATCTTATCGTGCAGCGAATTCGCGCAGAGCGGTGAGGAGGCGCTCCACTTCTTCCATTGTATTGTATTGCACCAACCCGATGCGCAGCAGACCGCCCAGCGATTCCACGCCAAGCCGCTCCGTCAGGTTCAGCGCGTAGTAGTTTCCATCCCAGGTGAAGATGCCGCGTTCGCCAAGGAACGTGGCAATCGCCGTCGGGTTGTGATTACCGATACGCAGCGAAAGCGTTGAGCAGCGCTCCGCAGAACGTTTTGGATCGGTGATCCCGTAAATGCGCAGGCCCGGGATCGACTGAAGCCCATCGATCAGCCGGGCCACCAAACGCGATTCGTAAGGGACGGTCGTGCCATACGCCGCGGCCAGCGCTTCTCGCCTCGTCTTCACCGTTGTGTCGCAATGCCGGCCCAGTTCCGCCAGATATTCCACCGCTCCGCCGATCCCCGCGATCAGTTCGTGCACCTGCGTGCCGGTCTCCCAACGCTCCGGCGATTGATTCGTTGCGGGCCGTACTTTGTAGGGATGAAAGCGGTCCAGGTGTTGCCGTTTTCCGTAAAGCGTGCCCATATGCGGCCCAAAGAACTTATACGGCGAGCAAACCAGGAAGTCGCAATCGAGCGCCTTCACGTCGATCAACCCGTGCGGCCCGTAGTGCACCGCGTCGATATACACCAGCGCCCCGGCAGCATGCGCCAGCTTGCTGATCTCGGCAACCGGGTTGATCGTACCCACGGCATTAGAGGCATATCCCACCGCCACAAGCTTCGTTTTCTCGCTGAGCTTGCCGCGCAAATCCTCCATATCCAGCGTGCAATCCTCTTCCCGGATGTCCACTTGCCGGATCACCGCGCCTTTTTCTTCTAGCGCTTTCCAGGGAGCGAAATTCGCATCGTGATCCAGAGTTGTCAGCAGAATCTCGTCACCGGCTTTCAGTTCGCGGCCGATCGCGCGAGAAATATCGAACGTAATTGTGGTCATGTTCTGACCGAAAACGACCTCGTCTTTATCGCAATGGAAAAAATCCGCCATTGCCCCGCGAACATTGCTGATCATTTCGTCGCTTCGACGGCTGGTCACGAACGCACCGCACGTGTTGGCGTTCGCGTTCATGAAGTAGCCCTGCACCGCATGCATTACCTGTGTGGGTACCTGCGTTCCCGCGGGTCCATCCAGAAATGCCGCGGGTTGTCCATTCACTTGCATCTTTAACGACGGAAACTGCGCCCGCACCCACGCAACATCCAGCGTTTTTGCGGCGGTTGGATTCACTACTGGTGTGCTCATAGCTGTTTTCTCTGAGGACTCCGAACTGTTCTCACTATTTTCCAGACGCAACTCTAGTCTCTCATACACAAGCGGCGGCGTGTTAGCATCAGAGAGTTGTTCTCCACTCATGCCGATTCGGCGCCGGCTATCAACTCCGCGCCGTGAGCCACCTTGAGGTCTCGATGTCCGAACCATTCCCTCCCACCAGTCGGACGCGCGTGGTGCGCGAAGCGAATCGCGCCGTGTACGACCGCGAAACCATTTACCAGATTCTTGACGAGGCTTTCGTCTGCCACGTCGGATTTTCCACCGACGGCCAACCCTTCGTCATCCCTACAATGTTTGCCCGCGTGGGCGACGCGATCTTTTTTCACGGCTCGGCGGCCAGCCGCATGCTGCGCGGTCTCGGCGATGGCCTGCCCGTTTGCATCACCGTCACGCTCATCGACGGGCTCGTTCTGGCGCGCTCCGTTTTCAATCATTCCATGAACTACCGCTCCGTAGTTGCTCTGGGCCTCGCAACGCTGATCCAGGAGCCGTCAGAAAAGCTGCAGGCGCTGAGAGCTTTTACAGAAAAGTTGATTCCGGGTCGCTGGAACGACGCGCGCCAGCCCAACGAACAGGAATTGAAGGCCACGAGCATCTTGAAACTGCCCCTCGCGGAAGTCTCGGCGAAAGTCCGCACTGGTGCAGTCGAGGACGATGCTGAGGACTACGCGTTGAACGTGTGGGCGGGGATTATCCCAATGCACCTCGTGGTCGACGCACCACAGCGCGACGACCGCTGTGATCCCGCAATCCCGACTCCCGCCTACGCCGCAAATTTCGGGAGCAACCAATGAGCGACTTCACTCCTGCACCCGTAAAACCGGTCGTCTCTTTTTCCGCGTTGGAAGCACTGGACATTCGCGTCGGCACAATCGAGCGCGTTGAGGATATTCCCCGCTCCGAAAAACTCTTGAAGTTAACAGTAAATTTCGGCGATCACTCGCGCACCATCCTCGCCGGAATGAAGCAAGAACGTGAAAATCCGCGAGAGATCGAGGGCAAGCAAGCGCTGTTCGTCTTAAACCTGGAGCCAAAGAAAATGGCCGGAGAAATTTCCCAGGGCATGCTGTTCGACCTTGGCTATGCAGATGGCATCCTGCCAGCTCTCGCCACTCCAGAACGCCCCGTCCCCAACGGCACCCGCGCCGGCTAAAACACGTGGCTGTAGCGGCCGCCTTTCTGAGGCGGGCGCTTGCTTTGAAATAGAAATGATTCGCTCTACTTTGAACGCGTTGTCATCCTGAGCGGCGCGCAGTTTGCGCCGCGAAGGACCTCAACCCATACGCCACGCACGATTTCAAAATCTCGCGATGCCCGCCCTACGCCCGCACCGCCCGCAGAAAATCCGCCAACATCCCGTAACCCGTGGCTTCAACCCCGGGATTGTGCTCCACCAGCGATAACCCAAAAACGTCCATATCAAATCGAATCGCGGAGCTCGTCCCCTCCAGCCCCGCCATGGGATCCGATAGCAGCAAAAGCTCGGGGCTGACTCGGCAATCCACGCCATCGCCTCGCCGTTCTGCCCGGCACACCAACTTGTAGCGCATCCCCGCAGCTCGCACCGACCGAATTTTTTCCTCGGTCAAATCCTGAATCCCCGTCCGCCGTACTTGATCGATCCTCGTCGGTACGCCCATCAGAACCGTGGCCAGCACCGCCACCTTCACCGCCGAATCCCAGCCGTCCAAATCCTGCGTCGGATTGGTCTCCGCGATGCCCAGCGCCTGCGCGCGCTTCACCCCATCCTCAATGGAGCGCCCTTTCTCAACCTCTGTCAGCACTACGTTCGTCGTGGAATTCAAAACTCCCGAGAATCCGCGCAAGTCCGCCAGCGGCAGCCCCGTGGGAAACAACGAAAAAATTGGCACGCCGTCCATCACCGTGGATTCAAAAAGAAATTGCCGTCCCTTTTCCTTTGCCAGAGCCAGCAATTCGCCGTACGCATGAACGATCGGCCCTTTGTTTGCGCTGATCGCGTGCGCCCCGGCTTCCAGTGCCGCCACGATATGCTCAATCGCTGGCTGCCCCGTTTCCGCATTCAGCGAACTCGCCTCAAACAGCACATCGGCTTTGCTGCGCTCGATCCATTCGCGCACATTGCGCACCGGATGCGTCTGCGTTGGAAAGTGGCCGTTCAGGATGGAGATTGGATTCAGCCCGTCGGGATCCGTCAACCAACCGATCCGGCGTGACGCCACGCCCGTAAGACGCCAGCGCACGTCGTGTTTTCGCCGCAGCTCCGTTTCTTTCGAAATCAGCAGGCGCAGCAACGCGCGCCCCACGTGTCCAAAACCCACAATGGTCAGGTTATAGGAAGGAATGGGCTATCTCCTCAAAACACTGCGAGGTACCGCTGTAGTCCTGCGCGTGGCCTCAGTGTACAGCCGAAAGTTTTGCGGCCGCCGCGGAGATGTGTTGCGCTTCGCTCTCCAGCACTTTGGCGACGCGCGCCGCGGACTCTTCCGCTTCTTTCCACTTTTTCTGTTCCAGTCCTTCTCGCACCGCGGGAATCGCCTTCGCCGCATATCCCGTATACACGCCGGGCGCATACAATTCGTGCTTGTACCAGAAGCGTCCCGGCAGGCCTTCCGGCGTGGTCAGCTTGTGCTCGCACTGAATCAGCATCTCGTTCACTTCCTTCACAGAGGCGGACGCGAGCGCCGCGCCTCCGTTCGCGCCGACGCGGTCCAATGCCTTCTGATATTCCGCGGAACTGCGTTCCAGCGATTCCACTGCGTTATCCAGCGGCGCGAAGTTCAGGTGCGGCGGAACCTCTTCCTTCTTTGGAGTTACCCAGGAATAGCGAGGGTCGGCGGTCGCCTCGTACATGCCCTCCGCCAGTTTCTGGTTCGTTCTCTTGAATCTCCTCGCGCTGCTTATCCGCGAATTTTTCCACTTCGCGAACGTACATTTTCACGTCGTCCGCAAAATCGGAAAATTGAAAGGGCAACAAGTCGGCATCGGCCATCCGCACTACGGACGTGCTGCCTGCCTGAGCCAGCGCTCGCCCATACACGAAATCCTTGTCGCTGAAATGCGTGTACCAGTAGAAATCATCGTAGATGGAGTGGTAGATTCCTCCGCCATCCTCGCCGCCAAACCCAATCCCCAGCGAAGCAACACCGGCAAAATTGATGAACGGCGCATGGTCCGAGCCGCCGCCAAGCATCTCCAATCGCAGATCATGACGGCTGCGCAATTCGCGCAAGGCTTCTGGCGTCTTGGCTCCTTCGATTTCCTTCAACTGGTCGCGCTTCCACGCAGACAGCTTTGTCTCCGGGTCCTGCACGTCGCGCGCTACGTCGTTGATAAAATGTTCCAGCGTGTGCGAGCCTTCCAGCGCAAAATATCCCCGGCTATTGCTGTCGGAATTGATGTACACAACCGCATGTTTGCGCAATTCGTCCGCATGCGTTTCCACCCATTCGGTTGAGCCCAGCAAACCCGGCTCTTCCCCGTCCCACGCGCAGTAAATGATGGTGCGTTTTGGCTTCCATCCTTGCTTCACCAATTCGCCGATGGAGCGCGCTTCTTCCAGAACGGCCACCGCTCCAGACAGCGGATCCTCGGCGCCGTTTACCCACGCATCGTGATGGTTGCCCCGGATCACCCATTCATCCGGAATCGTCGATCCGGGAATTTTCCCGATGACGTCGTAAAGCGGCTTCATATCCCAGTTCGAAAACATTTTCAGATGCACTTTCGCGGCACCTGGCCCTAAGTGGTAGGTGATGGCCAATCCGCCCTGCCAGGCTCGCGGAGCAACGCGTCCGGTGATGGCAGTCAGCAACGGTTGAGCATCGGCGTAAGAAATGGGCAGCACTGGAATCTTCGTCAACGACTTCGATTCCGCAATCGGTATCCGCTTTGCATCCGCCGTGGCGCCGACTCCCGGCGTCAACGGATCGCCCATGTACACCGTGCTATCCTGCACGCTGCCCCGCTGCACGCCCTCGCTCGGCCGCCATGCGCCTTTGGGGAACACATCACCACCGGCATAACCATCATCACGCGGGTCGGAATAGATAAGGCAGCCGACGGCGCCATGTTCCGCGCCCACTTGTGGCTTGATGCCGCGCCAGGAATGCCCGTACCGCGCAATGATGATCGCGCCCTTAACCGAAATCCCAAGTCGATCGAGAATCTCGTAATCTTCCGGCAGTCCGTAGTTCACGTACACCAGCGGTGCCGTAACGTCGCCATCAATCGAATACGCGTTATACGTTGGCAACTGCTCCGCGGTCTGGTTTGAGGTGGGATCCTCCGGTACCACCGGCTCCTGCAGCTTCGCCGTGAAGTGCGGTCCGCCGTCAACAAGTTCCACCAGCCGTTCTTTGGGCGTCGGATAGAGCACGCTGAAGGTCTCGATCTGCGTGTCCAGTCCGAATTCCTTGAACTTCGACGCGATCCATTCCGCATTGTCTTTGTCGTAAGGCGAACCGACATTGTGCGGGCGCGCCGAAAGCCGCTGCATGTAAGCACGCAGATTGTCCGGACTTGGAATGGCGCGCAGCTTTTCTTCCCACTGTCGTTCAACACGCGACGATTCCGCCGAGTATCCGTAGAGCGGCTGGTCATCCGCCACCACGCGCGACTTCAACGGAAGCAGCGTGCCTGCAAACACAAAAATTCCTGCGAGCAACAACCTTCGATGTGCGTTTCCCAATTTGGCCCCCAATGTGTGCGACGTGGATTATTTCCCGAACCGCGATTTGCTGCAAGTCCGCAATTTCTTTCATTTTGTCATTCCGAACGGAGTCTGCGGAGTGAGGAATCTTTCTTTTCTCGGGTTTAGACCCAAGAGGGATTCCTCGCTTCCGTCGAAATAACTTCTCTTCTTAGTTCTCACACACCCTCCGCCGCCGGACGATCGAGCCGCAGTATCGTCAAACCCGCCACGGTCAGCAGTATCGCCACACTCACCATCCCTCCAAGAAAGCTCCCCGTCGTTTGCCTCAAATACCCAATCCAGTAAGGTCCGAAACCGCTGCCCAGGTTCCCCAGCGAATTAATCAACGCGATGCTGCCCGCGGCTGTGGCTACAGTCACCTTGCTCGAGGCCATCGCCCAGAACGGCCCGTTCATCGACGACGAAGCTGCCAGCGCCACCGCGAACGCGGCCACACTCACGGCCACGCCATTCGCATAGCCCGCCACCAGTAACGCCACCGCTCCGGAAAACGCGCACAGCGCGATATGCCAACGCCGCTCGCGCGTGCGGTCGGAGTGCGTGCCCACCAGCACCATCGCCGTCGCCGCAACCAAATACGGCACCGCGGTCAAAAACCCGAGCAGCAAATTCGGCAAGCCACTCAGATGCTTCAACGCGCTCGGCAGCCATAAGCTCACTCCGTAGGTGCAGCAGTTCAAGCCAAAGTAAGCAACCGCAAATCCCCACAGCCTCGGATTGCTCCACCAACTCCCATCCCTTTCTGCAACGAATTTCTTTAGTTGCAAGTGCTCGCGTGCCAACTCCTCTCCCAACCAGCCCTTCTCACTGGCCGTCAGCCAGTGGGCTTTCTCCGGACTGTCCGGCAAATACATCCCCGCCACCAGACCCAGTACAATCGCTGGCAGCGCTTCCAGCAGGAACATCCATTGCCAGCCGGCAAGCCCGCCTCGATGATTCCACTCCAGCAGGGCTCCGCTGATCGGTCCTCCAATCACGCCTGAAATCGGTCCTGCGGTCATAAATAGCGCCAGCACCCCGGCCCGCGACGAAGCCGGAAACCAGCTGCGCAGGTAGAAAATCACACCGGGAAAGAACCCCGCTTCCGCCGCCCCCAACAGGAAACGCAGCGCGTAAAATGACCTCGCGGATACAACGAACAGCATCGCCGCGGAAATAATTCCCCAAAGCACCATCAGGAATGCAATCCACCGCCGAGCTCCCACGCGCTGCAGCACCAGATTGCTTGGCACTTGGAACAAAAAGTATCCGCCGAAAAAAATCCCGGCTCCTAGGCCATACACGGCGTCGCTGAACCCCAGTTGTTCCTTCATCTGCAGCGCTGCAAACCCCACGTTGATGCGGTCCAGATACGCAACGACGTAGAGCAAAAACAAAAACGGCAGCAGCCGCCCCCGTATTTTTCTTAGAATCTCTATCCCGTCCTTCGCGCTCGATCGCTCCTCTTCAATCTTCCCCAGAATGCCGGCGACAATTGTCTCCACCGGCGCGTCAATGTCCACTACCATCGCGTCCCCCGGCTCTTCCAGCGTCTTGAATTGATCCTCCAGAATCGATTCGCCGGCAAAGTGACCAGCTCGCTCGCGCATCCGCGCCTCAATCAATTCATACGAACCCTTCAAATACACAAATCGGAGGGCGAGCCCCTGCGACAGCCTGCGTCGGTATTCTTCCTTCAACGCAGAACACGCCAGCACCACGCTCTTGCCCTTCGCTTCATCCGCCGCCAATTCGGCATGAATGGCATCCAGCCACGGAAAACGGTCCGCATCCGTCAGCGGTATCCCGCGATGCATTTTCTCTTTGTTGGCAGGAGTGTGGAACACGTCGGCATCGAGAAAGGCCCAACCCAGACGCTGCGCCAGGATTTCGGCGATGGTGCTCTTTCCCGAACCGGCCACTCCCATCACCACGACAATCATCGAATCCCCTCGCATAAAGCGGCGCGCCGAGTTTGTCGCAATCAAGGGGAAGAAGTCCAGCGAATGGCGAGTGACGGGCGCACGACATAGGAATGGTGTGCGGCTAAGGTTGGCCTTTTTTATCTTGTCCTACGGCATTTAGTGCCGTAGGATAGATCCATGAAGATTTCTACTGGAGTACCTTCGTCCATACGTGAACTGGCCGCAGTTTTGTCTCAACCTAAACCGATGCGCCGGGGGTCGGTCTCTGAGCGCACCATGAAATGTGGTAAAGCAGGCTGTCCCTGCCAACAGGATCCCAAAGCGCGTCACGGCCCTTATTACAGCTTGACGCGGCCGATGGCAGGCAAAACCCACTCCCGGTATCTGAGCCCAGAACAAGCCGAGCTCGCGCGGCAGCAAATCGAGCAAGGGCATACGTTTCGGGAACAGATGGAGCAGTATCGAGAGGCTTGTGAACAATGGGCGGATGCCCAACTGGAACGGTCCCAGGTAGCTCCCAGAGAGGCGGCCGAAAAAGGGGGCTCCAAACCGACCTTCAAAACGAAATCGTCCAGGAAATCGAAACACTCTTAGGGTGCGTCGCCGACTTGGATTTCGAAGCGGTAGAAATGGCGGCGCGGCGCCAGGCTTTGCGCTTGTCAGCGCGTGCGCTGGAACAACGACTCAACACGGACGCCAGCGATCATGTGGGACCGCGACTGCCCTGCCCCTGCGGAGGCTCCGCCCAATATCATGGCCGTCACGGAAAGACCTTCGAAAGCGTACTGGGGCCGCTGCACCTACAGCGCGCTTACTATCACTGTGAGCAGTGCGAGAGCGGATTCTGCCCGCGGGACCGGGCACTGGGGCTGGAATCGTTTTCGCTGACGCCTGGCGTGCTGCGCATGACTGCCAGCGCGGCAGCGCTGCTGAGTTTCGAAGAGAGCAGCGGGTTATTGCACGAATTGGCGGGGGTGGAAGTCAGTGCCAAGCAGGTGGAACGAGCCGCAGAAGCGCTGGGGGCCGAGATCGCCGTCGATGAACACCAGCAAGTAGAACCGATGGGCGAAGTGGCTCCCACCATGTACCTGGGAATGGATGGTACCGGGGTGCCGATGCGCACCCAAGAAGTTGCTGATCGCGCGGGCAAACAAGCCGACGGCTCGGCCAAAACCCGCGAAGCCAAGCTCGTCACCATCTGGACGGCGGAATCGCGCGATGAGGAAGGCCAACCGGTACGCGACCCAGGATCGATCACCTATTCGGCCGCGATTGAAAGCGCAGCTACTCTGGATAGCAGTCCCGACCTCTCGGACTTCGCGGCGCGCGTACAGCGCGAGGCCAGCCGCCGTGGTTTCACCGAAGCTCAGCGTCCGGCGGTGTTGGGCGATGGTTCAGCCTGGATTTGGAACTCGGCTACGGAACTATTCCCGCAAGCCACTCAGATTCTCGACCGCTTTCATGCCAAAGAACATCTCAGCCAGGTGGGAAAGGTCATTTATGGGGACAGCCCAGAAGGCAAGCCCTGGATCCAGGCGCGCTATGAGGAACTCGATGAGGGCCGCCTGAAATCCTTGGTGCGAGCGCTGCATGGCCACGTAGGCCAACACAAAGAGGCACGGGATTGTGTCCGCTACATGTGGAACAATCGACACCGCATGCGATATCCAAAGTTCCAAAAACAAGGCTTCTGCACTTCGACTGGCGTGGTGGAGGCCGGCTGTAAAGTGGTGATCGGCACCCGGCTCAAGCGCGCGGGCATGCATTGGACCGTAACGGGCGCAAACTCCATCATCGCCCTGCGCTGCAGCAAGCTTAGCGGACGCTTTGAGGATTTCTGGGAACGCCGTTCAGATCAATGGAAGACAGCAGCATGACTTCATCGCCCAATTCTGATGTACGCCCGCGAGTGACGAAACGCGGGCCCTCACGTCAGCCAGTCGAGCACCCGGTAGTACGCGCCTGCCAACGGCAGTGCCCAGGTATTTCCGCTGCGCAAGCCAATGGGCGCGCCATAAAAGGATATTTTGGAGAAGGGATTATCGTCAGCGTCGCCGCAAATCAGGCCCGCCAGCTTTGCACCCATCCAGGTAGCGGCGGCCACACCGTGACCCGCAAATCCAACCGCGAAATGCATTCCATCGATCTTTCCGGAGTGCGGCATCACGTCAAACGCGAAATCCAGTGTGCCTCCCCAGACATATTCCACCTGGATGGCCCGTAGTTGGGGATAAACGCCGATCATGCCCTGGCGCAGAAGCTCCGCGCTCTCTCGCACCGTGCTTTCCGACTCCGGAAAGAATGCCGCCCTGCCCCCGAAAAGCAGGCGATTGTCGGGCGTCAACCGGTAGTAATACAGAAAATGTTTGGAGTCGTAGATCATGCGGTTGCGCGGGCTCAATTGTCGCGCCAGGTCGGCGGGCAGCGCTTCCGTCGCGATGATGTACGACCCAATGGGAATCACCTTTTTGCGAAGCGATGGCGTCGCTTCCGTCGTGTAGGCACCGCTCGCCAGGATCACTTCCTTGGCGCTGATCCTTCCGCGCGAAGTCTCCACCAGAAACACCCTCTGGCCGCCCGTCCAAACCGGATCGACGCGCATCACTCGCGCATGGTCGTATAGCAAAGCCCCGGCGCACTGTGCAGCTTTGCCCAATCCGGCCACAAATTGTGCTGGATTGAGCCCCCCGCTGGTCTCGTCCACCATTCCGCCGTAATAAATCTTCGAACCAATTTCTGCGTCCAGCTCGTTCTTCGGCACTATGCGCAAATCGTGATTAAACTCGCGCTTGATCTCAGCAGCCGACTCTGCGAACCCATCGAAGTGGCTCTGTTTGCAGGCGACTTCGAGGTGCCCGCACCGCGAGAAACTGCACTCAATCCGCTCTTCTTTGACAATCTGCTCCACCAGGTCAATCGAATCCAGCGAAGCAGCGTACATGCGCTGCACCAGCTCGCGCCCGTAGCGTGCAATCAACGTCGGCACCGGCAGCTTCATCCCGGTCAGCACCATGCCGCCATTTCGGCAGCTTGCGCCCCATCCGATGGTCTCCGCTTCCAGGACGGCCACCCGCACGCCTCGTTTCGCCAGCCCGCGCGCCGCCGAAAGCCCGCAAAAGCCTGCGCCGACCACCGCGACGTCCACTTGTTCCGGCAGCGGACCATCCAAGCCCCGCACAGGCTCTGCCACAGTCTGCAACCAGCAATTCGTCTCTTTGATGGACATGATTTTCTTGAGGAGATTCTATCCGGAAGGTCTCACGACGCACAACTTTAGCCGTCATTCAAAAGGCGTCGCTCAAAAACAAGAATCGCGCGCGATCATCCTGCGAGCCGCGCCTTTTGCGGCCCTAAGGATCTCAATCGCAACTTCGAGAATCCCAAGAAGTGTCCGCGGATCAAACCCGCCGCAACACCACGTGCGTAATTTCCGGCGGTGCACCCAGACGTACAGGCGCTCCCACAGTTCCGAGCCCGCGATTTACGTACAACGCCGACAGGCCCTTCGGCGCGTTGGGCATCAGCTTGATGGTCTCGCCCAATCGCTTCGGAACGTCCGGCATCAGCAGCGGCCGGTGATATAGCCCCGCCACGTAGTCGGTGATGAATCGCGCTGGGCTGATGCTCACGTCCAGGATTTCCACTTGCACCTGTCCGCCATGGGTGTGGCCCGCCAGCGAAAGTTCAATTCCCAATTCCGCCGCGCGATTGAACGTGTTCGGATTGTGGGAAAGCAGGAGGTTCGGCATGTCTCGCCGGACCAGCGGTTCCACGCCGCTCAGCATTTGCATCTTGCGGCCGCTGGGCGTGCGTTCGCGCTGGTAATCCACGCCAATCAGATTCAATTGTGCGCCCCGATACGTAATCAGCGCATTCTCGCTTCGCAGCAGCTTCATGCCGGCCTGTCGATACAGGCGCTCGGCCAAATCCTCAGCACGGGCGTAAATCTCGTGATTGCCGTTGCAGCCATAAACGCCGAGCGGGGCGCGCAGATGCCGCACTTCGTCGACGCAATCCGCCATGGAATCGTGCATTCCCGTAATCAAGTCGCCGGTCACCACAGCAAGGTCGGCGCCCACATCGTTCGCCATGTTCACGGCGCGGCGCACCGATTCGCGCGTCATATAACCGCTCAGGTGAATGTCGCTGATCTGTACGATTTCCATGCCGTCCAGTTCGGGCGGCAGGTTCGGCAAAGGAATTTCCACGCGCCGCACTTCATAACGCAGCCGCTCCGCGGCGTACCCGTACATCACGCCAAGGAATGGCGCAGCTCCGGCAACAACACTGGCGGTCCGGAAAAATGAACGTCGCGAGGGATCCGGCACAAAATCCTCGGCAGTGGCCAGGCGTGTATCCAGCCTGGGTTCGGGATTGGCTGGTGTGGACGTTTTCCAGAACCGGTGCCACAGCCATTCCGCTCCATGCACCGACTTCACGCAAAAATATGCCGCCAGGGCGCTTGCAAACCACAACCCGGCAAACGCGCCAATCGGAGAGTGGCTCGGCAGAATTCGCCCACGATCGGGACGTAGGTTATCGGCAAGGGTGATGATAATGAGCAGTAATCCGCCCAAATAAAGCAGTCGCAGGCCCACGCGCAGTGTCAGGCGGCCCCAATTGGCGGTCACCCTCCACAAAGCGCGATACCAAAACCGCTGCGAGAAAAACAGCAGGGCCAGGATCGTCAGCGCGATGCTGCTACGCAGCAAAATCCAGCTCCAATTCAATGGCTCGGCCCCCTCGACCGTGTCTATCTAGAATACCACGCCAGGGCCCACTAGCCCTTTTTTGAGGCTTGCATGCTTTCAGGGAGTAACTGCCCGTGACTTTCGCAAATCTCCATCCGTATTCATTCTATCGTATGATGACGTTCCACGCGATTCGGCTGGATTCGCCCCTTCCCGCCCTGGGCGAGACCTCCGGTGATGTCCTGCGTCTGATAGCTAATAGGAACCCGTCTGCCTCAATCAGTACTAGACACAAAAGGAGAGAAGCGATGAAACGATTTGGTCTGCTTTTTGCACTTCTGCTTGCGGCCTGCCTCGCGGTGCAGCCCCTTCGCGCCCAGGACGCCAAGAAACCGGAGCCTAAGCCGGCACCCAGCCCCTCGCAAGCGCTGCTGGAGCAATGGAACGATATTGGGCGAAAGCTGATTGCCATGGCCGAGGATTTCCCCGAGGACAAATACGGTTACAAACCTGCCCCTGAGTCTCGCACCTTCAAGGCCAATCTCGTCCATGCTTCGGGCTCCATGTACTATTTTACGGATATCGCTCAGGGCAAGAAGCCACGCTACCCCGACGCCTACGCGGGCGACGATTTGAAAACCAAGGCGGACGTGGTAGCGTTCGTGAAGAAGTGCGTGCAGGATGGCGCGGACGTCATCAAAGCCAAAGGTGATAAGGGTCTGAACGAAGCGGTCAACGACGGCGGACCACATCTGGACCGCCTTTATGACCTCGGCTACGGCCTGAACGAGCATTCCGGCGAGCACTATGGCCAACTGGTGGTCTACTACCGCGTCAACGGCCTGGTGCCCCCAGAATCGCGCCCCAAGAAGTAGCTACCGAAATCGTGCCCCATCCTGTAGCTCACCCCTTTCAGGGGGAGGCTGTTTC
Source organism: Candidatus Acidiferrales bacterium (assembly GCA_963792145.1). Taxonomy (GTDB): domain Bacteria; phylum Acidobacteriota; class Terriglobia; order Acidiferrales; family UBA7541; genus Acidiferrum. The sequence continues at coordinate 43,131 of CAWBVH010000037.1, forward strand.
TTCGATGTGGCGCGGGCTTTTATGCCAGCCGATCCAAAAATAATAGCAGAGGCACGATGCATCGTGCCTCTGCTATTACTTATCCCGCCGCGGTCCCCGCGATTCCCTTCTGCAAAACTCTCTTCAACTCCTCCGGATCGCCCACCGGCGGCAAACAATTCGTCCCCGAACAAACCACCGCCGCGGCTTTGTCCTTGGGCAAATGAGGAAGCGTCTGGCGCAGCGCCGCCGGCAGATTCTCTAGCGACGATTCCGGCGTCAAGCGCAACACTGCTTTGCCTAACCGAAACACGCCATTGGCCGCTTCCTCAAGCTTCTGCGCCGTGGCATCTCCTGCCGGCCCAGTGATCACCACCTGCGTCGGATGCTCCGAAAATAGCACCGCTGCCAGCCCGTAGGTCCCCGCGAACAATCCATATTGCGCCGCGATTCCCGCGAATGCCTCGAGGGTCTTGTTCGCCCAATCGTAGTATCGCCGATCCTCGGTGTACGCGTGCATGCGCGTCAGTGCCATAATCGCTGCGGAATTTGTTCCCGGGGTCGGCGAATCCTGGAACGGCTTCCGCCGGACCTCCAGCCCTCCCATCGGTGGAGCGTCGGAAGCGCGATCGAAGAACCCGCCACCTTCCGCATCGCCATATTTCTCGATGGTCAAATCCATAGTGCGCTGGGCCGCGCGAAAATACCTTGCATCGAGCGTCGCTTCATACGCATCCAGCAACGCAAGCACGCCAAACACCTGGTCGTCCAGCGAACCGCGCAGCGCTGGCCCGCCAAGGCGATGTGCAAAGCCCCGCTCCTCGCTCCAAGCTTCTTTCAGCATGCGATCCAGCGTTTTCACAGCAAACGCGAGGCACCCGGAGGCAAGTTCTCCCGTCAGCACGTGTCCCGCAGCAAAATACGCAGAAGCAAACATCGAGTTCCAACTCACATACATCGTCCTGTCGACGAATGGCGTGCGCCGCGGCAAGCGCGCCTCAAGCATCTTGCGCTTCGCATTTGCGATCGTCAGCCGCACACTCGATTCATCCAGCCCCAGTGTCCGCGCGATCTCTACGGCATCGCGCGCAATCCACAGAACATTCTTCGCCGGGTTGTGATGCATCTCGCCGTGCGCTTCTACGTCGAAGTACAGTTCCATGATCTCTGCCGCGTCCTTCGAAAGCGCGCCCCGAAGCTCGTCCAGCGTCCACGTAAAATAATCGCCATCGTCATCCAGTGAATAGTCGGCATCCTGACTGGCGTAAAAACCTCCACCTGCCTGGTCGGAGAGCAATTCGTTCACCCACCCGACGATTCCCTGCGCGGTGTCTCGCAAAAAAGGATTCTTTGTGACCTGCCAGCCGTGCAGATAATTCTTCAACAATTCCGAATTGTCGTAACTCATCTTCTCGAAGTGCGGCACCAGCCAGCGTTCGTCCACCGAATAACGATGGAAGCCGCCCGCGAGCTGGTCGTACACCCCACCCTTGGCCATTTTCTCGAGTGTGGTCTCTGCCATCGCCAGCAGATGCTTTTCGCCTTGCTGCCGGTAGCGCTCCAGAATCAGGTCGATGCCTGAGGCATGCGGGAATTTCGGCGCTGTTCCAAAGCCCCCATTGCGAATATCGAAGAGTTGCGTGATCGCACTGATTTGCGCATCCACCAGGCCAAGATTAAATTCCGCTCGCGCTCCCGCAAAAACTTCCGCCTTTGCGACCGCCTCCGACAACGATTCCGCGGTGCGCATCAGATCATCGCGCTTGTTCTTGTACGCATCCGCCACCGCCAGCAGCACACGGCGAAACCCCGGCCGTCCTTGCTGGTCCTCCGGCGGAAAATACGTCCCGCCAAAAAAAGGTTTGCCATCCGGCATCAGAAATCCGGTAAGCGGCCATCCCCCTTGTCCGCTGATCGCGCTGATTGCGGACTGGTATCGCGAATCGACGTCCGGGCGTTCGTCGCGGTCCACTTTCACCGGCACAAAATGTTCGTTGATGACCTTCGCGATTTCCGGATTCTCGTAGCTCTCCCTGTCGATCACGTGGCACCAGTGGCACCACACCGCGCCGATATCCAACAGGATGGGTTTGTCTTCGTTCTTCGCGCGCGCAAATGCACCCTCGCCCCATTCGCTCCAGTCAATCGGTTGATGCGCCGCCGAGCGGAGATACGGACTCGCTGAATCTTTCAGGCTGTTCTCTTTCATTTGTGTATGGCTCCGTTCGAGGGCCTGCTGGGAAGTCTTGTCGTTTCGTCGTGAAAAACTTGGCAGGGCGCGTTCGCGCATGCATCAGGGCTGCCGCTACCGAACCCCCCTCACTGCACCTGGTCGCCTGGACCTAGGTCCCGCGGGTCAATTGGCTTTCGTCCAGCGTAGCCTTCGTCCTGCCGGTGGTAATACCGGATGCGCTCTTCGCCCAGCTTCCAGCAGAGATACACTTCTTCGTTGTTCAGCACCGACGGAAAATCCAGCAATCCCACATCGAGGTCCTTCACCAGGCATCCCGTGGACAAAATCTTTTCCAGGTTTGTCTTCATCAGTTCCGCCAGGCTCTGGTGCGCCATGCGCTTTTCCGCCAGCTTCGCGTACGGCACCAGCACGCCTCCCATCATCAGGATGCGCGTGGACACGGCGGTGAGTTCCTGATCGAGTTCAGAAAGTTTCTTGCGCGCGTCGATGGCTTCGATCAGAAAAGGTTCCAACTCGCGCCGCGTGCGCTCCGCCTCGGTCAGCGTGAAAATTCGTTGTGGTGGCTCTGGTACTTCCTCGGGATCTTCGTCGTGTTCCGCCATGCCTTCTCCGTGCCGCGTGACTGCCGCGCCAATTCTCACGCCCCTATTGCCTATCGCAAAGCCAGCATGCGGTCCAACGCCACTTTCGCGAATTCCCGCGTGCGCTCGTCCACCGAAATCTGGTTCACTACTTTTCCTGCAGCAAGATTTTCCAGCGCCCACAGCAGGTGCTGCGGCGTGATCCGGAACATCGTGGTGCACACGCACACGCTCGGATCCAGCGACATCACTTTGCGGTCCTTGATTTCCTTGCTCAGCCGGTTCACCAGGTGGATTTCCGTCCCCACCGCCCATTCCGTTCCCACCGGCGACGCCAGGATCGACTTCACGATCCCTTCCGTCGAACCAATTTCGTCCGCCGCCTGCGCCACCTCGAATCGGCATTCCGGATGTACGATCACGCGAATCCCCGGATGCTCCTTCCGCACTTTCGCGATGTGCTCCGGCGTGAAGCGTTGATGCACCGAACAATAGCCCTTCCACAGAATCACTTTAGCCTTGCGCAGCGCTTCCGGTGTGTTCCCTCCCAAATCCTGGAACGGATCCCACACCACCATCTCGTCCAGCAGAATCCCCATACGATAACCGGTGTTGCGGCCCAGATGCTCATCCGGGAGAAACAGAACTTTTTCGCCGCGCGCAAACGCCCACTTCATTACGGCTGCCGCGTTACTGCTGGTGCACACCGATCCGCCATGTTCTCCGGTGAACGACTTGATGGCCGCCGTCGAATTCATATACGTCACGGGAATAATCTTGTTCGTATCCAGCACGCTACCCAGCTCGTCCCAGCACAATTCCACCTGGCCGATATCCGCCATATCCGCCATCGAGCATCCGGCATTCAAATCCGGCAGCACCACAATCTGCCGATCGCGCCGCAGAATGTCCGCGCTTTCAGCCATGAAATGCACGCCGCAAAACACGATGTATTTTCCATGGGCCTGTGAAGCTTGCTGCGATAGTTTCAGCGAGTCGCCGCGAAAATCCGAAAATTTCACCACTTCATCGCGCTGGTAGTGATGCCCCAGGATCACCACGTCGCTGCCAAGTTTGCCCTTTGCCGCCGCAATGCGGTCATCCAGCGTGTCGTCGGGCACCAACAGGTACGAATCGAAATCGCAGCCCACGCCCTTTTCAATTTCCGGCGCGCGCAACGTGTCGGGCTGCTGCAAACCCGCCAGCGACGTATTGGAGATAGTGGTAAGCCCTGCCATGGTGTCCTGCTGTAAGGGTATCCTCTTGTTCCCTGGGTTCGTTAGATGAATTCTTACGCCTTTTGGTGAGATTTACCAGCGTTCGCGCCGCGGCTGGTGCTACGGCCCGCCATTGAATCACTTCATCCCCCGATGAACACCATGGTTCGCGATGGCGGCACAAATCCCGGTTCATTGATTCGGTGCCCCGCTTCTTTTTCCATCACCACGGAATTCACCCACGCAATAATTTCTTTATCCGAAGCATCCGCGCGCAGCTGCGCACGCAAATCGCGGTCTTCTTTGCTGAACAGGCAGGTGCGCAGCTTTCCATCGGCCGTCAGCCGGATTCGCGAGCAATGCCCGCAAAACGCCTGCGTCACCGGGGCTATCAAGCCGATCTCGCCCGGTGCGCCATCTGCAAAACGATACTTCCGCGCCGTTTCGCTCGCTTGGTGAGGAATCTGCTCGAGCGGCCACTGCGCGTTGATCCTCTGAAACACTTCCGCCGCGGGCACCACCAGGCTGCGCGACCAGTGCCGGTCTGCGTCCAGCGGCATGAATTCGATGAAGCGCATGATCACGCCGCGCTCCCGCGCAAACGCCGCGAAGGCTTCCACCTCATCATCGTTCAGGCCCCGCACGAGCACCGCGTTTACTTTTGCCGGCGCTAGCCTCGAAGCCTGCACCGTCTCGATTCCCCTCATCACATTGTCATAGGAACGCGTGTGGGTAATTTTCTCGAACCTCATCGGATCTAGCGAATCCAGGCTGATGTTGATGCGATGCAGCCCCGCCTCCATCAATTTCTGGCAACGCTCGGCCAGCAGGTGTCCGTTCGTCGTGATCGATAAATCCTGCACGCCAAAATCACGCAGCCGCGCGATGAACGACTCGACTCCTTCCCGCACCAGGGGTTCGCCGCCCGTAATGCGCACCTTGCGGATCCCAAGGCCCACGAAAATCCGCGCTAGACGTTCCAGTTCTGCCCACGACAGAATTTCGTCGTGGTCGCGGTAATTCTCCGGGTCAGCCGACCGGCAATACACGCAACGAAAATTGCAGCGGTCAGTGACCGAGATTCGCAAGTCGGTGATCTGCCGGCCGAACTTGTCGTAGAGGCTCATGAGTCTCATCCAAACAAGAAACCCGATTCGCGATGGAATCGGGCTAGCGACGAAAATCCGTAGATTTCCGTCTAACGAGCTCCTTTCCAAGCGCGGGAGGCCCGGGCGTTTCCACCCAAACCCTCGGCGAACGATGGCCGTCCGCCTCGCCCTGCAGCCGTGGATGTCTCTCCCGTAGGCCTGCAGGATCGGAGTTTACTCGGTAAGTCTAACGCTGTTTTTCAGGCAGTGCAATTCTGGATTCTCCCGATCTCGGTTCGCCCCGATACCTTCCGTGACTGTGATACAGTCTGCTAACAGCATGAGAATCTTCATCTTGGGTGCAGGGGCCACGGGCTCCCTTCTGGCTCAACTACTGGAGCGCCGAGGCCATTTGGTCTGGTGCGGCGATCGCGACCCCGCTCGGGCTCATCGTTTTCTCGGCAAAAAATCCATTATTCCTGTGGCCAAAGTGAACGCGCGCAACCTCCGCGGCGTCGTGCGCGCCGCCAAGGGCTGCAATCTCATCATCAATGCCTCCGCCTCGGTCTTCAACGAAATCGTTTTGCGCGCCGCCCTGCGTTTGCGTGTGCACTACCTGGACCTCAGCTCGCACCTCACACGCAATCCCTTCAAGGTTGAACAATTCCGTTACGCCAAGAAATTCGAAGAAAAGCGTCGCACCGCCTTAATTAATACGGGTGCGGCACCGGGATTGACTAACCTGCTCGTCAAACGCGCTGCCGAGCTTCTCGACGAAGTCTATTCCGTGCACATCCGCCTATACGAGAGCAGCAAAAGCGACGACCCCATTTCCCAGTGGTCTCCGGAAGTTTCCTTCGATGAGGCCATTTCCAATCCCCGCATCTACCGCCGCAAGAAATTTCAGTTCGGCAAGCGTTTCTCCGAACTTGAGAAATTCCGCTTTCCTGAGCCGATTGGCCCGGCCAACGTAGTGCTCGCGGCACAAGATGAAGTTGCCACGCTTCCTTATTCGATCTCCATGCGCGATCTGGATGTAAAAATTGGCGGGAATGAAATTGACCGCTTACGCCGCTGGTACAAACAAGGGAAACTCACCAAATCGCGAGGCATGAACCCCGGCCGCTTTCCCGCAACTTCTTCCCCGCGCAAGATCGCAGCTCTGATTCGCCGAGGAATTCTCCAAAACGCGAGATTCGCCTCCGCAGTGCTCGTACGCGGCGTGAAGCACGGCCGGAAAGAGGACCAACAGTTGCTCATCCGCAGCGACGCCACTTTCCCAACCCTCTATCAGATCCGCCGGCAGGGACGATTGACAACCCCGGTAGCCTATGCGACCGCCCACGTCGCCGCTCTTTTCGTCAATCATTTTCCCAAGGATCTGTACGGCGTGTATGCCCCGGAGATGCTGCCGGCTCCGATGCGCCGCGCAATTCTCGCAGGCATTCGCAAAAATGGCGTGACGCTAACGCACAAAATTACGCCACTGAAAACAGTTGAGGACGACGATCTCCTCTGACCAAAGCTCTCGATTGTCCGGAAATCTCTACAGGGCGCCCGTGGCGTCTTGCGTTGTCATCCTGAAAGACGCGCCCGTTGCGTCTTGAAGCATCTCAACTCCAACAATTTACCGGACGTGACTTTTGGCAATGAACTACAACTGGGTGGCGAGCGCAATAGCAGCGGCCACGCAAAGGATAAACGTGACCGCCTCTTCAACCGCGGTGAAGCTCTTTCGGCACCGGCAAGCGCCGCATGCCTGAAATTGAAGTGTACTCCCGCGTGCCGTGTGCAGCAATACAAGTTTATGACTTGAGTATCAACAGCAGCGGTTCGGCCGCGAATATTTCCGGTTCAGTTGTTCGACATAGAATTCCGCCGGCGTCAACGTCTCCTGCCGGTTGCTCCGCTTGGCGCACGCCAGATAGCGGTCGTACGCCGCGTCGCCGCTCCACTCCCGCAGCCCGCGCCACAACAGGCCTGCACCCCGCTTCACGATTTGCAGCCCGCGCTTCATCAGTCGCCCTCCGCCCACTGCGTCGCAATGTACGGCGTCTCGTACAACACCGGCTCCTTCTTCCTTCGCAAAATGATGTACCACTGCACAACGGCCTCCGCGATCAGCACCAAAATCATCACCGCCAGCACCGCCGTCACCGCCGCATCCAGCCGCTGATTGAAAACGCCTCGCTGTGCTTCAACTATTTTCTCGGCCGCAATTTTCCCGGCGGCAATCTGTGCCGCCTGCGCGTTGGCCGCCGCCAGAAATCCGATTCTAGGATTCGCGCTGAATATTTTCTGGTAACTCGCGGTCATGGTGATGATCACGATCCAGATCATCGGAAGCAGCGTCACCCAGATCCACCGCAAGCGGCCCATCTTCAGCAAAATCGTGGTCGCCACCACCAGCGCCACCGCCGCCAGCAATTGGTTCGAGATCCCGAACAATGGCCACAGCGAATTGATTCCACCCAGCGGATCGATCACTCCCTGGTACAGAAAATATCCCCACGCGCCAACGATCAGCGCGCTCGACAACAGTATCGCGGGCATCCAGTTCATTCGCCCTATCGGCTTCCACACGCGCCCGCCAAGTTCCTGCACCATGAAGCGACCCACGCGCGTTCCCGCATCCAGCACCGTCAAAATGAACAGCGCCTCAAACATGATTGCAAAGTGATACCAGATGCTCAGCAGCCGGTCTCCTCCAATCGTGTTGGAGAAAATCTGTGCCATGCCCACGGCGAGCGACGGCGCGCCGCCCGCACGATTCAGCAGAGTTTGCTCGCCAACCGCGTGCGCCAGGCTCGTCATTGTGCCGGCCGTGACTGGATAACCCCAAGTGGAAATAGTTTGTGAAGCGGCTTGCGGACTCGCGCCCACAATTCCCGCGGGGCTGTTAATGGCAAAATAGACTCCCGGAGGCATCGCGCACGCCGCCACCATCGCCATCACGCCCACGAACGATTCCAGCAGCATCGCGCCGTAGCCAATAAAACGCGCATGGCCTTCACGCTGAATCATCTTCGGTGTCGTGCCGCTCGAAATCAGCGAATGAAACCCGCTGATCGCGCCGCACGCGATGGTAATGAAGCAGAACGGAAATATTTTCCCAGCAAACACTGGCCCGGTCCCGTCCACGAACCGTGTCAATGGCGGCATCAATACCAGCGGCCGCACCAGAAGAATCCCAGCGGCGAGAGAGAAGATGGCCCCGGCTTTGATAAACGCGCTCAGGTAATCACGAGGCGCCAACAGCAGCCAAACCGGCAGCGACGACGCTGCGAAACCGTAAGCAATCAGCGCAAATGCCAGCGATACGCCGCTAAACGTGAAGGCCTTCGCCCAGCTCGCGGAGTCCGCCACCCATTGCCCGGCCACAACCGAGAACAACACCAGCGCAACGCCAATCACGGAGGCCTCCAGCACGCGTCCCGGCCGGAAAAACCGCAGATAGACTCCCAGTAAAAGAGCGATGGGGATGGTCATGGCCAACGTGAATGTGGCCCATGGCGAAGACTTCAGCGCGTTCACGATCACCAGCGCCACCACTCCCAGCAGAATGATCATGATCGCCAGCACCGCTAGCTGCGCAATGAATCCGCCGCGCCGGCTCACTTCGTTGCGCGCCATCTCACCCAGCGTTTTTCCGTCGCGTCGGATGGAGCAAAACAAGATCACAAAATCCTGCACGCACCCGGCAAAAGCTGCTCCGGCAATCAGCCACAGTGTTCCCGGCAAATAACCGAATTGCGCCGCCAGCGTTGGGCCCACCAGCGGACCCGGTCCGGCAATGGCAGCAAAGTGGTGGCCGAAGAGCACCCATTTGTTGGTGGGGACAAAGTCGCGCCCATCGTCGCGGCGTTCTGCCGGCGTCGCTCGTGTATTGTCCAGCGCCAGCAATTTCGCCGCGATGAACGCCGAGTACAAGCGATACGCCACCACGTAGAAACACCCCGCCGCCAGCACAAACCACGTGGCATTGATGGGCTCCCCGCGATGAAATGCGATCGTCCCCAGAGCCGTAGCCCCAAGCAAAGCCACGGCTACCCAGGCGATGATTTTCACCAGCGATTTCATGGGGCTGAACTCGAACTCGTCCGGATGAACTCCTTCAGCTCCTTCTCCAGCTTCACCAGCGATGGTTGGTGAACATACATCATGTGCCCGGCTTCGTAGTAGCCGCCCGTCAGATGCCCGCGCAGCGTGGGGTCAAGCCCTAGGTGATCGAATGTGTACTCGGCGGCAAAGAATGGCGTGGCCAGATCGTAGTAGCCCTTCGCAACGTAGACGCGCAGAAATGGATTCTCGGTCATCGCGCTGCGCAATGTATTCGCCACGTTCACGTACCGATTCTCGTACGGCTGGAAATTCCACGGACGCACCCGGCCGGTCAAGAATTCGTACGGCAGGTCGCTCTCGAATTTCAGATCCCCGCGCACGTAGTCATTAAAGGTCGCCGTGTACGGTCCCACAATCGCGGCCATGCTCGGGTCGTATTCCGGCCGTGAGCCCGCGGCATCTTCGTCGATGCCCTTAAACCGTCCGTCCAGCCGGCCCACCGTTCGCCGCTCGTTGATCAGCAATTCCTTGTCGAAACGCATGATTTCGATGCGCAGATTGCTGCGGTCCACATAGTCAACCGGCAATCCCGTCAGCCGCGCCACCTTTTGCGCAACTTCCGCCCTGCGCGCCGCCGTTATGTTGTCGCCTTCCATCAGCGCCTCGGTATATTCCCCGGCCGCGAAATTCCGCGATTCATCAATCGCCTTTTGCAGATCACCTTGCAGGTCCGCCGGAAGTTTCTTGTGATACCACGCAATCGCGGTGTAGGTGGGCAGATACAAAATGTAAGGCAGATCATTGCCGCGGTCGAATTCCGCCGTCTGGAAATTCAGGATTGAAGAGATCAGGATAATTCCATTCAGATACATCCCATAGCGATTCTGTAAATAACCAGACAGCCCGGCAGCGCGCGTCGTGCCGTAACTCTCTCCCGCCAGGAATTTCGGTGAGGTCCACCGCTTGTTGCGCGTCGCATACAAGCGGATGAAATCGCCGACAGATTCCACGTCTTCTTCGATGCCGTGGAATTGCTTGGGCTGCTCGCCGGGAACCGCGCGGCTGAACCCCGTGGAAACCGGATCGATGAACACCAGGTCCGTAACGTCGAGCAAAGAATACTCATTGTCGACAAGTTTGTACGGCGGCCCCAGTAATGCTCCCGCATCGCCCATCTCTACTCGCCGCGGCCCGAACGCTCCCAAATGCAGCCAAATCGAAGCTGAGCCCGGTCCGCCGTTAAACGAGAATGTCATCGGCCGCTTGGTCAAGTCGCCGGCATCATCCTTCGTATAGGCAATGTAAAACACGCTGGCTTTCGGCGTGCCGTCCTCCAGCTTCAGCAAAATTGTGCCCGCCGTCGCCGTGTACTTAATCTCTTGCCCGCCAATACGGATCGTGTGCTTCGTCTGCACCACCTTCTCTTCCGGCGGTTTCTTTTCCTCTTTCGGTTTTTCGCCGGCTTTCTCGGACGGTTTTTCCCCGGGTTTCTCCGACGGTTTTTCTTCCGTCTTCTCCGCAGGCTTCTGCGCAGCAGCGCCCGGCCTCTGGGCGTATGCGCTGCTGCCCGCAGTCACCACAAACATTCCGGCAAGAATTAAATACGCGAATCTAGGCATGAAAATGTGCCCTTCCTCCACTGAATGTCACTGACACGCTGCGTCACGCATCCTATGCGACTCTCCCCGCACCGTCAATTTCCTCCCTGCCGCCGATTCCCGCAGGGTGCGTCAGCGGTCAGTCGGGAATGCTCGTGAATTGCAGCATTGGATACACTTCGCGGAAGATTTTCACCACGTCTTTTGGAAAAGACGCTGACGTGGCGGCAGACGGCTTCATTTTCTTTCGCACAATCCAGGCTTGGATGCGCTTCCAGCCTTCGGCTTTTGTGGGCCAGCCTTGGTGTTTGGTCCATTCCCCTTTTTCGGTGGTGTACCAGTAGCTCTCGTATTTTTTCGCGAGTCGCCCTTTTTGTTGCGCCACCCACTTTGGATTGGCGAGCACGCGAGGCTCGGCAATCAACGCGATCACCGACTCCTTGCGCTTGCCGCCTGAATAAATCCGGAATCCCGTCGTAACCGCGTTCGCCGAAAGGCCCACATAAAGCTGGCCGGTTTCACCATCGTGCCTGCTCGGCACCTGAAATTTCAGGTACATCTGCGTTTTATAAAGAGTCTTGTCCTTGGCGAATCGGATATCGCGGTTGATGCGAGAAAAGTTCGCGCCGGTTCGCCCGCTCACGTCAAAGCGCTCGTCAAGCTCCAGAATGCTTGGTGTCAGTTCCTCCAGCAACCGTCGCATCGGCTGAACCAACGAAGCCTGATAGCGCTCGCGATTCGCATCCATCCACACTTTCTTGTTGTTTCTTCCAAGCTGCCGAAAAAAGTCGAATGTATCTTTGCCTATAACAGGCTTCGCGGTTGCCATGAATTCCTCTCTCGCTGTAAAGGAATTCAGACTACACCATTCCCATTGGGCGTCAATTGCACTATCCTTTTGCCCGCAGGCGGAAAGCATCCGTCTGCTGTAGTCATCCCCAGTCAGGTGAGGTCCATGCCGTCCAATCGATTCCGCCCAACTATTTTTCTTGCGGCCATTTCCTTTATAGCTTCTCCTGTTCTCGCCGCCGACGAAACCAGATCTACAAAAACCGAGCCTTGGAAAGCCGAAGACATTATCTACGACGAGTCCGTCAGCGATTTTCACATTTCCCCTGACGGGCACTGGCTGGTCTGGGCGAAAAGCGACGGCGACAAGGAGAAAGATTCCCGCGTCTCTAATCTCTTCCTCTCCAGCCTCACGGAAGAACGCGAAATCCAGTTGACTCGTGGCGCCGACAACAGCCGCTTGCCGCGTTGGTCTCCCGATGGGGAATGGATCGCCTTTGTCAGCGGAAAGCCGCGGCCGCAAGCCAAGCCAGACACAGCGCCGGTGCAGATTTGGCTGATCAGCTCGCGCGGCGGCGAACCCTATCCGCTTACCGAACTTGCCCGCGCGCCGCGCCAACTCGAGTGGTTGGACAAAGACACGATTATCTTCAGCGCCGAAGAAGATCCCAGCGCCTACGAGCAAGCCCTGAAAAAGAAGAAAGATGATTCGGAAATTGTCGACGACTCTGACCACGCGCCTCCGGTGCGGCTTTTCAAGGTCAGTGTGAAAGACAAGAAAATCACGCGCCTCACCACCAACACCGACTGGGTCCAGGATTGGAGCGTTTCCAAAGACGGCAAGTACGCCGTGGCGGTTCATGCCCAAAGCCTGCATTACACTTTCGACCAAAAAACTCCGCCCCTGACCATCCTCCACAATCTCTCTGATGGAACCGAAAAACCGGTCTTCGCCGAAGGGCGCCTTCGCCCCGTCGGTCTTCACTGGGCCTTGGACAATTCCGGTTTCTACGCCTTCATTCCCTTCTCCAACGACCCGAAATTCCTGACCGCTACGATCGAGCAGTTGTATTTCTACGACCTCGCCACGGGAAAGCACATGCAAGTGCCGCTGGACTGGGAAAGTGGTTTGGCGCGCGCGCTGCAACCCACTCGCGATGGCTTCTACGCGCTGCTTGCGGCGGGCTATCACTTCAAGGCCGCTCATTACACGCGCGATAAATCTGGCGATATCTGGACCTGGAAGCACGCCATGCTCGAAGGAGATCACTCACAAAATATCAACGGCTTCGACGTGACCGAAGACGGCAACACGTTTGTCTACTACTATTCCACCGCGAGCAGCATGCCGCAGCTTTTCCGGGCGCAGGTTGACGGCGACAAACTCGGCAATTCTGTGCAGCTCACCAAGTTGAACGACAAGCTCATCAAGTCGCGCGCCTTCGCGAAGACCGAAGTAGTCCGCTGGAAAGGTGCGGACAACGACGAAGTCGAAGGCATTCTCTATTACCCGAATCCATATGACCCGGCAAAAAAGTATCCGCTGATTACCGCGATTCATGGCGGCCCAACGGGCGCGGACCTGGACGCTTGGGGAGACAACTGGGCTTATCCGATGAACCTGCTGGCGCAGCGTGGCGCGTTCCTTCTGCGGCCGAATTATCATGGCAGCGGAAACTACGGGCTAAAGTGGGTGGAATCGATCTGCTGCGGAAAGTATTACGACCTGGAAACGCCGGATATCAATCAGGGCGTCGATTCTTTGATCAGCAAGGGTCTCGTTGATCCGGACAAAATTGCCACGCTGGGCTGGTCGAACGGATCGATTCTCTCGATCAGTCTGATCACCACATATCCTTCGCGCTACAAGGCCGCGGTGGTTGGCGCGGGGGACGTCGAATGGATCAGCGATTGGGGCAACGTGGTTTTCGGCGACTCGTTTGATTCCTACTATTTCGGTAAGCCGCCGATGGAAGATCCGCAGCTGTACATCCGCAAATCTCCATTCTTCAAGATGGATAAGGTTCAAGCGGCGGTGCTGATTTTTCACGGCACAGCCGACAACCAGGTCCCTCCCGCGCAAAGCTGGTCATTTTTCCGCGCGCTGCAATATTACGGAAAAGTACCGATAAAATTCGTGGTTTTCCCCGGCGAACCGCACGGGCCCCGTAAACTAACGCACCAGATGCACAAGGTCGAGGATGAAGTGGCGTGGCTCGACCAATATTTCTTCAAGACCACTCCGCCGCTGAACGAAGCGCTGAAAACCGGTTCACCGTTGGACACCGCGATACGAACGAAAAACGCTGCGCGCACGGGCGGTGCGTACGGCGCGTCGTTCGCCGGGAAAGGCAAGTCCGCGCTGATTCCCGAGGTGGTAAAACGCGGCGAATTGGAAATCGGGCGCTACGAAGTGACGCGCGCGCAATTCTCTGCGTTCGACAGCCACTACAATATGCCACCCGGCACGGAAAACTATCCGGCGAACGGTATCTCGCTGGAGCAAGCCAAAGCGTACGTCGATTGGCTTTCGAAGCTGACGGGACAGACCTGGCGCGTGCCGGATGAGAAGGAAGTTGCCGCACTCCACGCAAGCAGAGAAGGTGAAAACACTCTGGATTACTGGGCAGGTTACGCGGCGAATCCCGATGACACAAACCGTTTGCGCGAAAAGGTGAAAGAGCTTGGCGGAGCCGCACCGCTGCTGAAACCTGCCGGAAGCTTTCCCGGCCAGGGACAAGAGAAAGAGGAGTTGATCTTTGACCTGGGCGGAAATGCGGCGGAATGGGTTTGGACGGCGGATGGAAAAGGTAAAGTCCTCGGCGGCAGCGCAGATTGTCCCGCTGATCCCCGGTCGTCGTGCACGCCGGCGACAGAATACGTTGGATTCCGCGTTGTGAGAGGCGCAGCGAAGCCAAGCGCGGCAACCACAACGACGAAGGAATAGCCTGCGAATGCGCGAGACCATTTTGCGCTGGGGCTGCGCGGCGATACTGCTGGCAATCATGGAATCGTGCGCGGTAGCAGTCGATCTCACCAAGGACGACATCGACTTCCGCAAAGAGGTGTACGTCGACAAGAAGGGCGACAAATTGCCTTATCGCCTGTTCGTGCCGATTGGCTACAGCAGCGCGAACACTTATTCGCTGGTGTTGTGGCTGCACGGCGGCGAGGGCCGCGGCAACGACAACGTAAAACAGGTCGCGCGCGGCAATGAGAAAGGGGCGCACGTATGGATCTCCAGCGAAGTACCGTCGAAGTTTCCCGCATTTGTACTGGCGCCACAGGGGCCCGTGGGGGAGAACTGGTCCGACCCGGAATTCAATCGGCCAACCAACGCGCTGCAACCGGCGCTGGAAATTCTTGCCAGTGTAGAAAAACAGTTCGCGATTGATCCGGAGCGCATTTATGTTGTGGGCCAATCGATGGGCGGATTGGGGTCGCTGCTGCAAACGCATTCGGAAAAATGGGCGGCCGCGGTGGTTCTGGCGGCTTACGATGAAGCAATTGAGGAAGCTGAGCGCCAACTTGCGCTGCACGAATGCCACAACGTGGATCACGATGTGTGGAACCGGGGGTTTGCTGGGCTAGAGCTGGTGCCGTGGCTGTCGTCGCGGGGGCGCGGGAAACCGGCAGAAGGCCAAGTTGGCACTGGCGCGGCTCCCGCGAATCATTAAGATAGTGGCATGAGCCAATTCACACCGACGGACCGCACGCAAGTCAAACGGCTGCCGAAGCGCGGGCATTATGAGCGCGAAACGGTTTGCAGCATTCTGGACACCGCGTTTGTCTGCCACGTGGGATTCAGCGTGGACGGCCAGCCGTTTGTGATCCCCACAAATTTCGGGCGTTCGGGTGATACGTTGTATCTGCACGGCTCCGCGGCTAGCCGCATGTTGAAGACGTTGAGTGGCGGCGTGCCGGTTTGCGTCACGGTGACGCACGTGGATGGATTGGTGCTGGCGCGCTCGGCGTTTCATCATTCGGTGAACTATCGCTCCGTGGTGATCCTGGGCAAAGCGCAACTGGTGGAAGATCCCGCGGAAAAAATGGAAGCGCTGCGCATCTTCACGGAACATGTGATGAAGGGCCGCTGGAGCGATGTGCGCATTCCGACGGAGCAGGAGTTGAAAGCCACCATCGTGCTGTCGCTGCCGCTGGAGGAAGTGTCGGCAAAAGTGCGCACCGGCGGGCCAATCGATGACGAAGCCGATTACGCGCTGCCCGTGTGGGCCGGCGTGCTGCCGCTCGAAACCGTAGCAAAGGCGCCGCTGCCCGATGCGCAGCGGAAGAATGATCCTCCGATCCCGGAGTATTTGAAGAACTACAAGCGTTGAATCCTCGAAAATAGGGCTCTGAGCGAGAATTCGTAGAGACGCGATCAGAGAGCGGGTTTCCGTGAAGGGGCGGTTCGGCTAGACTCGGCCGGGTGTGCTGTCCGCAGTGCGGAGTGAGGGTTGAGAAGGTGCCGCAACTGCCGAGTAAAGCGCCTTTTAGTAAACGTTTTGAAGAAGCCGTGGGGTTAGCGTGTGAAAGCGCGTCGGTGCGACGAGTCGCCCGGCAGTTCCGGCTGGCAGCCAGCACCGTACGAGCGATCGACCTGTGGTATCTGCAACGCTGGAGTGCGGCGCGGCGCGGCGCAAAGATCCATTAGTACAAACGGGTGTGGATGAGATTTACTTCGGCAAGCAGATGAAGTTCATTCACCGTGGTCAGTAACTTGGATACCGGCGAACCTTGTGGTTTGGGCAGGATCGCAAGCAGGAAACGCTCGATGAGTTTTTCGGACACAACTAAGCGCGAGGCAACGAAAACGAGTGCAAGCGGCTTGCGGGGATATGTGGCGGCCGTTCACCAACAGCATAGAACCACGGGCACCCAACTGCCGCATCGTCTATGATAAGTTCCACGTTCTGCAACACGCCAACAAAGCCATCGATGAAGTGCGCCGAAGAAGTCGTGCCCCTCCAGAAAAAACAAGAAGGTGGTGGCGACATCGCCGGCGTGCGGCATCCCTGCGCAAGAAAGAGGCGTATACTGCGCGAACAAGGAGGGATTATGTTGCAACAAGTGAATCAGACGGAAGCCCGGGACCTCGAGTGGTCCTGCCAAGCGGTCTCGCCGATGGATGAGCCCTGCGACGCTTCGGCCACGTACCACTGCGGAATCTGCGGCCGGTGGTTTTGCGCCGTCCACGCCGAGGATGAGGCCTGGCACCATTGCGCGCTGGAGCCGGGCGACGTAGGTGGCGAAGCCTAGCTCCGGTCTCGCGGCAGTTGCGCCAGAGAATGGCGGAGTCCTCAAGGGGCTGAAGCCAATTTAGGGCAAGCCGATAGTGTCGGCTAAAGCTCCGACCCGCTAAAGAGAGGAGCGAGAGAACCTGCCCTTCCCATGTCAGGGTGAAAGGTCGGCCACTGCAAAGACTGGGCCGTTCGAATTATTATACCGATTAAATACTATATTATACTTGATAAATTACGTGGGATCATCAGCGGTGAAGATTCGGGCTCGGTCTTTTTTGCGCCTCGCCGTTCCTCACGGCTCTGCCGCAAATTTCAGTTAAGTCCTTGCGATTCACATAGATCCGCATACTTGTGCCTGCATCTCCTTTGTTTTGATATACAGCTGCAAAATACCCGGGAGTGTCAAGTACGCGAACAGGTAAACACTTGGCGCGGCTCTCGGCAAGCAGGCTGACAATCATGGAAACGGGCGCAACCCAAAAGCGGACGGCCTCGGAACGCCGCCCCTATATAAACCGAAGGTGGGAAAAGACGAGAAGGCGTGATGTGGCGCAGCGGTGGGTAGGCAAGAGTGGAGATTACTTGCGGACGGCGGAACGGGGGACGCGGCGCTGGTTGGCGAGAGAACCGGTGGAGATTGGTTGGCGCAACCACTTGGCGATGGGAACGAGAACGTTGCGACGGCGCAAAGTCGGTTTTCTGGTGGCGACGGTGGCGGCGGTCGTGGCAACGGTGGCGGTGGCCGCCTCAGGACTAAGCGCTTTGGCAGGCGAAGGCATCGTGAGGGCGCGGAAAACCTGGCGGCAATCACGGAACAGGGAGAGCAGAACGGAGCGAGAGTAGTACACCACGCCGTGGAAAAAGGTGGGTGAGTCCAGCCGGATGAACGCAGAGGCCTTGCGCGCGAAAACGGCCATGATCTTTTGCGATTTATGCCGGTGCCAATACTTGGGAATAACGGGAATCTGCGGAGCCTCGGTAAGCTCGGGAAGCGGTGAGGCGTAGGCAGCAGCAGCCACAGGCTCCGGCAGTTCCTGAGGAGCAGGGGAAGAAAGCGCAAGGATCGCGTCGATCGGATGCGCCGGAGGTGGCAGGGGGAGCGGACTGGCGCTCACGTTCTCGAGAATATCGTCGAACGTAGGAAACGACACGAGACGGCCATAATGAGTGTCGAGCTGGCGCTCGGCGACGGCGAGAGGAGCGGAGAGCAGGTCGAAATCCACGGCGATGTTCTGGATCATCTCATCGGAAATCACGCGTTTTTGTTCCGCATAGGCGGAGATGAGGGCGTGCTCGCAGAGCAGATTGACGACGCGAGGAATGCCGCGGGAAGACGCATAAATTGTCTGCATGGCCTCGGGAGTAAAGAGCGCGGCATTGGCGCAACCCGCCGCAGCCAGGCGTCGAGCGGCGTAAGAGGCGGTCTCCTGCTCAGAAAGAAGCGACAGGCGAGAATGAATCATCACGCGCTGGCGCAGCTGGCGAAGCGCGGGGAGGCGGAGCTTGTCATCGAGCTCCGGCTGGCCAGCAAGAATGATCTGAAGCAGCTTGCCGCGAGGAGTCTCAAGATTGAGAAGCAGGCGAAGTTCGTCGAGAGTTTGTTGAGGTAGAGCCTGCGCTTCGTCGAGAATCAGGACGGGCAGATCGCCTGCCACATTGCGAACCACAAGCCAGGTGTGCAGAGCAGCGACCAGATCGCCCTTTTGCAGCGAAACACAACGCACGCCGAAATCGCGCAGGATGAATTGCAGGAGTTCGACAGGTTCCAGGATCGCGTGGAAGACATAGGCGCTGGAGCGTCCGCGCTGCTTCAGCCAATCGAGCAGCTTGTGCAGAAGAGTGGTCTTGCCAGTGCCAGCTTCTCCGGTGAGAACCATAAAGCCCTGGCGGGTTTCAATACCGAAGAGCAGCTCAGCTAGAGCGGATTCATGGGAGCGCGTGCGGCAGTAGAAACGAGGGTCGGGGGAGACATGGAAGGGGTCTTCACGCATGCCAAAGAAACTAAAGAAATGGTCGTACGTCACGTTCTTGGCCAAACTACCCCCATGGGCGGAGGGAACGGTGGAATTGTATGAAAAGACGGGGAGAGGGGCAACGGGAAAGAAACCGTAGGTAGTAACTGAATGCGCAGAAAAGGATTACAGGACGAGCTAGTTCCAGTACTCGGGCGGGGGATGCCTTCTTTGTGGGGCGCATTACTATTGATAGTGTTACGCTCCGCGAACAAGGTTGTTCCGACGGAGGGCGAAATGGTGGAAGAGAATGTGCAGCTAGTGAAACGCTGGTTCGAGGAAGTGTGGAACCAGAAGCGAAGCGATACGATCATCGAGTTGGTGTCCACAGACTGCGTGGCGCACGGAACGAGCGAGACGGGCGAAGAGCTGCACGGGCCGGAAGGATTTAGAGCACTGCAGGCACGGATCCTGGAGGCATTCCCGGATATCCATTTCACGGTGCACGATTGCTTTGGCGCGGGAGACAGAGTGGTGGCGAGATGGAGCGCCACGATGCATCACCGGGGAAATGGATTGGGAATGGCCGCGACTGGTGCGGAAGTGAATATCACCGGAACGGGAATGGTGCGGATGGAGAATGGGAAGGTAACGGAAGTTTGGGATAATTGGGACAAGTTCGCGATGTTCCAGCAGATTGAGTCGGCGGTGAGAGCGAAGAGCGCGAGTGCTTAGCAGGGATCGATATCAGCAATCAGTTATCAAGACAAAAACCAACAGGCCCTGCAAGTTCTAAGAAACATCTAAACGGTGAGGAGAAGAGGGGCACCCTTGGTGATGACCAGGGTGTGTTCGTAGTGCGCGGCCAGAGAATGATCGGCGGTGCGGATGGTCCACTTGTCGGGGTCGAGAGTGACGCGGTTGGTGCCGGCGGCGATGATGGGCTCGATGGTGAGAACGAGGCCTTCAGTGAGGAGAGCGCGATTGAGGGCATCGGGAAAATTGGGGACGGAGGGCTCTTCGTGAATGGTGTGGCCGATGCCATGACCGCCGAGTTCGCGAATGATGTGGAAACCGCGGCGACGTACTTCGCGTTCCACGGCGCGGCCAATTTCGCGGACGGCGTTGCCGGGACGCGCGGCCGAAAGAGATTGGCGGAAAGCGCGCTCGGCACAACGGGTAAGGTGGGAGGCCAACGAGGCGGTGGGCGCGACTTGAACGGTGACGGCGGAGTCGGTGTGGTAGCCGTCCTTCTCCGCAGTGAGATCGAGCTTTACGAGGTCGCCGGGTTGAAGGACGCGGTCGCCGGGAATGCCGTGGACCACTTCGTCGTTAACGCTGATGCAGACGTCGCCGGGGAAACCGTAAACGATGGGCGGAGAAGAGCGCGCGCCGTGTTCGGCGAGGACTTTGGAGCCGACAAAGGCGAGTTCCGCGGTAGTGACACCGGGACGAACTGCGGCAGCCATGGCGCGCAGGGCTTTGGCGACAATGCGGCCACAGGCGCGAAGTTTTTCGAGTTGCTCTTGTTTGGTGATGGACATGGGCGGTCCTTCCCTATACTACTGCTATTTCGATTTTGCGCCGGAGAAGGCAGAAGCAAGACCTAAAGCGATCAGCGCACCGCCGGAAACATTGCGTTGTGCGCGGCGGAGGCGAGCGCTTCCACGAAGGCGTCCAGCAACTATACCTGCAAGGAGAGCCCAAGCAGAATCGCTGAGCCAGCCCATCAGCGCGAAAAGAACGCCCAACTGAAGGATCTGGAGCGTGGCGTGGCCTCGTGCCGGGTCGATGAATTGCGGCAGAAATGCCAAGAAAAACAAGGCGGTCTTGGGATTGAGCAGATTGACGAGCACGCCCTGAGCAAAGATGCTTCGGAGCCTTCGTTGATCGGCGATCGCGTGCTGCACATCCGTACCGCCGCTGCGTAGCACACGAAGGCCGAGATAAATCAGGTAGGCCGCGCCGATATACTTCACGAATTGGAATGCGAGTGCGGAGGAGGCCAGCAAAGCGGAAAGCCCAAGCGTGGCAGCAGCAACATGAAACAGGGTACCAACCGTGATGCCCATTGCCGATACAAACCCAGCGAGCCGCCCATGACCGACGCTACGGCTGACAACATAAAGGACCGCAGGCCCGGGGATGACCAGAAGGATGATCGCACCCGTCACAAATAGAAGTAGTGAAGAGGGGTTAATCAGCATCGAGAGGAAGCGCTCCCGTTTGACTTAGTGGCAGCCGCAGCCGCCACCACAACAACTGCCACCGCTGCCGCTCGCGGAGCCGCTCGAAGGAGAGCTGGAGCCAGCCGTGGCAAAGACGGAGAGCTGAATGGTGGCCTTTTTGCTGGAACACTTGGGGCAGGAGATTTCCTGCTGCTTGTTGATGACGATTTTTTCGAAGCGTTCGTTGCAGGAATCGCAAATGTATTCGTAGATGGGCATGGTGATGAAGACCTTTCGAGAAAGTGCCGCGCTGTGGCGGCAAATGAGATTATACCGCAGGAAGGTCAGGGTTCGCGCGACAAGGGCGAAGGAGCCGACACGCAAAGGCGGCGTTTGGGGCACCCGCCAAGCATAGATGTTTGCGGACCGCCTCGGAAGGCGGCCCTTACAACGCTGCCCAAGGAAGGCGCTGATGAAGAGGCTAGCGGCTACGCGAATGGGCTCGCATAAAAGCGAGCGCTACATTGAAGAAGGAAGAGAGGATCGCCGCAGTTTAGCGAACGTGCCAATGGGCTCGGTGACGCGTGAATCAAACCAGTCTCCCTCGCTGCGCTTGGGATGACAGCGGGAAAGACGAGTCTTGCTCCGTTACTTGTCAGGTCATGTACCAACCGCCGTTGACGCTGATGGTTTGGCCGGTGATGAAATCGCTTTCGGCGAGGAGGGCGGCGACGCGGCCTATTTCGCCGGGGGAACCGAAAAAGCCGACGGGAAGGCGGTCGGGAGAAGCGTTCGGATTGGAGGTGACCATGTCGGTGGCGATCAAGGCAGGAGCGATGGCATTGGCCGTGATGCCTTCCTTCGCGAGCAGCGCAGCGTAAGAGTGGGTGAGACCGATTAGGCCGGCTTTGGAGGCGGCATAGTGCGGGCCAATGACGCCGCCGGTTTGTGCCGCGACAGAAGAGAGATTGATGATGCGCCCCCAGCGGCGCTGGCGCATGCCGGGAAGAACACGATTGGTGACGAGAAAAGCGGACTTGAGATTGACGCGGAGGATCTCGTCCCAGTCGCGCTCGTTGAGCTCGGCGAAGTGCTTGACCTGAGTGATGCCGGCATTGTTGACGAGGATGTCGACGGGGCCGAGGTCGCGTTCGACGGAGGAGACGAGCCGCTCGACGTCGAGCGATAGGGAAACATCGGCTTGCAGGGGAATGGCACGGCGGCCCAGGCGCTGGATTTCGGAGCAGACTTCAGCGGCGGCGGCTTGTTGTTTGCGGTAGTTGACGGCAATGTCGGCGCCGGCAGTGGCAAGGGCGATGGCGATCGAGCGGCCGATGCCGCGGCTGGCGCCGGTGACGAGAGCTACGCGATTGAGGAGTTGTGACATGAGGGAAGGATAGCGCAAAAGGGGCAGCGACTATCGGCGTTGAGGGTGCGAGTAGCGGCGGCGAGTGCCACCCGTGAGTTCGACGTTCTACTGCTCACTCTCACTGTTTGGGCCTTCCTCACTTCCGTGAGTACTACGCCCGCTGCTGACTTCTGTTGCAGCACCAGCGTGAATTACTCCACGCTCAGTCACGAATCCGAGACATGCAACAGATCTCCCGCAGATAAGTCCGACTCTTTCGATACGCGACCGCCGGATTTGCCACCTGCGCCCTTGATGGATACGGACTTTGCGATCAGTTGCCCGCTCGTCCGATGCCGTAGGCCTCAAATCCAGTTCTTGTCCATCGGCCCGTATCTTTGCTCCACGCTTCCTTTAAGACCCCCCTCATGGTGGTGCCCATGCGCTTCGCTACCCTTCACCTCCATCAGGTTGGGGCGGGACTTCCACCCGCTAGCTGCCGAACATGCACGGCGTACAACTAAAACGGCCCCGGAAAATGTTCCGGGGCCGTGGGAGTATTTTATGCTTGCGAAAAGCCTCAGGCCTGAAGGCCTGAGCTACAGGAATTAGTCGCCGGCTACGGCTTCTGCGGCGGGTTCGGATTTCTTTTCGGATGAAGCGCCGTTGCCGTTCGAATGGCCGTTGCCATTACCGTTGGCTGGAGCAATGCCGATGGGCTTGTTGGCGTTGGTGAAATTCGTCGGGATGGCCTTGGCGATGTCGCTGACAGAGCCGATCTGAACGACGGCTTGTTGGGGCTTCTTGAGAACCAATTCTTCATAGATGGCGCGAACCTTGGCCTGCTCCTCGAGAGCCTTCTTGCGGCGGATGCGGTTCTCTTCGGCAGCGGTCAGCGGGATATCGTGTTCGAGGTGGCGAACGCGGGCAGCGTCTTCGGCGTCAATGACCAGCGAATGCTCGAAGGTTTTGAGGTCCACGGTCTTGCCCTTGGCGTAGATCTCGTGCTTGCCGTGGCTCTTGTACCACTCAGCGACAGTGGCGTTCTTGTGCATGTTTTCGATGATCTGGCGCCAGCCGACTCCGGTGTTGTAGGCGCAGAAGCTGATTTCACCCTGCTGCGTGCCGTAGGGGATGATGCACATCTCGGTGCGGCGGAAGTCGTAGTTGAAGAGATCCTGGAACCACATGCCGGCGATGAACAGGAAGTTCCAAGGATCCTGCGCGCGGCGCTTCATTGCGTCTTCGTAAGTGCGCTCCGGTGAAGTCTTACCATACTTACTGGTGGCACCCTTGGTGAGGGCCCAGGTCTTGTCGAACTTCTTGAAGAGATCCCAAAGTTTAAGACCCTTGGGACCTTCGAAAGGCTTGTAGCTCTTGAGGAGAGCCATGGCCATCATGAAGTTGGAGAAATTCTTGCCGCGAGCGGCGTCGGTGATGGCAGTGACGTCCTTGGTGAGCTGCTGAGCATCGAGGAAGCGAGGAACGGGAGCCCATTCCTTGGTTTCCTTGTTGATCATGATGGCGGTGCCCACGCCGCAGTTGGGGTGGCAACCGCAAGAGAGCGAACCCCACTGGGATTCGTTGCCCTTGACCATGTCGGCAAAACCGGCAAAGGTACTGATGAAGGAGATAGGGAACCAGTCACGGTGCGGCTCAATGCGGCCAACCTGCTTGCTGACGTCCTGAGCGAGGTGGGAGAGCGTATAGCGTTGGCGAAGACGGCGTTCCGGAGTGATATCTTCATCGCGGCCAGTGAAGGAAACGGGCTGGAAGCTGATGAAAGCGATCTTCTTGGGATTTTCCATCGCAAATTTCACGATGGAGCCGACCTGATCGTTGTTGACGTTGTTCACGATGGTGACAACGAGAACGATTTCGATGCCGGCTTCGTGCATGTTTTCAATGGCGCGAAGCTTGACGTCGAAGAGGTTGCCAATCTGGCGGTGGCTGTTGGCGTCATTGCCGATGCCGTCGAACTGGAGATAGGCGTAACGGAGGCCGGCTTCAAAGGCCTTCTTACAAAATTCCTTGCTCTTGGCGAACTCGATGCCGTTGGTGGCGGCTTGCACGGAATTGTAGCCAACCTTGCGAGCATAGGCGATGGCGTCGAAGAAGTACGGGCTCATGGTGGGCTCGCCACCGGAGAACTGCACGGACATCTGGCGGCGCGGCTTGATCTTGACGGCGTTATCGAGAATTTCCTGAACTTCTTCCCAAGAGAGTTCGTGGACGTAGCCAACCTGGTTGGCGTCCATGAAGCAGGGATCGCACATCATGTTGCAACGGTTGGTGAGGTCGACGGTGAGAACGGAGCCGCGGCCGTAGCGGACGTTGGAGGAGCCATGCTTGTGAAGGCCCTCGTCATTGTGAGCAGGAATATCGCGGCCGGGGAATTGCGATTCGATCCACTTCAGGAATTCGGAGTCAACGGCCATCATGTCTTCGTAGTGGCCGTGCTGAGGACATTCCTTGACCATCCAGACCTGACCGTCGCGCTCGACGATCTGGGCTTTTACTTCGCCGACCTTCTCGTGCATGAGGTCGCGCCAGTCTTTTGTTCCGGCAATGATGGCTTCGCGCGCTTCTTTCACGCATCCGGGACAAAGTGAGTCAGTTTGCCGCGGGAAGCCAAGAGTGGGCTTAGATTTCTCCCATGATTTGAGGAGGGGCTTATCGGACCACTGGGGAGTGACGGAAGGATTGGGGTTGCGCTTGTTAAAGTATTGAATGGTATCGAAGGTGACAGCGGCGCTTTTGCAGAGAACCCAGTCCAACGACCGGTAAATTTGTGTGGTAAGTGAATTCGACATACAGCTGAACCCTCACTTTCGAGAAAAACGAAGTTAGTCTCGAAAATAGATTTAAGTTAAAAGACTCGGGAAAGCGCCTTCTTGGACTGCCCCCAAAGGCACTTTCAGAGTACCACGCCCGTTGGTGTGGCTTTAAGTGATTGAACATAGATAGTTTGACGAGGGTACCAAAGGTTTGACCAGCAGGATGTGGCAAATGGGGAAAAAGGGCGGTTGAACGGCGGGAAAAGACAGTGAATGGACGTATCCCCAAGGGGGAAAAGGGGTTAACTCTTAGGGTGCGGGGGCGAAGGATGAGGTTTGGGGGATGAGGCGGGTGGGGGATTGGAGGCCGGTTTGAAAGGGCAGTCGGCTCGACGGACGGAGCGTCCCGCAAAGCGAGAATCAAGCATTGCAGGCACAGGGCAAAGGAAAGCGGACCTTAGGTGGCGGCTACCGGGGAGGGTCGTTTTCGTGGCACGTGGCGGCCGAGGCTAGCATAAACGCTAGCGCTACATTTAAAGCAAGAGGGTGCACTTTCGCGGCGGGCGAGAATTGCCGAGCATCGGCGATGGCGGACGGCATCAGAAGACCGGAACTACACAACCCCCACAAAAACGAAAAAGATAAGTTACTCGTTTAGGGCGGGGTGGAGGACGGCGATCAGGAAGTGCGCGAAATGAGCGGCGCCCTCGTCCATCTGAAGCCAACGAACGACGCAATGGTCAGAGAGATACTTGGCGACGCGGGTCTCGGGAATGCCGAGATGCTCGGCCAGTTGCGGCTTGATGGGTTGACTGTAGCGGGCCGAGCCACGGAGTAGTTGGCCGATGGCGACGCGCAAAGTTTGGCAGGCTTCGACGTAGTAATAGGTAGACAGATCTTCGTCAGTGAGCACCCACACGCCGGGGCCTGCGGGAGCATGCGCGGCATCATCGAGCTTAGCGGGGCTGCCAGCGAGCAGGCGGCGAAAATTCATTTCCAGTTGGGAGAGACGCGAGGAGAGACCGGGATCGCCGGATCGTCCCCGCAAAGCGGGCGAAGTGGTGGGTAATTCGGCCATGCTATCGAGGGAGCGCGGAGGAAGCGAAGCGTGCGGAGAAGTATCTTCGGGCTCGGAGCGTGGAGCCGGAGGCGGGACGGGTCGCGACTCCCTGGGGGAGGACGAACGGTCGGCCGGTCTTCCGGCGCGTTGATGATCGCGGCCACCGCGGCGACCACGACTACGCCGGCGGCCTAAGGGAGCGGTTGCAGGAGCAGCGGTCGAAGCAGGAGTCGAAACGGTATCGGGTTCTGCCGAAGGTTCGAGCGGCGATGCGCTCTCTTCGGGCGAAGGCTCGGCAGGCGCAGCAGCCTCGGACAGGGCTTCGGCTTCCGCAGGTGCTGAAGCGGGAGGCGTGAGATCAGCGGGAATTTCCGCCGGAGCGGTGGCGCCCAGACGAGTGGCGCTCTCCTGAGCCTTAGTCTTCCAATCGGCGCGACGAAATCTTTCGGCAGCGGTGAGATACCATCTGCCGGCATCGGCGGAATTTCCGATGGATTCAAGATAGCGAGCGAGTTCGAAGGCAACCATAGCGTCGCGCGTTTTCGTAAAAAGATTGGTGAGTTGACCCGCGGGGTCTTTGCCGGTGCGCGCTCTGCGGATACGAGCGGTGATCTGCTTCCAGTCTGCCATAGGTAGAAGTGCATTCTAACAGCAGATGGAGGGATTGTGCCAGCGAAGGCGGAAGAAGGGAGGATAGTAGAGGAGAGTTAAGTGTATAGGGAGTGTCACGGATTGACGACAAAGTGAGCGGCAAGTATGCTCAGCGAGTTGAAGGAGGAGGCGTTCATGCAACGTCTGCGCGGGATTTTCGCAGCCGTCCTATCCGTAACGCTGGCCACGGTCCCGCTGATGGGAGCGCCGACAGCGACGGTATTGGGGACGGTGGTTACAGCCGAACGCGCTCATGTGGGCGATGGCATTGCGTCGATTGGCACAACGGTGTTCGGCGGGGATCGGCTGAGCACGGAAGAGCAAGGCAGCGTCCAAATTCGCGCCGGAGCAGCGAGATTGCTGTTGCTGAGCGCGAGCAGCGCGATGGTAAGCGATAGTGAAGGAGCGCCATCGGCGAAATTGCTTATTGGGACAGCGACATTTTCAACCGGCAATGCGCACGCGTTCACGCTGTACGCCTCGAAGGCAGCGATTCGCGCGCAGTCGGACGCGCCGACGATTGGGCAGGTAAGACTGCTGAATGCCAAGGAACTGCTGATAACGTCGAAGCGTGGACCGCTGAGCGTGACGGTGGACGGCGAGACGCAGGTTATTGAGGACGGCAAGGCGTACCACGTGTACCTAGATCCAGAAATGGCAGCGGCGCAAGGACCCTCAGGAGCAGGAGGCGCACAGGGACCGAGCGGAAAAGGTGGATCGCCGCTGAAGGCGGGGCGCAGCCGATTCCTGATCGTGGTGGTAGGAGTGACGGCGATCGCCACATACTTTGCGGTGTCGGAAGCGTTGGAGAGTGCCGACCGGCCATAGTCCGGGGAAAGCACGAAAAGAATTAGAGAAGAGAGACGGCCATGGCGTGAAGAGCGCGATGGCCGTTTTTGTTTTGTGCACGGACAATCGATCAGAGAGAAGCGATGAGGTCGATTTCGACGAGAGCATCCTTGGGAAGACGAGCCGCCTGGACGGTAGAGCGGGCTGGTGGAGCGGCAATGAAGTAGCGCGCATAGACTTCGTTCATGGCCGTGAAGTCGTTCATGTCCTTGAGGAAGACAGTGGTCTTTACGACGTGATTCAAAGAGACGCCCGACGCTTCGAGAATGGCCTTCAAATTTTCCAGGACGCGTTCGGCTTGCTGGCGAACGTCGGAGCCAACAAACTCGTTGGTCTTGGGATCGAGTGCGACCTGGCCGGAGACAAAAACGAAGCCGTTGGATTTAACCGCCTGGGAATAGGGCCCGATGGGCTTGGGACCGCGGTCGGTAAGAACGATGTCTTTCATGGTGTGCTCTCCTGAATAGCGGAAAGCAAGAATAACAGAAGAAATGCGGGGAGAGTATCAGCGAGGCTTGCGGCCGCGGACACGCACGAAATCGGTGTGGGAATGATTGCGAAGTGCTTCGCGCTTGGTGATGAGTGCTTCAGCCTGGTCGTTGGAAAGGCCTTGATTGATGACATCGAGAATCTGTTTTTCGGGCATGGCGGTGTTCTTGAGGCGGCCGATTTGTTCGCTGGTGAGGGTGGGAAGACCCTGCATGCGGCGGCTCATCACGGCCTGGACGGTTGAGTTGGAAAGACCGATCAGCTTGAGCATGACGGCGTCGCCGCTGAGGATGTCAATCTGATCAGAGTGAGCCATTTCCAGGATTTGCTGGTCAGAATAGCCAGCGCGAGAGAGGTTCACAGCGGAATCGCCGCTGGAGAAATCATGGTGATGATCGCGCGCGGCTTTGAATAGCGCGACGCACAAGTCGTCGGAGGCGCCGGCCTGTTTGAGCTTGGCGAGTTGCGAGACTTCCGGAGCCGTGACGTTTTGCGCTTTGAGTTGATCGATATTCGAGGACCACATGCCGGACTGATCGAGGGCAGTGTAGTCCATCTGCGGCTGCTTCTTGCACCCGCCAAGAAATAAGAGACACACACCGAGAAGGCTGAGCGATCGCTGCATGAATTCATTGTACGGGGAACAAGGGAGGGAGAAATGGGGTGTGCCTGTGTCGATACCGGACGAGAGGACAGGGTTGCGGGAATCCGGAGCGAGTTGTTGAGGCCATCGACAGCATGCTGAATGAGCGGGAACACAAAAGGGGAAGCGCCGAAGCCGGTGACGCGGCACTCGCGAAAAGAACGACAACCCAAGAACCGACCTGAAGGCCGGCCACTACAAGAGGCAGGAGAACGGAGGGATAGCGGCGAGCGCAAGGACTAGACCTGGTAGACGCGCTCTACGCCGTAGACGCCGTTGATGCGACGGATGTTGGAGAGGATGGTTTCAAGTTGGCGCTTGTCGGAGATTTCCAGGCTGGCTTCGACGCGCGCGTTCTGGCGGTCGGGACGGCTTTCGAGCGTGCGAATGTTGGAGCCGGCGTCGCTGATGACGGCGGTAACTTCCGCGAGAAGGCCAGGGCGATCCTTGGCGCGGATGAGAAGTTCGACGGGGAAAGTAGCGGCGTTGCCACCACCCCATTCGACGGCGATGCGGCGCTCGGTTTGATAGAGAAGATTCTGGACGTTGGGACAAACGCGGGTGTGCACGGCGACGCCGCGGCCACGGGTGACATATCCGATGATGTCGTCACCGGGAATGGGATTGCAACATTTGGCGCGGAAGACCAGCAGGTCATCCTGACCACGGACGATGAGCGGAGCTTCGCCGAAACCCAACATGCGTTTGACGGTTTTGACAAGTGTGGGCTTGGCATCGTCAGAGGGCTTGTCTGGCTCCTTGGTGGGCTCGCCGAAATAGCGGGCCAGCACCTGGCGGGCAGAATATTTGCCAAAACCGACAGCAGCGAAAAGATCTTCGGGTTTGGAGAGGCCGTATTCGGCGGCGAGTTTGGTTAGATCTTCCGGCGAGATTTTCTTGAGGCTCTTGGGGAAATTGCGGGACTCGTTTTCGAGGAGGCGCTTGCCCATTTCGGTGGCTTCGTCGCGCTCCTGGGTATTGATGAAGTGGCGAATTTTGCTTTTCGCGTGAGAAGACTTGACGAAGCTGAGCCAATCGCGGCTGGGCTTGTGGCCTTTTTGCGTGAGGATTTCAACGACGTCGCCGCTGACGATTTCGTGGCGAAGAGAGACCATCTGGCCGTTTACTTTTGCGCCGACACATTGGTGGCCTACTTCGGTGTGGACGGAATAGGCAAAATCGACGGGCGTTGCGCTCTTCGGCAATTCCAGGACGCGGCCCTTGGGAGTGAAGGCATAGACCTCCACAGGGGCAAGATCAACTTTTAGCGTGGAAAGGAATTCACCGGGCTCCTGAAGTTCCTGGGACCACTCGATGAGTTGGCGCATCCAGAGAATGCGCTGATCATCATCGCCAGAAGCGGGTTTGCGATCCTTGTATTTCCAATGCGCCGCGACACCTTCCTCCGCAATGCGGTGCATTTCCTGGGTGCGAATCTGAATCTCAAAGGGCTGGCCGCCGTGGATGACGGTGGTGTGGAGAGATTGATAGAGATTGGGGCGGGGCATGGCGATGTAGTCTTTGAAACGGCCGGGAACGGGACGCCAGATATGGTGGACAACGCCGAGAGCGGCGTAGCAACTGCGCTCCGTATCGGTGATGACGCGAACGGCGAGGAGGTCGTAGATCTGGTCGAGGCCGCGCTCCTGGCGAACGATTTTGCGGTGCAAGGAGTGCAGTCCCTTGACGCGGGCTTCGAGTTCCGCAGGAATGCCATTTTCGACGAGCTTGGTGCGAATGGTGTTCTGCACATCTTCGAGGAATTTTTTGTGAACGGGAGCTTTGTCTGTGACTTCCTTCTGCAAGGAGAAGTACGCGTCGGGCTCGAGATAGCGGAAGGAGAGATCCTCAAGTTCTCCCTTGATGACGGACATGCCGAGACGGTGAGCGATGGGGGCGTAAATGTCCATGGTTTCGCGGGAGATGCGCAACTGCTTGGAGGGCTCGAGAAACTCGAGAGTGCGCATATTGTGGACGCGATCGGCAAGCTTGACGAGGACCACGCGGACGTCGTGGACCATGGCGAGAAGCATCTTGCGGACGTTTTCCGCCTGGCGAGTCTCCGGAGCCATGATGTTGAGACGACCGATCTTGGTGACGCCCTCGACGAGGCGGGCGACTTCGTCGCCGAAGCGCTCTTGGAGGCGTGAGAGGGGGAATTCGGTGTCTTCGATGACGTCATGGAGCAGCGCTGCGGCCAGAGTGGTGGCGTCGAGGCGCATGTCAGCGAGGATGTGCGCTACTTCGAGAAGGTGGGTGATGTAGGGGTCGCCGGAACTGCGGAACTGGTCTCGGTGGCGTTCGGCAGCGATGTCAAAGGCCCGGCGGACGAGCCAGGGATCATCCGAGGGGCGATTGGCGCGGAGCTTGGCGAGGAGCTCCTCAAGGCGAGCGTTGATCTGCCGCTCGGTGCGGTCGCGATTGAAATTCAGGGGTACGTTGGCTGGCGACGGCATGCTCTAGTGTACGACGGGAGGGGGTGGGGAGAAAGAGGGGGCGGGGCGAGGATAGCGCGGGGGCCGGCGAGAAGGATACCAGCCAAGAAGGCCGGGTGATGTGTCAGTTGAGATCCTTCGCCGCGCAAACTAAGCGCGATTCGGAAGACACATCAAGAACCTTAGAGAGAGAAAAGGCCCCGTCTGAGACGGGGCCTTGGCGGAAGAAATGGAGAGCCGGATCAGGAGCCTGGAGTAGGAGAAGGCTGTTCGGCTTTCTTCTGTTTGATTTCCTTGACCTTGTCGAGCAGCTCATCGGCCTGCTTGGTAAGGGCATCGCGTTCGGCAGAGGATTCGACCATGTCAGCCTTACGGCGATAGAGGAGGTTGAGATAGGTCATGGCGTCTTCGTAGTCGGGTTTAAGTTCGATGGCCTTCTTGAGGTTGTTGATGCCGTCGTCCACCATAGCGCCGAACTTTTCGGTGTAGGTCTTGCGGACATCGGGAGGAAGAGGATCGGTGTCCTTAATCTGCTTGTTGATGTGGGCCTTGTTGTAGTCGGCGCGCATTTCGGTGTTGCCGCGATAGGCCTCGGCCCAATCGATAACGCCAATGGAATAGTAAGGAGTGGGATCCTCAGGCTTCAACTGAATGTGCTTAAGGTTGTATTCCTTGGCCTGTTCGAATTTTTTGGCGTCGAAGGGCTGGCCGGCCATCTGGTAGAGAATGGAGGCGAGACCGTCGATGGCGTTGAGGTTGTTGGGATCTTTTTCGAGGACGCTTTGATATTCGGCGATGGCCTCTTTGCCGTGATTGAGGTTTTCATCCGAAGGAGCGCCGGGAATGTACTGGCTGGCGTAAGCGGTAGCGAGATAAAGGCGAGCATTGATGAGGTCGGGATCGAGTTCCTTGGCTTGCTTGAAATCTTCGACGGCCTTATCGAATTGAGCTTCCTTGAAGGAGGCGACACCCTTGTTGAGAAGGTCGCGCGCCTTGAGCTTGTTGCAGCCCGAAACGCCGAGGAGAAGAACAAAAATGGCGGCCAGAGAAAGAAGCTGGCCGGGAAAGCGGGAAAGCCAAGAGGAGGTTTCCCTTGCAACCGGTGCATGAGTCATTGACGCATCCATCCCTGATAAGCGCGGCCCCAGGAAGCCGAGGCCGAAGCTAGGATTGACAACTGCCCTGTAGGGCCATTCCATCACGTTCAGCGGTTTTTTTCCAGTTCTGATGTCAGCAAGCCGACCGAGGAGGCGCCGGCGGAGTGCATGAGATCGAGAACCTGTGCCACCGCGTGAAACTCGAGCGAGCGATCACCCTGCAGAAACGCAACGTGCTGAGCGCGGAGAGCGAAGACCTGTTGCAGGCGAACCGGCAAAGCCTCGCGCTCAATAACCGACTGATTGATCCGGAGAGAACCATCGGACGAAAGCTGGACGATGATCGCTTCCGAACCGGCCACAGAATCCGGACTTGCGGATTGTTGCGGCAAGTCCGCCTGGAGCCCCATCTGGTGGTGCGGGATGATCATGAAGATGACCAAGAGCACCAGCAGAATATCGATCAACGGGACCACGTTCACATCGGACAAGATCCCGCGCTTACCACCAAGGGAAGCAAAAGCCATGAGTCACCTCGCAGTCAAAGAGCTGACCCTGCGAAGAGGACTCTCACATCGAGCGAGAAAAACGACGAAGATCGAACTACTGGCCGGCTTCGAGTTTGGCGGTGATGAGGCCGACCTTATCGATACCCGCTGCGTGCATGATGTCGATGGCGCGAGCGACTTCCATGAACAGGACGTTGTTATCACCCTTGACGAAAGCAACCTTCTCAGCGCGATCCTTGAAAATCTGCTCCATGCGAGGGCCGAGTTGTTCCCAACTGCTGTCCTCGTTGTTGATTTTCAGCTTGCCGTCTTCCATCACCTGAACGACGACAGTCTTGTTCTCGAGTTCCACGTTCTGCTGCTGGTTCGGCGAAGGCTGAGGAACGAGGGTATCGAGACCCTTAGGCGTGAGAGGAGTGATGACCATAAAAATAATGATAAGCACAAGCAGAATGTCGATGAGAGGAACGACATTCGGCGAGGACAATGCACCACCAGAACCACCACCAACATCCATTCCCATTGCGAGTTCTCCTGTCGAGCCGAGGTAGCCGGTTGTGGAGCAGCAGGGCGCGCCGGGTGGGAGCCGGCGCGCACCTGAAAACTCAGCAAACGAATGAAACCAACGGCCGAAACGAAAAAAGAGCCTGAGTCCCTACTGCTTAGGCTGGGACTGAGGGCTGTTAGGATTAGTGGATTTGACCTTCTCGGTCAAGAGACCGAGTTGATCGACGCCAGCAGAGCGGATTTCGTCGACGACAGCGACGACGGTGCCGTACTTGGCGCGGGCGTCACTCTTGACGTAGACGGTCTTGTCGAGCTTGTTGGCGATTTTATCTTTAATCTGCGGAGTGATCTCTTCCTTGGTGATCTTGTTGTTGCCGAGATAGATGTTGTCGTCGCGAGAAACTGCAACGATGATGGCATCGTCCTTATCCGCGTCTTGCATGTCGCGCGGATTGTTGACGGTCGCCATATCTACCGAGACACCCTTCTGCAACATGGGCGTGACCACCATGAAGATAATCAGCAACACAAGCATGATGTCGGCCATAGGAATGACATTGGGGGCCGCCATCTGTGCACCGGCTTGAGGCTTATAGGCCATGATATACCCTCTTCCGGGTTACTTCTTGGCGCCGCGGCGCAGGATGAAGTAGTTGATGAGCTCCATGGAGGAGTTGTCCATCTCCACGTCGAAAGCTTCGACCTTGTTGGTGAAGTAGTTGTAAGCCCACACGGCGGGGACGGCGACAAGCAAGCCGAACGCGGTGGTGACGAGGGCCTCAGCGATACCGCCAGCAACCGCCGACAGACCGGTGGCCTTGTTCGCGGCAATGCCCTTGAAGGCGTTCAAAATGCCGACGACAGTGCCGAACAGACCGACGAAGGGAGCGGTGGAGCCGATGGTGGCGAGAGCGGAGAGACCGCGCTTCATTTCGGCGTGAACGATGGCGACGGAACGCTCCAGGCCGCGCTTGGCGGCTTCGATGACTTCCGCGTCCGAAACCTGCTGAGAGGCGGACTGGAATTCCGAGAGGCCGGTGGCGACAACCTTGGCGATGTGGCTCTTCTTGTTGCGCTCAGCGATGGCGATGGCTTCATCAAGCTTGCCATCCTTGAGAGCGCCCGCGACCTGCTGAACGAACAAGCGCGACTGCTTGCGCGCGTTGTTGTACATGAGGAAGCGGTCAATCATGACCCCGAACGAGTACACCGAAAGGATGAACAGAATAACGACGACGATCTTGGCGAGGAGGCCCATGGAAGTCCACATGTTGCGTAGGTCCCACTGCGAAGCTTCCTGCAGCCAAGCCGCATAGACAAAGAGAGATGCTAACATTCGTTTGCTCCTTATTTAGTTCCTAGTGGCTCCGAGATTAGCGGAACCAACAAGAGTGTTACTGCGACTGCGTACTCAAGACGGCGCGCAGCTCCCACGAGATCGCGCCGGCCCGTTGGCCTACTGAGCGAGAGAGAAAATGACGTCGATTTCGGTATCCACCTCGACAGGCTCGCCGTTGAGGAGAGTGGGCTGATAGCGCCACTGCCTGACAGCGTCGAGCGCCGACTGCACGAGAAGAGGATGACCCGAAACCACTTGCAACTGCTCCACAGCACCATTCTTGCCGATGATGGCGTGAAGCTTGACGGTGCCGCTGATGCGGGTCTGGCGCGCCAGCGGAGGATAAACCGGCTGAACGCGATTGACGAGGTGAGCGGCCTGAACGTTGCCGCCGACGGTGATGCGCTTGGGGGTGACCTTAGGCGGAGGAGGAGCGGCGGTTGAGCCCGCACCACCAATTACGCCGCCGATCACGCCGCCCATGGAGCCGCCAGCGACTCCACCGGGTACGCCGCCGACCATGCCAGCGCCGACGTCGGGGGGCGCTTCTTCTTCCTTAATGATTTTGACGTCCTTAGGAATGGCTTTGGGAGCGACGAGCTTGCCGGCTTCCATAAGATGAGCAACTGGCTTCACGTGGACCACCTGGACAGCCGCCGGAGGAGGCGGAGGAGGAGGTGGAGGGGGAGGAGCCAGAAGAATGGAAGACATCAGAGTCTTGGGAAGCGCCTCGGTATAGATCAGAGGAATGAGAATCAAAAGAGCAAGAAAGGCGATCTGAAGGACCATGGAGATGAAAACAGTCCAAGGCTTGTTCGTCTTCTTGTTTTTCGCATTCGATACGACCATTTCTTCAAACATGGTTACAACTACCTCCTCCCGGCAGGTGCAAGGCGGGTTTGTCCGCCTTCATTCCCGCGGGTCTTGTTGCCGGCTGCGGTTCCGGTGCCTGTAGCAGCACCATGGCCGCGCCGTTGATGCCAAGCGACGACGAGCGGTGCAGCAATACCAAAACTGGAGTACGTTCCTACCACAATCCCCACCACCAGGGCAAAGGCAAATGCGCGAAGCACCTGGCCGCCCATCAGGAACAGGACGAGCACGGTGAGAAAAGTCAAACCGCTGGTAAGGATGGTTCGCGAAAGCGTCTGGTTAATGGACTTGTTGACGACAGACGCGAAAGACTCCTTGCGCAAAAGGCGGTTATTCTCGCGAATGCGGTCAAAGATGACGATCGTGTCGTTCATGGAATAACCGACCAAAGTCAACAGCGCCGCGATGACGGTTAGCGAAATTTCGAAACCAAAAATCTTGAACAGGCCGAGGGTGATCAGGACATCGTGAAAAACCGCCAGGACCGCCGCGACCCCGAAAATCCACTCGAATCGAAAGGCAATATATACCAGCATGCCTGCCAAAGCATAGAGGGTAACGCGAATTGCCTGATTGCGGAGCTCGCCGCCCACCTTAGGGCCCACAATTGCGACGTCCCGAACAGCGAAGGGTCCGAGCGAGAAGTTGTCTTTGATGACGGTAATGACGGCGGGTGTAGCGCCGGGGGCATTCGCGAGGGCATCGAAGTTGGTGATAATGCCGTTGCTGTTTTTATCGCGATAGTCCAGGAGACTCTTTGCGAACTGCTGATACTTGTCGCCCGCGCTCACGGAGAGGCCGAGGGGATCTCTCTGCGCGAGGAAGTTGGCAAGAGCAGTGGGAGTGACGGAATTGAAGTCCGGCTTGGAGGAAGTCGAGGAGCCATAGGTGGCGTTCAACGCGGTGAGCACCTTCGACTTGCCTTCGTCCAAAGCCTGGTCCATTTGACCGGTTTGTTCGACGAAGATCATGACTTCGTTGGAGTTTGGATTGGCGATATCACTGATGCTCTGAATCTCGCTGTTGCCGAGGCCCTGAGCCTGAAGACCTTTGCGCAGTTGGTCGATGTTCGGTGGTTGGGCAAAGCGCACGTCCACGTTGGTGCCCCCGCGGAAATCGATGCCGTACTTGATGCCACCCTTAAAGAAGATAGCGGCCCATCCAATGACCAGAAGCGTCCCGCTTAACAGGAAGAAATACTTGGCCTTACCCATCCAGTCGATGTTGGGCTGTTTAAAGAGCTCGATCATGCCGTTTCGTACTTCCCTTCTTTAGACTCCAGGGTGTTCCAGTTTGTTCCCGGAGCCAACGCGCCGTGCCGGGCTCAAGCAAGAATAGTAACGCTGCCTGCCCGATGCTAACCAACCCCCCAACCGATTAGAATCAGGTGAGAAATTGGCTACAGGACTCCCAGTACGGTCTAAATGCTCAATTCCGACTGACGATCCATTTTCCCCAAGTGGTAATGGAAAATCGTCTTAGACACAAAGATCGCGGTAAAGACGTTGGCGATCAAACCGACGGTCAAGGTGATGGCGAAACCCTTGATGGGGCCAGTTCCAAAGATAAAGAGGAAGAAGGCCGAAACAACCGTGGTGACGTGGGTGTCGATAATGGTAAGGAAAGCCTTGTCGAAACCAGCCTCGACGGCCGCGGCGGGAGACTTGCCATTGCGAAGTTCCTCGCGGATGCGTTCGAAGACCAGCACGTTGGAATCGACGCCCATACCGATGGTCAAGATGACACCAGCGATGCCGGGCAAGGTAAGGACGGCGCCAAACATGGCGAGCGCGGCGAGAAGAATCAAAAGGTTCAGGATCAAGGCGAGAACGGCATTCACGCCGGAGAGCCGGTAGTAAAAGACCATGAAGATCATGACCACGAGCAAGCTCAGGATGGAAGCCTGCACGCCATGCCGAATGGAGTCGGCACCGAGTGAGGGGCCAACCGTGCGTTCTTCGAGATACTTGATCGAGGCAGGCAATGCGCCGGCGCGAAGGGTCAGGGCGAGATCGTGTGCGCTCTCCTGGCTATAGTTGCCTTCGATCATGCCGGAATCTTCGATTTTACCCTTGATGACCGGAGCGGTCTGGACGACCTTGTCGAGAACGACGGCCATCTGGCGACCGATATTTTGTTCGGTGAATTGACCGAAGCGACGGCCGGCATCGGCGGAGAGGTTGAAGTTGACCTGCCACTGGCCGGGCACCTGGCCGCGATTTTCAACCGCCGAGCGAAGGTCACGCCCGGTGACGACGGGAGAACGGCTAAGCAAGTACCAGGTTTCAAGAGAATCCGAGGGATTCTGGGCGTTGCGCGCTTCGTTTTTGCCGCGCACGAGTTCGGTGCCTGGGGGTAGAACGCCACCGTGAGCAGCGAGTGCAGCAGCTTGCGAAGGATAGGTGGTCTGGTCTTCGACGAGTTTTAATTCGAGCTGACCGCCGGCCTGAATCACTTGCTTGGCGCGAGTGGGGTCGCCTTCGCCAGGGAGCTGCACGAGGATTTCATTGTCGTTGCGGCCGTGAGGCTGAATCGTAGGCTCGGTAAGGCCAAGAGCGTTGATGCGGCGCTCGATGGTTTCGAGCGACTGGGTCATGGTGCTTTCCTGAATATGAGCAACGGCACTATTGCGCAAGGTCAGGAGGAGAGCATCGGGCTGACCTGGCGCGGTGCCGAGATCCCAATTACCCTCGAACTGCTGATGAAACAAATCGCGAAACTGAGAAACCTGATCGGACGGGATACCGCGGACGATGATGTGGGTGTCGTCGAGGCGGCGCACTTCTTCGTAGCGAATGTTCTTGGCGCGGAGCTGAGAAGTGATGCGGTCGACGGTTTGATCGGTCTCCTGGGCAACGGCTTCCTGAACCTGGACCTGCAGGATCATGTGGGTGCCGCCCTGAAGGTCGAGACCCAGCTTGATCTGGTTCGCGAAGTTACTTTTCAGCTGAGCGAACGCGGTCGGGAATGTGGGATAGCAAAAAATGGAATAGAGACAGATCAGAACGACGGCGAGAATGAAGATGATTTTCCACTTCAGATTGGGATTCATGGTTTAAGAGATCAGGCGCGAAAATGGGCGGGCCGGGGAGTTACTTTGCATCTTCCGATGCCTCCACCTGGGCAATCGCCGCACGCGCAACGCGTATTTTCACATTATCAGCGACCTTAAGGATGATCGTGTCGCCGTCCATGCCATTGATGGTGCCGTAGATGCCGGAGGTAGTGATCACCTTGTCGCCATTCTTGATGGCGGCGAGCATCTCCTGCACTTTTTTCCTTTGCCGCTGCTGCGGCATGATCACCAGGAAATACATAATGCCGAACATGAGAGCGAGAGGAATGAGAAAAGTGCCGAGACCTCCCGCCGGGCTGGCCTGCAAAATTAGGAAAGCTGCGAAATTCATGTTCGTGGTTTGCTACCGTACCCTTTCGCGACCCTGAAACATCGAACGCAAGAAAGCTGTCGTTCCAAAAAGCCGAGCCCACAAAAAAAGATTCACCGCTAGCGGGTAAGGACTCCCGCTTTCCCTGCCCGCACGATTCTCGTCCGGAGACTCGACCTACGGCGGGTTGCTATGAGAGCTTCCGACTACTCTAACACGAGTTGCCAATTCGGTTCAGTGCGGGCCGGCCAGATACTGGGCACGCACTCCTGCCGCAAATTTCTGCAGGTGTCCAAACCTGATAGCCTCTCGGATTTGCCGCATGATGTCAAGGTAAAAGTGGACATTATGGTGGGTGGCGAGGATGGCGGCAGTGATTTCTCCCGCGGCGAAGAGATGCCGAAGATACGCACGCGTGTAGCGACGGCAAACGGAACAGGAACATTGCGGATCGATGGGGCGCTGGTCGTCGATGTAGCGCGCGTTCTTGATGAGCACGCGGCCCTCGCTGGTGTAGAGGCAGGCGTGGCGGGCAGCGCGCGTGGGAAGAACGCAATCCATCATATCGATGCCGAGAGCGACGTAGTCGGCGATCTGTTCGGGGCGGCCGACGCCCATGAGGTAGCGAGGCCGGTTGGCAGGAAGAAGAGCGGTTACTTCAGCGGCCATTTCACAGGTGACGTCGTGAGGTTCGCCGACAGCGAGGCCGCCGACGGCGTAACCGGGAAAATCGAGAGCGAGAAGCTGGTGAGCGCTTTCGCGGCGCAGGTCGGCGAATGTGGCCCCTTGCACGATGCCGAATTGCCATTGCGGCAAGCGGCCATCCTCCTGAGCATGCTGCACAAAATAGTTGCGCGCGCGCTGCGCCCAGGCAGTGGTGCGTTGCAGAGCGGCTTCGGCGACGGAGCGTGGAGCGGGCGTTTCGATGCATTCATCGAGGACCATGGCAATGTCCGAGCCCAGTGCGAGTTGTATCTCAGCGGCCTTTTCCGGAGTGAGGAGATGCTCCGAGCCGTCGAGATGAGAACGGAAGCGTACGCCGTCGTCGGTGATTTTGCGCAGATCGGCGAGGCTGAAGACCTGGTAACCGCCGGAATCGGTGAGGATGGCGC
Organism: Candidatus Acidiferrales bacterium; assembly: GCA_963792145.1. GTDB lineage: Bacteria > Acidobacteriota > Terriglobia > Acidiferrales > UBA7541 > Acidiferrum. The sequence continues at coordinate 83,077 of CAWBVH010000037.1, forward strand.
CGCGCCAGGACATGAAAGAATGCAAGCCGCCGAGTTTGCGAATGAGAGCATGACCGGGACGCAGATAAAGATGGTAGGTGTTGGCGAGAATGATTTTGGCGCCGAGGGTTTCGAGGGCTTCCTGGGTGAGGGCTTTGACGGTGGCGGCAGTGCCGACGGGTAGGAAGAATGGCGTTTCGATGACGCCATGCGGCGTGGAGAGAAGGCCACGCCGCGCGCCAGTTGCATCAGTGTGCTGAATTTCGAAGGAAAAACTCACTTCGCCAGTGTATCAGGAGAAGGCGAAAGCGATTCCCACACGCAGGATCACATAGACCAGAAAAACGCTCAGAACGATGACGAAGGACTTGCCAGGCTTGAGCTTCCTAGGATTCACGGCGGCAAAGCCAATGGCGAGAAGGACGAGTTTCCAGATTTCAAGGAGGTCGATGTTCTTCCCGAGAGCGACGAGCCATTTCGCGGCATCGTCGGGAAAAAGTGCCGCTAGATTTGTGGCGACGGGATTGTCCAGGTCAAACATGCCAACAGGTTTGAGGAACAAGACGATAGTAAAGAGGATGGTGCCGACGACGGCGGCAGGAAATAAGGCGTGGGAAACAATGGACAAGGACGTTTTGAAGTTGACGCCAACTCCGGCCATCAGATTGTAGGCGCCCATGAGCACCAAAGAGATTACCAGCAAACCCACCACGGGGATAATCAAACCAAAGGCGTAGGCGGCTATGGGCGAATACTTGGCGCTCACTTCAATCTGCTGTTCTTTTTGCTCAGCGGAGAGTTGCGAGGCTCGAGGGTTTTTCTCGATCTGCTGAGAGATGTATTCACGCCAGTTAAAGTGGCTGTTCAAAGCAATGGCACCGAGAAAACTAAAGACCACTATTAAGGCAGTGGGCAGAACCCAAGTCGGTTTCCGAACGATATCTTCGAAGGTCGCTTTAGGGGAGAAGAATGTGCCAATGAGACGACCAAAGGAAGAGATAGAAGCCTGGGGCTCCGCCACAGGCATGGGAGATGTAGCCATCGAGGACTCCTTGACCACAGGACGGTCGGATGTTTGCTGCTAGGAATACTACGCAATTACTTCCGGAAAAATATCACAAGGAGCGAATGGAGGGAATCTCCGGGACTGCGGCGAGGAGTTCGCGGGTATAGATGTGCGTTGGCTGATGGAGGATGAGGTCGGCGGGGCCGTATTCGACGAATTGGCCGGCGCGCATTACGGCGATGTGGGTGGCGAGTTGCGCGACTACCGGAAAACTATGGGAGATCAAGAGATAGGTGAGATGAAATTCCTGCTGGAGTTCCTGAAGAAGCAGGAGGACTTGGGCGCCGACGGAGACGTCGAGAGCGGAGACGGGTTCGTCGGCAATGATGAGCGAGGGACGAAGAATGAGGGCGCGGGCGAGGCCAATGCGCTGGCGCTGGCCGCCAGAAAACTCGTGAGGATAGCGGTTCACGGCATCGTCAGGCAGGCCAACGCGGCGGAGGAGTTGCGCGGCGCGGGCGAGGCGATCATTGCGTGAGAATTGCGGTTCGTGAATCGACAGCGGCTCCGCAACGATTTCGCCGACCCGCATGCGGGGATTCAGGGAAGCGAAAGGATCCTGGAAGATCATCTGCATTTGGCGACGCTGCGCACGCAGGGCTTCGCCGGAGAGATGCAGGAGATCGTTGCCTTCGAAAAGAATTGCGCCGTGGTCGGGCTCGATCAGGCGGAGAAGCATGCGGGCGAGGGTGGTTTTGCCGCAACCGCTTTCGCCAACAATGGCAAAGGTTTCGCCGGGCTCGACGAAGAAACTCACGTCGTCAACGGCGACGAAGCGGTCCCCTTTTGCTTCGTCGGAGAACAGGCCACCACCGCGGCGGTAGGTCTTGCGAAGGCTGCGAGCTTCGAGCAAATGGGTCGTGGTCATAGAAGGACGCACCTGGCGGAATGGTCGCTGTGCGGCGGACGAAAGGCGGGAACGGCACGATCGCATTCGGCGCGGCGGTATCCACAGCGCGGAGCGAACGCGCAGCCCGGCGGAAGAGAGGTGAGCTGCGGGACAGAGCCTGGGATGGGAATGAGCTGTCCACGAACGATGGTTGGAGAAGCCGCGAGAAGGCCCTGCGTATAGGGATGCTGCGGCGAGAGGAGGACGTCTTGCGTGGGGCCCTCTTCAATGATGCGCCCAGCGTACATGACGGCGACGCGATCGGCGACCTTGGCAACTACACCGAGGTCGTGAGTGATAAAGAGGAGGGCGAGTTCCATTTCGCGGCGGAGTTGGTCGAGCAATTCGAGGATCTGTTTTTGAACGGTGACATCGAGAGCGGTGGTGGGCTCGTCGGCGATGAGCAGTTTGGGATTGGCGGCGAGGGCCATGGCAATCATGATGCGCTGGCGAAGACCACCGGAGAGTTGATGAGGAAATTGCCTGGCGCGGACATCGGGCTCGGGGACGGCGGCTCGTTCGAGGGCGGCGTGGACGCGGCGCTGCAAGTGAGACCCGGTAAGTCTCGGTTCGTGGGCGCGAATGGCTTCTTCGATTTGCGCGCCAACACGCATGACAGGATTCAGTGAAGTCATCGGCTCCTGAAAGACCATGGCGATCTCGCGGCCGCGGACGGCGCGCCAGTCGTCTTCTTCGTGGAGTTTGGCTAAATCTTTTGGCGCGGCTCCAGCGGCGGAGAGCAAAGCTTCACCGGAAACGCGGGCGCCGGGAGGAAGCAGGCCCATCAAGGTGAGAGAAAGCATGGTCTTGCCGCTGCCGGATTCGCCGACGAGGCCGAGCGATTCGCCGGGAGCGATGCGCAAGGAGACGTCGTTGACGGGGCGGACCCAGCCCTGTGCCGTGGGCAACTCAACGGTGACGCCGTGAAGATCGAGAAGAGAACGCACCTCTCCATGATATTCGGAAGCACACAATCCAACCGAAAAAAGTGTTCCTGCGGTGCAATAGAAATAGATTGCTGAATGGTTCGGGAACCTGCTCAGGAATAGTAAACTAGCAGGCTCGATGGCGACTGCTGAGCGACACCGTGTGGACTGGAAACTGCTGTGGGAGCAGCGGGCGTTCCGGTATTTTTTTACGGCGATGTTTGTTTCGCTGTTCGGCAGCGGGATGAATTTCATCGGCGTGAGCTGGTACATCATGTCGGCGACGCATTCGACGGTGGCGGTGAGCTGGCAGGTGATCGTAGTGACGCTGCCGGGGCTGGTGGTGCCGTTTCTTGGCGGAGTGCTGATCGACCGGTTCGACCGGCGGTACCTGGGAGTGTTGCTGGACCTGGCGCGCGGGTTTGCGGTGCTGGGGATCGCGTACATCGCGTGGCGCGGGCAACTGGAGATCTGGCACCTGTACTTGATGACGCTGATTACCGGAACGGGTTCGGCGATGTACTGGGCGAACGTGAACGCGCTGGTGCAGGAAGTGATTCCGCCGAGCCAATTCACGGGCGGGAATGCCGCGGTGCTGGTTGGTGTGCAGACCGGGATGCTGCTGGCGGGAACGTTTGTTGGATTCATCTACGACCACATCGGGATCGCGGGAATCCTGTTTATTGATGGGCTGACGTATTTCGTGTCGGCCGCGTGCCTGTACATGCTGCGCAGCGGCTACGTTTCGCCGCGCGACCACAAACAATTTCCGCGGGAGTATTCGGAAGCGACACAGAGGGCTTCGCAGGCACTGGAAAGCGGAGAAAATCCCGAGGTGGCGGAAGCGGGACTTTCGCTAGCGATTTACGCAGATATGAAAGAAGGCTTTGGATATTTGCAGCAACATCCGGTAGTGGTGGCGCTGGGCGTGACGCATGCGATCCTGATGGCGAGCATCGTGAGTTCCAACGTCGTGGTGGTGGCGCTGGCCACGGAAATTCTGCATTCAGGCGCGCGAGGGTTCGGGTTCATCGAAGCGGGTTGGGCGATCGGCGCGATCACGGGCGGGTTGATTACCAGCCAACTGCCGCAAAGATTGCGGCTGCCGCTGTACGTAGCGGTGATGGCAGGAATGGCGCTGGGGCATCTGGCGGTGCCGTTCGTAGGATTCCTGCTGGGAGCGGTGCTCCTGCAAGGGTGCTTCGGATTTTTCCGGGCGCTGGGAGGGATTGTGGCGCAATCATCGCTGATGGGGATTGTGCCGCGTCATTTTATGGGGCGGACGCAATCGGCGTTTGCGATTTTTGCGACGGTGCTGCAACTGGCGATGAGTTTCTCGCTGGGATGGGTGGCGCAACGGTTCAGCATCGCAGTGGGATTTTTTATGCTGGCGGCGATGTATGCAGGGGCGACGTACACAGCGTCGCGCGCACGGAAATTGTTGCAGAGGCAGTTTGCCTAGGAGCAAGAAGTCGCCCGGTTCAGAAGACGGCCGCCACAAAGGTAGAACCCAGGAGAAGAGCCTCACACCTGAAAGAAGAAAGGGGTGGCTACAGGATTGCGGATTACGTGGAGACTTTGCCGCCCTGACGGGAGACCAGTTCCAAGGCGGTGTGGTAGAGTGCGGCGCGGACTTTGTATTTGTCGCTTGCGCGCGTAATGTAACGGACGCTGACTTCAACGCCGCCAAGAATGGGCTTAAGGCTGACCGCGGGCGTGGCGGTAAAGCCGGATTCTTCGATGGAAGAAGTAGCGTGACGCCATTCTTGTTCGGCTTGCTTGCTGTACTCGGCCGTAGCCTCAGCCACCTGCTTTTTGAGGGCTTCGACGGTTGGATAGGGATCCTGTCCGGCCGGCAACACGACCTGCAACTCATCCCAAAGCCAGGGTCCGCTGGCAGAGAAATTGAAGTAGTGGCCCTCAATGGCGTAACTATTGGTGAAGGTGACGCGGCGGCCTGTGGGCTGGCCGGAATCGCCCCAATTGCCGGTTTCGAGCAGCACGGTGTGGAAGGGACCGATTTCCACGACTTCACCGGTAACACCGTTGATTTCCACCCAATCGCCGAGGCGGATTCCGTTCTTGCGCATGAGGACGAACCAGCCGATAAAACCGACGATGAAATCCTTGAGCGCGACGGTGAGGCCTGCGCCCGCGAGCCCCAGGAACGTGCCCAACTGACCGGGAGGCCCGAAAATCACCAGCAGGATCAAGAGAGCAGCGAGAAACTGGAGAAAGACGCGAGAGATGGTGCGCAAGAACTGCGTCTGGCGGCGGTCGGTAGAGACTCTGCCGGCGACGGATTCCATCCAGGAGTTGGCGTAAAGACCCAATAGCGCGATGATCAAAATAATGAGGGAGCCGATGAGCATGCGATGGATAACGCGAAGCTGGGCGTTGTGAACGAAGTTGATCCACTGGTCGTAGACCGTGGCGAGCTCCTTGTGGGTTTCGATGCGCTTGTCGAGGACAGTCAGAATCTTCTGGTTCGCGGCGATCTGCTCGGTTCTTTGAAGCAAGGAAGCGGAGTCTTCGCGGCTCTTGTCGGCGGCAGAGACGCGAGATGCGGGCTGTGCGGATTGGCTCAGTTTGGAATGGTGGACGAGTTCGGGCGATTGCGCCTTGGCGGCGTCAGAAGCGGCTTCCAGAGCATCGTGTTGGGCGGAGAGCTTACCAGCGGCAGCGAGCGCATCGTTTTTGGCTTGCCAGAGCTCGAGCTGCTTTTGGTGGAGCGCTGACCATTGCTGAGCGCGGTGGATGAGGCCGAGCTCTTCAGGAGGAATATTGCCGGTGGGAATGGCGGTGGCGTTCGCATGGCCCAATTCCTCATGCTCCTTCTTCATAGCCTGGATGCGATCGACAAGATTGCCGCCGGCGCGGTAGAGGTCCTGTTTGGCGTCGTCGACTTCGTCCTGATCGAGGTCGAGATCGGCTTCGGCCTGAATCAGGTCGAGTTCGACAGGTTCGCGCTTGTCTTCTGGGGCTTTGACGACTTGTTCTGCAAGTTGCTTGGTGCGTTCCTCGTCGGCCTTCAGGATTTTCTCGGCCTTTTGCAGGCGTTCGTTAATTTGCTTGGCTTCGGGGCTGAGGGGAGGAGGATGGAGACGGGCTTCACTGAGAGCGGTGTCAAAGGCCATATCCACTTCGTAATCGGCCAAGCGAATGGCTTCCTGAGCAAAGGCGCGCTCTTCGGGCGTGGAAGCAAGTTGCGCAAGCTGTTGGGCGACCTTCAGCGGAGTCTGATCCACCGCGGTGAGGGAAGAATTGGCCTGCTTGGAATTTTTGGCCGGTGGTGACGCGGAGAGTGAACTCGCTTGACGGGTGTGCCAAATACCAAAGAGAGTTGCAGCGATCAGAAGGAAAATGAGAGAGGCGGCGATTTGGTGTCGACGTTGCATTCGAAGAGAGCGGCTCCTCAACTCTGTGAATGGATTTGCTGGATACATTCCAATTTCGGGCATTCAACAGAGAAAGGCAAGAACTTAGTGAGCACGGCTTGTCGCAAAAGGATTGTGGCGCGCGGGCGGGACGAATAGGCTGAAGGAAAGGAACACCGATGAACGACCCGCGCATTCCACGAATAGTTTACGGATTTTTGCTGGCGATTGGAGTGCTTGATTGGGTGCGGCGATATCCGCTGCTGCCAGCGCGCATGGCATCGCACTTCGGTCCGCACGGTGAAGTGACCAACTGGCAGAGTAAGGAACAGTTCTTCATGACTATGGTCGCGGTGGTGGGCGTCTCGTTTGTTGCCGGGTTTGTTGTTCCGCAGTTGATTGGGGTGCTCCCCGCGAACATGGTGAATCTGCCGCACAAGGAATACTGGTTAGCCGCGGAACGGCGCGAAGAGACGATGCGATATCTGAGCATGAAAATGGGATGGTTTGCCTGCGCGGTGCTGTTCTTGCTTCTGTTCGTGACTTCGGAAGCAATCAACGCGAACATGCCATCGCATGGACAGTTTGATATCGGGGCAACGTTCGCGGTGCTGTTCGGGTTCGTGGCATTCATGGGAATCTGGACGATATTGCTGCTGCGTCACTTCAATCGCATTCCTGAGCCGGCTTTCCCTGAGAAACGGAAAGAATCGTGAATCCCTTGTCACCAGGATTCACGGTGCTGTAACAAAGCTGCCGCCTGCCTGCAACGATCTGAGCCTAAGGTTCTCAAGTGTGCGATACGTTCTGCTGAGGCGACGGAATCCTCGGCTGGCATAAAGACCAGCGCTGCATGGAAGACCAAGCAAAACGCCCGGTTTGCGCCGGGCGTTTCTTCCATTTTCTATTTTCCAGATTTCGATTTTCGATTCTTTCTATAGATAGTCGCGGGAAGGGCCTTCGAGGAAGGCGCGGAGTTTGCGCGAGCGCGAAGGATGACGAAGCTTGCGAAGGGCTTTGGCTTCGATCTGGCGAATGCGTTCGCGGGTGACGGCAAAGGACTGGCCGACTTCTTCGAGAGTGTGCTCGCTGCCATCGTCGAGGCCGAAACGCATCTTGATGACTTTTTCCTCGCGAGGCGTCAGGGTTTTCAACACCGAGGAAGTCTGTTCCTTGAGGTTGAGGTTGATAACGGCATCGGAGGGCGAGACGACGGCCTTGTCCTCGATGAAATCGCCGAGGTGCGAATCTTCTTCCTCGCCGATAGGAGTTTCGAGCGAAATCGGCTCCTGGGCGATCTTCAGAATCTTGCGCACTTTGGAGACAGGGATGTCCATGCGCTTGGCGATTTCTTCGCTGGTGGGTTCGCGACCGAGTTCTTGAACAAGCTGGCGGCTGGTGCGAACCAGTTTGTTGATGGTTTCGATCATGTGAACCGGGATGCGGATGGTGCGTGCCTGGTCGGCAATGGCGCGGGTGATGGCCTGGCGAATCCACCAAGTAGCGTAGGTGGAGAATTTGTAGCCGCGACGCCATTCGAACTTGTCGACGGCCTTCATCAAGCCGATGTTGCCTTCCTGAATGAGATCGAGGAATTGCAAACCGCGGTTGGTGTATTTCTTCGCGATGGAAACGACGAGACGAAGGTTGGCCTCGATCAGTTCCTTCTTGGCTTGTTCGGCTTCCGCTTCGCCGCGCTGAATGATGGTGAGGGTGCGCTTCAGCTCGGTGAGGCCGACTTCGCTGGCTTCCTCAATGTCCTTCAGTTCGGAACGACGGGTACGCAGTTCGCGGCGGGCTTCGGCGGCGTTTTCGCCCTTGGAAACATCGGCGCGGCGTTCGAGGCGGCCGGCTTCGCGTTCGAGGGATTGCAGGCGCTCAACGGTGCCGCGCATTTTGTCGATGAGGCGCTTTTTCTCAAAAGGGTTGAAGTCGATGCCGCGGATTTCGAGAGAAATTTCAATACGAGTGCGCGAGACGTCCCACTTGGCGCGGACGTAGGGACGCTTTTTGGATTTAGCAGTTTTGTCGAGTTTGACGGCTTGCTTGAGAGCCTGATCGTAAAGCTTGGCGATCTTGTCGATGTGCTTGAGAGTCTGCCTGGTCTTGTTGGCGATCTTCTCTTCGGTCAACTCTTCATCATCGAACTGGACGATTTCCTTGATGGAGCGAGCGCCCTTGCGGAGATCGTCGCCGACGGCGATCAATTCCTTGATGACGATGGGGGAACGAGTGATGGCCTTCATCACGACCAATTGGCCGCGCTCGATGCGCTTGGCGATGGTGACTTCGCCTTCGCGAGTCAACAGAGGCACGGTACCCATTTCGCGCAAGTACATGCGGACGGGATCGTTGGTCTTTTCGAGAGAGCCGGGAGTGAGGTCGAGGTCGCTGCCGCCTTCTTCGGCGTGAGCGTCATCTTTGACGACGGTTTCATGGTCGCCGTGCTCGGAAGAGACTTCGACAGCGCGAGCAGCTTTGGCCGAGGCAGCGTCTTCGTAAATCTCGATGCCATTACGCTCGAAAGTAGTGAGGAGGTCGTCGATCTCTTCCGAGGAATGGACTTCCGCCGGGAGGGAATCGTTGACTTCGTCGTAGAGCAGGTAACCGCGCTCTTTGCCAACGGCAATGAGCTGCCTTACCGCATCATATTTTTCTTCTAAACCCGTTGCCGCCACAACAATCCTCCAAAACTCTTAATGCCAATTTCGATGGTGCACACACTGGCCACAGTTCAGCGCTCTCTGCGCAAAGGGCGAAAGGGGAGAGCCCATGCTGGACAGAGGGAGGAAGGATATATCCTCCAAAAAGATCTAAATTTTTCTGTGAAGCCCTGTGTGCCGCGCTAAATGCTTGCCACTGCCCCACGCCATGCCGCCTGCCGCGCTCTCGCGGACTGGTCCCGTAGCATCGTTTGCACTCTAAATAGATGCCTCGAAGAGCGAAACCGTTATCCGCCGAACCCTTCTACGCTACACGGATAAGTCGTGCAAAGTCAATCAGTTCCTTGCGGAAAATCTGTGGAAGGGCGGCATGTGCTTGATTTGAAAAGCTTAGGCGTGATCGGCGGCGGACAAGCGCTTCAGGAGTTCCTGCTTGCGGCTGAGAAGTTCACGAATGGATTGACCTGCGGGCAGGGCTTCGATGTCGCGCTGGACACGTAGAAGTTCCTGCTCAATCTGGCGGCGGTGCAGGCCTTCGAGACAGCTTTCAGCTTCCTCCCAGGTGCCCTGCTGAGCGGGCTCGAAGAGGATTTCGAAGAAGAGGCGGCGGTCGCGTTCGTCGAGAAGGGCGCCAATCTCCGTGGCTTGCATGGGCTGGTCCGAGAGTCCCGGCGACGACCAGAGCCGCGAGGATCTTCTCCGTCTCCAGGCCCTCATAGAGACGCGCCTGCTGGAGGCGCTGGGCAATCTCGCGGCGAAAGCCCTCGGCTTCAACCAGCATGCGGATCAGGCGGCGCTCGATGGGCTTGGCGGCTTTGCCGACAAGTTCCGGCTGGGTTTTCACTTCGCTGCGGCGCTCGTTGGCAGCTTTGCTGAGAGCCGCGCGAAGGACGGGTTCGTCAACGCGGAGCTGCTGGGCGATGCGCGTGGCCCACTCCGAACGGAGAAGGCGGTTGGGAATTTTCTGGAGATAGGGGAGCAGGAAATTGAGCGCGCGCAACTTCCCTTCTCCGGTGGTGAGATCCATCTGGCGGGCGCGGCTGATCAGATAATCGACGTAAGGAGGAGAATCCTTCAGGGCTTTGATATAAGACTCGGGGCCTTTTTCGCGGATGAAGAGATCGGGGTCAGCCTTTTTGTCGCCAATGGCGGGAAGCGCGAGGACACGAACTTCGAAATCCTGTTCGAGGAGCAGAGAGATGGAACGCTCAGTGGCGGCTTGACCGGCCGCGTCGGGATCGTAGTTGACGATGACGCGCTTGGTGAAACGGCCGAGGAGCTTGATTTGCGGCTCGGCGAGGCTGGTGCCGCAACTGGCGACGACATTGGCGATTCCGGCGCGGGCCACGGCGATGGCGTCCATGTAACCTTCGACGAGGATGGCGAAGTCCTGGCGGCGAATGGCTTCTTTGGCGCGATCCATGTGGTAGAGCACATTGCTCTTGGAATAGATGGGAGTTTCGGGGGAGTTGAGATACTTGGGCTGGTCGTCGCCCAAGGCGCGACAACCGAAGGCCACTATTTTGCCGGACTCATTGGCGATGGGAAAGGTGATGCGGCGTCGGAAGCGATCGAAAAGACGACCTCCGCTCTGATCGCGAGAGATCAGCCCAGACTCGACGAGCAGTTTCTCCGCATATTTTTGCTTCAGGGAGCGCAATAGAGCGTCGCCACCGCTTGGAGCATAGCCGATGCCGAATCGCGAAAGCGCTTCCGCGTTTAGGCCTCGATCTTCGAGATAGGCACGGGCTGCGCGGCCTTCGGCGGTGGACTCCAGTTGCTTGACAAAGAAGGATTGCGCTTCGCGGTGCATCTCAATCAGGGCGGCGCGTTGCTGATTCTCTTTTCGTTCCTCGGGCGAGCGTTCCTTGGGCTTCGGAATGGCGATGCCACATTTTTCGGCAACGATGCGAACGGCCTCTGGGAATGGAACCTTGTCCATTTCCATGACGAAGTTGAAGACGTCGCCACCCTTCCCGCAACCAAAGCAGTGGTAAATCTGTTTGACAGGGTGAACCGCGAAGGAAGGAGTTTTTTCGCCGTGAAACGGGCAGAGGCCGGTGAAGTTCTGGCCGCTCTTTTTCAGGCGGATGTATTCGCCCACCACACGGACGATGTCCGCCTGTTGTTTGACGCGATCCGCAAATGATCCGGCTTCTGCCATAATCCGAAACTCTATAGAAAATGGAAACTTCAAGCCCAGAATACCTTTCGGCAATCACCTTGATCTTTCAGACACGCTCCCCCGAGGCTCGGATTTCTGTTTCGTGGAACGTGTGGACCTCATGTAGGCGTTGATCAACTTCGTTACCGACACGGCCAGTGCATCGATTTCCGCGTATTCACGATGGCGTTATATAACTTGCGTCGAGCGCACTGGTCAGATGCTCTCGGAGTTCATAGACGGATCCGCGACTCTGCCGGCAATAGTGGATGTTCACGCGGAACCTCGCGCCTGACGGCAAAAGCGACCGTATCCTTCTGCAATATTCGGCCAAAGCTTACCGAATATCGCAGCGACTGCTCGACGCATCTGGTGAGCTGAGCGCGAAGGTCTCTTCCTTAGGGAAGTTTTTTGGCAAAGCGTAAAGTCTTGGCGCGCAAGTTCCGTGCAAACTGCCAAGTGACCGGGGCTTTGAAGTCGCGAACTGCGCGACCGCTCTTGGGTGGCGAATTCCAGTCTTGGCCATTTTCCATTTTCACATTTCCATTGTTCTCAGCTTCTCAAGTCTACAACGGTGATGGCTTTGCCGCCGTGGTCCTCGGACTCAAAGGAGACGCTGGAGACTAAGGGGTGCGTTTTCAGGAATTCGGCGAGGCCGCGGCGGAGGGCTCCAGTGCCGTGACCGTGGATGATGCGCACACGAGTGCGATTGGCGAGGGCGGCTTCGTCGAGGAATTTGTCGACGCGCTGGGTGGCTTCTTCTACGGTCATGCCGATGACGTTAATTTCCCGGTGGCAGAGCCTTCGCCGGGCGCGGAAGTTACGGTGATAGTCGCCTCGCTTCCCTGCGCTGGCAACTTTGCCGGAGGGCCCTGCTTCGATGGCGGTGATCTCGTCGACGGCTACTTTCATGCGCAGAGGGCCAGCTTCGATTTCGGCGGTGGACCCATCGACGCGGCGGAGAATCACGGGCTTGTTGAAGCCGCGCACGCGAAGGCGGGCCCCTGGCAGAAGCTTCTCCGGATTCACGGCCTCAAACGACTCGAGCTTGATGCCCAGGTCTTTCTGGGAATCCGAGATGGTTTGAACGACGGCGGCGTTGAATTCTTCTTTGGCTTCGCCGCGAGCGTCCTGCATTTTGCGGCGGGCCGTTTTTTCCAACTGGGAGCGGAGTTCGCGTTCTCTGACGGCATCGACGACGCGGGCAACATTTTCGTCGAAGCGCTTCTGCATTTCTGCGAACTTCTGTTCCAGATCAACGATGCGTTGCTTCTGGCGGTCAACCCACTCAGCGCGCAGCTTCTGGCGTTCTTGTTCCAACAATGTCGCTCCTCGGCCATCTGTTTCTGCATGCGGTCGAGTTCATCGCGGCTGCGATGCAGGTAGGCGATCAAGCTCGGCGGCTTCGTGAGCTTCCGGGGTGAGCAACGAGCGCGCGTGATCGATGATGGTTTTTGCAAGGCCGAGGCGATTGGCGATAGCGATGCCGCTGGAGCCGCCGGGCACTCCGACCATGAGGCGATAGGTGGGACGAAGATTGACGTCGTCGAATTCGACTGCGGCATTGACGACGCCCGGGGTGGTGGACGCGTAGGTCTTCAAACGGTCGTGGTGGGTGGTGGCCAGGACAAAGCAATGCTTCTTCCGGAATTCGTCGAGAAGCGCGACAGCCAGTGCCGCACCTTCTTCGGGAGCCGTGCCGGTTCCCATTTCGTCGGCAAGGACGAGGGAATTGGGAGTGGCCTCATCGAGCATGGCTTTCAGGTTCAGCATGTGAGCGGAAAAGGTGGAGAGATCGGCGGCGATGGATTGTTCGTCGCCAATGTCAACGAGCACGCGATCGAAGAGCGGCAGGACGGCGCGCTGTGCGGCAACGGGAATGCCAGCCTGGGCCGTTAACGCCGCCATGCCGGTGGTTTTCAGCGCTACAGTTTTTCCACCGGTATTCGGGCCACTGATCACGAGGAGGCGCTCGTCTCCACCGAGAGTCAGAGAGATGGGAACGATGGAGCGATTCTCACGGCGCAATTTGTCTTCGAGTACAGGATGGCGTGCAGCTTCGAGTTGGAGCTGGGCGTCGGCAACAAATTCCGGGATGCAGGCATCGAAGTCGCGGGAAAAACGGGCGCGGGCAAAGACGCTGTCAAGTTCGGCGATGGTTGCGGAGGCGGATTGCAAGAGGACCGAGCGTGGACTGCAAACGGCCGGTGAGATCTTTCAGGATGCGAAAAATTTCGGCGGCTTCGTCTTCGGCAAGCTGAACGAGCTGATTGTTGGTTTCGACGGTTTCAAAGGGCTCGACGAAAACGGTTTGGCCTGTGGCGCTGGCGCCGTGGACAACGCCCTGTACGGAGCGGCGATGTTCGGAACGGACGGGGATGACGAAGCGGTCGTTGCGCACGCGTGACATAATCTTCTCCGCTTTCTGCCTGGCGTGAGCGCAGGATTTGCTTGAGGGTCTTTTGAATGGAATCGCGAGTCTGCAGAATGCTGACGCGAATTTTGCGCAGGGCGGTGGAAGCGTCGTCGCTGATCTCGCCATTGGGAAGGATGCAACGTTTGATGGCGGCTTGGAGGTCGCGAAAATCGGTGAGCCTGGTGGCTTGTGCGGCCAACAAAGGAAACTTGGCGGCTTCTTCGCGGAATTGCTGACGCAGCCAGCTTGCGGTCTCTAACAACGAGCCAGCGTCGAGGAAGTCGGGAGGTTCGAGCACTGCGCCGGGTGCTTCGAGACGCGCCAGCCAATGTTCCGGATCGGCGAGCGCGCCGAAGCCCAGTTCGCGTTCCGCGCGCAACCACTCGCGGGCCTCGCGAATGAGCGCGAAGCCGCGTTTCCAGCGAGGAACGGTCGGTGTCGGGCTCCAATGCGCTGATGCGACGGCGGCCCGGGGCGCAGGTGGTCCTGAGCCGCAGCAATTCGCGCAGCTTGTCGAACTCGAGAACGTCTTGTGCCGGTCGAGACATTTTCGTCAATGCTTCTTCATTTGCGCGGCCAAGAAATTCGCGGCGTCTTCCGGGGTCGTGGCGGAATGGATGAGGTTGCCGCTGGCTTCGTTCCAAACGCGCGACTCCGATGAGGCACGCGGGCCCCAGTTCCACTTCACGCACGCGATCGAGGATGGGCTGCCAGAAATTGCCAACGATGGCGACGGGCTTGGGCGCAATCACGGATTTGTTCAGCATTTCCCAAACGACGGCGAGTTCGACCAGTGTACCGGTGCCACCCTTGCAGGCCACAAAACCGTCGGCGAGGCGAATCAGTTCAAAGAGGCGCTCTTCCCAGGTTTTCACACGAACTTCGACGTCGATGAAGGGATTGGCGTGACGCGAAAAGAATTCCGCGGTTACGCCGTAAGTCTTTCCGTTGGCTTCTTTGGCGCCGCGCGAAACCGCTTCCATGACTCCGCCGTATCCGCCGCTGCAGACGGCGAAGCCATGCTCGGCCAGCAGGCGGCCCACTTGGCGGGCTTCGCGGTAGTCCGGGTGAGTTTCCGCCGGGCGGGAACTACCAAAGACGGTGATGATGCGCTCTTCGTTCACGGTGATGGTTGTCCTTGTGGGGTAGATGGAGTTGGCTTGGCGGCGGCCGGTGGTGCGTCGAACTCCTGGATCATAGCTTCACACAATGCATCGAGCGCGTCGTGCGTCTCGTGACTCTTCCCGCCCTGATTGTTGCTGAGGAAAGAAAAGATCAGGCGGCGCCCGCTGGGAGTATCAGCATAGCCCGAGAGCGTTCGAACATGCGAGACCGAGCCGGTCTTGGCGTGGATCCGCCCGGTAATCGGAGAGTCTTTCATGCGCTCGTTCAAAGTGCCATCGACACCGGCGACAGGGAGCGAGGTGTAGTACGCGGGAAACCACGGCTGTTTCTGCGCGAACTGCAGGAGGGCAACGAGGGCACGCGGAGTAACCATGTCGTGACGCGAGAGGCCGGAGCCATCAGTCTGGATGACCTCGTCCTCAGCAATACCAGCGCGAGCGTAAAACTCTTGCGGAAATTTGAGCAGGTCTTCGGGAGTTGCCCAGGGACCCAGCTGGCGCGCGGCGGTGCGGAGGAGCACTTCGGTGTGAAGATTCTGACTGATCTTGTTGACCAGCTTTATGGTGTCTCCCAAGGGCAAGGAAAGATGCTCGGCGAGAACTGTGCGCGAAGCGGCGGCGGGATCAGGATCATGCAGGGCACGGACTCTCCCGGTGAACTTGACGCCGCGATCCGCCAACAATTGCGCCAGGAGGGTGGCGGCATGCTGCGCGGGCTCTTCGATGGCGAGGACGAGTTTGCGCGGCGCGTTGTTGGCCGGGAGAATTCCGGTGACGAGGACGGTTTGCGCACCGGGTTCGCGGGTGAGGCGGAGATCGGGTTTTTCTTTGGCAGGAGAGGTGACGACATGGTTTTCCACGGTGAAATCCGGGGTAGCCGGGTCAACCAAGGCGTTGACTGGATCGCCTGAATGCTCGCCGGGTGTGAGCGTCAAGGTGACGGTGTTGTCGTCGACGACGATGGCGGAGATGGCCGCGCCGTACTCCCAGACCATATCGTCGATTTCCCAGCCATCGGGATAGCGCTCGCGCGGGAAATAGCTGTCGTCGCCGACAATGTCGCCAGAGATTTGCTTTAAGCCGCGCGCGATGAGCTGATCGGCGAGTTCCGCCAGGACCTTGTCGGGCGGGCCGTCAAACTCTTCTTTTGTTTCGAAGGGAAACTTGCGATTGGAGAGATTGGGATCGCCGCGGCCAACAAGGATCAGATTGCCGGTCAACAATCCGGATGGCGAAAGGACGCCATTGGTTTCCACGGTGGTGCGGAAGCGATAGTTAACCCCGAGTTTGTCCAAGGCGAGAGCGGTGGTGAGCAGCTTCATGTTGGAGGCAGGCACAAAATAGGACGCGGAGTTCTTCTCGTAAAGAACTTCACCGCTGGCGGCATCCACGATGGAACAGGCCCCATTCCCCTTTGCTGACGGGATTGGCGCCGAGCAAGATGTCGGCGCGCGCGGCAAAGCGCTCGGCGGGCGTGGAGCGCTTCGTTTCCTGCGAACGGGCAGGCGCAGCGAGAACCATCAAAAAAGCGAGCGCAAGGGAAATGACGCCACGAGGTCGTTTATCCACAGAGGGGCTATTGGCAAAATCCATGGTCTGAAAGTATATTCGAAAGCCTATAGGGGCTGCTGCTGGCCCCGCTATTCGGCGGTCAGAACTGGGCAAAACCTTGCGCAGTTAACCCGGACCCGCCATGATTACTCCTTAGAGCGAATCACTCGAACCATTGGGGCCGAACGGGAAAAGGTGAAAAAACGCATGAAACGAATTTTGTCCTCTGTCCTTGCTCTTGTACTTGCAACCCCCGCGCTGCTTGCGAACGACAAAAAAGAAGAAGACAGGCTGGAAAACTGCGGGTCGGTGATTCAGGAAATCATGGATATCCCCGACGATATACCGCAGGACCTGATTGACAAGGCCGACTGCATTATCGTGTATCCATCGGTGCTGAAAGGCGCTTTCATTTTTGGCGGCAGTTACGGACGCGGTGCGATGACCTGCCGCTCGGGCGAGAAATTCAACGGGCCGTGGAGCGCTCCGACGATGATGGCGTTGGAAGGAGGGAGCTTCGGGTTCCAGATTGGCGGGCAGGCGACCGACTTCGTGCTGCTAGTGATGAACGAGCGCGGGGCCAAGGCGATTCTAAGCAGCAAGGTAAAGCTGGGCGCAGACGCCTCGGCAGCTGCGGGACCGAAGGGGCGAAGCGCTGAGGCATCTACCGATGTGACCATGCGGGCGGAAATCCTGTCGTATTCCCGAGCGCGCGGCTTGTTTGCGGGCGTGTCGCTTTCCGGATCCACGGTGCGGCCGGACAATCGCGCGAATGAAAAGCTGTACAACAAGAGCGTCAGCGCGTCGGACATCATTTTCAAGGGTGTGGTTCCGGTACCAACAGGCGCGCAGAAGATGGTTGCCTACCTAAATAAGAAATCCCCCAAAAATAAGTCTTCCGGCAAGGAGTTCTGAAGACCAGTTCGACCCGCGAGGAATTGACGAGAGGCCCTGGAGAAAACCCAGGGCCTTTTCCTTTGGCTTGACGTCCTGCCATATATGACCTACAGTCATATATGAATCGAGGTCATCATGGCTTCTACTTCGCCATCCCTTTCCGGTAAAAGCTCATCCCGGCGAGGGCGCCGCAGCGCCGAGTTGCGAGAACGACTGTTCCGCGCCGCGCTGGATCAGTTCGGCAAGAAGGGCTTCCTTGAGGCGACGGTGGAGGACATCACGAACGCCGCCGATGTTGGTAAAGGCACTTTTTTCAACTACTTCCCAAGCAAGGAGCACATTCTTCTAGCTTTCGGGGAGCTGCAATTAGGCAAGTTGCAGGAGGCCATGGACGAAGCGCGTAAGACGCGCATGCCGCTGCCTGAGTTCTTGCGATCGCTGGGAGCCAGGATGACGGAAGAGCCGATTCAACATCCGACGATCGTTCGGGCATTTCTGCAGGCCTTCCTGTCGTCCAGTGAGGTGCGGTCGGCGATGCTGGATCTGCAGAGCCGCGTGCTAGCGCTGCACTCACAGATGATTCAACTGGGGCAGGAGCGCGGGGAGATCCGCGACGACCTGCCTCCGATAGAACTTGCGCAGGTATTCCGGCAGACGATTTTCGGAACGCTGTTGCTGTGGTCGCTTTCTGGAGACGGCAGCCTGCAAGAGCGTATTGAAACCGCGTTTGAAGTGCTGTGGTCGGGATTGCGGCCACGTAACACAAAGAAGCCGACATGCGTAGCTCCATTGTTCCTGTTAGGAGTGTGTCCATGAACCGCAAGCGCTTACTAATAATCGTGGTGGCGGCGGGGATAGGGGCGGTGGCGGCCTACTCGATGGGATGGTTCCACCGCGAGACCGGGCTGCAAGGATCAGGCACGGTTGAGGCGCGCAATATCCGCGTTGGCTCGAAGGTAGGCGGACGCATCGACAAGGTTTTGGTGCGGGAAGGCGATGCGGTGGAGCCCGGCCAGGTGCTGGTGACGTTTGACGATAAGGAACTGCACGCGACACTCGAGCAAATGCGCGCGGCAGCGGAAAAGGCCCAGCGGGGTTTTCGTCCCGAAGAAATTGAGGAAGCACGAGCGGCGGCGGCGCAAGCGCGCGCGGAATACGAACAGCGCAGAAACGGATACCGGCAAGAAGATATCGACTCGGCGAAAGCGGACCTTGACCGCGCGACGGCCGACGAGATCCGGGCACATCTGGATGCGCAGCGCTACGACGCGCTGGCGCAGAAGGATTTGGTGTCGAAGCAACAGCGCGATACTGCCGAGGCGAATTGGAAAATGGCGCTGGCGCAGAAGCAGAATGCGCAACACAAGCTGGAAGAATTGCAGAAAGGCTATCGTCCGGAAGAGATAGCGGCAGCGGAGGCGCGCTACCACCAGACGCAAGCAACGCTGGAAAAATTCGAGCGAGGAAACCGGAAGGAAGACGTGCAAGCAGCGAAAGCGGCTTTTGCTTTGGAAGAGGCGCGCTACCGGGAGCGGCAAGTGGTGGCTCCTTCGGCTGCAACCGTGGAAGTTCTGGATGTACGCCCCGGGGACCTGATTGCGCCGAATACGCCGATCGCCACGCTGCTGGAACGCGACCAGATCTACGTACGAATCTACATTCCGGAAACGCAAATCGGCCACGTGCAGCTGGGAGAAAAAGCGGAAATTCATGTGGACTCGTTTCCCAACCAGGTGTTCAACGGCGTGGTGGACCAGATCAACCAGCAAGCGGAATTCCTGCCGCGCAACGTGCAGACCCGCGAAGAAAGAGTGCACCAGGTGTTCGGCGTGAAAGTGCGCATCGACGATGCTTCGCACCGGGTGCGAGCAGGGATGGCGGCAGACGTGAAGTTCAACGCAGCGAGCTGACCCGTGGACACTTCCGATCAATTGCCAATCGACGCGCAACATCTGGTGAGGCGATTTGGCACGTTTACCGCCGTTGACGATGTGAGTTTCCGCGTGGAGAAAGGCGAGATCTTCGGATTTTTGGGACCGAATGGCAGCGGGAAAACCACGGTGATCAAGATGCTGACGGGATTACTGCCGCTGACTGCAGGCGAAGCAACTGTATATGGCATCGATGTGCGGAAGGACCCGGAAGGGGTGCGAGAAAACATCGGTTACATGTCGCAGAACTTCAGCTTATACGGCGACCTGACCGTTGCGGAGAATCTGCGGTTTTACGGGCGAATTTATGGACTATCGGCCGAGCGGCTGCGACAACGGATGGACGACATCGTTCAACTGAATGGGCTGGGACCGTATCTGAATCGTCTCTCGGCGCAGCTTTCCGGCGGATGGAAGCAGCGGCTGGCGCTGGGTTGCGCGATGCTGCACGAGCCCAAACTGATTTTTCTGGATGAACCGACGGCGGGAATCGATCCCGTGGCGCGGCGGCAACTTTGGGATTTGTTGTTTGAGCTGTCGGCGCACGGGATCACGTTCTTCGTCACTACGCACTACATGGACGAAGCGGAACGCTGCAGCCACGTCGCCTACATTTACTACGGCAAACTGATTGCCGATGGCACGCCGGAAAGTTTGCGGCAATTGCCGGACGTGCAGCCGCCCGGGACGTATCGAGTGGAGATCACCACGCCGCATGTGACGCGGGCGCTGCGCATTGCGCGCACGATTCCGGGAGTGCGAAGCGCGACGATTTTTGGGCAATCGATTCACGCTTTGATCGACGATCACGTGGATTTGGAGCGGCTGCGCAAGGAATTGCTGGAACACGAAATCGTGGTAGGGGAAATTCGGCCGCTAGCGCCCAGCCTTGAAGATGTGTTCGTGGAGCTTACCTACAAGCATCAAGCCGCGCAGGAGGCGTCCCGTGGTTAATCCATTTCGCGGATTTGGCGCGGTGTTCTATAAGGAGACGCTGCACGTGCGGCGCGACTTTGCCACGCTGTTCTTCTCATTGATTATTCCGATTCTGCAGATGTTTCTTCTCGGGTATGGGATTGACACCAATGTGAGGCAGATCAACACCGTGGTGTACAACGCGGACGGGCGGGAGCAAAGCCGTGAACTATTGGACCGGTTGAGGAACTCCGACACATTTCACCTTTATCGCTACGTGCACAGCGACAAGGAGCTGAACGACTTGATCATTTCTGGCAAGTGTCGAGTGGGGATTAAGATCCCGGTGGACTATTCGGACAAGTTGCTGCACCAGATGGGCGCGCAGGTGCTGGTGCTGATCGATGGATCGGACTCTTCCGTTGCGGGACAGGCCATCAATGTAACCACGGCGATTGGGCTGGACGAATCGCTGCGGCGGGTTTTGGGGAATAACCTCGAGGGGAACACCGCGTTTGCGGTCGACATGCGCCCAAAGATTCTCTTCAATCCGGATTCACGCTCGCCAAATTTCTTTCTGCCGGGGTTGACGGCGGTGCTACTGCTGAATGTGACGACGTTCTTGACGGCGTTTTCGATTGTTCGAGAAAAAGAGCGCGGCACGCTGGAACAGCTCTTCGTTACGCCGGTGCGGCCGATGGGACTACTGCTGGGAAAATTGCTGCCGTACCTGGTAATTGGCTTCTTTGAGCTGTGCATGATCGTAACCGCAATGCGGTTCATATTCAGCGTGCCGATTCACGGGAACGTTGTGTTGCTGGCGTTTCTTTCGCTGCCGTACATTTTCGTTTCACTGTCACTGGGCATTCTGATTTCGAGTAAAGCAACGTCGCAGGCCAGCGCGATGCAGCTTGCTTTCCTGACGATCCTGCCGAGTATCTTCTTTTCCGGGTATATATTCCCGCGCGAAACGATGCCGAAATTCTTTTACGTGCTCAGCTACTTTGTGCCGGCAACGTATTTCATCAACATCACGCGCGGCATTATTCTTCGCGGGGCGGGATGGTCGCATCTGTGGCTGGACGCGCTGGCGCTGTTCGCGATGGGATCGCTGCTGCTGGTGATTGCCGCCCGGCGGTTCCACAACAAAGTCATCATGGCGTGATATTCTGGCCAGCTGGCGTTCTTCGGGAGAAGATTCGTGCTTTGTCCCATTTGTGAAAAGCGAAAAGCGGAACGGTTTTGCCCGGCGAAAGCGGAGAAAGATTTGCGCGGTATGCTGCGGCACGGAGCGGGAGGTGTCGATCGACTGTCCATCGGACTGCGGGTACCTGGTGGCTGCCCATCGTTACGAAGACCAGCACCCTCGGTCGCTGCCAGCAGACACGCCGCTTCTGAGCGTGCGGCTGACATCGGATATTGTGCACACGCACCAGCAGCTTTTGTCGGCGATCGCATTCACAGTTGCGAAATTTTGTTCAGCGGAAGCGACCGCAGCAGATCCGGATGTGCTTGCCGCCATTCAGGCGCTGGCGGAAAGCTACAGAACGCTGAGTTCGGGGATTGTTTACGAAAAGCCGCCTGTCATCCCGGTGCAGAAGGAGCTGTATAACGCGCTCTCTACCTTCCTGA
Organism: Candidatus Acidiferrales bacterium; assembly: GCA_963792145.1. Taxonomy (GTDB): domain Bacteria; phylum Acidobacteriota; class Terriglobia; order Acidiferrales; family UBA7541; genus Acidiferrum. The sequence goes on from CAWBVH010000037.1 coordinate 104,607, forward strand.
CGGAGACGAAGCAACAGGGGCAATCGTCGTTTGGAGCGTTCAAGGACTCGGAGGTATTTCACTTGCTGGTGTTTCTGTTCCGTATGGGACTGATGCGCTCGAATGGACGGCCACGTTCGCGGCGGTTTATTGGATTCTTGCGCGGGCAATTCCCGGGGGCGCAGGAACTGAAGAAAGAAGAGTCGCGGATTATTGTACCGTAGAGGGTTGGCGGGTGCGAAAGTGCTGCTGATGGAGTTCTTCCGATATTTGATCCTGCACAATGGAGTGGTTGAGATCCTTCGCGGCGCAAACGGCGCGCCGCTCAAGATGACAACGCGCTCGTTGTTTTAATCGCGTTGCATTGTTTGAGCGCGTGCTTTGTTTGCGCAGAGAATAGAAACGCAACTCGTAGAAGACTGCGTTAGGAGAGCTTCGCGGATTCGGCTTGGGCTTGCTTTAGGATCGGAATACTGGAATCCGCATCCTTCCAGAGTTTCAGGAAATCCTGATAAGCAGATTTGGCTTGGGCGGCGTCGCCTTGCAGGGCGTAAGCGCGAGCGAGGCCGAGCTGAGCGAGTGAACCGATGGGCTCCGTCTGCACAATGCCGCGATGCGCGAGAAGCTTCTGAAATTCCGCAGCAGCCTGGGGCCCTTGCTTCGCGGCGAGATAGGCCAGGCCGCGAACGTAAACGGGATACATGCTAAGGCTCATAGAAATATTGCTGGGTGAGCCGAGTTCGTAGGGACGCGCCGCTTCGAGAATCTCGATCGCCTTCGCGGGATTTCCGGCGTTGATTTGAAGCGTGGCGTTGAGGGTTGGCAGATAGTTGAATTGGACCACAGTATCTTCGGGGAAACGGCGCGAAAGATCATCCATCCGCTTGGCGATCTGGGCCTGGGAGTTTCTATTGGTATCGGTGAGCGCCGAGGCGAGCGCGATTCCATATTCAACATCGCGGGGAGTGGCAAGAGCCAAGGCGGCTGATGCGCACTGCTTAGCTTCAGCTGCGTTACCAAAGAGGGCTTCACGAAGCGCAGCATCGGCTTCGTATCCTGCTGCGGTTTCCTTTTCGCCTTCCTTCAGGGCGGAAGCCACGGCCTGACGGGAAAACTGGCGAGCTTTGGATAACTGGCCGTAGTACGCGGCGACGTCGGCCTCGGCGGCGATCAGGGCATCCTCAATGCCAGGCTGGTCCTTGGCCCAGTTCACCTGCTTGGCCATCTCGGCAGGATCATTTTGGAGAAAGCCCAGCTGATACAAGCCCAGATGCAAGGCCGGGGAATCCATTTTCTTTGTTTGCGCTTCCGCGGCCAAGTTCCTGGCCTCCTCAAAGTGGTCCGTTTCAATCGAACTGGCAAAAAGATCGGTAATGGCCAAGGCGCTGCCGGGATCCATTTGCGACCGCACGCTTTAATCCCTCCAAGCTTTTGTTGAATTGACCGAGAGTGCCGTAGTTGGCGTCACGGTCAACCTGGGCCACTAAATCACGCGGATAGGTTTCCGCCCACAATTCCAAGGCTTGACGGGCCTTCTCCAGATCGCCGGTGGCAAACAAATGGTATTGAGATTCGATGGCGAGGCGCTCTCGTTCGCTGACATGATTGCGCAAGTTGTAGGCTTGCTTCGCATAGTCCGTGGCTTTGGCGGACTCCCCGAGGTCGTAGAAGCAAGTGGCAAGTGCCGCGTAGGCGATGGCGAAATTTGGATCTAGCCTGACGGCTTTTTCCAACTGAGGAATTGCCGCGGTGAAATCACCTTTGCCCATCATGCTGACGCGGCCGCGGCTGAACGCTTGTAGAGCATCCAAAGAGTTCGTTGTGACCTGATCGAGGGGCGTGTCGAATTTTTCAGCGGTAGCAATGGATTCGCCGAGTTTCTCGCGCATCTTGCCGGCGGCTTGACTGAGCGCTTTCAGTACCTGCTCCTTGCCGTTGGCGGTAGCTTCGGCGCGAGTCATGGTGTCGCCGGTACGGCAATTCACGGCGCGCAACTCCAGAACATATTGTTTGCCGAAGTTGGCGATGGAGCCATCGAGAGCGGCGACACTTCCGACGCGCTGGCACAGGTCTCTGGCGATCTCCGGTGTGATGCTTTTGTCGGGGGGCTGGCCCATCAGGCGCAGCGTTTGCTGGATGCGGCGCTCGGAGACAAGGCTCAAGAAAGGCGACTGTTCAAGTTGCACCGCCAAACCCTGACGCAGGGTATCGTCGAACACAGGATCGTTGGTGCGATTGGCAAAGTCGGCGAGGACGATGGTGTCTTTGGCGTTCAAGGCGGCCGCGCGCCGTGGATAAAAGTGCAGACCCATGGCTACAATCGCGAAGGCCAGAAGTGCGGTGGCGGCAAGCCTCCAGCGTTTGCGAGCCATGCGCTTAAGCCGCCAACTCGTGCGGCTAGCGGCGCCCGAAGGGCTAGAGATGTGGTCCGCGGTCTGTTGCCTGAGGCGTTGGAGATCGGCGCGGATGTCTGCAGCTTTCTGGTAGCGCAGCTTACGGTCTTTCTCGAGCGCGATGCTGATGATTTCTTCCAGCTCCGAGGGAACTTGTTTGTTCAGGCGAGCGGGGGGAGCAGGCGGCTTGTTGAGAATCGCTTCGTGAACCACAGCGGCGGTGTTGCCGGGGAAGGCGAGGCGGCCGGTGGCCATTTCATAGAGCACCGCGCCGAAGGAAAACAGGTCGGTGCGGGTATCGAGTTCCTCGCCGCGAGCCTGCTCGGGTGACATATAGGCAATGGTGCCGACGGTCGATCCCGGACTGGTGAGCAGCGCGGTTTCCTCGGCTGTCGGCATAGTGGAAACGCCTTCGTCACTCGAAACGCGCTTGACCAAACCAAAATCGAGGATCTTGGCGCGGCCTTGCTTGGTGACGAAGATGTTCGCCGGCTTGATGTCGCGGTGAATGATTCCCGCGGAATGAGCGGCAGCGAGGGCATCGGTGATTTCAATGCTGAGATCGACAAGCTGATCGAGTGGCAACGGCTTGTGGGCCACGAGGTGCCGCAGCGTGAAACCATCGAGGTACTCCATGGCGATGAAGCGATAGCCTTCTTCGATGTTGGCGTCGTAGATGGTGCAGATGTTGGGATGATTGAGGGCGGAGGCAGCTTGCGCTTCGCGCTGGAAACGTTCGAGTGCCAGAACATCATTCGCCATGTCGCCGATGAGAAACTTCAAGGCGACCATGCGGTGCAGGCGGACGTCCTCTGCTTTGTAGACGACGCCCATGCCGCCTCCGCCGAGTCGTTCGAGGATGCGGTAGCGCGAGAGGGTGCGGCCGATGAGTGGGTCTGGGGCCGTCATTTGGCGCTGATGTTAGGGTGGTAGGGGATGGGAAGTCAACGGCGGGGAAGTCGGACTCCCCAGTTGCCAAAGGCCCTAATTTTTGCGGTTGTTACGGCACGGCTGAAGCTGTGCCCTCCCGAAACGCCGTGTGAGTAGTTTTGGTTCGGGCTAGCCGGCGGAGCAGGAATGAGGGCGGTGCAATTCTTCGCTGATGGCGGCGGCGTCCCAGCCTAGGGACAATTGGACACGCTTTGCGGTGGGGCGATCGCCCTCCCACGGGCGGGAGGAGAAGGCGAATTTCTGGCGGATCCGCAGGACCCGCTCGGAGACTTTTTTGCGGTAATCTTCCGGGGCGTAACCGTTCTTGGCGTACCACTGATCGTATTGTTTGGCGAGACGAGGAAATTTTTCGCGGATGAACGGGAGGAAGGTTTTGGCGGAAGAGGGCATTAGGAAAAGCACTCCGGAGAAGAACCACTGCGCACCCGCTTGCTTGGCAGCCGCGGCAACTGCTTCGAGGTCACCTTCGCCATCGGTAATTCCAGGGATGAGCGGCGAGGCAGAGACTCCGACATTGAGCCCGGCGTCGCGGAGCTCTTTCACGGCGGCCAAGCGCAAATCCGGACGCGGAGCACGGGGCTCGAGCAATCGGGCGAGGCGCGGCTTCAGCGTGGTGACAGTGATATTCAGAGAGAGAGCGGACTTCGCGGCGATGACTTTCAGGATGTCGATGTCGCGCACGATCTGGTTGGACTTCGTGATTACGGAGACGCTCAGTCCTTCGCGGCGGGCCAGTTCTTCCAGGCAAGAGCGAGTGACGCCATATTCCTTTTCAGCGGGCTGGTAAGGATCGGTGGCGGTACCGATGGCAATGTGCTCGGATTGCGTGTAGCCGCTGGCCTTGGATTCGTAGGAATACTTCCGGGAAACATCGCGCGCGAGGAGGGCTGCGGCGTCCTGCTTCACGAAAATCTTTTGCTCGAACTCGCCGCCGTCGATTTCCATGTATTCGTGGGTGTAGCGGGCGTAACAGTATTTGCAACCGAATTCGCAGCCGCGATAGGGATTGATGGTCCATTCGAACGGGACACGGCTGGATTCACAGCGGTTCAAGATGGATTTAACGGACAAAAGGAAATATTCGGGCTTCTCCCGCGATTTACGTTTGGTTTCGCAGGTCGGCGAATTCGCAGCGAGGCGAGCAATGCCCACCAGTGGCGCAGGAGGAGTCTGGAGTTGTGGCGGGGGGCAATCCGCCGAGGGGCGCTCCGGACTTCCCATGCGCCAGCCAGCTTCGCCCCGGGCAAGGGGCGCTTCTGGTTTAGGGTTTGGCTCATCAGGGCAGAACGGTAGGAAAGCAGCGGGGCGACGAACGGGGCGCCGGCGCGGGGTTAGGCGTGCCGACGAAAGTGGGAGAACTGGGGACATAGCTCACCTCGAGCGAGGGAAGTATTTCGCTTTTTCTTCGCCATGTCAAGTACTTTCTCTTTTTGTTCGCCTGCACAAATCCTTTACGCTTGCACACAGCTTCTGCCTTTACTTTGATCCGCTGGGTTAGACTAAGGCTGGTGCTCACGGTTATTGCATCCTACTTATTTGGGAAGATTTTGCAGCGATCGAGGAGAACTCTTACGGATTTCGTGCGCTCTCAACTCGTTTGCCTTAGCTTGTGCGCTCTAGTCAGCCTCCCCCTTTTTCGGGTGCGGGCGCAGACTCCCGCGCAAAACCCGGCGCAGAAACCGGCGGCCAAGCCTCCCGCACAAACGCCTGAGGCGCAGCCAGCCGTGGTCGGGCCACAGCAGACGAAACACTATCCGATCCTGGTGATTGCGCATGGCAACGAGCCCTACTGGAGCCTGCGGCTGGGGATGAAGGGCCCGGAGCGGCTGGACCGCGTAGGATATCCGCCCATCGTTCTGGAACCGTCGGACGTCACGAGAGATGAGTCAGGCACGTTCTGGACGTATCACGCGAAGGATGCGGCGACCGGGGCATTGCTGTCGGTGAAGCTGGTGCGCGAGCCGTGTTCCGACGGGATGAGCGAGACGCAGTACACCTTCAAGGTGATTGTCGAGCACGCGCAGATTGGGACGCTGAACGGGTGCGGGCAGAGCGCGCCGGATAAATTTCCGGAGTTCCGGAAGAAGAACCAGATAGACCCCGCGGACAATGCGGATGCGGATGATAAAAACAAAGACAAGGATAAGGACAAGGACAAGAAGGGCGTCCTCGATCCTATTACGAATTTCAAGACGCCTGTAGCGGTTGCGTATCTGAACGCGACGGGCCGGGTGGTGCTGAGTCGAGGCGAGATCAAGAAAATCGTGGGGCCGTCCGGGTTGGAACTTGCGTTGTCGCACGATGGAAAGAAACTGCTGTACACGCGCTCCAATTCGGCGAATGGGCCGGAGCGCAGCATCGTTCTCTATGACGCGGACACAGGTCAGGCGAAGGATCTTGTTAGCGGGAGCGTTCACCAGGCGTTCTGGTCGCCGGATGATTCGCGTATCGCGTTTCTGAAATTTGATGGACAGCAATGGCATGTGTGGACGATGACGGTTGCGGATCCGGACAAGGCGACCCAGTTGTCTCCACTGAACGTGACGGCGCTGCAAGGGTGGGTTTCACCAAGCGTGGTTCTGGCGACGAACGCGGAGAATGCTTACTGGATCGGCGAAGATGGCAACGCGCAGCAAACTGTGCCACTGAAGGAAATTTACGGCGACCAGTTCCAGATCATGAGCAGCGACACGATTCGCGTGAATCCGGTGAATGCGGATCTTTTGCTGGTCTCTGCCTACTACCTGAACGCACCCGCGGGCGCGCCGGTGGACGCGTTGGGGTTGGCGTCGACGTTTTTTCTGTACGAAGTCCGGTCTAAGCGCCGCGTGGTTCTGGGGCCACCGGATACATTTACGCGTGCGGCGGAATGGTCGCGCGACGGACTGCAGATTTTCTTCACACGCGGAGTGCCCGGGAAGGGATTATTGGTAACGAACCGGATCTTCTGGGACGGCACTGGCGCGAAGAAAAGCGAGAGCGGCAGCGGCCTCGTGATTGGGAAGTAAGGCGCGGTAGAAGGATTGACAAGAGGAGGGGTGTTCCACAGAATTTCAGATAGGAGGTCTCCGTGGGCGCCCGATTGAGGCTACTCCTGCTCCCGATAACCGCTCTAGTTGCGCTTGCGCCTGTTGCACTTTTAGCCCAGGAGCCGCCTGCTCCACCTTCGTCTCCCGCCACGCCCGGCGCTCCGGCAACACCTGCATCGCCAGCCGCTCCTGCAGCACCTGCTGTGAAACGTGGCATCGAATGGAAGCAGTTCGAATATAGCTGCGAAGGCGGGGCGAAGTTGCGGGTGTACCTGCACAACGAGACGGCGAAGGTTGTGTACAAAGACAAAGTGTACCTGATGAGGCAGACGCGTTCGGCGGATGGGGGCCGTTACTCGGATGGGAAAGTGGTGTGGTGGAGTAAGGGCAATGGAGGATTCCTGCAAGAGGACACGCCCGACGGCAACGGCGAGATGATCGAAAAGGGCTGCGAACTGGACAAGCCGATGAACGCCGAAGCGGCGCCCGGGACGGTGAGTGGCACAGTCAGCTACCGATCGCGGATGGCATTGCCGGCCAGCGCGATTATTGAGGTAAAGCTACAAGATGTTTCGCTGGCGGATGCTCCGGCCAAAGTGATTACGAAAGAGGAGATTGCGCTGGGCGAGCGCCAAGTGCCGGTGCCGTTTGAGCTGAAGTTCAACCCAGGGAAGATCGACCCGAAGCATATGTACTCGGTAAGGGCCAGCATTCTTGTGGATGGGGAGCTACGGTTCGTCAGCGACAAGGCGTATCCTGTGCTGACGCGGGGGAATGCAGCGCACGTGGAAGTGATTGTGAAACCGGTGACCCCGTCGACTCCGGCAGCAAAACCCTGACCGTAACGCCCGTCCTTCCGGACAGGTGCCCCTTACGACTCGCCGAAATGGTGAGCCATACCCGTGACATTGCGGGCCACTATACTTCCTAAATGGCGACCCTTCCCAATTCGGAACAGCGGCAAGTAGGACTACTGGTTCTGGAGAGTGACCCTGGAAGTAGTGCCGCACTGAAACAGATTCTGGATTCGGAAGGTTGGCGCGTGCGCATCGTGGAAGACCTGCAGATGCTGCACGTGGAGCTGAAGACCGCGGAGTATTCTCTATTAATCGCTAATATTGCGTTGATCGGCCTGGATTCGCCCACCTTCCATGTGTTGAAGGAGTTGGGGGGCGTTTCGGCGGAAGATGGTGGAAAGATCCGCACGCTGTTTGTGATACCGGAGCTGAACGGGAGCCAGTTCATCGGGCACCTGGAGGCGGCACGGCTGCCCTACGTGCTGAGGCCGTTCCATTTGCACGACTTCCTGGAAAAAGTGAGCGATCTGCTGGTGGAAGTGAAGGCTATTGCCGCGCCGCTGCGGATGACGCGGTACGAGTTCGGGGAGGCGCGGAAGAAGAAGAAGCAGGCTAGCCGGACGACGTCGATGTTCGCGTCGCGCGATTCGTACTCGTATACGGAAGAAGAGATTGCAGAGTATGAAAAGGCGGAGTCGGAATCGTCGCGCATGAGGCGGAATAAGCCGCGCACGAACCTGGGTGATCCGCGAGGGTGATTGGCGTGGCTGTAGAGTGCAGGCGTTTAGTTTTCATGTCCCACATCGAAGCTAGCAAGGTGTATTGGTTGAGATCCTTCGCGCCGCCAACTGCGCGGCATTCAGGATGACAACGAGTTGCTGCCCGACGATTCCCTGTCCCTACGATTCTGGCCGTTCCACGCTGCAAGAAAATCCTGCTGGTGCGTTCTAACTCTGAACCGTGCCCTCGCCGCACGGATAGGAGGATGGAATGGACCGTTCGCTGTTCAGCCTGTTTGGCCATGGACTTTTGGGATTTACAGCCTTGGGGGTTGCCGCAATGGGGTTTGTTTGGTCTAGCCCCGGAACCCCGGCGGGCGGCGCAAAGCCGGAGGACGACTGGCGCCTTCTGGAGCCCATCACGTACGAAAATCTGACTGTGTTCCCAGTGGTCAGCGCGTCGGGACATGACACCCGCGCGTTCCTGACTCTGGAAGAGGGACTATCTTCCGGGGAGATCATTGTGCGGGAGCAGGGAGCAGAGACGATTGTGCGCAACCGGGACCGAAATCGTCCCGTGCCGCCAAGCTATGGTGGACCGTCTGTGAACCAGCTTGTGCTGATCAACCGAAGCAAAAGGCCGCTGATTTTGCTTGCCGGCGAGCTGGTGAGCGGCGGGAAACAGGACCGCATTATCGCGAAGGACCGCATTGTTCCGCCGGGAGCAGAGCCGTTGCCGCTGAACGTATTTTGTGTGGAGCACGGGCGGTGGTCCAATGGAGCGCAGTTCAGCGCCGCGAACACCATCGTGCATCCGAGCGTACGCGAACAGGCGGCAGTGAAGCGAAATCAATCCGATGTGTGGGCATCGGTGACGGGAGGGTCGGTTGCCACGGAGTCTCGGACCGCTGCGCCTGCCGCGGCTCCTCGGATGAGCGCAGACGCTATTAACGAGGCGGTGCGAACGGAAGCGCCGACGCAGTCGTACAACAAAATTTACAATTCACGGGCGCTTGGAGGATCGGTGGATTCGTTCGTGGAGGAGGTGCAGCGTCGATTCCGGAGAGAGACCTCGGGATTGAAGGGAGAGCGTGTCGTGGGAGTGGTGATTGCGTATGGCGGAGAAGTGGCGTGGAGCGACATCTTCGCATCGAGTGAACTGTTCGACCAGTATTGGAATAAATTGCTGCGCAGCTATGCAGTTGAAGCGCTGGCGCGGCCGACACTGCGCGAGAAGGCGTCGATCGACGAGGCCCGGGAGTTTTTGCGGCGCTTGAATGGCAGGGAGACGACAGAATCGGAACCCGGCGTGTACCGGTGGCTGGAAATCAGCGAAGGGTCGCTTTCACAGATCGAGTTGGACGCGTTGCAACCGAAGACGATTACATTGCACCGATTGGTGCTGCGGCGGACGGGCTAAGTACTGTAGTCCATAAATACGATGACGTATAACGAAGATCAGCCGCTGTCGGGATCGGATTTGCGGGGGAGCTTACGGACTTCACTGCGATCTGGCGTTTTTTGGAGGAGTTCGGCGACGGTGTCCTGCCATGAGGGATGGCGGTAGGTTGGCGCGATCTCCGCTAGCGGAACAAGGACGAAACGTCTTTCGAGCATGCGGGGATGAGGGATCTGGAGATCGGGACTGGCGATCGTTTCGTCGCCGTAAAGCAGGATATCCAGATCGATGAGGCGGGGGCCCTTGGCGAAGGGCTTTTGGCTGCCCATGGCCGATTCGATTTCTCGCATCCGGCGCAGGAGTTCCTGCGGAGGCAAATCGGTTTCGGCTTCGAGGACGGAATTCAGGAACCAGGGCTGTTCGAGATAATCGACGGGCGCCGTTTCGTAGATGCTGGAGGCCTGTTTCACGGTGATAGCCGAGCTGGCGCAGGCGCCGCTCCGCTTCGCGAAGATTCTCTTCGCGATTGCCGACGTTACTTCCGAGCGCCAGATAGACGAGTGTCATGCAATTCTTTCGTTGCTCGATGTGTTGGAAACGAGGAATCTCCCCTTGGCAAAACCCAAGAGAGATTCCTCACTCCGCAGACTCCGTTCGGAATGACAGAATCACGGTCCTTCCGCCAGCTGCGAAGCCGCGCGCCTTCGTGAGAAACATTTTCACACCTGCTTTCACTTCGCTGTAAAGCGGCGGCGGAGCAATCCCAGCATGGTATCCGCTTCGGGTAACTTCATGGCCATACAAACGGCGAAGAACACTACGCCGTAGAGGCTCAAGACGAAGATCGCCAGCACAATATGACCGCGCGGGCCCAGAGCCATCAGCAGAGCGCGGGCCGCGGCGGCGGCGATCAGGGCTGCGATCCACACCTGAGCCAAAAAGGGGAGCGGCACACCTACTTGCCCGACGCGACGGCGAATTCCGCGCTGCAAGAGACTGAATTCAACCCAGGAGGCGACGCCTGCGGAGATGGTAAGACCGGCGACGCCCCAGCGCGGGTCGATGCCGAGAAGGCGCGGAACGGGGTAGGCGCACAGATAGCCGAGGATGGTGGTGAGCAGGACACGCGCGACGGCAAATCGCAGAGGGGTGCGCGTGTCGCGCAAAGCGTAGAAACCGGAGGAGTACAAGCGGGCGAGCGTTGACGAGAGCAGGCCTACCGTGGAGCCGGCCAGAATTACCCAGACATAAGTTACATCCGCATGCTGGAAACGCCCGGTTTTGCTTTGATAGATAGCCGAGACAATTACGTCACCCAGGACCAGAAATCCAACTACCGACGGAACCACGAGAAAAGTGATTTGGCGCAAGCCGGAATTGAGACGAGTACGGAGAATGCTCGCTACTTCGCTGGCTTCGCCGATGGCACCGCTCATCATCGGCAATTCGGCAGCGGAAACGGACATGCCAAAGAGACTTACGGGCAAGGTGTAGAGTGTTTGGGCGTAAGCGAGGCCCGCAACTGCGCCAGGCATCCAGCTTGCAAGGAGCGCATCAATGTACGCGCTGATCTGGACAACGCCGCGGCTGACAAACACAGGAAAGAAATTGCGGATAACGGTTTGCACGTGTTCCGCTTGATGCGCCAACGACAGTTTCAATCCGCCAAGCAGTTTCAACACGATGGGCAGTTGCACACCGACTTGTGCGGCGCTGCCCACAACAGAAGCCCAAGCCGTGATCACCACCAGGGAATTTTGCGAGCGGCTTTTGCCGAAGGCCATCATGGCGACAATCATGGCGATGTTCCAAAGCACAGGAGCAGTGTAAGAGATGAAGAACTTACGGTGGCTGTTCAGGATACCGAGGCACCAGGCAGAGGCAACGAGCAAGCCAGCGCCGGGAAAGAGAATACGCACCAAGAGAATGGTGAGTTCGCGCTTTTCACCATGGAATCCGGGGACGATGGCGTAGATGAGCCAGGGCGCCGTGAGCACGCCAACCAGAACCAGAATGGAGGTGCTCAGAGCGAGTAAGGCGGCAACAGCACCGGCAGTTTTGCGCGCCTCCTCTTTGTCGTTGTTGGCAAGCAAGCGAGCGTAAACGGGAATGAAGGAAGCGGAAAGCACACCTTCGCCAAAAAGGTTCTGAAGGAGATTGGGAATGCGGAAGGCAGCTTTGAACACCTCGGCGGCATCGGAGATGCCGAAATAGTGGGCGAAGACGCGGTCTCTGATGAGGCCAGCGACGCGGCTGAGGAAAATACCCGCGGCGACCAGAAATGCATATTTTCTGGAGCTTCCCGCGCCTGGACCTGAGTTGTCGGCGTTATCCACAAACCATCCCAGCTGCGCTCACTGAGGCGCTAACTTTCCTGCGCTTGCGTGCTTAATTTGACGGCGAATGCCAGTATCGAAGATACCGCACCAAGGGGAAGTCGCGTTCGCAAGTTTGTGACGGGTGCAGAAGTACGAACTAGGGGTGGGTGCGAAAGAACGGTGAGGACTCAGATTCCTCAGGGGCTGAAGCCCCCTAGCGGCTAAGAGCGTAGTGTCGGAGCTGAAAGCTCTGACCGCCTGAGGAAAACAAAAGAACCCACACGCAAAATCGGCGTGCGGGGCACCCAGGAGGCCCTCGGCGGTTGAAGGTGCGTTGAGTATTCGCGAGTTGCAGCTAGGCTGAAGCCGCGACGCGACGAACTGCGTGCGCTCGCCATTATGGTGTCACGTTCAATTCACAAAGCAGGAACATGCCAGCAATTCAGGTAGCGCACTCTCCCCTCTGCCCTGCTCTACCCTACAGCCGACTATAGGAGGAATGAAAGATGTCCTTGAAGTCCCATACGTCTGTCTTGTTACAAGGTGCGCGCTTTGCGCTGGCATCGCTGGCGATGTTGCAGTTCAGTGTACTGGGCCCTCTCGCCGATCGTGCGCAAGCTCACGAGAAGGAGAGAACCCGTACGCCCATCAAACACGTGATCGTGATCGTGGGAGAGAACAGGTCATTCGACCATCTATTCGCCACGTACAACGCAAAAGATGGCCAGTATGTCGATAACCTGCTATCCAAGAAGATCGTCAACGAAGACGGCACGCCGGGTAAGGGATTTCACAAGGCGTCGCAGTATTCGGCGGATGTGACCGGGAGTACGACATTCGATCCAAGCCCCGCAACGCAGAAGGCATTGTTCCCGGTGCTGCCTGCGCCGCTGAACGGCGGACCCACGGACGTTTGCAAGGACAACGGCATTTGCACACTGGGCGACGCGACCTCGTCGGAAAACGGATTGCCGGATACGACCCACTACGAATTCCTGATGACCGGCGGAACAGGCCTGACAGGCAAGGTGCCGGACACCCGGATCAACGGGGTAAACAGCACTGCGCCTTACTCGACGCTGCCCCCGGGACCGTTTCAGCTAACCGATACGAAAGGGTCCAATCCTTTCGTGGACAATTCCTACGCCGCGAGCCCGGTGCACCGCTTCTACCAGATGTGGCAACAAGAGGACTGCAACGTAAGGCACGCGACCCGGGGGAATCCCAGTGGTTGCCTGGCGGACCTGTTCACCTGGACCGAGGTGACAGTGGGCTCCAACAATAACGGAAAGCCGCAGCCGGCGAATTTCAGCACGGACTACGCACCGGATAAAGTGACAACGGGCGAGGGCGCAACCAGCATGGGCTTCTATAACATGCTGCAGGGAGACGCGGCGTACACGAAGTTTCTGGCGGATCACTACGCGTTCAGCGATAACTACCATCAGCCTGCAATGGGCGGAACCGGTCTGGACAGCATCATTCTGTTTTTCGGCGATGCGCTGTGGTTCAGCGATGAACACGGGAACGCCGCGACACCGCCGCACAACGAGACGATCTGGGCCGGCGGTCCAGTGGATGAAATCGAGAATCCAAATATAGTGCCTGGCACGAACAATTTCTGGATCCAGGATGGCTACGGCGGATTTGGGGACAATGGGAATTCCAAGGGGGTGTACGGCGGCGGAACGTATAGCAACTGCTCTGACGCCACGCAGCCTGGGGTGGGGCCAATCCTGAACTACCTGAGTTCGCTGGAGAGGCCAATCAAGTCGAATTGTGAGGACGGACACTACTATCTTCTGAACAATTACAATCCCGGGTACTTTGGCGACGGATCGGACGCTTATGCAGACCACAATCCGAACAACACTCCGTTTACCATTCCGGGGACAACGCAGCGCAGCATTGGAGATGTGCTTTTGGAAAACAACGTTTCCTGGAAGTCGTACAACGACCAGTGGAACCAATATGTGGGACTCAACGGCTTTCCCGGAGACAAATACCAGCTCAACTTCGGCACCGTTGGGCCGAACAGCGACCAATACTGCAACATCTGCAATGGCTTCCAATATCAGAAACAGATCATGACCAATGAAGCCATCCGCACCGCGCACATCAAGGACACCACGGACCTATATGCCGATATCGCGAATGGAACTCTGCCGGCGGTATCGTTCGTGAAACCGAGCGGATGGGTAGATGGACATCCGGCCTCCTCCAAATGGGACCTGTTCGAAGGGTTCGTGAAGAAAATCGTGGACGCCGTACAAGCCAACAAGGAACTCTGGGCAAGCACAGCGATATTTGTGACTGTGGATGAAGGCGGAGGCTACTACGACTCTGGGTATGTGCAACCGCTGGACTTCTTCGGCGACGGCACGCGCATCCCACTGATTGTGGTGTCGCCGTTTACGAAGCCGGGACACATTTCGCACAGCTATTCCGACCATGTCTCGATATTGAAGTTCATCGAGCGCAATTGGGATCTTCCAGCGATCAGCTCACGCAGCCGCGACAATTTGCCAAACCCGAAGTCGGATTGGGACAACCCGTACGTTCCGGAAAACAGTCCGGCAATCAGCGATCTGTTTGATCTGTTCCATTTCGATCACGACCACGACGGCGGTCACGATCACGACGATCGCTGACCTGCCGAGGAAGCAACGCTAAATCCTGTGAGGGAAGGGCGGCTGCGAAGGCCGCCCTTTTTGTTGCGGCCGGAAAAGGCTTGATCCAGAGCAGCTCGAACAGATTTCGAAGTGTGGCGCGCAAATGATAGAATGCGCGCATTTCACACTGAGGTGAGTTATGCGGAAATGCTTTGGCCATGCTTTCGCTGCTGAGATTTTGGCGGTTGCTCTATTGTTGGTGCTAATGCCCACACCGCAAGCCTGCGGGCAAGCGACCGACTATTCCAAGGTGCAAATCAAGACTACGAAGGTTTCCGGGAACATCTACATGCTCGAGGGCGCGGGAGGGAATATTGCGGCTTCCGTCGGCGAAGACGGCATCGTGATCGTCGACGATCAGTACGCGCCCTTAGCCGAGAAAATTCAAGCGGCGCTGAAGAGTCTGGGCATTACGGACAAGCCGGTCCGTTTTGTGATTAACACGCACTATCATGGCGATCACACGGGAGGGAACGCACCGTTCGCAAATAGCGGGTCCACGGTAATCGCACAGGATAACGTGCGAAAGCGGCTGGAGAGCGGCGGAGTCGGGGGATATGGCGAGTCGTCAAAGAGGGAGATAAAGCCGGCGGAAAAAACCGCGCTGCCAGTGATCACCTTTGAACACGATGTGACCGTGCACCTGAACGGCGAAGACATCCGCGCGTTGCATTTTCCCTCGGGACACACGGATGGCGACTCCATCATTTTCTTTCCGAAGAACAACGTCGTGCACATGGGTGACGATTTCGTGCGCTACGGTTTCCCGTATATTGACGTGCTCAGCGGAGGTAGTGTGCAGGGAATGATCGACGCGCTGGAGAAGGCGTCCGCGCAACTGCCGGCCGACGTGAAGGTAATTCCCGGGCACGGTGCCGTTTCCAACCTGGACGACGTGCGCGCGTTCGTAAAGATGCTAAAGGAAACGTCAGCGATAGTGCAAAACGCGATCAATGCGCACAAGACTCTGGATCAGATGAAGCAGGAGAAAATCCTGGCGGCCTGGGACAGTAAATGGTCAGGCGACTTCATCAAGACGGACGCGTGGATTGAGACGCTGTACAATTCGTTGACCGGAACCCAGGGCAAGTTCATGAAACACAACTAGTGGATCATTTGGATTTGAGTCCCAACTAGTCCGTCGCTGCCCAAAATTGACGAGATCCTGCAAGGTGATATTGTTCAGGTCAACCTTCACCCTGCCGCTCCGTACGGCATGCGGCTTCGCCAGCGTCACTTTGGTTCCTGGACACAAGTAGACGGTGATTTGTTTTGAGCGCTTGTCAGGAGTGAATACCATTTGGCGAGATCCAAAGGTCACCGGGTAGGTCTCCACAGGATTCAGGCCGGGACCGGCGGAATCTTCGTTACTCGGCGGATACCAAGCGTGCGATATTTTATCTTCGGGGATCGCGTTGTCGTCCGTCGGCGCCGGGCAGGATGCCTGGGAGGGATCGAACGTGGCGATCAGGCCTGGAATGTGAAAAGGCCGGCGGCACATTATTAGCGAGGGATTTCTCGGTGAGAACGCGCATAGCCCGAGCGAGGGATCAGCGAACTCGCCGCTACGGAGCACGAGGTCTCTGGCGTTCTCGGCTTGATATTCGGTCAAGGCAAGCTCAATGTGTAAAGTGCCCGTCTGCGCCTTGATCGCGGTCAAACATTTTGCGATCGATTTGATAGGAAATCTGATCCTGACCACCTTCGGGCCAGAGAATCATGCGCTGCCCGGTCCACCCGGGTTCCCACTTGGTTCCACCGGGAATATCCATCGTTAATCTGATCCCATCGACGAGGACAACCTCACCGCCGCGTACTCCGGAGGCATTGATTGGAATTGTCAGGGGGATCTCGCGGATCTGGTCAAACCACTCGGGCTGCGTTTTGGCGCTTTTTGGCAAAACGCCCGCGGAAATCTGGCGGGCGTCTTTCGGTTCCAGCATGGGATATTTTCGATAGACGAACATGGCGTAAGGAGTGAACGCGGAGATCAAGACGACGAGCAGCGGCGCCAGCGGCAAGAAACCTGCGCGATGCCCAGGTTTTGCGCCGGGCATACTGCCAACCTGCGGCGCCAATGATCGAACCCAGCAGCAGAATACTCTGGATTTCCTCGAGGCCTTGAACGGCAGAAGACATGCCGCTATTGGGAACTTTCGAGAGTTGCGAGACAACGGTGGAGAACAAAACGAAGACGATCAAGAGGACGATGAAAGCCTGGCCGAGGCCTTTCGTCAAGCTCGCCAGGGCTACCGCGGGCAGAAAAAGAAGCGTGCCAAGCGCGAGTTGCATGCCGAGGACGCCGAAGAAGTAGGAATGAATCGCGAAGCCTGCGTGATGCGAAGAGATAGAGTTGAACGAGAAACAGCGGTGCACCGATGAAGGCGAGCAGGAAGACTTCCTTGGCGGCCAAGAGCTTCCACCATTCGTAGGGCTTCGTGACCCACCACTGTCTGTCTCCGACCAGCGTTTCGCCCTGAACGAGGCGGATGCTAAGAAAAATCCAGAAAATGATCAGCAGAGAGGTTAGGGTGCCAGCAGAAATTTCAGCCCAGGGAATGTACTCGGGAGCGACCATACGATCAACCGTAGGACGAGTCATGATTCTGGCGTACAGCCCCAGGAGGGCAAGGGAAATCAAAATTTCCAGCCAGTGGCGTCTGATGTCCTTCTTGAAAATGTGCAGGATTTGTTGCATGGCGTCCCCTAGGCCTCGTCGCCTTTTCGCGCCATGGCCAAAAAGATGGCCCGCAATCCCATGGGGCGATATTCAACATTTTTGACTTCACCGAAGAGGTGGCGGATTTCCGCGGTGGTCTTGTCCTCGGCAAATTGGTTTTCCACAAATCGCACGACACCCGCCGATGATTTGAGTTGCAGCCAACTGGCCGGAACCGGCGAAGGCACGCGGCTTTCTCCTTCGCAGGTTATTTCGACTTCGCGGAAGCGCGCCGCGAGCGAGGTCATCTCTTCGGAGAAGCGCAGTGCTCCTTGCTCCAGGTAGCCGACGTGACTCGCGAAGCTCTCGATCTCCGCGAGGTCGTGGGAAGAGATGAAGACGGTTGACTCCGCGGCACGCTCGAGGAGCCCTTCAATCAATTGATCGCGCACCAAGGGGTCGAGTCCGCCGAAGGGCTCCTAATACGATCAGCTTGGGATGAAATGCGAGAGCACCGGCAAGGGCAAGCTTCATCTTCATACCGCGAGAGAGGGCCCTAATCTTTCGGTCGCGCGGCAAATCAAATTGTTTGAGTAACGAATCTTCCAGCTCCCCGATCCCAAGTGGGGTAAAGGTCGCGCAAATATTCCAGCAACGCACCGACTTTCATCCACCCGGGAATCTCCTGGTTTTCAGAGACGTAACCAATGTCGGTGTAGGATTTGCCGCGGATCAGCTTCGAATCCACTCCCAGGACGGCTGCGTGGCCGCTGGTTGCGCTGATGAGATTCATCAGGATCTTGATGGAGGTGGTTTTTCCTGCGCCGTTAGGGCCTACGAGCGTATAAATCGCGCCTTCCTGGACTTCAAGGTTCACGTGGTCGAGTGCACGCAAGCCCCGATAGCGTTTCGTGAGTTCCTCGGTACGAATCACAGCGGTCATGGATGGCGGCCTCCTCGCCCGGCTAGGTTCGTTCACTGCCTCGCAGCTTCAGGCGCTTCCAGTGTTTACCCACCGCGTCCTGCAAATCTTCGAAGTCGATGCCCAGGCGCTTGCATTCGACTACGAGTTGCTCAACCTGTCCTTCGAGTAATTGGGTCTTTTCCGCGCGGCTGGCTTGTGGCCGGTTCGCCACCAGGGTGCCTGCGCCTGGACGGATTTCCAGAAGTCCAGACTGGACCAGATGCGTAATGACTTTATGCGCGGTGTTGGGATTGATTTTCAGTTCCCGGCTGAGAGCACGCACGGAGGGAAAAGCGTCGCCGGGACGCAACTGTCCGGCCATCATCGCTTTTTTGGCGGCGTAGACGACCTGTTCGTAGATGGTGGCGCCAGGCCGGAAGTCGACGTGGAACGGAATCAAGCGCGTGCTATAACAAATAGGACAGTAGATACAAGGGAAAAGATAATTGATTCTTGACGTATCGGGGTGAATACCGAATGTCAGAACAAGCGAGGCTGGCGCCTGGGGAGGTCGCGGCCGAAGTATTGGTAAGCGCGGGGAGTGGCAACGCGTCCGCGGGGCGTGCGATCGAGCATACCGATCTGCATCAGGTAAGGCTCGTACATTTCCTCGATAGCGTCTTCTTCTTCGCTGAGCACGGCGGCGAGAGTGCCGAGGCCGACCGGGCCGCCGGCATATTTATCGAGCAAAGCGATCATGAGGTTGCGATCGACTTCATCGAGGCCGTGCTCGTCGACGCCAAGCATCTTGAGGGCTTCCTGGGCAACCTCACGGGTGATACGGCCATCGGCGCGTACTTCGGCGAAGTCGCGGGCGCGGCGCAAAAGGCGATTGGCGACGCGCGGTGTGCCACGGCAACGAGTGGCGATTTCTTCGGCGCCGTTCTGGTCCAGGTGAATGTTCAGGATTTTGGCGGAGCGGTTCAGGATGATGAGGAGATCTTCGGGCTCGTAGAAATCGAGGCGGTGAACGATGCCGAAGCGGGAGCGCAGAGGCGCAGTAATGAGGCCGGCGCGCGTGGTGGCGCCAATCAGCGTGAAATGGCTGAGGGGAAACGGATGAATGCGCGCGCCGGGACCTTGGCCAATGATGAGGTCGACGCGAAAATCTTCCATCGCGGGATAGAGAACTTCTTCGACGGCGGGCTGCAGGCGATGAATTTCGTCGAGGAAGAAAACCTCTTTGGCTTCGAGGGAAGTGAGAATCGCGGTAAGGTCGCCTTTGCGTTCGAGAAGAGGGCCGGCGCTGGTCTTAATGGGCGCATTCAATTCGTTGGCGATGATTTGCGCCAGGGTGGTCTTGCCAAGGCCCGGGGGGCCGTAGAGCAGCACGTGATCGAGAGCTTCGCCGCGGTTGCGAGCCGCTTCGAGGGCGATGGCGATATTTTCTTTGACGCGCTTCTGGCCGATGTATTCGTCGAGGCGCTTGGGGCGAACGCTGGCGTCGATGCGCGCGTCGTCGTCCCAAGGGGCGCCGGAAACGATGCGAGAGGAGCGCTCGGGATTTTCGTCGCCGCGGCGGGCCATCGCTTTTTTGGGGGTGAAGTCCGGCATCTTTTTTTGCGTGTCCTTTGCTTATGGCTTCGGCGCGCTGAGAGCGGCGAGAGCCACGCGTAACAATTTCTCGAAATTCGATGTGCCCGCTTCACGCTTGGCTTCAGATACGGCCTTGTCGACGGTGCGTTCGTCGTAACCCAGATTCACGAGCGCGGACTTCACGTCGGCTTCGGCGCCGGCGGGAGAAGGGGCGGCGGGCTTGTCCACCTCTTTGGCGATGGCCTCAAGCCGGTCTTTCAGTTCGACAATGATACGCTCGGCGGTTTTGCGGCCAACACCGGGAATTTTCGTCAGGCGGACGAGATCGCCAGTGCGAATCGCCGGGACCAGTTCCTCGACGTTCATGCCCGAAAGAATTTTGAGGGCGAGGCTGGGGCCGACGCCGGAAGCACCGAGAAGCAACTCGAAGAAATGCTTTTCGCGCGCGGAAAGGAAACCATAGAGGGCCAACGCGTCTTCGCGCACATGGGTGTGAATCAGCAGGGTCACTTCGGCGTGGAGTTCGCCGAGCGCCGCGAACGTGGAAAGAGGAACGGCCACCAAATAGCCGACGCCGCCCACATCCAGGATGACTTGATTCGGCCGCTTCTCCAGCAGCCTTCCGCGCAGCAGTCCAATCATCGCTCGCCAGTATTGCCGCGTTGGGTTGGCGGTGTCAACGCGGCTGCGGCGGTTACTCGCTGGTTTTGTTGTTACGCTGAGCTTCCTTCAGCTTCTCGATATCGGCCGGAGTCAATTGTGGCCGGTCGATGGTGAGAGAGAGCTTGACGATTTTGCCGTTGAATTCGAAGGGCACTTGATATCCTGGTTGTCCACAGGCGTGCCGGTATCGGCGCCGACATCGATCTGGCGCTTTAATCCGGTTGGAATCGCGCGAACGAGCGCATTGCGGACGAAGCATAACAGAAGGTTCTCCCACTGGGCCACCTCTCCGACGCGTCGCGACTGAGCCCGAGGAAGAGCCGCCTTGGAATTACAACCGAATGCTTGGCACCCGGATGGCGCGAGAGATAGCTATTGTTTATCGTAAACCTGCACGTCGTGCGCTATTCACGCCGGCTGCGTTAGTGCCGTTTGAGTCGACGGTCGTGACCTTTCCGTCCTTCGAAACTGTGACTTTGGATGTTCCAATTACTTTGCCGCCCTTTTTCAAAGTCGCTTCAAACGTGCTCGGATCTTTGCGGGTGGGCGGAAATGGTATCTGCTCCACTGGGAATTGAACCCATGATGGGATTGTCTTCGCCGTCAAAGTTGACGGAGAAGCCGTAGGAAATTGGTTTTCCGTCCGCGCTAACTCCCGTCAAACGTATATTTCACTCCATCACCTTGCGCTACAACCGTGCGCGATCAAGCTCTTTGGCGCTGGCCCCGGATCGAATTGCGATTTCGCAACATTAAGCTTCCAAGTTCCGACCAGTGGATTGCTTTGAGCATACAAAGGGGAGGAACCAACGACGACTAAGAGAGCAATCGCGACAAACTGTAAGACCTGCTTCATGTATGACCCTCCTAAGGTCTTGTCTGATTTAGTCCGGCTAATGGTTTCTGGAAGTGTTTCATGGAAATTCACCGCGGGCCGTGAAAAATGTACTTGCGTGACAGTATGATGCAACGCAACACAAGTCAACAATTTTCCCGCTATAGCTCGAGCCCAACTCTCAAGAAGGGACCGCGATTAACCCCACAGGCGCCACGGTTCTGTGGTCCAGCACAGTAGCGCAATGAAGAGAATTTGCATGGGAATGCGGAACCAAACAGGCGTGGCAGACTTGCCGGCGATGGTGACATGTTCGCGAGCAGCCTTGATGTTGGCGGGCAAGATGACTAGAAGAAAGACAACCAGGCAGAGTCCGGCGAGGGAGCGCGTTTGCGGGACAAGAATTCCGATAGCTCCGAGGATTTCGCAGATTCCGGTGAAGTAGACCAATGCCATGGGATGCGGGAAAATCGAAGGCATCATGCGGACCAGGTCGTAGCGGAATTTATTGAAGTGCGCAGAACTCGTGAAGAGGAACATGACGGCAAGGGCAAAGCGGGTGGAGGCAGGCCAACTGTCGAAGATGGAAACACCCAGATGCGCCGAGCGCGCGAAAGAAAAGCAGCGAACCAAACAGAATGAAGAGAACAATCATTGCCAGTCCTGAAAAGGTAGGGCGACGAGGAACGGCCGGGGTTATTCCTCGAGGCATGAAAAACAGCAAGCGCTGGCTAGGAGACGGTGGCGGTCTTTTTGGCAGGCTGGTACGTGCCGGGAACAGCTCGAACGGCGATGGCCAGGCGGTTCCATGTGTTGATGTTGGCGATGGCGTAGGTGAGGTCGACAATTTCCTTTTCGGAGAAATGGGCGCTGACACGCTCGAAAACGTCGTCGGGAGCATGGGTCTGGGAAATCAAGGTGAGCGCTTCGGTCCATTCCAGTGCGGCGCGCTCGCGCTCTGAATAAAACGGGGTCTCGCGCCAGGCGTTCAGCTCATAGAGGCGCTGTTCGGTTTCACCGGCGGCGCGAGCGTCTTTGGAGTGCATGTCGATGCAAAAGGCGCAACCATTGATCTGCGAAGCGCGAAGTTTGATGAGATGGAGCAATTTGGGGTCAATGCCGCTACCGGCGAGGTAGCGTTCGATGGCAAGCAAAGAGTGCAGCGCTTCGTGAGCAAATTTCTGGTAGTCAATTCGTTCTTTCATTTTGGCGGGCCTTTCCTCCCCGCAAGAATTGGATGCGAGAGGAAAAATGGAAGGCACAGAAGCGAAGGAAAACGAGAGAGGAGATGTGGAAAACAGTTAGCGGCGAGCGCGATCTTTGCGGACAGCCTCGTCCACCAAGGCGTCAAGTTCAGAACGCGTGAGAGTGACTTCGTCGGTAGTGTTCTCACCGTTGTCGCAAGTTTCGGGAAGCTCGGCACCTCCTCCGGGAGGAGGAGTGACGTGATAGCGGGCTCGCGCGGCCATCAGCTTAGCGACTTCGCGGGTGGAAAGCAGTTGTGGTTCACCAGCAAGCCTGGCAGCGAGGGTGATTTTTGCAAAGTGCTCCACGACTTCAATACGAAAGAAGGCGGTAAGCAGATCCGGCCCGCAGGTTACCGCGCCGTGATTAGCCAGCAAAAGAGCGTCGTAGTGCGGGACGTAGGGTTCAAGAACGGCGCTGAGATCGGGAGTGCCGGGCGTGGCATAGCGAACGAGAGGAATCTTGCCCAAGGAAACAACGACTTCAGGAAGCAAGGCTTGATCAAGGCCTTGACCTGCAACGGCAAAACCGGTGGCGGTGGCCGGATGACCATGGCAAACAGCTTGCACGTCGGAACGCATGCGATAGAAGAGGAGATGCATTCCGGCTTCGGAAGAAATTTTGCGGTCGCCCTGAAGATGGCGGCCTTCCATATCCATGACCACCAGATCAGAGGGCGTCATCATACCCTTGTTGATACAGGTGGGAGTAGTGAGGATGCGGTCGGCGTCGAGGCGGACAGACAAGTTGCCCTCACCGGCAACAATGTAACCGCGTTCGTACATCCAGCGGCCGATGAGGCAAAGGTCGTGGCGGTGCTGTTCTTCGTTTCTAGCGCGAATTCCGGCTGTCGAGTCCGAGGGCACGGTACGGACTCCTTTCCGCGGCCTAAGAGTATCAATCCAAACGGTACAACCGAATTTGAGACAACTTGCAGAGAGAGTACGCTTCGCCGTAGCGAAAGCCAAGAGCAAATTACGCGTAAATGCCGCGCAACTTGAGAGCCGTAGCCACACGGTCAATAGCCAGCATGTAGGCCGCAATGCGGTTATTCACGCGGTGAAACTCGGCGTAGCGAACGACTTCATCGAAAGCCCGGTCCATGACGTCAAACAGGCGCTCGTTCACTTCGCTTTCGCGCCAGAAGAACCCCTGGCGATCTTGCACCCATTCGAAGTAACTGACGGTGACACCACCGGCGTTGCCGAGGATGTCAGGAACGGTAAAGATGCCCTTAGCATCAATAATAGCATCTGCTTGCCAAGTTGTGGGGCCATTTGCGCCTTCGCAGAGAATTTTGGCCTGAACCTGGTGGGCATTCTGCTCGGTGATCTGGTTCTCGATGGCCGCAGGAATGACGACTTCGCAGGGCTGGAAGAGGACGTCGCGTGCGCTCATCTTGGCGCCACCGCCGGGAAATTCCTGCAACGGTTTCTTCTGCGTGTAGACCCACTTGATGACTTCGGGAACATTGAAGCCGTTCTCGTTGTACAGGCCACCGCCGATGTCCGCCAAGCCAACAATTCTATAACCGGCCTTTTGCATGAGTTCAGCGGCCAGGGAGCCAACATTGCCGAATCCCTGAATGACGATGCGGGTGGATTCCTTCTTGAGGCCGAGTTTTTCGATGGCTTTGTTGACACACATCATCACGCCGCGCCCGGTGGCTTCACGGCGTCCACGCGACCCGCCAAGTTCGATGGGCTTGCCGGTGACGACGGCGGTGGTGGCTTGACGAGCGTGCATGGCGTAAGTGTCCATGACCCAGGCCATGGTCTGCTCATTCGTGCCAACGTCGGGGGCCGGGACATCGCGCTCAGGCCCCAGCCAGTCAGAAAGTTCCGCGGTGTAACGCCGGGTAAGGCGTTCGAGTTCGCCACGCGACATTTTTCGGGGATCGCAAATGATTCCGCCTTTAGCGCCGCCAAAGGGGATGTCCACCACAGCGCACTTCCAGGTCATCCAGGCAGACAAAGCTCGAACTTCATCAATGCTGACGTCGGGAGCAAAACGGATGCCGCCCTTGCCCGGGCCGCGCACGGTGGAGTGAAGAACGCGGTATCCGGTGAAAACTTCCAACTGACCATTGTCCATGCCCACTGGAATGTACAGCGTGATTTCCTTGTCGGGATACTTCAGATAACGATAGATACCTTGCTCAAGACCAAGTTTGTTGGCGGCCACCTCAAAACGCGCTTCGGCGTTTTGATAGACATTCATTTCTTCCGGTGCAGGCGCTGACGACATGCAGAAATCTCCTTTATTCACACAGCTGCCTGAAGACGCGGGCTGTGCGGCATGGTTCGGCCTGTGAGAGACGCGCAGGCACGAGATGAAGGGCCAAAAGAGGCGAATGTCAGCAGGCTACCCACCTGCCAGACCAGACAATTGGCCGGGTGGCCAGTATACGAATCCGAATGGCGTACCGCAAGGCAGCGGGAGTTTAAGTGTCAACCGTGCAAGAGCGAGGAGTGGAAGCTGCGCGGCCAGAATGGCGCGTCTTCCGAAGGGCGCACCAGAGGAAGCGCGGCAATCGGATGTAATGATGGTAAAATCAAAATCGCCAGGGGGGAATCTTGGTGCGCACCAAACCTGCCCCGTGCGTGGGAATAAGATCGAAGACGATGGAATCGAAACCGAGTCTGGCAATCCTGGTGCCAGTTTACAACGAGCAGTATCTGGTGGAAACCAGCTTGAAGCGCCTGGGAGTGCTGGCGGATTGTCCGGTGCTGAGCCGCGTGCAGGTGATCGTCGTGAACGATGCATCCAAGGATCAGTCCGCGGCAGCGTTGAAGAGATTTCAGGAATCGCTGGGGCAATCGAAACTGGCGCAATTCGAATGGATTTTCCTGGAGCACGAGAAGAATCAGGGAAAGGGCGCGGCGATCCGGACGGCGATACCGCACGTGAACACGGATTTGGCGGTGATCCACGACGCGGACCTGGAATATCACCCTAGCGACCTGCCAAAAATGATCGTGCTGTTTTTGGAAGAGGACGCGGACGCGGTGTTCGGTTCGCGATTCTTGTCCAGCGATTTCCGGCGGGTGCTGTTTTTCCGGCACAGCCTGGGCAACAAACTCATTACCCTGCTGACCAACCTGGTGACTGATCTGAACCTCTCCGACATTGAAACGTGTTACAAAATGATTCGCACGGACATGCTGAAAAGCATTCCGTGGGAGAGCAACCGGTTCGGCATCGAACCGGAAATCACAGTGAAGCTGGCGAAACGCAAAGCCAGGATTTTCGAGATTCCAATCCGGTATTCAGGGCGCACCTACGCCGAGGGGAAAAAGATTACCTGGAGAGACGGAGTGAAAGCGCTGGGAGCGCTGGCAAAGTATGGGATCTCCGACAAGATTTACGTTGCGGATGCTTACGGAAGCGAGATTCTGGCGCGATTGAACCGCGCGCCGCGTTTCACAAAATGGATGGCGGACACGATTCGGCCGTATGTGGGAGATCGCGTGCTGGAGATTGGTGCGGGCATCGGCAACCTGACCGCTAATCTTGTCCCACGCACCGAATACCACGCCAGCGATATCAACCCGCACTATCTCGACCGGTTGGAGACGCTAAAGCAAACGCGGCCGTACCTACAAGTGCACTACACGGACGCGGCGGCGGGCGAGACGTATCCACCGGGACACTTCGACACGGTGGTATGCCTGAACGTGGTGGAGCACATCGAGGACGATGTAACGGCGCTCAGCAACATCCGCAAGAGGCTGGACAAAAATGGCCGCGCGATCGTGCTGGTGCCAAGCGGGCCGGGGCTTTACGGAACGCTGGATAAAGTGCTCGGGCACTTCCGGAGATATACTCGGGAACAACTGGTAGACGTGTGCCGGCGCGCAGGGTTCACGGTTGAGAAAATGCTGACGTTTAACCGCATTGGGTCACCGGGTTGGTGGCTGAATGGGCGTATTCTGAAACGCGAAACATTCGGACTCGGGCAAATCAAGATGCTGAATGCGCTGGTGCCGATTATCCGGCCGATCGACAGGTTCCTGCCCTTCCCGCACTTATCGTGGATCGTGATCTTGCGCGCCGATCCGCAACTCGATGGCGAAGTCAGCAAAGAAACGACGCTGTCGCAATCGATGCTTTCAGCGCAGAACGGGTACTCGCCGAGCCGGTAGATTCCCCAAAAAAAAGAGCGGCTGGATTGCCGCTCTCTTTCCAAATTCAATTGCGTGGTGTTGCGATCATTGCAGGCGGAACTGCACGATGACGGTCAAGTGCATGGGAGTGGGGTTGCCGTCGAGTTTCGCAGGCTCGTATTTCCATTGCTTCAGGGCGGACATAGCGGCCTGGTGAAGCAGTGTAGGTCCAGAAATGACCTTCATGGTGGAGACATTGCCGGAAACGTCAATCAAGGCGTCAATTTTGACGTCGCCACCGACACGCTGCGAGCGGGCGGCCGAGGGATAAACCGGCGGAACGGACTTGAGCAACTTGGCTGACACCACATCGCCGCCGATGGGAAGCGGAGCCGTCGGTTCTTTGGAATGTGATGCTGACAGGGTGAAGGGCGCGCCGGAGGAGGGCTGGCTCGCGTCGATCGACGGAGCAGCTTCCCCGCCTTGCGGCGGAGTTCGCGGCGCGATTCACGCTGGGAGTAGCCAAACGCACTTCCCCGAGCACGGGCTTCTTCGGCTGTGCGGCGACAGGCGGAGCGTTGTGCGGCTCGGAAGTGGTTTCTTTGGAGACGGCGGGGATGGCAGTGGAATTTACGGCCGAGCTCGATGCAGAAAGTGGAGCGGGAGTGAGCGGCTTGGAAGCTGGTGGCTGATTCGAAGAAGGTCCTGCCGGGCCGCCTACGGCAGCGGTTTCTGGTCGAAAGGCAGGTTTGCTTGTGGACTCGGATGAATTCTGAGCGGTCTGTGCCTGCGTGGCTGCGGGTTTTGGCGCAAACAGACCCGAAAGGGCGTTGCCGGGCTGCTTCGCGTACCATGCACCGCCACCGATGACGAGAAGGCCAGCTGCGGCAAGTCCAATAAGCAAACCTTTTTTCGAGCCACCGGAGTTGCGTGTTGGGGCGCCCTCTGACGAAGTACCCAACAACTGGTCACCAAACATCGGGTGCTGAATCTTCGTGGAGACGGCATCCGCTTCGAGAGGGAGCGCGTCTTCCTGAGTTGCTGCGGGGGAAGAATTCGCTTCGGCGATCGCGGCGTCTTCGACGGCGGTGTCTGCGGGAATGGCGTCCGTTTCACGCGCCAACGGGGCGAGCCAAGCCGGGATTTTGACCTCTTCGACAGCCATGGAAACGGGCACAGACTTCACGGAGGCTGGTGTCGGCCTGGTTTCCGGCAAAGGCGCAACGGGTGAAGGAGGCTTTACCTCAGGTTGTGAGAGCTGAAGAATTTTCTGCACCGTTTCGGTGGGAATCATGTCCTGCTTAGGCGCTGCAGGTTTCTCTGGCGCAGGAGCCTTCGTCGCAGGCGCTTCGGTGAACAACATGGAGCTTAGCTGCTCCTGCAAACGGGCAGTGTGCTGCTTCAGTTCGTCGGTCGTGGGATTCGCCGATGGAATTGCCGGAATGGTCTGCGGTGGTTGCTGCGCCGGGGATGTCGTTTCGGTATTCGGACGAGGTACTCGCGGCCGGCGTCACGGGTGGCTTTGAGGCCACGATCTGCGCGAATACAGGTGGAACTGGCGGAGCGCTCGGAGCCGGGTGCGACGCAACTGGTGATGCGGAATGGCTTGCCACAGGCTGCTGCGGCTTGGGCGGGAGCGGTTTCGCGAGTGGCGGTGCCGCGGGAGGCGCAGTCGCGACGGGCTTCACCGGTACGGGAGCAGGTGCCGCCGGCTTCATCGCCGACAGGAACCGGCGGAGCAACAACAATTTTGGGCGGCGCCGGAACGGCTGGGGGCACGGAAGCAACAGGATGTTGTGAAGGCATATGAGCCACAGGGACGACGGGACCCGTGGAGGTAGCCGGAGGCAGGTGAGGTGCGATCTGTGGGGAAACGCATGCCCCAGAAACCTACGGCAGGCTCGGTAAATTCCAGTTCTACATAGCCAGTGACGGTGCGGTAATTTTTCGATTTGACAACCTGGCAAACAACTTCCTTTTTGGTTTTTTCGTTGGTGACGAACAACAGTTGTCCCGGCGCAACCAGGGAGGCCAAGCGGATAACAGCACCATGGCCAAAGATGAGCACGGTCTTGGTCGACTCAGAGAAAGGCTCGCGCTTGTCGGAGCCATCGACGGTCCGGGCACCGTTTACGGTGACGGGGACTTCCAAGGCCACGGGTTGGGGAAGCTTAGTTGCCGGCGCGGCAGGTGCGGCGGTCGCAGCCGAATTCTCGACATCTTTGACAATCGGTGCCATGGGACACTCGCTAGAGAGAGATTGGAGGGACTATCTGCGTCATAAAGAGATAGTCCACTCCTACCTTTTCATATTGGGACGTGGGGGTACGGGCGCTCTATAGTACTTGGGTACTACGAGGGTAACTGATGCGCGACTGCCGCAACGTGCTGCACGCGCGTCTCGCGGTTGCGCGGAAAAAGCAAAAACACCATTGCGACGGCGTAGGCAAACGAGTCCGCGCCAATTTCCAGGGAGTGAGCGACGCGCAAAAACGGGCGGGAACCATAGGGCCTGTACCAAGCCGAAAAGGCCCACGACCAGCCAGTGCGCAAGCCCAAGCGAGAAAATCAGCGAACCGCCGCTCTTCTTCCACCAAACGATGAGGGCAGCGACGCAATCAGGAACAGGTATCCTACGTACGATCCGCCGAGGACAGTAGTAGGTTTCGTACTATTTGCCAAGGACCAGCACGAGCTGCTTTGGAGCGCGTGGGAATTCCTACTTCGGGGGATTCAAAGGCGGCTGGAAGCGCTGGTCGACGGCAACCTGATAGCCGGTCACCAATTTGTTGGTGGCGTTGGCCATGCCGATGACCTGCTGCAGTTCCTTGAACATTTCGGGCGTCATGCCTTTGCTGAAGGCAGAGGCAGTGTGCGAAGCGATGCAGTACTGACAGTTGTTGGTGACGCTGACGGCAATATAGAGAAGTTCTTTCGTGAGGGGATCGAGCGCGCCGGGAGCCATGATCGCTTTCAGGCTCTCCCAGGTGCGTTTCAATAAGCTGGGGTCGTGAGCGATGGCCTTCCAGAAATTATTGATGTAGTCGGTCTTGCGTGTGGTTAGGATGTCGTCATACACCGCTTTGACTTCCGGGTTGGCGTCTTGATATTCGATGAGTCCAAAAGTTGACATAAACACTCCGGAGGAATCCAGGTAGTCACGCGAGACATGGTAGCGGGAACGGGAGTGGCTTGTCATCTGTTGGAGCCGCGCGCAAACGCTGCGAAGAGAAAAAGAACGAGACTAGCGTTTTTCCCGCTATTAAATCGTTATAATATGGCGAATATCAGGAGGCCGCCATGCATTTCCCTGCCGACAAGCTGTGCCGTAATCTAATCATGTTCGCTATCGGAGTAGGCGCAACGGTTTGTCCTGCCTGCGCCCAGACTGTGCGCGTGGACGTGGCACCTGCGCACGCGTTGGCTTTCGATCCCGACAAGGCCATGGGCAGCTCCATGGATATTCTGCCTGCCAAAGATTTCGACACGGTTTACAGCGAGCCAATCATCAAGGAATCGCTTTCGGCGGGGTGGGGGCCGATTACTTACCGGCAGAACACGGAACTGACGATCGGCGCGTGGCACTGGAATCCCAAGGGAACGTGGAGCGACGCGAAAAGCCAGAGTGGATATTTTGTGGGCAGCGCCCAGCCGGGTGATTCTTTGCGGCAATCGTTTGGCTATAAACTTCCGCACCGCGGTTCGACGAGGAGCGACGCGGGACAAAACGAGTATTCGCGGATAACGGATGGCGACGGCTCCAGCTACTGGAAAAGCAATCCGTATCTGGCAGAGAAATTCACCGGTGAGGCGGAAGCACTGCATCCCCAGTGGGTGATCATCGACTTCGCTACGCTGCAGGACATCAGCGCGCTCGAGATCGCATGGGCTAATCCCTACGCGAAGAAATACGTTGTGGAGTATTGGGACGGCAAGGGGGACGCCATATCGGCGCAACACTCGGGCAAATGGATCAAATTTCCGCAAGGCGAGTTTAGCAGCGGCGCGGGCGGAACCAGCCTGCAACGGTTGGCGGACAGACCGATCGCCACGCGCTTTGTGCGCATTTGGATGACGGAGTCTTCGAATACTTGCGACACACATGGGAAAGAAGATCCGCGCAACTGCGTAGGCTATGCGATTTCCGAAATTCGCGCGGGGAACTTCAACTCCCTAGGACAATTTATCGACGTGGTGAAGCATACCCCGGGGCAGGCGCAGACCGCGACGCAGGTTTCTTCCACCGATCCCTGGCACACGGCGGCTGACGTGATTCCCGGCCGAATTCAGACGGGGTTCGACCTGTTCTATACCAGTGGCTACACAAATCATCTGCCCGCCATGATTCCTGTGTCGATGCTGTATGGAAATCCACGAGGACGGTGCGTCGGAGCTTGCGTACATCGAAAAACGCGGCTACGCAATTTCTTACGTAGAGATGGGAGAGGAGCCGGATGGCCAGTTCATGCTGCCGGAAGATTACGGGGCGCTATACCTGCAGTGGGCAACGGCGCTGCATAAAGTGGATCCGAAACTGAAATTGGGAGGCCCGGTCTTTACGGGAGTAAATGAAGACATCCAGGTGTGGCCGGACGGACAGGGGCATACGTCGTGGCTGGGGCGATTCGTGGACTATCTAAAGTCCCACGGGCGAATGGCGGATTTAACGTTTGTGTCGTTCGAGCATTACCCGCTGGCACCTTGCGAGATTGGTTGGGCAGACTTGTACCGCGAGCCGCAACTGGTGGAAACCATTCTGAAGATCTGGAGGGAGGATGGCGTGCCGGCCGACGTGCCGTTGATGAATACGGAGAGCAACGTTTCCTGGTCGCTGACCGACCCGATGCAAGATCTCTTCGCGGGGCTTTGGCTGGCGGACAGCGTGGGCGCGTTTTTGACTTACGGAGGGCCGGGCGCCGTTTATTATCACTCGCCGATCCAGCCGGAACCGTTGCGGCCCGGATGCCATGCGTGGAGCACGTACGGGAATTTTGTGGCCGATGAAAAGCTGAAAATCCGGCAGCACACCGCGCAATATTTTGCGAGCCAACTGCTGAATCTGGATTGGGTGAAGCATGGCGCAGGGACACATCAACTCTATTCGGCCAAGGTGGATCTTCAGGACGAAGCTGGACACACGTTGATTACCGCGTATGCGGCGAAGCGCCCCGATGGCGAGTGGTCGCTCCTGCTGATTAACAAGGATTCCAGCAATGCGCACGAAGTGACCATCCAGTTCAAGGATGGCGATAAAGAAGCGCTGCGATTCACGGGAAATGTGAAGCAGGTAACGTTCGGCGCGGCGGAATATGTGTGGCATCCAGCGGGGCCGGCAAGCAACGCGGACCCCGCCGGCCCGGCAAAAACTTCGCAATGGCCGTGGAAAGAAGGTCAGAAAGTGCTTCTGCCCAAGGCATCGGTTAACGTGCTTACGGGAAAAGTAACGCCAGTAGCTCCAGGCTTCATGGCTTCTGCGAAGGCTGGAAGAGCTGGAGATTTTCTGCTTTCCAGCGCATCGCGCGGTAGATGCGGTTTCGCCCGCTGGGGTGATCGAAGAAGATCCACTCTTCAACCGACCCAGGACTCATTTTCCGATATTCGCCCAGGTGAATCGCGGCTTGCGCAAACCCGTCGGGCTGGCGGCTGGCGTTCAATCCAAACATATCGGCTTCAGCCTCTTCCGTCCTCGTTTGTGTATTTGAGACGGGAGTGAGAAGCGAAAAAGAAAATCGTGGCGATCAAAAAGACCAGAGGAATTACGGCAGGGTCCGTAATTCCCTGCACACCCCATTTCGTCCCCCAACGCGCCAAGGAATACCGGAGTCCCCACCTGAGCAGGGCGAAGAACGCCACGGTTACTACAAAAAGAAAAAGCACGTCCTTGTAAATGTGATGGAGCACGTAGTGTCCCATCTCATGGCCCATGACGGACTGAATCTCCTCAGGAGAGCCGCGACGCAGAAGATTGTCGTTGAGAGTGATGCGCATGGTTTTCCCGAAGCCGCTCACATTGGCGCTCATGCGCGTGGTTTGACGGGATGCGTCAACTTCGAAAACGTCGTGCGCCGGAATTCCATTCGCCCTCGCCATGGAGAGGATCGGCTGTGTGACCTTCGGGTCGTCGAGCTTAGTAACTTTATTGAACAAGGGCAGCAGATATACGGGTGCGATCATAATCGCTGCGATCATAAACAATGTCGTGACTATCGCGCCCCAGATGTGCCAGGTGTTGGGGAGCCACCTGACGATCTGGAGTAACACCACCGCGACAATGCCGCCCAGGATGATCGCGATGAGCAGGCCCTTGATTTGATCGCCCATCCACGGCCCAAAGGTTTGCGTTGCCAGCCCGTACTTCCATTCACGGAAGAAACCTTCGTACACGGTCAGCGGGAAGGTAAGCACGAAAGTGATAAGCATGAATTGAATCCAATAAAAGAAATTCTGCAGAACCCGCACGCGCGTGAGGTGCTCCGCAAATCTCCTCATGCGCGCAGACCAGCCAAGCCTGAGGAGCGCCCAATAGACGATTACGGCGAGCAGAAAATCCCAGAGAATCAGCCAATAGCCACCTTCGAAGTAGGCATCGCTGCGGGCGCGTGCGGCGGCGGGAATCTGCGCAAGATAGGCATTGGTGGCCGCTTCGGCACTAAAGCTATCCGATGGCTGGGCTTCCGCAGGAATGGTGATAACTGAAGGCATCTGACTGTCTGAGAGGCTGGTGGTCTGCTGCGCCGATGCTGCTGAACCGATGGCGAAACAAAACGCTAGCGCGAACAGGAGGGCGAGCCCGAGTCGTGTGTTCATGAGCCACCTTTGGAAGGATATCGTCGGTCGTAGAGTATACGACTGCAGCAGACGAAAAGACTCGCGGCAAGTTGCTTCAGGGAAGCGAGCGTTAGCGCCACTTGGTGCGAAGGAGAAACTCGTCGACCAGCAGGCGGGCAAGACGGGGTGAATTGTGGCGAATCACGCCGTGTTCTTCGAGGAGATTGTCGAGCACAAATTTGACCTTGCTCTTGACCACGTTGGGTGCATCCACAACCACGGGCTCAGCACCCTGGGCTCGATAGCGCCGCGCAACCTCTGGGGACACCGCTTGTCGATTGGCCACAACCCAATCAATCACGGGAGTGGAGATGTGCTTCTGAATAGCGCGCAAATGTTCGCTGAGGGTGTAATTGGTGGTCTCGCCTGGCTGGGTCATAAGGTTGGCAATGTAGACGCGTGGGGCTTTCGACCGTGAAATTGCGCGCGCGATTTCCGGAATCAGGAGGTTGGGAATCACGCTGGTGTAGAGCGAGCCCGGCCCCATGAGAATCAAATCCGCTTCCTTGATGGCCTCAACGGCTTCAGGAAGGGGGCGCACCCGCCGGGAAGAAAGTTCGATTCTGCGAATGGGGACCTGGCTTTTGGAAATGTTTGTTTCGCCGTGGACGCGCTTGCCGTTCGCCAGCGTGGCAACAAGGTGGACGTTGGAAAGCGTGGAAGGAAAAATACGGCCGCGAATCGCCAGGACTTTGCTAGAAACTCTTACGGCTTCAGCAAAATCTCCGGTCACATGGGTTAACGCCGCAAGGAACAGGTTGCCGAAATTGTGTCCGCGTAAGCCGCGGCCCAGATGAAAACGGTACTGGAACAGCCGCCCCATCAGAGCTTCATCTTTCGACAGCGCCACCATGCAATTGCGGATGTCGCCGGGAGGCAGCATGCGATTTTCGCGGCGCAAGCGGCCGGAGCTGCCACCGTCGTCGGTGACGGTTACGATGGCGGCAATGTCGGCGATGGGCCGGTCAGGCGAGGCGCTTTGATCACGCTGCCTCATCACATGGTCCTTCAGGCCGCGGAGCAGGGCCGACAAGCCGGTGCCTCCGCCCAAAGCAACGACGCGCATCCCTCGTGGGAGTGGCTCTTTTTTCGGTGCTGATTTCTTCACTGGACGCTCAACTTCCACGCTACGATCGCCGCCGGGAGCGACCGGACTTCATTTTTGTTTCACCATTGGTGGGTCTTGCAGCAAACTGCCGCGCAAAATACCAAGACGCGTAGATTCTTAATGAATACACATCTGCCGAGGCAGCGGAGTTACCCCGCGTATCCTTCTTTTTCAGGATACAGCAACTCAGTAAAACGGGGATCTTCCTGGAGAAACGCAAAATCTTCGTCGTTGCGCGCGTGATAACGGTTGGCGGGGCGAAGCTCGATGGCGACCTTCAGATTGGCCATGGCGGAGTCAGCTTCGCCGGTCAGACAATCCAAGGCCGCGAGGGCGTAGTGAACGTGGTCGAGCTTGGGCGCAAGCTTGCGCGCCTTTTCCAAGCTTTCGCGCGCCTCATCCCAGCGGCCCAGGTTCATCATGGCCACACCGCGCTGGTAGTGATCTTCGGGCGATTTTGGATTTTGGTCGGCGGAAGGTTTCATTCTTTGTTCAACAATGCGCAGGTGCATGCGAGCGCGGTCTGCA
Source organism: Candidatus Acidiferrales bacterium (assembly GCA_963792145.1). GTDB lineage: Bacteria > Acidobacteriota > Terriglobia > Acidiferrales > UBA7541 > Acidiferrum. The sequence continues at coordinate 139,336 of CAWBVH010000037.1, forward strand.
AGTTCTTTACTGGGGCCTTCGAGGACCTTTTCGAGTTCCTGCTTGGCGCGTTGAAACTTCTGCTGATGAAAGAAGGCCATGGCCTCTTCGTAGACTTTCATCTGAGCTTGCACCTTGGGGTCCACCATTTCGACACCACCACGCTGCGGCACCGGGGCCGCTAAGGCTTTTTGTTTCTGCTGCTTAGAGCTAGACCGAGCCGGGTGTTTGCCGCGGCTGGAAGAGGATTTTTGGGGTTTCGCCATGGGGCGAATGCTAGCAGAGGCTTTGTCCCGCGTCAACGTTGGGCAACACACACGTTTTTCGGGCATGAACGTCAGGCGTTCGCCGCAAAGTGCCTTGTTCGACAGCCTTTACCCTCCGGGAGCAAGGCGCAAAATATGTCTCGGGGATTGGCTGGTTCTCCGCGACACTAGAAGGAGACTCCTGCTGTGCACGCGCGTCCGGGAGCACTGGCTTGCCCTGCGTGCGTGTGTTATAAGTTCAATCGGAACTCAGGTTGACGACTCGTGCCTTTCATCAATTTTCCTGCGCGTGAAATAAATTGCAAGCTGGTGTACTACGGCCCTGGTTTGGGAGGCAAAACTGCCAATCTCCAGTGGATCTATGATCACACCGGCCAGAACCAGAAGGGCAAGATGGTCTCGCTGGCTACGGAGACGGATCGCACCCTGTTCTTCGATTTTCTTCCGCTCGATCTGGGGACGGTGCGGGGATTCAAGACGCGCTTCCACCTTTATACTGTGCCCGGGCAGGTTTTCTACGAAGCCAGCCGCAAGCTGATTCTGAAAGGCGCCGATGGCGTGGTGTTCGTTGCGGATTCACAAGAAGAACGGCTGGACGCAAATTTCGAAACGCTTGATAACCTGCAAGAACACCTGAAAGAGCACAACCTGAACTTCGCCACGATTCCGTACGTGCTGCAGCTGAACAAGCGCGACCTGCCCAATGCGATGTCTGTGGAAGAGTTGACGAAGCAGTTGCAGAAGAAGGGCGAACCGGTGATTGAAGGGATCGCGATTCAGGGGCAGGGCGTGTTCGATACGTTGAAAGAACTTGCCAAGATGGTGCTTGCGGAATTGAAGAAGGGCAACTAGACGTTCTCTTAGGCTGCGCGCTTCCTACAATCAATACAGGCGCCAATTCATCTCAATGGTAGTACATACAGCGACTGGCTTCCTTTCATCGTGGCTGGCCGCGCTTTCCACGTCTTGATCGTTTCTATGGCGATGTCGTCAAACTCTGGTTTCAAGGGTCGATGTGGAATGATCAGAAGCGGATTTCCTTGGGCGTCAAAGAAGACATCGTACCTGCGAGAGCCCTCGAGCTTATTCTTCCTCGCTTCCTCGGAATACGGTGGATTCGGCCAATACATGGACTTCAGGAGGGTCCCGCCTGCGTCAGTGAAGGCCTTGGTGAGAGCCAAGCCGTTCTCCGAGGAGCACCTTAACGCTGGGCTCGCAGGAATAACGATTTTCCTGCCTTGGATCTTAGTTCTTCATTAAATGGGACCGCAAAATTCCATTTCGCTGCTTCCTTGGCATCTCCAAGACGCAGGAGGCTGAGCCTCAAGTCGAGTGCTTCGTCAGAAGGCGACACTTCCCCGGTGATGATTTCGTTTGCTCCGAGTTTGTCGGCGGCCCAGAAAGCAATAAACACAGATTGCAGATTGAGCGGCGAGACATCCTGTGCAACGAGAAACTCATGAAGCTTAGAACGTGGAATCATCGTTCCTGCCGGAAGTTTTGCATCGAGAGCGGCGGAAAGGTCGTCTGCCAAAAATGAGCTTAGAGCGTTTATCCCAGCTGTTTGCAGCGGGAAATCGATTGCCAAAACCTTGGGAAAAACAAACGACTTCTTTTGCGCGATGATATCCTGAGCAATTTGATCAGCATGAGAATCGAACGTCGATGGAGATGCCGCAGTGGATAACGTCAAACCCAGAAGAAACCAAAGAATCAACGCAAATCGCCTCGTGTTGCACGCTAGTGCGTTGACCTTCTGCGGAGAATTCGCGGTAGAACCATATTCGGTTCTCCAATAAATTCGCTTTAAAAGTTGGCTTTGGCTTGGTCTTCGGTTTCGAAGGTGGGAATGGCTTCGACGAGACGGGTGACAGTAAGGGCATCGCGCACGCGGCCAGGGCTGCAGACCAGATGCAAGGCTCCGCCCTGGCGTGCCAAGGAGATGGAGAGCTTCACGAGGACGGAAATACCGGAACTGTCGATCTGGGGAATGTCGTTGAGGTCGACAATGATTTTGCGAGCCCCGCTCTGCGTGAGCTTCTGCACAAACGTGCTGAGATGTTCGCTGGGATCGCCAATGGTAAGCCTGCCATGCACGATCACAAAATGGATACCGTCCGCTTCGCGCACGGTCACTTCCAAGGGTGGATGCAGGGTCATCGAACGTTTCCTCAAGACATGCACAAGAAACCTGGGTCGCCGCCAGGCGGTTTCTTACGGGGCAGCACAGGCATTATACGATGATAGCGATGAAGAACAAGCCGAAGGACGCGCGACACCACGAGTGGGATGTAACGCCAAGCCGGGCCCGCGAGATCCAGGAGACATTGCGTAAGCAGTGGACTGGCGAAGACCTCTTGCCGCGCATCCGGCTGGTGGCGGGGCTGGATGCCTCATTCGTGCTGGTGGGCTCGCAGGCGCTAAAGAAGCGGCCGAACCGCTGGGGCGTGCTGCGCGACGCCAACCGCGCGATCGGTTGCGTGGTGACGTATCGCTATCCGGAAATGGAAGAAGTGGAGCGGGCCTATGCAGTGTTACCGCTGGAGTTTCCGTACATTCCCGGACTGCTGAGCTTCCGCGAAATTCCTGTGCTGCTGACCGCGCTCGCGAAACTGAAACAGATGCCGGACCTTTTATATTGTGACGGACAGGGATACGCGCACCCGCGGAGATTTGGAATTGCCAGTCACCTGGGAGTGTTGCTGGACCGGCCGACGATCGGGTGCGCCAAGAGTCTGCTGGTTGGGACGCACGGGCCGCTGGGTGAAAAGGCCGGAAGCCGGGCGGCGATGGTGGATGAGAAGGCCAGAGGAGAACGGATCGGCACGGTCTTGCGAACGCGGGACGAGGTGCGGCCGATTTACGTTTCCCAAGGCCATCGGGTGAGCCTTGAATCTGCGGTGCGTTTCACACTTCAGGTGTGCGACGGCTACCGGATCCCGCGTCCCACACGCGACGCCGACCACTTTGCAAGCGAAACAAAAGGAAAACTGTTAAGCGGGCAGCTATCCGAAAAATGAATCCGGGACAGCAAAATTTCAGAAGGTGGTGAGACGCGGTGCCGCGTATAATCCCGGTACATCGTGGCTGGTCCCCTGAACAATACGAACGTGGCACTAAAGAACTTAGCGGCAAACTTGTCGCATCGGAGAACTCGATGAAGCGCTTGGGCGTTGCTGGTTGCTGCCTACTACTCACGCTAATGCTCGCCGCAGTATCGCTCCTGGCGCAGCAGCCCTCCGCCTCCGCTTCTGGCTCCGCAACCGCCTCCGATGAGATCTCCAGGACCGTCAACGACAAACTGGACCAACTGGACCAAAAAGTGGCCGCCGCGCAGTCATCCGCGGACAACGCCTGGATGCTGGTGAGCGCCGCGCTGGTATTGATGATGACCGGCCCGGGGTTGGCGCTGTTCTACGGCGGCTTGGTTCGCCAGAAAAATGTGCTGGCCATCATGATGCAGAGCTTCGCGCTAATGGCTCTGATCACGGTGCTGTGGGCGCTGGTGGGATACAGCCTGTGTTTTGGCGGCAGTGGGCCGGTCATTGGGAATTTTCAGCATGCTTTTTTGCGCGGGATTGGCGTGGATCCGAACCCCGATTACGCCGCAACGATTCCCCAGTTAACGTTCATGATTTACCAGCTGATGTTCGCGGTTATTACTCCTGCGCTGATTACCGGAGCGACGGCGGAACGAATGAAGTTTTCCGGAACTGTGCTGTTTATGACCTTGTGGTTCTTTTTCGTTTATGCCCCGATGGCGCACATGGTGTGGGGCAAAGGCGGGTTCCTGAATGCAGCACTGGGTGGGCGATTCCCTACCCTGGATTTTGCCGGCGGCACGGTGGTCCATATCACGTCCGGAGTGTCGGCGCTGGTTTGCGCACTGTATCTGGGCAAACGGGTCGGCTTCCCAAAACAGCCAATGCCACCGCATAGCCTGGTGCTTAGCTTCATCGGCGCGTGCCTGTTGTGGGTAGGCTGGTTCGGGTTCAACGCGGGAAGCGCGCTGGCGTCGAATGGCCTGGCAACCACGGCGTTCGTTGCGACGCATTTCGGCGCCGCTGCGGCAGCACTCAGCTGGAGCCTGGCGGAATGGATCAGGAACGGTCGTGCGAGCGCTCTCGGCGCAATTTCAGGTGCGGTGGCGGGACTGGTTGCTATTACGCCCGCCGCGGGATTCGTCGGACCGATGCCCGCACTGGTCATCGGGTTCATCGCGGGCATTTTCTGCTTCTGGATGGTGACGCGATTTAAGGCAATTTTCGGCTATGATGACGCGCTCGATGCTTTTGGAGTGCATGGAGCGGGCGGTACCATCGGGGCGCTCTTGACCGGAGTTTTCGCGCGGGCACTTTACAATCCGATTTTCGGCGCAGGCAAACCCACCGGGGGACTCGATGGCCATTGGGGGCAAGTGGGCAACCAGTTGGTGGGCGTGTTGTTCGCCTGGGTGTTCGCGGTGGTGGGAACGTTTGTGATTCTGAAAATCGTTGATGCCGTCACGGGCCTGCGGGTAGCCGAGGAGCACGAAATCGAAGGACTGGACATCACGCAACACGGCGAAGAAGCCTATAACCTGGAATCGTAGAAACTGGGCGTCGAGTCGGTAAACGAGGCGGGAGCAGATATTCGTATGATGAAAATTGAAGCGATCATTCAGCCGTCCCGGTTCGAGTCGGTGAAGGATGCCTTGCTGGAAATCGGCATCGAGGGGATGACGGTGACGGAAGTGCGCGGGCACGGCCGACAGAAAGGGCACACGGAGGTGTACCGTGGCCGCGAATACACCGTGGACCTTCTTCCGAAGATCAAGCTGGAAGTGGTGCTGCCGGACAACCTGGTCAGCCGCACAGTCGAAACCATATTGAAAACTGCGAAGACAGGGAAAATCGGAGACGGTAAGATATTCCTATCCCGGATCGAGGAAGCGATTCGGATTCGCAACGAGGAACGCGGCGAAGGCGCTCTCTGAGCTTCCAATGTCTTCTCCTCGCCCTGGTCTGTACCCCGTCTTTCGCCCGAGCAGAAAAATGGAAGAATCGGTCACCCCGCTTTCCGTGCTAGGTCCGCATTGCGACACCCAGCGGGAACGCATCAGGAAGCTATTTGACAACGGCGCAAGTGCGCAGGATACGCTTCGGCAGTTGTGTGAACTGGCGGACGAAGTCATCCAGAGAGTGTTCGCGGAACTGCTGCGGGTGGGAAATAGTTCGGGCCAGGGACTCTGTTTGCTGGCACTGGGCGGCTACGGCCGCGAAATGCTTTTCCCGTATTCCGACCTCGATCTTCTGTTTCTGTTTGGCAACGAGAAGGCGGAATCCGAGTCTCGTCCGCTGATCGCGGAATTTTCCCGCACTCTGTGGGACCTGGGTTTCCGCGTGAGTTCTGCCGGGCGCACGGTGGAAGAGTGCCGGCGCATCGAACAGGACAACGCCGAATTCCATCTGGCGATGCTGGACCGGCGCTTCCTGGCCGGCGACAAAGCGCTGCTCGAAAAGCTCGACTCCAAGGTATTGTTTGGCTCGGAACGCCAGTCGCGGCCATTCCTGCTTTCTGAACTGCAGCGACTGACGCGCGACCGTCTGGCGCGCTACGGCAATACCATTTTTCATCTGGAACCGAACGTGAAAGAGGCGCCCGGCGGGCTTCGCGACTACCACGCGATTTTGTGGATGCGTCAATTGGCGGGCGATCGGCGCGATCCGCGAATCAGTCCCGTGAACGAGGACGAACTGACGCGCAGTGCGGTGGAATTCCTCAGCTCCATCCGGTGTTTCCTGCACTACAGCAACGGCCGCAACGACAATACCCTGACCTACGAATTACAGGCGGATGCCGCTGAACGTTCTTTGGGCATCGACGATAATCTGCGCCGTAACGCCGCAGAGTGGATGAGGTTGTATTTTCGGCACGCGCGGACGCTGAACCGCCAATTGCTTCGCTTTGTCGAGCAACGCGCCCTGGCGTCGCTCTCACTGCGGCAGCGGTTGTTTAACGCTACGATCGGGCCGAAGCCCGAGGGAAGCAACGGCAGGCCGTTCATGGTGCGCGACGGCTTGTTGGAAATCACTAACGAACGCGCGTTCGCAGATCGGAGTGTCACATATACGCTGCTTGCCGAAGCGGCCCGAACCGGCATGCCGCTAAGCCGAGAATCAGAACGCGCCATCGCCTACATCATGACGCACCCGGAATTGCAGCAACGCAACACACGAATTACCTGGCCGCTTTTGAATGAAATACTTGGTGCAGATTTTCCCGGAGTCGCGTTGCGACCGATGCATCGCCTTGGCTTGCTGATCGAAATCCTTCCCGAATTCCGCACCATCGATTCTCTGGTGGTGCGGGATTTTTATCACCGCTACACCGTGGATGAGCATTCTCTGCGGACCATCGAACATTTGCAAGACCTTGCGGAACTCACAGACCCGCTGGGGAAACACTTCACTGGGCTTTGGAAAACAGTGGACCGCCGCGACCTGCTGATCCTTTCCCTTTTACTGCACGATGTAGGCAAGGGCATGCCGGTGGAGAATCACGTCGTGGGCAGCCTGCAGGCGCTGGAAACGGCCGCGGACCGGCTGAAGCTTTCGCCGGAAGAAAAGGCGGAGGTCTATTTCCTGATCGAGCACCACCTGGACATGTCCGCGACAGTGCAGCGGCGCGATATATTCGATCCGTCGACAGTTTCCGGGTTTGCAGGCACGGTGGGCAATCTGGAACGGCTGCAACGCTTGTCGCTGCTGACTTACGCGGATATTCACGCAGTGAACCCGGAGGCGCTAACGCCGTGGAAGGCGGAAATGCTGTGGCAGCTTTTCGTGGCCACGTCCAATCACTTCAGCCGCACCATCGACCGCGATCGGCTGCATGCTTCGGATGAATCATTTTTGCTGGAACAGGTGCGGCAGGAAACCGGAACTGCTTCGAAAACCGAGATCGAGCGCTTCCTGGAAGGATTCCCGCGGCGGTACTTGGCAGTGCATTCCCCCGCGGAAATCGCGGCGCACTTTGCACTGTACCAGCGACTCGGGAGCGAGCCGGTGCAGACGGAAATCAAGTCCACGCATCACGCGTTCACACTCACGCTGCTTTCTGCCGATCGCCCCGCGCTGTTCGCGGCCATCGCCGGAGTGCTGGCTGCATGGGGGATGAACATCGTGAAGGCGGATGCGTTCGCGAACTCCGCGGGCGTGGTGCTTGACACCTTCCATTTCGTCGATCTCCACCGGACGCTGGAATTAAATCCCAGCGAGATTCCGCGGTTCCGGCAAAGCATCGCCGATGTGGTGAACAATAGACAGGCGCTGGAACCGCTGCTGAAGGGACGCCTGGCCGCGGCCATGGCGCGCCCCCCCAAAGTGTTGGTGCAAACTACGGTCAATTTCGACGACGAGTCTTCGGAGCATTGCACACTGATGGAAATCGTGACGCAGGACCGGCCAGGCTTGCTCTACGAAATAGGCTCGGGATTGGCGCGGCTGGCTTGCAACATTGAGGTGGCTTTGATCGACACCGAGGGACAGAAGGCCATCGACGTTTTCTATCTGACGGCGCAAGGCCGGAAACTTACACCACAGAAGCAGGAACTGCTGCGCGAAGTATTGCTAGCTATGCTTGCCTGAACGTCAACTCTTTAGGGAATCCCAAGAGATTCCTCACTCCGCAGACTCCGTTCGGAATGACAGGATGCTGGAGTAAATCATAACCTTGAAGTTCCCAATCCACACCAATTTCTGTTTTTGTAGCCTGCGGAAAGACTCTCAATTTGCGGGCTTTTCCTTGTTCGGTTCTGCAGGATCGGAAACACGCCCTCACTAACTGTTTCGGCACGCGCCAATTTCTCCCGATTTCCGGTACAATCCGCTGGTTCCTGACATTCATTCCGCGGGCGGGAGCGACTGTTGGCCATCGCAAAGGCTCAAATCAAAAAAGCCGGGCTCTTCTACTTCGTCTTTCTGATGTTCTCGTACACGACGGGCGGGCCGTTCGGCATGGAGGAGATGGTCACCACGAGCGGTCAGGGCCTGACGTTGCTGTATATCCTGCTGATTCCGCTGTTCTGGAGTGTTCCGGTATCGCTTGCCACGGCTGAACTCACCACCGCCATTCCTGTGGAAGGCGGCTTTTACCGCTGGGTGCGCGCCGGTTACGGAAACTTCTGGGGCTTCCTGGCCGGTTGGTGGAATTGGAGCGCGTCCTGGTTACTGGGCGGAAGCTATGCGGTGCTGTTCAGCGACTACCTGACGGTGTGGTTCCCTTCGCTGATCGGTTGGAAACACTATCTGGTATCGCTGGCGCTGATTTCGTTTCTTGCCTACATCAATATTCGAGGAATTCAATTGGTCGGAATGGTTGCAACGATCCTTGAATTCTCTGTCTTGATTCCAGTGCTTTTGCTGTGCGTCATTGCGGCTGGCCAGTGGCGTCACAACCCATTCGTTCCGCTTACTCCGCCGCACGTGCCGCCATTTCAGGTTTTTGGCGTCGGCCTTGCGCTTGGCTTGTGGCTCTATTCCGGCTACGAACAACTTTCGAGCGTCGCGGAAGAGATCGAGAATCCACAGCGGAACTATCCGCGGGCTCTGGCGATCGTGATTCCACTCTCGATTGCGACCTACTTCTTCCCAGCATTACTCTCTCTGGCAGCGCTGGGCAACTGGCAAGAGTGGAACACCGCCTACCTTTCCAAAGCCGCGGAGTTGATTGGCGGAGGGTGGTTGGGCTTGCTGATGACCCTTGCGGCGATGCTGGGAAATGTGTCGTTGCTGAACGCGACTGTGCTAACCAGCACGCGCATGCCGTCGTCGATGGCTGAAGATGGTTACCTACCGCCCATCTTCGCGCAAAAGCATCCCAAGTATGGTTCACCCTGGATCGCGATTCTGATTTCGTCTGCGATTTATGCGGCGCTGGCGTTTCACACTCTGGCGCAACTGCTGACCGTTTACGTTTGGCTGCGCATCCTGGTCACTGTACTGACGGTACTTTCTACCTGGCGGCTGCGGAAGACAAAGCCAGAAACGCCGCGCCCGTTTCACATTCCGTGGGGAAATTTGGGGCTGGGCTACGTGGTGATCGCTCCCATCCTGATGGGGGTTGTCGCTTTGATCGGCAGCGACCGCTTCGCGCTGAAATGGGGCCCGCTCCCTGTTTTGTTCGGCGTCGTGATGTATTTCGCGCTGCCGCGGATCAAGGCTCTCTTCTCGGGCGATGCGGACTAGCGTGGACAACGTGTCTCGCTACCCACGCTGGTGCAAATTGCGGAAGTGGTTTACTCGAAGCGGATCAAGACAATTTCAGGCTGCGTGCCGACGCGCATCGGAGGTCCCCAGGTGCCGGCACCGCTGGAAGTGTAGACAAGAAGCTCGCCGAAGCGCTTCAGTCCGTATGTGAATTCGCCGAAGATGCGGTTCGTGAACCAGGTGAAGGGGAAAATCTGGCCGCCATGGGTGTGCCCGGAAAGCTGCAGCGATATGCCTTGCTTTTCAGCGATGGCCAAGCCATGCGGCACATGGGCAAGCAAAACGCTGGCGCGGTCGCGGTCCAATTCCGCGCCTTCCAGGATGGACTGGTAGTGTTTGGCGTCACCCGATTCGCTGTAGGGCACGCCAACCACCTGCAGGCCATCCAGATTGACTTTTTCGTTGTGCAGGACGTGCACGCCGGAGTTCTTTAGTGCGTCGAGATACTTCGCAGGGTCTGAAAATTCCTCGTGATTCCCGGTGACGAAGTAAGAACCAAATTGCGGGGAGAGGCGTTTTAACGGCGAGACAAGGCGATGTGCATCAACCTTGGTTCCGTCAAAAAGGTCGCCGCTGAAAAAGACTACGTCCGCGCCAAGCTGCCGGAGTTTGTTAACGATTCGCGAGAGGAACGCATAGCCCTTAACGTGGCCGAGATGAGTGTCTGTTACGAGTGCGGCGACTCGACCGCGCCAGGGCACCGGCAAGCCACGCAGCTTCACGGTAATCCGCCTGACCCGAATGGATGCCGCGTTTATGATTCCGTACAAGCTGGCGAGGACCGCAAAGCCGAAAGATACGCCGGCGATCGCGGACCGGCTGACGGCCAGTCCCGAGAAATACACTAAGGGATAGGCGACCCAGCAAAGGCAAGCCGCCACGAAGAAAAAATTCAACATGCCGAGCCAAACGCTCGCGATCCTGTAGAACGCCTGTACGGAAGGATGTGAGTAACGATGGGCGAGCAAGGTGGCAGCCACAAAGCTGACGGACAACGCAGCAACGACTCCGGCGAGAATGCCGGAATAGGGCCAGCGCGACGATCCCCAGAAAGTGACCCAGGTCTCGTAAATGAACAGATGCGCAAGAAACAGAATCAACTGAACAATGCCAACGAAAATGGCAATTCGGGCTCTCAGGGCTGGTGCTCCTCGGCTAGCGAAGCAGCGATTGCGCTCGAATATTAGATGACTAGGCGCCCACTTAGGCTACGTCCAATTGGCTGGAACCGCACACCTCTATTATCGGACCGCCGAGGTGTCCACTGTGCTATCCTCACCAACCCGCCCCGGAAGATGTCAGCCAGCCGACACATTTTCGAGTTTTACGGTGTAACCAAATCAGGGTACCGGAGTTCTAATCGAGGGTGCCAAAGAGGCTTTGCCAGACGATTGTTCTCGGGTAAAACCCTGATGGATTCCCGATCGGTTGCATCCTAGGGTAGGAACTGTCTATGAACGCAACGGCCATCGGTGTTCCGTCTCGCAACCAGGATTTGCGCGCGCGCTTGGCAGAGGCGCGCAGGCTAACCGACAAGCTATTCGCGATTGTGCGCCCCGAGGCCATGTATGAACGCCCCATTCCGCAGCGTCACCGATTGATCTTCTACCTTGGACACCTGGAAGCATTCGACTGGAATTTGTTGTCGGGCCGCGCCTTCGGGCTGCCGCCTTTTAATCCGGCCTTCGACAAGTTGTTTGCATTCGGAATCGATCCGGTGGATGGCGGACTGCCAACCGATACCGAAGCCGATTGGCCGAAGCGGGAAGAGATTGAACAATACAAGGCGAAAGTAAGAGAAAAACTGGATGCGGAGTTAGAAAAGGGACTGCAGAGCGCGCGTGGCGAGCGAGCGGAGCTTATAACGATGGTGGAAACGGCCATCGAGCACCGATTGATGCATCTGGAGACCCTGGCGTACCTGTTACATAGGCTGGCACCCGAGAAAAAAGTTAGCCAGGAGCCGGAAAAAACAGCCGACTCGCCCGCCACGAAAGCGCGCTTGATTGACATTCCAGCCGGAAAAGCGACGCTTGGCTTAGCGCGCGTGACTGGCCAAGAGTTTGGATGGGACAACGAATTTGAAGCGCATGAAGTGGATGTTCCGGCGTTCGCCATTCAGAGCTTCAACGTGACGAACCGCGAATTCCTGGAGTTTATGGAGGCGGGCGGTTATGAGAACGAGGCGCTTTGGAGCAGCGAAGCGCAACAGTGGAAGAAACGCGAAGGAATAAAGCATCCTGGATTTTGGCGTCGCGCGGGAAATTTGTGGATGTACCGGACAATGTTCGGCGAAATTCGCCTGCCGCTGGAGTGGCCTGTGTATGTGAGCCACGCGGAAGCAAGCGCGTATGCAAACTGGTTGGGAAGAAAGCTGCCGAGCGAGCCGGAGTTTCATCGTGCAGCGTACGGAACGCCAGGTGGACAAGACGAGCGATGGTATCCCTGGGGCAACGAGGCTCTTTCGGCCGAGCACGGAAATTTTGATTTTCAACGATGGGAGCCTTTGCCCGTTGGATCGAAGCCAAAAGGGGCGAGCGCGTTCGGCGTGCACGACTTGGTGGGAAACGGGTGGGAGTGGACGCGGACGCAGTTCGCGCCATTTAAAGGCTTTGCCCCTCGAGAGTTTTATGCGGGATATTCGGCGGATTTCTTTGATGGCAAGCACTACGTGATGAAGGGTGGCTCGCCGCGAACAGCGGCGTGCATGCTCCGCCGGTCGTTCCGCAACTGGTTCCAGCCCCACTATCCGTACGTCTACGCGACATTTCGCTGCGTGGAATCGTAAGAAAGAAAGCAAACCGACATGGCGACAAGAACATCTACCATCTCGACTGCTCTGCAGTTTGCGGAAGACGTGCGGGCCGGGCTGACCCGCGCGGGGCAAAAAGAACTTCCGAGCAAATATCTGTACGATGAAGTGGGCTCGGCGCTTTTCGAGGTCATCACGCTGCTGCCGGAATACTGCTTGACGCGGGCCGACACGCGCTTATTGCAGAAACACGCCGAAGAAATCGTGCGGCGGCTGCCTAGCAATCTTCACGTGGCGGAACTGGGAAGTGGCAGCGGCAAGAAAACGCGATACATCCTGGAAGCGGTGTCGAGAATTCAACCCACTTTTTACTATCCCATCGAGATTTCTCCCGCTGCGCTGGCTGCCTGTGAGAAGGAACTCGGGCAAATCGACATGGTGAGCATCGTGGGATACGAACAGCCCTACCTGGATGGCTTGCGCTCAGTCGCAGGCCGGTTGCGCAAGGAAGATCATCTACTGGTGCTGTTTTTGGGAAGCACCATCGGCAATTTCGATCGCGAGGCAGCAGAAGAGTTCCTGCGCGACGTGCGTAGAATTTTGCGGTTTGGAGACGCCCTGCTGCTGGGGACGGATCTGGAGAAGAGCGTCGAGACGCAATTGCTGGCCTATGATGATCCAACAGGAGTGACCGCGGCGTTCAATCTGAATTTGCTGGCTCGTGTGAATCGGGAGCTAGGAGGCAACTTCCATCTGAAGCAGTTCACCCATGAAGCGCGCTGGAATGCCGAGGAGCGGCGTATCGAGATGCATTTGCGCTCCAAAAAGCGCCAGAGCGTGTCATATACCGAGGGCGGAAGTGCTCGTCGAATTCGAGGCGGGAGAAACCATCTGGACGGAAAGTTCTCACAAATATGTAGCAGATCAAGTTCCAAAGATGGCGCGGCGCACGGGGTTTCACTGCGAAGCGCAGTGGGTGGACAAGGAGTGGGCGTTCGCACAGAACCTCTGGTTGGCAGTATAAAGCACAAGGTAGGACAGCACGCTAGTTGGTCTTTGCCGGGCGTTCAAACCACGGTTTTTCTCTAGGCGATCATTCGATCCAGATGGGACAAATCCTGCTCACAGTTGTGCTGCACAAGTAATGCGCAGCAATGATATAGTTGGCTTCCTGAAAACGCATTTCCTTACCCAGGTAAATCGAGTCGGTCTTATCGTGTTACAAGTATGCTCAGGGTAACCGCCAAAGACCAAGCCAACTCTCAAGAAGAACGCTACTTTCGATTTGCGAGCTTTTCTCGATACCTCGGGCGCCGCACGGCGCATCGAGAAGTTTCGGAGATCCGAGAGGATCTATTCACAGGGCGACCCCGCCCGGGGCGTGAAATACATCCAAACCGGAGGAGTGAAGCTCTCCGTCACCAATCAGGACGGGAGAGAAGCAGTTGTGGCGATTCTGGGACCGGGCGATTTTTTTGGCGAAGGATGCCTGACAGGCCAGCCGGTTTGCATGAGCGCCGCTACCGCGATCGTGCCGACTTCCCTATTATTTATCGAAAAAAAGGAGATGATGCGCGCGCTACGCACGGAACACGCTTTCTCCGACTTGTTCATCTCTCACATGCTGACCAGGAACATTCGGATTGAAGAGGATCTGATTGACCAGCTGTTTAACTCCAGTGAGAAACGTCTGGCTCGTTCGCTGCTGTTGCTTGCCCGTTACGGGCAGGAGGATCAGCCGCACGGAGTGATCCCGAAAGTTTCGCAGGAAATGCTGGCGGAGATGATTGGCACAACGCGCTCGCGGGTCAATTTCTTCATGAATAAGTTCCGGAAAATGGGGTTCATCAAGTACAACGGGGGACTTCAAGTTAACGCGTCGCTTTTGAGCGTGGTGCTGCACGACTGAAGTAGCCGTCAATTGTTCGTCGAGCCGGGAGCGAATCTTCTAAGCGCCGCTCCGAGCGGTTAGCGTCTGAGCGGCTTTCATCCGCTGGTCTTTCATGACGTACAGGGCCTTGTCCGCCGCGTAGAGGAGGGTTCCGATTGTATCGGCTTCGCGCGGATAGCTGGCAATTCCTAAACTGACCGAAAGCGCCGGCGCTTCGCCATCGGCGTCAAGAAGTTCGCAAATTCGCCGCGCTACCAGTGTGGCGGCAGCTACGCCCGTCTCCGGCAGGACCACGGCAAACTCGTCACCCCCGTGGCGTGCCGCGGTATCGATGGACCGGCAGCAGTCCCTCAGGATCTGTCCGAGTCGGCAGAGGGCGCGGTTTCCGACCAAGTGACCGAATTGATCGTTAATCTTTTTCAATCCGTCGAGATCCAGCAGGAGCAAAGAGAATTCGCGGCCGGTGCGCTTGGACCGGCAAATCTCCGCATGCAACGCCTCAAAGAGGCGGCGATGATTGGCTAGGCCGGTCAGCGAGTCAGTCGATGCCAGCTGGCGCAGTTCCTCCTCAAGCGTCCGCTGCTCTGTGATATCAACGACGATGATTTCATGGCCGGCGAAGTTTCCCTGGTCGTCATAGACACCGAGACCGCTTAGCCTCGCTTTCAGTGTGGTTCCGTCCGGCCGCTTCCAGTCCGTTTCGACCGGGTCGATTCTCTTGGAGTCAGGGGCAGGCTGTGCGAAAGGCGAACCGTGGCGGAGATCTGGGAATATCGGGGCAAGTTGGTTGGCGCAGAGGAGTTGATCCTTGGAGGCGTAGCCGAGCATGTCCACGAGGGCCTGATTGACGTCGAGCACGTTTCCTTGGGCGTCGCAGCGGTAAATGCCATAGGCAGGGTTGTCCACTAGTGCGCGATAGAGGGATTGCGAATGCTGCAAGGCTTGCCGGACCTCTTCCAGCTCTTCGCGCAACTTCTTGTCGTTCAAGGCCCGGCGAACCGCCATTGGTAATTGCGCAATGTGTTCCTGCTCGACGTACTCGAAAGCACCCGAGGCCGTTAGTTCGGCGCGCGATTCAGTTGCTAAACCAGTGGTCAAGAGAACCAGGGGTGTTTCCCGCAAAGTCTTCCGGAGGAGTTGTAGTTCGTGCGCACGCGGGCAGGCCGGGCTGGGGTATTCGACAACGATGACATCGTAGGACCGGGATCGGAGCTGCGCGGCGCACTGTGCCGGGTTCAAAACAAACTCAGAGCTGACAGCAAATTGCCCTTTCTTGAGTTCACGCAGACAGCTGTCAATCGCACCCAGATCCCGGTGGACAAAGAGGACGTACAGGGGGCGATGCCTGTGGACATGCGCGTTCTGCGTGCCCACACCTTTGGCATCCGAACGCGTTTGGCTCTGTGCCAGGTCTGCCATAGCGCCCACACCCCGACGGGCCATGCCACCCATAAACATTGGGGATTGGCGGCATGGAAGTTGATCCTTCACCGTCACGATAGGCGAGACGGCAAACCGCGTCTGTTCAGTTTTGGACACTGTACTTCGGTACAGGTGAACGAAGGGGGCCGACGGCGTCGCGTTCGTGCTTCGAACGTCTCCGGCCTCCAAGGTGGGTTGGACAATGTAATCTGGGCCACGCGCGGTTCGTATACTCTTAGGATGGTCCCAGTTAGCGTTGGCAGCTCAGCAATTCACCATTCGCGCGATTTGAAAGGGTAACTGGAAAAGCCTCTCTACCACCATGCTCGCTGTTAGCGACAATCTTGCCCAGTGCTTCAGCGCTTTGCGCGGGCACAAGCTGCGTGCTTCGCTCACAATCCTGGGTCTGACGATGGGTGTGGCCACGCTCATCACGGTAATGACCATCGTGCAGGGAGCAAACCTGTATGTTGAGCAAAAGATCGCCAACCTGGGTACGAACGTATTCCAGATCGCGCGCACGCCGTTTGCGGTGACGGATTTCGAGATCATCATCAAAGCGCTGAAGTTCAAGAAACTCGAACTCGAGGATATGAATGCGGTTGCCGAGGGATGCAGCGCTTGCCAGGAAGTTGGCGCCAGCACAAGCAGCAGCGTTCGAGCACGATCGGGCGACAAAGAACTGCAAGACGTTAACTTCTACGGGCAAACAGCAAACATGGCGGATATTGATACCCGAAAGATCGAAGTGGGGCGCTACTTCACCTCATCGGAAGCGGAACATCGCGCCAATGTTTGCCTGATCGGCGACACGCTTATGCGGGAGCTGTTTCTGGGTGAGGATCCCATTGGGAAGCCAGTGCGTATCGGGAATGACGAATTCACGGTGGTAGGAGGAATGGAAAAAATCGGCAGCGTGCTCGGCCAGGACCAGGACAACTTCGTAATCGTGCCGCTGCCCGTTTTCCTTCGGATTCAGGGAATCCATTCCAGCATCACGATCAACGTGAAGACCCGCCCGGGGAACTTTGAAAATGCGCAGGATCAAGCACATCTGATTTTGCGCTCGCGCCGGCATCTCTCGGGCAACATGGAGGACGATTTTTTCATCGGCACGAAGGACAGTTACATGGCCTTGTGGCGCAGTATTAGCGGCGCATTTTTCGCGGTATTCATCATGGTGAGCGCCATCTCCGTGGTGATTGGCGGCATCGTGATCATGAACGTTATGCTGATGAGTGTAACGCTGCGGCGGAGAGAAATTGGCGTGCGGCGCGCCGTGGGAGCAACCAAGCGAGACATCCTGGGCCAGTTTATCGTCGAAAGCGTCGTGCAATGCATTGTCGGAGGGATGGCGGGCATCACGCTGGGATTCCTGGTCGCGACAGCGCTGCGGACCTTCACGCCATTTCCCGCGTCCGTGCAGACGTGGGTGGCGGTGATGGGAGTGTTCCTAAGCTCCGCGGTCGGACTATTTTTCGGGATTTATCCGGCATTGCGCGCATCGCAACTGGACCCCGTGGTCGCGTTGAGGTCGGAGTGATGGGAATCATGACCCTTGCCCAGACCCGGGAAAATTTTCTTGCCGCGATGGAAACGTTGCGTTCATCGAAGGTGCGCACTGCCTTGACCGTGCTCGGCATCGTCATAGGCGTCTCCTCGGTGATCTCCATGGCGGCAATCATTCAGGGCTTGAACAGGTTCGTGCAAGATAGAGTGGAGTCGCTCGGCTCGCGTACCTATTTTCTGACGCGATTTCCGCCTGGAACGGACCCCTCGCATTTGCCGGAACGCATCCGCACACGCAAATATATCGAATACGACTACGCCGCTTTCATCCGCCGCGCTGCTCCGCACGTGGCCATCGTCACCACCTCTGGCACCCGAGGTTTTTTCCTGGGGGATAGCAATCTGATTACCAGCGGGAATCACAGCGTGGAGAAAGTGATCGTGCGCGGCGCCGAGCCGGAATATACGGAGGCGATTCCGTTGTTTTCAATCGCACAAGGGCGCTTCATAAGCACCTTCGACCAGGAACATGCGCGTTCCGTGGTGGTGCTGGGCGCGGCCATCAGCGAATCGCTCTTTCCGGGCACGGATGCCATCGGCAAAATGGTGCGCATCAACGGCAGCCAGTACGAAGTCATCGGGGTTTTCGAACACGACCAGGGCTTATTCCTCGGCCCGGGAGTGGACATCTTCGCCATCATCCCGCTGAGCAACTTCAAGAAGGAGTACCCGGAGGCGAAAGAACTGATCATGATATTCACGGTTCCCAAGGATGTGAACGTGGAACTGGCACAAGGAGAAGTCATTCAAGCGATGCGCCGTTTACGTCGCATTCCCGTGGACAAAGAAAATGATTTCGAGCTGAGTTCGCCGGACTTTCTGAGCAATCTGTGGAATCAACTTACCGGGGCGCTGGTGATTCTGACGACGGTGATCAGTTCGATAGGTTTGCTGGTGGGCGGCATCGGAGTGATGAACATCATGCTCATCTCCGTGACCGAGCGCACCCAGGAAATTGGCGTACGCAAAGCTATCGGTGCTCGCCGTGCCGACATACAATTGCAGTTCCTGCTGGAAGCCGTGGCCCTTACCCTTGTCGGAGGAACTCTGGGCATCCTGATCGGGGCCGCCATATCCACACTAGTGCGCGCATTGGTGCCGTCGATTCCCGCAACCATTTCTTATCTGTGGGTAACGATTGGCTTCGTGATCTCCGTCGGCGTGGGCTTGTTCTTCGGTTACTATCCGGCAAAAGTGGCTGCCAACCTCGACCCTATCGATTGCCTGCGCTATGAATGAAAATCCTAGCGCTCTATCTTGTGAATGCTGAATGTCAATGGTTTCGCGAATTCATCGTGCGGTGCAGCACCGATCAACGGTTCCTGGGATTGAGCCGATGACGCTGGTCTCCAATCATCACTTCCCACGGCATTCGCATGATCAGTTCAGTATCGGAGTCATCGCTTTTGGCGCGCAGCGCTCGTGGAGCGGGGTAGGACAGGTTAGTGCCTCAGCCGGCGACGTGATTATGGCAAATCCTGGCGAGATGCACGACGGGGTACCGGTGGACAACAATGCGCGCCAGTGGCGAATGATCTATATCGACCCAGCGCTGCTGGCGCGTGAATTGAAAGAGGAGACTGCGCGCCCGGTCGAGATCGTGCATCCCGTGGCCCAGGACCTGCTCCTGGCCCGACACTTCGCCGCCTGTTTGCTTGCCTGACGGCCGCACGATCAGATCGCCTCGCCAGAGGCGAGAGGTTGGGCAGTGCTCACCGGCATCATTGTGGGGGTGTTGTTGACCATCATTACTGACGTCATGCTGCACGCGATCGGCGTGTATCCGCCGTCGGGCCAGCCGATGGTCAACGCGACATTGTTGCTGCTTGCAACCGCCTATCGCGTTGTTTACGGTGTGTTGGGGGCTACAACACGGCGCGGCTCGCGCCTGACCGTCCGATGCGACACGCTTTGGCGGGGGGCGTTGTGGGCTTTGTGGTGTGTACCGTTGGCGCAGTGGTAACGTGGAACCGTGGGCCGGCCTTTGGGCCGCACTGGTATCCGCTGGCACTCGTCGCCACGGCGGTACCGTGCGCATGGCTGGGTGGCCAACTGCGCGTAATGCAATTTGGGCAATCGGATGGACGCCTGCAACAGAGGTAAAATCCGCGCTATGGCCCTTCCGAAACTGGCTGTTGCGTTCGCGTAGAGGCAAGGACTCTTATATTCACGCGCCTTGCGCGTGAATAAAGCTGGCCTACTTGCAACGCCGCTAGTCGGAGCCAAGCGTCTAAACAAACGGAGACAGCCTTGACCACCTTTTGGCATGACCTGCGTTACGCGATGAGAACGCTCCGTAACAACCCTGGCTTCACTGCCGTCACCATTCTGACGCTCGCCTTGGGCATCGGGGCGAATACGGCGATTTTCAGCGTAATCAATGCGGTGCTTTTGCGGCCGCTGCCGTTCGGCGACCCGGATCAACTGTACATCATCACGGAGCGGTTACCTTCGGTACCAGTGGTTGGGCCTTCCTATGAGAATTTCCAGGACTTCCGCGATCGCGCCAAGTCGTATTCAGCGATGTCCGCAACCCGCATCACCACGCTCACGTTGACGGGAGTCGGCGAGCCGGAACGGCTGCCCGCGCAAATGACTTCCGCTTCGATGTTCCCATTGCTGGGAGTGACCGCCCCTCTGGGCCGCACTTTCGCGCCGGAAGAGGATCGCGCCGGAGGTCCGCAGGTGGCGTTGCTCAGCTACGGCTTCTGGCGACGGCATTTCGCAGGCTCGGCTGACGTGCTGGGCAGGTCCATCACGCTCGATAACAAGAGCTACACCATAATTGGCGTACTGCCGGCCGATTATCAGTTGCTGGTCCCCTCGGACGTGTACGTTCCGTTCGAGCCATGGGCAAAGACGCTGCCAGACGATCGCAACTGGCATCCAGGAATTACCGCGGTGGGGCGTTTGCGAACAGGCGTCACGCTGGCGCAGGCGCAGTCGGAAATGAAGATCATCGCTGGGAATCTTGCGCAGGAATACCCCATCTACGATACGGGAATGGGTGCGGATGTAACGTCCATGCGTGATCGCTTGGTCTCCAACGTTCGTCCAGCATTGCTGGTGATGCTGGCGGCGGTGGGACTGGTGTTGCTGATCGCCTGCGGCAACATCGCGAATCTGTTGCTGGCGCGCGCAACAGGACGCCGGCAGGAAATCGCGGTGCGCACCGCCATGGGAGCATCGCGTTCGCGAATCGTGCGCCAATTGCTGACGGAAAGCGGCCTGCTGGCGCTTGTGGGAGCGGGCATCGGCGTTTTGCTTGCATGGGGCAGCATAGGGTGGCTGCTGAGGCTCGGGGGCAATGCCTTGCCCAATATTTCTCCCGTCACCGTCGATTCGCGGGTGCTGCTGTTCGCCGCCACGTTGGCAATTTTGTCCGGCGTGCTATTCGGGTTGGCGCCCGCGTTTCAAACGGCACGCATCGATTTGCGAACTGTTCTGAGCGAAGCGACGCGGGGGGCAACCAGTAGCCGCGCTCAACGCCACACGCGCAGCGCGCTTATCGTCGCCGAGGTGGGTCTCGCTCTTCTCTTGCTCGTAGGCGCGGGGCTTTTGCTGCGGAGCTTTGAACGGCTCGCAAGCCAGCTACCTGGGTTCCACCCGGAGAATCTGCTGGTGGCGGATGTCCCACTTTCCGTGAATGCGTATCCCAACTCCGTCGAGCGCATGGAATTCTTCGATCGATTGCTCGAAAAGCTTCGCGCCACTCGCGGCGTGCACAGCGTAGGTGCCGCTACTACGCTGCCGGTTACTGGTACCGGCAGCGCCATTCACTTCAATATCGAAGGACGGGCGCCGAAATCACCGCACGATTATGTAATCATCGGGTACCGTCCCGTGACCGCAGGCTATCTGGAAACCTTGGGCGTGCCGCTAATCCGTGGCAGGTTCGTCACGCAGTCCGACACGGAAAAGGCGCCGTACGTCGCAGTGATCAATCAAGCCGCTGTTCGGCAGTATTTTCCCGACCTTGACCCTATCGGTAAACGCATCCAGCTTGGCGCGTTGCCCGATGCCAGCGTCCCTTGGATGGAGGTTGTCGGAATTGTAGGCGACTTGAAGCAGGATCTCGCCGGCGACCCGAAGGCGGAAATGTATGTGCCGGTGCGCCAAGGCGATTCGCTCCTGCCGGTGTTTGCGCTCTCGGTAGTTATGCGCACGGAGCGCGATCCGTTGAGCGAAGCCTCGGCGTTGCGCAGCGCGGTTCGCGATATCAATCCCAATCAGCCGTTGGTGCGCGTACGCACTATGGAGGAGAACATTTCCGGCTCGGTCAGCGAGCCGCGCTTCCGCGCGACACTACTAGCGATTTTCGCAGGCGCCGCGCTGGTACTCGCCGTTGTGGGATTATACGGATTGATGGTCTACACGGTGAATCAGCGCATACATGAAATCGGCATTCGCATAGCGCTGGGAGCGGACCGTGGCGATGTTTTGCGGATGGTGATTGCGCAAGGGCTGAAGCTCGCCATCTCCGGCGTCCTGGTCGGAATCCTCTCCTCGCTCGCCTTGGGCCGCATTCTCTCCGGCTTTCTATACGGCGTCAGTCCCACCGATCCTATGACCATTGTTGGCGTGGCAGTGCTCCTGACCTTAGTAACGCTCCTAGCGTCCTACCTGCCAGCGAGACGTGCCACGCGGGTGGACCCGATGGTGGCCCTGCGCTACGAATAAAGTGGCTCCGGCAGGCAGTAACCGTCGTTCTGGGAATTTCACCACATATTTAATTTAACTCGGTGAACAAAAGAAGAAAGTTGGTGGACGTGACCGGGTTCGGACCGGTGACCCCCTGCTTGCAAAGATTGGCTGCACGAAGAATCAACGACATACGGTAACTTGGATGAGAATCGACGAATTGCGATAATCGACGATGAACAAAGGGCTTCCTGATCGTTCATCACTCCTCGTCGAACTCCGTCGAGCTTGCTGCTGGGCACAATACTGGGCACAGTGGCATGGGGTGAACCCCTCTGTTGAGACAGTTTGGAATTGGCACACATGCGGTTCAATGGTTTTCCCTTCTCATTCTTCCTCTTCTCTCGATTCACAGGTAGCAGCACCTGCTGAAACGAGGACACAAATTGCACCGGGCGACAATCGCTCAACAGGGCGCCAGAGGCGGCTTGGCTGAATGGGAACAATTTGGAAAAAGAAGAAATAAATGAAGAAGAAAGAGAAAGATGAAAGAAAAGTCTTGACACTAACCGGCCTTCTCAAGGAAAACTAGCACCGATTCGTAACTTCTTCCAGCGTCTTTTTGTGGAGGAACTCACAGTGAGCAAGGCGATAGAAAATCTACAGGCAGCCCAACAACATGCGATGGCTGGTCGGCCGAAGGTTGGCGGTTTCCCATATCTGGCGGAGACGCTCAGGCGCGCTGGTGTGAAGCACAATCACTGGTTTCTGCCAGCATGTCAAAGCCTCTACTTAACCCAAGAAGGTCCGATCGTGAGCCAGGGTACACCATTATTATCCGGCACAGCGGATGTACCAAAATTCAACCGAGATGCGCTCGTCGCTGCGTTGCGAACCGACCAAGCTGGGAAGAGCACTTTTCCGGAGTTCTTGCTGGCCTGCTGGCACGCCGGTGTTGTGCGCTACGATGTCGATTTCACGGCACGCACATGCACGTATTTCGGGTGTGACGGCGAGAAGTACATCGAAGACTACCCCGAAGTAGCGATTGATTAGGGTCAACCGCCGGGAGGCCGCGATTAGACCCACTCTACCGATTACGGCGTTTAGGACTTAGGCGACAGCTCATCAGTTTGGATGTCGTCTTATTGCGCCATCTTCGTTGCAGGGACCGGCCGAAACAGCGCTCGCACGGTCCGGCGAATGGGCTTCGTACCTGCCACCGGGAAGTACATCTTCCAGAAATTGATCTCGGTCGACATAAACTCAAAGGCCACATTTCTCTTGCCATCACGCACGGGCTTCGCCGACACCACCTTGCACTCCGCCTTCTGCCCGCTGTTCATATTAATCAGCATCAGCTTTTGCCCAATCCTCACCTCTGGCTCTAGCGCCATCGTCCCCCCGTGCCCGCTCACGGAAAGCGTCCGTGTCTCAGCTTTAAATTTCCCACTGCTCTCCAGCTCCCCGTGGACAATGAGGTCCACACACAATGCGACTCGGGCCGTCCGACGGCGTTCGATGCTCCGGAAATGCTGTGTTCCCATAGCGGCCCGTACCTCTCGAGTGGGATGATTTGGTCAGGCTTTCTACACCTATGTGGTCTCAGTCGGATTCCATTTCGCAAGGCGTAGCTGTAGCGTTACTAGGTAGATCAAAGAAAGAATCGACGTGGTCAATACCAAACTATCCCACATTGGGTTAATCTTACATTTCCCGTGCCACCCCAGAAATAGAGGGTCCGTACTGAAATAGCTGCGACCCGCTAGTACCTTTGTCCCAGCACCGCTCACACCCCTGGAACGCCAGACAATGCCCCCACCAGCAATCCGGTAGTGATTGCTCCTTGGTCTTTTTCCTGTGAAATGATGAAGGAAGTCTAGGCCGAGAGTACTCTTTAGCTACGTCTGTTAAGCGATAGCCATATCACTTTCGGCGCATCCCTTGCCAGCTAACTTCATTTCCATATTTTGATTTCTACATGCAGGAAATTCGACAGCAGGAACGCCGGCGCAGCCGCTGCGTCCGCATTGGCCAGCCTCTCAAAGTGCGCCCTTCCGACCCATGCGATGCCCACTTCGAGCAAAACCCGGCACGTCTCTCGCGAGGCATCTGCTTCCTCTCTAAAAACAAAAGTTTTTTACGAAGGCATGCGTCTCTTCGTCACACTGCCCTTTCACTCTCCCAGTGATCCTCTCGATCAGGAGTACATCGGCCAGGTCACCCGCATCGAAGATTTACCTGACGGCAACCGCGGCATCGGCCGTCCAACTTCTCTCAGCCGCCGGCATAAAGCCTGTCATAACCGTGCTCGGCAGAAAGCTACTGATTCCCCCTTCCTCCTTCTTTGTACTGTCTAAACTGGATATTTGTGTACCAGTCCCACAAGGTCGAGATACCGCGTTAATTAGGCCTATCCGGTTTGCGGTGAGCATCGCACTGCTCGACGCTCTTAACATCCTGAATGGTTGGTACAGTCCCACTTTCGCGCTCCAGGAGGAATAGTCAAGACCCGTGGATTGGCGTGCCACGATGAGATGGTAAGATCAGTTGCAGGAAGGGGACGAAGTTGTCGGAGCGATCAGGAACCCCTGCTGATGATCCGTTCAGTGGTCGGCACCCAACCAGTCACGAACGGTTGACGGGACTGCCCTGGGATGCGTCGTACCACGACGGCCCTGCGCCTTGGGATATTGGCCAGCCGCAGCCAGCAATAGTGCGTTTGGCATCCGAAGGCGGATTCGCCGGAGCGGTGCTCGATGCGGGCTGCGGGACCGGCGAGAACGCTCTTCACGTCGCCTCGCTGGGATTGTCGGTTCTGGGCGTTGACGTGGCTGAAACGGCACTGGCGATCGCCCGAGAGAAGGCCGATGACCGTGGGATCGAGGTTGAGTTCGCTGCGGCTGACGCGTTCCAGCCTGGAGCGTTTGGGGCGCAGGTTTAAGACGGTGCTGGACTGCGGACTGTTCCACACCTTCGACGGCGACGAGCGACCAGGATACGTGGCGAGTCTAGCGTCGGTGACCGAGCACGATGGAACCCTGTATGTGTTGTGCTTCAGTGACGATGGTCCCGATACTGGCCCGCACCCCATCAGTCAGGACGAGCTGAGAGCGGCGTTCAACCCCAGCAATGGATGGAATGTCGCCGCCATCGAACCGGACCGGATTCAGACGAGATACCACGACGACGGCGCACCGGCCTGGTTCGCGACAATCAAACGGATCTAGACTGCGGGACTGGTCGGCCCGGTGAGCGATCCCGTGCCGTCACTCATGCCTCATTCGCGGAAAATAGTCAACACGTGTGGGTCAGCGTGTCACGCGACTGATTGCTACGGCTTTCAGCCCACCTCGAAACCGCCCCTTCCCTCAATTGAATTTGCATAGGCCCGCGTCCACCGCAATCACGGGCGGCCACGTCCAAACGGCTTTACCGGACGCGCGCAGAACTCTCCGCACCCGTTCACTCCTCAGCGAGAACACGCATCCGGTAAAGCGCTTAACGTTTACCGGCACTTGGTCGCAATTTACAGCGAAGACTCTGTCCAAAGCGCAGACTCGCGCTGCTGAGCTTCATTTCTTGAAGTAGTAGGTCCAACTCAAGCTGACGTAGGATTTCAATGGAACACCGACCACGCACTCGACCGAGCACAGGCCGGGTTGTGACGGAATTGTTTCGGTCGTTTGGCCCGTGTATCCGCTGGCGATGAGAAAGTTCGCTCCGAGTGACATCCGATTGTCAAAGAATGGCCGAAGCAAAGCCCCGCGAATTTCATAGACGGACACACCATCAAATCCATTGCCCAATGGCTTGGCTTTGACGAACTCAAACTCCCCGCGCAGCTGCAAACCAAAGGGCAGATGATTCTCCGAGGCGACGGCGTCCCAAATCATGCGTGGGGCCTCGGGAACGGGAGCGCCGGTATCTAAATCGCGTGCGTCCGCCTGTGAATACGAAACGTAGAACGCGCCGTGCGGAAAATTCCTCTGCAGTGAAACTGAAACAAAGCGATTGCGCGACGGGCCAGTGTCCTCCTGCAGACCAGTATCAGGATCGATCTTCGCCAGTTCCTGTGAGTTCGACGTTTGCCGTAGCGTGAGATACAGCTGGGCCTGCGTCAGGAGATCGCGGTGCTCCTCGTCGCTCAGGAACGCGGCACGGAGCAGCGGCATGACTATGCCGTAGACGAGTCGGAACGGCCCGCCGCGGTAGGTTTCGGCGATCAGCGTGAACATGCCGCCGGGTTTGAGGACTCTCCGAATCTCTCGCAGGTTGGCGGGCAGGTCGGGCCAGTAATAGTGCGTCTCCACCGCAGCGACAACGTCGAAAGTGCAACCGGGGAATGGCAACGCGGCAACCGAACCCTGCTCGATGTGGACTCGCCCGGCCGCGACGTCATCGGCATTGGTGTCTCGGGAGACGGCAACGCTGGCCGCCGAGTAGTCCAGCCCAACGACTTTGCCCTCTGGTGCCAAAGTCGCGAGTTTGTTCACGGTCTCCCCGCCGCCACAGCCGACGTCGAGAGTCGCGGCGTTCTTACATTCAGCGTGTCGTCCTGGAAGAGTTAAAAGATCAAGTCCCGATTGGTCGGGAAATCGCTAACTTGGCTGCTAGTACTCGTTGGCTGGGACGAATCCTAATACATTTGGCTAACGCGAAAACCGGAAGGTCGACGAGCGTTTACTACATAATTTTCAGCTACGAACTAGCGCCAGACTGTTTCATCCGTGCCGGAGAGGGCCCTATCGAGATAGGTTGCCGCGCTGATCAATGCGAGATGCGTGAACGCTTGAGGAAAGTTTCCGAGATGTTGGCCGTTCGACCCAAGTTCCTCTGAATACAGGCCAAGATGATTGGCGTATCCTAAAAGCTTCTCGAACAATAACTGTGCCTTTTCCAATTCACCCGCACGTGCCAGACACTCGACATACCAAAACGAGCATGCGGTGAAGCTGCCCTCTCCCCCTGGAAGGCCATCCACATGTGTGCTTTCGACCTCATACCGGCGGACAAGCGTGTCTTCGATCAGCCTGTTTTCGATTGCTCTCATGGTCGAGAGCCACATAGGATCGACCGGACTAATGAACCTTACCATGGGCATCAGGAGTGCCGAGGCATCCAAATCGTCTGTCCCCTTCGCTTGCACAAACGATTGCAGCCGCTCGTTCCAGAAGTCTGTGAAAATGTTATTCCGAATTTCGTCCCGCGTGCGCTGCCACACATCGAGAGGACCCGACAGCGAACGCTTCTGTGCAAGGCGCAAAGCTCTGTCAAAGGCCACCCAGCACATTACACGGGAGTGAAGAAATTCTTTCGCTCCCCCGCGGACCTCCCATATTCCTTCGTCAGGCCGACGCCAGTTTTTTCCCAGCCACTCCAGGATGCGCTGAACATCCAGCCACCCGGCATGGGATATGGGGTCGCCGTATTTGTTCGCCAGGTAAACTGAGTCCATCATTTCGCCGTAAATGTCTAACTGCAGCTGCTGATAAGCGGCGTTTCCGATACGCACTGGCCGGGAATTCTCGTAGCCGCTCAGATGATCCAACGCAAGCTCGTCGAGCTTTTGCCGGCCATCGATTCCATACATGACTTGCAATGGCCCCCGCTCTGCGTCGTCACTCAGCCGCCCTTTCAGCCAACTCATGAATGCCTCTGCTTCCTCGACAAAACCGAGTCGAATCAGCGCATACAGGGTGAAGGTAGCGTCTCGCAGCCACGTAAAACGATAGTCCCAGTTACGCACTCCCCCGATGCTTTCCGGCAGCGAGAATGTAGGGGCCGCAATTAAGGATCCATGCTCCCGACTGATGAGCAACTTCAACATCAAAGCCGACCGCTGTACCATTTCTCGCCACCGGCCTTTGTATTTCGATTTTGCGATCCACGACTTCCAGAAGCGCGCCGTCTCCTGGAAGCGCTGTCCCACTAGTTCCATCTCCGGCTGTTGTCCTTGCGGACGTACTCCACCCAGCACAAAGGTCGCGGTTGCGCCAGCCTGCAAAGTGAACTCTGCGGTCACATCCTGCGATTGCTGCTCCAGCGCGCACGTGGAATACAACGCCATGGGCGAGCAACGATCTTCGTCGGGGAAAAACATCGCGCAGCCATCCGAGATTTCCGTTCGATGTGCAGAAGTTGCGTAGTTGAATCGCGGCTGGCAACGCATTTTGAAGTGCACATTACCTCGTATAACGGCGACCGTGCGCACGATCTCATTCGGCTGCTCCCCATCTTTCTCAATGGGCATATAATCTGTCAGCTCAGCTACGCCTTCTTCGGCAAGGAATCGCGTCAATAGAATGTTTGTTTCCGGCAAATAAAGCTGGCGCACTCGTGCGTTGGTGAGCTGCGGTTCGATCTGAAATCGGCCGCCTTCCTTATCATCGAGCAGCGCCGCAAACACTGTGGGGGAATCAAACTCGGGGTAGCAAAGGAAATCGATCGAACCGTCCATGCCTACCAGTGCAATCGACCGCATGTTGCCGATAACGCCGTAATTTTCGATGGGCTGAAAGCTCATATGTTGAATGACACGTATAATCGCACGGCAAAGGCAAAAAGGATGCGGGACTGGAGCTATAGCGCTTTCCGCATCAAGTTTTCTGCCTCCGATTTACGGCAGCTCGATTTTAATTATACGGTCAAGTCCCGATTAACGTTAGAGCTGTATCGGATCTCCCCAATTTCTGTTGGCTGTACGGGTGGGACTGCCGGTGCCTTTCGTTTGCAACGAGACGCACTAGCTGGGGGGAAGAACTCGTTGGTCCCTATCGGTACCAAGTTCATCTCCTGCACTGGCTCGAATCCAACGTTTACGGCGTCTTTCTGTCAGACAAACGATCTATGTATAAAGGTTAGGCGGATGGTTTATTTCTCGGATCGGTCAGACTTCAAAGCTGGACGGAATTATTACGCAGCACAGGCCAAGGCTCCGGTCAGCGGGTGCGCTTAGGACTTCACTCCCTAGGTGCGGAGGGCGAAATGCTGCAGACTGCCACTAAGAAAATTCTCGTCGTTACCCGTCGATGGCCCAAGGAAGTGGAACTGCGCATTGCGCGCGACTATGAACCGAGCATTAACCTTGCAGACCGTCTCTATTCTAGCGATGAGTTGATCAATGTGTCGAAAGGCGCAGACGGGCTGCTGATTACAGGCCAGGATCGGATGGATGCCGATGTCATCTCGCGTCTGCCGGGTTCCGTCCGCATCATCGCGACTCTTTCGGTGGGATTCGATCACATTGATCTCACCGCCGCAGCTAACCGCGGGATTCTTGTCACGAATACCCCAGAGGTTGTAACGGATGCGACGGCGGATATCACCATTCTGCTTCTCCTCGGCGCTTCCCGCCGGGCGTCTGAAGGCCAGGCACTCGTGCGAACCGACCAATGGCACGATCCGAGGCCGACAGAATTGCTTGGCTGGCAGCTGACCGGCAAAAACTTAGGCATCTACGGTATGGGACGCATCGGTCAAGCGGTGGCGCAGAGGGCGCGTGCATTTGGAATGAAAATTCACTATACGAATTTGCACAGGCTGGGTCCCGAATTCGAGCGCGAGGCCGTCTTTCATGCCGACGCGCGTGACCTTCTTAGCGTCAGTTCATTTCTTACGCTGCACGCGCCGGGAACAAACGCGACCGCCCACTTCCTGAATGCAGAGACGATAGAGACTATTGCCGCCGGGCGCCGTGGTTGTAAATGCGGCACGCGGCAGCCTGGTTGATGACGACGCATTGATCCCCGCCTTACGATCCGGCAGGATTGCTGCCGCGGGGCTCGATGTGTACAACGGAGAACCTCACATGCGTCCGGAGTACCGGGCGCTTCCCAACGTTTTCCTGCTGCCCCATCTGGGCACCGCGACCATCGAAACGCGCACGCTGATGGGTATGCGCGGTCTGGACAACGTGGACGCTGCGCTGGCTGGCAAGACACCAAGAGATTTGTTGACAGCGGCGCCTGCATCTTCACGCTGACGGATTAAGTTTCTGGGGACTCGAACCCCAGACCTAAACTTTGTCAAACGACTACTCATCCAATAGGGAACACCGTCGAGCGTATCGAGTGTCTCCTTCCAAATTGCTTCCTGTCTGACAGAAGTAAGAATCATAGGTAGGGATCGCAGGCAATCTTGCGTAAGCCCTTCAGTGCAATGATGAATCACGAGCGAGTCATGTTTTCGTTCAGGCCCGCAAGATGGAGGATAGTTCGGCTACAATGGCGCAGTCTCGGGAGGCTGCTATGCGACGACTTATCCCTACGGTGTTTTTTTCCTTGTGTTGCTTTAGCGTTTCTCTATTGGCTCAGAAACCAGAGCTCTCAAAAGAAGTTAAACAATATGCGAAAGTGGACGCGCCAAAGGTGGTTCTGGCGCATGTGCGCCTAATTGACGGCACGGGCGCGGCGGCTGTCGAAGATCAGAATGTTGTGATGGAAGGTGGCAAGATTTCGGCTATCGAAAACGGCGCCGACGTGGCGGCCAGCGCGGGCGTGACCGTGCTCGAATTGCGAGGTTATTCGGTGACGCCGGGATTCGTCGGCATGCACAATCACCTTTATTACGCCGCTTTGCCGAATGCAGATAGCCATAACGGCTTCGATCCTCCCGTACTGCTGCCACAAATGACATTCTCCGCGCCACGCCTCTATTTGGCTGGGGGCGTCACCACCATGCGTACTACCGGAAGCGTGGAAACTTACGCGGACCTGAATCTGAAACATGCGATCGACGAAGGCAAGCTGCCTGGTCCCCACATCGACGTGACCGGCCCGTATCTGGAAGGACCGCACAGCTATTTCATTCAGATGCATGAGCTCACTAGCCCGGACGAGGCGAGTCGCATGGTTGATTATTGGGCTGACCGTGGTGTGAGCTCATTTAAGGCGTACATGAACATCACCCGAGCGGAACTGAAGGCCGCGATTGAGGCAGCTCATAAACGTGGGATCAAGGTCACCGGGCACCTGTGCTCGGTGACCTATAAGGAAGCGGCGGAGTTGGGCATCGATGACCTGGAGCACGGTTTTTTTGTGAACACGCAACTCGATCCGGGCAAAAAGCCGGATGAGTGCAGCTCGAGTATGGGCGACTACACTCTTGAACATATGGATCCCAATAGTGCGGAAGCAAAGGATCTGATCGCTACTCTGGCGAATCATCATGTCGCGATCACCTCGACACTGCCGGTGTTTGAAGGCGACGTACCTGGCCGCCCCCCACTGCGACAGGCCATTCTAGACGCAATGTCGCCGCAAGCCCGCGAAGCGTACTTTTATGCGCGCAGCAAGGAGACAAACTATCGAGGGAGTCGCGACGGCGCGGCTCTCCTGAAACGCGATATGGATTTGGAGCGAGCCTTTGCCGCTGCGGGAGGACTTCTGCTGGCTGGTCCGGACCCCACAGGCGACGGAGGAGTCGTTCCAGGATTTGGCGATCAGCGCGAGATCGAATTGCTGGTGGAGGCCGGATTCTCTCCAGTGGAAGCAATCAAAGTGGCGACGCTGAATGGCGCGATTTACCTGGGCAGAGACAAACAGATTGGATCGATTGCCGTGGGCAAGAATGCCGATCTAGTGGTGATGAAGGGTGATCCGTCGAAGCAGGTCTCTGATGTGGAGAACGTGGAGATCGTGTTTAAAGATGGTGTTGGGTACGACCCGGCGAAGCTGCTCGAGTCGGTGCGAGGGAGATATGGGGCTTATTGATGGCAACATGGGGGCTGAGATGACATACAACAATTGGTCACGCTGTTTCGCTATCGCCGGGCTGATGCTTTGTTCCGCACGTCCTTCGCCTGGTCAAGTGGGACAGACGGAAATTACAAAGTGGCAATACGGCAAGAATGGGGCGGTCTCCTTGACGTACGATGATGGAAGTATCAATCAGTTCAGGGTGGCGGTTCCCATCATGAACAGCTTTGGATTTCCCGCCACTTTCTTCATAGTTACCGGCCAGATTCCAGGTTCGCAGTACCATGGCACGTTCATTGGCAGACCTACGAAGGCGATCATTGAAGAGACGGCCACCGTACCAACGGACAAAGATAACTTTTTCGAGCGGGCATCAGCGCTAGCTTTTCTTGGCTATCAAGGGACCACCGATTACCATACACGGGCAGGCGAAACATATGACGAGGGAAAGGACTCTGCCAAAGCGTACGGGATTGTCGACGATGCGTATGCGAAGGTGCGTCAAGGAACGTTCAAACCAGTGGCCGCGCACGAAGCCTACAAATCAGGAAGGTGGCATTACCTGGGAAGAGCTGGACGCCCTGTCCAAGCACGGATATGAATTTGCGAGCCATACTGTTACCCATCCGCGCGTGGCGGTCCTTGATGACGTCAACCTGGTCTATGAATTGGAGAAGAGCCGGCTAGACCTCTTCGACCATCTCGGGTTTAAGCACACATTTTCGGTTGAATGTCCTTATGGCACCGAGGACTCTCGTGGCGTAGCCTTTGCGCTGCAACGTTTTCAAGCCGCGCGCAATCGCATGCCGGATTCCTTCGTGGAAGACCTCGACCGCGCAAGTACCGCAGACCCCACGCTCTCAAAAAAAGAGTACGTCCGCTGGCAGCGAGGGGTGCTAACGAAAACGCCAATGGAACTGATCAAGTCATGGGTGGATACGGCCGCTACCCACAACAACATCTGGTTGGTTTTCGTTTCGCACGGGGTCGATGGCATCGGTTGGGAACCCAAAACACACCAGGAAATCAGAGAATACCTTGAATACATGAAGTCCAAGGAAGCTTCGTTGTGGATCGCCACATTTCAAGACGTGACCAAATACATGCGGGAACGAGCGCATGGCGAGGTTCGGTCGTACCAGGATGGCGACGCATTCTCGGTGGTTTTGCGTGACGATCTGACTGACCTGAGCTACGATCTCCCTCTCACATTGAAAACTTACGTACCTATCGATTGGCACGTCGTTGAAGTGCGCCAAGGGAAGCGCACAACGCGCGCAGAAGTCATCCATGATCAGGGGCATGGTTACGTGCTGTACCAGGCTGTTCCAAATGCGGAAGTCATAAGGCTTATTCTCGCTCAGCAATAGAGAATGAATCTAGATGTTTCGATTCCGTTAGACGGCCGCATCTCACTTGCACCCAATCAGCCGTGGTGGCCGATGATTGGCAAGTCCGGGCTCCCGACAGACAAGTGCAGAAAGCTTTGGCCAACTTGGGGTGAAGCCTTGGTCACCCATCGCCTGTCCGCGAAAGCTAGGGATCCGCGTACTTCCTAGTACGAGACTTCCGGACAGCTCTGCAGAACCGCGGTCGAGTGCCAGGCGAGCACGCCCGACTTGCGCAGTAACTGTCGCGGTTGGGACGAATCGCAGAGCCAAGTGCTCAAAAGCAGGAACCCGTCTGGTCCAGTCAGATCCGCGGTTTGCGGGACTGCGAGGCTGGATCCAGCTGCGAAGAAGATTAAATTGGAGTTGGCAAATGAGTTGGGTCCAAAGCTGGCCAAACGCTAAGTGGCCACTCCTCTTCAGGCCCTGTACAATAGCGTTTCTTGGAACTTTGATGACGAAGTGCTAGTAGGAACAGGCTGGAGCCATGCCCGAATCCATTGATTGGCCGCGGACGCATCCGCCGCGTCGTCGTCGCTTACTTCTCCTAATCGCCGTCCTCGTCGCCATCGTCTTCAGCGGTCGGACGGCGTTGTCGTACTACACGGACATGCTCTGGTTTGGATCGCTCGGCTACGGGAGCGTGTTCTGGAAAACCTTAGATCTTCAATGGTGGATCTTCGCGGTTTTTGCATTGGCCACATTTCTCCTTTTGTACGGATCATCGCTGGCTCTGAAGTGGGCGCATCTTCCCGATTTGCCGAGCGATCACACGATTTTTATTGGAGGACAACCGCTAAGGCTGCCGGTTGAACTTGTCCTGCGCATCATCACGCTCTTCGCCTCGCTCGCCATTGCCGCCGCAAGCGGTGCTGTCATGGCGGCGGAGTGGCCGACGCTCGCGCTCTTCTGGTACGCACCCCGCGCCACGGGTGGGGTCGTGGACCCAATCTTTGGCAAGCCGCTGAACTTCTTTCTCTTCACCCTGCCTGCGTGGCAGCTCATCACCGGCTGGCTGCTTACGCTAGCCTGTATTACCTGTGTGGTCGCACTTCTTTTCATCCTCATCACGGGCGGAACCCGTGCGCTCGGCGAACGTCGCAGCGGGGGCATTCGATTGTCTTGGCGCGGGTTTTCTATCACGTTTGCGTTCCTGTTGCTGATCCTTGCGATGCGTGTTTATCTCGGGCGCTTCGAGTTATTGTTCGATGATCATACGATCTTCGGGGGCGTGACCTACACCGACGCACACGTCACGCTCACGGGAATGCTCATTGTGTGCGCGGCGCTCGTTCTCGGCGCAGTGGTCGCGGCTGCCAATGCCGTGTTGAGGCGACGCGCACGCTGGCTTGCCGCGGCCATCCTTCCAGCTGCGGTATGTTATATCACCGTTCAGATAGTCGGCTGGTACAACAGCACCTTTATCGTCAAACCGAACGAATTGGTCCGCGAGCAGCCATATATTGGCCACAACATCGACCTGACGCGGCAGGCCTACGGGTTGAACCGTGTCTCCCAGCGCGAGTTTCCCGCTGAGACGACGGTCGAGGCGGCCGACCCCTCGAACAACCAGCCTACACTTCAGAACATCCGCCTCTGGGACTGGCACGCACTTCAAGACACGCTCCGCCAGATTCAGGAAATCCGCACCTATTACGACTTCCCCGACATCGACATTGACCGCTATGAGATCGACGGTACGACTCGCCAGGTCATGCTCGCTACGCGCGAGCTGAACGTCGACAAGCTCCCAGAGAGCAGCCGCAACTGGATTAACGAGAAGCTTATCTACACGCACGGATACGGCATCACCATGAATCCAGTGAATGGCTTCACGACGGAAGGCCTGCCCACGCTGATTCTGAGCAACATGCCCGTCCAGAGCACGGTCCGGGGTCTAACCGTAACGCGCCCGGAAGTTTATTTTGGTGAGTTGACCAATACCGACGTCTACGTGAAGACACGGCAGAAGGAATTCAACTACCCTCAAGGTCAGACCAACAGCCTAACGTCTTACGAGGGCAACGGTGGCATCGTGCTCGGCGGTTTCCTGCGCCGCATTGTCCTCGCGCTCGACCGCGGCGACCTCGCCAAGCTGCCGTTCAGCGATGACGTCAACAAGGATAGCCGGCTGTTGATGCGGCGCAACGTGCGTGATCGCGTCTCGACTTTAGCGCCGTTCCTCACCTTCGATCCAGATCCGTACATCGTGCTCGGCGACGATGGCCGGCTATCGTGGATCATGGATGCGTTCACGATTTCAGACAGCTATCCCTACTCTAGTCATTACCGCCTCGCAGGCAGCCCCATTAACTACATGCGGAACAGCGTTAAGGTGGTCATCGACGCCTACGATGGTACGACAACCTTTTACGTGTTTGATTCGGAGGATCCGATCATCGCGGCCTATCGTCGCATCTTTCCGAGTCTGTTCAAGGATGCGGCCATGATGCCGCCGGGGCTGCGCAAGCACGTGCGCTACCCCGAGTTGTTGCTCAAACTGCAGGCGGAAGTCTACGGCCTCTATCACATGACGGATCCGGAAGTCTTCTATAACCGTGAGGACCTGTGGACCGTGGCCACCGAAGTCGGCATGACTGATGGGGGTGAGCAAGCGACACTGATGATGCCGCCGAATTTCGTACTGATGAAACTGCCGGGCGAAACCGGAGTGGAGTTTGTGGAGATTCTACCCTTCACCCCGGCCAACCGGAATAATCTGATTGGTTGGATTGCAGGGCGCAGCGACGGCGCGCAATACGGCACGTCCGTGGTCTATAACTTTCCCAAAACCAAGCTGGTCGACGGACCGCTGCAAATCGAGGCGCGAATCGATCAGAACGCGCAGCTTTCCGGACAATTAACGCTATGGAACCAGCAGGGCTCGCACGTGCGCCGCGGAGCCCTGCTGGTGATTCCGTGCGGACGAGCTCTGTTGTATGCGGAGCCGATTTACCTGCAGGCCCAGCGCAGCCCCATGCCGGAGTTGCGTCTGGTTGTGCTCGCGCTGCAAGATCGGTTGGCGTATGGACCGACCTTCGAGTCGGCGATGTCGGCCCTTTTTGGCGGGGCGGCTTCGTCGGTGAGCGCCGCGGCAGCGCCCGTGGAGCCGCTGGCACACGCACCGCCATCCGCCACAACGGCCCAGCCTGCTGCGGATCTGAACGCACTCGTCGCGGAAGCCGCCAAAGACCTTGCCGACTACCAGCGTCTGACGGCGGAAGGCAAGCTCGGCGAGGCCGGGCTGAAGTTGGAAGAGTTGAAGCGCGTACTCGACAGGCTGAACACCCGTCAAAAATAATCTCGATGCAGTGCTGCGCTCTTGGTTCTCCGGTGTCGCGGCAAACCGGTCGCCCAGTGAGGAACTCGTCTTCAGTAAGTCGACGCGCCGAGCTGCGATAAATTTGTTCGATTGCTGGGGAGAACTGCCGGAGTGGATGTTCGATTTGGGTGCCTGCAGCTACTTGAATATCGCTGTGGCTGCGAGAGTCAGTTGCGGTTCCCTCCGTGCATTGAAGACTCTGCTGGAATCCTTTGTCCGTGCCGACGCGCAGGCCGTGGTAGAAGCTCAGCATGCTTTTCGCCGAAGCTCCAATACTTATCGAACGAAGCGCGATACGATTGGAACGACGCGTTTAACGCATTGTGTGGCACATGAGTGCTTCAGCCAAAGTGTCTTTACTTCTATGTTGGAGCCTTCTATCGTTTGGGCAGAAGACACCGGTCTCCCCTTTCGTTTCCAACCTGAATACCAAAGAGATGTCCACGAAGGCTCCAGTCATCGTGATTGGATTCGTCGGAGGGTTCGTGAGGCATGACGATTCCGCGCATAGCGGAGTGCAACTGGCCGCACACATCCGGGGCGCTTACCCCTTGGGCGTGTATATAAGGGTGTTTGAGAATCGCCGCCGGGAGCAGGCTCACGATGAGATTTTGAAAATTCTGGACACGGATCATGACCGGACACTATCGGACGAAGAGAAGCGAAATGCACGCATCATCATCTACGGAATGAGTTGGGGAGGCTCAGAAACGTTGGAGCTAGCGCGGGAATTGGAGGGAGAAAAGATACCGGTGCTCCTGACCATCCAGGTGGACAGCGTCCCCAAACGGGGGCAAAACGACCGATTAATTCCCTCCAACGTGGCGGAGGCCGTGAACTTTTATCAGCTAGACGGCCTTCTCCATGGGGAGCCCAAAATACAAGCTGCGGATCCGTCGCGCACGAAGATTCTCGGGAATTACCGCTATGAATACAAGCGGGAATCCCTACAATGCGAAAACTATCCATGGTACGACCGCATCTTCGTCAAACAGCACACCGAAATAGAGTGCGACCCGGCGGTTTGGGATCGCGTGGAGTCTCTCATTCGTTCGGAGCTTCCGCAGGTTGGGCAAGACGCAGCCACTCAAGGGCAAAAACATTACGGCAGCTCGGCAGAGTCCCAGTCCTGGCGCCACCCAACGTCAGCGCGCTATGAGCACTCTTCGCGGGGTTGCGTTCGCCGCGGAAGTTGCGTCGATCTCGGCGGACGCGCGATGCAGTCTGGCCCAATCCTGCTTGAACTCCAGCATCGTTTCGCGGCTGTGCTTTGGGCTTTTCAGGACACCGGCGGCGCGGGCCAGGAGGAATTTGTAAGCCAAATGTGCATTGGAACCGCGTGCCAGGGCGTTATTCGCGCTCACACCCACCTTCAGGAGTTCGCCATTCTCTGAAGCCTCCATCCAAACGGAGCCGTCGCTGTCGACAGAAGCGGTGCCGGTCTGGTCAAGACGCTTGAAGAAGCGAGACAAGTCGTGACGATCGAGGACGTTCTTGTTTTGCTCCACGATGGAATCGAAGGCCCGGTGGTATGCCTTCCATTCGCTGGACGTGCCTACGAGCTGCGCTCGCTCCTCGGGCGTAGCGGCAGCTCTCCTTGTGGGCGCCGTGAAATTCTGTGTGGCAGGTTCCACGGCAGCGTATTCCTCGAAGACACGCTCCGGATTGAATCGCCCCGTCAGAGCGTATGACGCGGCCACGAAGGGCAACTCATAGTGCGCAAACAGAACCATCGGGACGAGAAGTTTCTTGGAGCGATACAACTGTTCGGTTCCGGCGCGAACCTGGCTGCTTCGCTTGATTGTGCCAGGAACTTGCGCGAAGTGCAGCACGCGAAAATTGGATTCCGGATGACGAAGGGCATAGTGAGTAAACGTGCGGGCCACCGCTTTTGGACTGGTCATTCCAAAATCGTTGACGTAGTCACGCTTGACCGCGTGCGGGAAATACGTATTGATGATGCGTCGGGTGAAATCGGCGCAATTCCGTGTAACACCGTTGAAGTCGTTTTCGTTCGGGGAGTCGTTGAACGCGGCAATGAATTTGCGATCCTGTTCAACCGTCGTATCCACCGCAAAAATGTAGACGCTGCGGATCAAGGTGGCAGCCACCATTTCCCGCCATTCCGCCCTGGGGCTAGTTAGGCAAGCCCTGCTGGCGCAATATTCCGCCAGGTACTTCTCGCGGTATCGTTCCTCCAACAGGTGTTTGATTTTGTTCGAGCCCAAAATAGGGCGATTTCGCGGATCTTCGACACCGTAGAGGTACACGCTGATTGGGACGATGTTCCATCCGAACGCCTGATCTTCGCCGATATTGATGTAGGTGCTCATCACCGACCCCAGCTCGCCCGGGCGACAGAACCGGAGTCTTACGGGCGAATCAGGGCAGATGTTTGAGAAATAGATAGCGGTGTGCCCAGTTCCGGTGATCCTATCCATGCTTTCGTCCAGCGACTCGTTGAGCACCACCCCCACCCCACAGCAAGCGCGGGGACACGCAACGGACGCAAACAAAGAAACGAGAACAAGAGGGAGAACGACCGCGCCGATTGTGCGGATTTTTCTGTCCGAGCGGGCTTCGTCCAAGACGATTCGAGCCAAGACGCCTCCTCAGCCAACAGGCGACTAATGGGATTGAACACCTCTATTGAGGAAAAGTCGCCGACGCCTCATTAACCTACGCAGATAGAGCAACTTGTGCTTCGCAGTTCGCTGTGTCAGCCCACCCAAGGCCGGAAGAGCTTCTAACCAACCTCGACGTCGCAGCTCCAGGAACTGCTCGAACTAGCACTGCATCGGAGGAGTCATTTGGTCGTAGGCATAAGCTAGTCCTCGCGAACGATGCCTCGCAATCAAACCAGGAAATCCTAGTTGCTAATTTGGAACACGAGAGCATCTGGTCGCAATCACTTGCCATAAAGGCTCAAAGTGTATGGTTGCGTCTTGGGGCTCGTCAGTCACACGGTCAGCAAATCCGCTACACAGACGAAGAGCTTGTTCAATTTCACTTTCGTCACGTTCTTCCGCGATGTCTCGAAGTACCTCGGCTAGCTGCATCAAATGACTCATTGCGCCCCCTTGACGATCTTGCGAGGTTAGAGTTGAAATCCACGCCTTGATACGTCTTCCGAAACTTGGCTCTGTGTTTTATTTTTTTGGAGCCGCCTTTCTTACCGTTTGACGTCAAAAGTGTTGCGCAAGGCGGTTGCCAAAGGCGCTAATCGGTTGCGGTTGATGTGCTTAGCAAAGTCTGCGCATTTTGTTGGCGGCATTCGAGCATGGAAAAAGTCCACGTTACGTTAAGCGCTGTGGAATTTTTCCTCAGATTCACTACAGGAACTCCCGTAGAGAGGAATCAGTCCACCACCGAACCTAGCGCTCCCAAACCGCCTGCGTCTCGAAATCTTTGCCCTCCAGCAAACTCTGTACTTATGGCTAACCCTCTGAGTGCGTGGGGGATAAGGGGTGAATCGGTGGCACGGTTCTTGCTCTCTATCCCTCATGAGCGGCGTCCGTGCTGAGACCGGCGAGCGCGGCGAATGGCAATGGCACATCTGTTTACAATCTTCCTCTTTGTTTTGGCGATCGCCTCCTGCACCATGAACGGCCATCTTTCAGACAGCCTTGCCGGTACGAGACTCGTCGTCAAGTCTTTTGAATGGTTCGGCAATTTGACCATTTTCTGTGGCCGAGTCGTTCGAGCCGTCTTCTTGCCGCCATACGAAGGCCGAGAATTTGTTCATCAGTTTGACGAACTGGGCTCGAAATCGCTTCCTCTGGTGGCACTCGCCGGGGCGGCGACCGGCGTGGTTCTCACGCGCTCCACGCGGGACAGCCTTATCCGTTTCGGAGCCAAATCATTTCTTCCCGCCATCGTCGTTTTCTCGATCATCAAGGAGAGCGGTCCGATCATCACAGCGCTGGTAGTGAGCGGTCGCGCGGCTGCGGCAACGGCGCCGAACTCGGCGCGATGAAGGTGACCGAGCAGATCGATGCAACGGAGGCTTCGGCCGTCGACCCGTACAAGTTCCTAGTGGCAACGCGCGTTCTCGCTTGCATATTGATGTTTCCGCTGCTCACCTTGGTGGCGGATTTCTTTGGAATCGTGATGGGCTGGGTCGCCAATACAGCGGCGAGCCGATCTCCCTGCCGTTGTTTGTCCACGATGGTTTCAAGGGTGTTACCTTCAACGATTCTTACCGCCGACGCTGAAGACCATCGTGTTCGGGCTGTTGATCGGCACGATTTCGTGCTTCCAAGGCATGCGTGCGACCGGGGGAACGGAAGGCGTGGAACGCGCAGCAACCAATTCGGTAGTTCTGGCCTCACTCTTCATCATCCTGG